>NZ_AOJN01000049.1 GCF_000337335.1 Halorubrum distributum JCM 10118 | reverse complement strand
CGCAGGCGACGTAAGGACCGCAGGAGCGAACGAAGTGAGCGACGAGGACCGCAGCGAGCGTGCGCACGCCTCGCGGCTGGGGCTTCGGTGGTGTCGGTGTCGATCGGTCATTTATAAGCGGTCGCGTACAGCCGAGCGGCTGGGGCTTCGGTGGTGTCGGTGTCGATCGGTCATTTATAAGCGGTCGCGTACAGCCGAGCGATTGGGGCTCCGGGAAACGTCAACACACAGTTGCCTATCTAAAAAGAGCCGACCACGAGTTCGCACCTCGGACCTTCGCAACTCAGAACGTGAGGTGCGAACTCGACGCCGGCCCCTCGTCGTCGCCGTTCTCGTCCGGTAACCCCTCGTAGAGGTACGTGAGGTCGTCGTCCGTGAGGAACACCGCGCCGTCGCGCACCTCGACGTCGATCGAACGGAGCGTCGTGCCCGCGGCCTCGCCGTTGTCACAGGAGCCCTCACACGTATCGAACGCCGAGCCGTGCTTCGGGCAGACGACGGACCCGCCGCGCGTGACCGCACCCACCTCCTCCCGGTACAGCCGCTGGTCCTCGTGGGTACAGCGGTTGATCCACGCGCGGACAGGCTGATCAGCGGAGCCCTCGGCCTCGCCCGGCTCGTCTGCGCACGGCACGAGGAACACCTCGCGGTCCGCGTCGCCCTCGCGGGCCGTGAACGCCCACGAGCCCCGCTCGCGCACGGTCTCGACGGTCGTGAGTCGGTAACCGCTCACGGCCTCAGTACTTCGCGTCGGCGCCGGTCGTCTCGTACACGCGGTCCATGATGTCGTCGCGCTCGCGGGTCCAGTTCGCCATCGCGGCGGGGCTCGTTGGGTACTCGTCGTAGTGGCCGATCAGCTCGTCCGCCAGCGACTTCGTCTGGTAGAAGTTCCGGATCGTCCCCCAGTAGCCGAAGGACTTGATCGCGGCCTTCACCTTCAGCCCGAAGGACATCGAGGTCGACCCCTCGTATAACGCCTCCGCGAGCTTCTCGCCCGGCAGCGAGGCGAGCAGGCCCATCAGGTCGTCGACGTCGACCGCGGTCGAGAGGACATTGTACACGTCGAGGCCGGCGTAGCGCCCGCCGAAGTGGTCCATCACGCGGGTGTTGTACCGCCAGAGGTTCTCCTCGCTCACGTCGCCGTCGGAGATCGCCTTCACCGCCTGCTCGCCGGCGTACTTGCCCGCGTACGCCGCGCCCGCGATGCCGCCGCCGGTCGTCGGGTTGACGTGGCCCGCGGCGTCGCCGACCGCCATGTACCCCGGCGCGACCGCCGAGTCGTAGGGGCGTCGGGTGGGGAGCGCGGCGCCGAGCTTGTCGCGCACCTCAGCGCCCTCGAACTCGGGGCGGTCCCGGAGGTCCTGCTTCAGCGACTCGACGAGCTGCATCGGCTCCTCGGTCATCTGGAAGCCGAGCCCGGCGTTGATCTCCGTCGCGGTCCGCGGGAAGTACCAGAGGTAGCCCGCCGCGCGGTCGGTCGCCTTGAACACGAGGGCGTCGTCCCACTCGACCGGCTCCGGCACGTCGACGATCTCGCGGTACGCCGAGCAGAACTGCGAGTAGCGGACGTTCGTGTCGAAGGTGGTCCCCTCGAAGTCGGCCTTGTCCTGAAGCAGCGAGAGGGACCCGGCGCCGTCGATCACGACGTCCGCGGCGTACGTCCGCGGCTCGCCCTTCCGCACCGCGTGGAGGCCCGTGACGCGGCCGGTCTCGTCCTGTAGCACGTCGTTGATGACGGTGTCGTAGTGGAAGTCGACGCCCGCGTCCTCGGCGCCGGAGATGATCTGGCGGCCGTACTCCCACCGGTCGACGACGGCGAGCTCGCCGGGGACCGGGATCTCCAGGACCGTGTCCTCCTGCGGGATCTCGAAGCGGCCGTGGTCGACCCCGGTGTTCGTGAACGCGGGCTCGAGCCGGTCTTTCGGGATCGCCTCGGGGAAGGCGTCCGCGCCCTTCAGGGCGTCGCCGCAGGCGATGTGGCCGGCCTCCTCAGCGTCCTTCCGCTCGACGATGACGACGTCGAGCCCCTCGTTCGCGATCGTCGCGGCGGCGTAGCAGCCGGCGGTCCCGGCGCCCGCCACGACGACGTCGTACTCGTCGATATCCATTACCGGAGCGTGTCGTGCGCCCGGCAAAACTCTTTGCTCCCGTTTCGGTCGGCCTCGCGGCGACGGATTTCGCGCCGAGCAGCCGTCCGCCGCTCTCCGGACCGATGCCTAACTGTTCAGGCTCACCGTTTAACGGCCCGGAGACGTTCGTTTCCGACATGGGCCAACTCAATCGGGTCGACGCCGATCGGCTCCGCGCGTGGCTCCCCGAGGTCCGCTCGGCGGAGGCGACCGCGGCGCTGATGATCGCCGTCGCGTACGACCGTGGCATCGGGACCAGAGAGCTCGCCTCGTGGTACGATCGCTCCGACGAGTGGGTCGAGGAGACGATCGAAGCGCTCGACTCGCCGGGATTCGTCTCGACCGTCGCCCGGCTCGAAGGAGTCGATATCGAGGCGGTCGCCGCGGAGTCCAACCTCGCGCCCGAGACGGTGCGCGACTGGTTCGACGACCTCGACGACGAGCCGGTCGACGAGGCGGCGGACGTGGTCCGACGGTACGCCGAGGGGTCCGTCGAACCGGTGCGGAGCGGGTCGCCGTCGACCGTCTACCACCTCGACTACGACGCCGCGACCGAGCGCGGCTGGTCGACCGAGGACGACGACCTCTTCGCGAAGGCGGCCGACGCCGACCTCGACCTCCCGGAGTACGGGCGGTTCCTCGTCGAGCCCGGCGAGTCGATCCTCGAAGCCGCGGAGCGCGGCGGTCGGTCGTGGCCGTACGCCTGCCGCGGCGGCGCCTGCTCGAACTGCGCGGTCGTCGTCGTCGAGGGCGACGTGGCGATGCCCGGGCAGTCGATCCTCACCGACGAGCAGATCCGCGAGGCGGACGCCCGCCTCTCCTGCGTCGGCGTCCCGATCACCGACGAGGTGAAGCTGGTGACGGGCGTCGGAGACGCGGACGACTTCGCGGACCTGCGGCTTCCGTCACCGGCCGACGACGCCGGCGCGTCGGACTGACGGGCCCGCGCGCCCGGCTGACGGCCCCGGATCCGGGTCACCGACGCGACCTACTCCTCCGTCTCGTAGTGCTCGCCCGCGGCCTCGGGGATCTGCGTCCGGCCGACCAAGGCGAGCACGACGATCACGACGACGTACGGGATGGTCTGGACCAGCGTGTCCGGAATCGCGTAGCCGAGCTGCTGGAGGCGGATCTGCATCGCGTCGAGGCCGGCGAACAGGACGCCCGCGCCGAGCGTTCCGAGCGGGTTGTAGTTGCCGAAGAGGTACGCGACGATGGCGATGAACCCCTTCCCCTGGACCATCGTCTCGCCGGAGCCGACGAACTGGCCGATCGACAGCGCCAGCGCCGACCCGCCGACCCCGGAGAGGACGCCCGAGAGCAGGACGCCGGCGTAGCGCACCTTCGAGACGGAGACGCCGACGGTGTCGAGCGCCTTCGGGTTCTCGCCCGCCGCCCGGAGGTGTTTCCCGAACGCGGTCCGGTTCAGGAGCCACCACGAACCGAGGGTCGCGAGGACCACCATGGTCGCGGAGTACTTCCACCCGACGCTCACGCCGAGGTTCGGCGTGTTGACGCCGCCGAAGAACACCGTCGACATGAACGGCGCGAGCCCGAGGGCGATGAGCCAGACGGCCAGCCCGGCGATGATCTGGTCGGCCTTGAACTCGATGCAGACGACCGCGAACACCGCCGCCAGGAACGTCGACGCCGCGATCCCGGCGAGGAACGCGATCACGAGCGCCGGGACGCCGAGGACGGCGTTGCCGACGCCCACGACCGACGCGGCGTACACCGACACGAACGCCGAGATGATGAGCAGTCCCTCCAGCCCGATGTTGATGACGCCCGACTTCTCGGCGAAGATGCCGCCGAGCCCGGCGAGCACGATGGGCGCCGCGAGCCGCGCCGTCGACGCCCCGGTGCTCGTCGAGAAGACGATACCGGCGAGGTCGCCGAAGACCGACTCGGGGAACGCGAGCCCAAGCACGCCGAGGGCCGCGAGCACCCCCACGGTGCCGACGACCAGCGAACGCACGTAGCTCGACTCACTCGCGCTCTCGAGGAGCGAGGCCGGCGAGAGGGGGTTACGCATCGGCCTCACCCCCGTCGCCGCCGGCGGACTCGTCCGGCTTTGTCGAGCCCGCACCGCCCGCGCCGCCGACGCCGGCGTACCGGCCGATCATCCGGAAGAACTCCGGCATCGCCACGAACAGGATGATGAGCCCGCGCAACACGGCGACGAGCTCCGTGGGGACGTCGGTCCGGAACCCGATCTCCAGGGCGCCGCCCTTCAGGATCCCGAAGAGGAACGCCGCCGGCAGCACGCCGATCGGGTTGTTCCCGGCGAGGATCGAGACGGTGATCCCGTCGAAGCCGAGGTCCGGGATCGAGGCCATCCACCGCCCCTCGGACATCAGCACCCACACCGAGCCGCCGATGCCGCCGAGCGCGCCGGACAGCGTCATCGCCCGCACGGTCGTGAGCTTCGCGTTCACGCCGCCGTACTCGGCCGCGGCGGCCTGGACCCCGCTCGTCCGGAGGTCGTACCCGAGCGACGTGTGCTCGACGAAGTAGTAGAGCGCGCCGATGAAGGCGACCCCGACGAGCAGCGCGATCAGCGCGAAGTCGGTCGACGCCGGGAACAGCACCGACGGGAACTGCGCGTACTCCGGGACGTACCGGGTGGCGACCACGGAGGAGCCCTCTGCGCGGAACACCTCCAACACGAGGACGTACGCGACGTTCGCGGCGACGAAGTTGAGCATGATCGTCGTGATCACCTCGTTGGCGTCGGCGTACGCCTTGAGGGCGCCGGGTATCGCGCCCCAGAGGCCGCCGCCGACGGCGCCGGCCGCGGTCCCGACGACGATCAGCACGAGGCCGGCGACGGGGCCCGCCGGGAGGAGCGGCGCGAGCGCTAAGACGGTGAGCGCGGTCGCGAGCGCGCCGACGACGAGCTGGCCCTGAGTCCCGATGTTGAACAGTCCGGCGCGGAACGCGACGGCGACGGAGAGCCCGGTGAAGATCAAAAGCGTCGTCTCCGAGAGCGTCAGGCCGAACGAGAGGTTGAACGGCGTCCATCCCGGGTTGAACAGGCCGGGGTCGCCGACCGCGAACGGGTAGCCGAGCGCGCCGTTGAACAGCACCACGTACACCTCGAACGGATTATAACAGAACCCCAGCCCGGTGATCGGCATCGTCCAGGCCGCGGTCGAACACTCGGCTATCCGGCCGGAGACGAGCACGAGCGCGAAGCCGACGAGGATCGAGAGGAAGATGGCGGCGACGCTGATGACGAGCCGCTCCGCGACGCTCCGGTCGACGAACGGCGCGACCACGCGGGCGAAGACGGAGGGATCCCCGTCCGCGTCGGGGTTCGGGTCGCTCACGCGTCCACCCCCTCGTCGCCGCCGGTCGCTCCGTCGATTCCGTCGCGCGACGCGTCGTCCGCGCCGTCGCTCCCGTCGCCCGGCGTGTCGTCCGTCCCGCCGCCCGCGGCGTCGTGGATCGCGGCCCCCTCGACGGAGTCGTCGTCGAGCGACTCGCCGGCCATCAGCAGCCCGATCTCCTCCTCGGTCACGGTCGCGGGGTCGACGATCCCGGTGAACTCGCCCTCGTGCATCACCGCGAGGCGGTCGGAGAGCCCCTGTACCTCGTCGAGCTTCGAGGAGACGAGGAGGACTGCCTTCCCCTCGGCGCGCAGTTCGAGCAGCCGGTCGTGGAGGAACTCCGTCGACCCGATGTCGACGCCGCGGGTCGGGTGGGTGGCGACGACCAGCTCCGGGTCGCGCTCGAACTCGCGGCCGACGATGAACTTCTGCTGGTTGCCGCCCGACAGCGACTCGGCCTCCGCGTCGGCGTCCGGCGGCCGAACGTCGTACTGCTCGATGACGGCCTCGGCGTGGTCGCGGGAGGCGTTCCAGTCGAGCCGGCCGCCGTTCGCGAACGGCGGGTCGTGCTGGCTCCCCAAGATCCCGTTCTCGACGAGGTCGTACGACATCACGAGGCCGCGCTCCTGTCGGTCCTCGGGGATGAACGCCATCCCGCGGTCGATCCGGTCGCGGCGCGTCTTCCCGACCATCGACTCGCCGCGGTAGCGGACGTCGCCGGACGCCGCCTCGCGCAGGCCCGTGATCGCCTCGACGAGCTGCGACTGGCCGTTGCCGTCGACGCCGGCGACCCCCAGGATCTCGCCGCCCCGGAGCTCGAAGGAGAGGTCCGAGACCGCCTCGACGCCCCGGTCGTCCTCGACGTCGAGGTCCGTCACCTCCAGCACGCGGTCGCCCGCCTCCTGCGGCGACGTCGCAGGGTCCATCAACACCTCTCGGCCGACCATCATCTCCGCGAGCTCCTCGCGCGTCACGTCGGCCGCGGCGACGGTGCCGACGTTGACCCCGTCGCGGAGGACGGTGATGTCGTCGGCGGCCGACAGCGCCTCGCCCAGCTTGTGCGAGATGAAGATGATCGTCTTGCCCTGCTCGGTGAGCTCGTCGAAGACGCCGTACAGCTCGTCGACCTCCTGCGGCGTCAACACCGCGGTCGGCTCGTCCATGATGAGCACGTCGGCCCCGCGGTACAGCGCCTTCAGGATCTCGACGCGCTGCTGTTCGCCCACGGAGATGTCGGCGATCGTCGCGTCCGGGTCCACGTCGAACCCGTAGCGCTCGCTCAGTTCGACGACGGCCTCGCGGGCCGCCTCCCTGTCGACGCGCAGCCCGCCCCAAGTCTTCGGCTCGTTGCCCAGGACGACGTTCTCCCACACCGTCATCGGGTCGACCAGCATGAAGTGCTGGTGGATCATGCCGACGCCGGCGTCGATCGCGTCCCGCGGCGAGTCGAACGACTGCGGCTCGCCGTCGAGGCGGACGGTCCCCTCGGTCGGCTGGTAGAGGCCGTACAGCACGTTCATCAACGTGGTCTTGCCGGCCCCGTTCTCGCCGAGCAGGGCGTGGACGCTCCCGCGCTCAACCGCGAGATCAACGTCGTCGTTCGCGACGACCCCGGGGAATCGCTTCGTGATGCCGTCCAAGTGGACCGCCGGGTTCATTCACCCGTAACTCCGCGTCGGAGCCTAAAAACGCGCGGATTCCGAGCCGTTGTACGCGATACTGTCTCTCGGCCGACCGGATCCGCAGAAAAGCCGCGTTCCCGGTGTCGGTCCGGAGCGCCCGGTCGGCGTCGGGTTCGGACCGCGCGCCCGGCCGGCGTGGGTTCGGACCGCGCGTCAGGCCGGCGTCGGGTTCGGACTGCGCGTCCGGGTCTCGCCGCCGCCGTCTTGCCTCAGTTGCTCGTCGTCTCCGGGACCTCGATGTTCCCGGCGATGATCTCGTCGCGCGCGTCCGCCACGGCCGTCGTGATCTCGTCCGGGACCTCGCCGCCGATCTGGTCGCCGTAGACGCACTCGACGCCGTTGGATTCGAGCCCGAGCGCCGTCGTCGAGCCGCCCTGGTGGTCGTCGTCGATGACGTTCGAGATCGACTCGTACACCGCGGTGTCGACGCGTTTCACCATCGACGCCAGGATGACGTCGGCGAACGACTCGTTGGAGATCGACTGGTCCTGGTCGACGCCGAAGGCGAACCGACCCTCCTCCTGTGCGGCCTGGAACACGCCGACGCCCGTCGCGCCGGAGGCGTGGTAGACGATGTCCGCCCCGCTCTGGTACATCGACAGCGCCGCCTCCTGACCGCCCGTGGGGTCGGCGTAGCTGCCGACGTAGCTCGTGGTGACGTCCACGTCGTCGGTCGCGTAGTCGACCCCGGCCTCGAAGCCGGCCTGGAACCGGCGGATGACGGGGCTGTCGACGCCGCCGACGAACCCGACGTTCGTCGAGTCAGGATCGGTCTCGCCGGCGCCCGCCGAGAACTCGGTCTCGGTCAGGTGGCCGGCGAGTACGCCCATCAGGAACGAGCCCTCGTGTTCGCGGAACAGGTAGCTCGCGACGTTCGGCTCGTCGACGACGGTGTCGACGATCATGAAGTCCTGGTCGGGGTAGTCGGGCGCGGTCTCGGTAAGCGCGTCGCCCTGGTTGAACCCGATGGTGGAGACCAGGTCGTACGCGGGGTCCGTCGACCCGGCGTACTGCTGCTGGAACTGCTCGAACTCGCCGGCGCCGTCGGGCTCCGACTCGTCGTAGGCGATGCCGAACTCCTCTTCGGCCTGGAGGATGCCCTGCTGGGCCGCGTCGTTGAACGAGTTGTCGCCGAGACCGCCGTCGGAGTAGACGATGCCGATCCGGGCCGGCACGTCGCCGTCGCCCCCGTCGCCGCCGTCGCCGCTCGGGCCGCCGCTACACCCGGCGAGGCCGACCAGGCCCGCTGCGCTTGCCGCCTTGATGAACCGCCGCCGATCGAAGTCGGATGCCATCTCACTCGTAACCCCGTCGGAACGCGGCATAAATTCGTCGTTCCCGCCGCACAGAGGTGACACGTTCGTGAAAACAGCCGGCCGAATTGCGGGGTAATCGCCGCTCGACCCGGGCTTCCGATCCACGTTTCCGGATTTCTCACGGTTGTGAACGTGGCCGAACTCCCGAGCTCCCGCGCCGACCGAACGCACCCGGCCTACGCCGCCGCGACCGCGTCCTCGACGACGCCCTCGACCTCGGCGACGAGGTCGTCGACGTCGTCGCTCTCGGCGTAGACGCGGACGTACGGCTCCGTTCCCGAGGGCCGCACGAGCGTCCACGAGGCGTCCTCGAACTCCAGCCGGACGCCGTGGTCGGTGTCGACCGCGGCCTCGGGGAACGCGTCGGGCAGCGTCGTCTCCAGCCGGTCCATCACCGTCTCTTTCGCGTCGTCGGGACACGAGACGCTCACCTTGCGGTACGGGCGCTCCGTGATCGGCGCCCGCAGCGCTTCCAGCCCCTCGTCGGCGACGAGGCGAGCGATCACCGCCGCGGAGGCCACGCCGTCGATCCAGCCGCCGAAGGCGACGTGAATGTGCTTCCACGGCTCGGCGGCGAAGACGACGCGGGTGTCGTCGCCGACCTCGCCGGCGGCGCCCGACTCACCGACCGCGCCCGCTTCGCCGAGGGCGCTGGCCTCCGCAGCGTCCTCCCGGACCGCCGCGATCCCCTCGTGGAGCGCGCCGAGCCGCACGCGCTCGACGCGGCCGCCGGCCGCCCGGACGCGCTCGTCGATCCGACCGGAGGCGTTCGGCGTCGTCACCACGACGGGGTCCGCGGCGTCGCTCTCGCGGGTGTACCGCTCCGCGAGCACAGCGAGGACCGTGTCCTCGTGGACGACCTCGCCGTCCGCGTCGACGATGACGATCCGGTCGGCGTCGCCGTCGTGGCCGATGCCGAAGGCGAATCCCTCGGTCTCGCCCGCCTCGCCTCCCTCGCCGTCCCACGCCTTGGCGCCGTCGCTCCCGTGGCTCGCCGGCCGCCCCGGGTTCTCGACCCCCTCGTTGGCGTCCGCGACGAACGCGCGGAGGTCGGCGAGCGTCTCCGGGGTCGGCTTGCTCCCCCGGCCGGGGAAGTGGCCGTCGACGTTGCCGTTGAGCGTGACGACGTCGGCGCCGAGCTCCCGGAGGACGGTCGGCGTCGCGGGCGCGCTCATCCCGTTGCCGCAGTCGACCGCGACCCGCAGGCCGTCGAGGGGCGCGCCGAACCGCGCGGCGTACTCCCGGACATCGTCGAGGTAGCCGTCGAGCGGGTCGGTCCGGGTCGCCTCGGTCCACTCGTCCCACGGGGCGACGGCCGCCTCGTCGGCGACACGCTCCTCGACGGCGCGCTCCGCGTCGCGGTCGAACTCGGTGCCGTCGCGGAACAGCTTGATCCCGTTGTCGGTCGGCGGGTTGTGCGAGGCGGTGAGCATCACGCCGTAGCGACCGCGCGAGGCGTGCGCGAGCGCCGGCGTCGGGAGTCGCCCGGCGCGGCGCACCTCGACGCCGCCCGCCGCCAGCCCCGCCTCTATCGCGGCAGCGAGCGCCGGCCCGGTCACCCGGCCGTCGCGGGCGAGGACGACCGTCGGCTCGGGGCTCGATTCGTTGGCTCGGCTTCGGATCTCGGCGCCCACGGCTCGCCCGACGGCGAGCGCGAGCGACGGCGTGACGCGCTCCTCGACGCCGCCGCGTATCCCGGCGGTTCCGAACAGGTCCATGTCGCCCACCTCGGCGCCCGGGAGTTAGTAGGCGTCGGTTGCGGGCGCGGACGGGTCGACTGAAGTCGGTCGCGGTCGGGTCGTTTAAGCGGGCCCCGGTCCCAACGTCGGCCGATGACCGACCGCGTTCGCGCGCACGTCTTCGTCTCGGGCCGCGTTCAGGGCGTCTTCTACCGGGCGAGCACCCGCGACGCCGCCCGCGAGACGGGCGTCGACGGCTGGGTGCGGAATCTCGACGA
This sequence comes from Halorubrum distributum JCM 10118, assembly GCF_000337335.1. Lineage (GTDB taxonomy): Archaea > Halobacteriota > Halobacteria > Halobacteriales > Haloferacaceae > Halorubrum > Halorubrum distributum. The sequence goes on along the minus strand of NZ_AOJN01000049.1, from coordinate 448,096 downwards.
CGGCCGGGTCGAGGCCGTCTTCGAGGGGGCAGAGGGCGACGTCCGCGACATGGTGGCGTGGTGCGAGACCGGAAGCGAGGCCGCGGCTGTCGAGGACGTCGACGCCGAGTACGGCGAGCCGGAGGGCGAAGACGGGTTCGAGATCAGGCGGTAGAGGGCCCGTATCAGTCGTCGTCCGCGGGCGTCGATTCCCCGGCGTCCGCGTCGGCGCGGCCCGGCCCGTCCCGCACGCCGAGCTCCTCCAGCGCGCGCAACACGACGATCGCCTCGACCACGTCGCGCTCCTCGGTGTAGGGGTCGTCGACCGCGTCCAGGGTCGCTTCGGCCTCGCGAACCAGGCGCGCCTCCAGCTCGGTTTGGTCCGTCTCGGCCTTCGTCGCCGACAGCAGCGCCTCGTGGTCCTCGCGGAGGTCCAAGGAGACGTGCGCCGCGTTACACCGCGAGAGGGGATGGGTGTCCATCTCGACGGCGAGGTCGCTCACGAGGTCCCAGTCGTCGGCGCAGAATCGGAGCGTCACGGTGCCGACCACGTCGCGCCACGCGATCGGCCCGCCGTTCTCCATGAGCCGGAGCGCCCGCGGCGGCACCGCGATCCGCGTGTGCGTCTCCTCGCGGCCGCACAGACAGCAGGGAGTGTTCTTCAGTCCGGCGTACACGCCGGTCGCTACGCGCCGGAGAAGGGTGTGCGTTTCGGCGGCGGAACGCGTTCGCGGCGGGACGGTTTATAATAAACGAGGAGGTGCGGTGGCGCGTGCCTGCGAGCGGCCGCCCTCGGCGGCCGCGAGGCAGCACGCGCGAGGGAGTCAGTCGCCCGGAGCGAAGCGACGGGCGACTGACGAGGCTGGGGAGGTGAGAGGTGCTGTGCGGTGCCGTGCGGGGCGGGACTCAAAGGGGCAGTCGCGAGGCGGGCGCAGGCGACGTAAGGACCGCAAGGAGCGAGCGAAGCGAGCGACTGAGGACNGTGCGGGGCGGGACTCAAAGGGGCAGTCGCGAGGCGGGCGCAGGCGACGTAAGGACCGCAAGGAGCGAGCGAAGCGAGCGACTGAGGACCGCAGCGAGCGTGCGCCCGCCTCGCGACTGGGGCTTTGGAGGTGTCCGGTGCGGGTCCACCGTCGATCATTTATAAGCGAGCGACTGGGGCTTTGGAGGTGTCCGGTGCGGGTCCACCGTCGATCATTTATAAGCGAGCGGCTGGGGTTTTGGAGGTGTCCGCCGCAGATCCGGCGTCGATCATTGATAAATGAGCGGCTGGGACTTCGGAGGTGTCCGCCGTCTATCCGCTGACAATGTTTTATAAATAAACCGCCACTGGCGCTGGGATTACTTATAAAGAACCGGTGAGACCGTTACTCAGATCTCACGCGTCGCACTCGGCCAGCCACTCGTGGGCCCACTCGTCGATCTCCTCGAAGACGGGCGCGAGCGACTCGCCTTTATCAGTTAAACTGTAGTACGTCGCGACCGGCGAGTCCTCCTCCAGCCGCCGGTCGACGAACCCGGTCTCTTGGAGGTCGTCGAGCACGCGCGAGAGCGTCCGAGCGTTCGCGTCCGTCTCGCGTTTGAGCTCGTTGAACCGCGCCTCGCCGTTCAACAGCTCGTGGAGGACGACGAGCCGCCACTGCGATCCGATCTGCTCGATAGAGTCGATGACGGGGCAGGGCGTGTCGGGTGCCGTCGCCTCCGGCGCCGCGTCAGCGCCCGAATCCGCCGTCGCGTCAGCGCCCGAATCCGCCGTCTCCGCCGACTCCGCCGCCGAAAGATCCTGTGATGACATCGGTGTTACCTACTAACCGTATTGTCCGGGAAGCGATAAATAGGTTACGTCCGTATAGCAGGTTACACGATGTTAGCTGAAATCGCGACGTTACCGCTCCAGTTCGACACCCCTCTCGCGGGCGAACTCTTCCTGCTCGGCCGAATCGTCTTCGGCGCGACGCTCGCGTTCATGGGCCTCAACCACTTCATGGACCTCGAAACGATGGCCGGCTACGCCGAGTTCAAGGGCCTGCCGGCGCCGCGGTTCTCGGTGATCGCCTCCGGCGCCGTCCTCGTCCTCGGCGGTCTCGGCGTCGCGGCCGGCGCCTTCCCCGTCCTCTCGGCGGGCGCACTCGCGTTCTTCCTCCTCGTCTCCGCAGTGACGATGCACGACTTCTGGTCGATGGACGACCCCGAGGAGAAGCAGAACGAGATGACGGGCTTCCTGAAGAACGTGTACGGCGCCGGCGCCGCGCTGGCGTTCCTCGCCGTCGGCGGGAGCTCGTGGCCGTACGCGGTCGGCGTCGGGCTGTTCTGAGCCGCACACGCGAATTCCCCCGACCGACGCGCACGCGCCTTCCCGTTTCGAACCGCCACGCGACCGCTTCGAGCCGCCAGTACGACTAACTGCCCTCCCGACAACCGTTCGCATAGACCATGACCGATGCGCCGCCGACGACCGGGCTCCACCACGTCACGAACGTCTGTACTGACATCGAGGAGACCACCGCGTTCTACGAGGACGTCCTCGGCTGGCACACGGTCAAGCGGACCCAGAACTACGACGACCCCGGGACGCCGCACTACTACTTCTCGGCGACGCCCGAGGGCGAGCCGGGCACCAACGTCACCTACTTCGAGTACCCGGACTCGCAGGGGACGCCAGGCCCGGGCGCGAGCCATCACTTCGCGTTCGGCGTCGAAGACGAGGCGACGCTGGAGGAGTGGCAGGCGCACCTCGAGGACCACGGCGTCGAGGTCTCCGAGGTGAAAGACCGCACCTACTTCAAGAGCGTCTACTTCACCGACCCCGACGGGCTCGTCTTCGAACTGGCGACCCAAGGACCGGGCTTCATCCGCGACGAGGACGAGCCGGGCAGCGAGGTCATCGACCCGTTCGAGAAGGGGTACGAGAACTGAGTCGCTCGGGCGTCTCAACGACCGGACCCCGTCGGAGTCACTCCCCCTCGACGAGCGCCGCGAACCGGTCGAGCGCGCGCCGGCAGACCGGGACGTACGCGGCCGCGATCAGCGGGACCTCGATCACTACCCGACACCGGTCCGGATCCCCCGAGTACCGGTCGACCCTGTGCCCGGTCGCGGGGATCCGCGCGACCTCCCAGTCCCACCGGAGGCGCGTCGCGGCCGTCACCCGGAACGGAACCCGGGCGCCCGCGACCCGGACGCGTCCGGTCGTTCCGTCCTCGACGTAGCGGTCCGTGCTCTCGACGCCGCTGACGGACGGACTCCAGTCGGGCCACCGCCGCGTGTCGCGGAGCGCCCTCGCTGTCCGCTCCGGTGACGCGTCGACGTCGCGACCGACCGCGAGCGTCGCCCCCTCTCGGACCACGGAGGCCCGGCCGTCGCGGTCGACGTTTCCGGCCGCGGTGCGGTTTTCGAACACGAGACCTCATCCGGCGGCCGGACGCCTCATCGCTGCGGTCCGCCGCCCATATTCGTACGTTCGTCCGTTTTTTGACGATCTAACCGCCACTAATTCGTAATTCGCTCACCGATCGGACCGCCACCGGCGCGTTCAATATTAATACCTTATATGGTATCAGGTCTCATTATCTCTTTCCACGAAGGGTTAATACGGGGTTCCGAGCTATCGGAGGGCAATATGGCAAGCGACCGTGATACCATGAAAGACGTCTCGCACACCGCACCGAACGACACCTCGGCGGACGCCGTCTGGGAACGCGGCCGAGAGCCGGTCGAGGAAGAGGAAGAAGAGGAGTAGTACGGCGTTCCGATTTCTGCGATTGCTGCGCCCCGGCGAAGCCGCAGACTGGCAACGCCACGGGTCCCGGATCGATACCGCCACGCATCCCGGATCGACACTGTCGCGCGACCGGATCGATACCGCCACGCATCCCGGATCGAGACGCGTCCCGGACCGGGAGCGGTTCGCCTGCCAGCTGAATACCGGCGTCCGGCCGACACCCTCTTTGACCTCGTTTTTAAACACGCGCCATGGTCGGCGTCACACTCGGGGTGGCCGGGGTCGCAACGGTGACAGTGCTGCTGGCGCTCAGCGCGTTCTTTTCGAGCACTGAGACCGCCATCTTCTCGCTGCCGGCCGAGTGGTTCGAGCGACAGGCCGCCGCGGACGACCCGCGGGGGCACGTTCTGAAGGAGCTCCACGACGACCCGCACCGCCTCCTCGTCACGCTGCTCGTCGGAAACAACGTCGTCAACATCGCCATCTCGAGCATCGTGACCGTGCTGATCGCGAGCTATCTCCCGCCGGGGGCGGCGATCGTGGCGACGACGCTGTGTACGAGCTTCCTCGTCCTCGTGTTCGGCGAGATCGTCCCCAAGGCGTTCGGGCTCGGAAACGCCGAGGCGTGGTCGCTGCGGGTCGCGTCGCCGGTCCGGCTGGTCGAGCGCGTCCTCTCGCCGCTCATCACGCTGTTCGACGGGATCACCCGCCGGATGAACGCGTACATCAGCGGCGACGCGAACATCGAGAAGCCGTACACCGACTGACGCGGACGGGGCCGTTCTCGCCGCCGATAACCGCGGGCGTGGGTTTAACCCGGCCGCCGCCGGACCCGAGCGCATGATCGAGGCCTCGGGGCTGCGGAAGACGTACGGCGACTTCGCGGCCGTGGTCGACAGCGACTTCGCCGTCGACGACGGGGAGGTGTTCGGGATCGTCGGCCCGAACGGGGCCGGGAAGACGACGACGCTCAAGATACTCGCCGGCCTCGTCGAGCCGACCGACGGCGAGGTGACCGTCGCGGGGTTCGACGCCTCGGACCCCGAGATGCGCCGACACCTCGGATTCCTGCCGGAGGAGTCGCCGTTATACGAGGAGATGACTGCGCTGTCGTACCTCCGCTTCTTCGCCGACCTCTACGACGTGCCCCGGGAGGTCGCCGACGAGCGGATCGAGGCCGCGCTCGACCGCCTCGAACTGGACCACCGCGAGCGCCGCCTCGGCGACGTCTCGAAGGGGATGAAACGCAAGGTCGCCATCGCGCGCTCGCTCGTCAACGACCCGGACGTGCTGGTGTACGACGAGCCCGCGTCCGGGCTCGACCCCGTGACGACGAACTCGGTGCTGGCGTTCACCCGCGAGCTCCGCGAGACGGGCAAGACCGTCGTCTTCTCCGCGCACAACCTCTACCACGTCGAGTCGGTCTGCGACCGCGTCGTCGTGATGAACGAGGGCCGGATCGTCGCCCGCGGGAGCGTCGACGGGATCCGCGAGCGACACGGCGAGACGACGTACCGCGTGTTCACGGACGTCGAGCCGACCGCGACGCCCGGGCTCGACGAGCTCGACGCGACGACAGAGGAGGTCGGCGACCGCTTCCGAACGACCGTGCCGAGCATGGACGCGGTCGCCGCGGTCCGGGAGGCCGCCGGCGACGCCGGCGGCGAGGTCGTCGACATCCGGAGCCGCGAGCCGAGCCTCGAGGACGTGTTCCTCGACATCGTCGGGCGACCGATGCCCGGGCGGTACACCGGCGACCCCGGCGGTGATGGAACCGACGCCGAGAGCGACGCCGACGGCGATGGCGACGGCGACGAATCGGAAACCGAGACGGCGAGGCCGGCGGCGACGGAGGCGACCGAGTGATCGACGGGTTCCGCCGCGTCGGCCGACGCCTCGCGGTCGGCGTCCGCCGCGTCCTCCGAGTCGCTAAGTGGGAGTCCGCCCGCGCGTCGGGGGGCGTCGACCGCCGGACGCTGGCGGCGGGGGTCGCCCTCCTCCTCGTCGCCGGCGGCGTCGTCGGCGTCGGCGTGGCGACCGGTGTCGCCGGGCTCGACGTCGACCAGGACGTGTACCGCGTCGGCGTCGACGCCGAGTCGCCGTACGCAGAGGCGATCGAGGACGCGCCGTCGCTGCGCCCGGTCCCGGCCGGGTCGGCGTCGCTCGGCGACTCCGCCGACGCGGTCGTGGTGACGGTGGTACGGCCCGGCTCCGGCGACGACGGATCGATCGACGCCGCCGACGTCGATGAGGTCGTGGTGCGCGCCAGCGACACGCAGAAGGGCGAGGCGGCGGCCGCGTCGGTCCGCGAGGCCGTCGCGTCGCACAACGAGCGACTGATGCGCGCCGAGCCGAACCAGACGGCCGCCTTCCCGGTCGTCGTCACGCTCCGGTACGTCGGCCGAACGACCGGCGTCGACGACGGCGCGACGCTCGGCGGGAGCAACGGGGGGAGCGACGGCGGGTCGACGGACGGGTCGGACGCCGGGACCGGCGGAGGCGACGACGGGAGCGACGGCGGCGACGGCACGAGCGGCGGCGAGGGAGGCGACAGCACCGGCGACGCGGGGTCCGTCGGCTCTGGCGCGGACTCCGACGACGACGGCGGCTTCGCGGTGCCGTCCATCGGCGGCGCCGCCTTCGGCGCGAACACGGTCGGCTCGCCGGGGTCGATCACGCCGCCGTTCCCGTTCACCTCGCTGCTCTTGGCGTTCGCCTTCCTCGTGCCGATGAACTTCCTGATCCAGGCGTACGGCTCCTCTATTCTCGACGAGCGGACGAACCGCCGCGGGGAGCCGCTGCTCGTCACGCCGCTGTCGCCGGCCGAGATCGTCGCCGGCAAGACGCTGCCGTACGCGGCGGCCGCCGCGGTCGTCACGAGCCTCATCGCGCTCCTCGTCGGCGGCGGGGCGCTCTCAGTGGTCGCCGTGGCGCCGGTCGCGGCGACGTTCCTCGGGGCCACCTTCGTCGGCGCGATGTTCGCGCGCTCGTTCAAGGAGCTCACCTTCGTCACGGTCGGCGTGAGCGTGCTCCTGACCACCTACGCGTTCGTCCCCGCCATCTTCACGAACGTGACGCCCGTCGCGCTCGTCTCGCCGCTGACGCTCGTCGTCTTCGACCTCCAGGGCGAGGCCGTCTCGGCCGGCGAGGTCCTCTTCTCGACCGCGCCGATGGCGGTCGGCGCCGCCCTCCTCTTCGGCCTCGGCCTCGGCGTCTACCGCGAGGAGGACATGTTCTCGCAGAAGCCCGTGACGCGGAAGTTCCTCGACGCGCTCGCGGTACGGCTCTCCGCTGTCCCGGTCGGCGGGGCGGTCGGCGGCGGGCTCCTCGACCGCGACCGGCTCCGCGCGCTCGGCTCGGTCGCGTTCCTCACCGCCTGTACGATCCCCTTCGTGTTCGTCGCGGAGCTCTTGGCCGTCGCGGTGCTGTTCGCGCTGCCGGTCACCGTGTCGATCCCGGTGCTGCTCGTGACCATCGCGTTCATCGAGGAGGTCGCGAAGAGCGTCGGCCTCTACGCCGGCTTCGAGCGCGGCGTCTTCGAGCGGACCGATCGGGTCGCGCTCGCGGTCGGCCTCGCTTCCGGGACCGGGTTCTTCCTCGCGGAGAAGGCGACCGCGGTCGTTCAGGCCGTCGGCCTCACCGACCTGTTCCTCGGCCGCGCCGCCTTCGCCGACGTTGCCGGGCTCTCCGGGCTGCCGCCGCTCGCGCTGGCGGCGCTGTTCTTTGCCCCGCTCGTCCTCCACGCGACGGCGACGAGCGTCGCCGCCCTCGGGGCGCGCCGCGGCCGGACCGCCTACGCACTGGCGCTGACGCTCGCGACGCTGGGGCACGCCGCGTACAACGTGGGGGTGGTGAGCCTTGGATAGCCGCCTGACGATCGCCGGGCGGGAGCTCGCCGGGCTGCGCGCCGAGAAGACGATCCTGCTGGCGATCGGGATCCAGCTGTTCATCGCGATGTTCTCGTCGTTCCTCGTCGTCGGGCTCGTCTCGATGTACGACCCCGGCGCGCTCGACGGCGCGGAGATCGAGGTCGCGGCCGCCGGCGACGCGGTCGACGACCTGGAGCGCGCCGCCGCGGAGGTCCCGGGCGCCTCGGTCACGCCGTACGAGGACGCGGGCGCCGCGCGGAGCGCGTTCGAGCGGAACGCGGCCGACGCGGTGGTGGTCACGAGCCGCGCGGAGAGCGGGCGGGTGTCGGCCGCCGTCACCGCCCCCGACGCCACCGTGGAGACGACGGTGATCGTGGTGCAGCTGCGCGAGCTGTTGCGGACCTACGAGCTGAACGAGCGCGACGCCCGAGCCTCCTCCCTCGAGGAGTCGCCGCTCCCCCTGCCCGACCGGAGCGACACCAGCCCGTACTTCACGTTCACGTACACCGTGTTGATCCCCCTGCTCGTCTTCCTCCCGGTGTTCATCTCGGGGTCGCTGATCGTCGACTCGATCACGGAGGAGCTCGATCAGGGGACCATGGAGCTGCTCCGCGTCGCGCCCGTCACGCTCGCCGAGATCGTCGACGGGAAGGCGGCCGCGGCGATCGGGATCGCTCCGGGCCAAGCCCTGCTGTGGCTCCTCCTCCTCGAGGCGAACGGCACCTCGGTCGCGAACGTCGGCCCGATCCTGGCGCTGATGACCGCGCTGACGACGCTCGTCGTCTCCGTCGCGGTCGGCATCGCGGCCGTCGCGCCCGACCGTCAGGCGGCGCAGCTGCTCTACTCGGTCGCGGTCCTCGTGCTGTTCGGCGGCGCGACGGCGATGGCCGGCGGCCCCGCGAACGCCGTGGCGCGGCTCGCCATCGACAGCGCGGACGCGACGACGGGCGTCCTCGTGGTCGCGTACGCCGCCATCGCCGCGGCCGCGTACCTCGGCGTGCGGCGCGTCGTCGCGGTCGAGGGGTTCGGTCGCTGAGTCGGTCGGGGGCCGAGCGGTCGGGGGCCGAGCGGTCGGGTCGCTGAGGAGATCAGCCGCCGAAGCGGTCGCCGAACCGCTTCGCGGTCGGGAGCCGCCACCCGCGCGCGACGGCGACGAGCCGGAGGCCGACCGTCACCGCCGCGCACGTCGCGGCCGCGACCCCCGAGGGCCCGCCGAGCGCGCCGACCAGCCAGTACGTGACGCCGCCCAGCACGGCGCAGCTCGCGTAGAAGTCCTCGAAGAGGATGAACGGCGCGCGGTCGAGGAGGATGTCGGCGAGCGCGCCGCCGCCGACCGCGTTGATCGTCGCGACGGCGACGACGCCGAAGACGGACACCCCGGCGTCCGTCGCGACGATTGCCCCGGTCGTGGCGAACGCGGCGAGGCCGACGGCGTCCGCGACGAGCGTCACCGGGTGTTCGTCGGGGCTTGCGAGCCACCCGCTCAGTCCGACCGCGAGCGCGACGCCGACGAGCCCGAGGAGTATCTCGACCGGCGAGCGCAGCGCGAGCGGGACGCGCGCGACGAGGAGGTCGCGGGTGACCCCGCCGGCGAACGCCATCGCCAGCCCGACGACCGCGACGCCGAAGAGGTCGAACTCCTCGCGGACCGCCTTGCTCGCGCCGACCAGCGCGAACGCGACCAGCCCGACCGTGTTCATCGCGGCGAACGGGTCGCCGAACAAAAGCGAGAGAATTCCCCCCGTCATCGGCCGAACGCGCCGAGGCTCGACTGGAGCTCACGTTCCGGCACCGCGTCCGTCAGCTCGTAGCCGACGAGGTCGCGCGCGTCGACGGCGTACGTCGAGCCGCCGCGGTCGAGCACCAGTACGCGCCCCTTCCAGCCGCGGACGGTCCCCGCCGCCATCGTCTCCGCGACGGGGCGCTCGTCGAGGTCGAGCCCGTAGTCGAAGTCGAACCGCTCGATCGGGTCGAACCGGTCGAGGAGCGCCTCCCACGCGGCCTCGTCGACGGCGCGTCCGAACCCGTCGAGCTTCGTCGGGACGCGGACGCGGTCGACGAGGTCGTCGCCGGCGGCCAGCTCCGCCTCCACCTCGCGGGCGATCCGCCCGTTCGGGAAGGTCCGAATGTGGGCCGCGCGGTCGGCGCCCTGCTCGCGGAGGCGAGTGCCCAGTCGCCACTCCCTGGTGACGCCGACTTTCAGCACGTCCGGCGCGAACGCGGCGAGGTACATCGCGTGCGTCTCGTGGCAGTCCATCTCGTCTTTCAGGCACGTCCCGGTGCACCGCGCGCACACCCAGACGTGCGAGTGGTCGTCGCAGTACGGCGCGTCCGACGCGTCACAGGCGATATGATCGCCTTCGTGGACCGTCCCCGCGCAGCGCCGCTCGCCGAGCCCGAAGGCGAGCTCGGTGCCCGGGCCCGCGTCCACGTAGTCGACGCTGCCGCCGCTCGCGACGTAGAGCCCGCCGCCGATCGGTCCGTCTGCCTCGGCGGTCGGAGCCCGTTCCGAGTCGCCGTCCGTGTCGGGCGAGCCGCTCGCACCGTCCGTCTCGTAGCCGACGACCTGCACGCCGCGAGGTAGGGGAAGGCGGGGCTTATAGGCGTCGTCGACCGCCTCGGTCCCCCTCCCGAGCGGATCTGCGGAACGGGCCCGCCGAGGTATTTTACTCGCGGACCTCGCAGACGCGACCATGCTCGACGCGGCGCTCGCGGCGACCGAGGCCGACGACGGGGTGGCGCTCTCGCTGCGGATCGAAAACGCGGGTTCGGAGCCGGTCACGCTGGACTTCCGCACCGGCCAGCGCGCGGAGTTCACCGCCTACCCGGCGGACGAGGGTGCGGAGGGCTCGGCCGCTGACGGGGACGATCCGGTCTGGCGCTACGGCGCGGGCCGGATGTTCACGCAGGCGCTCGGCAGCGAGGCGATAGGCCCGGGCGAGGCGGTCGGCTACGAGGCGACGTGGCGGGACCCGCCCTCGGGGACCTACCGAGTCGTGGGCGAGGCGACGGCGACGGACCGCGACGTGCGCGCGGAGGCGGTCGTCGACGTGGAGTGAGTCGGGAACAGGGCCGTCCGGCGCCCTCTCACGATCGAGATTTATAAGTGATGTCGACGTGGGCTCACGGGTATGCGCACGGCAGCCCTCCCTCCGATCGTCGCCGCGATCGTCGCGCTCGCGGTCAGCGGAATCAGACGGCTCTCGCCGATCCTCCTCGAATCCCCCGTCTCGCTCCCGTCGGCCGAGGCGCTCTCGACGTACCTCGTGAGCGCCCAGTTCACGGCGTTCCTGCTGGTCTACGGCCTGCTGTTCGGCGCCGCGCTCCTCGCCGGCCTGGGGGACGCCGACGTCTCAGCCACGTTGACCGCGCTGGCGACGGGCGCGAGCGCGACCGCCTCATTCCTGCTCGGTTCGGCCGTCGTCCTCTGGTACCTCGGTCCGGACCGCGGCCCCGTCGCCACCGCCGTCTTCGCGCTCGGCGCGAGCCTCGGCGTCGGGATCCAGTTCGCGGTCGTCGCGTACGCCGGGGTCTCGCTCGGCGAGCGCCGCGGCGAGGGACCGAGTCCGATCGTCCCCTGATCACGACGGCTCGGACCCCCGCGCGACTACGACGAGTCCGTCCCCTCGCCACGCGCCGCGCTCTCGCCGTGGACCGCGCGCTCGACCGCGGCCGCGAGCCGCTCCCGCGTCCGGTGGCTGGCCTCGGCGTCCGTGTCGACCTCGATCAGGTGCGACCCGTCGTCCCCGTGCGCCCGCGAGACGGCGGCTCCGACGTCGTCAGCGGCGGCCCGCGCGCGCTCGGCCGGCGTCTCGCCGCGGTCCGCGAGCGCGTCGGGGCGCGCGTCGATCCGCTCGTAGCCGAGGCCGTGAAGCTCCGCGAGCGGCTCGAAGTCGAGCCCGTGCGGCGTTTTGAACGACTCGGTGAACGGCGGCTCGAACGACTCGATCGGGAGCTTGTGGAAGATGCCGCCGCCGTCGTTGTTGACCGCGACCACCGTCACGTCGACGTCGCAGCGGTCGACCGCGAGCAGGCCGTTCGAGTCGTGGTACAGGGCGATGTCGCCGACGACGAGGGTGAGGTCGTCCGTGCTCCCGCTCCCCGCGCCGAGCGCGCTGGAGACGATCCCGTCGATCCCGGAGACGCCGCGGTTGCCGAGCGCGGTGACGTTCGCGGTCGTCGGCCCGACGAACCGGTCGAGGTCGCGGACGGGCATCGAGTTCGAGACGAACAGCGTCGCCGGGTCGGGGAGCGCGCTCGCGACGGCGCGGAGGGCGTCGCCCTCGTGGAAGCCGGCGTCCGCCTCGTCGCTCGCGGTCACGTCGGCCGCCGCGTCCGTGTCGTCTCCTCCGTCCGCGTCCGCATCCCGAACGTGAACCGCCTCGGCGACGCGGTCCGCCTCCTCCCACTGCGCGCGCCAGTCCGGCTCACCGCTCCCGCCCCCGACGAGCCGAGAGAGGCGGGCGCAGAGCCGGCTCGGCTCGGCGACGACGAGGTCGGTCGCGGCGAACTCGGCCTCGCGCCAGCGCCCCGCGGGGTCGACCTGGTACTGGTCCGCGCCGGTCTCGGCGAGGTACTTCCGGAGGCGCTTCGAGGTGGGCGAGGCGCCCAGCCGGAGGACGAGGTCGGGGTCGGCCCACTCACGAGCCGCCCCCGCGGCGTCGCCGTCGCCCTCCTCGCCGCCGCCCGCGAGGTCTGCCGAGAGGTACGCGTCGTAGTTCCCGACAACGGGCGCGACGCGCGTGTGCCCGCCGTACCGGAGCCCGGAGAGCGGGTCGGCCAGCACGGGGAACCCGGTCGCGTGCGCGAGCGCAGTGACCGACTCGGGGTCGATGCCCGGCGGGTCGGCGGGGCCGGCGACGATCAGGCCGCGGTCCGCGTCGCCCAGTTCGGCCGCGAGCGCGCGCAGCTCGTCGTCGCCCGGTTCGGGGGCGCCGGCCGTCACGTCGACGTAGGGGCCGTCGCGGCCGCGCTCGGCCGCCTCGGGGAGGTCGTCGGGCACGTCGCCCGGGACCGGCGTCGGCTCCAGCGGCTTTTTAAACGGAACGTTGAGGTGGACCGGTCCCTGGTCGGCGCCCTCCGCAGCCGCGACGGCGCGGGCGACGGTGGTGCGAAGCGAGCGGAGCGCCCGGTCGTTCGCGGCCGGCTCCGGGAGGTCTTTATAAAAGCGGACGGCGTCGCCGTACAGCTTCTCCTGATCGGCGGTCTGGTTGGCGCCGGAGTCGCGCAGTTCGGGCGGGCGGTCGGCGGTGAGCGCGAGCAGCGGGACGCGGGCCTCGCTCGCCTCCATCACGGCGGGGTGGTAGTTGGCGGCGGCGGTGCCCGAGGTACAGATCAGCGGCGTCACGCGGCCGGTCCGGCGGGCACGGCCGAGCGCGAAGTACGCGGCTGAACGCTCGTCCAACTGGGAGAACACCGTGAGTTCCTCGTGGCCCGCGGCGGCGACGGTCAGCGGCGTCGAGCGGCTGCCCGGCGAGGCGACGACGGCGTCGACGCCCGCGGCGACGAGCTCGTCGACGAGCGCGTTCGCCCACAGCACGTTCCGGTTCGGCGCGGTCATTACCGTCGCTTCGGGCGCCGACGTAAATACTCCGGCGAGTTCGGTCGACGGTCGGACGGCGGGCGAGCGGCCGAGGCCGCGCTCACTCCGACTCCGAAGGCGACTCCGACTCCCGCCCGGTCACCTTCCGGATACACGAGGAGCCGAAGGGGCCGAGCTCCCCGGCGTCCAGCCGGATGAAGTGGCCCGTCGAGATCGACGTGCCGCACCGCCGGCACTCGAAGTCGCCCTCGCGCGCGACGACCTGGCTGTCGTACTCGACGTAGGTCCCGTTACGCCGGACCCGCAGTCGGGCGCCCTCGCGGTCGATGATCCCGCGCTTCTCGGCCGCGTCGAGGATGTCGCGGGTGAGCGCCGGGCTCGTCGTGATCGTCTCGATCCGGTCGACCGCGGCGGCGAGGTCGAGCTCCTCGCGTTCGAGATGGGCCAGCAGCTCGACGCCGAGCTCCAGCTTCTCCTCGCGGGTCGACGGCTCCGTCACGCCCGGCGAGACGGCGCGATCCCTCTTAAGTCGGCTGGAAGGCTGCGGGGCCCCGGACGCGGTGCGGGCTTCGGCGGCTCCGCGGACCGGCAGATTCACGTCTGGCGGCCGACAGCTCTGAGCGTGGTCAGATCCCGCGACCGGTCCCGTCGGCGCCCCGCCTACCGCCGGCGACCGAACGAGTTCTACTGGCTGTGGATCGCGGCGACCGCGACGTACGGCGTCGGGGACGTGGTCTCCACGATCGCCTTCCTCCGATACGTCCCGACGATCGAGGAGGCGAACCCGGTCGTGCGGGTCGCCCTGGAGTCGTTCGGCCTCTCCGGGCTCGTCGCCCTGAAGATCGCCGTCTACCTCGTCATGCTCTGGATCAGCGTCGAGGGCGCGCGCGAGGGCGACGGCCTGCTGTACTACTTCCCGCCGGTGCTGCTCACGGCGACCGGGACGTACCTCACCGCGAGCAACGTGCGGCTGCTGTGGCTCTCTTGAGGCCTCGATCGCGAGCCTCGGCGATCGCCCCCACCGACACCGACTTTCCCGCGCGGCGCCGACCGTCCCCATGCTCTCTGACACCCCCGGGCTCCACCACGTCACGGGGATCGTCGGCGACCCCGAGGCCCACGCCGCCTTCTACGGCGGGACGCTCGGGCTCCGCCTGCTCCGCCGGACGGTGAACTACGAGGACCGCCTCCAGTACCACCTCTACTTCGGCGACGCGACCGGCTCGCCGGGCTCGGTGTTCACCGTCTTTCCCGACCAGAACGCGGAGCCCGGACGGACCGGGAAACCCGGCTACGAGGCCGTCGCCTTCGCCGTGCCGCCGGACTCGCTCGGCTACTGGCGCGACCGCCTCGCGGACCGCGGCGTCGAGTTCGCGCCGATCGGTCCGGGCGCGCGCTTCGGCGACCGCGGGCTGACGCTCGCGGACCCCTCCGGGACGCGGGTCGAACTGGTCGAAACCGAGACCGGCGGGTCTGACCCCTGGACCGAGGGCCCCGTTCCGGCCGCGCACGCGATCCGCGGGCTCCGCGGGGTGACCGCGCTCCCCGCGGACCCGTACGGGACCGCGAGCGTCCTGGAGACGCTCGGGTTCGAGTACGAGGCGGAGGCGGGCGACCGGGTGCGGTACCGCGCGCCCGGCGACCGCGCGACGGCCGTCGACCTGCTCGACCGGGACGCGTCGTACCTCCGGGAGGGCCCGGGGACCCTCCACCACGCCGCGGTGCGCGTCGCGGACCGCGAGACGCTCCTGGAGTGGCACGGGCTGTTCCGCGACCGCGGGTACGACGTGTCTCGCGTGAAGGACCGCCACTTCTTCCACTCGCTGTACGTCCGCGGCCCCGGGGGGCTCCTCGTCGAGCTCGCGACCGAGGCGCCGACCCCCGACGGGCCGCCCGGCCCGGGGCTCACCGACCCGGAGGCGACCGGGCACGCAACGGCGCTCTACCTCCCGCCGCGGTTCGAGACGGACCGCGAGCTGATCGAGTCGCAGCTGCCGGCGTTCGACGGGCCAGGGGAGACCGGCGGACACGGCGGGGCGAGAGAGACGGAAGAGTGAGCCGGCGGATCCCCGGCGTCTCCGGACCGCACGCCGAGGCGACGCTCGTCACCGGCGGCGCGCCGGTCGCGGCCGCCGAGGTCGCGGTCGTGCTGGTCCACGGGCGCGGCGGCACTGCGGAGGGGCTCGTCCGCCTCGCGGACGAGTTCTACCGGTCTGGCGCGACGCTGCTCGCGCCCGGCGCGGTCCGGTCGACGTGGTTCCCGGCGCCGCACGGGGCGCCGGTGTCGGCGAACGAGCCCGCGCTGACCTCGGCGGCCGACTGCGTCGCGAGCGCGGTCGACGTCGCGCGCGACGCCGGGGTCCCGCCCGAGCGCGTCGTCCTCGTCGGGGTCTCGCAGGGCGGCGCGGTCGTCGCCGAGTTCCTGCGGCGCCGACCTCGGCGGTTCGGGGGCGCGTTCGTCGCCTCTGCGGCGCTGCCGGGCGAGGACCTCGACTCTCGCGAGGCCGAGGCGGTCGAGGGGGTGGAGCGCGACGGCGACGGTCCGCTCGCCGGCACCCGGATCGCGCTCGTCAGCAGCGAGGACGACCCGTACGTGCCCCCGGATCGCGTCCGGGCGACCGCGCGCGTCTTCGAGCGCGCGGGTGCGGCGGTCGAGTGCCGTATCGACCCGGGCGACGGACACGGCCTCTCGGACGCGACGATGGGCCAGATCGGCGAGCGGATCGATGGACTGCTCGGCGACGGCTGACGGGCTCTCTCCCCGAGCGGCCCCGCGCGGCTCCGTCGGTCCCGAACGTGTTCGCGCCGCCCGACATGCGGCTGCGGCGTCGAGGACGAGGCGATGGCAGAACTCGACGTCAGAGAGATCCCGCCGAACGAGCGACACGACCGGATCCACGACGCGTTCGCCGACCTGGAGCCGGGCGAGTCGCTCACGATAGTCAACGACCACGACCCGAAGCCGCTCTACTACGAGCTGTCGGCGGAGGTCCCCGCGTTCGACGACGAGGCGTACGCGGTCGAGCGCGAGGGGCCGGAGCGGTTCGTCGCCGAGCTGCCGAAGGCGGCGCCGGGGGCGGCACCGGAGACGGTCCGGCTCGACGACCTCGACGGCGAGCCGCACGCGTCGGCCTTCCCGGGCGAGGAGCCGAAGACCGTCCGCCTCTCGCTGGCGGCGGGCGAGGGCGTCGCGGAACACGATCACCCGGACAGAACGGTGCTGTTCCACGCGCTGGAGGGCGCCTTCGACGTCGCCCTCGACGGCGAGACCCACCGCGTCGAGGCCGGCGAGCTGCTCCGGTTCGACGGCGAGCGGAGCGTGGAACCGACCGCGCGCGAGGACGGGACCGCGCTGGTCGTGTTGGCGCCGCGGGGAGAGCCGTAGGCGACCGGAACCGAGCGGTCGACCGACCGGGGCCCGGCGGGCGAAACCCCCGAACGTGTTCGACGCGATTCCAGACGGGCGAGGCGACGCGCAGGGCGTTACAACTACACCCCACCAACGATAGACCACATGACAGACGACACGACGCTCGAACGGAGACGGTTCGTACAGGCGACGACCGCTGCGGGCGCGAGCCTCCTGCTCGCCGGGTGTTCCGGCGGGGGCGGCGACGGCGGCGACGGCTCGGACGGCAGTGACGGTTCCGACGGGAGCGACGGCTCCGACGGCAGTGACGGGTCCGACGGCAGTGACGGGGGCTCCGGTAGCGACGTCGAGTACCTCGGCGAGGAGCCGGACTACGGCGGCTGGTTCGACGGCGCGAACAACTACGAGCAGACCGTCGACGCCACCGGCCAGGACGAGGTCACCGTCGAGGTCGGAGCGGGCGACGGGCTCTCGTTCGGCCCGGCCGCCGTCGCGGTGAGCGCCGGCACCACCGTCGTCTGGGAGTGGACCGGGAACGGCGGCGGGCACAACGTCTCCGCCGAGTCGGGCGACTTCGAGAGCGAGACGATCCAAGAGGAGGGCCACACCTTCGAGTACACCTTCGAGGAGACCGGCATACAGAAGTACGTCTGTACGCCCCACGCGTCGGTCGGCATGAAGGGCGCCGTCGTCGTCCAGTGACCACCCGGCGCCGCTGAACCGCGCTCCGCGAACCCGCCCGACGAAGCCGCTTTTCTTCGACCGATCGTTCGCACCTCGAACGGCGGACGCCCGGACCGGATTCTCACGACCTCGGAACGCGACCGGCGATCGCCGAACCTGTTCGCGCGCTTCCAACCGCGCAGCAAGCCGCTCGGGGGGCTATATACGGCACCGCGCAACGTCCGCCTGTCGCGAGGGAATCGCCGCTCGCGTACCAACTTATGTCGAACGACACACAACGGTCCACGGACGCGGGAGAATCGGGCGACCAGACGACGGGCTCGACGGACGGGTTCGATTCGATGCTCCCCGGCGTCCGTCGCCGCGACTTCATGAAGGCCGGCGCGGCCGCCGGCGGACTCAGCGGGCTGGCGGGCTGTACCAGCCTGCTGAGCGAGGACGACGTCCAAGGGACGGCCTCGGCGAGCGGCGTCGACAACTCCGTGCCGCCGGGCGAACACGACGAGTACTACGCGATCCTCTCGGGCGGGCAGGCCGGCGACGTCCGCGTGTACGGCCTCCCGTCGATGCGCGAGCTCATCCGGATCCCGGTGTTCAATCCGGACGCCTCGCGCGGTTACGGCTTCGACGACGAGAGCAAGCAGATGCTCGAAGACGCCGGCGGCTACACGTGGGGCGACACCCACCACCCGCGGATCAGCCAGACCGACGGCGACTACGACGGCCGGTTCGCGTACGTCAACGACAAGGCGAACGGCCGGATGGCCCGGATCGACCTGACGTACTTCGAGACGGACGCCATCGTCGACATCCCGAACCAGCAGGGGACCCACGGCGCCTGCGCGCAGCTGCCCGACACCGACCTCATCTTCGGCGTCGGCGAGTTCCGGACGCCGATCCCCAACGACGGGACCGGCGACCTCGAGGACCCGGACTCGTACGGCTCCGTCCTCGCCGCGATCAACCCCGAGAACATGAACGTCGAGTGGGAGGTCCTCATCGACGGCAACATGGACAACGGCGACGGGAGCAAGGAGGGCCGGTACTTCTTCACCAGCGCCTACAACACCGAGGAGGCGGCCACGGAGTCGGGGATGACCCGCGCCGACCGCGACGACGTGAAGGCGTTCGACATCCCGCGGATCGAGGCGGCCGTCGAGGCCGGGAACTACGAGACGATAAACGAGGTCCCGGTCGTCGACGGGCGGAAGGACAGCCCGCTCAACCAGGGCGACGAGCCCATCGTCCACTACATCCCGACGCCGAAGAGCCCGCACGGGGTCAGCGTCACCCCCGACAACGAGTACGTCATCGTCAGCGGGAAGCTCGACCCGACCGCGTCGGTCATCGACATCGACAAGATCGACGAGGTCGACGACCCCACCGACGCCATCGTCGGCCAGCCGAAGCTGGGGCTCGGCCCGCTCCACACGGCTTACGACGGGCGCGGCCACGCGTACACGACGCTGTTCATCGACTCGCAGGTCGTCAAGTGGGACATCGAGAAGGCCGTCGAGGCCGAGGCGCGCTCGGAGAGCCCGGTGATCGAGAAGATCGACGTCCACTACAACCCCGGTCACCTCATCGCCGCGGAGTCGTACACCGAGGACCCGGCGGGCGACTGGCTCGTCTCGCTGAACAAGCTCTCGAAGGACCGGTTCCTTCCGGTCGGCCCGCAACACCCCGAGAACGACCAGCTGATCTACATCGGCGACGACGAGAACGGCATGGAGCTGGTGAAGGACTCGCCGGCGCAGGCCGAGCCGCACGACGCCTCGATCTGTCACAAGTCGAAGATCGACCCGAAGGCGACGTACGACCCCGAGGACCTCGAACTCGACTACACCGCCGAGGGCGAGGAGACGATGGAGCGGGTCGGCGACGACCGCGTGGAGATCGAGATGTACTCCACCCGGAACCACTACGGGTTCCAGGAGATGGTCGTCCAGGAGGGCGACGAGATCGAGATGCAGGTGACGAACATCGAGACCACGAGCGACATGCTCCACTCGGTGGCGATCCCCGAACACGACGTCCACATGCGGCTCGCTCCGCAGGAGACGCGGAAGGCGACGTTCACGGCGGACGAGCCGGGCGTCTACTGGATCTACTGCGCGCACTTCTGTAGCGCGCTGCACCTGGAAATGCGCTCGCGGCTCATCGTCAAACCGGAGGAATAACGCCATGAGTTCGTCGCTCACGCGGCTGACCGAGATCCGACGCGCGCTCCCGCTGGCAGCGGCGGCGCTGCTCGTCGGGGCGCTGCTGGTCCCGATGTGGCAGATCACGCTCACGGCGCCGCAGTACCCCGGTCAGGAGCTGCTCATCGAGCTGTACGCCTACCCGCGTCTGGGCGGCGACTTCGCCGAGGTACAGGGGCTCAACAAGTACGCGGGCTTTTATTACCCCGACCCGGTGTTCATCGACCCGAACTACCCCGTCAGCGAGGCGGCGATCGACGTCCCCGAGTGGCTGCTCGGCCCGGTCGTGTTCGTCGGGCTCGCACTGACGGGCGCGTTCGTCGCGTTCGCACCGACGGTCCGCAAGCTGAAAGCCGGGCTCACCGCGCAGCTCGTCGGCACCGTCACGGTGTTCGTCGGCATGTTCGCGTTCATCCAGTACCGGCTCTACCAGGCCGGCCACTCGCTCGACCCGGACGCGCCGCTGCGGGGGATAGAGGAGTTCACGCCGCCGCTCTTGGGCCCCTACGAGGTCGCCAACATCAGCGGCTTCGCGTGGTTCGGTCCCGGCGGGTACATGACCGTCGTCGCGGTCCTGCTGCTCGCGACCGCGTACCTCGCGCGGGACATCGAGGCGACCGTGAGCGAGCTCCCGGCGCTGGCCCGCGGGCTTCCCGGAAAGGTCCGCGAGCGCGCCACCGGAGGAGAGGCCGCCGACCGGGACCGCGATGTCGGCGGGGGCGACCATGTCGGGTGACCGCCTCGAGGTCGGCTTCCTGGCGGCCGCCTGCGCCGTCGCCGTCGTCGCGGTCGTGCTCGGCGTGGCGCTCCCGGTCGCCGGGGCGGGCAGCGGTGCGGGCGGCGCGGCCGACGCGAGCGGAGCCGCCGGCCCGAACGCCTCCGTCGCCTCCGGGCTCGACGTCGCGACCGACTTCGCCGCGACGGGCGTGACCGCGCCCGACCGCGACGGGACCGCTACCGTCGACGGCGAGTCGTTCGCGTCTGCGCAGGCGGCGGTCGACGCCGCCGCCGCCGGCGAGACTGTCGTCCTCGACGGCCGGTTCGACGAGCGCGTCAACGCGACCGTCGACGACCTGCGGATCGTCGCGAGCGAGGGCGGCGCGGTCATCGACGGCGGCGGCGAGGGTCGCGTGCTCACCCTGAGCGGCGAGAACGTCACCGTCTCGGGCGTCTGGGTCCGCGGCTCCGGCAGCGACCTCGGCACCGAGGACGCCGGCGTCTTCGTCGCGGGCGACCGCGCCCGGATCGAGTCGGTCCGGATCACCGACACGGCGTACGGGATCTGGATCGACGGCGCCGACGAGGCCGTCATCGAAGACGTGCGGATCGACGGCCGGGAGGAGGTGTTCCCGGTCACCGACCGCGGCAACGGGATCCACCTGTTCGAGACGAGGGGGACCGTCATCCGCGACAGCGAGATCACGCACACCCGCGACGGGATCTACTTCTCGTGGGCGACTGACGTGCTCGCCGAGAACAACACGATCCGCCACACGCGCTACGGCGTCCACTACATGTACTCGGACGACAACCGCCTCGTCGACAACGTCGCGGCCGACAACGGCGTCGGCTACGCGCTGATGGTGAGCGAGGGGCTGACCGTCCGGAACAACACCGCCCTGCGCAACGACGGCAGCAGCGGCCACGGGATACTGGCGAAGGACATCGAGGAGTCGGTGATCGCCGGCAACCACCTCGTCGCGAACCGCAACGGGCTCTACCTCTACAACGCGCAGGGGAACCGGCTCGTCGACAACCTGATCTACCGCAACGGGATCGGGATCCACAGCGCCGCGGAGAGCGGGAGCGAGGTCGTCGCGGGCAACAGCTTCGTCCGCAACGAGCGCGCTGTCCGGACCGCCCGAAACTCGCTCGTAGCGTGGAACGGCACCGATCGCGGCAACTACTGGTCCGGCGCTCGGGTCGCCGACCGCGACGGGGACGGCGTGAGCGAGATCCGGCACCGCCCGATCGGGATCGTCGAGAACCTCGTGGCCGAGAACCCGCAGGCGGCCGCCTTCGCGAACAGCCCGGCGTTCGAGGCGGTGCGGCTGGCCGAGAGCTCCTTCCCGGTGATCGAGACGCCCGGCGTCGTCGACCGTCGCCCGCTCGTCGAGCCGAACCACGACTGGCGGGCCTACGAGCGCGACGACGGAGCGAGCCGCGCCGCGAACCGACCCGCGGACACGGAGGACTCACAATGAGAATCGACGCGAGCGACGTGCGGAAGACGTACGGGGACGTGACCGCCCTCGACGGGCTCTCGCTGACGGTCCCGAGCGGCTCGACGTTCGGGATCATCGGCACCAACGGGGCCGGCAAGTCGACGCTGTTCCGGCTGCTCGTCGGCCACGACCGGCCGGACGCGGGAACCGTCAGCGTCGGCGGCACCGACGTGACCGAGGACGGACGGCGGATCCGCGAGCGGGTCGGCTACCTCCCCGAGCACGTCGGGTTCCCGGACGGGCTCACCGGCCGGGAGGTGCTCGGCGTCCATCGGGCAATGCGCGGTCTCTCGAAGGACGGTCGGACCGCCGAGGCGATCGAGCGCGTCGGGTTGACCGCGGACGAGGCCGACCGCCGCGTCTCGGGCTACTCGAACGGGATGCAGCGGCGGCTCGGGCTGGCGACGGTGTTGCTCCCG
Source organism: Halorubrum distributum JCM 10118 (assembly GCF_000337335.1). Taxonomy (GTDB): domain Archaea; phylum Halobacteriota; class Halobacteria; order Halobacteriales; family Haloferacaceae; genus Halorubrum; species Halorubrum distributum. The sequence continues at coordinate 426,086 of NZ_AOJN01000049.1, read as the reverse complement.
GACCCGGACGTGCTCATCCTCGACGAGCCGACGGCCGGGCTCGACCCGCGCGGCGTCGACGAGTTCCACGCCATCGTCGAGGAGATAACGTCGGAGACCGACGCGACGGTGGTGTTCTGCTCGCACGTGCTCGGGGAGGTCGAACGGCTCTGCGACCGCGCGGCCGTCCTCCACGACGGTCGGGTGCGCGCGGCGGGGTCCGTCGACGAGCTCGCCGCGGAGGCGGAGGCCGCCGCCGACCGCGACGGCGACTCGGCGACTCGCTCCGGTCGCGACCGCGACGGTCTCCGGGCGGCGTTCCGCGAGGCGGTCGGGGACGACGCGGCGCACGACGCGCGGGTCGGTAAGGGTCGGGCAGACGACGCGACCGCCGACCGCGAGGAGGTGGCGCCATGAGCGACTCGCGCGGTGGGTCCGACGACGGGACGGGGGAAGCGACGCGTCCCGACGGCGGCCATCCGGACGCGACGGCCGCGGTCGACGCGCTCGACGCGGTCGACGGCGGCCCGGAGGTCGACGCGGCGGATTCGGAGTCGGCTGCGACCGCCGCCGCGGCCGAGACCTCGACGAACGACGGCGTTCGCGGGGCGCTCCGGCACGTCTTCGTCGTCGCGGTCACGGAGTACCGCCTGGCGGTCCGGAGCCGGTGGGCGCTCGCGCTGACCGCGCTGTTCGTCGTGTTCGGTGGGGTGATGTTAACGTTCAGCGGGTCCGCGGTCGGCCCGGCGGGCGCCGAGCGCGTCGTCGCGTCGCTGACGAGCCTCGCCGCCTACCTCGTCCCCCTCGCGGCGCTCGCGCTGGGCTACGACGCGATCGTCGGCCGCGAGGAGGAGGGGTGGCTCGCGGTCGTGTTCTCGCTGCCGGTCCGCCGGAGCGAGGTCGTCGCCGGGACGTACCTCGGCCGGCTGGCGGTGCTGGCGGGCGCGACGGTCCTCGGCTTCGGTTTCAGCGGCGCGCTGATCGTCCGCGAGTTCGGGGCCGGCTCGCTGTCCGCGTTCCTGGGGTTCCTCGGGGGAACGGTCGGGGTCGGCGCCGCGTTCCTCGCGGTCGCGCTGCTGCTGTCGACCGTCGCCCGCGAGAAGACGCACGCGCTCGGCGCGGCGCTGCTCGTGTGGGTGTGGTTCGTGCTCGTCCACGACCTGCTCGCGCTCGGGATCGTCGCGGCCACCGAGCTGCCGGACGCCGCGCTGTCGGCGCTGGTGCTGTCGAATCCGGTGAGCGCGTTCCGCGTGTTCGTCTTGAGCGGGCTCGGCACCACCGCGGGCGGGGGGTTCACCGCCGTCCTCGCCGGCAGCGGGCTATCGACGGTCGCGCTCGCGGCGTCGCTCGTCGCGTGGACCATCGTCCCCGTCGCCGTCGCGGCGCGACTGGTCCGCCGGCGGCGGCTCTGAACCGCTCCCCCCGTTTCTCCGAAAAATCGACACAACCAATGTGCCACCACATGCGATCAGCCGAACGACGGACCGATTACGCTCGCCGAGCGTTCCTGCGCGGCCTCGCGGCCGCGGCGACCGTGGGCGCGACGGCCGGCTGCCTCGGCGACGACCCGGAGCCGGCGCAGACGGAACCCCCCGACCCGGTGTCGCTCGGGGGCGGGAAGGCCTGCGACGCCTGCGGGATGGTCATCGCCGACCACGGCGGACCGAGCGGGCAGGTGTTCTACGCCGGCGATCACCCGCCGGACCGCGACGGTCCCGCGTGGTACGACAGCCTCACGGAACTCGTGATCGAGCGCGACGCCGCCGTCGACCGGGGCCGCGAGCCGATCGGAACCTACGTCACCGACTACGCCGCCGTCGACTACGAGATACGCGAGACGGCCGGAGACAGAATCATCTCCTCGCACGTCGCTCCGGACGCGTTCGTCCGCTGGGCCGAGGCCGCCTACGCCGTGGAAACGGGCGTCGTCGGTGCGATGGGCCCGGACCTGCTCCCATTCTCCGACCGCGGGGCGGCGGAGTCGTTCGTCGAGGCGGAGGGCGGGCGGCTCGTCGAGGCCGATGCGGTCACCGCCGACCTCGTCTCCTCGCTGTAGGATAGCTCCGACGCCGCTCAGGTCCTCGATGTCGCTCGACCGCTACTGAATCCGCTCGATCCCGTCGTCCTCGGGCGACTCGAAGTCGACCGGGCGGCGCGGGAGGTCGTCGACGAACTCCCGGACGATGGTGCGCTCCACGCGCTGGAGCACCTCGCTACAGGTCGACTTCGCGATGCCGACGTGCTCGGCCACCTCGGTGAGCGTGCACTCGCGGGGGACGTCGTAGTAGCCGCGGTCGACGGCCTCGAAGAGGACCTCGCGCTGGCGCTCGGTGAGCGACCCGCCGGGGTTGACGCGCTGTTGGACGTACTCGACCTCGAACTCCGCGCCCACGTCGCGGAGCGCGTCGCCGAACTTCGCGACGCGCTCGTGGTCGCCGGTCACGTCGACGCGGGCGACGCCGTCGCAGATCTCGACCGGCATCTCGATGGGGACGCCCGCCCGGCGGGCGACCGTCTGTAGCAGGGGGACGAGCGCCTCGACCTGAACGGTGACCATTCCGTCGTCCTCGGCCATCACCGACGAGTGGGTGATCGTCTCGTGGTCGTCGATCGCGTCGAGGATCGGGTCCGTGTCGTCCGCGGTGACCCGAACCAGCGCGAACCCCGCGCCGTCCTCGGGCGTCGCGGTCAACACCTGGAACCGCGCGTCCGGGTGCTCCCGCGAGACGTCGCCGACCCACGGCCCGTCCGGAATCGTCACGCGGAGGCGTGCCTGTGCCATACCCGCCGCTTCGGCGCCGGCGTGGAAGTACCTTCGGCTCCGCGCCCGCCGGAACATGTTCGTCACAAACGGCCCGGGGATCGGGTCCGTCCGTCGAGACATGAGCTCCGAACCCGACGATCCGGCGGCGGTCGAGCGCGCGGTGGCCGAGCGGACGGACGCGCCGACGGACGGAGAAGCCGTCTCCCTCGACGTCCGGAACCTCGGGCCGCCGAAGCCGCTGCGCGAGACGCTCGAACGCGTCGAGACGCTCGGCGACGGCGACGTGTTGGTCCAGTACAACGACCGGACGCCGCAGTTCCTCTTCCCGCGGCTGGAGGACCGCGGGTTCGCGTACGCCGCGGTCGACACCGACGCGACCGACGCGGTCGTCACGGCGATCTGGCCGGCGGACGGCGAAACGACGGTTTCGGGCGAGCGCGACGCGGCCGCAAACGACGTGACCGCGACCTGAGGCACCGCGACCCGACGAACCGCGACCGGCGGTTTCGGTGGGGTCGGGGCGCGCGAGCGCGGCCCGCCCGGCACGAGCGCGCGAACAGTAATCGTCAGACGTCTCGGACCGTGGGCTCCGTCGAGGTCCCGTCTCTCCGACACATCCTCGACTGAAACGACTGCGCGGTGAGGTCCGCGAACTGGTCAGTCGGTTACGGTTTCAGAAAAGTTATCAAAAACACCGATCGAACTGACCCCGATGCCCTCCAAAACAGACGAACCGCTTAAGTCGATTCGCTATCTGCTCCTCGTAATCGTATTTTTGCTCGCGCTCGGAGTCGCGGCGCTTGGCGATATCGCTGTCGCGGTACGTGGTTACACGACGGGGATATCGACTGCTGCTCGCTCAATCGGGGGCGTAGTCGTGCTTACGGAACTTGTACTCCTCCTCTACACGGTGCTTCGACCAAGCGAGAATCCGGACGCAGCGGACTGAGCTTGCCGACTGAGTCGTGAGTTCCCCGTATTGACCGCAACGGGGACGAGTAGCTCAGTCACTGAGGAATTCAACAGGGCCGTGTGGTTATAACCGGCCGACGTTGCCGCGGCGAACACCGCTGAAGCCCCGGTCGCTCGGTGACGGCCGGCGGCTCCGCCGCCGGTGACTGCGCCGTCGAGTCCCGCCCGCACAGCACGGCGCAGCACCTCGCGCCTCTCCGGCCTCGTCGCCGGACTACGTCCGACTGTAAGCGAGAGCTTCGCTCTCGCCCTGTCAGTCGGGCGAACCCCGACGACCTCGCGGGTGTTCCTCGTGGCCTGCCGGCCACTCGGAGCCACGCGCCGACCGCATCGCCTTTGATAAACGATCGTCGCGGTTGATCGCGGGTAGTCAAGTGTCGCATCGCGGCCGCCGGCCTGATCCACCTCCTCCCGCCGGCTCGCTGTCACCCGGGGGAACACGTTCGGGAACGACCCCAAACGGATCGGGATCGTAGCGGGAGGCGAGCGATGTTCGACGACCTCGACACCGACCGGCGGCCGCTGGTCCTCGTCTGGGAGGTCACGCAGGCCTGCGGGCTCGCGTGTCGGCACTGCCGGGCCGACGCGAAACCGCAGCGGCATCCCGACGAGCTGACGACCGCGGAGGGGAAGCGACTGCTGGAGGACGCCGCCGCGTTCGGCGACGGGCAGCTGGTCGTCCTCTCCGGGGGCGACCCCCTCGCCCGCGACGACCTCACGGAGCTGGTCGCGTACGGCGACGACCTCGGGCTCAGGATGACGATCACGCCGAGCGGGACCCGGTCGCTCACGCCCGAGCGCGTCCGTGACCTCGGGGACGCCGGGATCGCGCGGATGGCGCTCAGCCTCGACGGCCCGACCCGCGAGCGCCACGACGCGTTCCGCGGCGAGGAGAGCTACGCGGACACGGTCGCGGCCGCGCGCGCCGCCCGCGACGCCGGGATTCCGCTCCAGGTCAACACCACGGTCTGCGCGGACACGGTCGACGACCTCCCCGCGATCCGCGACCGCGTCCGCGAGCTCGGCGCCGTCCTCTGGAGCGTCTTCTTCCTCGTTCCGGTGGGTCGCGGCCGCGTCCTCGACCCGGTCTCCCCCCAGCGCGCCGAGGACGCCATGGCGTGGCTCCACGAGGTCTCGGAAGAAGAGCGGTTCGGCGTCAAGACGACGGAAGCGCCCTTTTACCGCCGGGTGGGGATCCAGCGGGCGGAGGCGGGCGAGGCGGACGGCGCCGCGGGACGGCGGGGCGGGGTCACGGCCGGGCGCGGGTTCGCCTTCGTCAGCCACACGGGCGAGGTGTACCCGTCCGGGTTCCTCCCCGAGTCGGCCGGCGACGTCCGCGAGCGGTCCGTCGTCGACGTCTACCGCAATTCCGACCTCTTCGAGTCCCTCCGCGACCCGGACGGCTTCTCGGGGAAGTGCGGCGCCTGCGAGTTCCGCCACGTCTGCGGCGGGAGCCGGTCCCGCGCCTACGCCGCCACCGGCGACCCGACCGGCAGCGACCCGCTGTGTCCCTACGTCCCCGAGGGGTACGACGGGCCGCTCCCCGAGCGGCAGCGCGGGGGCGACGGCGGTGACTCGCCGGAACCGGCGGACTGACCACGAGCGCCACGCTCGCGGTCGTTCGCCCGCGTTCGCACTCAGGCGTACGCCTCGAACTCCCGACCGAACGCGAGGAAGTAGCCGGTGCCGACGGCGCCGACGACGGCCGCGACGGTGAACGCGACTTCGGGGCTGACGAAGTCCCACAGGTACCCCCCGACCGCCGCGCTCGGGATCACGATCGCGTTCCGTATCAGGTAGTACGTCCCGGTGACGCGGCCGCCGGTTCCCCGCTCCGCCGGCCCGACGATCAGCGCCTTGTGCGACGGCAGCCCCGCGAACCGAAGCCCGGAGAACGCGAAGACGGCGACCATCACCGCCCAGAGCGGCAGCGCCGACCCCGCCAGCGTCGGCGCGTAGATCAGCACGACGGGGAAGACGGCGTAGACGGCGAAGCCGACCGCGACCACCGGCTTCAGTCCGACGCGCTCCGCGAGCTTCGAGGCGGGGACCATGATCAGCAGCGCGACGAGCATCTCGACCCCGAGGAGGTAGCCGAAGAACGCCTGCGGGGAGAGGTCCACGCCGTAGGAGAACCCGCCGAGCGCGACGGTCGCGTCGAGGCCGACCTCGAAGAACTGGGTGACCACGAGGACGAAGAACACGTACACCATCCCGTTCGCGAACCGGACGAGCGTGTCGCCGACGAGCAGCGGTCGGAGCGGCGCCGGCATCTCGCGGAGGTCCCGGCGGATCTGGTCGATCCCCGCGAACGAGCCGCCGAAGGTGTCGTCGCTCGCGTCGTAGAGGACGTGCTGGACGAGCGTGCCGAGGGCCCCGACCGCGACCGCGACCGCGAGGACGAACCGGAAGCTCACCCCGAACTCCGCGCGAAGCCCGATCAGGACGGCGGCCAGCACGGGGCCGATCAGGAACGCCGTCCGCCGGAACGTCTCCGTGCTGGCGAACCCCGCGGCCAGCCGCGAGGGGTCGGTCGCCTGCTTGACCACCGCGAACGTCGCGCCGAGGCCGAACGACTTCCACGCCTGCGCGAGCGCGAGACCGACGAAGATCCAGACCCACGGTTCGACGACCAGCCCGCCCACAGCGACCGGGCCGATCCCGGGAGCGACCAGCCAGACGGCGAAGCCCGCGGTCGACAGCAGCCCGAACAGCGTCAGCGCGTACCGCGATCCGATCCGGTCCGAGACGGCGCCGCCCGGGTAGGGGTACAGCGCCGAGATGACGTTGCCGAAGGTGCCGAACAGGCCGACGACGAACCCGGACGCGCCGAGCGCGACCAGGTACTCCGGGAGGAACCGGTTCGTCATCTGGAAGCCGAGGCTGAAGGCGAACATCGCGACCGACAGGACGAGGACGTCTCGCTCCAGCGCGAAGAACCGCCTGAACGCGTCGAGCGCGCCGGACCCTTCCGTCTCGGTACCCGCCGCGTCTTCGCTCACGCGTCCTCCCCCCGCGTCGCGAGACGGTCGCGGTCGTCGGCTCCGATCCGGGCCGGCAGCGCGAGGGAAACGGTCACACTCCCTCTCCGGTTCGAGCCGACAAAAATCCGACTCCGCCGCTCGCCGTCACTCGGCGTCCGGCTCCGTCTCTCGGTATCCGCCTCCGTCAGTCGGCCTCCGACTCGGCCGCCCGGACGAACGCGCGCAGGTCCTCGATCGAGTGCGGGTCGATCCGTTCGCGCGTCCCGTCACTCGGCCTCCGACTCGGCCGCCCGGACGAACGCGCGCAGGTCCTCGATCGAGTGCGGGTCGATCCGTTCGCGCGTCCCGTCACTCGTGTAGAACAGGCTCGTCTCGACCGCCTTCTCGGGGAACCACTCGTCGAGGACGTGGTAGTAGACGCTGAGCTGCTTGCGGTACTCCGACTGGGCGCGCCGCGTGGAGTCCGTCTTGTAGTCGATCACCTCGACCCGATCGGCCGTCACGTGGACGAGGTCGACGATCCCCGAGACGGTGACGCGGCGGCCGTCGATGTCGATCGGGAGCGTCACCGGCTCCTCGACGTGTTTCTCGCCCGACAGCCCGTCGAGCAGTTCGACGATCCGTCGCGCGTGGGCACGCACGTGGTCGTTCGACGGCAGCTCCTCGTCGCCGAGCGCGTACGCCTCCGCGAAGTCGTGGACCCGCGAGCCGAAGTCCATCCCCCGGGTCTCCGGGTCCGCCTCGGGCTCGGGGCCGGCCTCCGTCCGCTCGCCCGCCTCCTCGAACACCGACTCGTCCATCAGCGAGTGTGGTGAGTGACCGATCGGCCCGGCCGGCGCGGTCACCGCGAACGGCAGCTCCGCGTCTGCGGGCTCGCCGCGGTCGAGCGGCTCGACCTCCGGCTCGATCGCCTCGACGGCGACCGGAAGCTCCTCGAGGAACGTGTTCGGGTCCTCGCCGGCCGCGAACACGACGTGGCTCTCCGCGCGCGTGACCGCGACGTACAGCAGCCGCCGCTCCTCGCCGTACTCGCGCGGCAGACAGCGCCTGATGACGTCGTGCCGCCAGCTGTCGTACACGTGCGGATGAGCGCCCTCCTCCGAGTAGATCTTCCGCTGCCGGAGACCGACCGGGTCCCGATACCCGATCACGCTCGACCCGCCGGCCCGCGGCGGGAAGCGCCCCTCGTTCATGTTCGCCATGACGACGATCGGGTACTCCAGCCCCTTCGCGGTGTGAATCGTCTGAACGGTCACCGCGTCGTCACCCGCGGTCGCGCGGACGTCGACAGTGCTTCCGGTCTCGACGCCGCGCTCGATGTGCCGGATCACGTCGCCGCGGGTGGCCGTCGTCGCGTCGTGGACGGACTGGAGCGTGTGGAGGAGGACGTCCGCGACGTCGCCCGTGTACCCGTAGCGGTCGAAGACGCGGCGCGCCACCGCGCCGAGCGACTCCAGCGCGCGGAGATCGTCGCGGAACCCCGCCGGCTCGGTCGGGTACGCCCCCGTCTCCAGGGCGTGATCGATCTCGTCGAACGCGTACCCGGCCCGTTCGAGCACCACCGCCCAGCCGCGGTCGGCGTCCGACTCTACGATTCGGAGCCACGCGAGCAGCAGCTTCGCCGGGTCGGTCCGGAACAGCTCGATCCCGCCGTCGTACGCCACCGGGAAGTCGTGCTCGGCGGCGACGTCGAGGAGCTCCCGACCGTAGTCTCTGGTCCGCGTGAACACCGCGACGTCCCCGTACTCCGGCGGGCGCGGCTCGCCGTCCTCGCCCTCCACGGCGTACTCGTCGCTGCCGACGATCTCCTGGACCTTCGAGAGGACGGCCTCGTGTTCGTCCTCGTGGCGGATCCCCTCGACGACGGTGTTGTCGAAGGCGGCGTTCGAGGAGAGGCCGACGACGTCGTCGGGGCTCGTCTCGACCGTGTCGCCGCTCGACGCCGGCGTCACGATCGCTCGCTCGGAGAGGTCGATGACGGACTCGGTGGACCGGTAGTTCTCCCGCAGTTCGATCCGGGTCGGGTCGGGGGAGTCGAACGGGACCCGATCCGCGTCGTCGTTGAGGTCGGCGGCGAACCGCTCCAGCCGGTCTTCGAACTCTGAGATGTTGCGCACGTCCGCGTACTGGAACGAGTAGATGCTCTGCTTCCAGTCGCCGACGACGCAGACGTTGTCAGTTCCGGACAGGAGTAGCGCGAGCTTGAACTGGACCTCGCTCGTGTCCTGGAACTCGTCGACCATGACGTACTCGAACGTCGCCGCCTCCCGGGCGCGCTCGTCCTCGCAGAGGAGGACGAACGCGAACAGCTGGAGGAAGCTGAAGGATAGGTAGTTGCGGCGCAGCGCGAACCGAAGGTACTCGACGTAGACGTCGTGAACGAACGCCTTGAGCCCGTCGCGCTCCTCGTAGAAGACCTGCCGCGCCACGTCGTCGTCGAGCCGCTTCGTCCCGCGGCCGCCCCGGAGCGTCGACTTCGACGGGGCGTCGGCGCGGTACGCCTTGTCCCGGCCGAAGCCGCTCAGATCCTCGCGCAGCTTCGACTGTTTCCGGCCGTCGTTCCGGGGGCCATTCGCCGCGTCGAACCGCTCCTCGAACGCCGCGAAGTCGCCGTCGAGGTGTGACTCCCCGTCCCGGTACCACCCGTCCGTCGTCGGGAAGATCCCCTTCGACGCGAGCTCCTCGATCAGGTCGAGCAGCTCGCCGGGCGCGGAGAGGACGCGGTAGAAGTCGGCGTGTTCCGGGTGGTCGTCGCGGAAGCCGCCGAAGAACTCGCGGAACCGCTCGGCCTCGATCAGCTCGTCTTCCAGGATCCGCGTCGAGCCCGTGATCCGCTCGTCGAGGCCGAGGTGCGTCGGCGCCGCGTACCCGTGTTCTTGGAGGAGCTCGTGGCAGTGCGAGTGGAACGTCCGGATCGGGGCGTCGGCCAGCTCCCGCAGCCCGTACCCGCTGTGGTCGACGATCCGCTCTTTCATCTCCGTCGCGGCGCTCCGCGTGAACGTCGCCAGCAGCACGTCCTCCGGCTCCACGTCGAGTCGGTCGACGATCCGCCCGTAGCGACGGGTGACGGCGAACGTCTTCCCCGTCCCGGGACCGGCGTCGACGAGGTACGGTCCCTCCGTGGACTCGATCAGCTCCCGCTGGGCGTCGTTCGGCGTCGGCTCGCTCATCGGTCGCCCCCCAAAAGCAGGTCGCGGTTGTCCACGCGCCGGTAGTTCGGCTCGCCCCCGAGCCCGTCGACGGGGAACCGCTCCTCGCCGGCCCGCCGGGCGTTGAGCTCGTCGAGTCGCTCGTCGACGAACGCCTCGAAGGCGTCCAGGTCCTCGCGGAAGAACGCCCGCTTGCGGACGCCGTTGAACTCCCGAATCGCCTGGTCCGAGCCCTTCTCGGCGTCGACGTCTCCGGAGGTCGCCGCGTCGACCGCGGCGTTGAATCGCTCGGCGAACTCGGAGTCGCGCAGCTCGCCCCTGTCCGTCGTCTCGGGGAACGTCAGGGGCGCCACGATCTCCTCGTAGGCGGCGTAGCCGAGGTCCTCGAACGTCTCCCGGCAGTCCGTGTAGCCGTCCAGCAGCCGCTCGTACGCCTCTCGGGACCCGACGTACTCGTCGAACGAGGTCGGGTGGTAGGTGACGGTCGTGAGCGCGTCGTCGAGGTCGGCGTCGCCGGCGATGACGTCGGCCATCGGTTCGAGGAAGTGGAAGAACGTGAACTCTATGCGCTCGTCCGGGCGGACCGTCCGGTAGTAGGTGAGGTACAGCGCCGCCTGGAAGTTCGGCGCGTCGGCCGGCGGGTCGAGCGCCGCGCCCTTGACGACCTGCGTGAGTCGTTTCTTGCGGCCGCTCTTGTAATCGAGCAGGCGGGTCGGCGACCGCACGAGGTCGATCTTCCCCTTCACGCCGAGGGATTCGTCCTCGAACCAGCGCTCGGTGAGCGGGGAGTCGACCGGCTCGTCGAAGTGCTCCGCGAAGAAGTTGGTCCCCCACCCCGACGCCGGCGTGAGGAAGTCGTCGGACGCCGGCCCCTCGTCGTCGAGGTACTCCGTTATCAGCTCCAGCCCGATGCGGTACGTCCGGCGGCGGAGCGGCTCCTCGGCCGCCGAGAAGAACGCCTCCGCCTCCGCGATCATGGCGTCGACGAGGTCGTCGGCGTCGGCCGCAGCGACGACGTCCGGGTGGTTCACGTAGAACTCCGCGAAGTCGTGGAAGAGGTTCCCCTCGACGAACCGCTCCTGGTCGGGGGAGTCGAGGAGCCGCCCGAAGAGGTAGTCCCGCGGGCTGTTGACGTAGCTGTTGAGCGTCGACTGGCTGACCGTCTCGACCGACTGGGGGTCGACCCCGGTCGGTCGTCGGTCGAAGCCCGCGCCCGTCGACCGCGGCCGCCGCCGGTGTTCGACCGAGTCGAGGTCGCTGAACCGCTCGAACTCCTCGTCGAGCAGGTCACCGAGGTACAGGCAGGGGGTGATCGGCTCCCCGCCGGCCGCGTCCTGAACGAGGTAGTACTGCCGGTCGCCGCTCTGGAGCAGGCGCTGGAAGCTCCCGACGTAGCGGTCGAACTGCGTCTCGGTGTCCACCCACGGCCGCTGGGGCGCCGAGTGCGTCCACTCCTCGCCCATGCCGAGGTGGAAGACGACCGGGCGGTCGACGTACGCGGAGGACTTCGCGTCGGCGAGGAGGACGCCCTCGTTGTCCCTGTCGACCGGGACCTCGTACGTCTGGAGGTAGTAGGCGAGCCGGTCGACGGCGCCGTCCGTCACCGGTTCGTCGGCGAGGCCGAGGCTCCCCAGCTCCTCGTCGAGCCGGCTCAGTTCGACGCCGGCCTCGGACGCGTACGCGTCGAGCGCCTCCGCGAACGTCCGGTTCTCGACACGGTCGCGGAACGTTCGCAGCCACGCCACGCCCGGTCGGTCGACGGCCGCCAGTCGCCGCTCGCGGTCGGCGATCGGCGCGTCGATTCCCAGCTGCGAGAGGACCGGGGCGGCGTCGCCGACGGTCGTCTCGGATCCCCGGAAGCAGAGCCGGAGGAGCCGGACGAACGCCCGGTGGTGCGGGTCGTCGGCGAACCCCGGACCGCCGTAAAAGGGGACGTCCGCGGCCTCGAACGCGGACTCGACGAGCGAGGAGTACTTCCCGCCGCCGTCGAGGACGACCGCGACGTGCTCGGCGTTGCGCGCAGAGACCGTGTCGAGGAGCGCGGCGACGACGTCCGTCGCCGACTCGAAGACGTGGAAGGGCGGGTGGTCGAACGCCTCGTCGGCGAACAGCTCGACGCGGTCGAACTCCTCCGGGAGGACGCTCCGCTCCAGTGCGGTCAGCTGGTCGTGACCGACGACGGCGACGGACTGGTCCCCCTCGTCGGACCGATCCCCCGTGACCGACCGGTCCCCGTCAATCGACCGGCCCCCGTCGACCGTGTACTCGCTGAGCCGCTTCGACGTCGTGCGGAGGGTCCGCATCACCTCGACGACCTCGCGGGTCGCGTCGTCGACGTACGCGTCGTATTCTAAGATCGCGTCGAGGCGGCCCGTGTGTTCCCAACACTGGAGGACGTTCCCGACGGCGTACGCGACCGCCTTCCAGTCGTGGTCCGTCTCGGTGACCAGCTCGAGGAACGCGCGGCGGTCCTCCGCCTGCTCGCGCCGGCCGGCGGCGAGGCGGCGCGGCGTGGTCGCGAACGTCCCGAAGTGGGGGCGGTCGAGGCGGCGGTTGATCGCGCTCGCCAGCGCGGCGTCGGGAGTCACGACGAGGTCGTAGTCGGCGACCTCCGCGTAGAGTGTCTCCGCGGGTTTCGCTCTCCGGATAGGCACGACTACCGCGACCCGGACGAGTCACAAAAAGATAGCGGGGACGACATCAGACCGACTCGCGTAACGCCCACACGTCGCCCGCGGGGTCCAGATTCGACGGTTCCGCGCCCCGCGACGTCAGGATCCCGGCGTGATACAGCACCGCTTTCAGCTGGAACACGGTGGGCGAGTGGTAGACCTCCCCGTCGGCGAGGGGATCGCGCCGTAACTCCCCGTCGGCGTTCAGGACGCGGCTCCGGACGTCGTCGTCCCCGCGGACGAACAGTTCGACCGTGAACGACGGGTGCAGCGCGTGGAGGTACTCGACGACCTCCGGGAGGTTCGGTTCGGTGATCCCGTCCTCGTGCATGTGCTGGAGCTCCTCGACGAGCAGCTGCGTCGCCGGGTACTCGTAGACGACGCGCCTCGTGAGCATGCCCCACTTCGGCGCCAGGTCACAGAAGCGCTCCCGCGAGCGCTTCCAGTCGTCGAACGTCGCTATCGCGGCCTCGACAGAGCCGTACTCCCGCAGCGCGAACCTGACGACCTCCCGGCCGAGCGGCGTCAGCCGGGCGGGTTCGGGGTGGTCGTCGATGAGGTTCAGGAAGGCCGCCCCCGTCCGGGCGTCGTCGGTGGCGCGCACGACGTGCTCCGCGAGGACCCGTTCCGTGTCGCGCTCGTGGGAGACCGCGAGGGGGTACGCGAGGTAGTTCTTCGGGTGGTTGAGGCCGAATGACTTGCCGGCGACGCCCTGCGCGCTGGCCTGGAACCGGATGGCCGTCGTCTCGGTCGTCGTTCGGTTCCCGACGACGCGCGGCGTCTCGACCGGATCGACGGCGCCGTCGGGGGTCACGCCGAGGACGCCGACGTTCAGCTCGCGAGCGAGGGTCCTGGCGGACTGCGAGACGGTGTCCGCCGGGACAGCGACGTACGCGGCGTTCGCCTCGTGGAGCCGGTCGTACGCCTGAACGATGCCGCGCTCGACGTCGGCGTCGCTCCGGTTCGTGTGACCCTTCGCCTCGACGACCACCAGCGGCGGGTCGTCGCCCAGTCGGTCCACGGCCAGGAGCTCGTCGCTCAACAGCCGCACGCCGACGAGGTCGGGGTAGCCGGAGCCGACGCGGACGTGGTTGAACGGCGCGAGTTCGTCCGCGATCGCCGGATCGATGGACTCGTCGGCGAGCCATCGGTCGGACGAGAACTGGGTGTCGACGACCGCGTACCCGTCGTCGGCGTTGTCGGGGAACAGACGGCGCTTCGCGTGCGCCAACACGCGCGGTTCCGAGAGCGGCGACGCCGCGCTTGCCATGACGGGACAATGCTCTCACCGGCTCATGAAGATGGGGGTAACGGTGAGCGCGGGAGGAAGATGCGGGTCATTATCACGATAATCATTATCCAGAGTATGACCCGCTACGACCGGCCGGCGGAGCTCGACGCCCTTGACGCGGACGAACTCAAAGAGTAATGGACTGACCCGGCGGCGCTACTCGACGCCGAGTTCACGGGCTGCGGCCGCCGAGATGGTGAGCCCGGCGTCGGCCGTGGTCACGCGCTCGTCGATCACGTCGTCGAGCACCTCGCGGAGTTCCGCGATGAACGAACTCGGCCGTTCGACCTGGACGCGCGTCGTGGACTTGTCGGCGTAGTTCAGCCCGCGGTGTCGAACGTAGATCCGCGCGAACGACCGCCGAACCGGTCGAGGGACGTCCCATACGACCGCGGGGAGGCCGTCGAGCGACGTTTTCACGCCGGTCGGCGCGCCCATCGCGACGAGGCACCGACCGAGGACCGTGCCGTCACACGTGGGGACGACCTCGGTCGCGCGGCCGGGCGTGTCGGCGTTGCGGGTGCGCGTCTCGACGCCGACGCGCTCGAAGGCCGCTCGAATCTCCGCGACGTTCACGCGTTCTCCCGGTGTCACCGCGGGAACGTAGTTGTCGACGGGGATGCTCCCGCCGGCGAGGACGTGCGCGAGCAGGTCGACGAGCGCGGCGGCCGTCTCGCCGTCGGGATCCGGGTCGAGCCAGCCGCGGTCGGTCGCCGTATTGACGCCCCGGACCGGATCGGGAACGGCGTCTTCGAGCCAGCCGCGGACGCGCTCGGCGGGGAGGTCGAGCGAACGACCGACACGAGCCCGGCCCGCGTTCGGGTGGTCGGCGGCGTACTCGCGGACGCGGCGGTAGTCGAGGACCTTCTCCCACGGGTCCGGATACACGCGATCGCTGTACGTCCGGGAGAGGGCTTTCGCCGTGGGTTTCATAGCTGATGTAATTCGGCCAACTGATTTGACGCTGTCCGTCTAATTTTCTCCGGTGATACTCGCGCCAGTAAGTACATAAGTAGGCCACGCATAATTTGTAGCAACCAGCAACCGATCCGGACGAAATCGGGGTTTCTTGGGCGTCGACGACGGCGCCCGAGTATCCGGGAATTTCGTTCGGCGGTGGCCGCTGGGTTCAAACAATGAAACCAAACAATCAATCCAACGCGGACGACAGGGCAGTGAGTCCCGTCATCGGCGTCATCCTCATGGTCGCGATTACCGTCATCCTGGCGGCCGTTATCGGGACGTTCGTCCTCGGACTCGGCGATCAGTTAGGAGACACCGCGCCGCAGGCGAGTTTCGACATCGAGAGTTCAAACAGTACAGCGGTTAATATCACCAAAACAGGCGGTCAGGCGATCCCATCCGATGATCTCGTGATAGCTATTGACGGGACAAGGTACGATAATGTCACAGTTTCACCAGGAGGCGACTGGCAAACTGGTGTGACACAGACCTACAATGAGGGTACCCCCAATTTCCCGGATAGTGACGATGCAACGGTTCAGCTCATCCACGATCCGAGTGGGAATGTGATCTTTGAGGGGACGGCTGACCTCACCGCATAGGCTAAATACAGCTATCTATACCGATTTTCTATTTTCTTCCTGTACCGCAACCCGTGTACCTCGGGGTCAAACTGCTGTACAGTCGTAGAATCCAATTCGTAACGGGCCTCACGGACGTTCTCTTCCGACCGAACTAGTTACGTGGGCGTGACATCAAAAGGACCGAGCCGACACGGCCGCGGACTACTGTTTATAAGCGTGCGATCTGGGCGAAGGATCCGAATCTGCGAGGACAGCGCGGCCGGGGTTCGGTCGAAATTCGTTCGTCGACGGCGATCGGTGCGGCGACCAACCGCAACCCAAACGAGGATCGCCGTGAGCTACGACCTGGCGATCGTCGGTCGGTACGGGAAGCTCGTCGAGCTGTGGGCGACGGACCGCTACCCGCTCACGCTCGACTATCCGGTCGTGGACGGATTGAAGTTCGACGCGACCGACGAGGACGGCCGCCCGTGGGACGTGAAGGGCTCGATGGTCAACGGCGTGCGACTGACGTTCAAGTTCTGGGAGGACCAGCACGAGACGCTCGCGGACGCTGACGGCGGGTATGCGCTCGTGTGGTACCGAGCAGAAGGCAGAGAGATAACAGTCGTCTCGTCTCGGACGGTTCGCGCTCGGAACTTAGAGATCACGAACTGGACGAATCCCGGTGAGACACACTATCGGAGTCACTCCCGGGAGGCTCTGGTTGTGTCAGACACTCTCCGTTCATGAAGAAGATTGGTGGGTGATATAAAACAAATAATAAGTGTCTATTACCTAACTTCACAGCATGCCATTACTGCCCGACAGAGGTGTTGATCCGCTTTATACCACTGTCACCCCGATTTTATACCCAGATAGCTCTGCTCATGCGACTGGCTTTTTCTACACCGAATTAGATGATACAGAGTCCCAGGAAGTCGATTTAGATAGTGCGGGTATTTATCTTGTGACAAATCATCATGCTGTAGCCGACGAGAATGGGAATCCAATCTCTGATTCAATTCGAATAATGACCCGGCCGGACAGTCAGGATCTGACCAATTTACAATATCATGATATCACACTGGAAAGTGATGATGGAGAGCAGCAGTGGCTGGAACATCCTCAAGGTTCGGAGATAGACGTTGTAGCTGTCCCTCTAAATATAGACCTCGATGGGACAGGAACGAGAGTTATCTCAAATCAACTGAGACTACCAGATAATATCAAAATACAATTCGGACAGGAAGCAGCCGTACTGGGTTACCCTATTCGGGGGCAGTCCCCATATTTACCAATTGCTAGAAACGCTATGATTGCTAGCTCTTACGGAGTTCCATTTCAGGGACTTCCCTGTTTTGCAACGGATGCTGATATGCACTCAGGAACCAGTGGAAGCCCCGTGTTAACAAGACCGTCTGCGCTTCAACAGACAACAGAAGGATTCCAATTGGGCACACAGAAAATGTTCTTTCTTGGGGTACACTCGGCAACCATGCAATCCGACCACGAACCCGAGGAGGGTCCGCTCAATATCAACGTAACATGGTATGCTGAATTACTTGAGGATATAATCAGACAGGCAAATTGAGCCGAGAGCTAACCCCGAGCGTCCTATCCGCATAGAGTTTCCACTGCTGAGGAGGTGGTGGTACCTTAGTTGTGTGGCCTTAGCCACACCCCTAACCGCCAACCGACCCCCCGGTGTCGGTTCGCCGTCGACGAGCACCTCGTCGAGTACGGATCCGCGCTTGTGTTGCGGTCGAGATCGTCTCGAACCCGCCGGTCGAGAGGGTCGATCGAGGCGAAAACGGCCGCGAAAAGAGGATCTGGATAGTGTTGCCACTCACGAGGGGCCGCGCTACCGGAGCGTCTGGCCCTTCCCCCACGCACTCCGCACCGGCCGGATCTTCGGACCCGACGCGTCCCGGTAGTGTGAGACCGCCTCTTTCAGCCGCTCCGGATCGCGACCCGCACCGACCCAGTACCGCTTGAGCCGCGTCACCAGCTCCGACCAGGACTCATCCGCCAGGTTTCCCATCCGGACCCGGAGGTGCGCCTCGCGCTCGTCGATGTGGATCTCATTCGCCTAGCAGAACGCGATCTGTTCGAGCGATTCCGTGGCGTAGCGAGTCGCTACGGTAGAATCGGCAGTAGTCGTGAAAACGCTCGGTGAGTAAGTGGGCGCTACAGGATTTGAACCCGTGGCAACTTGGTCCGAAGCCAAGCACTCTGTCCAAACTGAGCTAAGCGCCCTCATCGTCGTGTACTTCCGAGAGCGTGTTAAGTCCCGCGATCCGAAATCGCCGCCGCGCAGTCCGACGGTTCCGCGCCGGTCCGGGCGGTCGATCAATTCGAAGACGTGACACGTCCCCGCGATCCGTCGGCGGGCGGTCCCGCTCTCGGACCGGAATTCGGCGGCTGATCCGGTCCACGACCGCGTCGAGACGCATCGTCGCCTCGCAAGGGGCGATCAAAAAGAATATTATTCGGAGCGGGCATGTTTCGGTAGTAGATGTGTCCTGGTCGTACGGCCTCGCGGCCGAACGAGAGGCTCGCGCCGACGACGTCGCCCCCGAGGTGCGTCCATGTATGAGCTGACGCCGCACTTCGACGCCGAGGTCGAACCCGGGACCAACATCCTGTTGACCGGCCCGCCGCTCAGCGGGAAGCGGTCCATCATGATGGACATCCTCGCCGCGGGAACCGACCGCGACGAGGGCGCCATCGTCGTCACCACCAAGGACGGCGCCGACCGGGTGCTCCGCGACTACGAGAAGCGGACGCCCTACGAGGGGAAGCCCGTCGCGGTCGTCGACTGCGTCACCCGCCAGCAGGGCGGCGAGACCCGCGAGTCCGACCGGATCAAGTACGCCTCCTCGCCGGTGGACATGACCGGGATCGGGATCAAGCTCTCCGAGTTCCTCCAGGCGTTCGGCGACCGCGGCATCGAGCGGAACCGCGTGATGGCCCACTCGCTGTCGACGCTGCTGATGTACTCCGACCTCCAGACGGTGTTCCGGTTCCTCCACGTGTTCACCGGCCGCGTCCAGAGCGTCGACGGCCTCGGGCTGTACAGCATCGACTCGACGGCCCACGACGACCAGGCGATGAACACGCTGAAACAGCTGTTCGACGGGATCGTCACCGTCCCCGAGGACGGCGAACCCGATATCCGGCTCCCCTGAGCGGGAGACGGCGGCCCGCGCCGGTTCCCGGGCCGCGGTGACCGTGGGATCGCTTAATCGTGTAGCGACCGTACGGAGAGCCATGCCCATCACCGACGACGCGAACCTCGACCGCCTGCTCGACGCGGAGACGATAGCGGTCGTCGGCTGTTCGACGACGGCCGGAAAAGCCGCGCACGACGTGCCCGCGTACCTCCAGAATCAGGGGTACCGCGTGATCCCGGTGAACCCGTTCGCCGACGAGGTCCTCGGCGAGCCGGCGTACGACGCGCTCGGCGAGGTCGAGGAGGAGATCGACCTCGTCGACGTGTTCCGGCCGAGCGAGGAGGTTCCGGAGATCGTCGACGCCGTCCGCGAGCGACACGCCGAACGGGGCGACGCCGGCGCGCTGTGGCTCCAGCTGGGGATCAGTCACGACGAGGCGGCCGCGGCCGCCGAGGCCGACGGGATCGACGTGGTTCAGGACCACTGTCTCAAGGTCGAACACGGTCGACTGCGCGGGTGAGCGACACACTCTGCTGAGGTCTTCCCTATCGGACCGTATTTGGCCGAACCAGCTGGTCGCCGAAGCGTGCGCCTCGATCGGAGGCAATGGACGAATCGGATCTGTAGAGTGGTTATTTATAAACAAAACCGAGGTGTTGCTGTCGGCTATTTATAAATAGACCGTGCGTCTGCGGTGAACACAGCCAAAGCCCCAGCCGCGAGGTCGGCGCACGCTCGCTGCGGTGCTTACATCGCCTGCGCCGACCTCGCGGCTGCCCCTTTGAGTCCCGCCCCCTACCGCACGGCAACCGCACNCCGACGACCTCGCGCGTGCGATTCGCGCCCTCCGGGCGCTCATCGGCACGCGCCGCCGTCCATTTATAAGTGCTATTCTCCGCTCAGAGCCGATTTAAACGTCACACCGCTCGCGATCACGGCGCCGCCCTTCCACGAATCACCCTTCCCACTCCTCGAAACTGCGGTAGACGCCCTTCGAGAGGTATCGCTCGGAGGAGTCGGCAAAGACGGTGACGACCGCGTCGTGCGGGGCGTCTATCTTGCCGTCGCGGATATCGCGGGCGACCCGCTTCGCCGCGATCGCGTTCGCGGCCGACGAGGAGGCGACGAGGTGGCCCTCCTCGCTCGCGAGCCGGCCCATCTCCTCGTGGACGTCGCGGTCGTCGATCGCTTGGATCTCGTCGACGAGGTCGGGGTCGAACAGCTCGTTCCGCTCGGTGTCGTGAGTGCCGATCCCCTCGGTCTTGTACTCCTCGTGGTCGACGTCCTCGCCGAGGAACTCGCGGTACGCGGAGCCGGCGGGCTCGACCGCGACGACGTGGGTGTCCGGGTCGCGCTCGCGGAAGTAGCGGGCCATTCCCATCAGGGTCCCGCCGGTGCCGCAGCCGGCGACGACCGCGCCCACCTCGCCGCCGAGCGCCTCGTCGATCTCGGGCGCGGTCGCCTCGTAGTGCGCCTCCGCGTTGAGCGGGTTCGAGAACTGCTGGGGGACGACCGCGTCGTCCAGCTCCTCGGCGATCTGGTGCGCGCGGTCGATCGCGAGCCCCATCCCCTCGTCGCTCGGCGTGTTCACGACCTCCGCGCCGAGCGCGCGCATGAGCTGCTGTTTCTCCACCGAGAAGCGCTCGGGGACGACGAAGATCGCGTCCAGCCCCAGCTGCTTGGCCGCGACGGCGAGCCCGATCCCGGTGTTGCCGGCGGTCGGCTCGACGACGGTGCCGCCCTCACCGACGTCGCCGCGCTCCAGCATGCGTTCGAGCATGTACTTCCCGATGCGGTCCTTGATGCTCGCGCCGGGGTTGAACGACTCCAGCTTGGCGTACACCGGCACCGGGTCCGGCGCGTCGCGGACCTCGACGAGCGGCGTCTCCCCGATCGTCTCCAACACGGACGACAGGGGCTCTCGGTGATCGGTCATAGCCCGGCAAACGTTGCCGCCGGATTTGTGTGTTGCCATCGTACCCGCCGGATCCGGCGCTCCGGAGCGGCGGCGTGAATTGCCGGGAGCGGGGACCGCGGTGACGGTCGCAGTGGGCCGCCCCGACCGTGGCGAACCGCCGCGACCGTTGCGAACCGCCGCGACCGTTGCGAACTGCCCCGACCGTCCGACCGTGTGACTCCGCGCCGCGGATCGAACAGGCTTATGCCGGTCGTCCGGCTCCGATGCTGTATGAGCGAGACCGATGCGGAGGCCGAGGTGACGGTCGTCCTGCCGGACGGATCAGAGCTGACCGTTCCGGCGGGGTCGACAGTCGAGGACGTCGCCTTCGAGATCGGCCCCGGGCTCGGTCGCGACACCGTCGCGGGGAAGATCGACGGCGAACTCGTCGAGAAGTACGCCGAGGTCCACGACGGCGCGCGGATCGAGATCGTCACCGACCAGTCGGACGAGTACCTCACGGTGCTGCGCCACTCCGCGGCCCACGTGTTCGCGCAGGCGCTCCAGCGGCTCCACCCGGAGGCGACCCTGACGATCGGCCCGCCGACCGACGACGGCTTCTACTACGACGTGACCGACGTCGACGTCGACGAGGGCGACCTGGCCGCCATTGAAGACGAGATGGACGAGATCATCGCGGCGGACTACGACATCGAGCGCGAGGTCCGGTCGCGCGAGGAGGCGACGGAGATCTACGCCGACAACGAGTACAAGCGACAGATCCTCGACGAGGAGGCCGACGACGAGGAGGTCACCTTCTACGTTCAGGACGACTGGGAGGACCTCTGTCAGGGCCCCCACGTCGAGTCGACCGGCGAGATCGGCGCCGCGACCCTGCTGGAGGTGTCGGCCGCCTACTGGCGCGGCGACGAGGAGAACGACACGCTGACGCGCGTGTACGGCACCGCCTTCGCGAGCGAGTCGGACCTGGAGGAGTACCTCGAACTCCGCGAGCAGGCCCAGGAGCGCGACCACCGGAAGATCGGCCAGGAGATGAACCTCTTCTCGATCCCGACGGTGACCGGCCCGGGCCTGCCGCTGTACCACCCGCCGGGGAAGACGGTCCTCCGCGAGCTGTCCGACTTCGCGAACGAGCTCAACCGCGACCACGGCTACGAGGAGGTCGAGACCCCCCACGTGTTCCGGACGGAGCTGTGGAAGCAGTCCGGTCACTACGAGAACTACAAGGACGACATGTTCCTCCTCGACGTCAACGACGAGGAGTACGGCCTGAAGCCGATGAACTGCCCGGGCCACGCGACCATCTTCGACCAGCAGTCGTGGTCGTACCGGGACCTCCCGCAGCGCTACTTCGAGAACGGGAAGGTGTACCGGAAGGAGCAGCGCGGCGAGCTCTCCGGGCTCTCGCGCGTCTGGTCGTTCACCATCGACGACGGCCACCTGTTCGTCCGGCCGGACCAGATCCGCCAGGAGATCGAGTCGGTGATCGAGATGATCTTCGAGGTCGTCGAGACGCTCGACCTGGAGGTCGAGGTCGCCCTCGCGACCCGCCCGGACAAGTCCGTCGGCGGCGACGAGATCTGGGAGTCCGCCGAGGAGCAGCTCCGCGACGTGCTCGAATCGGGCGGCTACGACTACGACATCGAGCCCGGCGACGGCGCCTTCTACGGCCCGAAGATCGACTTCGGCTTCGAGGACGCCCTCGGCCGCGTCTGGGACGGGCCCACCGTCCAGCTCGACTTCAACATGCCCGATCGCTTCGACCTCACCTACACCGGCGAGGACAACGAGGACCACCAGCCGGTGATGATCCACCGGGCGCTGTACGGCAGCTACGAGCGCTTCTTCATGGTCCTCATCGAGCACTTCGACGGCAACTTCCCGTTGTGGCTCGCGCCGGAGCAGGTCCGGATCCTCCCCGTCTCCGACGAGACGCTCGGCTACGCCCACCGCGTGAAAAACGAACTGGAGGACGCCGGCTTCCGCGTCGAGGTCGAGGACCGCGACTGGACCGTCGGCCGCAAGATCCGCGCCGGCCACGACGACCGGCTCCCGTACATGGTCATCGTCGGCGACGACGAGCAGGAGGCCGGCACGGTCTCGGTCCGCGACCGCTTCGAGAACCAGCGCGGCGACGTCGACCTCGACGAGTTCGTCGACCACCTCGTCGAGGAGCGCGCGGAGAAGCGGACGGAACCCGACTTCGTCGACGACGAGTGACGGCGGAACTGAGCGTCGGTCGGTGACCGGCGGCGCCGCGCGCCCCTCGCGGCGCGCCGGCCGTCACATCCGGTCGACGCCGGCGAACTCGAACCGCGCCCCGCCGTCGGCCGACTCGGTCACGCTGACCGCCCAGTCGTGTCCGTCCGCGATCTGCGAGACGATATCGAGCCCGAACCCGGTGCCGTCGCTCGTCGTCGTGTACCCGGACTCGAACACGCGGTCCCTGTCCTCCTCCGGGATCCCCGGGCCGTCGTCGGCCACGTAGAACCCGTCTCCGTCGGAGAGGGGGCCGACCTCGACCGCGACATCGTCGGATTCCCTCCCCACGGCCCCGTGCTCCGCGGCGTTCCGGAACAGGTTCTCGAGGAGCTGCCTGAGCCGCTGCTCGTCGGCGCGGAGGGCGTAGCCGTCGCCCGCGACGCGGAGCGTCCCGCCCCGAGTGTCGGCCGTCTCCCAGGCGTCCGCGGCGAGGGCGGCGAGGTCCACGCGGGTCAGCTCGTCGACGCCGCCGCCCTCGCGCGACAGGGTGAGGATGTTCTCGATGAGCGTGTCCATCCGCGAGAGGGCGCGCCGAACGGGCTCGACGTGTTCGCTCTCGCAGTCGTCGGTGAGGAGGTCCATCCGTCCGCGGGCGGTCGTGAGCGGGTTCCGGAGGTCGTGGCTCACGACGCTCGCGAACTCGTCGAGCCGGTCGCGCTCGCTCGCGAGCCGCTCGGCCGCGCGCCGCCGCTCCAGCTCGTAGCTCACCCACCGCGTCAGCAGCTCCACGAACGTCTGCTGGGAGTCGGTGAACGGCTCGTCGCGCGCGCTCGTGTCGGCGAAGCAGAGCGTGCCGAACCGCTCGCCCTCGACCTCGACGCGGCCGCCGACGTACGTCTCCAGCCCGAACGTCTCGTACGCGGGGTCGCCGGCCCACCCCTCCGCCGAGGCGTCGACGATCGTCAGGAGCTGCTCGCGTTCGAGCGTCCGCTTACAGTACGCCTCGTCGAGGGGACACGTCTCGCCGGGCTGTAACAGGGGGTGTGTGGCGTGCGAGACTTCGACGTGCTGGGTGTCGTCCTCGATACGCGTGAGAAAGCCGTTCGGCACGTCGAGGTACTCACAGCCGATCGTCAGTATCTCGGCAACCTTCTCCTCGAACGTGCGGTCCTGGTCGGACGACACCGCGTACAGCCGCTGGATCGCGCGGAGGCTCTCCTCCTGGCGCCGCTCCAGCTCGCGTCGCTCGGTGACGTCGCGGAGGTAGACCGAGAGCCCTTCGTCAGACGGGAACGCGCGCGCGTCGAACCACGTGTCGAGCGGCTCGTAG
The DNA here is from genome assembly GCF_000337335.1 of Halorubrum distributum JCM 10118. Lineage (GTDB taxonomy): Archaea > Halobacteriota > Halobacteria > Halobacteriales > Haloferacaceae > Halorubrum > Halorubrum distributum. The sequence goes on along the minus strand of NZ_AOJN01000049.1, from coordinate 402,123 downwards.
TAGGAGTCGAACGAGACCGGTTCCTGCGTCTCCATGGCGCGGTGGTACTCGTCGTAGAACACGGTCTCCGTCGACTCGGGGATCGAGTCCCAGATGTTCGCGCCCTCGACCGAGCCGTCCGGGCCGACGGCGTCGTCGGTCATCGCGGACCGGAGGATCTCTCTGCCTCGGTCGTTCGCGAACACGATCCGCCAGTCGCCGTCGAGGGTGAAGAACCCGTCCGACATCCGGTCGAGCACCGTCCGGAGGTCCTTGTTCGACGCCGACTCGCCCGCGCCGTCGCTCATGTCAGGGCGCACGTGTCGCGGACGGTTAAGTTAGGGTGGATTCGGGATAAGACGCGGCTGGGCGCCGCTCCGGCCCGTCGACTCGGCAGCGCGCGGCGGCGCACAGAACGTGTAACGAGGCAGGGGGCCGCCCCTTCCGTCGGCTTTTTGCGTTCGCTCGTCCGGGGATCACGTATGTCGAACCAGCAAGCCGAGCCCGGCGTCGACGACCGAGCGCCCGAAGTCGGAGAGCTGACGCCGCCGGACCGCACGCTGATGGGGCCCGGCCCGAGCGACGTCCACCCGCGCGTACTGAAGGGAATGAGCACGCCGCTGGTGGGCCACCTCGACCCCTCGTTCGTCGAGATCATGGACGAGGTCCAGGAGCTGTTGCGCTACACGTTCCGCACCGACAACCAGTGGACGATCCCGGTGTCGGGGACGGGCTCCGCCTCGATGGAGGCCGCGATCGGCAACCTCGTCGAGCCGGGCGACACGATGCTGGTACCGACAAACGGCTACTTCGGCGGCCGGATGAAGTCGATGGCCGAGCGGGCGGGCGGCCACGTCGTCGAGGTGGACGCCCCGTGGGGCGAACCCCTCGACCCCGTCGACGTCGAGCGCGCGTTCGACGAGCACCAGCCCGACGTGTTCGGGTTCGTCCACGCGGAGACGTCGACGGGCGTCCTCCAGCCGAGCGTCCCCGAGCTCACCGACATCGCGCACGACCACGACGCCCTGGTGATCGCCGACTGCGTCACCTCGCTCGGCGGCGTCGAGATGCGCGTCGACGAGTGGGGCGTGGACGTCGCGTATTCGGGGCCCCAGAAGTGCCTCTCGTGTCCGCCCGGCGCGAGCCCGCTCACGCTCAACGACCGCGCGATGGACAAGGTGCTCGACCGCGAGGAGCAACCCCGGTCGTGGTACCTCGACCTCTCGCTGCTCGAGGGGTACTGGGGCGACGACCGCTCGTACCACCACACCGCGCCGATCACGAACGTGTACGCGCTCCGCGAGGCGCTCCGCCTCGTCGCGGAGGAGGGGATCGAGTCGCGCTGGGACCGCCACCGCGAGGTCGCCGGCGACCTGAAGGCGGGCCTACAGGAGCTGGGCCTCGAGATGAACGCCCCGGACGAGTACTGGCTCCCGAGCCTGAACGCGGTGCGCGTGCCCGACGGCGTCGACGACGGCGCAGTCATCGACCACCTCTTGGAGGAGTACGACCTCGAGATCGCCTCCGGCCTCGGCGATCTCGAGGGCGACATCTGGCGGATCGGCTGTATGGGCTACTCCGCGCGTCCGAAGAACGTCGAGTACGTCCTCGCGGCGCTGGAGGACGCGCTGGCGGAACAGGGGTTCTGAGCGGTCGCCGCGGCGCGTTTTCGGGGCCCCCGACCATCGAGGGGTTTTTGCGTGTCCGTCCCTCCCCTCGGTAAGGGTATGAACGATCTACGAACCGGACTGAGTTACGGGGACGTGCTGTTGGTCCCCCAGCGGTCGCCGGTCGACAGCCGGAGCGACGTCGACCTCTCGACGCCGCTCACGCCGACCGTCGAACTGGAGACGCCGCTCGTCTCGGCCGCGATGGACACCGTCACGGAGGCGGAGTTGGCGATCGGCCTCTCCCGGGCCGGCGGGATCGGCGTCCTCCACCGGTTCCTCACCGTCGACGAGCAGGCGGCGCAGGTCGAGGCGGTGGTCGGCGCCGGGGAGCGGGTCGCCGCCGCGGTCGGCATCAACGAGGACTACGAGGCCCGGAGCGCCGCGCTGGTCGCGGCCGACGTGGACGCGCTCGTGGTCGACGTCGCGCACGGGCACCTCGACAGGGCGGTCGCGGCGGTCGAGGAGATCGCGGACGCGTTCCCGGAGACGGACCTGATCGCCGGCAACGTCGCCACGCCCGCCGGCGTCGAGGACCTCGCGGCCGCGGGCGCCGACTGCGTGAAGGTCGGCATCGGTCCGGGGTCGCACTGTACCACGCGGAAGGTCGCCGGCGCCGGCGTCCCGCAGCTGACCGCGGTCGACGACTGCGCGACCGCGGCCGAGGACCTGGACGTGACGATCTGTGCCGACGGCGGGATCCGCACGTCCGGCGACGCGGTGAAGGCGCTGATGGCGGGCGCCGACACGGTGATGCTCGGCAGCCTCTTCGCCGGCACGGAGGAGGCGCCGGGCGCGGTCGTCGAGGTCGACGGCACGCGGTACAAGCGGTCGCGCGGGATGGCGACGACCGCCGCCGCCGAGGCCCGCGACGACAAGGGGGCGGACGTGGGCGCCGACGAGGGCGTCGAGGCGCTGACGCCGTACAAGGGGCCGGTCGCGACGGTCGCCGAGGAGTTCTGTCAGGGGATCCGCTCTGGGCTCTCCTACTGCGGCGGTCACACGATCGGACGCGCCCGGGAGCGGGCCGAGTTCATCCGCGTCGCCCCCGGGGCGAAGGAGCGCGAGGGGTTCCACACCGACGACGACTGGGAGGGGATCAGCGTGGACAGCGAGACGAAGCGAGTCACCGACCCAACTGCGGAATCGACCGCCGAGAGCGACGACTGAACCGCGCTCCGCGGCGGGTCCGACGGCGGAACGGCCGGTCAGGTGGCCAGTCTCCGGAACCTCCTCCGCTCGAAGGCGGCGTCCGCCCGTGTGTGTCACTGCGAGACGATCTCACGGACCGCTTTTGCCGCGCGGCGGCCAGGCCCGCCACATGGCCGACGCGTTCGGACGTGCGATCCGCGACCACCACCGCGGCGAGCGGACGGAGCCGCTCGTACAGGGCGATGGCGAGGAGACGCGCGAGCATCCGATACAGGACTTCTACTTCGGCGAATTCGACCCCGAGAGCGACGCCGGTTCGTGGCTTGCGTCGCGGCTGGAGGGCCCCCTCGTCGACCTCGGCGCGGGCGCGGGTCGCCACGCGCTGTGGTTCCAAGAGCGGTTCGAGACGGTCGCCGTCGAGCCCAGTCCGGCGCTCGTCGAGACGATGCGCGAGCGCGGCGTCGCGGATCCTCGCGAGGGCGACATGTTCGCCCTCCGGGAGTCGTTCGGGCGCGACCGGTTCGCCTCCGCGCTCGCGATCGGGACGCAGATCGGCTTGGCCGGCTCGATGCGCGGGCTCTCCGCGTTCCTCGGCGACCTCGCGTACGTGACGACGCCCGACGCGACCGCCGTGATCGACTGCTACGACCCGGACCACCCGGCGACCGCCGACCTCCTCGGCTACCGCGAGGACCCGACGCCGGGGCTCGCGGGCCGCGTCATGTGGTTCGCGTACGAGGGAGAGCAGGACCCGACGCTTCGCTTTACGCTCTTCTCGCCGGACCGACTCCGCGAGGCGGCGATCGGGACCGGCTGGGCGGTCGACGCGGTCGACCGCGAGGGGTCGGGCGACGGCCCGCACTACCGGGCCGCGCTCCGGAAGCGGTAGGGAGCCCCGCGCGCTCGAATCCGCGACCCCGCGCCCTACCACGCAGTCAGCGCCGCGCGGCCGTGGTCCCGCACGAGGATCGCAAGGAAGGCGAGCACGCCGGTGATCGCGAACGCGCCGCCGACGTAGAAGACGGAGCCCATGCTCACCTCGACCATCAGCCAGCCGGCGATGAGCGGCCCGGCCACGGAGCCCGGTCGCCAGACGAGTTCGCGGATACCGAAGCTGGAGGCGACACCGCCGTCGTCGGTCCCCTCGTCGGCGAACAGCGCCATGCTTGCCGGCTCGCGGAAGGAGTCGGCGACGCCGAGCAGCCCGGAGAAGGCGACGAGCGGGAGGTACGCCGGCGGGAGGTCACCGAGGATCGGGAGCGTCACGCCCGCGCCGAACGCGGTCCCGATAGCGCCCGAGAAGGGGATCGCCATCGCGACCACGCCGTAGGCGCCGCCGCCCGCGAAGACGAACAGCGACCGGCCGTAGGCGTCCGAGAGCCGCCCGGTGAACAGCTGGCCGACCATGTTGGTCGCCTTCTCGGCGGTGACGGTGACGCCGATTGCGATCCCGGTGACGCCGAGGCCGCCGGCGGCCATCTCCGTGCTGACGTAGATCGGGACCCACGTCCGCACCATCGTCACGGCGAAGGCGTACTGGGCGCGGAACGTCGTCATCGTGAGGATCCGCCGGTTGACGGCCAGATCCGAGAACGGGAACCCCTCGACGCGCGTGTCGTCGTCGTCGAGGACGAGCCACGTCACGGCCCACGCGGCGACCATCAACGCCGCGATGACCGCGAAGATGGGGCCGAAGCCGACCGCGTCGTACATCGCGCCGGCCGACAGCGACCCGACGATCGAGGCCGCGAAGGAGGCGGCGTTCGCCTTCCCGATCTTGTCGGCGCGCGCTCCCACGTCGGCGATCTGCCCGACCAGCGATAACGTCATCAGCCCCGCGCCGGTGACCACGAGCCCCTGGAGCGCGCGGACGAGGATGAACGAGCCGGAGGAGTCGACGAGCGGGAACAACGCGTACACGCCGGCGCCGGCCGCGAGCACGCCGAGCAGGACGGTCCGCTTGTCGAAGCGGTCGCCCGCCCACGCCAGCGGCACCACGGCGACGGTCTGCGCGAGCGTGAACCCCGTCGTGTACATCCCGATGACGAACCCGGCCGAGACGGTGACGCCGAGCACCGTCGTCGCCTGCGGGTCGAGCGCGTTGATGTACGTCCCCAACAGGGTGATGAGCGTGATGAACCCGAACCCCTCGGCGAACCGCGTGAGGTAGAGCGCCCAGAACTGCGTTCGGCTCGCCCCGGCCGTCGCGTTGCTCACACCGGATCGGCGCGCAGCGATTTAAAAGGAATTTCGGTTCGAAGGCCGCGGCGGTGCCCGCCGAAGCTATTTGTCCGTCGCCGCCGTCTGCCCCGGACATGGGCGACCGAGCCTGCGACCGGGAGTTCTGTCCGGAGTGCGACCTCGCGGTGGCGCGCACCGACGATTCCTATCCGGAATGCGGCGCCCCGATCGACCGCCTTGACGAGACGTCGCCCGACCGCTGAGCCGGCGCGTTCCGCCGTCGTCACGTTCCACATCGGCGCGCTCTCGCGCAGTCCCGCTCTCCCCGCTCACATGGTGTCGGCGTACTTGTCCCGGCGGTAGAGGTCGATCTCGTGGGCCGACGATCCCGGCCGCGACGCGGCGAAGGCGATGGCCTCGGCGACCTCCGCCGGCTCGGTGACGCTGCCCGGCTCGAACCGCTCCGCGAACGGCTCCCCCTCCTCGCTGCCGAACTCGGTCCGGACCTCCGAGGGGTTGACGACCGAGACCGCCACGCCGTCGTCGCCGGCCTGCGCCGCGACGCTGTGCGCGAACCCGCGGATCCACCACTTCGTCGCGGCGTACACGGGGTTGAACGATCGCGGGAACTCCCCGGCGAAGCTGCCGACGGCGACGAGGGTCCCCTCGCTCTCCCTGAGATGCGGGAGCGCCTCGCGCGTGAGGAAGAACGCCCCGTCGACGTTCGTCTCCTGCATCGCGAAGTACTCCTCGTCGGTCATCGTCGCCACGTCGCTCCCGCGGGCGAGCCCCGCGTTGACGACGGCGACGTCCAGGCCGCCGAACGCCTCGACCGCGGCCTCGACCGCCGCCGCCGACGTCGTCGACTCGCGGACGTCGCCGTCGGCGACGACCGCCTCGACGCCGTGCTCGGACCGCACGTCTTCCGCGACCGATTCGAGCGCGTCGCGCCGCCGCGCCACGAGGACGAGGTTCGCGCCGCGCTCGGCGAGCGCGTGCGCCGTCGCTTCGCCGATTCCCGAGCTCGCGCCGGTGATCACCGCCGCCGCGCCGTCGAGGTCAGTCATGGGCGTCCGATCGGCGAGCGCGGAGATAAAAGGTCGCGTCGGACGAGTCGTGCCCGTGGCGAGCACGAGGCGGCTTAAAAGCGGGCCGGGCGCGATTTGAACACGCGACCGACGGATTAAGAGTCCGTCGCTCTCCCTAACTGAGCTACCGGCCCTCACGAGACCGTATCCCTGTCACGGTAAAAGGCCTTTTCATTCGACCACGCTGGCGGTTCCGTAGCGGCATCCGAATCGCACGAGCGCGACGGGACCGTCTCGGTCCGGAGACGGTCCGACGACCGGAACCGACGGACTCCGCGGCTCCCGCGAGGTCGCGGGACCGCGAGAGCGCACTCGTTAAGTGTCGTGCCGCGGAAATCCCTTCAATGAGTAGTGGGGCATCCGGATCCGCGCGGACCCGGTACGCGATCCTCGGCTGTGGGAGCGTCGGGCACGCCGTCGCTGAGGAACTGACCGAGCGCGGGAAGGACGTCCTCATCCTCGACCGCGACGAGAGCCGGGTCGAGGCGCTCCGGGACCAGGACCTCAACGCGCGCGTCCAGGACATCGCCGAGCCCGACGTCGTCGACGAGCTCGACGACCGCGACATCGTGTTGATCCTCGCGAGCGACGTGGAGGCGAACAAGGCGGCCGTCTCCGCGGTCAGGGAGACCGGCGGCGACCACTACGTCGTCGTCCGGGCGTCGGACCCCGTCAGCGAGGACGAGCTGCGCGAGCGCGGCGCCGACGTGGTGATCAACCCCTCGACGGTGATCGCCGACAGCGCGCTCCAGTCGCTGGAGACGGGCGAGCTGGAGTACATGGCCCGCCAGCTCGCGGAGATAATCGAGGAGGGCGGCGATCGGATGGCGATACTCACCCACGACAACCCCGAGCCGGACTCGATCGCGTCCGCGACCGCGCTTCAGGCGATCGCGGAGGCGTTCGGCGTCGACGCCGACATCGTCTACTCCGGCGACGTCGGCCATCAGGAGAACCGGGCGTTCGTCAACCTCCTCGGGATCGACCTGCTCGAACGCGGCGAAGCGCCGCCGCTCTCGGAGTACGAGACGGTCGCCGCGGTCGACCTCGCGAAGGCCGCCGCCGAGGACCTCGACCTCGACGTGGCGATCGACATCTACCTCGACCACCTGGAGGCAGAGGTGCCGTTCGACGCGCGCTTCGTCGACGTGCGGACCAACGTCTCCTCGACGTCGACGATCCTCACGAAGTACCTCCAGGAGTTCGACCAGTCGCCCTCCGAGGCGGTCGCGACCGCGCTCCTCTACGGGATCCGCGCCGAGACGCTGGACTTCAAGCGGGACACGACGCCCGCGGACCTGACCGCCGCCGCGTACCTCCACCCGTTCGCGAACCACGACACGCTCGAGCAGGTGGAGTCGCCGTCGATGAGCCCGGAGACGCTGGACGTGTTGGCGGAGGCGATCCAGAACCGCGAGGTCCAGGGCAGTCACCTCTTCTCGACGGCCGGGTTCATCCGCGACCGCGAGGCGCTCGCGCAGGCCGCCCAGCACCTCCTCAACCTCGAGGGGATCACGACGACGGCAGTGCTGGGCATCGCCGACGAGAAGATCTACCTCGCGGCGCGCTCGAAGGACATCCGGCTGAACATCGGCAACGTCCTCGACGAGGCGTTCTCCGAGATGGGCGACGCCGCCGGCCACTCGACGCAGGGGTCGCTGGAGATCCCGCTCGGTATCTTCACCGGCATCGAGGCGAGCGGCGAGAACCGCGACACGCTCCTCCACCTCACCGAGGAGGCGGTCCGGCGGAAGCTGTTCGACGCGCTCGGCGTCGAGGGCGGGAGCGGCGACGGCTCGAACGGCTCCTGAACTCGGTGCGCATCGCCGTGGTCGTTTTCCGACTCGGAGCCGTAGCTCCGGACGCGACACAGCATGTACGTCCCCGACGATCCGCCGGCGACCTGCCCCGCCTGCGGCGACCCGTACGAGTCGGTCTCGCGGCACACCGACGGGTTCGTGGCGAACTTACTCGACAACGAGCGCTACCGACGGGTGTGTTTTCACCCGTCGACGGACGGCGGCGACCCCGCGTTTGACTGCTACCACCACACGCACGCGCAGGCCGGGACCGACGGCGCAGTCGACGGCGGCTGACAGCCGGAGGGCGCCGCGGACCGGCGCGGCTTAAAAGTCGTCGCCCTCGGTGATCGAGGTGTACGAGCCGATCAGCGCGCCGGTGAGATCCACGTTCTCCAGCGTAACGCCCTCGTCGATTACCGATTTGCTGATCTTCGAGTCGGTGATCGTCGCGTCCTCGAAGACGACGGCGCGGTCGAGCGTCGAGTCCGTCACCGTCGCGCCCGACATGACGTGGACCACGTCGCCCAAATCGGAGTTCTCGACGGTCGCGTCGTCGGCGACGAGCGTCCCGCCGTCGAGGGCGTACTCGACCGCGTCGAGGTAGCTGTCGGCGGTGCCGATGTCGAACCACGCGCCGTCGAAGGTGTACGCGTTGACCGGCCCGCGCTCTTGGAGCCACTGGAGGAACCAGCCGGGCTCGTCGGGGTTCTCGCCGTCTTCGAGGTAGGTCGTGAGCTTCGGGAGCGTCTCGGCGGGGAACGCGTAGCAGGCGATGGAGACGAGCGTCGACTCCGGGTCGTCGGGCTTCTCCTGGAAGTCGATCACCTCGTCGCCGTCGAGCTGGACGAGCCCGTACGACTTCGCGCGCTCGCGGTCGCCGACGTCGTAGGCCGCCAGCGTCGGCGTCCCCTTGTCCTCGAAGAAGTCGGCGAAGTCGCCCAGATCGAAGCTGATCATGTTGTCGCCGGCGACGACGATGAGGTCGTCGTCGACCCCCTCGCGCTCGACGAGCTGTTCGAGCGCCCCCACGACGCCGAACTTCTCGTCCTCCTCGACGGTCTCCTCGACCGACAGGGTCGGCTTCTCGAAGGGGCTGTCGTCGAGGTACGCCGCGAACGTGTCGGCGAAGCGCTCGTTGGTCGAGACGAACACCTCGTCGACGCGGTCGTCGGCCTCCAAGTCCTCGAATATCTCGTCGATGACGGTGTTGTCCCCCACCGGGAGGAACATCTTCGGCCGGTGTTCGGTGATCGGCCAGAGCCTGGTCGCGTAGCCACCCGCGAGTACGACGGCTTTCATACGCTCCCCGTCTCACCCCGGTGACATACTTCTTGCGCCCGCGTCATCGGTCGAGTGGCTCGCGGCGTCGGTGCGAACTGCCGGCGTCACGATCCCCGACGGTTTTGCTCGTCGCCGTCGAAGGCCGTCCATGGAGACGACCCGCCAGCGGATCGCCGACGCGCTCCGGGAGGAGCCGCGGACGGCGAGCGACCTCGCGGCGACGCTGTCGCTGCCGACGCCGACCGTGTACGAACACCTCGAACACGTCTCGCGGTCGGTCGCCGACGAGAGCGGATCCGAAGAAGGCGACGGCGGGGCCGACGAGGAGTTCCTCGTCGCGCCGCCGACCTGTCGGGAGTGCGGGTTCGACGCCTTCGACGACCCGGTCAACGAGCCCTCGCGGTGTCCCGAGTGTAAGAGCGAGCGGATCGAGGAGCCGGCGTTCGTGATCCGTTGAGAAGGCCCGAAAGCCGGTCGGGCGCCTACAGCTCGTCGAGCAGCGTCGCGGCCGCGGCCGCCGACGAGCCCGGGCCGCGGGCGGTGATCAGGTCGCCGTCGACCGTGACGCTGGTGTCGGCGTCGAGCTCTGCGTCGAACTCGGCGCCCGCGAGGACGACCTCGTCTTCGACCCAGTACGGGAGCTTGCGGCCGTCGGGCATCACGTCGTACTCGTCGACGATGTCCGCCTCCCACTCGTTGGGGAACCCGGTGATAGCGCGGTCCTCGACGAGCGGCGTCCCGTCGGCCTCGTTCGTGAACGCGAGGATGCCGACCGCGTGACAGACGACGAGCGCGACGCCAGCCTCGCCCGCGACCGCGTCGAGCAGCAGCTGGCGGGCGTGGCGGTCCTGGTTCACGTCCCAGACGGTGCCGTGCCCGCCGGGGAAGACGACCGCGTCGTAGTCGGCGGCGGCGACCGTCGAGATCGGCTCGGGGTCGTTGAGCTCGGGATGCTCCTCGTCGACCTCGCGGAGCTCCGCGACCCGCTCCTCGCCTCCGGCGGCCTCGGGGTCGAGCGAGCGCTCGTCGACGACCGGCGGCGACCCGGACGGGGTCGCGACGGTCACGTCGACGCCCTCGGATTCGAGCGTCGTCAGCGGCTCGATACACTCCTCGGCCCAGTAGCCCTCTTCGCTCACGACGAACAGTGCGCTAGTCATGTGTACCCCACCATTCGCGACCTCGACATAAAAGGCGCCCGCGCCCGGCAGCGACGAGGGGCGGCGCGGGGTTTATAAACCGATCGCGTGGCGGCCGCTCGTTTTTAGCCGGCGACCAGACCTGCGAGCCCGAAAAGGGCCATTCCGACCCCCACGACGCGGGTGAGCGTCACCTTCCAGTCCGCGGGTTCGACCTCGGACCACGACCGCTTGCTCCCGATCGAGTCCATCTGTTCTTCGAATCTCGCGAACTTGTACGGCCACAGCGCGTTCGGAACTCCCATTGCGAGGAGGAAGACCGCGAGTACGGGGTCCATGTGTCCGATCATCTGGAGTTCGAAAATAGGTTTTCTGGAGACGGGGTCCACAGAGTGTTCCGAGGCGGTGCGGTTGGCGCGCGCCTGCGAGCGGCCGCCCTCGGCGGCCGCGAGGAGCGCGTGCGAGGGACGCCGTGAGCGACGGGCGACCGAAGGGAGCCCGGAGCGAACGGCGAGGCTGGGGTGGCGTGAGGCTGCGGTTGCTGTGCGGGGCGGGACTCAAAGGGGCTGGGGCTTTGGCGCTGTTCGCTGTCGATCGGTTATCGACTGTTTATAAACGGGCTAGTTGAGATTTAGCGGTGGTCCCCACCGATCTACGGATACCGACTTATTCGTCGCCCTGGGCGTCGACGACGACGACCTCGCCGTCATCGACGGTGACGTTGATCAGCGTCTTCACGTTGTAGTCGGTCTCGTCGAGCTCGTTCTCGCCCGCCTTCTTGATCACGGCGACGACGTCGACGACCTCCGCGCCGACCTCGTCGGTGAGCGCGTCGAGGATGGCCTTCATCGTGCCGCCCGTCGAGAGCACGTCGTCGAGCACGAGCACGCGGTCGCCCTCCTCGACGTCGTTGATGTACATCTCCGACTCCGAGTAACCGGTCTCCTGGAACAGCGGGACCTCGCCGTCGAGGCCGTACTGGCGCTTTCGGATGACGACGAGGGGGATGTCGGTCATCAGCGAAAGCGCGGTGGAGATGTGGATCCCCATCGCGGCGGGGGTGACGATCTTGTCGACGTTCTCCAGCTCCGCCTTCCGGATGATCCGGATGACGATCTCCCGGAGCAGCTCCGGTTCGAGCATGGGGACGCCGTCGCTGATCGGGTGGACGAAGTACTGGTACTCGCCTTTCTCGATGATCGGCGCGTCGAGGAGCGACTGCCGCAACTGGTCCATGTCGCCGGTACTCGGGCGGATTAATAAAGCGTGGCGATCCCCGGGCTCCGTGGACCGCGATCGCACGGTAGGTGAATGGCTGCGAATTGACGGTGGCAGCTTCCAAAGCCCCAACTGCTTAGTTATAAACAGTTGACTGCGAGTCGACCGCAACCACCGCCAAAGCCCCAGCCGCTCGGTTATGAATGGTGCTGGTGGATCCACAAAGAACACCGCCAAAGCCCCAGCCGCTCGGTTATAAATGGTTGCTGGTAGATCGGCAAAGAACACCGCCAAAGCCCCAGCCGCTCGGTTATAAATGGTTGCTGGTAGATCGGCAAAGAACACCGCCAAAGCCCCAGCCGCGAGGACGCCGCACACTCGTTGCGCTCCTCGGTCGCTCACTTCGTTCGCTCCCTGCGGTGCTTACGTCGTCTGCGGCGTCCTCGCGGCTGCCCCTTTGAGTCCCGCCCCCGCACAGCGACCGCACCTCTCACCTCCCCAGCCTCGTCGGCCGGTCTCCGCTTCGCTCCGACCGGCCGACCCCCTCGCGCGTGCTGGCTTCGCGGCCGCCGATGGCGGCCGCTCGCAGGCACGCGCCACCGCACAACAGCTCCGATTCGGTCGGATGTCGGCTACTCGAACTCCGGTTCGCGCTTCGCTAAGAACGCCTCCATCCCCTCGCGCTGGTCGTGCGTGCCGAACAGGCCGGCCCACGCCCGGCGCTCCAAGGCGAGCCCGGTCGCCGCCGACCCCTCGCCGGCCGCGTTGAGCGCCTCCTTCGCGGCGCGCAGCGCGGTCGCGGGCTTCGCGGCCAGCTCGCCGGCCAGCTCGTCGATCCGGTCGTCGAACTCGGCGTCGGCGACGACCTCGCCGACGAACCCGACCTCGGCCGCCTCCTCGGCGTCGATCCGCTCGCCGAGGAAGATCAGCCGGCGCGCGACCTCGTCGCCGACGAGCGCCGGGAGCCGCTGGGTACCGCCCCAGCCCGGGATGATCCCGAGGTCGATCTCCGTCTGTCCGAGGACCGCGCTCTCGGCGGCGACCCGCATGTCACAGGCCAAGGCGAGCTCGCAGCCCCCGCCGAAGGCGTAGCCGTCGACCGCGGCGACCGTCGGCGCGGGGAACGTCTCGATCGCGTCCGCGACGCGGTGGCCGAGTTCCGCGTACGCCTGCGCCTCGGGCGTCGAGAGGTCGACCATGTGCGAGATGTCCGCGCCCGCGACGAACGCCTCGTCGCCCGCGCCGGCGATCACGAGGACGCGCGCGTCGCGGTCGGCGGCCTCGTCGAGCGCGTCCTCGATCGCTTCGAGCGTCTCGGCGGTGAGCGCGTTGAGCTGTTCCGGTCGGTCGACGGTGATCGTCGCGACGCCGCGGTCGTCGACGTCGAACTCGATCGTGTCCCGTGTCATACGGGCCCGTCGCGGGGCGGCGTGAAAACGGTTCGGCAGGCGGATCCCGCAGGTCGATGACGTCGATGCCGGAGGAAGGCGAACTCCAGTTCTTCGACCCGGGGACCGACGAGAGGGTGTCGAAAGGCGAGCGGGTCGAAACGTACGAGGCCTGGGGCGAGTACCCCGAGAGTCTGCGGACCGGTTCTTCCTCCTCCCTCGGAGTCGCGCCGAGTTACAACACCGCCCTACCTGTTCTGGTGAAGCGGTTCGCGGTGGAGAACTTCGCTCTCGTTGAAGACGACGACGGCCATCCCTGGCTCCGAGTCGACCGTGACGCTCGTCTCGTCACCGGCGGTCACCTCGTCAGCGTCGGCGTCCCAGGAGCGCAGTCCGTCGGTCGCGGGCTCGACGACCACGTCGAGGCGGTCAGCGTCGAGTGCGTCACCGCCGGCGTGGGTAAACGTCACGACGCCTCCCTCGCCGTCGTCAGCCGATTCGTACGCGACCTCGAACGTCGCCTCCGGGGGAATCACGTGTTCGGTCACGGTTCGGGTCTCGTCGCCGGCGGTCCACTCGACGGTGATCGTTGTGCCGCTGGACAGCTCACCGAGCGACAGCGTCTCCCCACCGGTCAGTCGGTCCGTCTCGTCAGTGGGCTGGTCGTCGGCGGGCTCACCGTCGATCAGCACCCGGAAAGCGTCGGCGTCGCGGCGGACCTCGCCGACGTAACGGAGCGTCGTCCCCGATCCGTCGCTACCCGGGCCACCGTCATCAACGGCGAATCCGCGGCGGGGTGCCGCCGAGAAGTGACCGACGGAGCTGGTCGCCGACCCGTTCTCGAACTCGGTGTGAACGCTGACGACCACGGTGTCGTCGAGCCCCACGTCGTCGACCGTGACCGTGTCCCCCGTGCTTAGTTCGTCGTGCTCGGCAGCGAACGCCGACTCCTGATCCGCTTCTCGGCCTCGGAACTCACCGACGCCGTTCACCGACACGCGCAGTCGCTCGGGATCGGCGGGCTGTTCGCCGACGTACTCGATCGTCATCGCCTCGGCGTCGGCATCGTAGGTCGCCGCGACCGCGTCGCGTGCCGTGGTCGTACCGCCGATGTGGTGTTCGCGGTCGCCGCCGGTCCACACGAGTCGGACCCGAGAGAGCGGCGGTACTTGGACAGTGAACGAGTCGTCCGGACCGAACTCGTCGAGCTTGTCCGCCGGCTGGACGTCGGCCGGGGTGCGACCGACCTGGAGCTCCAACTCAGACGCGGGAAGGGTCCGGCCGCCTCGGTGCTGGACCGTAATCTCGCCGGCGTCTGGATCGTACTCGATCGACGCACGCGTGTTCGGAACGACCTCGTGTTCGGCGATGACGACCGGCTCGTCCGGCTCGCGCCACTCGACCGCGACCGTACTCCCCAGCGGAAGTTCACCGAGAACCAGGTCCTCGTCGCCTGAGAGCGTGTCGTACTCGTCGGCGAACTGTTTGTCGGTTGGCTCGCCGTCGACGAGGGTCACGAACGCGTCAGCGGGACGGGACTCCTCGCCGTCGTACCTGACCGTGGTCCCCTCCTCGGCGTGCGAGTGGATCCAAACGCGCGGGGGGCGGGCACGGTAATAGACGAGCGAGGCGCCGCCCATCGGTTGCGCAACGTCGAACTCCAGCTGTACGCTGTCGCCGATCGACACGTCCGTGACCCTGACCGTGTCGTCGGGTTCGAGCGTTCCGTCGGTGAACTCCTCGCCGACTGTTCGGACGCCATCCTCGCCGCGGTGGACCAGCCGAAGGCTGCTCGCGTCGGCAGCGCGCTCGGCCTCGTAGGTGAGTTCCAACGTCTCGGCGCTCATGTCGTACTCGACGGAAAACGCCTCGCGGTCGACCTGTTCGCGAGCGTACGTGTCGTAGACGTTCTCGTCCGGGTCGAACCACCGCAGCATGACGGTCGCGATCAGTCCGGTCTCGACGGTGATCTCGTCACCCGCCGCGAATTCCTCGCCGTCGAGGACCGCGTCGCTGACCTCCTCGCCGTCGTGCCACACCTCCAGCTCGTCGGCCGGCACCGCCTCGCCTTCGACGTGCTCGAACGTCACGGTGCCGGCGGCGCGGTCAAACTGCGAGCGGACGTGGGCGTCCAGCGACGCCTCACGATCGATCTCTGGCGGAGCCTCGACGACGGCGTCGACGAGCACGACGCCCTCGGTACGCGTGATGTCCATCTCGACGGGGTCGGCGGGATCGATAGTCCGGACGAGTCGCCTGACGGTCTCGTCGGCGAGCTCGTCGTTATCCGCAGCCGGACGGATTACGTATGCGTTCTCCGCCGTTCCGTCGATGTCCCTGAGATCGTTTGGGTCGGTCTCGAAGCCGGCGGCGAACGCGTCCACGTCGTCGGGAACCGACAGCGGAAACGGACCGCCGGCCGCGTCGGGAGCCAGAAGCACTGTTTCGAATCCACCGAGCCGGGGGAGGGCAGCCGTCCCCAGGGAGGATTCCGCGAAGCGGTCGACCTCGTCGACGGCTGCGCGGCCGGCAGCGCGAGCGGCCTCGATTCGGCGCTCACTGCTGTCGGCTCCCGACGAACCGGAGCGACCGCGAGGACGCGGCGAATACCCACCGCCGGTCGCGGCGGCCGCCACGCCCTCACCGGTGGTCAACGCGGCCTCATCTGTCTCGGAGAGTCGCCAGCCCGCAGGGAGATCGTCCGTCGTCTCGACGTCGTCGGGGAGGTCGTCGTTCGACGCGGCGTCCCCCTCGCCGACCGCGATCGTCTCGCCGCGGTCGAGGCGATCGAACCCGCCAGCTGCCGTCACCAGTTGGGTCCCACGCTCGGACGGGGTGATTGCGACGGTCGCAGCCAACTCGTCGACCTCGATGTCGAGCCGCTCGGCCACAGACCGAGCGCGATAGCTCAGGTCCTCTTCCGTGTCGGCGTCGACGCGCTCCGCGAGGACCATCGCGTACGTCGTTGAAAGGGCCTCTCCCACCGGAACGGGGAGGAATGCGTCGGCGAACGAGCCCGAGATATCGACGGCAAGATCTCGCGGCCGATCAGCGATACGCGGGTCCGTTTCGGGGGCGAGAACACCTGTTAGCGCTGCGAGCGTCAGGGCGCTTCCTCCGAGGAAGCGGCGACGGGAGGGCCGTACCATACCCGAGCATACCGGCACTGCGTATAAAAACGGTCGATGAATCAAAGCCTCGTTGTAGTCTCCGCGTGTCGGCCGCTCCCGTTGTGCCATCGCCGGCCGTCAGCGTCGCTCTCTGCGGGAGGACGGATCGTTCACACCTCTTCGCGGCTGTCGATCCCGGTGTAAATGAACCACGCGGTCGTGTACACGCCGACGAACAGCAGGTAGCCGACGATCAGTCCCCCGAGCTGTCGGCTCGCGAGCCCGCCGGGGAGCGTCCGCGAGAGGAGCCAGAGGGCGAACGCGAAGACGACGAGCGAGAACAGCCCCGAGATGGCGTACACGCCGAGGTCCGAAGTGAGACGTTCGCGCACGCCCTCACCAACGCGTTCCCGTTACATACCCCCATCGGTCGCGCGGCGGGGCGCCGCGTTACGTCGTCCGACGCCACCCGACCGCCGCCGTCCGCCCCCAACCGACCGCCGCCATCCGCCCTCAACCGACCGCGACCGCTCCCGACGACCCCCGACCGCTCCCGACGAACCCCGACCGCTCCGTTGCGCGGATTGCAACCCCTATATGCCCCCGGCCACACGTGAAGGTATGAACGGGAACCGGTTCGGCCGACTCTTCCAGCTGACGACCTACGGCGAGAGCCACGGCGACGCGATGGGCGTCACCGTCTCCGGCGTGCCCGCGGGCGTCGAGCTCGACGAGGAGGCCATTCAGGCGCAGCTCGACCGGCGTAAGCCGGGCCAGTCGATGATCACCACCTCGCGGGGCGAGCCCGACGAGGTCGTCGTCAACTCCGGCGTCCAGGACGGCTACACCACCGGCACGCCGATCGGCATGGTGATCCAGAACAAGGACGCGCGCTCGGGGAAGTACGAGCCGTACGTCACGGCGCCGCGCCCCTCGCACGGCGACTACACCTACTCGGCGAAGTTCGGCACGCGCAACTGGGGCGGCGGCGGGCGCTCCTCCGCGCGCGAGACGGTGAACTGGGTCGCGGCCGGCGCGGTCGCCGAACAGGTCCTCGACGCCTCCGACCACGACGTGGAGATCAAAGCGCACGTCAACCGGATCGGCGACGTCGAGGCCGACCCGGTGAGCTTCGAGCAGCTCCTCGCGAACAGCGAGGAGAACGACGTGCGCTGCGCCGACCCGGACGCGGCCGCCGAGATGCAGGAGCTGATCGAGGAGTACCAGGAGAAGGGCGACTCCATCGGCGGCTCCATCTACTTCGAGTGTCGCGGCGTCCCGCGCGGGCTCGGCGCGCCGCGCTTCGACGGCTTCCCGAGCCGGCTCGGACAGGCGATGTTCTCCATCCCGGCGACGACGGGCGTCGAGTTCGGGCTGGGAAAAGACGCCGTCGACGTGACTGGCAGCGAGCGCAACGAGGACTGGACGTTCGACGACGGCGAGTCGTTCGACCACGTCGAGAGCGAGGAGGGCGACCCCGTCCCCGAGGGGAACGACCACGGCGGCCTTCAGGGCGGAATCACCACGGGCGAACCGATCTACGGCGAGGCGACGTGGCACGCGCCCACCTCGATCCCGAAGAAGCAGCGCTCCGCCGACTGGGAGACGGGCGAGGAGAAGGAGATCCAGGTCGTCGGCCGCCACGACCCCGTCCTCCCGCCGCGGGCGGTCCCCGTCGTCGAGGCGATGCTGTACTGCACCGTCCTCGACTTCATGCTGCTCGCCGGCCGGATCAACCCCGACCGCGTCGACGGGAACCCGGGACAGTACGACACCGAGTACCACCCGAGCAGCCCGGAGAACGAGTAACGGGCGACCACTCGCAGCCCCGCCGTTCTACTCCCCCGGCGACCACTCGCAGGCGTTCCCCGCGCTGAGGTCCTGCTCGTCGGCGTGCGCCGAGAGGCACGCGTAGTTACAGAAGCACGTCGGCGAGCCGCAGCCGTCGTCGCGGCCGCGCACGGGGATCGGGTCGTGATCGGAGATCCGCGAGCCGCAGTACGCGCAGGTCTCGTCGGCGTCGGCCGTCGAAACGGTCGCGGGTACGTCCGGAGGCACCGCGCGCCTCGTTGAAGAGGTGTCGCGGGGGCGCGCGGCTCACACCACGACGACCGCGTCGACGACGACGAGCAGCACGAACCCGACGAGGAACGCGCCGGTCGCGGCGTCGGCGTGGCCGTGCCCGTGCGATGAGGGGATCAGCTCCCGGAAGACCACCGCGAGCATGGCCCCCGCCGCGAACCCGGACGAGATCGGGAACAGCCCCGCGGCGACCGAGACGAGCAGGAAGCCGAAGAGAGACGCGACGACCTGCGGGACCACCCCCGAGAGGGTCGTGTACCAGAGGACGCGAGCGTTCGGCATCCCGGTGTCGGCCATCGGGACGGCGAAGGCGAACCCGTCGGGCACGTTCTGGAGCCCGATGACGACCGCGAGCAGCAGCGCGACCTCCTCCAGCCCGGAGGCGAACGCGACCCCGATGGCCAGCCCCTCCGGGGCGTTGTGGAGGGTGATCGCGCCGCCGATGAGCAGCGCCTTCCGGAGGGTCACCTCGCGGGCGGCGTCGGCTTCGGCGGTCGCCGCGGCGTCTGCGTCCGAGGTGAACTCCGACGCCGCGTGACCGGCGTCCCCGGCCGAGTCGGCGCCGCTCCCGAGCGACGGGTCGTCCGCGGTCATCCCGAGCCCCTCGTCGCTCGTCGGCATCGACTCGACGTCGTCGCCGGTGGCGCCGCCCTCGGGGAGCCACTCGCGGTACTGCGCGTGGAGGTGCGGGATCGCGTAGTTCCCGCCGAGCAGCGCGACGCCGCCGAGGAACACGCCGGTCATCACCGCCGTGAGCGTCCCCGCCTCCAGTCCGGGGATGATCAGGCCGAAGACGCTGGCGGCGACCATCAGCCCCGCGGCGAGCCCGAGCGCCGCGTCGTAGACGCGGTGGGTGACGCGGGAGCGGAAGAACACCGGCAGCGCCCCCAGTCCCGTCGCGAGCCCCGCGACGGTGGTGATAGTCAAGAGCCCCGACAGCGTTGTCATGGACGCGGATTCCGGGGCCGGGGACATAAATGCGGCCGGCCGGGTCGCGGCCCGGCCGGCCGCGTGTGCGGCTACCGGCCGCACGAGGGGCTACCGGACCGCGATCCCGCGGAGGTCCCGTCCGTACGCCGCGACCGCGAGGACGAGCGTCACGAGCGCGCTTGCGGGGAGAACGGCAAACCAGCCGGCGGTCGCGCCGACGCCGAACCGAACGCCCAGCCCCGCGGCCACCCACAGCGTCGCGGCCGCCGCGAGGACGAGGAGGCCGCCCGTGACCCGGCGGTCCTCGCGGCCGAGCGCGACGCCGCTCGTGGCGCTGCCGGCCGCGAGCAGGTGGAAGCCGAGCGCGAGCGGCCACGCCCGGATCGACGGGGGGAGCGTCGCGAACGGCCGCGGCTGGTCGAGGAAGTACGCCCACACGGGGTAGCCGCCGAGCCCGCTCCCGTCGCCGCCGAGCGTCACGAACCCCCACAGGCTCACCAGCGTCGGGGCGTCGTCGCCGCCCGGAACGACCGCCATCGGGACCGCGAGCAGCGCGACGACGAGGAGCCACTCGACGCGGCCGCTGATCGACGGGGATTCCGACCGCGAGGCGGGCGGCGGCGTCGGTTCCGCCGCCGGGCGGGAAGCGCCGTCCGGTTCCTCCATGGGAGCGCTTCGACGCCCGCGAGTAAGTATGGTCGGGACCTCGCGGACGCCGGGAGGCTTTTACATCCCACCGCGAGAACCACCGCTCATGCCAGCCCTCCGCTCGATCCGTCCGGCCGTCGGTAGCGTCGCGAGAAACCCCGTCCTCATCGCCGTGTCGGCGCTGTTCGCGCTCGCACAGCTCCCAGACCTGATCGTGGGGCCGACGGCGAACCCGGAGCTGTCCGCGGCGGTGTCCGCGCTGACGTTCGGAGCCCTGATCCTCGTCGCTCCCCTCTTCCAAGGCGGCCTGCTCGCGATGGCGGACGAAGCGCTCGACGGGACGACGCGCCTCGCGACGCTCGTCGCGGGGGGGAAGGAACACTATCTCCCGCTGCTGGTCGCGTACCTCGCGCTGCTCGGGGTGAGCCTTGCGTTCGGCTTCCTCGCGTTCTTCGGCGCCCTCCTCGGGATCGCCGGCAGCGTCGCGAGCGAGCCCGCCGGGTTCCTCGTCGTCCCCGCCGAGGACGTCACGCTCCTCGCGGTGCTGGCGATCATCGTCGTCGGCCTGTGCGCCGCGTACCTGCTCGTCACCTTCTTCCTCCAGTTTTACGCCCACGCGATCGTCGTCGACGGCGCCGAACTCGTCGCCGGGTTCCGCCGCAGCGTCCGCGTCGTGCGGTCGAACCTCGGAGCCGCGTTCCTCTACACGGTCCTCCTGGCCGCCGGCGGCGCGGTGTTCGGCCTCCTCGTCGCCGCCGCGTCGCTGTCGCTCGCACCGCCGCCGGGGATCGAAACCGTCCCGGCGTGGGTACCGACCGTCGAGGTCGGCACGCTCGGGGCCCTCGGCGTCGGGATCGGGGTGATCGCGGGCACCGGCGTCCTCGGCGCGCTGTGGGTGACCTACTCCGTGGCGTTCTACCGCGCCTGCTCGGACCGGACGCCCGCGGCGGGGCGTCAAGCGTAACTCGCCGCCCGCCGTACGGACCGTGTGAACACCGACGACGGCGGCCACCACGACGCGGCGGTCGACGCGCTGGCGACCCGGGAGTACGAGCGCGCCGGGGACCGCTACACCCGCGGCGGGCGACGCGTGCTCGCCGACCCGCGCCCCGAACTCGACCCGTTCGAACCGGACGAGAAGGGGTGGGTCGGACAGGGGCTTCAGCAGCTGCTCGCCGCGACGGTCGCTTACCGGGTCGCCGGCGTCGACGAGCGCGCGGGCCGACGCGCGGCGGAGGGGATCGCCGCCGCCCGCGACTTCGAGTCAGTCCTCTCGACACCGGGACAGGCCGCCTGCCTCGGCGAGTTCGTGGCCGACTTCCGAGTCGCGGGCGGGCTCGGCGGCGCCGACGGAGCGTACGACGACGCCGCGGAGCGGTACGCCGCCGCGGGCGAGGAGATCGACTCCCCGCAGGCGCTCGCGACGACCCCCCTCTTCGGGGCCGCGGCCGCGACGATCAAGCAGGTCGCGCGGGGGCAGGCGGACGGCGAGATCGCGATCAAGTGGGAGGACCTCCACGGGAGCGACCCGAGCCGGGCCGGCGAGTTCCTCGCCCACCGCGCCCGATTCAAGAAGCGACGGTTTCCCGGGCTGGTCGAGCGCGCGGTCGACGACGCCCACTTCGCCGCGCCGCGGGGGACGACGGAGTACAACAACGACGGCCACCAGTGTCCGCACTGCGGGTCGAACCACGTGAACTGGGCCGGGACCGGGATCCTCTGTCTGCGGTGCTCGCGGCCGACCGAGAGCATTTAATTCTCGGCGTCGAACCGGTCGATCGATGTCGCCCTCCATCCCCTTCGTCGGCGGCGCGGAGCGACCGGCCTCGGCGGACGGCCCCGGCGCGCACGGCTCCGACCGGGGGCTCCGCGTCCGGATGGTCGTCGCGACCGCGCTGGTGATCGCGCTCCCGTTCGCGTTCGTGTACGCGTTCGTCTTCCTGATCAACGCGGTCGGCCTGCCCCTGTTGGAGTGGGCGAACGAGCGCCCGTACACCGGCGAGGTGTACGTCGACCCCGTCCTCCTCGCGGTCGTCGTCCTCGGCGGGCTGGCCGCTCAGTACCGGTACGGCCCCCGGACCGTGCTGCGGTCGGTCGGCGCGCGGCGCGTCTCACCCGACGAGTACCCAGAGCTCCACGCCGCGGTGACGCGGCTGGCCGCGCAGGCCGACCTGCCCGCGCCGGACGTGGCGGTCAAGCACACCGACTTGCCGAACGCGTTCGCGGTCGGGACGCCGAACGACGGGACCGTCGTCGTCACGTCCGGGCTCCTCGACCGGCTCGACGACGCCGAACTGGACGCCGTCCTCGCCCACGAGCTGTCGCACCTCGCGAACCGCGACGCGAGCCTGATGACGGTGGCGTGGGTGCTCCCGACGGTCACCTACTACGTCGCGATCGCCGCGTTCTACGTCCTCTACGGCCTGTACAACCTCCTCCGGTTCGGCGGGGGAGGCGGGGGCGACCGCGACGGCCGGGCGCTCGCCGTCGGCCTCGTGGTGATCACCGTCAGCGCGCTCCTCACGCTCACCGTCTCCGCGATGTTCTGGTTCGGGAGCGTGCTGATCCACCGCGTCCTCTCGCGGTACCGCGAGTACGCCGCCGACCGCGGCGCGGCGGAGATCACCGGCTCGCCCGCCGCGCTGGCGAGCGCGCTCCGGACCGTCGACGAGGCGATGCCCGAGGTGCCCGACCGGGACCTCCGCGAACTCGACGGCGGCGCCGAGGCGCTGTACCTCGCTCCCCTCGAAGCCCGCGCGTTCGGCGACGAGGAGCTCGTCAGCACGGACGTGTTCCCGGAGACGCATCCCCCGACCGGAGAGCGGATCGCCCGGCTCCGCCGGCTTGCGGGTGAGGAGGCGTGACGGGTGACGACGGACGGCGCGGACGGCCGGCCGCCGCTCGACGCCGGTTCCTCGCGGGCGCGGCGACCGCGCTCGCGGCGGTGACCGCCGGCTGCGGCTACGTCCCCGGCGGGGGCGACCTCGCGTGGGAGGCCACGCTCCGGGCCGGCGGGCTGGCGTTCGGCGGCGACGTCTGGCACCGCGCGACGGCTGACCGACTGGTCACCGTCGAGAACCGGTCCGGGCGCAGCTACGACTTCGAGGCGGAGGTCTGGCGCGACGTCTCGAACGCGGCGGTCTCCGTCCTCACCCCGGACGGGACCGTCCGGAGCGTCGGCGAGACGGAGCGACAGGTCGTCGGCGAACCTGCGGTCGCGGACGACGCCGCGTTCCTCCCGGTTGAACGGGGTCGAGTGACGGCGGTCGACCTCTCAGACGGGGGAACCCTGGCGGCGACCGACCCGTCCGGAGGCGGCGAGACGACGGGGAGATCGACCGACGACCCGGTCCGTTGGCGGGTCGACGCCGGGTCGCTCCTCGCGGCCGAACCCGGCGGCGACGGGACGGACGGGTCCGAAGACGGCGAAACGGCCGACGGGGGGCACGGGCCCGGCCCGACCCTGCGAGGCGTCCGTGCGGGCGACGCGCTCGCGCTCGCGGTCGGACCGAGCGGGATCGCGGTCGTCGACGCAGAGACGGGCGATCCGTCGTTCGCGGTCCCGGACCTGTGGACCGGCGAGAGCGTCGGGGCGGTCGCCGACCCGATGTCGCGCGTCGCGGTCGACGGCGAGACCGTGTGGGCGCTCGCTCCCGAAGACGCGGCTGTCGGTGGCGACCGGGCGGCGATCGTCGGATACGATCGAGGCGGTGGTCGGATCGCCGAGCGCGCGGTCGCCGGCACCCACGAGTGGCTGGTCGCCGTCGACGGGACCGTCGCGGTCGGGGCTCCGGACGCGTCGTTCACCGGGTACGACCGGACCCTCGACAGTCGGTTCGCGCTCGACGCGCGCGCTCCGAGCGCCCGCCCGACCGCGGTCCCGTCCGGAGCGGGCCGGCTCTACTACTCGCGGGGGCAGACGCTGACCGCGGTCGACTTCACCGCGGGCGAGGTCGCGTTCGAGCGGTCGAACCTCCCCCCGGACCACCTCGCCGCCGACGCGACCGGCGCGTACCTCACGGAGAACGGAGGCGGCTTCAACGGTGAGACGGACGCGCGGATGGTCGCAGTCGGCGCCGACGGATCGGTGGAGTGGGAGGCGCCGTTTCCGGACGGGGTCGAGCCGGAGGAGGTGTTCGCGTTCGGCGGGCGGCTGGTCGCCCTCGACGGCGACACGGCGTACGGGTTCCGCGCGACGCCGGGCGAGCGGTGGTCGCCGCTCGGGTAGCGACGAGATCGGTCGAGCGGGCCGACCTCGGCGCCCTCAGCCCAGCAGGCTCTCGCCGTCGAACTCGGCGTCGACGTCGACGTCCAGCAGGTCGAGGACCGTCGGCGTCACGTCGAAGAGATTCGCGTCGGCGAGGTCGAGGTCGGGATCGGTCGAGTACAAAAGCGAGTTCTCGAACTTGTGCATCCCGTTGCGGGGGCCCTCGGTGAAGACGGCCTCTTTCCCGCCGAACCCGGACTTGAGGTCGAACCCGTCCGCGGGGATGACGACGAGGTCGGGGGCGATGTCGTCGTGGTCGCCGTCGAAGACGGTCTCGCCTTTCACGATCCGCTTGCACACCCGCCGGCCGTCGGGGCCGGTGAGCGATTCGAGGTCGTCGATGAGCTCCTCGCGCGTCGCCTCGTACTCGGATTCGGGGACGACGCCCTCCGGTTCGCGGCCCTCGAGGTTGAGGTAGAAGCGGCCGGGGATGAGCGAGTACGCGCGCGTGTCGCCGTCGATGTCGGTCAGCGAGTCGTGGTCGTCGTCCGCGTAGGAGAGCCACCCCTCGTCGGCGAGGAACTGGTTGAAGTTCACCTCCCAGTTCAGCTCGGTGAACCCGTGGTCGGAGGCGACGATCAGCGTGGTGTCGTCGTCGAGCGAGTCGCGGATCTCGCCGATGTACCCGTCGAGCCGTCGGTAGAACTCGAGGAACTCGTCGGCGTACTCGCCGTCGGTCGCGTAGTCGCCGAAGAGGAAGTGGTTCACTCGGTCGGTGCTCATGAAGACGCCGAAGAAGAGGTCCCAGTCGTCCTGTGCGAGGTAGTGGTCGAACGCCTCGTAGCGGGCGTCGAGCGTCGCGTTCGCGTTCTCGATGAACTCGGTCTTGTCGTCGTCGTGGCCGAGCTTGGCGTTGACGTCGATCTTGTAGTCGAAGCCGTCGAGCGTCTCCCGGACCGACTCGTCGCTCGACGCCGACTCCAGGTCGGGCGAGAGGAAGCCGGAGACCATCCGCTGGATCCGCGTCGACGGCGGGAACGTGACGGGGACGTTAAGCACGGTCGCGTCGCGGCCGGCGTCGGTGACGCGGTCCCACAGGCGCGTCGCCTCCACGTGGCGCCCGAGCGGGACGTACGTCTCGTAGGAGTCGCGCTCGCGGTCCTGAAAGCCGTACACGCCCGTGGCGCCGGGGTTCACGCCGGTCGTGAGGCTCGGCCAGCACGCGCTCGACTCTGGCGGCACAATGCTCTCGAGGCGGCCCCCGGAGCCGGTCTCGGCGATCTCGGTCAGGTTCTCGAAGACCTCGGGGTGGTCCTCGACGAGGTCGAGCGGTACGCCGTCGATCCCGAGGAAGACGACGCGCTCGTCGTCGTCGCCGCGGAGCCGGTCGAACAGACCCATGTCCGGTGATTCCGGGGCGGCCGGCATATCCCTTGTGTTCCGCGAAACGGCGGTGGAGAGCGGTCTCCGGTCGGCACCCCCTCCGGGCGACCGCGATTCAGAAAGCCTATTCGTCTCGGCGGCGACAGCTACGGCGTATGAGCGACGACTTCCCGGCGAGCGTCGACGTCGATTACGCCGACGGCGAGGGGGAGACCCCCGACGACTACCCGTCGATCCAGCACAAAATCGAGAAGGCGGTCGAGGTCACTCGCCGCGGGCTCGAACAGTACGACAACCCCGCGGTGATGTGGACGGGCGGGAAAGACTCCACGCTGACGCTGTACTTCATCAATCAGGTCGCCGAGGAGTACGGCTACGAGAAGCCGACCGCCGTCTTCATCGACCACTTCCAGCACTTCGACGACATCACCGACTTCGTCGAGCACTGGGCCGACGAGTGGGACATCGACCTCGTGTACGCCCGCAACGAGGACGTCGGCGACTACGTCGAGGAACACGGCCTCGAACCGGGCGACGACATCCCCGTCGACGCGCTCTCGGAGCACAACCAGCACCACATCCGGGAGATCCTGGAGTTCGAGGAGGACTCGTTCCCGTTCCTCTTGGACACCTACGTCGGGAACCACCTGCTGAAGACGGTCGCGCTCAACGACGCCCTCGAGGAGTACGACATCGACGGCGTCATCTCCGGCGTCCGCTGGGACGAGCAGGAGGCGCGCGCCGACGAGACGTTCTTCTCGCCGCGCCACGACCCCGATCTGTTCCCGCCGCACGACCGCATCCAGCCCATCCTCCAGTTCGCGGAGGCCGACGTGTGGGACGCCTTCTGGAACTTCGTCGTGCCGGACACCGTCGAGGCGTTCCCCGACGAGGGGTACATCCCGCAGGCCGACGACGACCTGCCCGAGGGGGTCACCCGAGAGGACGTGCCGATCTCGCCGAAGTACTTCGCCGGGTTCCGCTCGCTCGGCAGCGAAGTCAGTACGGAGAAGACGACCGAGGAGCCCGCGTGGCTCCAGAACCTCGAGGACACGACCGAGCGCGCCGGCCGCGCCCAGGACAAGGAGGACCTGATGGAGCGCCTGCGCGACCTCGGCTACATGTAACCGCGCGAGCGGCGCGCGGTCCGCCGACCCACGATCTTCTCTTCGATCTGAGCCCCGCGCTGTCGAGACTCCCACAGGGCAGAACTACCTCTTCGTTCGGTTTTAACTGGCAGATCGGCGGCATGTTATTGGACATATCGAACATCTTCGCGTCGGGGTGCGTTCTCGAAATTCGACTCTCCACATTTGCGACTGCCAGCTGATTCAGCCCACAGTACGCGTTTGTGCGGATACAATCACGACGGACGGCGGCCCGAACGAGCGACAGTAGAATTGTTCTAACCACACATTTTTGGTCGTGTCGCACGTTACTGTGTATCGAGTCCCGAAGCCGGTCGGAGGCGTCGAGGGCCGGCTGACCGGATGCCCGAGAGATGACTGACCGAACGCCCGCCCGACGGAAGAGCGCGTATCGCCACGGCAACCGCCCGCATCGCGAACCGCACACGTCCCTCAGATGATACGGCCGTTCCTCACCGGAATCAAGGAGAACCTCATCTACGTCGTCGTCGCCTCGCTGGTCGCCGGGCTGGCCTTCGGCCAGGTCGCGGGCTCGGGGACGAAAGCGCTCCTGCGAGCCGCGGTCGTCCCGATCCTGTTCCTGATGATCTACCCGATGATGATCAACATCGACCTTCGGGAAGTGATCAACGTCCGCGACCACGCCGGTCCAGTGGGGTTGAGCCTGCTGATCAACTTCGGCGCAGCGCCGCTGTTCGCGGTCGCCCTCTCGCGGGGCTTCTTCGGCGGATCCGTCGAGTACGCCGTCGGTCTGTACTTCATCGCGCTCATCCCGACTTCCGGGATGACCGCCGCGTGGACGGGCCTCGCCGACGGCGACCTCGAGGCGGCGCTGGTCGCGATGGCGGTCAACCTCTTGGCGGCGATCGTGATCCTCCCGGCGTACCTCTCCGTGCTCGTGCCGGCCGACATCGGGTTCGACCCCCCGGCGCTGTACCGACAGCTCGCGCAGGTGGTGATCGTCCCGATGGCCGCCGGGACGGCCACTCGATGGCTGTTGCTCCGCCGGTATTCCACAGCTGGTTTCAAGCGCCTGAAGCCGCTGTTCGGCGGACTGTCGTCGCTCGGCGTGATGCTGATCGTGTTCGTCGCGATGACGATGCGGTCCGGGCAGATCCTCGCGGACCCCGTCGCGTCGGCGGTGACGGTCGTCCCGCTGGTGGTGTTTTACGCGGCGGTCCTCGGCGTCGCCGCGGCCGCCGGACGGACGCTGCTCGACCCGCGACGGGGCGTCGCGCTCGTGTACGCGACCAGCATGCGAAACCTGTCGATCGCGCTGGCGATCGTCGTCGCCGGGGACGCGGTGCCCTCCGGGGCGGTGTTACCGATCGCGCTGGCGTACGTCATCCAGCCCCCACTCGGCGCGGTCTACATGCATTACCGGCGCGACGTCGTCGGTGAGGGACTGTCCCTCCGCGAAGCGATCGCGGAGATCGTCTGAACGGGCGGGCGCCTCGCCGCCGCGGTTCCACACCGAACGGGCGCAACCGGCTCTCGTCTGATCGACATCGATAGTGTGTGTATAGTACATTACACACAAAGTAATTTGGCCGTAGTGCGCCTCGGTAGACACATGAGCGTAACGTTCGCAGTGATCGATGCGTCGGTGGGGGAGACGCCCGCGGAGTCGAACCTCCGTCGGGAGCTCGACGGGGAGGTCGTCGTGTACAAGGCGAGCGAGGGCGAGTTCCCGCCGTCGGTGTCGGCGTCCGAATGGCGGTTCGACGGCGTCGTCATCAGCGGGTCGCAGACCTCGGCGTACGACGACCGCGACTGGATCCACGAGCTGACGGAGTGGATCCGTCGGGTCCATCGGGCGGACGTCCCGACGCTGGGCATCTGCTGGGGACACCAGTTCCTCGCGCAGGCGCTGGGCGGGCGCGTCGTCGACATGGCGGAGTACGAACTCGGGTACGAGCGGGTCGTGCGCCTCGGCGACGACCCGCTGTTCGAGGGGCTCCCGGAGCGGTTCGTCAGCTTCGAGACGCACTCCGACCGCGTCGCCGAACTTCCCCCGGGCGCGGCGACCCTCGCACGCAACGGCCACGGCGTCCAAGCCTTCCGCATCGGCAGTAGCTACGGGATACAGTTCCACCCGGAGTACGACCGCGAGACGGCGGTCTGGGTGACAGAGGGGAAGGACCTTCCGGACGATCGGAAGCGCTCCGTGCTGGACGGGATCACCGACGAATCCGTCGAGGCGGCGCGGGCGAGCAAGCAGATATTCGAGAACTTCCGGCGCCTCGCCGAGCGCCACCAGCCGGTCCGCCGGGCGGGCCCGATCCCTCCTCGGACGAGGTGACCGCCGAACCTCGCGACGGGCCGGAGTCGCGACGGATGAGCGGCACGGCACGGTAGTCTTGTGTAGAATTGTGTTCTTTCCAAACTACTAACTCTGACGCGCCGGATAAGATCGTCCGCGTCGAAGATGAGCCTGCGAGACCGAGCGAGCGAACTCGTGGACGGGGTGCGGTCGGTGACGGCCGGTGAGCGAACGAAGCGACTCGTCGAGAGGGTCCGACGGGTACGCGACGGGGAGTCGTGGTTCGACAAGCGGGGGCTCGACACGATCCGTCGGCGGCCGGTTGACGATGACTCGATCGAACGACGGCGACGCTGGCAGCGCTTCCTCGGCGTCGCCTTCGTCGGGTTGCTCGCGGCCGCGTTTTGGTACCCGCTCGTCGCGGGGGTCGGCGTCGTCGGCTGCGCCGCCGCGGCGGTCGGCGTCGGCGCCGTCCGCGGCCGGTTCTACTGTAATCACCTCTGTCCGCGTAGCGGGATGCTCGACGGCTACGTCCGCCTGTTCAGCCGTGGCAGACGGACACCGGACTGGTTCAAGCATCCGCTGACCCGCGCGGCCGTGGCCCTGACGGCGTTCGGACTCTTGGGGACGGGACTCCACGCCGCGTGGCGGCAGGGCGGGTCGCTCGGCGTGCCCTTCCTGACGATGCTCGGCGTCAGCACGCTCGTCGCGGTCGGCCTCGGGGTTGCCTATCACCAGCGGGCCTGGTGTCAGATCTGCCCGGCCGGGACGCTCTCGCACGCCGTCCACCGCGTCGCGGAGGCGCTCGGCCGCGACTCGGCGCCGCGCGTCGAGGTCGACGCGGACGCCTGCGTGAGCTGCGGTCGCTGCGGGACGGTCTGCCGACAGGAGATCCGTCCGGGGCAGTACGCCGAGGGCGAGGTCACGGACCACGGCGACGTGTTCTCGCCGGGCGGTCTCGAGGGGTCGACCCGCGAGGTCGACGGCGTCGTCGATCACGCCGACTGCCTCCAGTGCGCCGCCTGCGTCGAGGAGTGTCCGACGGACGCGCTGTCGCTCGACGAAGAGTAGCCGACCGCGACCCGACGGCCCGCCTTCATCGCCCAGCCGGGAATGTGTGGAACCTACACAACGAGGCCGCGCTGGTGCCGGTCGCGTCGATCGTCGGCGAGTTGGAAGGGGGCGTCGAGGAGTACAGAACCGGTCGTCGAGAGCGCTTCGGGGCCGGAAATCATCGTCGGCGGACCGATGCGGGTCGACTCTCGCACGCCCAGCGGGCGCAACGCATAAGGTAGTATAGTGCGTTTGTTACAATACAGATGTCTGGTGTCGCGATCATCGGCGGCGGACCGACGGGACTGAACGCGGCCATCTACACGGCCCGCGCGGACAAGCGAACGCTCGTGTTTGACGACGGGGGCGGGACGACCCGAGACGTGGACACCATGGAGAACGTCTACGGGTTCCCGGAGGGCGTCACCGGTCCGGAGCTCGTCGATCTGGGGCGGGAACACGCCCGGAAGTACGGGGCCGAGATCGTCGAGGAGGAAGTCGTTCGGATCGAGCCGGAGGGCGAGCGGTACCGCGTCGAGACGACGGTCGACGAGTACGTCGTCGACGGCGTCGTCATCGCGACGGGCGCGGACTACGAGCGGCCGGCCATCGCGGACGTCGAGGCGTACGAGGGCCACGGCGTCTCCTACTGCGTCGAGTGCGACGCGTACTTCTACCGCGACAGTCCCGTCGCGGTCGTCGGCAACGACAACTACGCCGCGACGGAGGCGCTGATGCTGCTCGATTACACCGACGACGTCCGAATCCTCACCAACGGGTCGTCGTTCGAGGCCGGCGAGGAGCTCAAAGAGCGGGTCGACGACGCCGGGATCCCTGTCATCACCGACGACCTCGACCGGCTCACGGGCGAAGAGGTCCTCGAGGCCGTCGTGACGAAGGCGGGAGACGAGATTCCGGTCGACGGACTCTTCGTCGCGTTGGGTACCGCCGGTGGCACCGACCTCGCGGAGATGCTCGGCGTCCCCGTCGACGGCGACGACATCGTCACCGACCCCGACCAGTCGACGCCGGTCGACCGGGTGTACGCGGCGGGCGACGTCACCGGCGGCCACCAGCAGATCGCGACCTCCGTCGGCGAGGGCGCCCGCGCGGCAATCAACCTGCTCGAGGAGCTCCGCGGCGCCGATTACATCGACTACAAGAAGCTGGACTCGCAGCCGGCCTGACCGGCTTACTCGCCGAGAGGTGGCCCGGGCCCATCGACTCTGTGTCCCCAGCGGTGTGGGGGCAGACGGGGGTTCCGAGCCGACGCTCGGATCAGCGGATCAGCGGTCGTCAGACGCCTCCCCGACAGACGCGGTGAACCCGACCTCGCGCAGTCGCTCCGCGAGCGGGAGGCCGATCCCCGACGCCGGTGTCAACACGCCGCCGTCGAAGGGAGAGTTGACCTCGTCGTGGGCCAGAGAAACGGCCGACTCGCCAAGCATCCGCGCGGTCGCGCCGTATCCCGGGTCGCGGTCGGTGCCGAACTCGGCCTCGACGGTGAAGGGACCGTCAGCGCCCGTGCCGCGCCCGAGAAGTCGGATCAGGAAGCTCCCGGCTTCCGCTTCCTCCCGCGTCGGCCCCTCGCCGGGGTCGGGGAAGACGTGCCGTCGGAGCGCCGAGCGCAGCGGACCGACGGACATGGCGGCCGTGAACGCCCCGAGACCGCCGGCGACGAGGCCCGCCGTCGCAGCGCCCCGCAGCCCGGTCCCGGTCGGGACGACCTCGGTACACCGGAACTCGCGCCCCCACGGGTAGCCGAGGAGCGCGTTGCTCCGGCGCACCACGCGCTCGTTCACCGGCGCCATCGGCGAGGGAGCGCTCCACCCGCCTCGAAGCGCGTCTCGCTGCGGCCAGCGCTGTTCGCCGGGGTCGACGCCGCTCCGCTCGCCGCGCGGCGCCAGCGAGTAGGGGTTCCGGAGCGTCTCCCGGGCGAGCGGGTCGGTCGCGGCCGCCTCGAACAGCTCGCCGAAGCTCGCCAGCGTGCCGCCGCTGACGCTTCCGCTGCCGCCGTCGAGGTAGATCCGGACCGTCTCACAGGGCGCGCCGTAGCTCTTCCTCGCGAACGACTGGACGAGCAGCGTGCCGAGGTCGGCGGGGACGGAGTCGAACCCGCAGCCGTGGACGATCCGGGCGCCGGACTCGACCGCGGCCTCGTGGAACCGGTCTATCGTCTCGCGCACCCAGTTTACCTCGCCGGTGAGATCGCAGTAGTCGGTGCCGGCCTCGACGCAGGCCTCGACCAGCGGCGTCCCGAGTCGGGTGTACGGACCGACCGTCGTACAGACGACGCGCGTCTCCCGAGCGATCGCCCGCAGGCTCTCGGGGTCGGTCGCGTCGCCGACGGCGACGGGCACGTCGTTCCACGCGTCGCTGCGGCTTGCGAGGTCGTCGGCGAGCGCGTCGAGTTTCTCTCGATTCCGCCCGCCGACAGCCAGCGAGAGCTCTTCGGGCGCGTACCGCTCGGTGAGGTACTCGGCCGTGAACCGCCCGGCGACCCCGGTCGCGCCCCACACCACGACGTCGTGCGTCGGATCGGCGTCCATCATTCGAGCGTGGCTACGAGGCGCCGACGGTAAACTGGTTGGGGGCAGGGTCGGTCAAGCGGGCAAACGAGCGCGAACGGGGAAGACGACGGCGACGCCGATCCCGCGTGACGCGCTACCTCTTTACATACACAGCCGCAATAACGGATATGCCAGTCGGCACTCGGTTGTCACTACAGCTCGCGGACTTCGGGACCCGATCGCTCGTCACGCACGCGCTCATGGCGGTGGGGTTCGTGGGAGCGGTCGTCTCGGGGCTGTTCGTCGAGGGACAGGTCGGCACCGTCTCGATGGCGGCGTTCATCAACTTCACGGCCGGGCTGTGGATCTGTCAGTCGATCCACTCGCTCGGGAACGCCGCCACCGACGACGAGTACCAGGGCGTCCTCAAGGAGATCCTCAATCGTGTCTAACGAACCCGGATTCGACACCGGCCGCTTCGGGCGAATCTTAGCGCTCGTCGGCTTCGTCACGACCGTCTTCCTGTTCCTCACCGCGCAGCGGCTGTCCGGTGACGCCTTCCAGATCGGCGCCGTCGCCATCGGGATGGTGGGGCTGGTCACCGCGATCATCGGCTTCCTCGTCGCCGCCGGCAGCGCGGTCGACGCGTCCTGACCCACGCCGTCGCCGGACCGCGTTCTACCCTACTCGTACGGCTCGCACACCAGCTCGACGCCCTCCTCGAAGCTGATTTCCGGCTCCCAGCCGGTGGCCTCGTGGAACTGCGAGTAGTCGGCCATCGTGTCGTGGACGTAGCCGTCGAACGGGCACTCGATGTACTCGGGGTCGATGTCCGTCCCGAGCGCGTCGTTGATCATCGCGACCATCTCGTTGAACGAGTACGCCTCCTGCGTGCCGACGTTGTACACGCCCGTCAGCTCGTGATCGGCCGCGAGCTCGCAGGCGCGGGCCACGTCAGAGACGTGGGTGAAGTCGCGGGTCTGGGTGCCGTCGCCGAACAGTTCGGGCGACTCGCCGTTCGCGATCTTGTCCGCGAACTGTGCGATCGTGTTCGCGTACTCGCCCTTGTGCTCTTCGTTGCCGCCGAACCCCTGGTACACCGAGAAAAAGCGGAGGCCGGCCATCGCCATGTCGTGGTGGTTCGCGTAGTACTCGGCGTAGCGCTCGCGGGCGAGCTTCGAGGCCTCGTAGGCGGTGCGCGCCTCCACCTCCATGTCGACCGGCGAGGGCTCGGTGCGGCTCCCGTAGATGGAGGAGGTGGAGGCGTACACGACGGTTTCACATCCTTCCTTGCGGGCGCGCTCGACGGTGTTGACGAACCCCTCGACGTTGACGCGGCAGCCGCGCTGGGGGTCGCTCTCGTGCATGTTCCGCGAGGAGAGCGCGGCGAGGTGGAACACGACGTCGACGTCGACGGGGAACTCGCCGTCGACGACGGAGGCCTCGACGAACTCCACGTCGTCGTCGAGGTTCTCGGGCGTGCCGAGGTATCCGTCGTCGACCGCGATCACGTCGTTGTCGCTTGCGAGGCGGTTCGCGAGGTTCGAGCCGATGAACCCGGCTCCGCCCGTGACGAGGACGCGTTTGTCCTGCATATTTCGTTCTCGTCGGGGCATCGGGATTATCGTGTCGGTTTCGGCGGGAGTTTTTCGCTGAAATCTGTTCCGGCGCGATCACGCCGGATCGAGAATCGCGTCGCGCAGCGGCGGGAACGCCTCCAGTTTCGCTCGGCCGACCAGCGCGTAGAGGTACGCCTCAAGCCGCTCGCGCCACATCGGCCGGTCGCGGCCGCCGCCGAATCCGACCGCCACGACCTGGAGGTCCTCGACCGCGCGGCCGATCTGCGTGACGAGCAGCGGGGACGGGTCGCTCCCGACGACCGACTGATACATCGCGTGCGCCCGGCGCTTCGCGGCGAGCGCGTGGCCCGAGTCGAACCCGTCGTCGTCCGGTTCGACGACGAGCCGGTCGACCGCGGTCTCGTGGGCCCGCCGACGCGCCAATCCGATCGAGACCGCGACGGTCCGCAGCGCGAGCAGGTCCGCGTCGATCGGCGTCCGCCACGGCACGGGCGCGGTCGACCCGAGACACCACTGGGCCAGCCGCGAGTGCGCGAACTCCCACGGCCCGTACCGGTCGACCTCCCCGATGTACCGGGCTCGCGCGTCCTCGCGGGACGGGTACTCGGGGAGGGCGGCGCGGAAGCGCTCGGCGGCCGTCCGCAACGCCTCCGCGTGCGGGTCCGTGTCGCTCCCGAGGCGGTCGAAAAGGATGTCGCGATACCGCTCCGCGGTCATCGCGTCGACCTCGCCCCGGAGCAGCGCGGCCGTCACCTCACCCGCGGCTTCCGGGTCGATCGCGTCGGCGGAGGCGTCGCTTTGGCCCCCGGAGTCGGCGTTCTGCCCCGAGTCGGTGTCGTCCGGGAGCGCGCGGGCCGCCAGCGCGCTCGCCGACTGCACCTCGCCCTCGATGCGGACGTACCACCCGAGGTCGCGGGCGGGGTCCGTCGTCGGATACGGGCGCAGGTCGGTCGCCACCGACTCCGCGCGTTCCGTCAGCGCGGTCGCCCGGTCCCGGACGTCGGTCGGGTCGATCGCGTCCTGCTCGGCGCGGGCGTACCCCAGCGCTTCGCCCGCGAACTGGAGGCCGTACCGCGCGCGGAACAGGGCTGTGTCGTGGTCGCCCTCGTCGAGCGCCTCGCGGGCGTCCTCGAGCCAGCCGCCGGCATCCGTCGTGATCGGCGCGCCCTCGTCGTCGACGTCGCCGATCGCGTCCCACCGACGCCGGCTCTCGGCGACCGTCTCCGCGAGCGTCTCGACGGCCGCACGGGCGTGCGCCTCGGTCACCGGCGGCCGCCAGAGCGTGTCGACCTCCGGCGGGGTCGGGTAGTACTTCGTCGCCGCGTCCGTGATCGGGTCCGGCAGCGCCGTCGGCTCCGTCGCGCCGACGACCGCGGTGCCGCCGGCGAGCGCTGCGACGCCGCCGCCGAGCGTCGCCAAGACCGTCCGTCTGCTGACCGATGAGGGGTCGGGGACCATGCGCGAGGCTGCGGGTTTCGATCGGTAAAAGCCTTGGAGCGATTCGGTTCGGGCCGCCGTCCCGAACCGTCTTTGCGGTGGGCGGCGACGACCGTGGTATGTTCGGAACCAGCGGCGTTCGCGGTCCCGTCGGCGAGGATGTGACGGCCGCCCTCGCGCTCGACGTGGGGCGCGCGCTCGCGACGGACGGCGCGGAGACGGTCGTGGTGGGGCGCGACGCCCGCGACAGCGGCCGGATGCTCACGCGGGCGCTCACAGCGGGGCTCACCGAGTGCGGCGCGGACGTGATCGACGTCGGCGTCGAGGCGACGCCCACGGTGGCGCGGGCGGTCGATCGCGAGGGCGCGGACGCCGGCGTCGTCGTCACCGCATCGCACAACCCGGCGCCCGACAACGGGATCAAGCTGTGGCGAAGCGACGGGCGGGCGTTCGGCGAGGAGCGCAACGATCGGATTACCGACATCGTCGAGGCGGAAAGCTTCGACCTCGCGGCGGCCGACGCGATAGGAACGGTCGAAGAGCACGACGTGATCGCGGGCGGCGACGCCCGACGACGCCACGAGCGCGCGCTCCGTGAGTCGGTCTCGCTCCCGGACGACCTCTCGGTGGTCGTCGACCTCGGCAACGGCGTCGGGCGCGTCACCGCCGACGCGCTCCACGCGGCCGGCTGTGACGTGGAGACGCTCAACGGCCAGCGCGACGGGCGGTTCCCCGGGCGGCCCAGCGAGCCGACCGCGGCAAACTGCGAGACCGCCTGCGAGGTCGTCGCGACGACCGACGCCGACCTCGGGGTCGTCCACGATGGCGACGCCGACCGCATGATGGCGATCGACGAGCGCGGGCGGTTCGTCGCCGGCGACGCGCTGCTCGCGCTGTTCGCCCGCCGCGAGGCCGGCGACGGGGACCGCGTCGCGGTCCCGGTGGACACGAGCCTCCTCGTCGCCGACGCACTCGCCGACGTGGGGGCCGAGGTGACGTACACGCCGGTCGGCGACGCGTACGTCGCCGCCGAGGCCGCCAAGCCGGGGGTCGCCTTCGGCGGCGAGCCCAGCGGCGCGTGGATCTGGCCCGAGCGGACGCTCTGTCCCGACGGGCCGCTCGCGGCGTGCGTCCTGACCGCCCTCGTCGGCGCCGAGGGGTCGCTCGCCGCGCTCGTCGACGACCTCCCCGACTACCCGATCCGCCGGGACTCGATACGGACGGACGCGAAGCGGGCGACCGTCGAGCGCGTCGCGGAACTGGCCGGCGAGGAGTTCGACGACGTCTCGACGCTCGACGGGATCCGCGTCGGGACGGACGCGGGCTGGTTCCTCGTGCGCGCGAGCGGCACCGAGCCGCTGGTGCGGATCACCGCGGAGGCGCGCGACGAGGGCGACGCGGAGGGGCTGTTCGAGACGGCGCGGGAACTGGTCGAGCGGGCTGCCGCGAATCTCGACTGACGACCCACATCGATGCGCGGCTCGACCCGCGACCGCCGCGGCCGACCGCAGGCGATAAGCCCCGCCCCTTCGTCGACCTCGGACATGTACGGAGTCGTGCTCGCGGCCGGCCGCGGGACCCGGATGCGACCGCTGACGGACCGCCGACCGAAACCGCTTCTCCCCGTCGGGGACCGCTCGCTGCTGGAACGGGTGTTCGACACGGCCCGCGACGTCGTCGACGAGTTCGTCGTCGTGACGGGCTACCGCGGCGAGGCGATCCGGGAGGCGATCGGCGAGTCGTACCGCGACCGCCCGGTCCACTACGTCGAGCAGGCGGAAGCGCTGGGTACCGCCCACGCCGTGGCGCAGGCCGAACCCGTCGTCGACGACGACTTCCTCGTGCTCAACGGCGACGTGGTCGTGGACGCGTCGCTGCCTCAGGCGCTCGCCGACGCGGGCGCGCCGGCCGTCGCGGCCACCGAGGTCCCCGACCCGCGAGCGTACGGCGTGCTCTCGACCGCCGAGGACGGCTCGCTCGCGGACATCGTCGAGAAGCCCGCCGACCCGCCGACGAACCTCGCGAACGTCGGCTGCTACGCGTTCGAGCCGGAGGTGTTCGACTACATCGACCGCACGCCCGAAAGCGAGCGCGGGGAGTACGAGATCACGACGACGATCGACCTCCTGCTCGGCGACGGCCGCCGGATCGACGTAGCGCGGTACGACGGCACCTGGCTCGACGTCGGGCGCCCCTGGGAGCTGTTGGAGGCGAACGAGCTGACGCTCGCAGAGCTCGCCGACGAGGTTCAGGTTTCGGGCACCGTCGAGGAGGACGTCCACCTCCACGGACCGGTCGTCGTCGAGGAGGGCGCGCGGGTCCGCTCGGGTGCCTATATCGAGGGACCGGCACTGATCCGCGAGGGCGCCGACGTGGGACCGAACGCATACGTCCGCGGGGCGACCGTCGTGGGGCCCGACGCGCACGTCGGCCACTCGGTCGAGGTGAAGAACTCGGTGCTGATGGCGGACGCCTCCGTCGGCCACCTCTCGTACGTCGGCGACTCCGTGCTCGGTCGCGGGGTCAACTTCGGCGCGGGGACGAACGTCGCCAACCTGCGGCACGACGGCGAGAACGTCCGGCAGACGGTGAAGGGCGACCGCGTCGACACCGGCCGGCGGAAGCTGGGCGCGATCGTCGGCGATGAGGCGAAGACGGGGATCAACACCGCGCTGAACGCGGGCGTGGTGCTCGGCGCGGGGGAGACGACCGGGCCCGGCGAGGCGCTGACGCGCGACCGGCTCTCGGAGTAGCGCCCGGTCGACGCGGGGGCGGGCTCACTCCTCTCGCCGCGCGTACCGATCGAAGACGTCGGCGACCGCGTCTGCCGACTCCTTGAGCCGCTCGCTGTACGCCGGGCGGTCCCACGTCGGCGGCTCGAACGCGCGAGAAGACAGCGCGCCGTCCGCGACGCCCGGGACCGCGTGCGTGAGGTTCGTGGGGGCGTCGAGCGGCCGTGCCGTCCCCTCGGCATCCGCGGGGACGTACGAGGCCGCGGCGACGTCGATCGACTCGATCGTCTCGTAGGTGTCGAGCCCGTCGGTCCAGAGGTCGGCGAGTCGCCGCCGACGGCTCGGGTCGGCCACGTTGAGCAGCCCCCATGGGATTCGGAGCTCGATCGCGTCGCTCGACGGGGCGACGTGGACGTCGGCGAGCGAGTCGTATTCTGGCGACTCGGGGTTCCCGTTCCCGTAGCGCAGCCGCCCGGTTTCCACCGACTCGAAGGGGACGTACTCGTCCGTCACCGGCACGGTGTACCCGCGGTTGATCACCAGCCGGAGCGGGGTGAAGTCGCCGGGGTCGGGATCTCGGTACCGGTCGAGGTCAAGGCCGGCCTCGGCGCCGTACTCGAACGCGAAGGCGTCGTAGCGGGGGTACACCGTCATCCGCGAGTCGTCGGGGCCGCCGAGTCGGACGACGAAGTCGGCGGGCGCCGCCCCGCCGACCCCGTACGGGAGCGCCCGCGCGTCTGAGCCGGTGGTCCCGAGCGAGATGAGGTAGTTGGTCGCGTCCCAGTCCGGCTCGCCGTCCAGCTCCACGAACTCGAGCCGGACGTTGAGGTACGCCGCGTCGCTCGTCGCGCGGACCGCGGTCAGTTCGCGCGCCGGGTCGGCGCCGTCGCCGAGCCGGAGCGGGTCGCGCTCGGGCGTCGCGGCGGTCGCGTCCGCCCACGCCTCGGGCGATCCGTCCAGCGGCACCGCATCGGCCGGGTCGAACGCGAGCAGCCCGAACCGCTGTTCCGGCGTCTGGACGTTCGACCAGAACGGCCGCCGGTTCGGGTCCGAGAAGGGCGCGAGGTTCCACGTCCGCTTGAACCACTCGTCGTGCCAGCTGAAGACGACGCCGCCCGCAGTCCCGGCCTCGCGGATGTCCGCGTACATCGCGGCGAGGATCTCGCCCTGCTCGGTTTCGGTGAGGTGTCCCTGGTCGCGGCCGTGGACGTCTCGTTGCGCGATCCCGCGGGACGCGGGGACGCCGAACTCCGCGACGAGCAGCGGGTGGTCGGTCGCCCCGACGAGGTCGTTCAGGTAGCCCGCGTAGCTGTTCGGCTCGCCGCGGTGGTCCTCGTAGTCCACGTACTCGGGCGTCTCGTTCAACAGCGGCGGGTAGTACGGATAGACGTGGTAGGCGGCGAAGGTCCCGGCGTCGTACGCGTCCGTCGCGGCGACGGCGTCGGGGTCGACGGAGACCGCGTCCTCGTTCGGGAACGGCTCGTACGGGTGTTCGAGCGGGTCGGTCGTCACCCAGTTCGTGAACGCCGCGGGCCGTTGTGCGTCGTACTCGTCGGCCTCGTACGCGACGACCGCGTCGAGGCGGGCGGCGAGCCACGCCTCGAACGGGGAGCCGGCGGGCGCGGCGAGGAACTCGCCGTCGTAGCCGCCCGGCGCGTTCACCCGGTCCGTCTCCGCGACGACCGCCGGCGGCCACTCGATGCCGGCGATGTACCCGAGGACGGCGTCGCTCACGTCCGCGTCGTACGTCCCGCTCGCGTAGCCGGGCTCCGGCTTGACGGTCGTCGCGCCGTGGACCGCGTCGACGACCTGTCGGATCGAGCGGTCGAAGGCCGCCGACAGCGAGGTCGCGTCGCCCGCCTCGCGGAGGGTCTCCTCGCCGATCCAGTTGCCGTGGAGGACGTATATCGGCTCCGCGTGCGAGCGGTTGTACGCCGCGAGCGCCCGGTAAAACGCCGGGGGGTGGACGGTGTACACGCGGACGACGTTGACGTTCAGTTCGCCCATCAGTTCCAGCCAGCGGTCGTACTCCGCGCGGGTGATCGCCGCCTCGCCCGGGAACCGCCCGGGCTTGGCCATTCCGAGGTTCACGCCGCGGACCGACAGGGGCTCGAAGCCGCCGCCGTCGACCGCGACCTCGAAGCCGTCGTCGCCGATGCGGAACTGCCGGGAGGGACCGTCGCCTCCCGACCCGTTGGCGTCGTCGCGGAGGCCGCAGCCGGCGGTGCCGACCGCCCCCGCCACCCCGACGCGGCCCAGGAAACGGCGTCTGCGCACAGTCTCACCTACGGTGGGAGATGGTTAAGCCTACTTCTCCGACGGGGCGGCCGTCGAACCGAACTCGCGCTTTTATCAGACGGGCGCACCTACCGTCGGTAACGACCTGCTTGCTCACCATGTCATCGCATACGGTCCCCGCTGATCCATTCAAGAGCCTGCTGGAGTTGACCGCGACCGACCTCTCGGCCGAAGAGCGCATTCGGAAGGCGATCGACGTCGGCCGGGAGTACCTCGGCGTCGACAACGGCGTGCTCTCGTACACCGGCGACGGCCGGTACGAGGTGGTCGAGACGAACATCCAGAGCGGCCCCTACGCCCGGAGGGGCGTCGTCGACCTCAACGGGACGTGGTGTCGCCACGTCGTCGAGAGCGGCGAGCCGCTCGGCTTCGCTGACGCGCGCGACAGCGAGTACCGCGACGACGACGCGCTGGAGACGACCGGGCTCCACTGCTACGTCGGCGCCGCAGTCGACATCGACGGCGAGACGTACGGGACGCTCTGCTTCTCCGACGCGGAGCCGCGCAACGACCCGATCACGGAGTCTGAGCGCGACTTCGTCGCGGTGCTCGCGGAGTGGGT
The DNA here is from genome assembly GCF_000337335.1 of Halorubrum distributum JCM 10118. Lineage (GTDB taxonomy): Archaea > Halobacteriota > Halobacteria > Halobacteriales > Haloferacaceae > Halorubrum > Halorubrum distributum. Next base: position 361,285 of record NZ_AOJN01000049.1, on the reverse strand, counting down.
GGGCAGCGAGCTCGAACGGCAGAAGCACTACGCCGAACTCCGCGAGCAGAACGAGCGGCTCGACGAGTTCGCCGGCATCGTCGCCCACGACCTCCGAAACCCACTGTCGGGGGCGATCGGGTTCACGGAGCTCGCACAGGACCACGTCAGCGGGCAGGCGGCCGAGTTCCTCGATCGCGTCCGGGGCGCGCTCGACCGGATGGAGTCGATGATCGCCGAGTGCCTCATGCTGGCGAAGGAGGGGACGGACGTCGGCGAGCGGACGCGGGTGGACCTCGATGGAGTCGTCCGGAACGCCTGGGACACGGTGCGGACGCGCGACGCGACGCTGTCCGTCGACATCGCGACGGGGACGACCGTCCTCGCCGACGAGATGCGGCTTCAGCGGCTCTTCGAGAACCTCTTCCGTAACTGCGTCGAACACGGCGGCCCGGACGTCGCGGTGACGGTCACCGGCGACGAGGGCGGCTTCGCGGTCGCGGACGACGGGCCGGGGCTCCCGACGGACGTGGAACACGCCCTCACCGCGGCCGACGCGGAGAACATCAAGTCGTTCGGGCTCGGCCTCCTCGTGGTCGAGCGCGTGATCTCGGGCCACGGCTGGGACCTCGCCGTCGACAGCAGCGACGAGGGGACCCGCTTCGCGGTGAGCGACGTCAACGCCGCGGAGCCGGTCCACGAGGCGCTGGCCGCGGACTGATTGCCGGTGGACTACTCGGCGGGGTCGGCCGCGTCGATCACCCAGACGAACCCCCCGTCGCCGGCGCCGGCCGCGGCGTCGCGGACCCACACTAACCCGCCGTCGCCCGTACCGAGCGTCGGGTCGGTCGTCCAGACGAAGCCGCCGTCGCCGAGGCCCTCCGAGAAGTCCGTCGTCGCGGCGAGCCGCACGCTCCCGTCGTCCGCGGCCGCGAGGACGTAACCCCCCTCGCCCGCGCCGAGCGCGGGATCGGTCACCCAGACGAACCCCCCGTCGCCGCCGCCGGCCGAGAAGTCGGCCGTCCAGACGAACCCGCCCTCGCCGACGCCGACGGTCAGGTCCGCGACGGACGCGAACGCGCCGGGCTGCCCGTCGCTCGCGATTCGGTCGAGCCACCGGAGCCCGTCGGTCCCGGGCTCGTCGGCGAGCCAGTCCACCCAGACGAAGCCGCCGTCGTCCCCGTCGTCGTGGGCGGCCGCGCCCGCGTCGGCGGCGTCCGTCTCGCCACCTGTCGTCGTCACGGGCGCGTCTCCGCTGCCCGCCGCCACGCCGCCGGCCGCAGCGGCCGCGCCCACCGCCGGGCTCTCGGACTCCCCGTCCCCGAAGCCGCGTCGCTCCATCACGCCCCACGACTGCTCGCCGCGGAGGAACTCGATCAGCCCGTGCCAGGCCACGATCGTCTTCCACTGACGGTAGCCGAAGTTCTCCAAGATGCCGTACCAAAGCAGCCTAACGACGTCCCACGGCGACTCGTAGCGGTTGTAGCTCCACACCTCGCTGAACACGCCGAACCACGAGAGGAAGACGCCGACGCCTACGGTGAGCAGCAGGAAGGTGAGGAAGAACTCGACGTTGAGGATGCCGAGGTACCACCCGAGCGGGAGCAGGACGTAGCCGAACCCCTCGATGAGCGGGCCGAGCGCCTCCGCGGCGGTGAAGAACGGGAGCACGACCGTGCCGACGCGGCCGTAGCGCCGGCGGAAGAAGAGGCCGCGACTGGCGATCACCGTCTCCAGCATCCCGCGGTACCAGCGGCGCCGCTGGCGGCCCAGCGACCGGAGCGACTCCGGCACCTCCGTCCACGCGACGGGCTCGGGGACGAACTCGATCCGGTAGTCGACGTCGTTGTCCGAGAGGTGCTCGTGGAGGCGGACGACCACGTCGAAGTCCTCCGTGATCGTGTCGTGACGGTAGCCGCCGATCTCGCGGACGCGGTCCGTCCGGAATACGCCGAACGCGCCCGAGATGAGGATCAGCCCCTTGAGCCGGGCGAGCCCCAGCCGGCCCGAGTAGAACGCACGCAGGTACTCCATCACCTGGACCCCCGCGAGGCCGGTCTTCGGGAGGTTGATCTCTTTCACCTGTCCGTCTTGGATGACGCACTCGTTGGCCACCCGGATGGTCCCGCCACTGGCGACCGTCCGCGAGGGGTCTTCAAGGAACGGCACGACGACGTCCAGCAGCGCGTCGCGGTCGATCACGGTGTCGGCGTCGACCGCGCAGAACAGCTCCTTGTCGGTGAGCCAGATCCCTGCGTTGAGCGCGTCGCTTTTGCCCCCGTTCTCCTTGTCGACGACCAGCAGGTTCTCGTGGGTCGCCGAGCGGTACACGCCGCGTATCGGCTCCGAGGGCACGTCGTACGGGACCTCGGCGTCGACGGGGCGCAGCCCGAACGCCTCTTCGAGCCGGTCGAGGGTGGCGTCCGACGACCCGTCGTTGACGACGACGATCTCCTGGTCGGGGTAGTTGAGCGCGAGCATCGAGCGCACGCTCTCGACGATGTTGGCTGCCTCGTTGTACGCGGGCACGACCATCGCCACGCCGGGGTAGAACGGGCTGTCGAAGGCGCGGAACGAGGGGTCCCACGACGACTCGCGGACGCTGTCGCGGAGCTGGAACAGCGCGAGGACGTGAATCAGCAGGTAGCCGGCGTTGATCAGCAGGTAGTACGTGACGATGAAGACGCCCGACCCGACGACCAGCGTGGTCCCGACACTCTCGAGCGTCGTCATCCGCGCACCTCGTCGTACAGCCGCTCGCGGTCCTGCGAGATGTCGCGCGCCAGCCGGTCGAAGCGGGCGTGTTCGGCCGCCCACGCCCACGCGACATCGAAGGGGGCCGCCTCCCGAGCGGGGGCCGCCGGCGCGGCGGCGGTCGTCTCGTCGGCGGGACCAGCCGTCGCGTCCGCCGCTCGGTCGGCGGAACCCGGGGAGTCGCTCGTCGCGGGCACGGCCCCCGGCCCGCGCTGGGCGACCAGCGTCTCGGCGGCGGTGACCTGCGCCCGCGTGTCCGGGTCGACCGTCCCGGCCGCTTCCACCGCCGCGAGCGCTGGCGCGTCGCCCCACACGCCGAGCGCCCGATAGGCGTCGGCGCGGACCGCCGGCGCCGGCTCGTCGGGGATCGCCTCAAGATCGACCGCGTCGCGGAGCCGCCGGTTCCAGCCGTACGCGCCGAGCGCCCGCCACGCGGCCGCCCGCACGCTCGAGTCCGGGCTCGACAGCGCCGCGACGACCCACGAGAGGTCGGCGCCCCCGACCACGGTGGTGAGGTGACGGACGACAAGCAACACCTGTCGCTGGAGCGCTGGCGGCCACGTCGCGAAGTCGGCGGCCGCCCGGTCGAAGAACGGGCCCGGGTCGCGCTCGGCGACGCGGTACAGCGTGTCGACGCCGAACACCGAGAACGGCACGGGGTCGTCGCGGAGCAGCAGGTCGACGCCGGTCGTCGCGCAGTCGTCCGTCCCGGCCGCGTACAGCACGCGGGCGGCCGCGGCGCGCTCGCGCGGCGTCTCGGTACAGTGCGCTCGGAGCAGGTCGCGGTCGGGGGCGTCGCGGAGCAGCGCGAGCCAGACCAGCGCGTGGCTCCGGGCCCAGTAGTCGCCCTCGGCGACGTGGCGGCGCGACCGCTCGGCGAGGCCGAGCGCCCGCCCGAGCCCGGCCAGCGTCGCGGCGTCGCGGCCGTCGAGCTCGCGGAGGTACACGTCGAGGACCGACTCCAGCTCGTCGCGTTCGGCCGCGGAGCGGCCGGCGACCCACTCGTCCCACGCCGGATCCCCGCGCCCGTAGAGCCGGTCGAGCAGCTCGGACCGCAGCTCGGCGCGCATCGGCTCTCGGCGCCGGCGCCGGCGGGCCGCGAACGCCGAGTAACCGAGGGTGATGACCGCCGCCGCGACCAGCAGCGAACCGAGCACGACGACGGCAAGCGCGAGCGCCCGCGACTGGGCATCGGTGGCCGGGACATAAACCGACGCCGCCGCGGTCTGGAACGCGAGCGGCACGCTCACTCCCCGACCAGTCGGTCGATGCGGACCAGCAGTTCGTTCGGACTGAACGGCTTCGTGAGGTACTCGTCGGCGCCGGAGTCGAGCCCCTCCAACACGTCGGCCTCCTGTCCGCGCGAGGTGAGCATCACGACCGGAACGTCGGGGGCGACGGCGAGCTCGCCGCGCCGGATCGCCCGCAGCACCTGCGTGCCCTTCATCCGGGGCATCATCACGTCGAGGACCACGACGTCGGGGGCCGCCGCGTCCTCGTTCAGCGCCTGTCGACACTCCTCGCCGTCGTGACACACCGTCAGGTCGTAGCCCGCGTTCGACAGCTTGTACTGGAGGATCGACCGGATCGTCTCGTCGTCGTCCGCGATGACGGCCGATTTCGACATGGTCACCGTAGACACGTTCGATACTTTACTCTTCTCCAACGGCTCGCCACTGCGCGAGCGATTTAACACCCGGGCGGGACACGGGTACGATATGACTACGGACTCCGTAACCGCGGTGATCCTCGCCGCGGGTGAGGGACGGCGGTTGGCGCCGCTGACAAATCGACGCCCGAAACCGATGGTCCCCGTGGCGAACCGCCCCCTGCTCGAACACGTCGTTGAGGCCGTCACGGCGACGGCGATTGACCGGATCGTCCTCGTCGTCGGCTACGAGCAGGAGCGCATCCGGAACCACTTCGGCGACGGCGACGACTGGGGCGTCACGATCGAGTACGTCGAACAGACCACGCAGCTCGGGACCGGCCACGCCGTCCTCCAGGCCGAGCCGGTCGTCGACGGCCCGTTCGTCGTGCTCAACGGCGACCGGATCGTCGAGCCGTCGGTCGTCACCCAGATGCGCGACCGGGCGCTCGACGGCGACCTCCCCGCGATGGCGGTCACGTCCGCGGCGACTCCGCGCGAGTACGGCGTCGTCACGCTCGACGGCGACCGCGTGACGGCCATCGACGAGAAGCCGGAGGGACCGGTCGAGACCAACCAGATCAACGCCGGCGTGTACGGCCTCTCCACGGACGTGTTCGACGCGATCCGCGAGACGCACGCGACCGGCGAGCTGGCGATCACGGCGACGCTCAACGAGCTCGCCGCGGACGAGACGCTGTCGGCGGTCCGCTACGACGGGCGCTGGCTCGACGTGTCGAACCTCTGGGACCTACTGACCGTCAACGCAGGGCTGATCGGAGAGTCCGAGGCGTTAGATCCGGACGGTCCTACCCTCGGCGACTCGGTGACGGTCGCCGACGACGTGGCGCTCGCGGGCAACGTGCGCGTCGGGCCGAACGTCACACTCGGGGGCAGCACCTCGCTCGGCAGCAACGCGACGGTCGAGGCGGGCGCGGTGGTCGAGAACGCTGTCGTCTTCCCCGACGCCGTGATCGGCGCGGGCGCGGTCGTCCGGGACGCGATCGTCGCCGGCAACGCGCGGATCGGCCCGAACGCGACGATCGCGGGCGGGCCGGCGACGGTCGTCGTTGGCGACGCGGTCCACCACGGCGTCGAACTCGCCGGCGTGGTCGGCGACAACGCTGCCGTCGGCGCGGGATCGACGCTCACCGACGGCGCGGTCGTCGGCGACGATGTCGACGCCGACGCGGGGGTCGTGCTCGACGGCCGCGTCGAGTCGGGTGCGGTCGTGCGGAGGGGGTAACCATGTGTGGGATCACCGGCTACATCGGCGATGGAATCACCCTGGATGAGGATGACGATGCGGGTGCCGCTGCCGGCAACGGCGGCGTCGCCAGCGTGGGCGATATCGTCCACGAGGGGCTCCGCAACCTGGAGTACCGCGGCTACGACTCAGCGGGCGTCGCGCTCGTCGGCGAAACGAGCGGGCTCACCGTTGCGAAGCGGTCCGGCGAGGTCGACAACCTCACCGTGCCCGACGTGCCCGACGCGACGCTCGGGGTCGGCCATACGCGCTGGAGCACGCACGGGCCGCCGACCGACGCGAACGCCCACCCGCACACGGACTGCGCCGGCGACGTCGCAGTCGTTCACAACGGGATCGTGGAGAACCACGAGGCGCTCAAACGCGAGCTGGCTGACCACGAGTTCACCAGCGACACCGACACGGAGGTCATCCCGCATCTGATTGAGGAGGAACTCGCTGCGCAGCGCGGCGAGGGCGACCTCCTCAACGCAGTCCGCGCCGTCGAGGTCCGCTTGGAGGGGAGCTACGCGATCTGCGCGGTCCGCGAAGGGGAAGACGAAATCGTCGTCGCGCGCCGCGGGAGCCCACTCGTGTTGGGCCGCGACGACGACGCGACGTTCGTCGCCAGCGACGTGACGGCCTTCCTCGAGCACACCCGCGACGTGACCTACCTCGAAGACGGCGACGTGGCGGCGCTGTCGGCCGACGGCGTCGAGATATACGCCGACGGCGACCTCGTCGATCGTGGCGTCGAGACGGTGACGTGGGAAGCCGACGCCGCCGAAAAGGGCGGCTACGAGCACTACATGCGCAAGGAGATTCACGAGCAGCCCGAGGCCTTGCGTCAGACCATCGCGGGGCGACTTGACGTGGATGGGGGCGACGTCGACCTCGACGTCTCGTTCCCGCCGGGCTTTCTCGCCGATCTCGAAGAGATCCAGATCGTCGCCTGCGGCACCTCCAACTACGCGGGGCGGTACGCCGCGCAGCTGTTCGAGGAACTCTCTGGCGTCCGCGCGACCGTCGAGATCGCCAGCGAGTACGAGTTCGGCGCCGGCCGCAGCCCGGACCGAACGCTGGTCGTCGCCGTCACCCAGAGCGGCGAGACCGCGGACACGCTTGGCGCGGTCCGGCGCGCGAACGCCGCCGGCGCGCGCACGTTCGCCGTGACGAACACCCTCGGTAGCACCGTCACGCGCGAGGTGGACGACACCGCGTTTATCCGCGCTGGCCCCGAGATCGGCGTCGCGGCGACGAAGACGTTCGCCTCGCAGGTGGCGACGCTGACGATGCTCGCGGTGGCGATCGGCCGCGAGCGCGGCGCGCTGGGGGCCGCCGACGCGCGACCCGTCCTGGAAGGGCTCCGCGATCTCCCCGGCGCGGTCCAACAGGTGCTCGACGCGGAACCGAAGGTGCGCGAGGCTGCGACCGAGTACGGCGACAGCGAGGCGTTCTTCTTCGTCGGCCGGCAGCTCGGCGTGCCGGTGGCGCTGGAGGGTGCGTTGAAGCTCAAGGAGATCTCCTACGACCACGCCGAGGGGTTCGCCGCCGGCGAGCTGAAACACGGCCCGCTCGCGTTGGTGACGCCCGACACGCCTGTGTTGGCCGTGCTGACCGACGGCGCGCGCGCCGACGAGACGATGAACAACGTGACCGAGGCGCAGACCCGCGGCGCGCCCGCGATCGGCTGCGTGTCTGCGGGCGAGGAATACGGCACGCTCGACGTGTCGCTGCCGGTTCCGGACGTGGGGCTCGTCGAGCCGCTGGTCGCGAACGTCTACCTCCAGCTGTTCGCGTACCACGTGGCCAACGACAAGGACCGGTCGATCGACAAGCCGCGGAACCTCGCGAAGAGCGTGACGGTGGAGTAGCGGCGAGAGCCACCGATTGTGAGTTGCCAGGCAAGCTTGGCGCTTGTTTACCCGACATCGAATGGAAGCAGGGGTAAATCCGGATTATTCTCCCTTGATTGGCGGTTCCTGCCGTCAATCAGTTTGGATTAATAGCACCCGCTCCTGCCGACAGGTATCGGTTCCGGACCATCGATCGGAATGAGTGGCGGGCAACCTGGGAGGCCCCAAGGTTTCACTGGTTATCCCGCCGCAGTAGTTCGGTGTAAAACCAGTGAAACACCGACTAACGACCAACTCGGGTTCCCCAGAAGCAGCGTGAGACCGAACGCTTCCGACAGTGACTCCGGCTGTGCCCCGGCGCGGTACCGCACAACGCGGCCACACTGGAGTTGGCCGTGGCCCACCGTGTGCCGCGTGCGACCTCTCAGCGATCGAGAACGAAGATCGCGTTCTGACGGAACACCCCGGAAACACTGGGGGTGTTCCGGTCGATCTGTGAACTCAACCATCTGAGATATCAGGAACACCTGCGAAGCACCAACCAGCGGGGATACGCGGCTACGCCGCCAGCGGACTACTGCCGGCTGCCGATTTGTGGTGCCAAGCGTCGAGACCTGATGATCGAGTCTCGCTACCGGTAGGCCTGTCGGACGGCGACCAGCGAAAGCCGGGTGTTACACTCGTTTGAACAGGAGTTACTGCGGCCGGGAGAGTGGGTGAAGATCGACCGAATTCCCGTAGGAACGAGAATCTCGCGGGAAAAATCACTAATTACTCGCTGAAGCAAGACGGGGCTCGCTCTATGGGTACTCAATTAGCCCAGTCGACAGGTATCTCTCCTTGGACACTGGGTCGCAACCAGCGTTCACGCGGGTACGTGCGTGTCGTCCGGAGGAAACACCACACAGAATCCGAGATGTGTTGTAGATTCGAACCTATCCTATCGGTATCAACACGGGGGCGCCGCACAACGACCGACCAGCAACAGATGTTGACTCCCCATCTAGTGGCTAAGCGCCCCAGACGGTCGTCACCCGCTATACGAGGCTACTCGTCGTCTGGCTCCTCGTCGCGGCCTTCAGAGAGTCGCTCCCAGATCTCCGTACAGCCCGCGCCGTCCGGGACATCGGCGAGGTGGGCGTCGTCAGCAGCATCGGAGTTACTCATGTTCTGAGTAACTGTAATGGCGCCCACCTAATAACTGTTCCGACACCACCAGTACGTACTTACGGAGCGAACGAGGACCAACCCCTATGTCCGAGTCCGCCGAGGATCTCTTCTCGTTGCTCGATCTGACCGAGTACGAAGCCGACGCCCTAGAGGAACTGCTGCTGTTGGGGCGGACGACGGCCCCCGACCTCGCCGAGGCCACTGGGATCCCGAAGGCGCGGATCTACGGCGTCCTCGATGCGCTCTCGGAGGCGGGGTACGTGAAGGTGATACCGGGCCGCCCGAAGCGGTACGAGCCGCACGAGCCGGCCGCGATCGCCGAGCGGGCGGTCGAGAACCGCCGGCACGCCTACGAGCGGTTCCGTGAGGACGTCGAAGCCGTCGAGGAGGCGTTTGTCGACGAGTACGCGCCGGTCCGCGACCGCGGCGTCAACGAACTCAGCCCGACGGAGGACCTGTTCCACGTGGTCGACGTAGGCGAGCCGAGTGAGCGTGAGACGCGCCGGCTGTTTCGCGAGGCGGAGGAGGCGGTGTACGTGCTCTCGAAGAGCTTCGGGTACATCGACGCCGTCCGGCCCGCAATCCGAGACGCGGTCGGCCGCGGCGTCGTCGTCGACGTGCTCCTCCTTCACCCCGACTCGCTGTCGCCGGAAAACCGGCAACGGCAGGCCGAGATTCGCGAACTGCTCGCCGAGGAGTTCCCGTCGGTTTCCGTCCGCGTCAGCGACCGCGTGCTGCCGTGGCGCGGGACGTTCGTCGACCCGAGCCTCTCCTACGAGTCGGGCCAAGGGTTACTCATGGTCGAGCAGGAGGAGGTGCCGAACCATCACCGGCAGGCCGCGGTCACCGAGAACCCGTCGTTCGTCGCGGGGATGTGGCAGTACTTCGACCTGCTGTGGCGTCACGAAAGTGTCCTCGCCGACCCGGACCCATCAGGTGGCGATTCCACCGCGGAGTAAGGCGAACACCTGGATTTCGAACGCGGCGTTATCACCGGACAGGATCAACCGGAAAGCATTTACTCGTAGTTACTCGACTACCGAGTAACGATGACCGTCTTACTCACCGGTGCTGACGGCTACCTCGGCTGGCCGACCGCGCTGCGTCTGGCGGACCGCCTCGATGAGCGAATCGTCTGCGTCGACGACTTCTCGCGGCGCGACTGGGTCGCCGAGTCCGGCAGCGTCTCCGCGACGCGGATCGAGGACCCCGATGAGCGCTTCGAGCGCGTGGAGAACCTCAGCCTCGTCGAGGGCGACCTCGCCGACCGCGACTTCGTGCTCCAACTGCTGGAGACCCACGAGCCCGACACGGTGCTCCACGCGGCCGCCCAGCCCAGCGCGCCCTACTCGTCGATCAACGGCGAGCGCGCGCTGTACACCCAGCGCAACAACGTCTCGATGACGCTGAACCTGCTCCACGGGCTCCATGAGACGGGCCTGTCGGACACTCACTTCATCGAGACGACGACCACAGGCATCTACGGCGCACCGCACTTCCCGATCCCGGAAGGCGGGCTCGAGGTCGAACGCAAGGGTGGCTCTGATGAGGTGCCGTTCCCGGCGATGGGCGGTAGCTGGTACCACCAGACCAAGTCGTTCGACGCAGCGAACATGCGGCTCGCCGAGTCCCAGTTCGACTTCCCGATGAGCGAGGTGCGGACAGCGATTGTCTACGGTACCGAAACCGACGAGACCCGCGCCCATGAGAGTCCGACGCGGTTCGACTTCGACTACTACTTCGGCACGGTCGTCAACCGGTTCTGCGCGCAGGTCGTTGCGGGGTATCCGATCACGGTGTATGGCAAAGGCGAACAGCGCAAGCCGATGGTGAGCCTCGAAGACACCGTCGAGAGTCTCGTCCGGCTCGTCGAGGAAGGCCACTCCGGTGATGACGGGATCGACATCTACAACCAGGTCACCCGCCCGGTCGCCATCGTCGAGCTCGCGGAGACGATCGCCGAGGTGGGTGACGAGTTCGACCTCGACGCCGAGGTGAAACACTACGAGAATCCGCGCAACGAGGACGAAGAGCACAAGATGGAAATGGAAAACGAGCGGTTCCTCGATCTCGTCGGCGGGCAGCGGCAGGAGCTGGAGGCGGGCATCCGCGACGTGCTCGGCACGCTCGTCGAAGAGCGGGACCGGATCGCCGCCCACGAGGACCGGTTCCTGCCCGGCGTGTTGACCGATGAGTGAGTCGGGAGACCACGCTGCCACCGACGGCCAACGGGTCCTCGTTACGGGCGGCTGCGGGTACATCGGCAGCGCGCTCGTCCCGCGGCTGCTCGACGACGCCCGTGTGAGCAAAGTGGTTGTCCTCGACTCGCTTGCGGCGGGCTCGCCCGCGCACCTCGCCGGCTGCGTCGGCGACCGGCTCGACTTCCGCCGGGGCGACGTCCGCGACTACGGCGCCGTCGAGAGCGCGACTCGCGGCGTCGACGCCGTGATCCACCTCGCAGCGATCACCGGCGCCGCGTCGACGCATGACCGACGCGAGGAGACGTTCGCGGTCAACCGCGACGGCACCGAGAACGTGCTCACGGCCGCGGGGAAGTTCGACGTCGACAGCGTCGTCGTCGCCTCCTCGTGTAACAACTACGGCCGCGCGGCGAGCCGCGATATCGACGAAACGACCGAGCAGAATCCTCTCAATCCGTACGCCGAGTCGAAGGTGGCCTGCGAGCGCCTGCTCGACGAGGCGGTCGACACCTACGACTTCGACGCGACCGCGCTCCGGATGAGCACGAACTACGGCTGGTCGCTGGGGATCCGGTTCAATCTCGTGGTGAACCACTTTGTCTTCCGCGGGCTGACGGACCGCCCACTGACGGTGTACGGCGACGGGTCGAACTGGCGGCCGTTCATCCACGTGCGCGATGCCGCGCGGGCGTACCTCGACGCCGCGTTGGATCCCGACGCGTGGCCCCAGCGCGTGTACAACGTCGGCTCGAACGACGGGAACTACCGGATCAGCGAAATCGCGGAGATCGTCCGCGAAGAACTGGACCGTGACTTGGATGTGACGTATCTAGAGGACGAACAGCCCGGCCCCTCGTATCACGTGAACTTCGACCGGCTGGCCGAAACCGGCTTCGAGACGGACTGGACGCTGCGCGAGGGCATTCGGGATATCGCGAATGAGCTGACCGGTACGGAGGCGACCCAGGCATGACCGAGACGACAGAGACCGAGACGGACGGAGCGAGCAGCGGCAGGACAATTGAGACGCCGACGATCGCGGTCACAGGAGCGGCCGGTTATATCGGGAGCCGCGTAGTCGTGGAGTTCCAGGAGGCGTACCCCGACTGGGAGCTCATCGCGATCGACAACCAGTACCGCGGGCAGGTGGACTCGATTGGCGACGTCGACATCAAGCACGTCGACATCCGAAACCGTACCCGGCTGGAGGACGCGCTCGAAGGCGCGGACGTGGTGTGTCACCTCGCAGCGATAAGCGGCGTCGACGACTGCGGCGAGAATCCGGATCTGGCCTACGAGGTGAACGTCACCGGGACGAACAACGTGGCGTGGTTCTGTCGGAAGACGGGCGCCGCGCTTGGGTTCCCGTTCAGTATGGCCGTGTTGGGCGACCCCGAGGAATTCCCTATCACCGCCGACCAGCCGCGGGATCCCCTCAACTGGTACGGGCGGACGAAGTTACTGGGTGAGCGTGCGATTGAGACGTTCGCGGACGGCGCGTTCCCGGCGCATCTCTTCCTGAAGTCAAACCTCTATGGCGAACACGTCGTCGACGGGACGGAGGTTGGCAAGCCGACCGTGATCAACTTCTTCGTGAACCGAGCGCTCGCCGGCGAGACGCTGACGGTGTACGAGCCCGGGACGCAGGCGCGGAACTTCATTCACGTGGAGGACGTGGCGCGGGCGTACGTGCGGAGCGCGGAGCGGTTGATGGAGCAGGTTTCGAACGGTGAGACGGGGACGGAGACGTATGAAATTGCGAGTGACGACGATATGAGCGTGATGGAAGTCGCGGAGATCGTTCAACGGACAGCGCGCGAGAAGGGAGAGTCAGAGGTGGACATCGAGTTGGTAGCGAATCCGCGAGCCGGGGAGACGATGGTCAAAGAATTCGGTGTGGACATTTCGGAAGCAAACGATCAGTTGGAATGGTCGCCCCGAGAGAGAGTGACAGAGTCGGTACGCAGGCTGTTTTCCTTATAAACCCAAATCGCTCGTGTCCGTCGTAGTCTCTCGGTCGTAAGCTCTCGACCAGAAGCGCGATTTATTTACCATTGACCCAACGTCTGTGAAGTATGCGTGTCCTCTATCTCACTGAGGAGCCGATTACCTTCTCCGGCACAATGGTGAGAGGAGGACAGATTCACGTCCGTAACGTCGTCGAAGGCCTCCGAGACCGCGGACATGACGTACATCTCATCGATTGGAACAACAACTCAGAAAGGAAGTACCAACACTCGATCGCGCCGCGATCTCGGTTTCTCATCGATCCGGTACGAGCGCTCCGACGTGCTACTTCCGTCGGTGACGCGATCGGCGCGGATGTCATCGTGTCTAAGACACGAAAAACGTATCTTCCTGGTGTGCTTGCCGCCCGTAGACTGAACGTTCCACACGTCGTTCACGTCGGATCAAGTCCAAGAGGAGCAGGGAGTGGACTTTCTGATCAAATCGGGCGTAAGTCGATGGTTGCTCGGCTGAAGGCGCCACACCACGGTTACTTCGTTGTTTGTACTGATATTGCCGATGAGCTGGTACAGCTAGGTATTCATCGCGATCAAATATTCGACGTGCGAAACGCCGTCGACACGGACCGGTTCAATCCGGACAGCATTCCGGTCGAACTCGACGAGCGATATCAGGAACAGTTCGATACATCGAGCGATCGGCTCCTTCTCGGGTTCGTCGGCGGTCTTCAGCCGTACAAAGGCTTAGATGATCTCGCTGCCGCTCTCGACGATGTCACAACTGAGTGTCATGTCGTCATCGCCGGTGATGGGCCCGAGCGAACCCAGTTGGAACGGGCGTTCAGAGACCAGGCTACGTTTTTGGGTGCCGTTCCGTACGAGCAGATTCCAGCATTTTACCGTCGGATAGACGCGCTGGTGTTGCCATCGCACACTGAGGGACTTCCTCGGGTCGTCCTCGAAGCGCAGGCGACAGCGACTCCTCTTATCGCGACGCGAGTCGGTGGCCTTCCTGAAGTAGTCGAGGACGGAGAAACTGGGCTACTCGTTGACCCGCGTTCGCCAGAGCAACTCGCGACGGCTATCAACGAACTGAGTTCTGACGCTGCTCTCCGTACTCGACTCGGCGACAACGGTCGTCGCGCTGTCGTCGAGTCGTGTAGTTGGGAAACGATGTACGAGCGGTACGAACAATTCCTCGAAACGATTGTCAGTAGCGAGTGCGGTGAGTGACACGGACCAAGCGATTCGGGACGTCATCAAGTAGGGCAGTGTGGCTTACGTCGGCTTCTTTATGAAATCCCAAGTGCGAAACGCTATATCCTTGGTCATGTGGGTGGTGATATATGAGTAAAAACGGCGATCCACCCACGTCAGATCTGTATCTCCCCGACCATAGCGAGGAGAGTCACAACACGATGGGGAATCCTAGCGAGGCGGCCGTTGCGTACTTTCCGACGATTCCTAACGTATGGGCGACGGCCAGATACCAACATGTGATGGCACTGGCCCAAGCAGTGGAGGACTTTACACTTATAACTCACAATACTCCTCCAACCCGATTACAGACTTTAGCTACACGTACGGAACACGTAGGTGGTTCATTCAGAGAGAAAGTACAGTCGGCCTGCCAGATCGCTCGGGAGAGACTCGGGAATGGTGACCCGTTCGTGACCACATTTCACTACGAATCTGCGCTCGCTGGTTTCTGCGCTTCTACACTTTCAAAAATAACGTGGGTCGTAGACATCTATGACGCTCCAGCACAGTATCGATTCAATGCCCCGAGGAGTCACCACAACATATCTTCTCGAGTCCTTGAATCGGTGCTTCAGCGAGCAGACCTCGGGATTCACTCAAGTTCTCCAGATACGCCGTTCAGGTACGGTTTCCGCAAGGAGTTTATTTCTAACGGATCTTCGGTTGAACAAACAAACCCTTTTTTCCCTCCGTTAGATCCTCTCAAGCTTGTTTGGATTGGAAGCCCTCAACTTGACCGTGGAGGCACCGTCCTCCTCGAGGCGCTTGTACAGACTGACGCAGACGTACATGTCAATGTTGTAGGGGACGATTACGAGAGAACTGCTTCTCGGGCAACAGAACTCGGCGTCGATTCGCTCTTAACGTTCCACGGTCGATTGAACCATTCTGATGCCTTGGAGATTGCGCGGAACGCACACGTCGGTTTCGCGTTGCTCCCTTCCCGTCCGGATTGGCGATTCGCTACTCCGATAAAGGTAGGTGACTACCTAGCTACGGGGACAATTCCGATGATGTCAGATCTTCCGGGAATGCGCTTCATGGCAGGCGAGTGTGGGCGGTTCCTCGAACCTAACGCGTCGGCGGCCGCAACGGTATTGGATGAAATGGCTTCTCTTAGCCAATCCGAGTTTGAAACAGAGTACAGACATGTTGTCGATAGGGCTCATCAGATAGACTGGTCGAGAATACGAGCTCAGATTGCGACGAAATCCCTCACTGCGTCCCGCTGTCGGGATAGCCTTGGGACACTCTTCACGAAATATTAGCTATATGATCAGACGAACTGATTGATCGCGTCCCAGTCTCTTTGTTCCAATCCACCGATTACGACGAATACGCATCCAAACGCTATGACACCAATAAGTGGATAGACAATCAGTCGCCACTCAGGCTGTGTGAGAGGGGCAACAAACAATATCGCTACCATACAACCAGTCGCGATAACAGATTTCAGGACCGGAACAATTTCGACGGTAATATCGACGTAGTCGGTTACACATCGATAGGTCCACACCGTCCGGATGAGAAATGCTATGGTTGTCGCAATAGCAGCACCGGGGAGGCCGACGGTCGGAATAAGTACGAGGTTTGCGATAACATTGATAGCCGCAGTGATCAGCGTAATGTAACTGAGAAGTTTGGTTTCCTCGGCAGCACTGAGAACATGTCCCAGCGGAATCTCAGCAGCTTGGAAGGAGAATCCAATCAGGAGTAGCGGCACCAGAATCGTGCCGCTGTTGACGACTTCTGCGGTCGATATAACTCTAAGGACCTCACTTGCGAGGAACGTGATTCCAGTCGCTGCGGGGATTAAAAGCACAGTGAACCACCGTAGGAGCCTCTCGTAGAGTACGGAAATTTGATCCAAATCATTTTTCGCCCAAGCTGAAGAGACGTTGGGAAAGAGCGTCGAATTGAATACCCCTGAAAGACTTGTGAGTATTCCGCTAACGCCGTAAGCGACGGCATAGGTTCCTGCAGAAGTCGCTCCAAGAAAGTAAATAATAAGGAACTTATCGGCATGACTCACCATCTTCCCTCCAAACCCCTTCGGAATCATAGGAATACTGTAACTGAGATACTGATCGAAATTCTGCGGGTTCGGTAGCGGAGGTCGATTCCACAAGAAAACTCCCAGTAACAACATATCGTATGCTATTGTCGTCGCGGCAAGACCCCAAAAACCGGCTGCGAGATCTCCCGTATACAGAAGCAAACTGAGCACAACAACCGTCTCCACTGCCAGTTCTAAGGTCGTAACTACCTCGAAGTGTTTGACCTTCTGACGGGCTCGGAGATAGTTGTTGAGAAATACAAGTAAAACATCAGCACCTGCGTAGATAGCAATAGGAACAAACGCAACCTCTAACAACGCTGCTTCGGCGAAGAAATTGTCACCGACTGCGCCGCCGATTAGTAACACTCCAGTTGTCGTACACGACGCAAGCAGCGTGAGCACCAGTGTGTCGCTGAATACCTGTTCACCGTCTGAGGGAAGATATCGTATCAAGCTGCTGTAGATGTACATTCCACCAACGTGTGAAGCAATCCCGGCAACCGCGATAGCAGTGACCCAGAGGCCATAGCTGTCCGTTCCGATGATCTTCGTGATGACAGGCACAAACGCAAAACCTCGGACTGTTGCTACAAATCGACCCACCGCAGAGAATCCGGCATCACTCAGAATTTTCCGAAAGTCCATCAGATACTAAAATGCTGCTCCCAGTACTAGTGATTTGGTTTTTGTTAGCCGTTGAGTGTACTGTTGAATAACAGTGATTGTATAGTCGGGCGAAGTTTGAGTCGTGTTGTAGTCAAGCAGATAACACTCCTGCCCAGCTTAGAAGACGCTATTCAACAAAGACCTGTGGAAGTGCCTAAATCTGTCATGATAGTGGTAGACGCACTATACTGTCATTGCCTCATCTCTGGGAACTCCTATCGAACCTGTAGAACCACTAATCAGCCAGAAGAGTCGTACTAACTACTCTATACGCCCACCATGTCATAATCCCTGCTATCCCGCGTCACCTCGTTTGATGTCACAAAGCGATCTGCCGCTATCCCTCGATTAAATGTAGACCTTCGTTCACCCAACAACTGCTGAAACGTATGAATATGAGACTTTAAGTGAACAGAGATTATAATTTTAGGTATGGATAGATGGGATGAGATAAATTGTTTTGAATTTCAAATAGCTGTAACAAAACTATGAGATATCTTTCGGAAGCACGCGAAATTGTCCGTACGGAAGGTTTGCTCGAATTGACTCTAATCGGGTTGAACCATTTCTTTCCCTACCTGCTCCTGTTTTATAATGCGACCCTATTTTACATTACTTTGGGTCTGACGCATATCGTCGGTCGGGACGACTCCCGCCTGGTGTTCGCCAACGTCGCACGCACCGATTTCTCCGACAACACTAAATATATGTTCCTATACATGAATAAGGAGCACGGCGAAGCCGTTCGGCCGATCTGGCTAACCGAAAACCCTGAGCTACAGACGGATCTCCAAAATCGTGGCTACGAAGCTTATAACGCTACTAGTCTTAGCGGGCGATTACAACTACTTCGGGCCGGCCATGTCTTCTTCGATGGGACGATGAGAGAGTACAAATGGGCGTACACAGCCGGGGCAACCAGATATCAACTCCGTCATGGAATCCCGCTCAAGTCACCGCCAAAAAGAGACGTTGGGTTGTTCGAATCGGCACTGTGGCGGCGGACACAGCAGTATGATTACGTTGTGACGAACTCCGAGCGCGACCTAGAGCATTGCCGGAAGTACACTGAAAGCGTTAATTACGGGGTCGAGTGTAACAAGGCTGGTATCGACAGCGGTGAGCCAGTCGAAACTGGATTCCCCCGGAATGATGTGATACTGCGTGAAATTAAGGGCGAGAGGATCGGTGTTCCGGAGGAAATGGAACAAACGTTCGATGCGGTTACAGAATACGACTTCGTGGTTGGCTTTTTTCCAACTTTTCGGTTACAGGGTTCGATCAGTCCGTTCGAATCTGGCGAATTCGAAGAATACTTACAGTCGGAGAATATCGCAATCCTGATCCGTCCCCATCGGCAAGTCACCGTCGATTATCCGGAGTCGAAGCACATCTACGAGTTACCAGCCTACGGAGACGTGTATCCTTTTCTGGACCGACTTGATGTCCTCGTCACCGACTACTCCTCGATCGGATTCGACTTCTCTGTCACCGGCAAACCGGTCCTGTTTTACACGTTCGACAGAGAACAATACGAGGAAGAACGGGGTGTACACGAAGACTACGACCGAATCACTGTAGGTAACCGTGTCACAAACCAGGCGGAGTTGCTCGAACGACTGCGGTCGATCCAACGAGATTCTGAACCAGAGTCGAGTGTCCTCACAGAATTCTTTACTCATCGGGACGGGAGATCCGCCGAACGACTCGCAGAAGTCGTCTTGTAGGAGAGCATCTATATTTGCCGTCGATACAAACCGGACGAGCAGCTAACCGTCTGATTCGGATTCCTGTAGGACATTACGGACATGATCGCACGACTGCGTGTTATCAAGTTAAGACCTTACAGTGATCAGTGTGAATCGGTGGATTTACTTATCAGCCACACCTAATTTTCCAATATGAATATTGATGATCTAAATTTTATCGACGAATTTTCGGAGATCCTTTCTGCGGCCGGGGTTGACAGAAGTGAAGTCTGTCTGACGGGCAGCGCGCCGCTGGCGGTCTACGGGATTCGGGAGAATGGAGATCTGGACTTCGTGGCGACGCCAGCGGCACGAAAGAAGATCGAAGCACTAGCGAAGCGTCGGTCAGATTGTAGGGTCGACGACGACGGGCACATGGTGCTGAGCGGGAATATCGATCTGAGCAGACCTGACCGCTACGATGTGGTCGGCTTTGACGATTCGGAGCTGATCCACGGTGACTTACATGTCACCGTCGACGGGTACAAAGTCATCCGTCTCGAAGTTGCTCTCGGGTTCAAGGCCGCTATCCGCCGCCCAAAAGATATCGATGACATCGAGTTGATAACCGACTCTGGATACGTGGGGAGTGAGGACTGGAGCTGGGAATACGTCCGACTCGTGCCGATCTGGGAACGACCATCGAACAGTAACGGAGCCGCTTTGGTTTCTCTGTTCAAACAGGGCATCAATCTGTTGCGAGAGGAAGGGGGATCAATGACGTTTGTGAAGACAATAAAATTCCTCATACGACGGCTGCCGATGGAACCTCTATCCCATACAAAATATATGATTGGAGCGGCTTTCTCTCGCCTAGGTGAGCTGAATCGCAACGTCCGCGACGATACGAAGCACACTATTGGAGCGACTTTCTCTCAAGAGAGCTTCCGCGCCTTGCCGGCGATACTCAACGATCAGTTCACTCAAGCGGGAATGTTCGAGCGAAACGATCTTGTCGTCAGTGTGCTCGCCCAGGAGGGCACTGAATTGGCAGACCCGAAGCGACTGTTGACCGAAGCCGAAACCGAGACGGTACACCTTTCGGAGTCCGGAAAAATCCTAGCAGGCGTCCAGCAACTGGCCGATCTGATAGTTGAGTACGGGGACCGATTACCGGGCGAAGCTACATCGCTCGACGTGCCGATAGAGCGAAGCCGAGGGGAGCCGTTACAGCCACGAACCGACGAGTGGGTTTCCGAAACATTTGATGACACCGGATCGGCTGTGATCACACAACGACGCGAACAACTCCTAAAGGAATGTGGCACTGCGTTTTATCTGTTTCTCTGGCCTGCCGCTCAGGAGTACTTTGACGAGATCGAACGGCTCGCCAGAGATCGGGGATCTGTCATTGATTCAACAGATTACCGGTTAGACGGAAAACTGGCGAAGATCATCAGAGATATTTACAGCGTCGACAAGCGAAACGAGAAGTGGGTCCGCGACAAGAAAATCCACGAACTACAGAAGTACGAGCCGCGCATCCGAGTACTGAGTTTTCGACTTCCGGACCCAGATTTCCAGAAAAAAAGTGCCGAAAGACTCTCTCGGCGAACCTACGATCTGAAGTTGGATCTCCGGAAGGAGATTCAACAGATCCACCCCGAGTACACGTACGCGACCTGTGTCCATGTGACCGATAACTTCGCACACAACTCCCACATCAGTGAACTGCTCTCAAAACTAGACACGTATAGAGTGGAGACGACACAAACGGAGCCTAACGACACGAAACAGACCGACTAGCGCGTGTAGCCTCTGAGTACTATCTTATATGTGTCTACAGGATCTCTTCACGAGAGCGCGATCGCATTACAGACGTGAGGGGTTATTGTCGCTCTTCGTGGAGATGTACAATTTTGCTCACAACATCATCAAACAGACCATCCTCCCGTGGGGTAGGTACGCGTACAACTGGTGGCAGTACGGACCTGGTATCGCACGCCCGGGCGAACTCATCAACGTTGACCCTCGGGAAATAGAGTACGTTATGATCGACTGTAAATTCAACCATCGGGCGAAAAAAACCCATGCTTACATAAAAGGCGGAGACTGGGACAGAAACTATCTTGACGACGGCTTGATGTTCGTCGGATCCGACGAAGGATTCGACGAACTTGGGCTCGTTCCGGTCGAGGACTACGGGTTTTATACGTCACTGAGGAATCATTTTGAGAAAGGCTTGCCGTGGGAAGAAACCGAGATCTACAAGCACTTCAGCGACAACCCACGTCCGCCGGATCGAACCTATCCGCTCACCAGAGATGACCGTCCACACAGAGGCGGGAAATACGCGACAAAAGACGTTCTCGATGAGGAATTCAGCCGGATCGACGACTTGTACGAACACATGAAAGAATATGGGTATCTCACTCAACGCGAACTCAGGGAGCGGGAAGATGCACCGTATTCGGCGAAAAATGTGGCTCCTGCGTCCGACGAGGTTCTAGTGAACATCGGTCGCTCCGGAAATATAATCTTCGACGAGGGGCGACACCGGTTTGCCGTCGCACGGATTCTCGGTCTCGAATCGATTCCCGTCAAAGTGCTAGTCCGACACGAGAACTGGCAGGCGATCCGCCGTGAGGTGGCACGTACAGACTCGACGGCCGAATTGAGCGACCGATCCCGACGATATCTCGATCACCCAGATATCCGTCCTTTAGTGTAGAATCTGCTATTCAAACAGCACTGATTTATAGCACCCCTGTTGAAGAAACTCGTATGAAGCCCTCAGTCGTTATACCTGCAGCAGGGCTTGGGACGCGGATGAACGATCGGACCGAAGACAAGCCGAAGTGTCTCGTCGAGGTTGAAGACAAGACCGTTCTCGAACACCAGATCGACACTCTCGAAGCCCTTGACATTCCTGTCGAACAGATACATGTCGTTATCGGAACGACCGGTGACTGCTGGACACAGGAGTCATACGAGCGAATACGCAGGATCCATGACGACATCATCATTAACTTCGAAAATATGTCGAAGGGCCCTGCGTTCAGTCTGCGGCTGGGTGTCGAGGCAACCACCCAAGACCAGATCATAATCCTTGACGGAGACGTATTCGTACAGCAGGAGATTCTCGGGTCGCTGATCGAGAGTAACCACCGTTCTGCGATCGTCTCGAAGACCGCGAAAAACAGAGGGGAACCCGGGAGCAAGGTCGTCACGAACAATGAGAATGTAGTGACTGATATCGGAAAAGAAATCCAGCCCGATCGTTTCCCCTGGCATATCTACGCGGGGATCGCAAAGATCGGGGGCGACGAACTTGACGCGCTCAAAGAGACGCTCGGGTCGGAAAACATAGTGGGTATGGATGTTGCCGATGTCCTGCGAGAGGTGTCGCGGAGCAAAATGGTGTCAAACATAGTTTTCGACGATGGTTGGGTCAACATGAATCGGCCGGAAGACATCAAGAGGGCGGGCGAACTCATATGACGAAGCGGATTCTTATTGTCGGGAAGTCGGGCTTGCTCGGAACGAAGCTCCACGAACGATTGGTGAACAAGTACCGAGTCGGTGGGGTGAGCAAGAGCGGCGCCGGAATGAACAATCGGGAGCTCGATATCACGGAGCAAGACGCTGTCGAGACGTTTTTTGACACGTATTCGTTCGACGTAGTCATCCATGTCGCCGCGAACACAGATGTTGATTTCTGCGAGCACAACCAGACTGAGGCTTGGGAGACAAACGTCGAAGGAACGAAGAATCTGGTCCTGGAGTGTAAAAAGCGAGGCATCAAGTTCTGCTATCTGTCGTCAGATTACATTTTTAGCGGAGCAAACCCGCCATACGAAGCGGACGCGAATCCAGACCCGGTCAACTATTATGGCATGACGAAACTCGAGGGCGAGCGAATCATCCGGGAGGAGTTACATGATTTCGTTATCATTCGTCCAGGGAAGCTGTACGGCTACACACCGGATTTTGGATGTGACCCGTTCACGAGTTGGGTCAGAAACAGCCTGAGTGAAGACAGCACGGTACGTGTCGATGACTCGATAGTTAAGTATCCAACACTCATCGATGATGTTTCCCGGTTCGTAGAGGCCGCGATCGAATCCGATTGGACAGGGTTGTTCAACTTTTCGGGACCGGACAGCACGACCAAGTATGAATGGGCGAGATCCATAGCAGCGAATTACGGGTTCGATTCCTCGAGGGTCGAAGCGAAGACCGCTGACCCATACGCGGACCGGCCCCAAGATGTCCGATATGTGTCTACAGACTTCGGTATCGATCCGCATGGCGTCGAAACCGGGATCGAAGTGATGTACAAACAGGAGTACTGCTCTTTCCGACCGATTTATCGGATGGACATCGCTGAGGAGTTCCAGGGACAGAGTTCCGGGGAGATTCGAAAACGACTTGGCGCAGTCCTCGCCAGAGAGGACGATATCGAGCCCGATGTCGTGGTTCCTATCCCGAAGTCGGGGATCTATCCGGCGATCGGGTATGCAGAGGAGATCGGCTCACCGCTCGAGTTCGCTCTTTCGAAACAGCAGCTTCGAAAGCGGACGCTGTACGACGAGAGTATCGATCGAATAAACGTTCTCGAGGAAAAGATGCGTGCTATCAAATCTCTCATCGAAAACAAAACTGTCGCAGTTGTCGACGAAGCCGTCCTGTCAGGTAAAACATTGCGGACGGTGATTCCCATACTGGGTGCTGCCTCCAAGATACACGTCAGAATCTCTTCTCCCCCCGTGACACAAACGTGTCCCGCTTACATGCATCCTGAAAACAGTAATATCTTTGTCGACGACCTCGACATTGACAGCGAAAGCAACGATATCGAGAGTGCCATCGCGGCCGAACTGAATGTCTCCTCGGTAAAATACGTTGACCGGGATTCGTACCTCTTGGAGATGGGGGTTGAAGGTGACGACATCTGCTCGTTCTGTTTTCACTCCTAACGGTTCGGACGCGGTGCTGTCGCCTACCATCACTATCATAGAAAACTTGAGTCTACACCTTTAATTGAGGCACTATCTGTATGAATTCTATAATTAATTCTGTCGATAACGAATTTTCACTCATGTACTGATCCGCTGGACGAGTTTAGCTTGTTGTCGTATCACTGGAACCATCACGCCAAAACGTACGTGACAGGTATTGCTGCTGACCGAAGCAAGACCATGAACGGGATACATATTCTCGTGGGTAAGCGAACAACCGAACCGGAATATCGATGGATGGTAGAAGAAATCGATCATCTCTTACTACATTCTACGGGTGGGATATAGACGTACATAGTTGATATCGAAAAGTAAATAAGCATTTGAGGCTGTTAGTTGGCACAATATATGGACGTCATCAGGATAGATGAGATCTCAGAAGAAAACCGGGGAGAGTACTCTATCAAGCGGCTGTTCACGGAACAATTGGAACACGATGTCGAAAACGTCGGCTTTTATCGAACGCTTATCCCAGAGGGCAACAAGGTAGCGAAACACCACCACGAAAACCTTGACGAGGTGCTATACTTTCTCACGGACGGGATCGTAGAGACTGACGAAGAAATAATCGAGTTCAACACAGGAGATTCGATGGTCCTCAAAAAGGGGGACAACCATGAGATCCGCGCGGAAAACGGTGAGGTCCGCCTTATTGCGGTCAAATTGCCCAACCACAAAGAAGATAAGACGATGGCGTCTTCTTAAGATGTATGACGACAGGTGTTTGATCGTTCTGACAGGACCCACTGCATCTGGAAAGAGTACTATAGCGAAGTGGCTTGAACAGCGATGGGACGACACTGTCGCGTATCACTCCGCGGAGATACGGCGAGAACTACATCTGATGCCCGAGGACATAGGATACGAGTTCGATTTGAGTAATAATACATTTGTCGAATCCGTCTCCGGGGAAGTGTACGAAGAGATGCGGTCACGAGCCGGAGAGACGATTGATGATGGAGGGTGTGCAGTCATCGATGGGTCACACAGGCTACGCCAACAGCGTCTATTGTCGTACAACGTCGGACTCAACCGGGATGTACCAGTGGTCCTCGTGGCCTGTGAGTGTAACGACACCGACGCGATCAAGCAACGCCTCGCCGAGCGACGGGACCGTGAAGATGCTTTCGCTGAGGCTACCGAATTTAGCACCTACGAAAGCACGAAAGAGGAAGCAGAACCGATCACCGGGGATCCGCCGGTCGAACGCAGGGAGGTCGGGATCGTCAGATATGATTCTGAACGAGGGTTAGTCGAAATCGAGCAGGAAGGCAGTGACGCCAGAGTAGTCACCGAAATCCACCAAGAACTACAAGCGTTACTCGATGGTCGAAGATTCAATTAAGGAGTTCGACGGCCGACAGCTCGATCGTCCGGTGATAGCTGTCGATTTCGACGGTGTCGTGACGAGCCCACACGCACTGAAAAGCCAAGAATTCCAGATACGCGGATACGATATCTCGGAGCAACAAACGGACCGGAACTACTGTTTGAACGTCCGAAACATAGAGAAGGCAGACTATGAAGCAGTCTCACATGCGGTGAACGTAGCACGTCTCGACCAGGTCCCGATCCGTAACAAGGCGGCAGCAGGATTACAACAGCTGGTCGATGAGGGGTTGTACCCGGTTCTGGTTACCTCGCGTCACGACGAGGAGATTCCGCCGATGTTGAGGTACGTTCGGAAGCATCGGCTTCCGGTCTCGGAGTACCTGAATACTGGAAGAGATCCCAAAATCGACGCCGCTAAAACGCTCGGTGCGCGTATAATCGTCGATGACTCTCTCTCGAAACTCGAACGCTTCCTTGAGGAAGAAGACGGCGAATGGACGTTGATTTTCTTCCAGAACAAAGCGAATTCGTACGTCGAGTCTGTCCCGGAAAGGGTCCATGTTGTGGACGGATGGGACGCGCTTGTTACGTGTATCCTCCAAGAGTCCTAACGTAGATTGAGGAGAGTCGAGACGGTTTGTGCGTGCCATATCTGGGAACGAACGATCGGTCGAGATATGGCCGCTACACGCTTATAACGACGTACTGTCCGAACAATAACCTGTTTCCCATGAGCAACCACGTGATTAGTTGACAGTGGATTTACATATCCACGTCGAATTAAATTCGGTGGAAACATGTTGACAGAGTTGGTTAAACGACATAAATTCATCAGCAAGCACCATACAGGAGGGGTGTGTGAGAACGGTCGCGGTATGGCCATCAGTAACTGACCGTTCAATGGAATTTATCACCCACTCAAGCCACTCATCTGGTTCGCGGGATTTGTTCCCGAACGGTCCCTCAAAGTCATTCTCTGCCACGAATTCCGGCGTCCGAAATGCGTGATACAAGTGTTCATGATCGGGCGGCGTGTTTATCGGAACTACAGTCAGTCCGTCCCCCTCCCGAACCTCTCCATCCGGTTTCACCGTGTCGGAAAAATGCGTGATACCCGCCTCCGACAGCAACGGCGCCGTATGCTTGTCATGCCGATACGCATGGTCACGCCAGGACGTGATCTCGATGCCCAACTCGGCGAACCTCTCGATCGTCTTCCGGATCTCCCAGCGCTGAAACGGACGCGGTCCGTTCCACGAACCGGTGAGTCCCCGCCACCCCTTGTGAACGAGCGTGTTGAACGCCCAGTAGTTGTGCCCGCCGATCTCGACGTTCTCCATGGCCGCGAGTCGCTTCACTCGTTCCGGTTCTTCTTCGGCGGCCTTCCCGGTCACGAACAGCGTCACGGGAACGTCGTACTCGGCGGCAATCTCGGCGTACTCGATAGCGGCCTCGACCTCGGTGCGGTCCATGTACTCCTGGTCCCGCGTCTCCAGAGACATGTGGTGAACGTCGCCGGTGAGACAGACCGTCATTCGAGGTACCCGAGGTCCTCTAAGCGAGCCGCCACCTCGTCGTCGGCGCTTTGATCGATCGACGCGAACGGAATCGGCTCGCGAGACGCGACCGACTGCCCACCCGTCAGTTGCGGTTCCCCGTCCATGTCGGTCGGGACGGCGACGCCGAGCTGCTGAAGCAGCGTCGGCGCGACGTCCGTGATCGACAGGTCATCGTCGAGTGACTCGTCGCCAGCATCAGTTCCGGCAGCGAGGAACAGTCCGGTCCGGACGTTCTCGGCCTTCCACTTGCCCGCGTCCGAGAACACCGGATTGTCGCCGATGGCACCGCTCGTGTGAACGCCATCGCGCTGATCGAAAATGACGTTCGGTGCTTCGTCGACGAACTCACCTTCGTACGCCTCCTCGCGCGTGTACACCGCGCTCGCGATCGGCTTCCCACTGCGTTCGAGTTTCTCGAGGTCGCGCACGAGCTCCTCGGTTCGAGAGTCGTCTATCAGGTATATCAGTCCCTGGCCGCTCGCGATGGCGTCGCTGCGCTCCCAGTCCACCTTGTCGAGCTTCTGCTCGCGTTTGAACCCCTCTTCGTCCTCGGGGACGGCGTCCTTGACCGACTCCGGCGTGAGCGACGTGATCAGCCCGTGAACCCCGAGACGATGTGCGAGCTGGGAGACGCGTTTCTTGTTGATCCCGAACTTCGAGAACGTCTCGGACGCTCCCGTCTTGGTGACGAGGTACCCCTCGCGTTCCAGCCAGCTGTTGGCGTGGAACACCGTGTCCACGTCGGTACACCCGTGGTCGGACATCAGGTAAAGCGTTGCGTCGGGGTACGCATCGCGAATCTCGCCGATGTGTTCGTCGATGACCTGCCACCCTCGCTTCGTTACGTCGTCTCGCCAGAAGAAGTGTTGGAGAACGTTGATGTAAAACACCGTCAGATGAGCCACGTCAACGGGGCGATCCTCGAGAAGACCGCGGAACGTTTCGAACCGATCGTCTATCAGATCGACGATGGCAGACGCCGCCTCGCGGTCCTCATTCGACGTGACGGGGATTTTCGGATGTAGCCGGTAGTCGCGCTCTTCGAGTTCGGCTTCGAGCGTGCTCGGGTAGGTGTAGTCGTCCTGTTCGCTTCCGGGACCCCCAGCTACCATCCAGCCGTCCACCTCGAACGGCGGATACGACATCGGGAGGTTCATGATCCCGACCGTTTTCCCGGCGTCGTTCAGGTAATCCCAATAGTTACTCGATATAAACGACCGAGATGTCGGCGTCGTGAGCGTTCGATTTTCGGTGTCGATCTTCTCCCACCAGAAAACGCCGAGCTTTCCGGGGTTCTTACCCGTCGAGTAACAGCGCCAGTTCGGACACGTGACCGGTGGCGGACAGCTCTCCATGTCGCTCCACGTTCCCGCTTCTCGGAGCGCTTGGATGTTCGGAAGGTCGCCGCTTTCGAGCCACGGCTCTAACAGGTCCCAGTTCGCTCCGTCGAGACCGAGGACGATCGTCTCCGTCATCGTTCAATCGTTCTTCGCTACTCGGGAGGAGTATATGTTACTGGCGGACGCGTCGCTGGAGGTTGGCGTGCCAGTCCGCGATGGCATCACGAGCACTCTCGGTGAACGTATCGATGGAGAACCGAGAAACGTGTTGCTTGGAATCGACAGTAAAGTCTTGTTCGGCGAATTCACCGATACTCCGTTGGATGCTACCTGCTGTCCCGTCGTGAAGTCGTCCATTCGCCTCGCCCACAAAGTGCCCTGGAAACCCTTCGTTTCGGGCTAACACCGGCTTTCCGCTCGCGTTCGCCTCAATGGGAACGATTCCGAAGTCTTCGTTGTGCCCGTTGAACACAACCGCGGTACAGCGCGCTAGTAGCTCGAACTTCTCGGTCTCATCAACGAAACCGCGCCACTCGATATTTTCCGCGCGCTCGATCCGATCCAAGACCTCATCGTCGATGTCGCCCGCTCCACCGGCCATCACCAGCCGCTCGTCCAGTTGTTCGAACGCCGAGACGACCTCGGGAACGCCCTTCTCCTCGTCAAGCCGACCGAGGTGAAGGAAGTATCCGTAGTCACCGTCGTTGTGGTACCGATCCAGTTCGACGGGAGGATACAACACCTCCGAGTCCCGCTTGTAGTACTTCCAGAGGCGGCGTTCGATGATCGGGCTGTTGACGAAGTAGTGATCGACGCGCGGATCGACCGCCATATCCCGCGTCCGGAGATAGCGTATCATCGGTCGCGAAAGGGATCCGAACAGCGAGTCCTTGCGGTCGTGGTAGAGGTCGTAGAACCACCGGGGCGGCGAGTGACAGTAGTTCACGTGAAGCGTGTCGTCGGGCGTGATGACCGCCCGCGTCGTCGCGCCCGATGTGACCAACACGTCCGGATCACCGAACTCACGCCAATCGACGTCCTCCCACTGAGAGTACTCGAAGAGGCGCCCGGCACGCCGCTGGAGTCCCCGGACAGCCGAGTAGTCGAGATTGGGAGTTACGTCTTCGAACGTCACCGACCCGTACGGATTGGGATCGTCGGGATCGGGCTCGCCAAGCGTGTAGACGCGATCCACGTCGACGGCCTCCGCGAGCTTCGTGACGAGGTACTCGGCTCCGCCCCACGCGTTGACGTGCCAGTGGGCGACCGCAACGTCGAGATCGTCGAAGTCGACGGGTTCGTCAGCGGCCGACGCATCCATATTGAGCCCAAAGACGGGTCATCGAAAAAGTGTGTCGTCATCCCAGTCCCAGAGGGCGTACGCGTATCCCAACCCGACAGCGGCAGTGAATTGAAAGAGGAAAAGGAACTGAAGCAGGCCGGCCAGCGAGGGGTCTCGAATCAGAGTCGCGGTCCGTGCCGGTACCGAATCGGTCGCCAAGGCTGTGAGAAACGCTCCCTCTTCCCCGCCCTCGTCGTTGACGAACGACTCCATCGCCCGCTTTGAGTACCCCTGCCAGAACGCACGGTCGATTAACCACCGGAACCCAGTCCGATACTCGAACACCTTGTGTGCCACCTCTGCCTCCGGATCGTACCACACGCCCTGACCGTACTCCTCTCGCATCCGGGCACACAGCTCCGTCTCCCCACCCTGGAGGTTCTTGTCGCCCTTCCGCCCGCCGATATCAACGTCGAACCCGCCCAACTCCGCGAACACGTCCGCCCGGAACGAGATGTTCGAGCCGAAGGTGTTGCGCACCTCGCCCGGGCCGTCCGCGAATCCGCGATGCGTCACCCCAATCAACCAGTAAAACTCTTCGGGCAGAAACGACGGCTTCCGCGCGACCCATTCTGGTGTCATCTTTCCGCCTGCCGCGATCGCGTCCTCCTCCTCGTAGGCACGTGTTAACCGCTCGGCCCACGCCTCGTCCGCCACCGCGTCGTCGTCGATGAACGCGACCACGTCGCCGGAGGCCAGCTCGGCGCCGCGGTTCCGACTCGCCAGCAACCCTACGTTTTGGTCGTTACACGCGATTACTGTGTCCTCGCGATCGCCGTAATCCTCAGCGACGCGGTCGTACACCTCGGGCGTCCCGTCGACGACCACGACGAGTTCGACGTCGTCGTGCGTCTGTGCGAGGACGCTGTCGGCGGCCTCGCGGAAGTGTTCGTACATGTCCAGCGTGTACGTACAGACGACGACCGAGACCTTCACACCGAGACGCTTTCGACGCTCGCGCTTAGGGTTTCCGCCTCGGGCCGAATCCTGGAACGTGTTCGCGGTCGAACACCCGCGGGCACGCGAATTGAGCGCAGGTATATGACAAGCCTTATGCGCGTTTTGACAGTGCCTTGCGGTAATGAGCGATTCGAACGATCCGCCGGACGAATCGGACTCGTCCCCGTCCGATCTCCTCGCGCGGTGGTACCACGTTCCCGTCCTCCTCGGGATATTCGCGTTCATGCTGTGGACGCGGCTGCGCTCGTACGGGAACTTCATCCAAAACGGTGAGGTGTACTTCCGCGGCAACGACGCGTGGTATCACCTCCGCACGACGAACTACCTCCTCGAAAACTGGCCAAGCACGCTTCCGTACGACGTCTGGACCGGCTTCCCGGTCGGGACGAACGCCGGCCAGTTCGGCACCCTCTGGGACCACATCATGGCCGTCGGGGTCTGGATCGCCCGGCCGATCACGGGCAGCACCGAGGAGGTCATGCTCATTATGGCACCCATCGTTGGCGCGCTCGTCGCGGTCCCGACGTACTTCATCGCGCAGCGGTTCGTTGACCGGATTCCCGCACTCGCGGGCACCTTGACGCTGGCGCTGTTCTCCGGCACGTTCCTCCGCTACACGCTCGTCGGATTCCCCGACCACAGCGTGGCCGAGGTGTTCTTCCAGAGCACCGCTATCCTCGCGTTCCTCGTCGCGCTCGGCGTGGCGGAACGCGAGAAGCCGGTGTGGGAACTCGTCGTCGACCAAGACTGGGACGCGCTCCGGCAACCCGTTGCCTACGCCGCGGCGGCCGGCGTCGCGCTCGGCCTCTACATGTGGACGTGGCAGCCGGGCATCCTGATGGTCGGCTTCACGGGCATCTTCCTCGCCGTCAAACTCACGAGCGACACCTACCACGGGAAGAGCCCGGAACCGGTGGCGTTCGCCGGCGCGGTGGCAATGACAGTCGCCGGTCTGATGCAGATTATCCCGCTCGACACCTTCCGATTCGCACCGAGCGAGTACTCGGTGCTCCAGATCGTCACACCGCTCGCCGTCGCGCTCGGTGCCGTCTTCCTGGCGTGGCTCGCCCGCCAGTGGGAGGCGCGCGACCTCGGTACCGACACCTATCCCGCGGCCGTTGGCGGGCTGGTTCTCGCGTCCGCAGGCGTCGTCTGGCTCGCGATTCCGTCGCTGTGGTCGACGATCGTCAATAACCTCCTCAACACCGTCGCATTCTCCGCGAGCGCGGGCGCACGCACCATTGGCGAGGCACAACCGCCCCTCCAAGGCGCCTCGTTCTCGAACTTCGTCCTCTCGCAGTACGGGCTTGCCTTCTTCCTTGCGCTCGCCGCGGTGCTTTACATCCTTGCGCGCCCGCTCTACCGTTCCGACGACACCAACCACACGCTGTACATCCCGGCCGCGCTCGCGGTCGTCGGCTCCGTCTACGCCGTCCCGCAGGCGTACAGCGCGATCGGCGGCGTCGTTGGCGTCGACTGGCAGGTGATCGGTCTCCTCATCGCCGCCGCCTTCCTCGTCGGCGCGACGCTGCTCGTCGAGTACGACGCCGAGGAGCTGTACTTCGTCGTGTGGGCGGCGTTCATCGGGAGCGCCGCGTTCACGCAGGTCCGCTTCAACTACTACCTCGCCGTCGTCGTCGCGGTCGGGACGGCGTACTTCCTCCAAGTCGCGCTCGACGCCCTGGAGCTCACCTCACTCGACGCGCTCCGCGAGATCGAAGGCTGGCAGATACTCACCGTCGCCGCCGTCCTCGCGATCCTCATCGTTCCCCTCGTCGGCGTCGCCACGCCGGTCTGGCAGGCGGGTAACTCCAGCCAGCCGGGCAGCGTCGTCCAGTGGGACGAGAGCCTCCAGTGGATGAACGACGAGACGCCCCAGCCGGGCGAGCTCGAAGGTGCGGACAACCCGATGGAGCTGTACGGCACCTACGAACGGCCGGCCGACGGCGACTTCGAGTATCCGGAGGGCGCCTACGGCGTCCAGTCGTGGTGGGACTACGGCCACTGGATCACCACGCGCGCCGAGCGCATTCCGAACGCGAACCCGTTCCAACAGAACGCGGGCGAAGCGGCCGACTACCTGCTCGCGCCGAGCGAGGAGGAGGCCGCGGAAGTGCTCGCGAGCCAGAGCACCGAGGGGAACAACACCCGCTACGTGATGGTCGACTGGCAGATGGCGTCGCCGAACTCCAAGTTCAACGCGCCGGTCACGTTCTACAGCGGTAACGAGACCGTCCGCGACTTCAACGAACTGCTCTACCAGCGGACAGAAGGACAGAACGGCCAGGGCGGCGGGCTCCGGGCCGCGCTCCAGACGCGGACACAGCGCTACCACGAGAGCCAGATGATCCGGCTCTACCAGCACTACGGGAGCGCGGTCGAGCCGCAGCCGGTCGTCCTCGACTGGGAGCCGCAGACGGCACAGACCCGGTCCGGCGAGCAGGTCGACATCAGGGTCCTCCCGAGCGAGGGCCAGCCGATCCAGCGGTTCGATAACCTCTCCGCGGCGCGGTCGTACGTCGAGGAGGACGGCTCGGCGCAGGTCGGCGGCGTGATGGGCGTCCCCTCCGAGCGGCTCGACGCGCTCGAACACTACCGGCTCGTTCACGCCACGGAGGCGCCGGGTCGCTCGCCGTACGCACAGCAGGCGAGCATCCTCGCGCAACGGTTCGGCGTCGACCTCCAGGCGACGTTCGGCGAGTCGTTCCTCGGCGCGTTCCGCGACGACTTCGTCAAGACGTTCGAACGCGTGCCGGGCGCGACCGTCGAGGGCTCGGGCGCCGAGCCCGGCCAGGAGGTCAAAGCGACCGTCGAGATGGAGAAGCCGAACGGCCAGACGTTCGAGTACACGCAGTACGCGACGGCGGACGACGACGGGAACTTCGCGTTCACGCTCCCGTACTCGACGACCGGGTACGAGGAGTTCGGCCCCGAGAACGGGTACACGAACACCAGCGTCCGCGCGACCGGCCCGTACAACATCACCACGGAACAGACGACCGGTGACGACCTGTACACCACCCAGCGCGTCGGGCAGGTCGAGGTGACCGAAGGACAGGTCGTCGGAGAAGACGACTCGGCGGCGACGGTCGAGCTCGAAGAGCAGATCATCGACTGCCCGAGCGGCGACTCGGAGTGCCCGGTCGACGATGGTAGCGGAAGCGACGGCGGTAACACGACGAACTCGACGGACGCGGGGTCGCTGATCGGCGTCGAGCCGGCGGCGACGACCGCGACGACGACCGTGACGACCGCGACCGCACCGAACTGACGCGGACGCCGACCCGCGCGCAGCGCGGGCGACGCCGTCGTTCGATCCCACCCTTCTTTACTTCGGCTGCGCTTCGTGCGAGCAGATGGCGGACCTCCGCGAATGGGCGACGATCTACCTGAAGGGGATCGCGATGGGGAGCGCCGACGCCGTGCCGGGCGTCTCCGGCGGCACCATCGCGCTGATCGTCGGAATCTACGAGCGCCTGATCGCGGCGGTCACCGCGATCGACCCCGCTCGGGTGCGGCGCGTGCTCGCCGGCGTACGACCCGGTAGCCGCGACGACGCGCGGGCCGCGTTCCGAGAGGTCGACGGCGCGTTCCTCCTCATGTTGGGCGCCGGGATCGGTACCGCCGTCGTCACGGTGTTAAGCGGCGTGAACTACCTGCTTTCGACCCGCCCGGTCGCGACGCACGGCTTCTTTTTCGGGCTGATCGCGGCGAGCGCCGCGGTGTTGCTCGGCGACGTCGACCTCTCGACGCTCCGGCGGAAGACCGCCGCGATCGCGGGCTTCGCACTGGCCTTCCTCGCGTCGGGCGTCGCCGCGACCGCGCTGGGCAGCCCGCTGCCGGTCGTCTTCGTCGCGGGCGGCCTCGCCGTCAGCGCGATGGTGCTCCCGGGGATCTCGGGCTCGCTGCTGCTCATCGTCCTCGGCCAGTACGAGTACATGTCCGGCGTCGTCGCGCGGTTCGTTGACGCCGCCGGCGCGCTCGCGCTCGGGAACCGCGCGGACGCGCTCGTCGAGACGCTGCCGCCGGTGGCGACGTTCCTGCTCGGCGGCGTCGTCGGGCTCTTCACCATCGCCCACGCCGTCCGCCACGCCCTGTCGCGGGCGCGGGCCGCCACGCTCGCGTTCCTCGTGAGCCTGGTCGTCGGGGCGCTTCGCGCGCCGCTGGTGGAGGTGTCCGCGCGGCTGGCCGAAAGCGGCGAGTCCTGGCGGGCGGCCGCGCCGCGGTTCGCGCTGGCGGCGCTCGTCGGCGCCGGGCTCGTGGCCGCTCTGAATCGGTACTCCGCGACCATCGAGTACTAAGCGGCGGACTCGGTCGCGACCACGCGGGAGGAGTGAACCGCAGCCGGTCGGCGGTTCTCACGGAGCCAAGGAGGAAGCCCACGACCTGAGGAGGCGAAAAGCCCGGCAATACTCGTCACAAACCACGAGCGACGAAGCGGATGCGGCGGCGTGACGGACGGTAGCGGTCGAGTTGACTGCGGCTTCCGGTAGGAGTTGTCAGACCGACCCGTCCATGACCTCAGCGAGTTCGCGGTCGATCTGTTCGACCTGCCGAGTGAGCCGCGAGACCATCTCTGTCTGGCTCTCGTTTTCGTCCGCGATCTCCGCGATTTCGTCGTTGACGACCTGCGCCCGCTGAGAGACGTCGTCGACGGCGCTCGATATCTCTTCGGCCACGTTCGCCTGTTCGTCTGTGGCATCGGCGATCTCGCTGATCCCGCTTTCGGTCTGCTCGACCGCCGCCAAGATCTGCTGCTGGTTCTCGAGGACCGCCTGAATGTCGTCTCTCGCGGACTGGATCTCGTCGTTGGCCGTATTCACTTCGTTGGTCGTTCGGTTCGCTTTCGCTTTGATCTCCGCGACGGTATCTTCTATGTTGTCGGCTTGGTCCTGAGAGCGGCCAGCCAGGCTCTTGACCTCGTCGGCGACGACGGCGAACCCGTCGCTGTCGCTGCGTGCGGCCTCGATGTTAGCGTTCAACGCGAGCATGTTCGTCTGCTCCGCAATATCGTTGATCACTCCGACGAACTCTTCGACCTGTTCGATCTCGTCTCTCAGATCCGCGACGTCGTCTGCTACGGTCGCCGACTTCTCGGCCGTGTCGTCTACCTGATCGATGACCTCGCTCGCGGTGTCGACGGACTCTTGCGCGAGCGCTCTCGATTCGGCGCTCTGGCTGCTGACCTCCTCGGCGCTGGACGCAATCTCCTCGACGGTAGCGCTAAATCCGGAGACGTCGCCTTGGGTGCGTTCGAGTTCGGCTGCCTGCTCGGAGACGAGCTGCGTGATCTCGTTCGAGCGGTTCGCGACTTCGGTGGTCGACTCACCCAACTGCTTCATCGACGTCTCGACGTTGTCAGAGAGTTCCTCTTGGAGATCTGTCAGCGTCTTTCGCTGCTGAACGACCGCCGTCACGTCGAAGAGGAGCTCGACCGCACCGACGACCTCTCCGGTCGGCGTCTGGATCGGCGTCCCGATTGCGCGTGCGTGCGCCTTCGAACCGTCCGGTCGTTCCGCGGATCGGAACTCCTCTTCCCGGATCGGCGTCCCGGTACGAACGACCTCCTCAGCCAACGTCTCGTCTTCGCCCTCCGTTCCGAACACGTCGTACGCGTTCATTCCGACCGCTTCACTCGCCGGCAGGCCGAGGATCGCTTCCGTGGCTGCGTTCCATTGGGTGATGTTACCGGCGGCATCGACGACGAACGCCGCTTCAGGAAGCTCCGAAATGAACTGCTCGAATGTGTATCGCCAGAAGTCCCCGTCCGATTCGCTACTCGTCTCTCGAAGACGTTCGTTCTGCGTAGCCTGCGTAGTCTGAGACATATCGGTAGACCCCGATGGGACTACATGTGGGTTTCGTCGTCGTTATTAGACCTGATAAGTGACGCCTCGCGCGGATCGGTCCGATCCGTTTCCAGTCACCCCCTATGGCGCACAACGCCTTTTCCGCTCCCGCCCGTACGACTACACATGGTCCAGATGGAATCCGACTCGGAACTCGACCGCGGCGACGCCGCGCCCGACTTCGAACTGCCCGGCGCGGACGGGGAAACCTACGCGCTCGACGACTTCGCAACGGACGCGCTGCTCGTCGTCTTCACCTGTAACCACTGCCCGTACGCGAAGGCGAAGATCGACCTCCTGAACGAGCTCGCGGCCGAGTACGACGACCTCGCCGTCGTCGGGATCAATCCCAACGACGCCGAGGAGTACCCCGACGACTCCTTCGCGGCGATGCGCGAACGCGTCGCGGACGGTACGGTCGCGTACGACGCGTACCTCCGCGACGAGACCGGCGCGGTCGCGGCCGCGTACGACGCCGTCTGTACGCCGGACCCGTTCCTCTTCGGCCGCGAGGACGGTGCGTGGCGGCTCCGCTACCACGGCCGCCTCGACGACGCGCTCAACCCGGACGACGAAGCGACCGAGTTCTACGTCCGCGACGCGGTCGACGCCGTCCTCGCGGGCGAAGATGTGGAGATTCCGGACCGCCCCTCGCGCGGCTGCTCGATCAAGTGGCCGGACGAGGCGGCCGACGAGTAGGCTCGCGGACGCGCGGGCCGGTGCCGGAACGGCGTTCCGACGGAGACGGCTTAACAAGGGTCCGGGCCGAACGGCGGGTATGGGAATGAAAGGCGACGAGCCGGACCTCCACGAGATCGATCGCTACGATGGCGGGGTCGGCTGGATCGCGTACCCCGACGAGACGATGGAGCGCGCGAGCCACGCGTTCGCGGTCGCGAACGAGGAGACGGGTGGCGACGACGTGTGGGTGGTCGACCCGGTCGACGCGCCCGGCGTCGACGACTTGCTCGACGAGCTCGGCACTGTCGCCGGCGTCGTGGTCGGACTCGACCGCCACGTGCGCGACAGCGGCGAGGTCGCCGCGCGCCACGACGTCCCGGTGTACGTCCCCGAGTGGATGACTGGCGTCGCCGAGGAGCTCGACCCGGACGTCGAGGTCGAGCGGTTCGGCTCGCGGCTCGCGGACACCGGCTTCGAGGCGATCGAGATCCGCGACTCCTCGCTGCCGCCGTGGCAGGAGGTCGGGCTCTTCGACGGGGAGACGCTGATCGTTCCCGAGTCGCTCGGCAACGCCTCGTACTTCCGCGGCGACCGCGAGCGCCTCGGCGTTCACCCCATGTTACGACTCACGCCGCCGACTGGCGCGCTCTCCGGGCTCGACCCCGAGCGCGTCCTCGTCGGCCACGGCGTGGGCGTCCACGAGCGCGCCGCAGTCGCCCTCGAGGACGCGCTCTCCGATTCACGGTCGAAGGCCCCCGGGCTGTACGCGAAGACGCTCAAGTCGGCGCTGCCGTTCTGAACGCGGACAGCGGCCGGCGGCGGAGGCCGACTCCGCCGGCCGACCCCGTCAGCTGACCCACCCGGTCGCACTGTGCGTGACCTTTTGTCAATGGGTCCCGTAGCGACGGCCGACCAGTGATCTACGTCACCCGCGACCTGTTGACGGTGCTTCGCGAGCGCGCGGCGAGCGAGGACCCCGACGAGGCGAACCTCCGCCTCTCGGCGACGCCCGCCGGCGAGTTCGAGACCGATCTCGGGCTCGACCCGGCGACGCCGGTCGTGACCCACTTCACGCTCCCGTCCGTGGGGGGGTCCGTCAGCTCCGTGTTCGGCGTCGACCTCGGCACGCCGGCGGGCGAGGGCGGTGCGCGGTTTGTCTCGCACCCGGACGGGTTCCTCGGGGTGTCGCGGACCGACGACCTCGCGGGCGTGGTGATCGTCGCCGTCCCGCCGTACGACGAGGACTCGGTCGCCGCCTTCGATCGGTCCGGAGACGGGGTCGAACTCGCCGTCGTCGACGCCGAACCGCCGACCGAAACGGTCCCCGAGTGAGCCGAGAGCAGGGGTTTCAAGCCGTCGGAGGGAATATCCGGTCGTAATGGCAGCACGGCCACCCGGCGGCGGCGATACGAAGGAACCGGAGGCGATCGAGTTCGGCATCGCCGCGCTCGACGCCCGGCTCGACGAGGCTGACGTGTCGTTTCCCGCGACGGCCGCGGAGCTCCGAGACGCGCTCGGCGACCAGGAGGTTCCCTACGACGCGCAGGGACGGTCGATCGCGCTCGCGGACGCGCTCGACCGCGTGCCGCAGCAAGAGTTCGAAAACGAGACGGCGTTTCTCGACGCCTTATACCCGGTGTTCGACGAGGCCCGCCGCGAGGAGCGCGGCGTGATCGCCAGCCTCCGCGACGCGCTTCCGTTCTGAGGTCGCGACGGACGGCCGCCGCTCGGTCTCGCTTAACGGGCGTCCGGGCGGGCCTCGACTTCGCTCCCTTCCTCGTCGGCCTCGCCGGCGTCGTACCGCTCGATGACGTCGTTGATCAGGACGACGTCGCCGACCGCGCGGACCCAGCGGTACGGGACGACGACGCCGGTCGAGCCGTCCACCTGTCCGGCGAACAGCTCGTGGTTGAGTTCGGCGAGCGCGAGTCCGGTGACGGCGCGCGCGTCTAAGTCCAGCTGGATGTCTTCGATCTCACCGACGAAAACGCCGTTGCTCGAGTACACCTCGCGACCGACGAGCGCCGTGATCTCTTCGGGGGCTGCGTTCATACACGACACGGACACGAGCGCGCCTAATAAGCGTTCGTTGTCGAACGACGCGCGTCGGACGCCGGCGGGTTCCCGACGCTCGGGAGCCGGTCACCCTCGCGGCGCGATCACTTCGATCGGATGCCTCGGGGCGGCGTCGAGCAGGGCGTCGAGCTGCTCGGTACAGGACGTGCCGGGGGCGACGACGGTGCGGTCGGTGTCGCCGAACTGCTCGCGCAGCGGCTCGCCGACGTCCACGCTCAGCTCGTAGTAGTCCGTCTTGTAGCCGAACGAGCCGGCCATCCCGCAACACTCCGTGTCGGAGACGCGCACGTCGTAGCCGAGCCGCTCGAAGGTCGCGGTCGCGTACTCGCCGACCTCGACCGTTCGGGCCTGGCAGTGGGGGTGGTACGCGATCCGTTTCCCGGACGCGACCGGTCCGGTCCCCTCGCTCGGCGCGCGCAGCGCCGCCGGGTCGGCGCCGTTCTCCAGCAGACCGAAGACGTACTCCATCGCGTCGTAGCTCGCGTCCGCGAGCCGCTCGTAGGAGTCGACCGGGAGGAACCGCTCGTACTCCCGGCGGAACGTCGCGAGGTCGCTCGGCTCGATCACGACCACGTCGCGCCCGGCGTCGAGGTGCGGCGCCAGCCCGGCGTAGAGGTCCTCGGCGGCGGCCTCTGCGGTCGCGACCATCCCCTGCGAGAGCGGCGGGCGGCCGCTCCCGGGCAGGTCCGGCACGCGGACGTGAACGCCGAGCGCCTCCAGCGCCCTGACGGTCGCCTTCCCGCGCTCGACGTCGACGTAGTTCGTCGCGGTGTCCGGGTAGACGACGGCCGCGCGGGTCGCCTCGTCGGCCGGGACCGCGGGGCCCCCGCGGGCCTCGAACCAGTCGACGAGCGACTCGCGCGCGAACTCGGGGAGCTCGCGGCGGCGGTCGATCCCGGCGACCCGCTCGGCGATGGCGCGCACCGGCCCGGCGTTCGCGAGGCGGTTGGCGATCGGGGCGGTCCGGTGGCCCCACTTCGCCAGCGTCGCGTAGTTGCCGACCAGCCGCGTGGCGAGGTCGAGGCCGCCGGGCTCCTCGTCGGGGACGAGCTCCTCGAACGCCCAGTCGAGCTGGCTCGCGTCGGCCTCCCCGCGGTTGATCCGGTCGCGGACCGCGGTGTTGATCCACGGGATGTCGATGCCGACCGGGCAGGCCGGCACGCAGCGCGAGCAGCCGGTACAGAGGTCGTTGAACTCCGCCGCGGTGTCGAGCCCCTCGATGCCGGCCTCCCAGCCCGTCGCGATCCCGCCGGAGTACGTCTCGCCGCCGAACGCGTGCCCCCCGACGCTCTGGAAGTTCCCGCAGGCGTTCGAGCAGGCCGAACAGCGGATGCAGTACAGCGTCTCCTTCAGTTCCGGGTCGTCGCGCATCGCCAGTCGGCCGTTGTCGATCAAGACGAGGTGGAAGTCGCGGTCGGCGTCGGAGCCGTCGGCGAGCGGCGTCTCGTCGTCCTCGAAGTCTGGCACCGGCGAGTCGACCGGGGGAGTCAGCGTCGAGATGTAGGAGGTCACGTCCTGCCCGGTGCCGGACCGCCCGATCAGCTCGACGAAGGGAGAGAACTCCTCGACGGTCGGGACGAGCTTCTCGACGCCCGCGACGGCGACGTGGGTGTCAGTCGCGGTCACCGTCTTCCGGGCGTTCCCCTCGCTGGTGACGAGGAGCATGGTACCCGAGTCGGCCGCGACGAAGTTCGCGCCGGTCATCCCGAGGTCGGCGTCCTCGATCAGCTCGCCGAGCCGCTCGCGGGCGAACATCGTGAGCTCCTCGGCGGTCTCGGGCGGGTCGTCGGGGTCGAACCGCTCGGCGAACAGCTCCGCGATCGCCTCGCGCGACTTGTGGATCGCCGGCGCGACGATGTGGGAGGGCTCCTCGTCGGCCAGCTGGAGCACCCACTCGCCGAGGTCCGTCTCGACGACGTCGACGCCGTCCGTGGCGAGCGCGTCGTTCACCTCGATCTCCTCGGAGGTCATCGACTTCGATTTCACCGCACGCTCGGCGCCACGGTCGGCCGCGACCTCGCGGATATACCGGTTCGCGTCGGCCGCGTCGTCGGCGAGGTAGACGGTCCCGCCGTTGGCCTCGACGGTCTCTCGCACCTCGTCGATGAGCTCGGGGAGCCGCTCGATCGCGTCCTCCTTGATGGCGCGCGCCTCGTCTTTCAGCGCCTCGTAGTCGTCGAGGCGACCGGTCGACTCGTAGCGCCCGTCGTTGAACCCGCGGGTGTTCTCGGCGACCGCGTCGCCCTCGGTCGCCAGCAGCTCGCGGATCCGCTCGGCCTTCGTCTCGCGGTCGGGGTCGCCCGCGCCAGCGGCGTCGCTCGCGCCGGCCTCGGCGTCGCTGCTCATTGGATTCCCTCCGCCGCGTCGGCGGCGTCCGAGCCGTCCGTCGCGCCGTCGTCGCGAAGCAGGACCACGTGGACCTCCTTCGGTCCGTGCGCGCCGTGGACGAGCCCGCCCATGTCCGCGGTGGCGCTCGGACCGGTCGCGAACACCACGTCGGCCGACTCGTCGCGCGCCCGCGGCCCGAGCCAGTCGAAGGCGTCGGGCATGTCGGGGACGATGTCGGCCTCCCGGAGGACGACGACGTGGCGGTCGACGAAGAGGCTCACCGGCTCCGTCCCGGCCGGGTCCGCCTCCAGCGCGACGCTCCCGTACTCGGCGACGCCGAGCGACGCGGCGGTTATGCCGGTGTGCGCCGCGCGCAGGTCGGCGGTCGTCGGCTCCGTCTCGACGCGGTCCGGAAGCGTCGCGGGCGAGTCGGCGAGCCCGTCGGGCCCCGAGCGACCGAGCGGCACGCCGACCGCGGGCTCGCCCGCGGCCGCCTCAACCATGGTCGCGCACTCCTCAGGCGGACCCGCAGCGACCGCGACGCCGAGGTCGTCGAGCCGCCGGGTGAACGTCGACGTGTCTGCGAGTGACATAATCGTGCCTTCGCCGGCCGGTATATGGCTTTTGCGACGGCTCCCGGGCGGCGATAGCGCGGCAGGCACGCGGCGGTCTCGCCCGCCGCGCGGGCGATCGAATTCCCCCGACGCGCAGACGGCAGGAAGTTTTTCACGGTTCGACTGCGAGGGGTTCGCATGGCGACAAACACCCCGGGTCCCGACCCGACGGACGGCGGGGACTTCGACTACACCGGCGGCGCGGTGGAGCGACCGGACCTCGTCGACGCGCTCGATCGCCGCGTCGCGGGCGACGTGCGGTTCGACGACTACTCGAAGCGGCTGTACGCGACCGACGCGTCGGCGTACGAGGTCACCCCGATCGGCGTCGTGGTCCCGGAGTCGACCGCGGACGTCGCGGCCGTCCACGAGTACTGCTACGCGGAGGGGATCCCCGTCCTCCCGCGGGGCGGCGGCACCTCGCTGGCCGGGCAGACCGTCAACGAGGCGGTCGTCCTCGACCTGACCGGCGAGATGGACGACGTGCTCTCGACCGATCCCGACGCCAAGCGGGCCCGCGTTCAGGCGGGCGCGTACGTCGGCGACCTCAACGCCGCGGTCGAGGGCGACGGGCTGAAGTTCGCGCCCGACCCGGCGTGGCGCGACAAGTCCGCCGTCGGCGGTGCGATCGGCAACAACTCCACCGGCTCGCACTCCCTGAAGTACGGGAAGACCGACCACTACGTCGAGGAGCTGGAGGTCGTCCTCGCCGACGGCACCGTGACGACGTTCGGCGAGGTCGCGGTCGAGGAGCTTCGGGAGTCCGCGGACCCCGACGCCGACGACCTCCTGCCCCGAATCCACGCCGAGGTCGTGCGGATCCTCGACGAGGAGGCCGACCGGATCGACGAGCGGT
Organism: Halorubrum distributum JCM 10118; assembly: GCF_000337335.1. Taxonomy (GTDB): domain Archaea; phylum Halobacteriota; class Halobacteria; order Halobacteriales; family Haloferacaceae; genus Halorubrum; species Halorubrum distributum. The sequence goes on along the minus strand of NZ_AOJN01000049.1, from coordinate 318,833 downwards.
TCCCGGAGCTGAAGCGGAACGTCTCCGGCTACAACCTCGACCGCCTGCTCGCCGAGTACCGCGGCGAGCACGGCGAGGAGGGCGTCGTCAACCTCGGCCGCCTCATGGCCGGCAGCGAGGGGACGCTCGCGACGGTGACGGAGGCGACCGTCTCGCTCGTCGAGATCCCCGCGACGAAGGCGGTGGCGCTGCTCACCTACGACGACCTCCTCGACGCGATGGAGGACGTGGCGGCGTGTCTCGAACACGACCCCGCCGCCGTCGAGGTGATGGACGACGTGCTCTTGGGCCTCGCCGCCGACACGCCCGAGTTCGAGGACGTGGTCGGCATGCTCCCCGACGGCACCGACTCCGTCCTCCTCGTCGAGTTCTACGCGGAGAACGACGCGGAGGGGAAACAGAAGGTCGCGGACCTGATCGCGGACCGGGTGGGCGCCGACGCCAACGGCGGGGCCGCCGACGGGTCCGGCGCCGCCGTCGACACCGCGGCCGACCCGAGTGCGGGCGCCGCCGAGACGACGAGCCACCCCCGGCGGGCGGTCCACGCGATGGAGGCGCACGACCCGGAGCAGCGCGACCGGTTCTGGAAGATGCGCAAGGCGGGCCTCCCGATCCTGCTCTCGCGCACCACCGACGAGAAGCACATCTCCTTCATCGAGGACTGCGCCATCCCGCCGGAACACCTCCCCGAGTACACCCGCGAGTTCCAGGAGATCTTGGCGGACAACGACACGTTCGCCACCTTCTACGCGCACGCCGGGCCGGGCGTGTTACACATCCGCCCGCTGATCAACACGAAGGAGGTCGACGACGTCGACGCGATGGTCGACATCGCTGACCGCGTCACCGACGCGGTGGTCCGGCTCGGCGGGTCGGTGTCCGGCGAACACGGCGACGGCCGCGCGCGCACCCAGTGGAACCGGAAGCTGTACGGCGACGACCTCTGGGAGGCGTTCCGCGATCTCAAGACCGCGTTCGACCCCGACTGGCTGCTCAACCCCGGGAACGTCTGCGGCGACTCCGACATGAGCGAGAACCTGCGGTTCGACGCCGACTACGAGTACGACGCCGGCTTCGACCCCGCGATGGAGTGGGCGGTCGACAACGGGATGCAGGGGATGGTCGAGCTGTGTCACGGCTGCGGCGGCTGTCGCGGCCCGCAGGAGACGACCGGCGGCGTGATGTGCCCGACCTACCGCGCGTCGGAGGAGGAGATCCAGGCGACCCGCGGCCGGGCGAACATGCTCCGCGGGGCCATCTCCGGCGAGCTCCCCGACGACCCGACCGACGACGAGTTCGTCACCGAGGTGATGGACCTGTGCGTCGGCTGTAAAGGCTGTAAGGTCGACTGCCCGAGCGGCGTCGACATGGCGAAGCTGAAGGCCGAGGTCGAGCACGCCCACCACGAGGAGCACGGGATCGACCTCCGGACGCGGCTGCTCGGCCGCTTCGAGTCGCTCGCGCCGCTCGCCTCGAAGTTCGCCCCGCTCTCTAACCTGCCGAACAAGATCCCCGGGAGCGGCCTCGTCGCGGAGAAGGCGCTCGGGATCGCGAAAGAACGGGACCTCCCCGAGTTCCGCTCGGAGACGCTCGTCGACTGGTTCGAGGCGCGCGGCGGCGCGGGCGTCCCGCGCGAGGAGGCCGCCCGCGACGTGCTCTTATTCCCCGACGTGTACACCACCTACACGAACCCCGGCGCGGGGAAGGCCGCGGTGCGCGTGCTGGAGGCCGCGGACTGCCACGTCGAGATTCCGGACGTGGACGGCAGCGGGCGCCCGCCCCACTCGAAGGGGATGCTCGACGTCTCGCGCGCGACGGCGAAAGACGCCGTGGAGACGCTCGCGCCCGACGTCCGCGACGGATGGGACGTGGTCGTCGTCGAGCCGTCCGACGCCGTGATGCTCCAGTCGGACTACCACGACCTGCTCGATGGCGACGCCAGCGACGTGCCCGACGCCGACGTGGCGGCCGTCTCGGAGCATGCCTACGGCGTCATGGAGTACGTCGACGCCCACCGGCTCGACGAGTCGCTCGCGCTCGACGCGCCAACCGAGTCGCTCACCTACCACGGTCACTGCCACCAGAAGGCGACGAAGAAGGACCACCACGCGGTCGGCGTGCTCCGCCGGGCCGGCTACGGCGTCGACCCCCTCGACTCCTCCTGTTGCGGGATGGCGGGCTCGTTCGGCTACGAGGCCGAGCACTACTCCATGAGCAAGGCGATCGGCGAGAACCTGTTCGAGCAGGTGGACGCCAGCGACGGCGACGAACTCGTCGCTCCCGGCACCTCCTGCCGGACGCAACTGGAGGAGGGCCCCGGCGAGGTGCCGGAGCCGTCGCACCCGATCGAGAAGCTGGCGGCCGCGCTGGCGTAGGCGGCGGCCGATGTGGCGGCGGCTACGGCCCGGTCGGTTCCGGTGAGTCGCTCACTTGGGGTTCGACCGGACGTTCGCCCCGACGAGCGCGATCAGGTACGTGAACGCGGGGAACATCACCGCGACCGCGACGAGGAACGCCGGGTCAAGGCCCGCGGGGTCGTCCCAAAGCCAGCCGGTGTACTGGAGGACCGCGAGCGTGAGGACCACGAGCGCCGTGTTGAGCGCGTACTCGGAGGGCGACGGGCTCGGGAACCGCATACGCTCGCTGGCGCCGCCGCTCACTCAACCCTTTCGGCCCGGTCCCGCTCGCGTTCCCGCCGTCTCCGCAGTAGCCGCTCGATACCCTTCCCCGGCCCGCCCTCGATCGGCCAGCCCCTCGTCCGCCACTGCGGGGGTTCAGGCGAGAACTCCGGGCAGGAGCCGGAACACTCCCGCGCTGTCGGGACTTTCCCCTTCGCCGCGCAGTACGGGACGAGCGCGCGCCCCTCGCGCCGGAGTTCGAAGTGCCGGCAGTCGGGGCGCATCGTGTCGTGGTACGAGCGCCACCCCTTCCCGTAGGCGCGCTCGGCGATCTCCAGCCGCAGCGTCTCGGTCTCGGGGTCGCGGCGCTGGCCTTCTCCCGGGGAGAGGTCGCTGGGGTGCCACGCCACGTCGGCCGCGTCAGCGTCGAGGCCGCCCGAGAAGTCGGTCGCGAGGATCCCGGCCTCGACGGGCATCTCGCGGAGGAGGGCCGGCTCGACGCGCTCGCCGGTCGTCTCGGTCGCGAGCCACGCCTCGTCGGCGAGCGCGGTCTCGATGTCGTGATCGAGCTGGTCGGAGAGCCGGTCGGCCGCGGAGCGGTCCAGGTCCGGCTTGTTCTCGACCGCGACGATCCGCTCGACCCAGTCCGGGTACGGTCGCTTCCGGCGGATCTCGATTCGGTTGCCGTCGCGGCGCTTCTCGATCAGGTCTCGGCCCGCCGCGCGGTGGACCGCCTGCCGGACGTAGCGCCACGGGTAGCCGGGGTGCGGCAGCGCGTCGCGGTAGAACGCCCACTCGGCGGGCGCGCCCCGGACGACGTGGAGGAGGTCGGAGTCGATGGCCCGGTCGCCGAACTCGCGCCGCCGTTCGAACGCTTCCGGGTCGAGCTCGATAACGACGGTGTCCCACCGCCGGTCCTTGGTGCCGAGCTGGCGGGAGACCAACGCGGGACGGGACCCCTCGCTTGGGTGCCAGGCCAGCTCGGCGTACCGGCAGACCAGCAGCTCGTAGCCGAACTCGGCGTCGGGCGTCACTGGTCGGACCGTCGAGCGCGGCGGACAAAAGCGGACCGCTCGGGGCGAGGCGGTCGTCGCCCACGCCGCCCCCGCGTCCCGATCAGACGTACTTCCCGTTCTCCTCGTCCTTCCGCTCGTCGAGGTAGTCGTGGGCCTCCTCTAAGATGTCGCGCGGGCCGTCCTGGGTGATCGTGTTGAGCGCCTGGTCGTAGTCGCGCCACTGGAGGTCGCGGTGTTCCTTCGAGAGCTCCGCGCTCGCCTCGAACGAGCGGGCGATGAACAGGTGGACCGTCTTGTGGATGGTCTTCCCGTTCGCCTCGAACACGTAGTCGTACTCCCTTCGGAACCCGTCGATCAGCCGGAAGTCCTCGATACCGGCCTCCTCGCCGACTTCTCGTATCGCCGTCTGCTGGAGCTCCTCGTCCCCCTCGACCCCGCCTTTGGGGAACTCCCAGTCCCCCGGTCGGCTCTTCAGGAGCAGGTACTCCCGTTCGCCGCGGGTATCGCGGAAGAGGATGGCTCCGGCACTGGTCGCTTCGACCGTCATTGGCCGCAGGTAAGCGATCACCCCTAAAGAGCGTGTCGGACTCCCGAACAGAGAGAAGCGACTCGGCGGCGTCGACCGGTTTCCCGGCGGGATTCGCCCGGGGTCGCGCGCGTCCAGCACGGGTAGATGCGTTTTTACCGCTCGGGCGGCCATTTGCGGACGACCCCCAGCCATGACCTTCGTCACGAAGCTCGACTTCGCGTCCGGCGACCGCGACGTGCTCGTCGAGACCGTCCAGGAACTCAAGGAGACGCTCGAACGGAAAGGCGCCGAGTGTAAGGGCCCGCACGCGAGCCCCTCGGAGAACGTCACCGTCCCGCTGTACAAGAACCTCTCGCCGGGCGACGAGTTCTCGCCGTGGCGCTACGACGTGTACCGCCGCTCGATGGAGATCCACGGCGCCGACGACATCGCGCGCGACGTCGTCGGCCGCGACTTCCCCGACTCGATCCACGTCGAGGTCGAGGTCGACCGGAAGAAGCCGGCCGGCCACCGCCGGGACTGAGCCGCGCGACGTCTCCGAACCGACGGGCGACGCGGTCACGGCTGCGCTTTTCGGCGCGGTGGTTCCCTCCCGAACGAGCGTCCCGCTCGTCAGCCGAGCGTCCGGAGGTTCTCCGTCTCGACGCGCTCGGGCAGCCGGTCGAGCGCGCGGTCGCACCACGCGTCGTGGCCGAGCGTGAGCGCCGTCTGGGGGTTCGCCGCCGCGAGCGCGGCCACGCCCGCCGCGGCCGCGACCTGCGCCGCGTCGTCGGTCCGCTCGGGCACCTCCGCGGTGAGCGGGTACGTCTCCGAGAGCGCGGGCGGGTAGGGGCCGAACGGCGGCTTCACGCGCCATACCTCGTCGTACTCGTGGTTCGAGGGCGCCTTCGACTCGGTGAGGAGGAGGTCGTCGGGCGCCGCCAGCCGGGCGAGCCGGTCCTGGTGCCGTTCGACTTCCGGCCGGCGCGCCGCCTCGTGAGAGGTGTAGAAGAACGCGTCCTTCGAGCCGGGGTCGGTGCGCTCCAGCTCGTCGGCGTGGTCGAGCAGCGCGCGGTAGCCGTCGAGCATCGCCGGGTGGCCGCGGGCGCGGCGGTCGACCAGGTCGAGCAGGTTCCCGGACCGGATCGCCTCCTTCACCCGGCGCAGCTCCTCGAAGGTGACGTGGAGGTTGTGCGCCGCGAGCAGCCGCTCCGTCTCGCCGTCGTCGAACCCGCGGAGGTCGGCGGGCGTGTGGTCCGCGCAGACGGGACACGAGCAGGGGAAGTAGTCGAGGTCTTCGAGGTGTTCCGTCCCGGAGACGGTGAGGTAGCGGCCGTCGCGCGCCATCAGCGCGTAGGCGGCCGAGTCGAACAGGTCGCAGCCGGCCGCCACCGCGAGCGCCAGCATCATCGGGTGGCCGGCGCCGAACAGGTGGACCGGCGCGCCCGGCCCGAGGCCCCGCTTCGCCGCGCGCACCGCCTCGACCACCTCGGCGTAGCGGTAGGAGTTCAGGAGGGGGACCATCGCGCCGACCGGGAACACGTCGAGGTCGGTCGCGGCCGCGTGCCGACCCGCCTCCTCGCGGAGGTCGGCGTACGTCGAACCCTGGACCGGCGCGTTGACCAGCATCTCGCCGGTCTCGGCGTCCTCGGCGTCCGCGAGCGCCTGCTTCGTCGTCGCCAGCTCTCGCTCCGCCTGGTCGCGGTCGGCGTCGGGCGGCGTGGGCACGTCGACGGGGGTCGCCACGTCGCTGCCGATCCGCCGCTGGAACTCGATGATCTCCGCGGTCGTCACGTCGATGTCGCCGTACTCCGCCAGCTGGAAGGAGCCGGAGTCGGTCATGATCGCGCCGTCGAAGCCGAGGAAGTCGTGGAGCCCCTCGTCGAGGACGCGGTCGCGGATGCGGTCGGTGCTGCGGATGATGTAGGAGTTCGTGATCAGCATCTCCGCGCCGAACTCTCCGCGGAGCCGCTCGGGCTCGATCGTGAGCACGTTGGGGTTGACCACGGGCAGGAGCGCCGGCGTCTCGACCGTGACGTCGGCGCGCGGGACCTCCAGCCGGCCGATCCGCCCGGCGGCGTCGTGGTCCCGGATCTCGAAGTGATCGCGCATACCCCGACTGCGCGGACGCGAGCGGTAAGGGTTGCGTTCGGCGGCGAACGCGCCCCCGATCGGAGTCGCCCCGTCGGCCGCGGAGTCCCGCCGGCGCGCGGTCACCTCGACGGTCGACTCACAGACCGGTCGGATGTGGGAGGTACGTCGTCTCGACGCCCCAGTCGTCGGTCAGCGATTGGAGCGCGCGGACGCCGAACGTCTCCGTGGCGTAGTGGCCGGCGAGGAACACGGAAATTCCGGCCTCCCGCGCGTCGTGGTAGACCTGCTGTTTCCCCTCGCCGGTGATCAGCGCGTCCGCGTCGGCCGCGACCGCCTCGTCCAGCCAGTCGACGCCGGACCCGGTGACGACCGCGACGCGCTCGATCTCGTCGGGGCCGAAGTCGAGGACCCGCGTGGGCGATGCCTCGCCCGCCGGCTGCCCCTCGAACCCGTCGAGCGTCTCGCGGATCGCGGCCGCCGACCGCGGCTCGGCCGCCTCGCCGATCGTCCCAATCGTGACCGGGCCCATCTCCCCGAAGGGGTCGCGGTCGGAGAGCCCGACCGCCTCGGCGACGCCGGCGGCGTTGCCCAGTTCCTGATGCCCGTCGAGCGGGAGATGGGAGACGTACAGCGCGAGGTCGTTCTCGACGAGCGCCGCGATCCGGTCGTGGACGCGCCCCGTGACGCGCTCGATGCCGCCCCACGAGAGGCCGTGGTGGACGACGAGAACGTCCGCGCCCGCGTCCGCGGCGGCCTCGATGGTCGCTTGCGCGGCGTCGACCGCGAACGCGACGCGCTCGATTTCGGCGTCGTCCGGGCCGACCTGGAGCCCGTTCGCGCTCGCGTCGACGTCGGCGTACGCGGCCGTGTCGAGCTCGTCGTCGAGTCGCTCGACGTACTCGGAGAGCTTCATACCGGCCCGTGGTGCGGGCGGGGAATAAAGCGCGGCGGTCCGTCCGAACCAAGTCGGGTCGAAGTACCGGTCGACCCTCAACCCTCGCAGACAACGATTTATAAATGAACGCGGCGGTGGCGCGTGCCTGCGAGCGGCCGCCTCCGGCGGCCGCGAGGCAGCACGCGCGAGGTCGCCGGCGCTACGCGCCGGCTGCCAGAGGGACCTCCGGTCCCTCGCTGGAGTCGGCCGACCGCAGGGAGGCCGACGAGGCTGGGGAGGCGTGAGGCGCTGTGCGGTGCGGTCGGGTGGGACTCAAAGGGGCAGTCGCGAGGACGAAGCACGGCGACGTAAGCACTGGAAGGAGCGAGCGAAGCGAGCGACTGAAGCGCGCAGCGAGCCGCGCGAGTCCTCGCCGGCTGGGGCTTTGGAGGAGTTCGTCGCCGATCCGCCAGCAACGATTTATAAATAATCGGCTGGGACTTTAGAAGCGTTCAGCGCCGGTCTACTGACAACTACTTATAAACGACAAACTTAGTCGTCGAGTTCCTCGGCGACGGAGTCCGGGAGCGCGTCCGGACCGCCGGCCGCGGCGTCGGCGATGTCCGTCTCCTCCGGCCCGTCGGCCTCCGCCGTGAACTCGGGGTCGAACAGCCGGAGCGCGGTGCGGATCGTCTCCCAGTCGTCTTCGCCGGCGGCGTCCCGGAGCGAGCGCGTCGGGGCCGCGAGCAGTTGGCCGACGAGCGCGTCCGCCAGGTCTTCGACCGTCTCGCGCTGCTCGTCGGTCAGCCCGCCCTGCGCCTCCAGCTTCGACATCGCGCGGTCGAGCTCGCGCGCCTTCACCTGGTCCGCGCCGGCGTACATCGCCGAGATGGCGTCGTCCGCGCGCTTGCGCTTGTACGCCCGGAGGATGCGGTCGAGCTCCTCGTCGATGATCGACTCGACCTTCCGGGCCTCCTCGGCGCGGCTCTCGCGGGTCCGCCGGGTGACGTCTTCGAGGTCGTCGATGTCGTAGACGGTGACGCCCTCGCGGGCGCCGGCCGCGGGGTCGACGTCGCGCGGCTGCGCGATGTCGATACAGACGACGCGACCCGCGCCGTCGACGTACGAGGGGTGAACGACCAGATCCGGGCTCCCGGTCGCGGTGACAACGAGGTCGGCGTCGGGGATGATCGCGGGGAGGTCCGCGAGTGACACCGCCTCGGCGGGGGTGTCGACCTCCTCGACGACGAACTCCGCGTGCGGCACCGTGCGGTTCGCGACGACGATCTCCGAGACCGCGGTGTCGTCGAGCGTGCGGGCCGCGAGCGTTCCCATCTCGCCGGCGCCGACGACGACAGCGGTCCCGTCGGTCAGGTCGATCTCGCCGGCCGCCAGCCGGACGGCCGCGGAGCCGAGCGAGACGACGCCCTCGTTGATCTCCGTCTCCGTCCGTGCGCGCTCGCCGACGTGGAGCGCCTTCGTCACGGCGTCCTTGAGGACGGGGCCGATCCCGCCCGCCGACTTCGACTCCTCGTAGGCCTCGCGCAGCTGGCCGATGATCTGGTCCTCGCCGAGCACGAGCGACTCCAGCCCGGACGCGACGCGCATCAGGTGCTCTAAGCTCTCCTCGTGGTCGAGGCGGCGGACCGCGCCGCCGCGAACGTCCGGCGCGAACGTCGACAGCGCCGTCGTCCCGTCGACGGTCCGGTCGGTGACGACGTACGCCTCCGAGCGGTTACACGTCTGGACCGCGAACGCCTCCTCGACCCCTTCGCGAGCGAGCAGGTCGGAGACGGTCGCGCGGACGCCGTCGCCGCCGGCGGCCTCGATCTCGTCGACGGTCGCGTCGGCGTGGGCGACGCTCACGCCGGCGATCGCACCCGTCTCTCTCATCGGTCGAGTACCTCCTCAATCACGGTGTCGGCCTCTTGCCGTCCGTTGGATCTCCCCTTTTGTAAACCCTTCCAAACCCCCCGGGATCTGACAACGCGCCGGACCGCTTCCCGCCGCTTTTCGGGGGCGACGCCCGCCGCTTTCAGCTCCTCGCGGATCTCGCCCGAGAGCGCCGCCATCTCGCCGGCGCCCGCGATCTCGGCCTCGATCCGCTCCCGCAGCGCCTTCGCGAGCGCGGGGCTCGTCCCCCCCGTCGAGAGCGCCACGGTCACCGGATCGTCCTCGACCGTCGCGGGCACGACGACGCTCCCGGGGTCCCGCCCCCCGGAGACGTCCGTCCGGTTGACGAGGATTCCCCGGTCGAGCGCGGCCGCCTCGACCGCGGCGTTGACCGCGGCGTCGTCGGTCGCGGCGACCGCGAGCGCCGGGTTGAGGCGGTCGATCCACTCCGCGACGGCGTCGGCGTCAGGCGCGGCGCGGACCAGTTCGATCGGTCCGTCGGGGTCGGTCGTCTCGTCCTCGAGCGGGCGCAGCCGCTCTGCGAACTCGGGGCTGACGACGACGATCCGGCCCGCCTCGTCGAACCCCCTCGCCTTCCGCGAGCCGACGGCGCCGCCGCCGAAGACGACGACCGTCTCGCCCGCGAGGTCGTGGTACAGCGGCGTCACGCTCGGCCTCCGAGCCGCGCGGTTCGGCGGGTCACGCCGTGTTGCTGTCCGCCCGGTCCGCGATGCGGATGCCGGTCTTCTTCAGGATGCGCGTCGAGAACAGGGTGTCCCAGTCGTCGGCGCCGACGTCCCAGTGCTCGTCCATCAGCTCCCGCACCTCCGCGATCCGGCGCTCGCTCTCCGCCTCCGTGCGCCCGTGCGTCATCGCGAAGAAGTTGTACTCCCAGACGCCGGCGTGGCGCGGCCGCTCGTAGCAGTGCGTGACGAAGTCCAGCGCCGCGACGGCGGGACCGACCTCGTCTAAGACCTCCTCGGGCACGTTCCAGACCGTCATCCCGTTCTCCGTGTAGCCGAGCGCGTAGTGGTTCGGGATGACGCCGACGCGGCGCACCTTCCCCTCCCACTCGAACCGCTTGATCGTCTCGATCACCCAGTCGACGTCGGCGCCGATCGCGGCCGCCACGTCGGCGTACGGCGTCTCCGTCACCGGGAGCCCGCCCTGGATCTCGACCACGAGGTCGCGCTCGTCGGGGGTGAGCGTCCCGCGGTCGCTCGGCGCGACCTCGGGGCCCAGCTCCGAGAGGTCGACGTCGCCCTCGGGGACCGGCCCGTCGACGAGGAACTTCGCGCCGACGTGGAACTCCCGGAGCTTCGGGAGGTTGTACGTCTCCTGGCCCGTGGCGGCCTCGATCTCGGAGAGGACTTCCTCGACCCGGTCGCTCCCGTCCTTGTCCGGGTCCGGGTGGTCCGCGACGCTCACCACGAACCACATGTTGAGGTGGGGGTGCTCGCGCTCGTAGTTGTGCGCGACCGCGGTGAACTCGTTGACCGTCTCCGCGATCTCCTCGTAGCGGTCCTCGGGCGCGTGCATCGCGACGAGCGACGCCGCCCCGCCGATCTCCTCAGCGTTGACGAGCGCGCCGAACCGCGAGAGGATTCCCTCCTCGTCGAGCTCGCGGACGCGCTCGCACAGCTCCGGGCCGGTCACGTCGACGCCGCGCTCGCGGAGCGCGGCCGCCGCCGCGTCGAAGGGGCGCTCCGCGACCGGGAACCCGCCCTGGAACGCGTTGATGATCGCGCGGTCGAGCGCCGTCAGGTCCGCGTCGACCTCCTGCATGGAACGACCTCGGAACCGAGCGAGAATAAGGGATCCGGCCTGACGCCGCGGGGCTTCTGGCCTGACGCCGCGGGGCTACTCGTCCACGTCTTGCGCGATGTCCGCGAGCGACGAGCGCGGCCCGCGGTTCGCGTCGTACACGGTCCGTTCGCCGGGGATCCGGAGGCCGTACAGCTCGCCGGGCACCACGACGTCGAGGACGACGCTGTCGCCCGGCCCTCGACCGTTCGCGTCGAGCCACTCGACCAATCGGTTCGTGCCCTCGCCGGCCTCGCGCGCGAGCCGCCGGTTGTCGAACGCGCCGCGGAGGAGCCGTCCCGTCGAGTCGCCTGCGACCCGCGCGTGGTACTCCTCGCGGTCGATCGCGACGCGGATCAGGTCGCCCTGACTCACGCCGAGCGCGTCGCAGCGTCCGGACTCGACGCGGCCGTCGAGCGCGTCGTCGTCGGGGAGCCTGACGCAGGGGCGGCGAGTGCCGCCGCTCCGGGCGAGCGAGACGCGGATCGAAGAGACGTCCTCGCCGTCGGAGGGGACGCGAGGCATCGCCGCGTCGTTACTCGTCGGCGTCGTCGTCCGCGTCGCCCTCGCCGAGCGCGGCCGCAACGTCGCCGTCGCCGTCGACGACGCTCGCGTTGATCTGCGCGATATCGTCGTCGATCTCCCGACCGCGGACGGTGATGCGCTTGCGCTCGCCCTCGCGGGACGGCTCGAAGCCGACGCCGCCCTCCAGGAGGAGCTCCTTCAGGCGCGTGCCGGAGACGTCCTCGCGCATCGGGCGCCCGGTCTCGTCGGAGCCCCCGGTGAGTTCGATCGTGTGGTCGGAGAGCCCGACGGCGTCGCCGCCGATCTCGTCGCCGAGTTCGCGACCGAGGAATCGGTTGGCGTCCTGTCCGTCGACCTCTCGCTGGAACGTCTCGCCGGTCTCGGGGTCGGCGACGACGACTTTGAATTCGGCCATGCGCGAACCCAGTCCCCCGCGCATAAAAAGCACGTCGAAACGTCGGAACCGCGGGCCGCGCCGCGCTCAGGCGTCTTCCCCGTCCACGCGCACGACTTCGCGCTCGCCGTCCCCCCACGGGCCGTCGACGAACGCGCCCTCGACCGCGCGGGCGACGGCGTCCGGGTCGTCCGGACCGCCGGCGTCGGCGACGCTCCCGACCGACTCCGGATCGAACGGCACCCCGAGCGCGTCGTAGATCGGTTCGGTGACCCGCGCGATCGGGTCGGGGTCCGCGGCCGAGACGACGAGGACGCCCGCGACGAGCGCCGCGTCGGCGCGGACGCGCTGGGCGAGGCCCGCGACCTTTCCGCCGTCGTCCTCCGGAGCGTTCGGAGCGCGCTTCCCGCCCGCGACCCGGAGCGAGTGGTCCCCCGGACAGAAGGCGGCCGGCGGCTCTCCCCGGACCACTTCGGCGCCCACGTCGCGGAGCGCGTCGCGGAGCGTCTCGGTCGCGGTCTCGTACCGCGAGTCGATCGAGCCCCGCCCGCCGCCGGCCGGCACCGCAACGCCGAACGAGAGCGTCGACCCGGTGTACGCGACCGCGCGCCCGCCGACGTCGCGTTCGACGGGCGGGAACCCCGCCTCCTCGGCCGCCCGCTTCGCCGCCTCGAACCCGGACTCGCGGGCGTCACGCCGACCGAACGCGACCTGCCGCGGCGGCGCGGCCACGCGCACGGCTGATACGCCGTCCGCGGCGGACGCGAGCAGCTCCGCCGTCGGCTCGCGGTCCGCGGCGGGCGTCGCGAACTCGCCCCTGTACACGCGCATACCGAATCCGACGACGGGAGCGCACAAGCCCTTTGCGCCGGGCGCGGTCGCCCGTCGGCGCGCCCCGAGCCCCGGCGAGGAGGCGGCCCGTCGGCCGCCGTGTGACACAACAGTTTTGTCGGCCCTGGAAGTGGTTCAGGTATCGATGAGCGACCTTGGCGCGCTGCCGGTCCAAGCGTACCTGACCGCCTGCCTGTTGGCGGGAGGCATCGGGCTCTGGCTCGGCCGGGTCGCGTGGCGCGAGCGCGACGAGCCCGGCGGGATCGAAGTCGCGCTCTACCTGCTGTGCGGCGGCGGCGTCTCCCTCCTGTACGCGCTCCGCGTCGCCGCGACCGGCGAGGTCGCGATGACGGTCGCGCTCAACTTGGCGACGCCGCTCATGGGCGCGTTACCCGTCCTCTGGATCCTCTTCGCCTTCGCGTTCACCGGGCACGACCGCTGGCGAACCGAGAACCGGATCGTCGCGCTCGCGACGCCCGCGTTCGTCTGGGTCCTCCTCGCGTGGTCGAGCGGCACCCACGGGCTCGCCCGCCGCTCGGTGACGCCGGTCACGGACGGCCCGTTCATGCTGCTCGGGTACGGGCTCGGCCCCGTCGGGGGCGCGTTCGTCCTCCTCGCGTACGGGCTGTGCGTCGCCGGCGTGCTCCTCGTCGTCGACCTCTACGAGCGGACCGGGAACCGCTACCGGCTCCAGACGTTCGTCGTGCTGCTCGGCACCCTGTTCCCGTTCCTGGCGGGTATCGCCACCTTCGTCGACGTGGGGAGCTACGCGCACCTCTCGTGGCTGCCGACGGCGTTCGTGATACACGGCGTGTTCCTCTACGGCACCGTCTTCTGGCTCGGCACCCTCGACGCCGCGGTCGTCGCGCGCGACACCGCCGTCGAGGTGATGCAAGACCCCGTCATCGTCTCCGGTTCCGACGGCCGCATCCGCGACCTGAACCCCGCGGCCGAGGCGATCCTCCCGCCGGACGCGGTGGGATCGTCGCTGTCAGAGGCGTTCCCGCGCCTGGAGGGCGGCGACGAGCACCCGATCGCCATCGGCGACCGCCAGTTCGACATCCAGGAGAACCCGATAACCGACCCGCGCGGGACGGACCGCGGGCACGTGTTCCTGCTGCGCGACGTGACCGCGCGAGAGCGGCGACAGACCGAGCTCGAACGGCGCGAGGCCGAGCTCGAACGACAGAACGAGCGGCTCGAGGAGTTCGCCGGCGTCGTCTCGCACGACCTGCGGAACCCCCTCGCCGCCGCGTCCGCGGCCGTCGAACTGGCCCGCCAGCGCGGCGAGGACCCGGACGGCGCCTTAGAGCGGGCGGCGAACGCCCACGAGCGGATGGACGACATGATCGAGGGGCTGCTCGCGCTGGCGACGGCGGGGGAGACGGTCGACGACCTCGACCGCGTCTCGCTGGACGCGACGGTTCGGCGGGTCTGGTCGCGGCTGGAGACCGCGGAGGCGACGCTGACCGTCGAGGGCGACGCGACCGCGCTGGCCGACCGCGACCGCCTCGAACAGCTGGTCTCGAACCTGTTCCGCAACGCGATCGATCACGCGGGCGAGGACGTCGCCGTCACCGTCACCGTCTCGGCTGACGGCGACGGGGTCGCGCTGGCGGTCGGCGACGACGGCCCCGGGATACCGCCCGAGGAGCGCGAACGCGTCACCGAGCGCGGCGTGTCGCTCGGCGGCGGCACCGGGCTTGGACTCGCCATCGTCGGCGACATCGTCGAGGCGCACGGCTGGACGCTCTCGGTCGCCGAGTCCGACGCCGGCGGCGCGCGGTTCGTGATCGAGGGGATGGAGGCGGCCGACTCGTGACGGGGCCCCCGGCCGACGACGGCGCCGCCGATTCCGACGCGCCGGAAGCGACGGTCACCCTCCCCGCCGACGTCGTCGAGCGGTACGAGAAGTTCTCGCGGTTCAACTCCCCGTACCCCGCCCACGACCACGGCCGCGCGGTCGACCTGTACCCGGGCGCCGGCGTCGGCCGGTCGCCGGTCGCCGGCGTCGTCCGCGAGGTCCGCACCGTCGGCTGCCCCGACCGTCCGTACGCGGCCGCCGAGGACCACCTGATCGTCGTCGACCTCGCCGACGAGTGGTGCGCCCGCGCCGGCGCTCCGTCCGGAACCGTCGCTCGGGTCCTCCACGTGATCCCCGAGGTCGACCCCGGCGACCGGGTCGCCGTCGGCGACGCGCTCGGCCCGACGACGCGCTCGGGCTTCTTCGGCCAGTGGGTCGACGACCACGTCCACCTCGGCTTCCGCCCGCCGGACGCGAATCCCCTCCGAGCGAGCGGGTCGCTGCCGGTCGCCGCGGATCTCCACGCGGAGCCGGTCGCGTGGGGCGGGACCGGGGCCGTCGTCGAGCGCGGCCCGACGCACGTCGTCCTCGACGGCCCGCGGCGCTCCGGTTCCGGACCGGCGTTCGCCGCGCTCGCGAGCGACGAGGGAGTCCCGCTCGACGGCGGGCTGACGCACTACGCGGGCGGCGGGACGTTCCGAGGGAAGGTGGGGTCCACCGTGCCGGACGGGACGACGCTATCCCTCTTCGGTACCGAAATCGGGAGTCTCCGGGCCGGCGACGCCGACGCCGGAGCGCCCGGCGTCGAGTGGGCGCCGGTCGACGTCCTCGCGAACGGCGAGCGCGTGACCGGGCTGTCGCTGTTCGCCGCGCGCGGCGACCGGTTCGGCGTCAAGGTGGTCTGCCCGGACCGCGAGTTCGAGATCGGCGAGTCGGTGACGCTCGACGTCGTCGCGAGCGACGACCCGATCCGGCTCGGCGTCGGCTGAGCGAAGCCGTCAATCGGCGGCCGGTTGTCGCGCGTTTCCGGGGGGTACAAACCCTCCCGGGGTATTCTCCGGAACATGGACCGCACGGAGATCGCGGAGATGGACTCGCTCCCGGACGGGGCGACGGAGTTCGTCAGGCGGAAGCTGGAAGACGATCACGGCTACCTCTCGTGGCTGAACACGGAGGTAGAGACGATCGAACGCGGCCGCGTCGTGCTCTCGATCCCGTTCGACGACAAGCTCACGAACGCGGACGGCCGGACGATCCACGGCGGCGTCGCGGCGACGCTGATCGACACGGCCGGCGGCGTCGCCCAGCGCACGACGTTCGAGGACCCGCTCGACGGCGGCGTGGCGACGGTGAACCTCAACGCGAACTACCTCCGGCCCGCGAACGGCGACCTCCGCGCGGAGGCCGAGGTGGTGCGGGCTGGCGGTTCGATCGGCGTCAGCGAAATGACCGTCACCACCGCTGGAAACGGGGGCGAGGGAGCCGAGGAAGACGGCGAGCGCGACGGGAACCGGTCGGAGGTCGTCGTCGGTCAGGGGTCGTTCCGGCTGTTCCGCGAGTAGCCCGGGAGGTCGGCGAGGATCGCGTCGAGGTCGGGACGATCCTCGGCCGCGTCAGCGCCCGCGCCCGCCGTCTCGGCGCCGTCGTCGGCGCCACCGCCGAGTTCCGCCGCCAGCGCCGCGACCGGCTCGCGGTCGATACGGTCGGAGGCGGCGCGCACGACGACCGACTGCTCGCCCAGCGAGACGAACCCGCAGCCCAGTCGGTCCGCCGTCTCGCGGAGACCGAGGCCGGCGTCCGCGTCGCCGGCGGCGACGGCGCGGACCGGGCTCTCGAACGCCTTCGCGGTCCGCTCGTAGCCGTCGATCTCCTCGGCGAGGTCGCGGCGGTCGGCGTCGCGCCCGTCCGCCAAGTCGTCGAGGACCGTGTCGAGGCTCCGTCGGAGCCCCGAGACGGTCGGTCGGTTCCGAAACCGGAGGTCGCGGTCGATCAGGTCCGCGATCCCGGTCACGTCGTCGGGGTTCCCGTCGGGGACGACGAGCCCCCACTCGCGGGTCCAGCCGCCGACAGCCTCGGCGTCGACGTCGCGCTCGGTCGGCCCCGCGGTCACGGCCACGTCGGGGACGCCGTCGCGGAGGCGCCGGAGCCCCTCGCGCGACCCCACGGCGAGGTACCGGGGGTTGTCGAGCCGGTCGAGTAAGCGGTTGAGCGCGGGGTCGTCCTCGCCGACCCCCAGCAGCGTCGGCGGGCGCACGTCCGGCGAGAACAGGTCAACTGAGACCGATTCGCCGACGTCGAGGTACTCGGTGTCCGGGTCGACCGCGACGACGCCGTCCGCCTCGACGAGGCTCGTCGTCGCGCCCGACCCCTTGTCGACCGGGTAGACGAGCGGGCGGTCGCCGTCTTCCAGGTCGAGCAGGCCGACCGGCATCAGCCGCAGGCGCCCCTCGCCGTAGCGCTCGCCGACGCCCATCCGACCCTCGACGGTCGCCGTCGCCGGCTCGGGCTGGCCGGCGGCCTCGCGGATCGCGGGTGCGACGAACGTCCGGAAGATGGTGAGCGCGGACACCGGGTAGCCGGGGAGGCCGATGTAGGCGGACTCGCTTCCCCGGGAGCCGTCCGCCTCTTCGGTACGGTCGAGCCGCCCGACGAGCATCGGCTTGCCGGGCTTGACGGCGACGCCGTGGAGCAGCAGCTCGCCGCGCGCCTCGATCACGCGGTAGATGACGTCGACGGCGCTCGCCGAGGTCGACCCCGACGAGAGCACCAGGTCGCACTCGTCGGCCGCGCGGCGGAGCAGCCGCTCCATCTCGTCGTAGTCGTCGCCGGCGTGCGGGTAGAGGACGGGCTCGCCGCCCGCCTCCTCGACGCCCGCCGCGATCGTCGTCGAGTTCACGTCGTATATCTCGCCGCGGTCCGGGTCGAGCTCGTCGCCCGGCCGCACGAGCTCGTCGCCCGTCGAGACGATGCCGACGCGCGGCCGCCCCCCGACCGGGACCTCGTCGACGCCGAGCGCCGACAGCAGCCCGATCTCGCGGGGCGTCAGCCGCGTTCCGGGGCCGAGCGCGCGGGCGCCGGCGGCGATGTCCGTCCCCGCGGTCATCACGTGGTCGCCCGGCGCGACCGAGGTTCGGATCGCGATCCGGCCGGACCCGGAATCGCCCCCGTCGACCTCGTCCGTCCGCTCGACCATCACGACCGCGTCCGCGCCGTCGGGCATCACCGCACCCGTCGATATCTCCGCGCAGGTGCCGGGCTCGACGGTCACGTCGGGCGCCGCGCCCGCGTGGACCGCACCGACGAGGTCGAGCTCCGCGGGGTCGGCCTCGTCGGCGCCGAAGGTGTCGCGCGCCCGCACGGCGTACCCGTCCATCGAGGCGCGGTCGAACCCCGGCACGTCGATCGCGGCGTCGACGCGCTCGGCGAGGACGCGCCCGCGGGCCTCCCGCAGCGGGACCGTCTCCGGCGCCGGCGAGAGGTCGAGCGACGCGATCGCCTCGCGGGCGGCCTCGGGGGTCGCGAGGTCGCGGAACTCCTTGCGGTCGCTCATTCGGTCACCTCCCACAGCTCCACGTCGACGGCCTCGCCGGCGTCGAGTCCCTCCCGCGGCTCGGGGACGACCACCCAGCCGTCGGCGAGCGCGACGCTGGAGAGGATGCCGGAGCCGCTGGCGCGCGTCGGCGTCGCGGTCGGGAGCGCGTCGTCGGCGTCGTCGCCGTCAGTCGAATCGGCACCGTCGACCGGCTCCGAGAGCGTCACCCGCGCGAACGTCCGCACGCCGGGCTCGCTCGCGATCTTCCGGTCGAGCGTCGCGCGCCGCGTCGGGAACGGCTCGGCGTCGGTCCCGCCCGCCCGCTTCGTCGCGGGCCGGAGGAACTGCGCCGCGTTGACGATGCACGCGACCGGGTAACCCGGGAGCGACACGATCGGCGTCCCCTCGGCGGTCCCGAGGCACACCGGGTGGCCGGGTTTCAGTGCGACGCCGTGGACGAGCACCTCGCCGAGGCCGTCGACGACCTCGGGGATCAGGTCGCGCTCGCCGACGGAGGAGCCGCCGGTGGTGACGACCACGTCGGCGTCGAGGTCGGACTCCACCGCCTCGCGCAGCGCGTCCGGGTCGTCGGTGACCACGTCGCGGTAGCGCGCCTCGCCGCCCCAGCGCTCGACGAGCCGGGAGACCGTGAGCCCGTTCGTCTCGATCACCTCGCCGGGGTCGGGGTCGGACTCGACCAGCTCCTCGCCGGTCGGAATGACGGCGACCTCGGGCGGCTCGCGGACCGGCGCGCTGTCGAGACCGACCGACCGCAGGAGGCCGATGTCGGAGGGCCGCAGGACGTGCCCGGGCTCGTAGAGGCGTTGGCCGTCGGCGACGTCCTCGCCGGCCTCGCCGACGTTCTCGCCGGTCGCGACCGCGTCGAACACCTCCACCTCGTCGCCGACCTCCTCCGCTTGTTCGACCATCACGACGGCGTCCGCGCCCTCGGGCACCGCGCTGCCGGTGTGGACGCGCGCGGCCTCGCCGGGCGCGACCGCGTCCGATTCGGCTGGCTTCGACGCGAGGACCGCGGGCGAGCGGTCGCCCGCGCCGAAGGTGTCGCTCGCGCGGACCGCGTACCCGTCCATCGCGGCGCGGTCGTACCCCGGCACCGGCGCGGGCGCGTCGATCGGTTCGGCGACGACCCGCCCGTCCGCCGCCTCGACCGGGACCAACTCCGTCCGGTCGTGGGGCGTGACGGCGTCGAGCAGCGTCGCCCTCGCGTCCGCGACCCGGGTCCGCCGCTTGAACCCGGACTCGCGTCTGTCGTGGCTCATGGGAGTACATTCGCGGCCGCGGGCAAAAACCCGTTCTCCGCGGGCGCCGGCTCGCCGGGTCTCGTTCTCAGGCGAACCAGGAGAGGAACCGCCGCGTGCGGTGGATCGACTGGAGCGCGGCGACCTTCGCGGCCACCGCCCCGTCCACCGCGGTCCGCTTGGTGGCGCGCGCGCCCCGGGCCGCGCCGGTCCGCGCGTAGTACGCCGAGCGGCGCCCGGCCGCGCCGACGTAGTGTTTCGCCGCCATCCGGATCGGCGCGCGCCGCCCCTCGACGGTCGTCGTGCCGCGGCGGATCGCCGCCAGCACGTCGTCGGCCGTGACGTCGTGAACGGACTCGACGCCCTCGACCGTCAGCTCCGTGAACGCCCGGCCGACGTACTGGAGGTGGTGCGCGTCGCTCGCGGCGACGCCGGGATAGCCGTGTTCGGCCGCGAACCGACGCGCGCGACGGTTGCGGTACCCGGTGAACAGCCACGCGTTGAACACCTCGATCGCGTCCACCTCGGCGACCGCCGCGGCGGGCTCCGGCTCGGGGTCCGCCTCGACGGCCCCGGCTTCGGGGGCGCCGTCCGCCGCGACGGGCTCGTCCGCGTCCTCGGCCGACCCGGGCGTCGGGATGTTGCGCTGGCGGACGCCGTGGCGCGAGCGCTGGAACGGGTGCGGGACGATGGCGACCCCGCCGCGGTCGCGGATCCAGCGGACCGTCTCGGCGTACGAGCGCCCGCGGGGCGGCATCCGCTCGACGCCGACCGCGAGCAGGTGGCCGTGCGCGGTCGACACCTCCACGCCGGGAATGCCGATCAGCCCGTACTCGGGGGCGATCTCGGCCGCGCGTTTCGACTCCCGGATTACGTCGTGGTCGGTGATGACGACCGCGTCGAGCCCGATTTCGGCCGCGTGTTCGAGAATCAGCTCGACCGGCTCGTGGCCGTCGTAGCTCCCCTCGGAGTGGACGTGCGGGTCGATGCTGACGGTGACGCGGGACACGCCCGAACTACGCGGCGGGAGGTATATAAATGGGCGAGCGACGGCCGTCGGACGATTAGCCCGCAGGCATTCATAAATCGATTCGCGGTGGCGCGTGCCTGCGAGTGGCCGCCGGAGGCGGCCGCGAGGAGCACGCGCGAGGGACGCCGCGAACGCCCGCAGGGCGTGAGCGGCGAGGCTGGGGCGGTGAGAGGTGCTGTGCGGAGCAGTGCGGGGCGGGACTCAACGGGGCAGTCGCGAGGGCGGCGCAGGCGACGTAAGCACCGCAACGAGGGAGCGAGCAGCGCGAGCGACCGAGTGAGGCGCGTGGTTCGAGACGCCGGAGGCGTCTCGTCATCCCGAAAATCTACGATTTTCGGGCGACAGCGAGCGTGCGCCGCCCTCGCGACTGGGGCTTTGGCGGTGTTCGTCGCCAACCGCGCATCTATCTCTTATAAATAACCGGCTGAGAACACGGCGACGCCCTCAACCGAACCACCTTTTTATAAATACTATCGAACGTAGCCAGCCCGATTCAGCCGAACAGGCCCTTGATCCTGTCGACGACGGAGCCGTCCTCGTCGTCCTCTTCGGCCTCCTTCCGCTGTTGCTCGCGCAGCTCGCGGAGCTTCGCGGCCTGGTCGTCGGTGCCCTGCCCGCTGTCGGTCTTCACGTCCCCGCCCTGAAGCCCCTTCAACTCGGAGACCGCGTCGTTGACCGTGCCGGAGGTCGTCCGGGTCTCGGTCGCCGACCCCGCGAGCTTCTCGGCGTCGACGTCGGCCTCGTCGACGGCGCTCGTGTTCAGCTCCAGCCGGCGCGTCTCGGAGCGCTCGACGCCGCCCCACGTCAGCTCCGCGTCCTCCAGCTCGCGCTCGATGTCCGCGCGAACCGACTCCTCGGTGACCGCCTCGCCGCCGGAGCCGGCCGCTTCCGACCCCGACCCGCCGCTCGCGTCCGCGACGCCGCCCTCGGTGCCCGCACCGCCCGCCGCGCCCGCCGCGCCCGCGCCGCCCGCGACGCGCTCGACGCGGTGCGCGACCAGGGCGCCGCCCGTGGCGCCGATGACCGCCACCAGTCCGAGCGCGTAGACGGCGACGATCCGCGCGCTGTAGTCCGTGTTGACGACGACGTTCCAGTTGTGTGGGTACGCCCAGGTGAACGCGCCCGTGGCGGCGAGCGTGACCGCGATCCCGGCGCCCGCGAGGTACAGCATCCGGCGGTCGACCGGCAGGAGGACGACGATGCCGAACAGCAGCGCGGGGAGTCCCACGGCGCCCGCAACCGCGGCGACCTCGCGGACCGCGAACGTCGAGGCCGCGGTCGGGTCGAGCGTGGCGCTGTAGAGGAACACGACGACCCCGATCACCCCGAGCGCGATGCCGGCGGAGAACAGCCCGAAGCCGGCGTACACGTCGATCGTCCGGTCCGGGTCGCCGACGTAGCGACGGTAGTACTCGATGAGGACGTTCTCGGCGTCCGCTTCGCTCATATCCGAACGTTTCCGCCGAGTGTAATGACTGTTACCCCGGCGGCGCACCGTTCGCCCGCCGCTCCGATCGCGTTCCCGTCCGTCGACGCACCCACCCGACCCGTGCGTTTTTCACCGCGGGCGACGAGGTTCCACGCGAGCATCCGTGTCGCACGAGTGCCCCCGCTGCGGCGCCGAGCTGTCGTCGCTCTCGCTCGGCGCCGCCACCGCCGTCGCCTGCGACGACTGCGGCTACGCCGACGTGGAGGCCGACCACTCCGGCGAGCCGGAGTTCGCCGAGAGCTGGGCGGACGCGCTCGCGCGCTTCGAGGAGAACCAGTAGCCGCCCGAGCCACAGAACCAGTAGCCCCGGACCCACACTATGCCCACGCTCGACATCACCGACGACCACGCCGACCGGATCGAAGCGCTCCGCGAGGAGCTGGAAGCGGCCCACGCCGGCACGTACGCCTCCGTCGACCGCGAGGACGCGCTCTCGTACCTGCTCGACCTCGCGGACGCCGTCGACGACCCCGAACGCGTCGCGGCGCCGACGGGCGACGGGGGAGGCGACGACACCGGCGACGAGCCGACCGACGCCGTGGGCGAAGCGGCGGCCGACGCGGTCCCGTTCGACCGCGACCGCGCCCGCGAACTCCTCTCGGCGCGGAACCGACGGGACAGCGACCCCGACCCGGACGATCCGATGGACCTGTCCGACATCGCCGCCGCCTTCGACGTCACCGGGCGCAGCGGGATGACGAAGGACGAGCTCGTCGACGCGATCCTCGACGCCGCCGAGGCGCTCGCCGCCGACCCCTTCGCGCGCGTCGACGTCGACCTCGACGCGGTCGAGTCCACGGATGGGCCAGTGGAGGACGCCGCCGACGAAAGCGACTCGGTCGAGGACGAAGCAAGCGAAGACGACGCCGATGGAGACGCTACCGGAGGCGACGACGGCGGCGCCGGCCAGCTGGACGCGATGATGAGCCTCCTCGACACCCATGCCGACAAGTGGCGAGAGGGGGACGGCGACGCGCGGTACGAGGTCGACCTCCCCGACGGGAGCGTCGAGACGGCGCGGACGAAAGACGACGTGCGCGCGCTGCTGTTCAGGAACTACTGACGACGACCACACAGATCCATGGGATTCATCGACGCGGTCCGCGCGTGGCTCTTCGGCGCGGACGACGAGGCCGACGGCGCGGGCGAATCGGGCGACGAGACGGGCGCGAGCGACGCCGACGAGGCCGACGAAAGCGCGACGAACGATGACCAACCCAACGGGCTCGACCCAGCGGCCGCCACCGAGACCCGGACCGCGAGCGCCACCGACGACGCGGTCGACGCGCTCCGCGACGTGCGGGAGTCGCAGGACGCGGCGGCCCCCACCGACTCGGACGAGGGCAGCGGGCGGCCGCCGGACGACGACCGCCCGAAGTCGTCCGACGACGGCGGTACCAACCGTTAGGTATCCGGAGGCGTACGGGGGCGTATGACAGACGCGGACGCGGCCGGCGACGCCGGCGAGTTCCAGGACCTTGAGGACCTCCCCGACGACCCCACCGACCGGGAGTACGTCGAGCGAACGATCCGGCTCTCGGAGGAGGCGGTAGAGGCCGGCAACACCCCGTTCGGCGCGCTGCTCGCGGTCGACGGCGAGGTCGTCGGCGAGGCGCGAAACGAGACGCGGACCGAGGGCGACGTGGCGGCGCACCCGGAGCTGACCCTCGCGCGTTGGGCCGCGCGCGAGTTCGACGCCGACGAGCTGGAGGCCTGTACGATGTACGCCAGCACGGAGCCGTGCCCCATGTGCGCGACGGCGATCCACTACGCGGGGATCGGCCGGATCGTCTTCGGCGTCGACGGCGAGACGCTCGGCGAGCTCTCCGCGGACGTGGTGCCGATCCCCCTCGAAGAAGTGATCCGGCGCGCCGACGGCGACACGACCGTCGAGGGGCCGATCGCGGTCGAGGCCGCGATGGCGGTCCACGACGACTTCTTCCGCGAGCCGTGACGCCGGAGTCGGACGCCGGCGACGCCGCGGAGGGGGGTTCACCGGCGATTCTCTCGGTCGGCGCCGCGGCCATCGACGAGTGGTACGCGGTCAGCAACCTCCCCCAGCCGGACGGCGGCGCGTTCGCCGGCGAAGTCACGTCCGCGTTCGGCGGCGTCGGCGCCAACGTCGCGGTCGCGCTCGACCGACTCGGCCGCGACGCGGGGCTCGTCAGCCGCGTTGGCGACGACGAGTACGGGCGCCGCGCGCTGGCGTACCTCGCCGAGACCGGCGTCGACGGGACCCACGTCGCGGTCGGCGACGACGCCCACACTAGGTCGCTCATCCTCCGCGACCCGGACGGGGAGCGCGCCATCGTCACGGCGGGCGAGAGCTTCCGCGGCCTCCGTCCCGACGACGACGCGCTCGCGGCGATGGCCGACGCGGACGCCGTCTTCCTCACCGCCTACGCCCCCGACCGCGCGGCGCGGCGGATCCTCGACCGGGTCGAGTCGCTCCGGGAGAGCGCGGCCGACTCGGGCGGGAGCCCGCCCGCGCTGATCTTCGACCTCTCCGGGTCCGTCGAGGAGCTGGTCGGACGCGGGACGGAACCGGCGACGATCCACCGGTTCCTCCACCGGGCCGACCTGTTCGTCGCCGACGGGGTCGCCGCGCCCGCGTTCTTCGGCTCCGCGGAGGCGGCGGTCGAACGGGTCGCGGACGCACAGCGCCGAGCGGTCGCGTCCGAGAGAGAATCCGACGCGGCGTCCGCATCGCGGTCGCGAGGCGGCCCGACGTGGCCCCGCGCGGTCCTCACGCACGGCGCGGACGGGATGACGGCGGTTGCCGGGGGAGAGGCGACCGAGTTCGACGCGTTCGACGTCGAGACGGTCGACACGACCGGGGCCGGCGACGCGTTCACCGGCGGGCTGATCGACCGGTGGATCGCGGGGGAATCGGCGGAAGCGTCCGCGGATTCATCTGCCGCCCGCGACGGCGTCGCCTCCGGCGTCAGGTTCGCCGCCGCGGTCGCCGCGATCAACTGCACGAGCCGGTTCACGCAGCCCGGACTCCCGACGCGGAGCGAGGTCGAGTCGTTCCTCGCGGAGCGCGGGTACGACGGCGACTGAGATCGGCGAAAGTACCGGAACTGACGAGGTCACCGGACCGCGTCGGCGGCCGCGACGAGGTCGGCGACGCGGTCGGCGTCGACCGGCGCGGTCGTCTCGCCGCCCTCCTTGAGCGCGGTGCCGACGATGGCGCCGTCCGCGACGCCGAGCAGGTCGGCGACCGTCTCCGACGTGACGCCGCTGCCGACGAGGACCGGCGTGTCGAGGCCGTGGCGGTCGCGCTCTGCGACGACCGCTTCCAAGGCTTCGGCGTCGACCGCCTCGCCGGTCCCGGGCCCGGAGGCGATGACGGCGTCGGCGAGGCCGCGCTCGGCGGTGTCGGCGAACGACTCGGCGGTGTAGCCCGCCGGCGTCAGCGGCGCGGAGTGTTTCACGTCGGTGTCGGCGAAGACGCCCACGTCGACGCCGAGCCGGTCTCGCAGGCGGAGGGTCTCGTGGGCGCGCCCCTGAACGATCCCCTGATCCGTCACTCGGGCGCCGGTGTGGACGTTCACGCGGACGAAGTCGGCGCCGACCGCGGCGGCGATCGAGAGGGCGGCCTCGGCGTCGTTCCGGAGGACGTTGATCCCGAGCGGGAGGTCCGTCTCGTCGGCGACCGCGGTCGCGGCGCGGGTGACGGCCGCGACGACGTGTGGCGGGACCTCGTCCGGGTAGAAAGGGGCGTCACCGAAGTTCTCGATCACGATCCCGTCGACGCCGCCGCGGTCGAGCGCCCGCGCGTCGCTCGCGGCCCGGTCGACCGCCGCGCGCATCGCCTCGCGCCCGTCGTCGGGCGCTCTGGGGGCGCCGGGCAGCGGCGGGAGGTGGACCATGCCGAGCAGCGGCGCGCCCGTGCCGAAGGTGGATTCGAACTCCATCGTCGGGGCCGAGGAGGCGCCCGGACAAAAGCCTCCCCACAGCGTTTAGGCCGCGGGTCGCCTCCGGCCGAACGAGATGGGAATCGACGCGACGGACCCCGGCGACGGCGACGTGACGCTCGTCTTCTCGCTCGGCGCCGCGCGGTCGCTCGCCGACCCCGCCGCGGCGTTCGCCGACGCGCGCCGGTGGAGCCGCCACGTCGGTATCGTCGCGAACGAGGCGGAGCAGGTCGCGGCGTTCGCCCGCGACCACGGAGTCGACAACGACTACGAACTCACGAACTGGGACAAGTGGGGAACGCTCGCGGACGTGCGCGACGAGAGCGCCGCCCCGCGCCGCGTGTTCGTCGGCACCACCCGCGCGGACGAGCGCGTCGCGACCGAGACGGGCTACGAGTTCCTGCGAGTCGACGAAGCGGCCGAGAAGGCCGGCTGGGAACTCTCGGAGCCGGGCGCGAGGGAGCCTGACGCGGACGGCGACGACGGACCACTCGCCCGGCTCCGCCGTACGGTCCGCGACGCGCTCTCGCGGCTCCGGTGAGCCCCGGACTCTCGCTCGTCGGGAGCGACGGGTCTCGGCCGCGGAAGGTACAAACCGCTCGTCGCCCAACGTGGGGTATGTCCTCACCGCTCGCGGACGAGCCTGTCGAACCGGCCGGCGACGACGCGGAACCGCTCGACGCAGACGAGTGCGCCGACTACGTCGCCGAGCTCGGCGACGCCTGGGAGGTCGTCGACGACCACCACCTCGAGGCGAGCTACGAGTTCCCCGACTTCGAGACGGCGCTGGCGTTCACGAACGACGTGGGCGAGCTCGCCGAGCGGGAGTGGCACCACCCGGACATCGCGCTGTCGTGGGGCGAGGTCGGCGTCGAGATGTGGAGCCACGAAGTCGGCGGCCTCACCCGCGCCGACTTCGTGATGGCGGCGCGGATGGACCGCCTGTACGCCGACTACGACGAGTGACCGAACGACTCCGGTCCTGGAACAGCAACAAACGGCTTTAAACCCCTGCCGGCGAAACGACGGGTAATGAGCGCGAACGTCTTCCTGGTCCCGATCGACCCGGAGAACTTCGACCGAACGGTCCGGTCCCCGGTCGACCTCACCGACTACCCGGATCGCCCCGAACCCCTCGCGGACCTCGACGAGGCCCGCCTGTGGGCCGTCGACGACGACAGCGGCAACGGCTCGACGTTCGAGAAGATGAGCGGGGGCGACCTCCTGCTGTTCTACGCGGACGACGAGTACGTCGCGACCGGCCGCGTCGGCGAGGCGTTCGCGGACGAGGGCCGGTGGGCGAGCGGGACGTTCTGGACCGCCTTCCCGACCACCCGGGTGTACACGGTCACAGACTTCAGCGCCGTCTCCGCCCCCAAGCGCGCCGTCAACCGCATCTTCGACTACTCGTCGTCGTACACGCCCGGCTTCATGCGTGTCGCCGACAGCCGCGTGAACGCCGACCTCTCGTCGATCGAGTCCGCGCTGGAACACTACACCAAGCGGAACGCCTGAACGCGGGTCGCCGGACCTCTTCTCAACTGTCGATACCGTCGGTGAGCGCCGCGTACGCCGATTCGTACCGTGACGCGATCCGATCCGGGTCCCCCCGAACCTCGCCGGACAGCGCCGGCAGCGGCTCGGTCGCGAGCGGCTCGATCATCTCCGTCACCGCGTCGACGTGCTCCTCGCGGGCGCCCTCGCGCGGGCTGCCGGCGGCGACGGCGCGGGCCTTCGCGTAGCGGTCGCCCGCGTAGATCCGCGCGCGGCCGGGGTCGACGACCGCGACCGCGTCGGGCGCGACCGGCCCGTCGCGGGGCAGCGTCCCGGCGACGTCGGCGTACGACTCGACGACCCGCGGGACCGGGGTCCGCGCGACGCGCTCCGCGAGGCGTTCGATCGCCGGGAGGTGCGCCTCGGCCATCACTTCGTTGAACTCGGGGACATCGTGTACGCGGGTCGCGTCCGCGAGCGGGAGGCGCTCGGTGAGGCCGTCTGGAAGTAGCCCAGCGTCCTCCGCCGCGCCGTTGACGACGAACCGCGTTCCGGAGTCGGTCGTCACGCGGTCACAGAGGAACGTGCGGTCGGCGTCGCCCAACATTCCGGTCCGGCCTGGCGTCGGCTTCCAGAGACGGTGGACCGGATTGATCGACTCGGGCGTGACCGCCGAGGGCGACGGTGCGGCGTCGTCGACCGTCGCCAGCGCGCGGGTAGTCGCGGCCGCGAGGGTGCGCGCGTCCTTCCCGTAGAGCCGGCCCGCGTCGGTCGCGACTCGGTAGTCGTCGTGGTCGAACCAGTGATCGTTGCCCGCGCGCGGTTTGACGCCGACCGCGTCGCCCGCGCGCCCGGCGAGGTGCGCGACCAGCCCCGCCGAGAAGGTGGTCTTGCCGGCGTCGACGCGCGCGCCGCCGGCGACGAGATAGGTCGGCGCGTCCGAGGGCTCCCCGGTCACGCCGACTCGTCGGCGCCGGCCTCGTCGCCGTCGGCGTCCGGTTCGGATTCGGCGTCGGACTCCGCGTCCGAGTCGCCCTCGGTCGCCAGCCCGTAGTACCCCGGACCGTCCTCGCGCAAGGGTTCGGCGACGACCATGTCTTCAGAGTGGACCATCACCCACGGGACCGCCCAGTCGACCAGCACGGCCTCGGTGTCGGGGTCGACCTCGGCGTCAGGCTCCAGCCCCTGAAGGAGGCGACCGATCTCGGGGACGGTGTACATCTGGTCCGGCTCGAACAGCTCCGCGGGCTCGTAGAAGTCGCACGGGTAGGTGGCGTCGAACGCCGACTTCGGTTCGGGCATGCGCAAGGGTACGCGACCGCGTCCGTAAACGCTGCCGATACGGATTCACCGGTGCGGTGGCGCGTGCCTGCGAGCGGCCGACAGGCCGCGAGCCAGCACGCGCGAGGGAGTCAGTCGCCCGGAGCGAAGCGACGGGCGACTGACGAGGCTGGGGAGGTGAGAGGTGCGATGCGGTTGCGGTCGGGTGGGACTCAAAGGGGCACCCGCGAGGACGAAGCCTGACGACGCAAGCACCGCAGGGAGCGAACGGAGTGAGCGACCGAGGAGCGCAGCGAGTCACGCGAGTCCTCGCGGGTGGGGCTTTGGGGCAGTCCCGGCACCCGTCAAAAGTTCCCGGTAAATCAATCGGCCTGAACGGATCCGTCACTAACCCCGTAGTGTCCTGCGAAAAAATGCGGATCTCGACGCGCGTAACGCGCCCTCTCGAACGCGCTTACTCGAACAGCTCGACGGCCTGCTCGTAGCGATCCGACGGCTCCTCCCAGTCGACGACCTCGAAGAAGTTGTCGACGAACTCGCCGCGAGCCGGACCGTAGTCGTGGTAGTAGGAGTGCTCCCAGACGTCCAGCGCGAGGATCGGGTGACCGCCCCAGATCGCGCCCTGGTCGTGCTTGTCGACCACGACGTTGCGAAGCTGATTCGAGAACGTGTCGTACACCAAGAGCGCCCAGCCGCTGGCCGCGGAGGCCGCCGCCTCGAACTCGCCCTTCCAGGCCTCGTACGAGCCGAAGTCCTCTGCGATGCGGTCGGCCAGCGCCCCCTCGGGCTCGTCGCCGCCCTCCGGCGACATGTTCTGCCAGAACAGGTCGTGGAGGATGTGACCCGAGGAGTTGTGGGTCACGTTGCGGATGGCCCCGCCGGACGAAGAGAAGTCGTGGGACTCACGGTTCTCTTCGAGCGTCTCTTCGGCTGAGTTCCAGCCGTTGACGTACCCCTGATGGTGGGTGTCGTGATGCCATTCGAGCACCTGCTCGGAGATGTGCGGTTCCAGCGCGTCGTAATCGTACGGTAGCGGATCGAGTTCGTAGCTCATGCGTGTATCACCTGTTACGAACATGTGCCGGAAACCTGTTAAAGATAATGCGGCACGCGGTACCACGGGGCACCGGACGTGAGTGTTACCGGCCGCTTCGGGCTATCAGCGGTGTGGTAGCGGTTCGAGGAAATAGGGCCTTGAGAACGAGGGTCGCTCGTGATCGACGGACGAGACGAGGGAGTAACCGAATTAAGTTTCGCGCCAGCCCGGTCGGTCTCCGGTTCGGATCCCAGCAACCGCTCTCCGCTCACTGCTGTTCTCGGAGAAACGGTGGGACTGGGATTCGAACCGATGCGAGACGGTCGCCCTCGCTGCTCGCGGCTTCGCCGCTCGCTTTCGAGGTGTTCGCGTTGCTCACACCTCGCACCGCTCGGGCGCTGCGACTCGCAGGCTTCGAATCCGCGCACGGTCTTCGCGCGGCGCGGAATGCGCCGCGCTCGACACGGTGGGACTGGGATTCGAACCCAGGAAGCCGTGAGGCTACCTGCTTTCAAGGCAGGCGCAATGGGCCACTCTGCCATCCCACCACACGTGACCGCTCGGCGTCGGCCGACTAAGTGGTATCGGATCGGGAATGTCCGACCCAGCGGTATTTTAAAAGGCCTCGCCATAAATCACACGTCAATGGACCGGGACGAAATCGATGAGTACGTCGACCGATGTCGGGGACTCATCGAAGCATCGCCGCAGATGGACGAGGAGAACACGAAGGTGAAACTGATCCAGCCCTTCCTCGAACTCCTCGGGTGGGACCTCTACTCGACGGAGGTCGCACTGGAGTACAACGTTCCGATGGCGTCGGGCAGCACACACGTCGACTACGCTCTCCTTGTCGGTGATTCACCAGTCGTCTTCGTCGAAGCAAAACCCGTCCGATCGACGCTGTCAGACGACGAGGTCCGTCAGTTGCGAAGTTACATGCGGCAAGAGTTAGACGTCGATTGGGGAATCTTAACCAACGGAAAATCGTTCGAGGTCCTGACGAAGGATCGCCGCCGTAACGGCGGCGAAGAGATGTCGGTCCTTCAGTTCAGCCTCGAAGATCTCAACGAGCGTCCGGGCGTTCTCGAACTCCTCACGAAAGAGTCGATCCGATCGGGAAAATCGGCGGAGATCGCCGAACAAGTCGCGGAAACGAATCGTACGATCCGATATTTAAGCGAGAATGAATCGACGGTCACCGATTCCGTCGCGAGCGCGGTTACCGATGAGGTCGGCGAGTTACCGATCGACCTTCAGGCGCAGTCGAGGGAGTTCGTTCAGGGGCTCGTGTCTCTGCTACGTGAACAGCGCCAATTCGTCGGAGAAACGGAAAGTGAGCTCGCCGCCGCCGACAGCCCGCCAACGACTGACGACGAGATCGACGTCAGTGGTGAAACCGGTTCTACGGATGGTCCAGACAACCGCCGTCTCGAACCGATCAAAAATCACATCGCTGGAACGATCCGCCGCGGAGACATCGACGGAGATCCGGACTCAACGGTGGCAGTATTCCCGACGAGGGAATCCGGGCTGTCCTTTTTAAAAGAGAACGAGGCGTGGGGGTTCGTTCGGGTCGGACGCGAGTTCGATTACGTGGCGATGTACGTCACTGGTGGCGTTCGACAGGTGAAATATATCGCCGAAGTCGAGCGAGTCGTGTCGCCTGAGCAGGCGGACCTGATGCGTGAGCCGTTAGAGTACAAGAATCGGGGCGCAATCGCAGATGATAAGAAAGTCATCATCTTCAAACCGGGCTCGCTGTACGAACTCGAAGATCCGGTCCCCTACGAGACGCGCTATCCGCAGGCGCTGCGGTACACGACCTTAGGCGAGCTCCGGACGGCGGAGACGACTGACGATATGTTGTAATCGGGGTCGGTGCGGCGACTGGTGACCAAACGGTGTGCTGATTTTTAATCCCGAACCAACCGCTGCTCGCCGTCCTCGACGACCACGTCCAGCCCCTTCTCGTGGACGAACGCGGCCGTGTAGTCCGGCACCACGCGCTCCGCTGCGAACCGCGCCCGCAGCATCGGGATCACGTCGAGCAGGTCCTCGCCGGTCTCCAGCGAGGGCGACGGCTCCACGAAGTCCACCGAGCGGTCCGCGTCGCGGCCGCGCTCCGCGAGCGTCGGCAGCGCCGGCGCCTCGAACGCGCCGTCGAAGTCGATCGGCTCGGTGAAGCCCGCGTAGTACGCCCGCCCGTTCGACGAGGGCCCGAGAACGACCTCCGTCGTCCGGAGCTTCATCGCCGCGGAGTCGACGACGGTGCGCGAGAGCAGCGGCGCGGTCGGGGTGACGACCGCGACGGAGTCGGCGCCCTCCTCGCGCAGCAGGTGCGTGACGGTGTTGCCGGCGCGCGCGCCGAACGAGGAGCCGACCTGCCGCTCGAAGCGGACCTCCTCGGTGCCGCCGAGGGTGTCCGCGACGAGCGTCCGCAGCTCCGCCTCCGGGCTCGTCTCCGTCCGGTAGTCGGCGGGGAGGTCCTCCTCGTCGGGGTAGTTGACGAGGAGCTCGCCGCCGGAGCGGTCGACCGCGAGGACGGCGTCCCGGAACTGCGCCTCGTAGAGGTCGGCCGCCTCGGCGGGCGACAGCGGCGTCGACTCGGCGATCGCGGTTCCGACGAGCCCCTCGCGGGGCGGGTTCGCCAGCAGGGCGACGACGGTCATACCGGATCGCGGCGCGGGAGCGCCTTCAACTCGCTGCTTCGGTCCGGAGAGGGCGACGGCGGCGCGGACCCGCTCGGCCGGGGCGCGCCGGTCCGGCCGCTCAGGAGAAGTCGCGCCGCATCGCGATCTCGAACCACGGGCAGAGGCGGAGCTGCCGGTACAGTTCGGGGTGCTCGTGGAGGTGTTCGTAGTCGGCCCACAGCATGCCGCCGATCTCGTCGTCGTCCGGGTCGAGCGAGGTGTCGTCGAGGGTGACCTTCAGCACCGCGCACACCTCCCACTCGACGCCCTCGTTGGGGTAGTAGCGCTTGTACTCGAACTTGTCCGTCACGCGGAGGTCGTCGTACTGGTCGGGCGAGATGCCGAGCTCCTCCTCGAGGCGCTGCTCGGTTGCCTCCTCCTGGGACTGCCCCTCGACGGGGTGGGAGGCGACCGTCCCGTCCCAGTGGCCGTCCCACAGGCGCTTGGTCGGCGCGCGCTGGGCCAGCAGGATCCGGCCGTCGGTGTCGAAGACGAGGCAGGTGAACGCGCGGTGGCGGATCCCGTCACCGGTGTG
Organism: Halorubrum distributum JCM 10118; assembly: GCF_000337335.1. GTDB lineage: Archaea > Halobacteriota > Halobacteria > Halobacteriales > Haloferacaceae > Halorubrum > Halorubrum distributum. Next base: position 286,204 of record NZ_AOJN01000049.1, on the reverse strand, counting down.
CGCGTCGAGCCGGTTCACCGTACCCTGCGCCACGTCGTCGGGGTCGACGGCGATGACGTCCTGAAGCGCGTTCTCGTGGTCCGTCTCGCTCTCGCCGCCGGTGCCGCTCGCGCCGGTGCCGGCGGGGTCGCCCGGCTCGGCCGCGTCTTCGGAACTCATGCGCGGTACGTCGCGGACCAGCGCTAATAAGGATTCGATACGGCGTGCGTTCGCCCGCACCGACGACGCTCCCGCCGCCCGCCTCGACGACGCTCCCGTTCGCCCGCCCCGACGGCGCTTCGCTCCCGCCGACCGCCGTTCCGCATCCGCCGACCGACGGTCCGCCCGCGACCGCCGGCGCTTCGACGCTCTTAACCGCGTCCCGGCGCTACTTCGCGCGGATGAGTGACCCGGCGCTCGACGTCGTCGAGTTCGTGTTGACGACGCACTTCTACACGCAGGACCGCGACCTCGACGAGAACGACCTGCCGCCGCGCTTCCGGCAGGTGTTCTGGTCGGCCGACGCCGCCGAGGACGCCCCCGGCGGCGTGGAGCGACCGCTGAAGGCGACCGACGAGACCACCCGCACCGCGACGGGCGTCGAGCGGCCGTGGGACGCGGTCTCCGACCTCCTCTTCACCCAACGCACGGAGTTCTCCGGCGAGATCTCCCTGACCCAGCCCGCGATGGGGCTGGAGTGGTACCGCGACCGCGCGGACGACGAGCGCGTCGCCGGGAACCCGACGCTCGTCGCCGCGATGGAGGCCGCCGAGGACCTCGAACCGCCGGTGACCCGCGAGGAGGCCCGAGACGACGTGCGGCCGGTCCAGGCCGACCGCGTCTGGATCGACGCGCTGCTCTCCGAGTACTTCGACGAGGACGAGGACGGGGAGATGCTCGACCTCGTCAACGTCCGCGCGCCCGAGGAGATCGAGACGACGCTGGCCGACCTCGTGTTGACCGGCGACCAGGAGGGCGAGATCCAGAAGATCGTCAAGGCGATCGAACACCGCGAGTACCTCGCGGAGATCGGCCTCCGCGAGATCGGCAAGCTGCTGTTCGTCGGCCCGCCGGGCACCGGGAAGACGACCGTCTCGCGCGCGCTCGCTCACGAGCTCGGGCTCCCGTTCGTCGAGGTGAAGCTCTCGATGATCACGAGCCAGTACCTCGGCGAGACGTCGAAGAACGTCGAGAAGAGCTTCGAGGTCGCCAAGCGGCTCTCGCCGTGCATCCTCTTCATCGACGAGTTCGACTCGGTGGCGAAGACCCGCCGCTCGGACGAGCACGCCGCCCTGAAACGCGCGGTCAACACCCTGCTGAAGTCGATCGACGAGGTGTCGCTCGTGCGCGACGAGGTGCTCCTCATCGGCGCGACGAACCACCCGGACCAGCTCGACGCCGCCGCATGGCGCCGCTTCGACGAGATCGTCAACTTCCCCAAGCCGGACCGCGACATGCGCGCGGACATCCTCCGCGTGGTGACGAAGGAGATGAAGATCGCCGACTTCGACCCCGAAGAGGTGGCCGACCGGACGACCGGCCTCACCGGCTCCGACCTCCGGATGGTGCTCCGCGAGGCCGTCCTCGGCGCGCTCACAGAGGACCGAATGACGATCACGCAGGCGGACGTGATGGACGCGGTCGAGGACTTCGAGGAGCGCGACAACCTGAAGAACATGGACATGATCGACGGCGAGGGCGCCGAGGTCCTCGGCGAGACGGGGTCGAACGACGCCCACGACCACGGCGATCACGATCACGGCGGCGGCCACGACCACGACGAGGACTCCCCGGACCCGACCCGCGGCGCCGAGCCGCAGGGACGGACGCAGGACTGAGGCAAACGACCGGATTCATCGACATCGATCGACACGAACACCGCCGAAGCCCCAGCCGCTCGGCGATACACCTCTATTTATAAGAGGCCGATCGACACGAACACCGCCGAAGCCCCAGCCGCGAGGCGGGCGTACACTCGCTGCGGTCCTCGTCACTCGCTCCGCTCGTTCCTGCGGTCCTTGCGTCGTCTACGCCCGCCTCGCGGCTGCCCCTTCGGAACCCACCCCGCACCGCTCCGCCCAGCACCTCACCCCTCCCCAGCCTCGTCGGCGGCTCTCGATGGTCGCCGCCGACTCCCTCGCGCGTGCTGGCTTCGCGGCCTGTCGGCCGCTCGCAGGCACGCGCCACGGCACCGCCGATCGGTTGTCTCTTTCTCTGTACCGACCGATCATCGTCGAACGCCGACGACCGTGTAGCCGAATCCGCGGTCGACGATCCGCGGGTCGAGCCCGGCGTCGTCCATCGCGGCCGCGAGCTCGCTGGGGGGCCGGAACCGCGAGTCCATCCCGATCGCGTGCTCGCCGGCGACGAGCAGCCGGCCGAGCGGATGGTCCGGATTAAAATCCCGAACGACGAGCGCGCCGCCGGGCGCGAGCACGCGCGCCGCCTCCGCGAGCGCGGCGTCCTGGTCCGGCAGGTGATGGAACGCGTCGACGACCGTGACCGCGTCGACGCTCCCGTCGCGGAACGGGAGCCGGCCCGCGTCGGCCGCGAGCCCCGCGAGCTCGCGGCCGCGACGCGCCCGCGAGAGCATCCCGACGGAGGCATCGACGACTGTGATCTCCGGGCCGGTCAGCGCGGCGGCCGCGCGCCCCGAGCCGCCGCCGACGTCGAGGAGGCGCTCGATCGGCCGCGCGGCGTGGTCGAGGCCGGCGGCCAGCGCCTCGCCGTCCGCCGGCGGCATCGCGAGGTCGTACAGCGGCGCCACCCGGTCGAAGAAGCCCACGTCGCCGATCCCGTACATGGGCGAACCGAGCGCCGGGACTGATAAAGAGCCACCGACCATATTTAGCCGCTCGCCGCCGTAGGGACCCGCATGGAGTACGCGCTCGTGTGTCCGCCAGACGAGGGCGAGACCCTCCGGCTCGACTACCGAGCGTTCGCGTACGCCGGCAAGTTCGTCGTCGGCGCGCCGGGGAAGTCGGTGATCCGGACGCCGGACGGGCGCCCGGCCGCGCCGGACTGGGAGCCGGACGAGCCGCTGCCGGACACGGTCGACTCCGGGGCGTTCGACGAGGACGTGGTCGCGGCCGTCTCCTTCTCGCCCGACCGGACCGACCCCGCCACCTGTCGGCTGCGGTACGTCACGGTCCACGCCGCGCGGCGCGGCGAGGGGATCGGCCCGCGGCTGATCGGCGAGACCGTCGCCGACCTCGCCGTCGCGGGCTTCGAGCGCGTGAAGATCGCCGTGAACAACCCGTTCGCGTACGAGGCGTGCCACAAGTGCGGCTTCGCGTACACCGGCGAGCGCACGGGGATCGCCGAGCTGGAACTGGAGCGACCCGCGGCGGCGCCCGCGGACGTCGACCCCGAGCGGTACCGCGAGGGGCTCGCGGCGTTCCGCGAGACCGACGGGGAGCTGAGCCGGGCGGAGCGCCGGTTCGTCGCGGCGCGGCTGGAGCGCGGGCCGCCCGACCCCGACCGGTCCCCGCGCGACGGGCGCTAATTGAGCGTCCAGATCGCGTAGTTGAGCGCGGTCGCGAAGCAGACCCACGCGAGGTAGGGGACGAGCAGCGCCGCGGCGCGCCGGTCGACGCGGTCGAACGCCCGGATCGTCGCGACGACCAAGGGGAGGAGGACGACGAGGACGGCGAGCCCGAGGTCGGCGCGTTCGAGCCCCCAGAAAATCGGCGACCACGCGACGTTGACGGCGAGCTGGACGCCGAACAGCGCGAGCGCGGTCCAGACGCGACCCGCCGGCGCTCTCCCGTCGCGCCCGGCGAGGTAGACGAGCGCGGCCGCCGAACCGAGTAACGCGTACAGGATCGGCCAGACGACGCCGAACGCCCACCCCGGCGGGTAGAAGGAGGGCAGTTCCAGCGCCGCGAACCAGGCGCTCTGGGTGGTCGTGAAGGGGACGCCGAGCGCGCCGATCAGGTTGACCGCGATCGCCGCGCCGGCGATGAGGAGGGCGTCCCGTCGGTCGGGGAGTCGGGAGGTCGCGGTCGTCGCCATAGGGGGCCGTTCGCGGTGTGCGGGCTTAAATCCCGCTCAGATCGCGTCGTAGTCCTCGCGGAACGTCTCCAGCGTGGCCGCGAGCACGCCGATCACGATGGGGCCGACGAAGAGGCCGGTAAATCCGACCGAGTAGATTCCGCCGAAGACGCCCAGCAGGATGATCGCCGGGTTCAGATGCGCCTGCTGGTCGATGACGAGCGGCCGGGCGTAGTTGTCCACCATCGCGATCACCGCGACGCCGTAGACGGCGAGGAAGATCCCGGCGGTCACCTGGTCGACGATCACGAGGTACGCGGCCGCCGGGCCCCACACGAAGAAGGCGCCGATGAGGGGTAACAGCGCCAACACCGCCATCACGAACGTCCAGAACACCACGTTCGGGATCCCGGCGGCCCACAGCCCGATCCCGGCGACCAGCGCCTGGAGGAGCGCCACGGAGATGTGGCCGATGACGACGCCGCGGGTCATCACGTTCACGCGGTCGACGAGGTCCGCGGTCACGTCGGACGGCAGCGGGCTCGTCGCCCGGATCCACTTGACGAACGCCGGCCCGTCGATGAGCGTGTAGTACACTAAGAACAGCGCGAGCGACAGCCCGACCGACGCGCGGATGGCCGTGTTCAACACGCCGCTGAACCCGCCGAACAGCGTCTGGACGAGGAGCTCGCCGATCGTTTGGAGGAGGTCGCCGACCTCCGGGTCCTGTCCCGTGAGCGCCGCGATCTCGGCCTCGATGGCGGCGACGTCTATCCCCGTTTCGCCGGCCGCGATCGCGGTGAGATCGCGGACGAACACCCAGGTGATGTACGCGAGCGGGAGGATGACGGCGACGATCGACGAGAGGATGAGGATCAGCGCCGACAGCATCTGGCCGAACCGGTTCGAGACGCGCTTCCGGAGCCAGCTGGTGAGCCGGCGGTGGAACGGGTAGAGGATGAAGGCGAGAATCGCGGAGGCGATCACGTACTCGACGAACGGGAGGATGACGAAGAGCGTCAAGAGCGCGACCGACCCCATGAGGAGGAGCAGGAACGATTGCCCGCGGTTCATACGCCCCCGTGTCTCCCGCGGAGTATAAACGTGGTCGGCGAGCGGCCGCGACCGCCGACCCGCGGGGAACCGGCGGCAGGCGGGGGCAGAGAGGAGGGCAGACGACCGGTGTTTCGACCGCGCTCAGGCGCTCGCCTCGTCCTCGTCGAGGCCGGGCGCGGTCGCGGCGTCGACCTCGTCCGGCTCCTCCGTGTCGCCGCCGACGACCGTCTCCCCGTCGTCGGTCTCGACGTACACGTCGTCGGCGAAGCCGGCCAGCGCGTTCTCGTACTCGGGCTCATCGAGCTTCCCGGGCGTCTCCGGCGCCTCGACGACGCCACCGGGCGGGCGGAACTCGCCCAGCGGGTCGTCGATGGTGATCCCGTACTCCGAGAAGAAGGACTCGTACCGGCGGTAGTGCGCCTCCAACTCGTCGCCGGGGATCTCCATCATCTCCGTCCACCCGCGGTTGAAGAAGTCGAAGTTCGCCTGGACGTGGGTGATCTCGCGGGCCTCGGCCTCCGGGAACCCGGCCTCCAAGGCGGCGACGTAGGTGTCCATCGTCGCGTCGAAGAAGCTGTCGAGGTGGTCGCGGCGTTCCTCGCGCCGGTCCTCGTCGGCCTTGTTAAGGAAGATGCTCGTGTGGAGGTCGACGAGCTTGTCGTTGGCGACGTCGCCGACCACCGGCGTGGTCAACGCCTTCTTCGCGGCCCAGTGGCGGATGTTCTGCCGGATTTTCATACGCGTCGTTGGGCCGGGACGCTCTTGAATGTGTGGCGTCGCGACCGCGCGCCCGTCCGCGCCTTCCGCCACCAGCGGGCGGCGTGTGCTCGTGCTCGTGCGCGACGCCGACCGCGCCGCGGAACTGTTATTGCGCTCAACGAACAATATTGTGGCAGACATGGGATCGAAGGAGGTAGACGACGACTGGGCGGCGCAGGTGGAGGCGCAGCGTGAGGCCAAGATCCAGCAGTTCCGCGAGTCGGCGCGGTCGCCGCTGCCGGCCTCGATGCGGGGCGACGCCTTCCCCGGGCTGGCGTACTTCGATCCGGACCCGGCGTACCGGTTCGTCCTCCCGCTCCGCGAACACGACGAGAAGGAGACCGTGACCGTCGAGACGACCGCGGACGGCGAGCAGACGTACCGCCGGTGGGGGGAGTTCCGGTTCGAGGTCGACGGCGAGTCGGCGACGCTCCAAGCGTATCGACCGGCCGACGGCGCGGACCGCTTCTGGGTGCCGTTCCGCGACGCGACCAGCGGCGAGGCGACGTACGGCGCGGGCCGATACCTCGACTTGGAGCCCGACCGCGACCGCGTCGACGACGAGTGGATCGTGGACTTCAACCTGGCGTACAACCCGACCTGCGCGTACAACCACGCGTACGAGTGCCCGCTCGTCCCGACGGAGAACTGGCTCGACGTCGCCGTCGAGGCGGGGGAGAAGGACTTCCCCGCGGAGCCGGCGGGTGCGGATCACTGACCGGGGACGGATCGCTGATCGGGGGGAGAGATCCACCGCGCGGGGCGGATCGGGACAGGCGTTCCGTCGCGGGTGAGTGAGGTTCTCACGCCCCGAGACGCGGATGACAACCCACATTAACCATGAATCCGAACGGCCGGCTATGAGCGATTCGTACGTGATCATCGGTGACGGTATCGCGGGCGCGTCCGCGGCCGAGACGCTGCGCGAGCAAGCGCCCGACGCCGAGATCACGGTTCTCACGGACGAGGGTGAGTCCCTCTACAACCGGATTCTGATCAAGGAGTACGCGAAGGGGAAGCTCCCCGAGGCCCCGATTTCGATCCACCAAGAGGACTGGTACGACGACCACGACGTCGACCTGCGACTCAACACCGTCGTCGTCGACATCGACGTCGAGGCGGACGCGGTCCACACCCACGAGGGCGAGACGTTCGAGTACGACTCCCTCCTGCTCGCGATCGGCGGCACGCCCCAGCAGCTCCCGGTCGAGAACGCGGACGCCGACGGGATCCACCACTTCTGGACGTTCCAGGACGCCCGCCGGATCAAAGAGAGCGTCGAGGGCGCGGAGAAGGGCGTCATCGTCGGCGCCGGGCTGCTCGGCATCGACTTCGCGGCCATCTGCGGCGCGCAGGACGTCGAGGCGAAGTACCTGATGCGCGGCGACAACTGGTGGCGCTACGCGCTCTCGGAGGAGGGCGCGGAGATCATGCACGAGGCGATGCGCGAGCGCGGCGTCGAGCCCGTCTTCGGCTCCGGCGTGGACCACTTCGAGGTCGACGACGACGGCCACGTCGAGGCCGCGGTCGACCCGAACGGCGAGCGCTACGAGTGCGACTTCGCGGGCGTCGCCATCGGGCTGAACTTCAACACCGAGCTCGTCGAGGACACGCCGCTGGAGCTCGACGACGGCATCGTCGTCGACGAGTTCATGCGCACCAACGTCGACAACGTGTTCGCCGCGGGCGACATCACCACGTTCAACGACCTCATCCTCGGCGAGCGCGCGAAGAACGGCTCGTGGGGGTCGGCCAAGGAGCAGGGAACGATCGCGGCCCGCAACATGGTCGAGTACGGCAGCGAGGCGTTCGAGTGGGTCTCCTCGTACTCGATCACGCACTTCGACTTCCCGTTCCTCTCCTTCGGGCACCCGACGCTCGGCGACGAGTCGGTGGAGGCGACCACCGCCGAGGGCGAGTGGCGCCGCGTCGCGCTGAAGGACGGCAAGGTGGTCGGCGGCGTGCTCATCGGCGACCTCTCGCCGCAGTCCGCGTTCAAGCAGCTGATGCGCGAGGGGCGCGACGTGAGCGACCAGACGGACCGCCTCATGGAGCCCGGCTTCTCCGTCGACGACCTGGCGGCCCCGACCGAGCAGTAGCCCGCCGACCTCGCCCCATTATCGGCCTGCGCCGGTCGCGGCGGCGGATTCGCTGCGAGCGACGTGCCACGGTGCTTTTCACCGTTGGCGCCCATTCTCATTTATATGTCATCCGGATCGCAAGGGCCTCCGGCCGGCTTCTTCGCCTCCTTCGTCGAGGCGTGTTCCGATCCGGTCGTCTCCGTCGACCGGAGGGGGACGGTCGTCTACGCGAATCCCGCCACCGAGGCGGTTCTCGGCTACGATCCCGCTGCCCTCCGCGGCCGCGACCTCGCCTCCCTCGTCGCCTCGGAGGCGGCGGACGGACGCGCCCGGTCGGTCCGCGAGCGGTTCACACGCGTCGAGGGGCTCGACGGCCGCGGGAGCTTCTCTGCCCCCATCAGACACGCGGACGGTCACACCGTGACCTGTCTCTTATACACATCTCTGATGGCNCTCAGAGATGTGTATAAGAGACAGCACCGACGCCGTGTATACCGGTGTCTTTCGAGACGGGGTCGAGGAAGTCGGCGGAGAGACGTTGGAGACGTTCCGCAACCTCGTCGAACACGCCGGCCACGCGATATACGTCACCGACGTCGACGGGACGATCGAGTACGTCAACCCGGCGTTCACCGACCACACCGGCTACGAGCCGGAGGAGGTCCTCGGCGAGACCCCGGCGATGCTCAACTCCGGCGAGATGCCGGACGAGTACTTCGACTCGCTGTGGTCGACCCTGCTGGACGGCGAGGTGTGGGAGGAGGAGATAATCGACCGGCGGCGAGACGGCGAGCCGTACCACGCCCATCAGACGATCGCACCAGTGATCGGCGACGACGGCGAGGTGACTCGGTTCGTCGCGATCCAGACGGACGTGACGGAACGGAAGGCGGCGATAAGCCAGCTGAAACAGTACCGGGACATCGTCGAGCGGCTCGACGACCCCGTCCTCCTCCAGAACCGCGACGGGGAGTTCGAGCTGTTGAACGAGGCCGTAAGCGAGTTCGCCGGCGTCGACCGGGAGGCGCTGTACGGCACCGACGAGTTCGCGTTCATGGACGCGGAGACGGCGACCGAGGTCGACGAGCGCCGGCGAGGCGTGCTCGACGCCGAGGAGATGGCCGAGTACGAGGTCTCACCGACGTTTCCGGAGGGCGATCGGGAGGCGACGTTCAGCACGCAGCGGTACCCCTACTACGACGCCGACGGCGACCTGGCCGGCACCTTCGCCATCTGTCGGAACGTCTCCGACCGGAAGGAGCGCGAACGGGAGTTGGAGCGGTACGAGCGCGCGATCAACGGGGCGACGGACCTCATCGCCGCGGTCGACCGCGACGGGCGGCTCCTGTTCGCGAACCCGCAGTACCGCGAGTACCACGGGCTCGGCGACCGCGACGTGACGGACCTGACGCTCGCCGACGTCGTCCCGGGGGACGGCTACGAGGACGTCGAGCGACAGGTGGAGCGCGCGCTCCGCGGGAAGCGGGTGGAGTACCGGACGACGCGGACGCACCCGACCCGGGGCAGGCGGACGTTCGACGTCCGGTACTACCCGCTCGATAGCCCCGACGACGGGGAGCCCGCCGGGGTCGTCGGCGTGCTTCGAGACGTGACCGACAGCGAGAACCGCGCGCGACAGCTTCGGGTCGTCGACCGGGTCCTCCAGCACAACCTCCGGAACGCGCTGACGGTCGTCCGGGGACGGGCGGAGCAGATCGCCGCGGGCGCCGCCGACCCCGCGGACGCGGCCGGGTACATCGTGTCGCGGGCCGACGGCCTCCTGGAGACGAGCGAGAAGGCCCACCACATCACCGAGATACTGAGCGACGCGCCGGAGACCGAGCCCGTCGACGCCGGACGCGTCGCCGGACAGGTGGTCGCCGCGCGGGCCGAGGAGTTCCCCGGGGCGACGATCGAGGCGTCGACGCCTGACGACGGGGTCGCGACGGCGTCCGCGACCACCTGGCTCTCCCGGGCGATAGACGAGCTGGTCCGGAACGCCGTCGAACACCACGACCGTGACCGGCCGACGGTGGCGGTCTCGGTCGAAGCCCGCCCCGACGCGATCGAGATCCGCGTCGAGGACGACGGGCCGGGGCTGACCGGCATGAACCGAGACGTCCTCGTCGACGGGACGGCGGTCGACGCGCTGTACCACGGCAGCGGTCTCGGGCTATGGCTCGTCTACTGGGTCGTCCAGCAGTCGGGCGGCGCCGCGGCGGTCGCGGACGCGGCGCCCCGCGGCACCGTGGTGACCCTCACCTTCCCCCGCGCCGACGACTGAGACGCCGCCGTCGCGTTCGCGGGGCGAGCGAGCCGAACCGGAGCGGCGCCCGCCGCGAAACACTTATTATTAATCATGTTATACGGTAACACATGTCACTTAGAGACACCGGGCGACGAGTACGGCTCCGCCGCACCGGCCGCATCCCGTCGGACGCGCGCGTGCGCCACTACGACGAACTGGACGACGACGAGCAGGGGATCGTCCGGGAGCTGGCGGACGTGCCGTGGACGGCGCCGGAGACCGGCGACCTCGACGACGGCGACGTGGTGAAGTTCACCGACTACTACCTGGTTCGGTCGCGGTGAGGGCGGTCGCGTCAGGAGGGTAATCACACGGCGGTGGGCGGGCGCGCTGCGGTGAGCGGGCGCGGCTACCCGGAAGCGAAGTTGTTTTCGCCGGTGGGGAGCAAGCGGGTCGCATGGACAGCGGCGGATCTACAGACATGACGCTGGCGTTCGAGTTGGAGGCGCTGAAAGCGCTCGCGGACCCCAACGCGGTGTTCAACAACGCCCGGCAGTGGACCGAGTACGTCGGGGTCGTCAGCGAGAAGCCCACCTACGTCGTCACGAACTTCACGCGGAAACACCGCGTGCGACAGGACTTCTTCTCCGGCCCGCGCGGCGTCGAGGAGAGCCTCGAGAACATCAGCGGGCAGTTCGATACGGACCGCCACGTGTTCGTGGGGATCGACGATGAAGACGAGGCCGTCGCCGAGGCGACCGGCTGGGAGTTCCTCGACGTCAAGGATGCCGCCGAGGCCGCGGGGTGGACGCTCGCGACCGGCGACGTCGCGGACGAGGCGCCCGAGGAGCAGACGCGCGACGACTGGCCCTGAGGAGACCGGGAGGTGTTTTGTCGGGGGCGCCGAAGGCGAGAGTATGACCGACAACGACGCGGCAGACGATCACGACCATCAGCACGACCACGACGGTCACCATCACCACGACGTCGACTCGGTCGCGGCCGCGGTGGTCACGGTGTCATCCTCGCGTAGCACGGACGAGGACCCGGCCGGTGACTACATCGCGGCCGCGTTCGAGGAAGCGGGTCACGAGGTCGTCGTCCGAGAGCTGATCGACGACGACTACGACAGCGTTCAGGGGACCGTCGACCGGCTCGCCCGGCGGAAGGACACCGACGCCGTGGTGACGACCGGCGGCACGGGCGTCACGCCGGACGACGTCACGCCGGAGGCGGTTCGCGGCGTCCTCGCGAAGCCGCTTCCCGGGTTCGGCGAGCTGTTCCGCCGGCTCTCCTACGAGGAGGTGGGCACGCGGACCATCGGATCGCGCGCGACGGCCGGAGTCGTCTCCGCCACGCCGGTGTTCTGTCTCCCAGGCTCCGAGAACGCGGTCCGGCTCGGCGTCGACGAGATAATTCTTCCCGAGGTCGGGCACCTCGCCGGGCTCGCCGGCAGAGGGCTCGACGAGGCGGAGGAGGATGAAAACCAAGCGACCAACGACGAGGCGAAAGACGAGGCGGCCGACGACGAGTCGACGAGCGACGAGTGACGCGCCGGCGCCTCAGACTCCGGTGAGGAAGTTTCGGATCAGGTCGTGGCCCGAGCCGGTCAACACGCTCTCCGGGTGGAACTGGACCGCCTCGATCGGGTGCTCCCGGTGGCGGATCCCCATCACGATCGACTCGCCCTCGTGGTCCGTGGTGGCCGTCACGGCGAACGCCTCGGGCACCTCGGTCGCCGCGAGCGAGTGGTAGCGGCCGGCGCGGAACCCCTGGTCGAGCCCGCGGAACACGCCCTCCCCGTCGTGGTCGACGGGGAACGCCTTGCCGTGGACGGGTTCGGGGGCGTGCCCGACGGTCCCGCCGTACTCGTGGACGGCGGCCTCCAGCCCGAGGCACACGCCGAGCGTCGGCACCGTCGGCGAGAGGTCGCGTAACACGGGCATCGTCACGCCCACGTCGCGCTCGTTCTTCGGGTGGCCCGGACCCGGACTGACGATCACCGCGTCCGGCTCCGCGGCCTCGATCTCCGCGAGCGAGGCGGTGTTTTTGAACACGTCGACCGCGACCGGCTCCCCGTCAATCGTCTGGTCGGAGACGTACTCGACGAGGTTGTAGGTGAACGAGTCGAAGTTGTCGACGACGACGACCCTCATCGCTCGGCCTCCGTGCCGGTGGCGAGCGGCTCGTCACCGCGCTCGGCCTCGCCGCCCCCGCCCTCACCGTCCGCGTCCTCGCCCTCCGCGTCCTCCCGAATGCGGTCGATCGCGGTCAACACGCCGTCCATCTTCTGTTCGGTCTCCTCGTACTCCGCGGCCGGGTCGGAGTCGGCGACGAGGCCCGCGCCCGCCCGGACGCCGACGACCGACTCCTCGCCCGACTCGTCGAGCGTCGCGGTCCGGATCACGATCGCGAAGTCGGCGTCGCCGGTCCACGAGTAGTAGCCGACGCCGCCGCCGTACGCCTCGCGCGGGGTCGTCTCCAGGTCGTCGATGATCTCCATCGCGCGCACCTTCGGCGCGCCGGTGAGCGTCCCCGCGGGGAACGTCGCGCGCGTCGCGTCGAACGCGTCAGCGTCGGCCGCGAGCGTCCCCGTCACCGTCGACTCGATGTGCTGGACGTGGCTGTACTTCAGCACGTTCATGAACTCCTCGACGCGGACGGAGCCGGGCTCAGAGACGCGCCGCACGTCGTTGCGCGCGAGGTCGACGAGCATCGTGTGCTCGGCGCGCTCCTTGCCGTCCGCGAGCATCTCGCCCGCGAGCCGGCGGTCCTCGACCGGGCTGGTCCCGCGCGGGCAGGTGCCCGCGATCGGATTCGAGACGACCCGGTCGCCCTGTACCGACACGAGCGTCTCCGGGCTGGCCCCGACGACGCTCCGGTCGTCGTGGCGCAGCACGTACATGTACGGCGAGGGGTTCACGTCGCGGAGCGCCGCGTACAGCCCGAGCGAGTCGACCTCGCCGCGGAGCTCGCGGCTGCGCGAGATCACGCCCTGGTAGATGTCGCCGTCGAGGACGTGCCGCTTGGCGGTTCGGACGGCCTCCTCGTACTCCTCGCGCGGGTCCGCGGACTCCTCGCGCACGCGGACCCCGTCCGGATCCGGCGGCGACGCGGCCGCCAGTTCGGCCGCGACGCGCTCGGCCTCCGCGACGAGGTCGTCGTAGACCGCGCCCGGGTCGTCGTCGACCCCGATCACCGGCGTGAACACGAGTTCGGCGCCGCCCTCCCGCTCGTCGAAGACGACGGTCCGGGTCGTGAGCGCGAACTCGGCGTCCGGGAACTCGGTCCGCGGGCGCTCGACGCCGACCTCCTCCAGCCAGAGGTCGTAGACGGCCTCGTACGCGAGGAAGCCGACGAACCCGCCCGAGAGGATCTGCCGGTCGGTGTCGGGGAAGCCCCGCAGGCTCACGTCGGGGAACGCCGCGCGGACGCGGTCGACCGCGTCGCCGGCGTCGGGTCCGATTCCGGGCGCGGCCGACTCGGCGCCCTCGGCGTCGAGCCCGTCCCCGACGAACTCGGCGGCGGGCCCGAGTTCGGTCACCTCGGTGCGATCCGGGTGGACCGAGACGATCGCCTCGGGGTCGTAGCCGACGAACGAGTAACGGGCGTGCCGGTCCGCCTTCCCGCCGGACGTGAACGCGCCGTCGGGGTCGCTGGAGGCGACCTTCTCGCCGGACTCCAGCAGGAAGCCGTACGGCCCCTCGCCGACGAGGGTCGCGTACGCGCCGAGCGGGGTGACGTCGGCGTCGATCGAGGCCGACGCGCGGACCACTACCGGCCGCTCCGCGTCGGCCGCGAGCTCGACGAACTCGGCCTTCGAGCGGTCGAGCGAGGGGCCGCTCGCCGACGTCTCGGCGTCGTCGCCAGCGCCGTCGTCGCTCATGCCAGCTCCATCTCCCGGCCCGCGTTGGCGACGAAGCGGGCCACCGCGTTGTGGTCCTTCCGCCCGCCCTCGATCTCGACGCCCGAGGCGACGTCGACGGCGAAGGGGTCGGCGACCCGGACCGCCTCGGCGACGTTGTCGGCCGTGAGCCCGCCCGCCAGCACGACCGGGGTGGTGAGTCGCTCGGCGAGCTCGGCGGTCGCGCGCCAGTCGTGCGTCTCGCCGGTGCCGCCCGCCCCGGAATCGTCGGTCGAGTCGACGACCAGTGCGTCGACCGCGCCGTCGAACTCCTCGGCGCGTGCCGGGTCGTCCGCGTCGACCGTGAGCAGCACCTTCCGCTCGGTCTCCGCGCGGACGTACCGGAGCTCGTCGACGGTCCACTCGCCGTGGAGCTGGATCGCGTCGGGCGCGACCGTCCGGGCGAGATCGACCGCGCGCTCGGCCGAGTCGGGCATCGTCACGAGCGTCGCGGTGACGAAGGGGGGCACGTCCGCGAGCAGCTCCGCCGCCTCGGCGGGGTCGACCTCGCGCGGCGAGTCGACGGGGACCTCGGTGATGACGCCGACCGCGTCGGCGCCCGCGTCGACCGCGGCGCGGAGGTCGGCCTCACCGGTGATCCCGCAGATCTTCACCCGCGCCATCAGTCGTCGTCCTCCGCGGTCGCGGCCTCGGGGGCGTCGCCGAGCGACTCCCCGTCGCCGCAAAGCGCCGCGAACTTCTCGGCGGCCGCGCCGGAGTCGATCGCCTCGGCGGCGCGCTCGACGCCCGCCGCGAGGGTGTCGGCCTCGCCCGCGACGTAGATCGCCGCGCCCGCGTTCGCGAGGATGAGGTCTCGCTTCGCCCCCGTCACGGAGCCGTCGACGATCCCCCGCAGGTCGGCGGCGTTCTCCTCGGGCGTCCCGCCCGAGACGGCTTCGATCGGCGCGCGGTCGAGCCCGAGGTCATCGGGCTCAATCGTGAACTCCGTCACCTCCTCCCCGTCGACCTCGGCGGCGACGGTCTCCGAATGGATCCCGATCTCGTCCATGCCGGCGCCGTGGACGACGAGGGCGCGCTCGACGGGCATGTGCGCGAGCGACCGCACGATGACGGGCACGAGGTCGGGGTCGTAGACGCCGAGCACCTGCGCGTCGGCGCCCGCCGGGTTGGTGAGCGGGCCGAGGACGTTGAAGATGGTCCGCATCCCCAGCTCCTTGCGCGGGCCGATGACGGCCTTCATCGCCGGGTGGAAGACGGGCGCGAGCATGAAGCCGATCCCGTCTTCCTCGATCGCGTCCTCGACGGCTGGGGGCTCGGCCTCCACGTCGGCGCCCGCGACCTCCAGCACGTCCGCGCTGCCCGACGAGGAGGAGACCGAGTAGTTGCCGTGCTTGGCGATCGGGACCCCGGCGCCCGCGGCGACGATGGCCGCAGTCGTCGACACGTTGATCGTGTCGTAGTCGTCGCCGCCGGTGCCGCAGGTGTCGACGAGCGGCTCGCGCTCGGGCTCGATCGTGCGCGCCGCGTCGCGCATCCCCTGCGCGAACCCGGCGATCTCGGCCTCGGTCTCGCCCTTCGTGCGGAGCGCGGCGAGCAGCGCCCCGATCTGGGCATCCGTCGCCTCCTCGAAGACGAGCCGCGCGGCCTCGCGCGCCTCCTCGACGCTCAGATCCGTCCCGTCCGTCACGCGCTCGACCGTGTCGTTGAGATTCATTGTGTCCACCGATGTAGTATTCCGCGTTGTGATGTACAAGTATGTACACTAATTTAACGCTGTCGCCGCGGCGGTAGACGGTGACGCGCAGTGGCCGCGGACGAGAACGGTGAAGAGAGTCCGGACTGCGAAGAGAGCGGTGGCCGAGCCTATTCCGCGTCGAGCGCGGTCGACCCGTCTGCCTCGACGACGACGACCGGCACCTCGGCGTCGCCGACGACGGTGTCGGTCGTGGAGCCGAAGACGAAGCGACCGACGGTCCCGGTCGTCGGCGCGCCGACGACGACCAAGTCGTAGTACGCCGACTGCTCGACGACCGCGCCCGCCGCGGTCCGGTCCTCGACGAGCCAGCGGTCCGCGCGGTCGAATCCGCCGAGCCGCTCCTCGGCCGCGTCGAGGAGCCGCTCCCCGGCCGCGGCGTAGTCGGTCGCGTCCGGGTCGCCCGCGTCGACGGCGGTCCCCGAGGCGTCCGCGTCGGGGCCGGCGTCGGCGAGCGCCGCGTCCGAGGGGACGACGTGGAACAGTTCGAGCCACGCGTCGGTCGCCGCCGCGATCTCCCGCGCGACGTCGACGGTCGCCCCCGAGTGCGGACCGGGGCCGACGGCGACGAGGACCGAGGAGACGCGGTCGGGGCGCTCCGCGCGGTCGGCGCCGTTCAGCGACACGTCGGCGGCGGCCGGAATCTCGGCCGCGTCGTCGACCGCGGGGCGGATCACGGTGTCACCGACCGCGGGCGAGCCGGCGTGACCGGCGCCCCCGGTCCCGACCGAACCGCCCGACTCCCCGCGGGCGCCGCCGTTTCGCGTCCCGCCCTCTCGGACGTTTCCGCCGTCGGCGTCGCTCCCGTTCATACGCGAACGTCTGACGCTCGTCAGATAAATCCCGTTGGTTCCCGGCTCGGTACCGGTTCCGGACGGCGCTTCGTGGGGAGGAGCGGGCCGCCGGACACGGGCCCGGAGCCCGCTACTCGCGGAAGAATTCGTCGCGTTCGAACGCCTCGTCCTCGCCCTCGACCGCGAGCACGTCGAGCGCGGTCACCTCGGCGCCGACCCCGAGCAGGCCGGCGAGGCTCGGCTCGGTGCGGCCCTCGTCGCTCGATATCAGCTCCTTGATGTAGAGGCCCCCCTCGCCGCGGATCTCGACGGTCGCGTGACGGGAGTCGTCGAGCTCGGCGGTCGCCTCGTACACGTCTCGCTCGCGGGTGATGCTCGCCCGGCGGTGGTCGACCCGGTTGGGCGTGTACTGCTCGACGGTCGCGCCCGTCAGCTCCTCGACCGCCTCGGCGAGGGCGTCGGCGTCGACGTCCGCGTCGAAGGTCACCCGCGCGCGGTAGCGCTTCGCGGCGTCGTGTTCCTTCACGCGCTCGACCATGTCGTACGTCGCGAGCCGGAGCCCCTCGACCTCGACGGCGCCGTCGGCGAACGCGTTGATGTCCGACTGGAGTCGGTCGGTGTCGACCCGTCGCCGGCGCGGCTCCTCGACCTCGATCACGAACGGGCGCCCGGTGCCGAGCATGAGGGCGTCGACGTCCTCGCGGCCCGCGCCGTGGAACGTCGCCTCCGTCCCGTCCATCACGTCCTCGACGACCGGCGCGGTGTACTCCTCGACGCTGTCGTCGTAGAGGTAGCCCGAGCCGCCGCAGTGGTCGCAGGGGTCCGCGCCCTGCCGCCCCGACCCCTTACACTCGCGACAGGGCCACTCCGTCTGCGGGATGTCCCGCTCCAGTTTCCGATACCGCCCGTAGACGAACGTCGAGTTCACCTTCGCGTCGACCTCGTCTTCGGCCAAGTCGATCGTGAACTGGACGTCCGGGCGGTCGAAGGAGACCTCGGTGTCGGTGAGCCGCCCGAACCGCTTGCCGACCTCGCGGTTGAACTCCGACTTGAACGGCTCGCCCGCGTCCTCGTCGAGGCCGACGTCCGCGCGCAGCAGGGCCTCGTTCTCCTCGATCAGCGGCGGCGGGCGCGTCCCGACGTTGTACGTGGCGAACTCGATCCCCTCGACCGCCTCGGCCGCCCGCTCGGCCCACGCGTCGAACTCGGCGCAGCGCCCCTCGCACACCCAGCAGTCCGCGATCTCGACCGGCTCGTGGTCCTCGTCGTCGCGCAGCGCGAGCGACACCCGGAGCGCCGAGCCGCGGTCGGCGTTCGACAGCCCGAAGCTCCGGTCGGCGACGAGCCGGCCGAGACAGGCGTCGCACACCGGCCCGGTCTCGGTCGCGCGCGCCGCGACGTCGAGTACGTCCATACGCCCTCAAACGCGGCGCGTGGTAACTGTCTTACTACTCGGTCGAGACCGCGTCGAGGGCGCGTCGCGCCGGCCGGGGAACCGCGCGCCGGGCGGGACGCCCGCAGTCGGATCGTTCAATGTCGCCCGCCCGGAGGGGATCCGTATGGGAACGCCACTCGATCCGCGGGAGGAACAGGTCGCCGAGGTCCTCGACCGACTGTACGAGGAGTACCCCGACTCGACCATCTCGCTCAACTACTCGAACCGGCTGGAGCTGCTCATCGCAGTGATCCTCTCTGCGCAGTGCACGGACGAGCGCGTGAACAAGGTGTGCGCCGACCTGTTCGAGACGTACCACGGTCCCGAAGACTACGCGAACGCGCCCCAAGAGGAGCTGGCGGAGGCGATCAACTCGATCACCTACTACAACAACAAGGCGAAGTACATCCGCTCGGCGTGCGCGGACATCGCGGAGACGCACGACGGCGAGGTCCCCGACACGATGTCGGAGCTGACCGATCTGGCCGGCGTGGGACGGAAGACGGCGAACGTCGTCCTCCAGCACGGCCACGACGTGGTCGAGGGGATCGTCGTCGACACCCACGTCCAGCGGCTCACGCGACGGCTCGGGATTACGGAGGAGGAGCGCCCGGAGGCGATAGAGCAGGACCTGCTGGAGGTCGTCCCCGAGAGCGACTGGCAACAGTTTACCCACCTCATGATCGACCACGGCCGCGCGACGTGCACCGCGATCAACCCCGACTGCGCCGACTGCGCGCTCGCCGACGTCTGTCCCTCGGAGAAGGGCGACAGCGAGGTGGACCTCGCGAGCGGCGAGGCCTGTCTCTTATACACATCTCTGAGNCATCAGAGATGTGTATAAGAGACAGGTATTTAAAGACCCGGCAGATGCGGGGTGTCGGTCGAATCCGTCCCGCCGAGGGGGAACTCGCTTCTCGGTTTATACGGGTATCCGGCGTATCCGTAAGTGAGGAGAGACACTATGTCCACCAAAACCACAAACGAGTTCGGCGGAGAGATCGGCGGCGTCACGCTGTTGGGGAAGGCGCACTCGCTGTCGGCGCTGTTCATCGTCCTGCTCCGGGCGACCATCGGCGGGATGATCCTGTTCGCGGGGCTCGGGAAGGTCTCCGAGTGGCCGTTCGACGCGGCCGGGTACCTCGCGAACATCGACCCCGCGAGCCCGGTCAGCGGACTGTACGCCGCGATGGCGTCGAACGCCGCGCTGATGGAGTTCGTCAACGTGTTCGTGCCCGTGACGCAGCTGCTCATCGGCGCCGCGCTCATCACCGGCGCGTTCGTCCGCCTGGCCGCGTTCGGCGGCGCCGCGCAGATGATGCTGTTCTACCTCGGCGGGTGGAGCGGTGAGTTCCTGTCGCTGTTCGGCTCGACGCTGGTGTACGCGATCGTGTTCCTCACGGTCGCCGCGTTCGGCGCGGGCCGCGTCCTCGGGCTCGACGCCTACATCGAGAACATCGAGGTCGGCGGGCAGGCGCTCGTCGAGAAGTTCCCGGCGCTCCGGTACGTCCTCGGCTGAACGGGGGCACGGTGATGCGGGGAGTATCGGAGCAGCGGCGCGCGACCGCACGCCGCCGACTCGTTTTCGACGGACGGGCGTTCGGTGCGATAGAGTCCGCTTTTCGCGTTCGAGGTATCAGCGGTCCGTCGACGGTTGCGACCGCGACGGAGAGACCCTCACTCCGCAGGGATGCGAACCGTCAGCACCGGGACCGGAGACTGCCGGACGACCCGCTCCGCGATGGAACCGATCAGGTAGCGGTCGATCCCCGTCCTGCCGTGAGTTCCCATCACGATGACGTCGACGCCGGCGGCGTCCGCGTAGTCGAGGATTTCGGCGTGAGGCACGCCCGACTCGACGTGACGCTCGACGGCGACGTCGTCCGGAAGCGCACCGACGGCGTCGTCGACGGCTCGCTCGGCGCGTTCGCGCTCGGCGTCCTCCCAGGTCTGGTTTCCGAAGCCCATGCTCGGGCCCTCGAATCGGTTCCGCGTGTCGACGACCGACAGCGCGTGAACCGTCGCGTCGTACCGCTGGGCGAGCGAGCCAATGTGCGCGGCGACCGTTGCCGTTCCGTCGCTTCCGTCGGTCGGTAAGAGCAGATTGTCGTACATGTGTGGATGTTTCGTGGCTGGCCGTATCAGATCCCGGCCCCGCCGGCCATCAGGAACAGCGCGGCCGAGATGGCGGCGAAGAGACCGGCGACGCCCTTCTGGATGGTTCCGGTGTCGAGCGCGTTCGAGACGTACGGAGCGATCTGCCCGCCGGTGACCGTCGCGGGGACCGTGAACACGACCATGTTCCAGGGCGTCGAGGCGAGGCTCAGCGAGTGGACCCCGCCGACGCCGAACGCGCCGAGGATCGCCCCGCCGAAGACGTGGACGAGCGAGGCGAGGATCGCCGTCGTCGCGACGATAATGTGGTTAGTCCCGATAGCGACTCGGGTGGGGACGCCGGTCCGGAGCTGGGAGATGATCCCGAGCTCGCCGCTTCCGAAGCCGGCCAGCCCCTGAAAGGTCCCGCCCACGCTGTAGTTAGCGAACCGTTCGAGGTACCCGGACCAGGAGTACTCGTACGTGTCGCCCTCGCGGTCGACCCGGGTCACTTCGCCCTCCTCCGTCGCGTCGACGCCCGCGGGACCGAGCTTCCCGTCGTCGTCGGGGAGCTCCGCCGGCGCGCCGCCGTCGGCCGCGACGGCGTCGTCGCTCTCGTCCGGCTCACCGTGACCGATGTCGGCGTTGAGCATCAGGTAGCCGGCGACGAGCAGCGCCGCGCCGAGGGCCGCGTGGAACAGCGGCTCCGGAATGAAGAAGGACAGCAGCGCCCCGGCGATGACGAACGGGACGCTCCCGACGACGATCGTCAGCGCCAGCCGCCGGTCGACCAGCCCGTACTGGATGAACGCGATCGACGAGGCCGAGAGGCCGAACGACTCGCTGATCAGCCCCACCTTCACGAGCGTCTCCGGCGTGAGCGTCTCCCCCGCCAGCAGCGGGAAGATGAAGATCAGAAACGGTACGAAAAGCGCCGAGCCGCTGATTCCGACCGTGTTGACGGTCGTCGCCCCGAGCAGGAAGAAGGGGAACAGCCACCAGTACTCCAGCCAGTAGTCCACCCCGCCGCTGCCGCCGGTCGGTGCGGCGAACAGCACGAGCGCCACGAACACCGCAGGCGCCGCGAAGACGAATATGTGCTGATACTTCAGGAACGACTTCTGGAGCCGTTGCGATCGGGTTGCGCTCATCGGTAGTAGTGTTTCAAAGCGGTGTTGTGCGGGCGAAGGCGGTCAGAGGTGAGCGGTGGGAGTCCGCCGGTGAGCGATGAGAGGGCCGACATCCGGACGGACCCTCCCGCTCGGAGCGCGGTCTCGAAAATCCGTCGCGGTACCGGTTCGATCGTGAGGTCACGTGTCGACCCGCGTTTCGTGAATCCGCGTGTAAAGAATCTCCGTTTCAGGGCGTTTGTAATCAAAAAGCCGGATAATTCGGAGAGTATCTGGTTTTTCCCCAAGATGCCCGGTTCTGCCCCGATGCGCGCGGTGAATCCCGTACGGTCGTCCGAGCGATCCTCGTACCGACCGGGACTCGAACGGGCGGAAGGCGACACCGGCGCTGCGTTTCGGGTTCCAATCCATATAAGACCGCGCGGGCGGAACGGAGGCGTAATGGAACTCGGTTCGCGGGACGCGTTCTCCCGGATGGGGACGCTCGGCATCGAGGAGGAGTTCTACATCGTCGATGCCGACGGCTACCCCACGTCCGGGACCGACGACCTCGTGTACGGCCGCGACCCGCCAGCGTCGGTGCCGGAGGGGTTCGACCACGAGCTGTTCGAGTGTACGATAGAGGCCCAGACCGAGACGATCGACGACCCGGCGAACGCGGCGGACGCGCTCGCGACGGTCCGCGAGGCGCTCGTCGACCACGCCGCCGCGGACGGGTATCGGATCGCGGCCGCGGGCCTCCACCCGGCGGCGAAGTGGCGCGAGCTCGACCACGTCCAGAAGCCGCGGTACCAGACGCAGTTGGACCGGATCCAGTACCCCCAACACCGGAACACGACCGCGGGGCTCCACGTCCACGTCGGCGTCGACGACGCGGACAAGGCCGTCTGGGTCGCGAACCGCCTCCGGTGGCACTGTCCGGTGCTGCTCGCGCTGTCCGCGAACTCGCCGTTCTGGAACGGGTTCGACACCGGGCTCGCGTCGGCCCGCGCGAAGGTGTTCGAGAACCTCCCGAACACCGGTGTCCCCTCGGCGTTCGAGGACTTCGACGCCTTCCAGCGGTACGAGCGCCGGATGGTCGAGACGGACTCCATCGCGGACCGCGGCGAGCTGTGGTTCGACGTGCGCCCCCACACCGGCCACGGCACCGTGGAGGTGCGCGCGCCCGACGCCCAGCGCGACCCCGAAGTGACCTTGGCGCTCGCCGAGTACGTCCGCGCGCTGGTCGTCGACTACGCCGAGCGGTACGAGGACGGCGAGTCGCCCGCGTCGCTGCGCCGCGAGCTGCTCGACGAGAACAAGTGGCGCGCGATCCGGCACGGCCACGACGCCGCGTTCGTCGACCGCGACGGCGAGGGGACGACCGCGCTCGGCAAAATCGTCGAGGCGGAGTGCGACCGACTCGGCGTCGACGGCATCCGCGAGGTGTACGAGGCCGAGAGCGGCGCCGCGCGGCAGCGCCGGATCCGCGAGGAGTCGGGCGCCGACGCGCTGCGTACGGACCTCCTCGTGAGCCCCTAACCCCAGAATCGAACGCCTCGGGGGCGCTTCCGGAAGTTCCGTCGGAACAAAAGCGACGAGAAACGCTTTTGCCCGCGTAGCCCCCAGTTTCCGGCATGACCACGGACGATTCACCGAGCGATCCGGGAGACGACCCGGAGGAGTCGCCGACGGACCGGACCCGCGAGGAGCTCCGGAAGACGAAAGAGCGGCTCGGCGAGGGCGCGGACAGAGCCGTCAAGGGGTTCGACGACAACGTCGTCGACCTGCTCGCGTGGCTGCTCGACACCGAGACCCGCGCGCGCATCTACGTCTACCTCCGCGACAACCCCCACAGCACGAGCGACGAGGTCGCGGACGGCACGGGGCTGTACCCCAGCACCGTCCGCGAGGCGCTCGCGGAGCTCCACGACGAGGGCACCGTCGAGCGCGGCAAGCGGAAGGCGGAGGGCGCCGGCAACAACCCCTACGAGTACGAGGCCATCGCGCCGAGCGAGCTGGTCCGCACCGTCGTCGGCGACGTCCAAGCGGAGCTGAACGCCGTCTTCAACCTCGACCGCCGGCTCGGCGGGGAGTCTCCCGACGGCGACACCGAACCGGTCCAGATCTCCGTCGACAGCGAGGACGGTGACGGCGACGACGAGGCACCCGACGGTGATGAAGACGGAATCGGCGAGGACGCCGACGGCGACGACGCGGACGACGACGAGCGGGCGAACTGAGCCGACCGGCACCGACTTCCACTCGTCCGACCGCGGTTCGGGACGTTTTAAGTTCGACCCGCGCAACGGAGACGCATGAACGTCGCGCTGGGGGGTACGTTCGATCCCGTTCACGACGGCCACCGCAAGCTGTTCGAACGGGCGTTCGAGCTGGGTGACGTCACCGTCGGGCTCACCTCCGACGACTTGGCGCCGGAGACCCGACACGTCGAGCGGTACGTCCGCCCCTACGACCGGCGCGAGCGTGACCTGGAAGAAGAGTTGGCCCCGCGGGCCGAGGCGCACGGGCGCGAGTACGAGATCCGCGAGCTGACGGAGCCGACCGGCATCGCGGTCGAGCCGGAGTTCGACGCGCTGATCGTCTCCCCCGAGACGAAGGGCGGCGGCGAGCGGATCAACGAGATCCGCGCCGAGCGCGGCCGCGACCCGCTCGACCTGGTCGTCGTCGACCACGTGAGCGCCGAGGACGGCGAGCGCATCTCCTCGACGCGGATCGTCGCGGGCGAGATCGACGAACACGGCAACCTCACCCCCGACCGCGAGGGGCGGGGCGCGACGCGACCGGAATGACTGGCGACGACGGGGGAGAGGGGGACGCGGCCGAGTCCCGCCGCGCGGCGCTCCGACGGATCGCCCTCGGTGAATCCGGCTTCGAACGGGCGACGGTGTGGAGTGCGGTCGGCTTCGCGCTGGCGTACGTCGCGTTCGACGCGACCGCCGCAGTCGGCGTCGGAAGCGCGGCGACCACGGGGTCACTCGCCGCGGTGACGGCGCTCGGTGCGGTCGCGTTCGCCGCGACCGGTGGCGGCGCGTTCCCCGCGATACTGCTCGCCTACGGACCGTTCGCGGGGACGCTGCTTCGGGCGGTCGGACCGGAGCCCTACGTGTCGCCCTTCGCGGTCGGCGGTCCGGCCGCGACCGCGTTCACCGCTCCGCTCGCCCTCGCCGGCGCGGTCGCGGTCGCGGTCGGCGCCGCGTCGGCGGTCGTCGGCTTCCTCTTCTCCCGGATCGCGGCCTCGCGGTAGCGCCCCGCCGGGATCCGAACCACCTCAGTCCTCCAGCGTCCCGTTCAGCACCTTCGCGGCGACGAGTATCGGGTCCCACACCGGGCTGAACGGCGGCGCGTACGCGAGGTCCAGCCGCTCGATTTCGGGGACCGTCATGTCCGCCTCGATCGCGGTCGCGAGCGTGTCGATCCGTATCGCCGCGCGGTCGGTGCCGACGATGCTCCCGCCGAGGAGGCGCCCCGTGTCGCGGTCGGCGACGAGCGTCACGTCCGTCTCGGCCGCGCCGGGGTAGTAGCCCGAGCGCGACCCCGCGGTCACCGTCTCGCTCACCGGGTCGAAGCCGGCTTCCTCCGCCTTCTCTCGGTCCAGAATCCCGACGCGGGCGGCCTCGGCGTCGAACGCCTTCACGGCCGCGGTGCCCGCGATGTCGCCGACGGGCGTCGGGTCGCCCGCGACCGTCGCGCCGATGGCCCGCCCGGCGCGGTTCGCGGTGAGGCCGAGCGGGACCCAGTCGGGCTCGCCGGTCACCGCGTGGCGCGCGGTGGCGCAGTCGCCCGCGGCGTACACGTCCGGCAGGCTGGTGCGCCCGCGGTCGTCGACGCGGATCGCGTCGCCCGTCCCGAGGTCGACGCCGGTGCCGTCGAGGAGATCGGTGTTCGGTCGGATCCCGACGCCGACGACCGCCATGTCGACGGGGACGCGGTCGGTGGACGCTCCGTCGCCTTCGCCCGCGACCTCGATCGACTCGATCCGGTCGTCTCCGACGAGCGCCTCGACCGGTGCGTCCGTGTGAACCGCGACACCCTCGGCTTCGAGCGCCTCTTCGACGCGGTTCCCGACGGTCTCACCGAACGGCGAGAGGAGGTGGCCGGAGCGGTGGAACACGTGGACGTCCAGTCCGCGCTCCGAGAGCGCCTCGGCGACCTCGACGCCGACGTAGCCGCCGCCGACGACCGCGGCGGTCTCGGGGGCCGGCATCGCCGCGTTGCGGTCCACGCGCTCGCGGTCGACCGCGCTCACGTCGGCGCGTTCGGGGTCGTAGGCGTCCGGCTCGGCGACGTACGCGTCGATGGCGGCGGCCGCGTCCATGTTGTGCAGCGTGAACGCGCCGTCGACGTCGCGGACGTCGAAGGGGCCGGTGGTCGCGCGGGCGCCGGTGGCGACGAGCAGGTCGTCGTACGCCTGCTCGAACCGGTCGCCGTCGGCCGTCTCGACGGTGACGCGCTTCGCGTCGGGGTCGACGGCGACGACTTCGGACCCTCGTCGGAGGTCGATCCCCCGCTCGTCGACGTCGCTCGGCGACAGCGAGAGGAGGTCCGACATGCGGTCGACGTAGCCGGCGATGAAGTAGGGCATCCCGCAGTAGGCGTACGAGATCCAGCGGCCCTTCTCGAAGACGACGACCTCGCGGTCGGGCGCCTCGCGCCGGAACTTGCTGGCCGCGCTCAACCCAGCCGCGTCGGCCCCGACGACCACGAACGGATCGCTCATAGCTGGACATCGACTGGCCGGGTGAAAAAGTCACGCCGTGGGTGCGGGGCGGGCGCGCGGCCGTCGGCCCCGACATCGACCGGCGTTGACCGTCGGCCGCGACCCCGACCAGCCTCGGTCGGGCTCAGTCCTCGTCCGCCAGCCGCGAGAGCGTCTCGCGGGCGTTCGCGACGGCCTTCTCCTTTTTCGCCGGGTACGCCTCGACCTTCGTGCGGACGGTGATCCCGGGACCGAGCCGGACCTCGTCGCGGAACGCCGCCTGCTTGTCGAGGCGGAGGAACAGCGCGCAGTTGTCGTCGACGCGCTCGTCGAGCTCGTCGAGGACCCGGTCGAGGTCCTCCAGCTCCGCGAGCCGGTCGAGCACGTGTCGCATCTCGTCGGCGCGCTCGACGCGCGCCGAGAGGACGACGATCCGGTCCCCGTGATGGCCAACGTTCTCGACGCGTTCGAGCTCGACGTCCTCGGGCAACAGTGAGTACAGCGCCTGCTCGACGCGTTTCACGTCCTCCGTGGCGTACGAGAACGCGCGGAGGTCGACGTAGTGGAAGGGGACTTTCGGCATGCGGTACGGGTGGGGGCGGCGTTACTCCTCGCTCTCGACGGCGTCGAGCGCGTCCTCCGGGACGCCCGTCTCCTGGCCGTCCTCGAAGCTGACCGTGTACGTCGCGTCGCCGAACATCGTCTCCATCACCTGCGTGATCGTCCCCGTCTCGCCGTCGTACTCGCTGTGTTTGTCGTGGAGCACGACCTCGTCTTCCTTCTCGAAGCTCATGGCGTCTCGTTCCGGAGGGACGCTTAAAAGCGCGCGGATCCGGAGCGAGACGACGGGAGCGAGCCGGCGGAGTCGAGCCGGCCGAGTCGGAAGGAGAGCGGTCCGTCCCTCACGTCACCGAGAGCAGCGCCGCGCCGAACGCGACCATCAGCGCGATCCCCACCGCGAGCCAGACGACGGCGCTGTCGACGGCCATCGCGACGCCGACCGCGACGCCGACCGCGACCAGCCCGAAGACCGCGCCCGCGACCCCGCCGCGCTGTACCAGGCGGTCGAGCGCGTTCACCGCGCGCTGTCGGGCCGGCGGCTCCGGCGTGCGCTCCGGGGGCGCGGAGAGCTCCTCGTCGACGGCGACCGACCGGTCCGGGGTCTCGGGCGAGGGGTCGACCCGCACGTCGACGTACGTCGTGTTCGACCCGTAGCCGGTGACGATCTTCAGTTTGCCGCGGACCGGTTCGTCGACGTCGGCCGTCGAGACGTGGACGTGGCGGGTGGCCTCGTCGGCGACGTAGTGGTTGACCTCGTCGACCGCGGTCACCCGGTCGAGGTCGTCGTCGAAGTGGAGGTGGACGTGCGTCGAGCGACCGCTGTTCTCGAGCACGACCGGAAACGGTCCGTCGGTGACGAACGAGTCCGGGGCGTCGATGTCGTGGACCGTCTCCCCGTTCAGTTCGACGTCGAGTGTCGGCACGGGTGAGACCACGACCCCGTACTAAAAAAAGATTCACACGACCGAGGGGTTTCGGAAGAGGGTGTCGCCGCCGTCGCGGCCCGTCCGCGTTGGAGGGTCCTACGCCGCGGTACGCCCGATCCGGTGCCCTAAGCCGCGGCCTCTTCGCGCATGTCCGGTGGCAGGAGGTTCGGGATCCCGTCCTCGATGGGGTACGTCTCGCCGCACTCCGTGCAGGTGAGCGTCCCGGCGAGGACCTCCTCGTCGTCCGCGTCGTCGACGTCGAGTTCGAGGGTCGCCTTGTCGAGCGGACAGCAGATCACGTCCATCAGGGATTCCTTCATACCGCTCGGTTGGGTTGGACCGATAAAAAAGCGTGCGGGTCGCGGCCGGTCCGGAGAGAACGGCGCGTCGAGGGCGGCCGGAACCGGCCGCCGCGAGCGACCCGGATAACAACCTCTTTGCCGCCGCGCGCCCCCCTCCATGACATGGGCATCCCGGCGGAGCGGATCGAGCGGCTGTTCGTCCTCGCCCGCGAGGCGGTCGTCGACGACGAGTACGACCGCGCCCGCGGGTACGTCGCCCGCGCCCGCCGGATCGCCGAGCGCAACCGCTGCGGCGTTCCCTCCGAGCTCTCCAGGCGCGCCTGCGACGACTGCGCCGTCTACCTTCGGCCCGGGAAGACGAGCCGCGTCCGGGCGCGACCCGGGCGCGTGGTCGTTCGGTGTCTGGAGTGCGGGGCGACGGCGCGGTACCCGTACGGTGAGGAATGATCGCAGCGGTCGCTGGCCGACGACGCCGCCCTCTCGACGCGGTCGCCGCGTGGCCGGTCGAAGCGGGACACCGAAACGACTAATCCGAATTTCGGGAAACACGGAGGCGTGACCGGATACGACGCGGTTCTCTTCGACAACGACGGCGTCTTGGTCGAGCCGCCGGCCCACGAGACGGCGGTCGAAGCGACGCGGGAAGCGTTCGAAGCGGTAGGCGTCCGAGACCCGGACCAAGCGCACGTCGACGACGTCGTACGCGGGACGACCGTCGAGAGACTGCGTGAGATGTGCGCGGTCTACGATGTGGACGTGGAGGCGTTCTGGCGAGCCCGAGAGCGGCTCGACGAACGGTCTCAGTTCGAGAAGTTCGAGTCGGGGTCACGGGCGCTCTACGACGACGTTCAGAGCGTCACGAACCTCGATCGACCCCGCGGCGTCGTGAGCAACAACCACCACAGCACGGTCGCGTTCGTGTTGGACTTCTTCGGCCTGCGGCACGCGTTCGACACCTATCACGGCCGAGAGAAGAGTGTCGAGAGCCTGGACCTGAAGAAGCCGAACACGCACTATCTCGACCGGGCGCTCGCGGAGCTCGGCGCCGAGTCGGCGCTCTACGTCGGCGACAGCGAGAGCGACGTGAGAGCGGCCCACCGGGCCGGGTTGGACTCGGCGTTCGTCCGACGGCCACATTGCCGGGACACGACCCTCTCCGTCGCGCCCACCCACGAAATCGACTCGCTCCGCGAACTCGCGGCCGTGACGGACGCGTGAGCGGAGACCGACCCCGAGGGCGATGCCCCCGAACCGAACTGATGATCCGTGCGCGTCCCCCGGAGTCGCCGGGACGAGCTGAGCAGAGCGGACGCGCTCCGCCGTCGGATACGGACTACTCGGCGCGCTCGCGCAGCCGTTCGAGCACCGAGACCGTCCCGTCCATGAACCCCTCGCCGACCACCTCGTCGGCCGCCTCGCGGGCGGCGTCGTCCGCGTTGGCGACCGCGTACGACTCGCCGGCGACCTCGAACGTGGAGACGTCGTTCTCGCTGTCGCCGACCGCGACGAACGCGGCGGGGTCAATGTCGAGCGCGTCGGCGACGACGCCGAGCGCCCGCCCCTTGCTGACGCCCGTCGACTTGACGTGGTAGGCGTAGCCGGTGTCGACGACCTCCACGTCGTCGACGGCCGCGGCGACCTCGCGCAGGAGCGCCTCGTCGGCGTCGGGCGAGACCGCGACCTCCGTCTCGCGCCAGCGGTTCACCGTGTCGCCGTCGCCCCACCCGATCTCGCCGCCGCGCTCGCGGAACGCCTCGACGACGGCCCAGGCTGCGTCCGGGTCGCCGACCACCGTCGTCTCGCCGTCCGCGTACGCGACGCCGCCGTTCTCCGCGATCACCGTCTCCTCGCGCCCGAGGAAGTGCGCGAGCGCCACCGGGTACGGGAACGCCTTCCCGGTGGCGAACACGACCGGCGCGTCCCACGCGGGCAGCAGTTCGAAGACTCGCGGATCGATCCGGTGGTCCGGCGTCGTCAGCGTGCCGTCGATGTCGAGCGCGAGGGGCGGAACCATACCTCCGGGTCGGCGATTCGGCGACAACTGTCTTCCGTTCGATCGGCTCTGGCACGTCGAGGGAGCGGAGCGACCGGGCGGTTATTTATAAGTCGTCTGCGACGTCGCGACGAACGTCGCTACCGTTCCGGTCTCTTACTTATAAATAGTTGCTGGCGGATCGGCGGCGAACACCGCCAAAGCCCCAGCCGCTCGCTTATAAATAGTTGATTTGGGGTCTGCGACGAACACCGCCAAAGCCCCAGCCGTGAGGGCCGCGCACACTCGTTGCGCTCCTCGGTCGCTCGCGCTGCTCGCTCCCTGCGGTGCTAACGTCGCCTGCGCGGCCCTCACGGCTGCCCCTTTGAGTCCCGCCCCGCACAGCAACCGCACCTCACGCCTCCCCAGCCTCGTCGCTCACGCCCTGCGGGCGTTCGCGACTCCCTCGCGCGTGCTCCTCGCGCCNCCTCCCCAGCCTCGTCGCTCACGCCCTGCGGGCGTTCGCGACTCCCTCGCGCGTGCTCCTCGCGCCCGCTGGGCGCTCGGAGGCACACGCCACCGCGTCCATTTATAAACAATTGCCGCTGTCACTTACATCTTTAAAAAAAACCGTATCGCCGTTGTTGATCCGGTTGGGTCGCCCCCTTTGGCCGCTATCCCGTCCGGACGCGTCGGTCGAACAGCTCGCGGAAGACGACCGTCGGGAACAGCGGCACGAGCCGGCTCGGGGGGCGCCCCTTGCCGTCGCTTCGGGTGACGGTGACGCGTTCGAGCAGGCCGGCGTCGGCCAGCTCGTAGAGGACGCGCCGCACCGTCGACGCCGAGAGATCGACGCCGGGGCGGGCGGCGATGGCCTCGGTCGCCACGCCGACCGTCGACCGCTCGTCCTCGGAGAGCCCGGCGAGCTCGTAGAGGAGCCGCTGGCGGCTCTCGGGGAGCGCCAGCACCCGCCCCAGCGCCACGCAGGGGCGAGGGACGCCGTCGATGCCGGCGTCGACGTCGCCGGAGCGGACCGTCGACGCGCCCGCCCGCTCCGCGTTGGCCGCCGCGCCCATCACGGCGGCGAGCGCGTCGTGGGCGTCGCCCGCGGCCCACTCGACGATCTCGCGGATCTGGTCGTGGGAGAGCGCGTCGCGGCCGAGCCCGGTCGAACACCGGCTCGTCAGCAGCTCGACGAGCACGTGCCGGCGGTACTTCGCGAACTCGACGGTGGTCTCCGGCTCCCAGTCGATCGCGTCCGGCGGGTCGCGGCCGAGACAGGCCGGCGTGACCCGCTCGCCCACGTCGTTCAGCCAGTCGATCAGCGTCGCCGCCGTCGGCGTCTCGGTCTCGTTCGTGTGGTCGACCGCGACGACGAGGTCGGGACCCGTGCGCATCGCGTCGCGCAGCGAGTCGGCCAGCTCCTCGGTCCCGATCCCGTGGTCCGGTACGGGCTCGTCGCTCATCGCGGTCAGCATCGCGTGGTACAGTCGGAAGCGGGTCGACGCGTTCCGCGCGTCGACGTAGACGAACCCGGGGATCGTCGGCTCGACCGCCCGCGTCGTCGTCTGGATGGCGCGCCGCGGCCCGCTGTGGCTCGCCAGCCGGTCGAACAGCGCGGAGACGACCGCCGACTTCCCGCTCCCCTTCGGCCCGTACACGTAGACGCTCGGCGGGAGCGAGCCGGAGAAGGCGGGCTCGAACACGTCGAGGAGCCGCTCTATCGCCGGCCCGCGGCCGACCGGCGAGTCGACGTGTCGGACCGGGGAGACGGCCTCGAAGTCGGCGAGGACGCTCATGCCGGCGTCGTAGCCGAGCCGTCGCTCGATCCGGTCGTCGATGTTCACGGCCGACCCTCCGAGGTAGGCGAACAAAACTGGCACGAAGCGGAGTCGGCGCGGGGCCGGTCGCGGTCGGGACGGGCGTCGGCGAGGGCCCCCCGGGCGGCGGCGACGCCGGCCGGGCGACGGCCGTCGCTCTCGAACCGAGTGCGTCGGCGTTCGCGTGTCCAGGCTGGTCTCATTGGTGTCCGGCGACTTGGTTGGAGGGTGCTTCGCTCGCGGAGCGGTCCTCGGCCGCTACGAGGGGGCCGACGCGGCGTCGGCCCCCGCGAGCGGGCTCAGAGGTACCCGGCGTTCGGCAGGACGCCGAGGATGGCGAGAATGCCCACGAGGAGCATCATGATCGCGATCGCCATCGCCGGCGGGTCCACGTGGGTCCCGGAGTGCGAGTAGAACATCCGCTGGGTGACCTCGCCGAGGAGGCCGCTCAGCGCGCCGAAGACGCCGGCGGCCAGCAGCGCGACGACGCCCCCGGCGACGGGGTCGATGACGACCGCGCCGACCGCGCCGAGCAGCGTGATGTGGTGCGTTACCGGGATCTTCTCGACGCCAAGGTTGAGGAACAGCAGGCTCATCGCCGAGATGCCGTAGCCGAGGAAGATGCTCCCCGTCTGGAGCCAGATGTACCCGCCGAGGATGCCGCCGACGAGCCCGATCGTCGTGACCCCCGCCCACTTGTACTGGTGGGGGAGCCACGGCTCGGTCGCCGGGCGGCCGGCGTGTTCCTCGGGGCCGCCGTCGGCCTGCGGGTGCATGTCGCCGCGCTCGAACGGGGACATGTCGAACAGTCCCTTCCCGGCTGGCTTCCCGACGATCGGGTAGCCGAAGACGGGGCGCGCGAGGAACGCGGTCGCGAACACCGACACGGCGATGAAGTCCGTCGGGGGCGTCATCTCCAGCACGTTGATAAAGACGCCGTTGGCGATCCGGGTGAACAGCATCCCGACGACGCCGAAGATCGCTCCCACGGCGAGGATGTCGGGCTTCGTCCCGAACGCGTACGTGATGTCTTTCCCGAAGTGGTACCCGCCGTCCGCGGGGTTCATATCGGGATACTTCTTGCCGGCGTACGCCGAGGCGGCCACGCCGCCCGCGAACGCGATGTGCGGCCCGGTGATCGCCCCGAAGCCGATGACGCCGGTGATGCCCGCCGCGAGCTCGCCCGCGGGGATGCCCTCGACCGCGCCGATCTGTCGCTGGAGGATGCCGATTCCCTCACCGAGGAAGACGACAAACCCGGTGAAGATGAACGACGGCAGCGCGCCGAGCGCGGCGCCGAACGCCCCGCCCGCCAGCGCGGTGATGAACAGCAGCAGGAACTGCTCGACCTCCATCCCGATGACCGGGACCTGGAGCAGGAGTCCGCTCATCTACTCGTCCTCCTCGTCGATCGCCCAGTCCTTCGAGCGCTCGACCGCGTCGTCCCAGCGGCTGTACAGCTTGTCGACCTCGCCTTGGGACTTCTCGGGCGTGAAATCGCGGTCGACCTGCCAGTTGTCGCGCAGCTCGTCGACGGTGTCCCAGTAGCCGACCGCGAGCCCGGCGGCGTACGCCGAGCCGAGCGCGGTCGTCTCGTCGACCTCCGGTCGCGCGATCTCGGTCTGGATGATGTCGGACTGGAGCTGACAGAGGAAGTTGTTCTTCACCGCGCCGCCGTCGACGCGGAGGCTCGTCGTCTCCACGCCGGAGTCGGCCTCCATGGCCTCGGCGATGTCGCGGGTCTGGTAGGCGATCGACTCGAGCGTCGCCCGGACGATGTGCTCCTTGCTCGTCCCGCGCGTCATCCCGACGATGGTGCCGCGGGCGCGGCCGTCCCAGTGCGGGGCGCCGAGCCCGGTGAACGCCGGGACCATGTAGACGCCGTCGGTCGAGTCGACCGAGCGCGCCAGCTCCGCGGTCTGGGCCGCGTTGTTGATCAGGTCGACGTCCTCGAGCCACTCGATCGCGGCCCCGGTGATGAAGATGGACCCCTCCAAGGCGTACTGGACGGGCTCGCCGGACATCTGGAACCCGATCGTCGTCAGCAGCCCGTGGTCGGACTCGACGGCGTCGGTCCCCGTGTTCATCAGGTAGAACGAGCCGGTGCCGTAGGTGTTCTTCGCGTCGCCCTCGTCGAAGCAGGTCTGGCCGAACAGCGCGGCCTGCTGGTCGCCGAGCGCGCCGGCGACGGGGACCTCCTCGCCGAGGAACCCGTCGGGGTCCGTGTGTCCGTAGTAGTCCTCGTCGGAGGAGGGGCGTACCTCGGGCACCATCTCCTTCGGTACGTTGAACTCCTCGAGGAGCTCGTCGTCCCACTCCAGATCCCGGATGTTGTACAGCATCGTCCGGGAGGCGTTGGTGACGTCAGTGATGTGGTTGCCCGTCAGGTTGTAGATGAGCCACGAGTCGATGGTGCCCATCACGAGCTCGCCGGCGCGGGCCCGGTCGCGCAGGTCGCCGCCGCGGGAGCTCTGCATCTTGAGCGGCTCGGCGTTGTCGAGGATCCACTCCGTCTTCGTCGCGGAGAAGTACGCGTCGGCCTCGAGACCGGTCTTCTCCCGGATCTCCTCGACCTTGTCCGCCTCCTGAAGCTCCTCGACGCGGTCGGTCGTCCGCCGGTCCTGCCACACGAGCGCGTTGTGGACCGGTCGGCCGGAATCTTTGTCCCAGACGATCGTCGTCTCGCGCTGGTTGGTGATGCCGATCGCTTCGAGCTGGTCGGCGTCGAGCCCCGCGTCCGCGAGGCCGTCGAGGACGACCTGCTGGGTGTTCTCCCAGATCTCCATCGGGTCGTGTTCGACCCAGCCCGGGTTCGGGTAGATCTGTTCGTGCTGTTCGTAGGCGTTCGCGACGACCTGCCCCGCGTGGTCGAACACCATGAATCGGGTGCCGGTCGTCCCCTGGTCTATCGCACCGACGTACTGTGTCATGTTGTGGATCCCTCCTGTGGCGCTGGTCCGTGCGCGGCGGTGACCTGGCCGCCCTCGTCGTCGAGGGCGAACCCGGCGCCGCGTTCGCCGTCGCGTCGCGCGTCCGCTCGGTCAGGCCCGTCCGGAGCCGGCCCGAAGCGGCCGCGAGGCGTATCAACGCCGTCGCGACATATCTTCACGGAAGCTACCACGCCGGTCGTGAACATAATGTACTACCATAATAATCTTCCTGTTGAAATCCGGACTTCGGCGAGAGTGAAAAAGTGTAGTATATAAATACACCGACAGCGGCGCCGATTACACTACTTGAATGACCCTGATAGTTATGCGTAGGGCGCCTCGGGAGGTAAAGTAAAGTGGTCGTGGTCCAAGGGCCCCGCATGGACAGACAAGTGGACGTCGTCGTCGTCGGTGGGGGGTCGACGGGGTGCGGCGTCGTCAGAGACCTGGCGCGGCGCGGGCTCGATACGGTCCTCGTCGAGAAGGGGAACCTGACGCACGGCACGACCGGACGGATGCACGGCCTCCTCCACAGCGGGGGCCGCTACGCGGTCTCGGACCAGAAGAGCGCGAAGGAGTGCATCGAGGAGAACATGGTCCTCCGCGACATCGCGTCGCACTGCGTCGAGGAGACCGGCGGGCTGTTCGTCAAGCGCCCGGAGGACTCCGAGGAGTACTTCCAGGAGAAGCTGGAGGGGTGTCGGGCGTGCGACATCCCCGTCGAGGTGCTCGACGGCGAGGAGGCCCGCCGCCGCGAGCCCTACCTCGCGCGCGACGTCGAGAAGGCGATCGCCCTGCCGGACGGCGCGGTCGACCCGTTCCGACTCTGCGTCTCCAACGCGGCCGACGCCCGGGAACACGGCGCGCGGGTCGAGACGCACGCCCCGGTGACCGACGTGCTCGTCGAGGACGGCGAGGTCGTCGGCGTCGAGATCGAACACGAGACCGGCCCCGGGAAGCGCGTCCATCACGAGCCCGGGACGACCGAGGAGATCCGCGCGCGCCACGTGGTCAACGCGACCGGCGCGTGGGCGGGCAACGTCGGCGAGATGGCCGGCGTCGACGTGGAGGTCCGCCCCTCGAAGGGCGTGATGACGGTGATGAACACCCGGCAGGTCGACACCGTGATCAACCGGTGTCGACCGAAGGGCGACGCCGACATCATCGTCCCCCACGAGACCGCCTGCATCCTCGGCACGACCGACGAGGAGGTCGACGACCCCGAGGACTACCCCGAGGAGGACTGGGAGGTCGACCTGATGATCGAGACGCTCTCGGAGCTCGTGCCCGCGCTCGAAGACGCCCGGACGCTCCGCTCCTTCTGGGGC
Organism: Halorubrum distributum JCM 10118; assembly: GCF_000337335.1. Classification (GTDB taxonomy): domain Archaea; phylum Halobacteriota; class Halobacteria; order Halobacteriales; family Haloferacaceae; genus Halorubrum; species Halorubrum distributum. The sequence continues at coordinate 250,479 of NZ_AOJN01000049.1, read as the reverse complement.
GTCCGCCCGCTGTACGAGCCCCCGGGAACGGGCACGGAGGACCCGACGGACATCACGCGCGACTACTTCCTGCTCGACCACGGCGACCGCGACGACCTCCCCGGGATGACGACAATCGTCGGCGGGAAGCTCACCACCTACCGGATGATGGCCGAGTCCATCTCCGACCACGTCTGCGAGACGCTCGACTACGAGGCGACCTGCGACACCGCCGACGCGCCGCTACCGGGCTCGGAGAGCGAGGCGCGCATGGAGGAGCTGATGGACGAGTTCGGCCTCCGCTCGCCGGTCGCGCGGCGCTCGGGCCAGCGGCTCGGCTCCCGCGCCGACGACGTGCTCGACGAGTACGACCCGAACCCGATCGTCTGTAACTGCGAGAGCGTGACGCGCGCGGAGCTCCAAGACGCGATCGGCGAGGCCGGCTCCGACCTCAACGCGGTCCGCCTCCGGACCCGCGCCTCGATGGGGAACTGCCAGGGCGGCTTCTGTACGCACCGCATCGCCGCGGAGCTCGCCGAGGAGTACCCCGAGCCCGTCGTCCGCGACGCCGAAGACGAGCTGTATCAGGAGCGCTGGAAGGGCCAGCGCCACGCGCTGTGGGGCGAGCAGCTCTCGCAGGCGATGCTGAACCACATGCTCCACGCGACGACGATGAACCGCGACGGCGACCCCGCGACCCTCGACGAGGAAGTCGACTTCGGCGCGTTCGACGCGGGCGCCGACGATGGTGCGGCCGACGCCGACGGGGCCGGATCGGCCGGAACTGCGGCCACCGACGGCGGCCGCGCAAACGACGACGCGGCCGCAGACGGGGGTCGCTGATGGCGATAACCAGCGACGTCCTCGTGGTCGGCGGCGGCCTCGCCGCGGTCACGGCGGCGGTGTCGGCGGCCCGCGAGGGCGCGGACGTGCGGCTCGTCTCCCACAAGGCGAGCACGCTGCGGCAGGCCTCCGGGCTGATCGACGCGCTCGGGTACGTCCCCGCGACGGAGCCGGCGAAGCCCCTGCGCGACGGGCCGCCGACCGCGGGGCGCGAGCTCGACCCCGACGAGTGGCCCGACCCGGAGGGGCCGCTCGCGGACCCGTTCGAGGGGATCGACCGGCTCCCCGAGTCGCACCCGTACCGGATCGTGGGCGGCGACGCGCTCCGCGACGGGCTGGACCTGTTCGACGACCTCGCCGGCGACGCGTACCGCGGCGGCCACACCGAGCGCAACGCCTTGGTGCCCACCTTCGGCGGCGCGGTGAAGCCGACGGCGCGGTACCCCGCCGCCGCGGAGGCCGGACTCGCGAGCGACGACCGACCGATGCTCGTCGTCGGGTTCCGGTCGCTCACGGAGTACGACGCGCGCGCCTTCGCCGGACGGCTGGAGGCGGCGGGCGTCCCGTTCGACGTCGCCGGCGCGGAGGTGGAGTTCGCCGAGGCGTTCCGCGCCGACGCGAAGATAACCCGGCTCGCGAAGGCGCTCGACCACGACGAGGCGATCGACGGCGTCCCGGCCCGCGAGGCGCTCGCGAAGGCGGTCTCGCCGCACCTCCACGACGTCGTCGACGAGGACGGGGGCGTCGACCGCGTCGAGCGCGTCGGCTTCCCGGCGTTCCTCGGCGACGACCGGGGCGACGAGGTCCGCGCGGAGCTCGCCGACCGGCTCGGCGCCGACGTCTTCGAGATCCCGATGGGGCCGCCGAGCCTCCCGGGCCTCCGCCTGGAGGACCGGCTGTTCGACGCGCTCGACGCCGAGGGCGTCCGGTTCGAGACCGGGAATCCCGTGGTCGGCGTCGACTCCGCGAGCGACGGGCGGGTGGAGGCGGTCGCGGTCGACCGGAAGGGGCGGACGGCGCCGTACGGCGCGGACGCGTTCGTGCTGGCGACCGGCGGCCTCGTCGGGAAAGGCCTCGACTCGGACCGCGAGGGCGCCCGCGAACCCGTCTTCGACCTGTACGTCGACCAGCCGGACGACCGGTACGAGTGGTTCGTCGACGACGCGTTCGGCGACCAGCCGTACGCGCGGTTCGGCGTCCGTCCCGACGAGCGCTGTCGGCCGACTGACGCCGACGGAGCGGTACAGTACGAGAACGTGTTCGCGGCCGGCGGGGTCGTCGGCGGCGCGGACGCGGCGCGGGAGAAGTCCGCGAGCGGGGTGTCGCTCGCGACCGGCATCGTGGCCGGACGGCAGGCGGCGACGGAGGCGAACCAATGACACGACACACCGAGGACGACGGCGACGCGGGGGACGCGAACGGGGCGAACGAACGGAGCGGCGGGCGCGACCAGGGGAGCGGGGGCGGCGGCTGCGGGGACTGCGGGTGCGGTGAGCCGACTCCCGGCGTCCCCGAGGCCGGCCGCGACGAGCAGCCGTCCATCTTCGTCCCGGACGAGGGGGAGGTACCCGACGCCGAGGCGGCAAGCGCCGGCGACGGCGACCGCGACGCGGACCGCGCGGCCACCGACGGCGGCGTCGAGAGCGCCTCGGGCGGGGCGGAGAGCGCGACCGGCGGGACCGACTCGACCGAACTCGACCCCGACGCCTACGACCCCGTGGACGTGTTCCCCGGCGGCGACCTCGACCTCCGCGAGGGGGCCGACTCCTGTTACAAGTGCACGAGCTGCGACACCTCCTGCCCGGTGGCGGAGGTCGACGACGAGTTCCCGGGACCGAAGTTCCAGGGCCCGGAACAGTGGCGGCTCAAGCGGAAGGACGACCACGACATCGACGAGTCGATCACCTCCTGTTCGAACTGCATGCGCTGTGACGACGCCTGCCCCTCCTCGGTGCCGCTCTCGCAGATGCACAACGAGGCGCGCGGGCAGTTCGTCGAGCGGCAGATGGAGAAGCTCTCGGTCGAGTACATTCGCAACCGGATCTTAGCCAACTACCGCACGTCGGCGAGCCTCGCGAGCATGTTCCCGCGGACGGCGTCGTTCGCGATGAACTTCGGGCCCGCGCGGTGGGCGATGGAGAAGGTGATGGGGATCCCGAAGGAGCGCGACTTCCCCGAGTTCGCGACGGAGACGTTCCGCGAGTGGTGGAAGGCGCGCGGCGGCGCGCAGGTGGAGAACCCCGACAAGCGCGTGGCGTACTTCCACGGCTGCTACTCCAACTACAACACCCCCGAGGTCGGCAAGGCGATGGTGCGCGTCTACGAGCACTTCGGCTACGAGGTGATGGTGCCGCCACAGAAGTGCTCGGGCACGCCGATGTTCGCGAACGGGATGCTGAAGGACGCCCGGCGTCACGCGGAGACGAACGTCGAGAACCTCGTCGAGGCCATCGGCGAGGGCGCCGACGTGATCGCCTCCTGCACCTCCTGTTCGATGTCGCTCCGGCAGGAGTACCCCGAGCTGTTCGACCTCCACGGGATCGAGGACCTCGCCGAGCACACCTTCGAGGCGCTGGAGTACCTCCGGATCCACGAGGACTTGGAGGGCGAACTCGACGCCGCCGGCGGGCTCGACGACGAGCGCGCGTTCGCGTACCACGCGCCGTGTCACGCCCGCAACCAGGGGCTCTCCCGGCAGGCGGTCGAGACGTTCCGCGACGTCGACGGCGTGAAGATGGAGGACGTCGGCGACTCCTGTTCCGGCATCTCCGGCACGTACGGCTGGAAGGAGGAGAAGTACGAGAAGTCGATGGAGATCGGCGAAGAGATGTTCGAACACATGGAGGACGCCGAGGGCGAGGTGGGCATGACGGAGTGTCCGACCTGCGCGATGCAGATGGAACACGGCACCGGCTACGAGATCGAACACCCCCTCCAGCTGCTGGAGGACACGCTCGGCGCGTAGGCGAGACCGAGCGGTTCGGGCGGCCGCCGCGCCCCCGTCGGCTGGCAGACGCGTTCTCAGACGCGATAACTGCGCGAGAATCCTTATGCGTCGAACCCGTTCAGTACGGATTACGTGACTCTCGAACAGTTTCTCGATCGCTTCGACGGACCCGAGCGCTCCGTGGTCGTCGTCAACCGAACCGACCCGGACCCCGTCTTGAACATGCTCGTGGACACCTTCGGCGACGACGTAATGCGAGTGGTCGACGGCCGCGTGACCGACGGCGCGGGCGACGGCCGCGTGACCGACGGGGCCGGACCCGTCGACGCGAGCCGGACGGTCGGCCTGACGGCCGAGGATCTGACCGGCTACGCCGGTGTCGACGGGGACGACGAGGCCGTCCCCTCGCTCGACGTGGAGGTGCTCCGCCGGCGCGACGACATCCCCTTCGACGGCGGCACTCCGGACGACATCGAGAATCTCGTCCTGCTGATGGAAGACGGGGAGGTCGTCGCCGGCTCGACGCTCAGCGAACTGGGCGACGCGGTACTGTTCGTCAACTCCGACCTGTACACCACGGGGAGCCGGTCGCTGGACGACGTGGACCTCCCGTCGGTGATAAGTGGCCTCAACGACGCGACGTTCACGCTCCGCGGGTATCCGGAGTCCAACCGCCAGAAGCTCCTCCTCATCACCATCTCTCGGTTCATCGAGCGGGCGGCGTGGACCGCCGGCGACGGCACGCTCCGCTCGTCGTTCCAGCGGCTCTCGCGCATCGACGACGAGGTCGGTACGCGGGCCGTCTACGAGCGCATCGCCGACACCGGCGTCGACACGCACCTCTACGGGGTCCCGGACGACCTCCCGGAAGACCTCGACGCGGTGATCCACGCCGGCGAGGCCCAGGACTTCACCGACAGCTGGTTCGTCGTGTACCGACCGCCGGAGGGGCCGCACCCGGCCGAGAGCGACCCGGAAAGCGACCTCGTCCGCGGTATCGAGGGGGGCGTCGGGCTCCTCGCTGTCGAGGCGGAGCCCCGCGTCTGGCGCGGCCTGTGGACGTTCGACGCGGACCGGGTCTCCCGGGTGAACCGGTACATCGAACGGAACCTCTAGCTCGGTCGTCACTTTCGTCCCGGTCGGACGTCGCCGTATCCAACCCGTGCGTTCATATTCTCGGAGCGGTGACGGGCGGCCATGTTCACGGAGCGGTCCGCGCTCGTCGACGACGCGCGCCCGATGCGGGGGTACGGCGTCGCGGTGACGCCCGGCCGCGACGGGCCGCTCGTCTTCGCCGCCGGCTACGGCGAGCCGAACCGGCTGTACGCCCGGAATGACGGCCGCTTCTCGGACACCGCCTGCGGCATCGTCGCCGACGGGACGCGCCACGGGATGGGGGTGTGCGCGGCCGACCTCGACGCCGACGGCTGCGAGGAGGTGTACGTCCACAACTGCGCGCGCGGCGTCGACGGCGGCGACCCCGACCTCCTCTTGAGCCGACTGGAAGCGGACCGGTACCGCTGGACCGACGTGTTCGCCCGCGAGGTGAACGCCGACCGCATCGACGTCCGCGCCGGCCGGTCGGTCGCCGCGCTCGACCGGCTGGGGACCGGTCGCTACGGCGTCGCCGTCTCGGGCTACGCCGCCCCGCTCGCGTTCTACGAACTCGGCGACGACGGCGAAGTCACGGACATGGCCGAGGCGGTCGGGCTGGAGGTCGACGGGGGTTGCCGGTCGCTGCTCGCGGTCCCGTACCGCTCCCGCGAGGGCGACCTGTTCGCGGGCGTCGAAGGGGGACCGAACCGGCTGTTCAGCAACCGCGACGGCCACTACGCGCGGACCGACGGCGGGCCCGACCTCTCCGACCCCGGCGGCGACACGCGCGGCGCCGCGGTCGTCGACGAGGGCGGGACGTTCGCGCTCGCGGTCGGCAACGAGTCGGCGCCGAGCCGCCTCCTCCGCTGCTCGCCGGACGGCGGCTACGACGACGTCGCTCCCGACCCGCTGCGCGACGTCGGCGCGGTCCGGACGGTCGTCGCCGCCGACTTCGACAACGACGGGCGCGAGGAACTGTTCTTCAACGTCTGCGGCGCGGAGAACCGGCTGTTCGAGCGCGTGGATCGCCCCGGGAAGCCGCCGACGTGGGAGTCCGCAGACCTCGGCGCGGCGGCTGAGCCGGACGGGTTCGGCACCGGCGCGGTGGCGGCCGACCTCGACGGCGACGGCGCGCTGGAGCTCCTCGTCGTCCACGGCGAGGTCGCCGCGCAGCCGGTGACGGCGTACGGCGACCCCGACGCCCCCGACGCCGGCTGGCTCCGCGTGCGCCCGACGACGCGCCACGGCGCGCCGGCGCGCGGCGCCGTCGTCACCTTGGAGACCGCGGACGGCGTCCAGCGGCGGACGATCGACGCGGGCGGCGGCTGCCTCTGCCAGACGGAGCCGGTCGCGCACTTCGGGCTCGGGGGCGCGGACCCGCTGCGCGCGGACGTGCGCTGGCCCGACGGCCGCGAGCGGACCGTCGTCGGCCCGAGCGCGGACCGGGAGATAACCGTCAAACACCCGTCGCTGAAGGCGACCGACCGAGACGCGCGGACGCGGCGATAGCGCGCGGGCGACGCCGGGCGAGGGGACCCCGAGTCGGCGGCGACCGCCGTGGCCAGAACTGCCGGGCTTCGCGGGTTCAAGTGTCCCCGGGCGTACGGGGAGGTATGGTGGATCCGACCTCGGAGCTCGAGGAGGACGTCGACGAGGAGTCCGCGCCGAGCTGCGCGACGTGCGGCGAGCCGGCGCTGGGGACCGGACATCGAACGGTCACGTGGGTCGACGGCGACGACGTCGTCCACCGGCACTTCTGTTCGGATCCGTGCCGTGCGGACTGGGACGACGAGCGACCGGCGGCAGGCGGGTAGTCGCCGGGAGCAAGGAACCGCGACGGCCGAACGCGGCGATTCGACGCGACGACCGGCGGCGGGAGGCTTTTTGCCCGCGGGGGTGGTAGCGTCCGGTATGATATCGCTCGACGAGGCCGTGACGGCCCGACTGGAGTCACACGGGGAGCGCTTCGAGGTCCTGATCGACCCCGACGCCGCGCTCGCGATCAAGCGCGGGGAGTTCGAGGGGGACCTCGAGGAGGTCATCGCCGCCGAGGACGTCTTCGAGAACGCCTCGCGGGGGGACCGCCCCGCCGAAGAGGACTTAGAGACCGTCTTCGGCACCACGGACGCGCTCGAAATCATCCCGGAGGTCGTCGATCGCGGGGAGATACAGATCACCGCCGAGCAGCGCGCGGAGATGCAAGAGCGGAAGCACAACCAGCTGGTGACCACCATCACGCGCAACGCCGTGAACCCGCAGATGGACGACTCGCCGCACCCGCCTGAGCGGATCGAGCGCGCCTTGGAGGAGGCCGGGTTCCAAATCGACCCGATGGAGCCGGTGGAAAACCAGGTCGACGACGCGCTTGACGCGCTCCGCCCCGTGATCCCGATCCGATTCGAGGAGGTGACGATGGCGGTTCAGCTCCCGGCCGACTACGCGGGGTCCGGGCAGGCGCAGATCCGCGAGTTCGGGGACTTAGAGCGCGAGGAGTGGCAGAACGACGGCTCGTGGGTCGGCGTGCTCACATTCCCCGCCGGGCTCCAGAACGACCTCTACGACCTCGTCAACGAGGTCACCTCGGGAGAGGGCGACGCCCGCGTGATCAAGGACAAAGACGAGCTCCGGACCCGCTGACGCATAAAGACGAGCCCCGGACCCGCTGACGCCGACACGGACCCGATCTAATCCGAATCGCGGCCGCAGTTTCACCGCCTCCGAGAGGTTGATGCCGGCGGGCCGCGGCTCGGATCGCATGCATCCACGCGCGGCGGAGTTCGAGGAGCTGGCGGAGGAACGGTACGGCGTCGACGTCGACGTGCTGGAGTTCGACGGTGGCACGGAGACCGCGGCGGCCGCCGCCGACGCCGTCGGCTGCGAGACCGGCGCCATCGCGTCGACCATCGTCGTCTCGCTCTCGGGCGGCGACCGGGACGGAGCGCTCGTCGCGGCGATCACGAGCGGCGCGAACCGGCTGGACCTGGACGCGGTCGCCGAGCACTTCGGCGCCGACGCAGCCGAGATGGGCGACCCGGAGCGGATCCGCGAGGTCGTCGGCTGGAGCATCGGGGGCGTCCCGCCGATCGGTCACGACGCCGCGCTCCCGACCGCCTTCGATCCGACGCTCACCGGGTACGACACGGTGTACGGCGCGGCCGGGACGCCGAGCGCGGTGTTCGCGGTCGCCCCCGAGACGCTCGCCGAGCTCGCGGACGCGACCGTCGTCGACCTCACCGAGTGACGAGCGGCGCCTCCGATCCGCAGCGCCCGCGGCGTGTTGTTAAGCGAGCGTGTGCTCGGCGGGTGAGTTATTAATTCTACTTTGTGAAATAATAACCTTTTTCTATTAATCCACGGTACGGATCGGTATGACTCACTCACGGCGGTCGGTGCTGCGGCGCGGCGCGGGCCTCGCGGCCGCGGGGGCGGCGGCGTCGCTGGCGGGATGCTCGGGCGGGGGCACCGGCGGCTCCGAGGGGTTCGACTCGGGCTACGCCGCCTTCTTCACCCTCAAAGACTGGGCAAACGAGGTCGCGGGCGAGCGCGCGAGCTTCGAGGACCCCGTCGACGTGGGGCAGCTCGGCCACGGGTGGACGCCGGACGGGACGCTCGCCGCCGACGTGGCCGCGACGGACGCGTTCGTCTACCTCGACAGCCCGGAGTTCGCGTGGGCGCAGGACCTCGCCGCGACGCTGGAGGCCGACTACGACTCCGTCGCCGTGGTCGACGTGCTCGACGGGCTGGAGGACGACCTCCTCGACTGGGACCACAGTCACGGCGGCGAAGGCGGCGACCACGACGGGGAAGGCGGTGACCACGACGGCGAGAACGGGTCCCACGACGGCGAGAGCGAGACGCGGTACGACCCGCACGTCTGGGTCGATCCGGTCCTCGCGGCCGAGATGGTCGAGACGATCGCCGCGGGGCTGGGCGAGGCGGACCCGGAGAACGCCGACGTGTACGCCGCGAACGCCGAGGCGTACGCGGAAGAGCTCGGCGCGGTCGACGACGCGTTCGAGGCGATCGCCGACGAGGCCGCGCGCGACGTGGCGGTGTTGGCGGGCCACAACTCCTTCCAGTACTTGGAGGCGCGCTACGGGTTCCGGCTCCACTCGCCGGTCGGCGTCTCGCCGCAGAACGAGCCGACGCAGTCGGAGATCGCCGGCACGATCGACCTCGTCGACACGGAGGGGATCGACGTCGTGCTGTACGACCGCTTCCAGTCGCCCAGGCTCGCCGAGTCGATCGTCGAGAACAGCGACGCCACCGAAGCAGTCCCCGTCACGCCCGCCGGGGGGACGACGCGGGAGTGGAACGACGCCGGGTACGGCTACCTCGAACAGATGACCGAGATCAACGTCCCCGCCTTCGAGCGGGCGTTCGACGCGCAGTGAGCCGATCCGACCTCGCGTCGGCGGTCGAGCGGTCCGGTGACGGCGTCCCCGCCGCCGGACTAAAAGAGCTAAACGTGCGGCCGACCCAGATGGGAGACACGCAGTGAGCGCAATCGTCGACCTCGACGGCGTGACGTTCGCCTACGGCGACACCGTGGCCGTGAGAGACGTCTCCCTCACCGTCGAGGCGGGGGACTTCCTCGGGCTCGTCGGCCCGAACGGCTCCGGGAAGACCACCCTCCTCCACCTCATGCTCGGCCTCCACGAGGCGGACGAGGGGTCGGTCGAGCTGTTCGGGCGACCGATCGAGGAGTTCGACGACGGCGGGCGGATCGGCTACGTCTCCCAGAAGGCGACGAGCCGGGGCGGCGCGATGCCGGTCACCGTCCGCGAGTGCGTCACCATGGGCCGGTTCGCGCACGCCGGGCGGGGCCGCCTCTCCGAAGCCGACCGCGCCGCCGTCGCGGACGCGATCGAGACGGTCGGGATCGGCGACCTGACCGACCGGCTCGTCTCGGAGCTATCCGGCGGGCAGAAACAGCGGGCGTACATCGCTCGCGCCCTCGCGAGCGACGCTGACCTGCTCGCGCTCGACGAGCCGACGGTCGGCGTCGACGCCGAGTCGCGCGACGCCTTTTACGCCCTCCTCGACGACCTCAACGACGAGGGGATCACGGTCATCCTCATCGAGCACGACATCGGCGTCGTCACCGACCGCGCCGACCGCATCGCCTGTATCAACACCGAGCTGTACCACCACGGAGACACCGAGTCGTTCGTCGAGAGCGACGCCCTCGCCGAGGCGTACGGGACGACGGGACAAGTCGTCCACCACCACCACTGATGAGCGGGGAAACGCCTGCTGACGACCGGGAGCGTCTCCGACCCGACCGGGGGCCCCGGCGGACCGCGGAGCTCGTCGGGATCGGGATCACCGGCGTCGTCGCGGTCGGCATGCTCGGGTTCCTCCTGCTGTACTGGGCGCAGGACCTCCCGGTCGCGAGCGAGCTCTACGCCGCGTTCCGCTCGCTCGGCCGCGCGATGGACGCCGCGTTCGGCACGAACGTGTTCCGGCACCCGATCATGTGGCAGTCGATGGCGGTCGGGGTGCTCGTCGGGGTGGTCGCCCCGCTCGTCGGCTCCTTCCTCGTCCACCGCGAGATGGCGCTGATCGGCGAGACGCTCGCGCACACCGCGTTCGCCGGCGTCGCCGTCGGCATCCTCCTCACCTCCTCGACCGGGTGGAACGGGTCGCTGCTGCTCGTCGCGCTCGCGGTGGGCATCCTCGGCGCGCTCGCGGTCCAGTGGCTCACCGAGCACACCGACGCCTACGGCGACGTGCCCATCGCGATCATGCTCAGCGGGAGCTTCGCGGTCGGCACGCTGATCATCAGCTACGGCGACGGGCTCACCGGGGTCAACGTCGAGGGATTCCTGTTCGGGAACCTCGCGGTGGTCACGCCGGAGGGCGCGCGGCTGATGGGCGCGCTCTCTTTGATCGTCGTCGCCGGCGTGGCGATGACGTACAAGCAGCTCCTCTTCATCACCTTCGACGAGCAGGCCGCGCGGGTCGCGCAGCTGAACGTCACCGGCTACAACACCCTGCTCGTGGTGTTGACCGCGGTCGTCGTCGTCGGCGCGATGCAGGTGCTCGGCGTCATCCTCGTCGCCGCGATGTTGGTCGTCCCCGTCGCGGCCGCCTCGCAGGTCGCCCGGAGCTTCCGCGAGACGATGTACCTCGGCGTGATCTTCGGCCAGCTGTCGGTGCTCGGCGGCTTCGCCGTCTCGATCGGGTTCGGCCTCCCGTCGGGGGGATCGATCGTCGTCACGGCCATCGCGGTGTACCTCGCGAGCGTCGTCGGCTCCGGCTCCGCCGCGACGGCGATTTCGACGCACGGGTGAGTTCGGCCGACCCGGTTCTCGCCCCGCGAGCGACGGTCGTGCGCGGGTCGCGTCCGGTTTCCACAGACCCTTATGTCGCGGCCGCGACCCACGCGTATGGGAGACACCGAGACCTACACGGTCACCGGCCCCGACGGTGACGAAGAGTCGTTCGAACTGCCCGCCGGCCTCGTCGACGTGCTCAGCGAGCAGGGCGAGCCCGCGACCGCCGTCGTCTCCGACGTGATCGTCCAGGCGATGGCCCAGCAGGCGCACGTCATCGTCCACCACAGCGAGGGCGACGTGCCCGAGGACATCGCGGAGATGGAGGAGACTGCCGCGGAGCTGTTCGAGGAGCGCTTCGGGCAGCCGCTCGAAGAGGCGCTCGGCCACTCGCACTGAGCGGGTTCGACGCGTCGCGGCGCCCGAAGCCGCCCGGGCTTCACCCGAACGAGTTCGCCCGTCCGGCCGCTTAAGCCGGTCGAGACCCTATCTTCTCACATGCCTACCGACCCGGACGGCGCGGACGCGCCGGTGTTGATCTTCGACGGCGACTGCCCGTACTGCTCGGTCGCGGCGGTGGCGCTCCGCCGGCTCGACGGCGTCGTCGCGGTCCCGTGGGAGGCCGACCCCGTCGGGCCGTTCCTCGACGCGCAGTTCGGCTCCCGGCCGTTCGCGATGGTGTTCGTCGACCCCGCGAAGCGCCGGGTGTACGCCGGCCGGTCGGCGGCCGAGGAGCTTGCGGAGCGCGCTGGAACCCCCGGGATCGTCGGCGGGCTCGTCCGGGACAACTACGACCGCATCGCGGACGTCGTCGGGACGCTCTCCGGCCGCGACCGCGACCCGGCCGACTTCCACGACACCTACCGACTCGGCGACGAGGCGAACGATCTGGTCGGACCGCTCCGGGCGGCCGCCGACGAGGCGCCGGCCGCGCTGTCGTGAGCGCGGTCGCGAACGCCGCTCCGGCGGTGGTCGACCGATGAGCGACGCCGCTGGGGGCAGCTACACGCTCGTCGTCGCCCTCGCGGACGACGCGACGGTGTCGGCGGGCGCGCTCGGCGAGCATAGCCTCCCGGCCGGCGCGTACGCGTACACGGGGAGCGCGCTCGGCGCAGGAGGGTTCTCGCGGGTCGACAGACACCGGCGGACCGCCCGCGGGGATAACGACACCCGACACTGGCACGTCGACTACCTGCTCGGCCACCCGGCGGCGCGGATCGACCGCGTCGTGCGCAGCGTCGGCGTCGACGTCGAGTGCGCGGTCGCCGAGCGCCTCCCGGCCGGCCCGGTCGACGGGTTCGGCGCCTCAGACTGCGGGTGTCCGAGCCACCTCGCAGGCGGGGATGATGGCGAGCGCGCGCGAGAGCGCGGCGGCGACGCCGGCGGCGCGCTCGACGCCCTCGCGGAGCGCGCGCTGGCGGCGCACGAGGCGGCGGTTGCCGAGACCGACGACCCGGACGCGACAGTCGACGTCGTCTCGGGTTCGGCGGAGTGAGTCCCCGTCAGAGGTCGTAGCGCTCGACGACCTGTCGCAGCTGTTCCTCGCGGCCGCTCATGGCGTCCTCGCGGAGTGCCTCCTCGTCCTCGGTCGGACACTCCAGGTCGGGGACCGGCGTCGGGCGGCCGTCGTCGTCGAGCGCGACGAACGTGAAGTAGGAGGTGGTCGTCCGCCGCGTCTCGTCCGTTCGGGGGTTCTCCGCGCGCACGTCGACCTTCACGTCGACGCTCGTCCGGCCGGTGTTGAACACGTACCCCTCGATGATGGCGACCTCGCCCATCTCGATGGGCGCGATGAAGTCGACGTGGTCCATCGAGGCGGTGACCACCTGCCGGTTCGCGAAGCGCATGCCCGCGATGGCGCCGCAGATGTCCATCCAGTGCAACACGGCGCCCCCGAGCGCGCGGCCGAGGTTGTTCGTGTCGTTCGGGAGCAGCATCTCCGTCATCTCGGTGTGCGAGGAGGCGAGCGTGGCCGTCTCGTCCATGCCCCTCGTGTGAGGGCCGGCGACTTGAACGGCCGGCTTCGCCGGCGGCCGGGCGGAAAGCGAAGCCGGCGCCGGAGCGCCCCCTCAGCGCTCCCCAGAGGGGTCCTCGGAGGGGTCGTCGTCGCCGAATCGGAGCGAGTCCCGCGGCCGGCCCGCCTCGTCTATCACCTCGTCGGTCACGACGATCGGACAGTCGACGCGGACCGCGAGCGCGAGGGCGTCCGAGGGGCGGGCGTCGAAGACGAACCGCTCCGGCTCGCCGTCGTCGTAGCGCTCGGCGTCGACCTTCGCGTAGAAGGTGCCGTCGTGGAGGTCGTCGACCCGGACGCGGTCGATGGCGCCGCCGAACTCCGTGAGGATGTCGACGAGCAGGTCGTGCGTGAGCGGTCGGTCGAACGGTTCGCCCTCCAGCGCCAATCCGATCGAGCGGGCCTGGTCCCCGCTGACGAATATGGGGACGTACTCGCCGCGCGCGGAGAGGATCACCGCCGGGACGTCGCCGCTCGGCGCCGAGCCCGCGCCGACCCCGACGACCTCGGCTTCGTGTTCCATACGCGAACGTGGTGGCGGCCGCTTGAATAGCTGTCCCACGCGCGACCGCCGGGCGTCCCCGATCTCGTCAGTTCGAGGCGCGGTACCAGTACGCCCACGCGAGCGTGAACACGACCGCGGCGCCGACGAAGAAGACGACGCCCGGCTCGACGAGCGAGACGGCGTACTCGGCGAGCGGGTCGCCGACGAGTTCGATCGCCCCGTCGGTGCCCTCGGCGGCGGTGTTCTGGTCCGGCACGCTCTCTATCGTCGGCCCGCCGCCGTCCCCGCCGTCGGCCGTGGCGGTGCCCGCGTCGCCGCCGCCGGAGCGGGTGGTGAACCCGGCGCCGCCGAGCGAGCCGACCGCGAGGAGCCGCTGGGCCGCGAGCGCGGCGAGTCCGATGATCCCGTAGCCGCCGAGCAGGCGCATCAGCGCGGTCTTGATCCCGGTCGACTCCTCGGAGCCGCCCGAGAACAGCACGAGCGGTTCGTCCGCGGCGGCGTACACGTCCATCTCGCGGCCCTTCTCGGAGTAGGCGGTGTCGACGACGTCGACGAGGTCGGCCTCGTCGAGCCGCGAGAGGTGGTACTGGACGTTCTGGAGCGAGGTGTCGACCTCTTCGGCGAGTTCGGACTTCGTCGCCGGGCGGTCGTGGAGCGTCGAGAGGATAGCCCGCGCCGTCTCGGAGCCGAGGGCGGCGATGAGGTCGTCGGCCTCGTCGTCGTCGACGCCGACAACCCGTGGCTCGCGCTCCTCGGGGGTCGCGTCCGGCAGGGAGGGCAACAGCCGGGACATGCGAACACGTGAGACGCGTGAGAATACAAATTTGTTGGATCGTCGGGAACGCGCGAACCGTCGGGGCGCGTCCCGAAGCCAGCGACCGACTCACAAACCCTAAACGCGGTGACCGAGTACGACGGGTGATGACACAGCCGTCACGGGGAAGCGAGGAGGCGCCCCCGTCGACCGACCGATCTCCCCGGGCCGACGGCGGCGACCTCGACGGCGCGCCGCGCGGCGACGCTGCGGGCGAGGGGAGCGTCACGGTCGTCGGGACCGCCCACGTCTCGGAGCGCTCCGTCGACGAGGTCGAGGAGACGATAGACCGGGAGCGCCCAGACGTCGTCGCCGTCGAGCTCGACGAGGGGCGCTACCGCCAGCTCAACGGCGAGACCCCGGACGACCTCGACGCCGGCGACCTGCTCAGGGGGAATACCGTGTTCCAGTTCCTCGCGTACTGGATGCTCTCGTACGTCCAGACGCAGCTGGGCGAGCGGTTCGACATCGAGCCCGGCGCGGACATGAAGGCCGCCGTCGACGTCGCCGAGTCGCTCGGCATCGACGTGGCCCTGGTCGACCGCGACATCCAGACCACGATCCAGCGCTTCTGGGCCCGGATGACGGTTACCGAAAAGCTCCGGCTCGTCGGCGGGCTCGCGTTCGGCGTCAGCGACCCGCGCGTCGCCGGCGTGATCGGCGGGCTCCTCGTCGGCCTCCTCGCCGGCCCGGCGATCGGCCTCTTCGGCGGCGCCGTCGGGATCACGCAGGCCGTGCTGACGAGCGTCGCCGCGGGCGTCCTCGTCGCGCTCGTCGTCGGCATCGCCGTCGATCAGGTCGGCACGCTCGCGCTCTCGCCGGACCAGCGGCTCTACGCCGCGGTCGGCACCGGGCTGGCCGCCGGCGTCGCCGCCGGCGTGACGGGCGTTGCCAACGGGATCGTCTCGACGTACCTTGGCGGGTTCCCCGTGACGGCGATCGGCGGCTTCGGGATCGGCATCGGCCTCGGCTTGGTCGTCGGCGCCGTCCTCGCGCTCGCGGTCGGCGCGTTCGCCGGCGGCGACGTCGACGCCGAGGCCGGCGGGATCGAGGAGCTCGACGAGGCCGACCTCACCGACACCGACGTGGTGACGATGATGATGGAGGAGTTCCGGCAGTTCTCCCCGGGCGGCGCGGAGGCGCTCATCGACGAGCGCGACGCGTTCATCGCCCACCGGCTCGTCGCGCTCCGGGAGGCCGGCCACGACGTGGTCGCCGTCGTCGGCGCCGGCCACCGCGCGGGGATCGAGGGGTATCTCAGGGACCCCGCGACGCTCCCG
This sequence comes from Halorubrum distributum JCM 10118, assembly GCF_000337335.1. Taxonomy (GTDB): domain Archaea; phylum Halobacteriota; class Halobacteria; order Halobacteriales; family Haloferacaceae; genus Halorubrum; species Halorubrum distributum. The sequence continues at coordinate 234,724 of NZ_AOJN01000049.1, read as the reverse complement.
CCGATGGAAGATCTGGTCGGGCAGGAGTCGGGACGGGGGCTCCCGTGGAAGAAGGCGGTCGGCTACGCGATCACGGTCGGCTTCGTCGGCTTCTTCCTGCTGCTGGCGCTGGGCGGCGCCGGGAACGCGTTCCTGCTCCGCCTGTTCGGCGCGTGGTTCCTGATCAACGGCGTCTTCGCGTTCGCCTTCGCGAAGGTCGCCGGCGCGCGCTGGCTCTCGGCCGGCGTCGGCGGCGCCGTCGCGTGGCTGACCTCGATCAACCCGCTGCTCGCGCCCGGCTGGTTCACCGGCTACGTCGAGCTCCGGAGCCTGACGGTGAACGTCGCCGACATCGGCGCGCTCAACGACCTGCTCGCCGACGAGACGCGCTCCGCGACCGAGCTGGTCTCCGCGATGCTGGACGTGCCGCTGTTCCGGCTCATCGTCGTCGTCGCGATGACGAACGTCGGGAGCATCGTCGCGAGCTTCCTCTTCGCGGCGTACGTCATCCCGGCGATGTTCGGCGCCGAGGTCGGCGGCGTCGAGGACGTCGGGCGGCTGCTCGTCGAGGGCGCGCTCAACGGCGCCGACCTCGTGCGCGGCGCCGTGGGGGGGATCGCATGAGCGGCGGCAGCGCGGTCTCCGGGCGGCGGATCGCGGGCCTCTACTTCAGCGGGACCGAGCTCCGCGACCTGCTCGTCGCGTGGCTCGCGCTCGGCGTGGCATTTATGTTGTTCTTCGTCGGCGGGTCGGGCGGCATCGGCCGGATACTCGCGGCGGGCGTGGTCCCGCCGCTGTTCGTCGCCCTCTCGACCGCGGGGGTCGCCTTCCTGCTCCACGAGGTGGCGCACAAGGTCGTCGCGGTCCACTACGACCAGGTGGCGGAGTTCCGCGCGGACAACAGCATGCTGTTTTTGGCCGTAATGAGCTCGCTCCTCGGATTCATCTTCGCCGCGCCCGGCGCCGTCCATCACCGCGGGCGGCTGACCCCCCGCGAACACGGCCACATCGCGCTGGCCGGCCCCGTCGTGAACCTCGGGCTGATGGTCCTCTTCTTCCCGCTGTACGCGCTCGGCGGAATCCTCGGCAGCGAGATCGTTATCATCCTCGGCGCGCGCGGCATCGCGATCAACGCGTTCCTCGCGGCGTTCAACCTCGTCCCGTACGGTCCGCTCGACGGGAAGACGGTGATGGGGTGGAGCAAGCCGGTCTGGGCGGCCGTCTTCGTCCCGTCGGTGCTGCTCGCCTTCGGGCTCGTCTTCGTCGTCGGGCTCGGGTTCGGCGGGCCGTTCTGATCGCCCGCCGTTCTCTCCGGCAACCGCTCGCCGCCCGGCGGAACGGTGCGTTTTTGCTCCGCGGGCGTGCCCCCTCACACATGACCGAGGGCAACGGCGGCGACGGCGGATCGGCGGGCGACGACGGGGGACCGGACGACGGCGACGAGCTCACTTACGCGGACGCGGGCGTCGACATCGACGCGAGCGAGGCCGCGACCGCGGCCCTGATCGGCGCGGTCGGGGCTGACACCGAGGCGGAGGGTTCCGGGAGCGAGTACGCCGGCCTGCTCGACATCGGGGACCGCTACCTCGCGCTCGCGACGGACGGCGTCGGGACGAAGCTGCTGGTCGCGGAGGCGCTCGGCGACTACTCGACGGTCGGCATCGACTGCATCGCGATGAACGTCAACGACCTCGTCGCGGCCGGCGTCCGGCCCGTCGCCTTCGTCGACTACCTCGCGGTCGACGAGCCGGACGAGCGGTTCGCCGAGCAGGTCGGCGAGGGGCTCGCCCGCGGCGCCGAACTCGCCGACATGGAACTCGTCGGGGGCGAGACCGCGGTGATGCCGGAGGTGGTCCGCGGGCTCGACCTGGCCGGCACCTGCGCGGGCCTCGCCGCGAAGGACGGCGTGTTCGACGGGCGGGCCGAGCCGGGCGACGCCCTGGTCGGCTGGCGCTCGTCGGGGATCCACTCGAACGGGCTCACGCTGGCGCGGGAGGCCGTCACGCGCGACCACGCCTACACCGATCCGTGCCCGTTCGGCGACTACGAGACGCTCGGCGACGCGCTGCTCGAACCGACCGCGATATACACCGACCTGCTCGACCCGATGCGCGCCCACGGCGTCCGCGGCGCGGCCCACGTGACGGGCGGCGGCTGGACGAACCTCGAACGCCTCGGCGGCCACCGCTACGCCATCGACGACGCGTTCGAGCCGCAGCCGGTCTTCGAGTTCGTTCGGTCGGAAGGGAACGTCTCCGACGAGGAGATGTACCGCACGTTCAACATGGGGACCGGCTTCGTGGCCGCCCTCGACCCCGACGACGCGGACGCCCTGGCCGACGCGACCGACGGGCGCGTGATCGGCCGCGTCGAGGCCGCCGAGGCGAGCGACGAGGCTGGCGACGAGGACGAAGCGACCGTCGCGGTCCGCGGACTGGAACTGTAAGCCGCCGTCTCCGGGGTAGCGGAGAGAATCGCGGTCACCGGGGAGACCCGGCGTGACGTGCCGTCGAGTGGCCCCTTATCCGCGCCGTCGACCTCCGTTCAGTTGATGAGCGACGACGAGGAGTCGGACGGCGAGAGCGGGGACGGCGACGTGAGCGACGGCGATACGAACCACCTCGACGACGTGGCGGACGGCGCGGGCTGTACGGAGATCTGGGAGCGCCTCTCGGAGCGACGGGAGGAGTAGGCCGCGGTCCGGTGCGGTCGGCGCGCGCGGAGCGCTACGACAGCTGCGCCGCGATGTCTGCTTCCGTGATGATCCCGACCGTCTCGCCGCCGTCGGTGACCATCACGGCCTTGTAGTGGTCCAGCAGGTTCCGGACCTCGTCGACGGTCGCAGACGGCGCGACCGTCGGGAACGACTCGCTCATCACCTCGCTGACCGGGTGGTCGCCGACGTTCTCGCCGGCGTGGACGACGTCGCCCTGGCTGATCGAGCCGACCGGCACGCCGTTCTGGAGGACCGGGAGCTGCGAGTACGCCTCCGCCTCCATCAGCTCGACCGCCCCGCTCACGGCGTCGTCCGGTGCGACGCTGATGACGGTCTCGTTCATCAGGTCGGTCGCGCGCACGACCTCGCCTTCGGCCTCTTGGAGGGCGTTGACGATACGACGGAGCGTCGAGAGCCGGGGATCGACGTCGCCGCCTTCGATCCGCGCGATGAGGGGCTGCGAGACGTCCGCGGCGTCGGCGAGTTCGCTCTGGGTCAGCTCCAGTCCGGTCCGGCGCTCGCGGAGGTCCTGTGGCGTCGGCAGTTCCATGCCGACTAATTACTTAGGGTTATTAGAAAAGCTTTCGGCACCGAGCCAACTCTCGCCGTCGAGTCGCGTCTATCGCGCCGCTTCCTCCTCGTCCTCGTCGGCCTCGGTCTCGAAGACGTCGATGACTTCGAGGGGGACGTCGCGGAGCGCGCCGCCGACCTCGCTTTTCGCGATCCGCTCGGCGTGCTCCTCGCTGTCGGCGTTGAAGACGTCGATCTCGAGGAGGAGTCCGACCAGCGCCGTGTTCGCCGCGAGGAACGCGGCGTCGAACGGCTCGCCGCAGGCCGGACAGCCGGTGACGCCGGGCTCGACCTCGACGTACTGCTTGTCCGTCTCGTTGAGTCGCTTGCCGGCCTCGCTGACCGCGACGCCGATGGCGTCGTCGGTCTCCTCGACGTCACGGACCAACCAGGCTGCTTCCATCGCGACTTCGTAGTTGCTCATATCCGAGCGGAGGGGCCGCAGGGTTTCTTGTCTTGTGGTTCGCCCGCGGTCGGCGGAGCCGCTTCCGGCTGGCCGACCGGCGGCGAGACGCGCCTTACAGCCGGTCGACGATCGCCGCGGTGACCTCGTCGGTCGTCGCCGAGCCGCTGAGGTCGCCGGTGCGCGGACCGTCGGAGAGCACGCCCTCGACCGCGTCGCGCACCCGCTGGCCCTCCTCGACGTGGCCGAGGTACTCCAGCAGCATGGCCGCCGAGAGGATCGCGGCCGTCGGGTTCGCGACCCCCTCGCCCGCGATGTCGGGCGCCGTGCCGTGGACCGGCTCGAACAGCGCGTTGTCGTGGCCGACGTTCGCCGACGGGAGCAGGCCGAGCCCGCCGACCAGCCCGGCTGCCAGGTCGGAGAGCACGTCGCCCGCGAGGTTCGGGCAGACGATCACGCCGTACTGCGTCGGGTCGAGCGGGAGCTTCGTCGCGAACGCGTCCATCAGCTCCTCGTCGGCGTCGACGCCGCGCTCCTCGGCGACCGCGAGCACCTCCTCGCGGAACAGACCGTCCGTCTCGCGCATCACGTTCGCCTTGTGCGCGACGGTGAACCCCTCGTCGGGGTTGCCCGCGGGACCGCGCCCGTCCGCGACGAACTCGCAGGCGTACTCGGCCAGCTCGCGCGAGGCCGACGAGGTGACGACCCGGGTCAGCGTCGAGAGGTCGTCCGACAGGCGGTCCTCGTGGCCGGCGTAGACGCCCTCGGTGTTCTCGCGGAGGAAGACCACGTCCGTCTCCGGCCGGAGCGCGTCGACGCCGGGGTACGCCCTCGCGGGCCGGACGTTGACGAACGAGTCGACCGCCTCGCGCAGCGGGAGGATGACGTCGGCGGCGGTCTCGCCGGCCGCGCCGAACAGCGTCGCGTCCGCGTCGGCCGCGAGATCGTACGTCTCCGCCGGGAGCGCCTCGCCGGTCGCCTCCTTCGTCGCGTCGCCCGCGTCCGCCTCGACGAACTCGAAGTCGACGGGAAGCGCCTCCAGCACCTCGACGGCGGCGGGGACGACCTCGCGGCCGATCCCGTCGCCCTCGATGACGACGACCTCGTGGCTCACGCGTCGTCCCCCGGGATGTCCTCGTCAGGAACGTACGGCAGCGACCGGGCGGTCTCGCGGACCGCGCCGGCGTTCGCGCCCATCAGCGCCGTGGTGTCCCAGACGCCCTCGACGAGCGCCTTCCGCTGCGCGTCGTGAACCTCCGCGTCGATCACGGTGTCGCCGTAGGTGACCGTCTCCTCGGCCACGTCGATGTCGATCTCGGCGTCGGGGTTGGCCTCGACGTAGTCCTGTAGCGCCTCGATGTCGGCCTGGTCGGCCGTGACCGTCGGAACCCCGAGCGCGAGGCAGTTGCCCGCGAAGATTTCCGCGAACGACTCGCCGACGACCGCGTCGATCCCCCACCGCATCAGCGCCTGCGGGGCGTGCTCACGGGAGGAGCCGCAGCCGAAGTTGGCGTTGACGACCAACACGTTCGCGCCTTTGTACTTCTCCTCGTTGAACGGGTGGTCCTTCTCGTTGTCCTCGTCGTCGAACCGCTGGTCGAAGAAGGAGAACTGGCCCAGCCCGTCGAAGGTGACGACCTTCATGAACCGCGCCGGGATGATCTGGTCGGTGTCGATGTCGTTGCCCCGGACCGGAATCCCGGTGCCGGTGACCTCGGTGACCTTCTCCGCCGGCGCCTCGCCGTCGCTGAACTCGGGCGAGCTCATACGGTCGCCACCTCCTCCATCTCGCGAACGTCGGTGACCTCGCCGGTCACCGCCGCGGCCGCGACCATGATCGGACTCATCAGCACGGTGCGCCCGTCCTTCGAGCCCTGCCGGCCGACGAAGTTCCGGTTCGACGAGGAGGCGCTCGCCTCGTCGCCCTCCAGCTGGTCGTCGTTCATGCCGAGACACATCGAACAGCCGGGCTCGCGCCAGTCGAAGCCGGCCTCCGTGAAGACCTCGTCGAGGCCCTCGGCTTCGGCGGCGTCGCGGACACGCTGGCTGCCGGGGACGACCATCGCGCGCACGTCGTCGTCGACCTCGCGTCCCTCGACGAACGCCGCGGCCTCGCGGAGGTCCTTCAGCCGAGCGTTGGTACACGAGCCGAGGAACGCCACGTCGATGTCGTACCCCTCCATCGTGTCGCCGGGCTCGACGCGCATGTGCTTCTGCGCGCGCCGCGCCGTGTCGCGGTCCTCCTCGGGCAGGTCGTCGGGGTCCGGGATCGGCTCCGTGATGCCCGCGGTCTGTCCGGGCGTGGTCCCCCACGTGACGGTCGGCTCGATAGCCGAACCGTCGATGGTGACCACGTCGTCGTACTCGGCGTCGTCGTCGGTCCGGATCGACTCCCAGTAGGGTTTCAGCCGCTCGAACTCGTCCGGGCTATCCGCGAACGCGTCCGTCTCCTTCAGCCACTCGTAGGTGGTCTCGTCGGGGTTGACGTACCCCGCGCGGGCGCCGCCCTCGATCGACATGTTACAGATGGACATCCGCCCCTCCATCCCGAGATCCTCGATGGCCTCGCCGGCGTACTCGTAGACGTAGCCGACGCCGCCGTCGGTCCCGAGCTTCCCGATGATCGTGAGGATGATGTCCTTCGCGGTGACGCCCTCGCCGAGCTCGCCCGTGACCTCGATTTTGCGGACCTTCTGTTTCTCCATGGCGACACAGCCCGTCGCCAGCACGTCGCGGATCTGCGAGGTACCGATGCCGAACGCCAGCGCGCCGAACGCGCCGTGCGTCGACGTGTGCGAGTCGCCGCAGACGATCGTCATGCCCGGCTGGGTGAGCCCCTGCTCCGGCCCGATGACGTGGACGATCCCCTGATCGCCGGAGTCCGGGTCGGAAAAGTCGATGCCCGAGCCGCGGACGTTCGATTCCAGCTCCGCCATCATGCTCTCGGCGGCCTCGTCGCGGTAGGGCCGGTCGCGGTTGCCCGTTGGCACGATGTGGTCGACCGTCGCGTGGGTGCGCTCCGGGAACGCGACCTCCTGTCCGCGCTCTTTCAGCATGCCGAACGCCTGCGGGCTGGTCACCTCGTGGACGAGATGGAGCCCGACGAACAGCTGGTCCTGTCCGGTGGGCAGCCGCGTCACCTTGTGGCGGTCCCACACCTTGTCGTACAGGGTCCCCTCGCTCATCGGGACTCACCCGCGTAGCACGCAGACCGAGCGGTCTCGTCGGTTCGGTTCGCGCCGCCGCCTACGCCCATCAGGCGGTCACCTCGGCGCTCTCCTCTTCCTCGTCTCCCGACTCCTCCCACGCGAACAGCCCGCGCAGCTCGTCGCCGACGGCCTCGATCTCGTGGTTCTTCTCCGCGTTCCGGAGCTGGGTGTAGGAGGGGCGTCCCGCCTGGTTCTCCGCGATCCACTCCCGGGCGAACTGGCCGTTCTGGACCTTCTCGAGCACTTCTTCCATGTTCTCGCGGGCGTGCTCGTCGACGACGACGTCGCCCTGCGTGAGCCCGCCGTACTCGGCGGTGTCCGAGACGGAGTCCCACATCTCGCCGAGCCCGCCCTCGTACATCAGGTCGACGATGAGCTTCAGCTCGTTGAGACACTCGAAGTACGCCATCTCCGGGGAGTAGCCGGCGTCGACCAGCGTCTCGTACCCCTGCTTCACGAGCGAGGTGACGCCGCCACAGAGGACGGCCTGCTCGCCGAACAGGTCGGTCTCCGTCTCCTCGCGGAACGACGTCTCGACGACGCCGGCGCGGGTACACCCGATCGCGGCCGCGTACGCGAGCCCCTCGTCGTGGGCGTCGCCGGTCGCGTCCTGGTACACCGCGAGCAGGCCGGGCGTCCCCTGGTCGTTCTCGTAGTTCCGGCGGACGAGGTGGCCCGGCGACTTCGGCGCGACCATCGTCACGTCGACGTCCTCGGGCGGCTGGATCTGGTTGTAGTGGATGTTGAACCCGTGGGCGAACTGGAGCGTGTCGCCCGCGTCGAGATTGGGTTCGATCGCGTTCTCGTACACGTCCGGCTGGACGGTGTCGGGGACGAGGACGCTCACCACGTCGGCCTCGGCGACCGCGTCCGCGGGGGTCTCCACGCGGAGCCCGTCGCTCTCGGCGGCGCTCCGGGAGGAGCTGTCCTCGCGGAGGCCGACGATCACGTCGACCCCGCTCTCGGAGAGGTTCTGCGCGTGCGCGTGGCCCTGCGAGCCGTAGCCGAGGACGGCCACCGTCTTGTGGGCGATCGCCTCCTCGTCCGCGTCGTCGTCGTAGTATACCGTCGAATTGAACGTCTGCGTGTCGTCTTCGGTCATGTGTATGGTGTAGGGTTTCTGTGTGTCCGCGTGTCAGTCGTCGTGCGTCGTCGGTTCGCCGGCCGTTCCGGGTTTCTCTCCTGGCGCCGTGGGGGTGTCGCCGCGCGCGAGGGCGGTCGGCCCGGTTCGCGCGATCTCGACGATGCCGAACCGGTCGAAGGCGCCGATGGCGTTGTCGATGCTCGCCTTGTCGCCGGTGAGCTCGACGGTGATCGTCTCCGGGCCGGCGTCGACCGTCCGGCCGTCGTACATCTCGGAGACGGCGTGGACCGCGGCGGGGTCGTCGGCCTCGACCTTCAGTAAGACGAGCTCGGAGGTGACCGCGTTGCCGGCGACCTCGCCGACCGAGATCACCGGCTTCAGTTTCGCCATCTGCTTTTCGATCTGGTCGATGCCCGGGTCCGTCTCCTCGACCACCATCGTGATCCGCGAGTGGCCGTCGACGGTCGTCGGGCCGACCGTGAGGCTCTCGATGTTGAACTGGCGCCGCGAGACGAGTCCGGAGACGCGCGCGAGCACGCCGGGCTCGTCCTCGACGAGCGCCGAGATGACCGCGCGCCGCGACTCGTGTTCGGCCTCGACCACGGGGTCGATCCGGATCCCTTCGAGGTTCCGGCGGCCCTCGGGGTGGTCGCGCTCGTCCGGCCCGGGCTGTTCGCCCGGGAGCGGCCGTGAGTCGGCGTCGGGGGTCACGCGCGAGTCGCCGCCGTCGCCGGAGGCGTCGCCGCTCATAGCTGGTCCTCCGCGGCCGCGAACTTCCCGTTCGCGCCGCCGCTCGGCACCATCGGCAGGACGTTCTCCTCGGGGTCGACGTGGAAGTCGACCACGGCCGGCCCCTCGTAGTCGAGCGCCTCCTCGACCGCGGGCGCGACCTCGTCGTAGTCGTCGACGCGCAGGCCGAGCGCGCCGAACGCCTCCGCGAGCTTGTCAAACTCGGGCATCCACGTGTAGTCGGAGGCCATGTGGCGCCCCTCGTAGAAGGCGTCCTGCCACTGCCGGACCATGCCGATGTACTCGTTGTTGAGCACGGCGATGGTGACGTCCAGCTCCTCGCGGACGGCCACCGACAGCTCCTGCATCGTCATCAGGAAGGAGCCGTCGCCGTCGAAACACACCACGTCGCGGTCCTCTTCACCCATCGTGTCGGCCGCGACGCGCGCGCCGACCGCTGCGGGCACGCCGTACCCCATCGTGCCGAGGCCGTGCGAGGAGACCCACGTCCGGGGCTCCGTGTACGTCCAGAACTGCGAGGCCCACATCTGGTGTTGGCCGACGCCGGTCGTGACGACGGTGTCGTCGTCGGTCGCCTCGTCGAACGCCTCGACGACGAACTGCGGCTTCAGCGGCTCGTCGTCTGGCGTCGCGTACGTGAGCGGGTACGTCTCCCGCCACTCGGCACAGCGGTCGCGCCACGCCTCGGTGTCGGGCGCCTCGCGGACCGCCGCGGTTAGCTGGTCCAGCACGCGCCCGGCGTCGCCGATGAGCGGGTAGTCGGCGTGGACGTTCTTCGAGATCTCCGCGGGGTCGATGTCGACGTGGATCACCTCGGCCTCGGGCGCGAACGTGTCGATCCCGCCGGTGAGCCGGTCGTCGAACCGCGTGCCGACCGCGATCAGGCAGTCGGTGTGGGTGATCGCGAGGTTCGCGTAGCCGGTACCGTGCATCCCCGCCCACGAGAGGCAGAGGTCGTCGTCCTCGGGGAACGAGCCGATGCCCGGCATCGTCGTCGTCACCGGGATGTCGTAGCTCCGGGCGAACGTCCGCGCCTCGTCGCTCGCGTCGGCCTTGATGACGCCGCCGCCGAACAGGCAGACGGGTCGCTCGGCGGACTCGATGGCGCGCGCGGCTTTCTCGACCGCGTCGGCGTCGGCGTTCGGGTCGGGGTCGGTCCCCGCCGGCGGCGCCGCGGGCCCGGGCGTCCGGTCGGTCTCGTCCTGCGTGACGTCCTTCGGGAGGTCGACGAGCGTCGGGCCGGGGCGTCCCGCCCGCGACAGCTCGAACGCCTCGCCGACGGTGTCGCCGACGGTGTCCGCGCCGCCCGCGAAGTAGTTGTGCTTCGTGATGGGGCGGGTGACGCCGACCGTGTCGGTCTCCTGGAACGCGTCGTTGCCGACGAACTCGGTCGGGACCTGGCCGGTCAGCGCCAGCATGGCGTCCGAGTCCATGTCGGCGTCGGCGATTCCGGTGACGAGGTTCGTCGCGCCCGGGCCGGAGGTGGCCATACAGAGCCCCGGCTCGCCGGCGACGACGCCGTACGCGTCGGCGGCGTGGGCGGCGCCCTGCTCGTGGGCCATCGTCACGTGCCGGATCGAGGAGTCGTACAAGGCGTCGTAGACGGGCATGATCGCGCCGCCCTGAACGCCGAAAGCGGTCTTCGCGCCCGCGGCCTCGAGGGCGGCGACGACCGACTCGGCGCCGGTCGAGACGGCGCCCGCGGTCTGTCCCTCGTCCGGGTCGGTCGGCTCGTCCGTCGCGGCCGACGAGTCGTCGGACTCGTCGCCGTCGGATCGCGGCTGTGCTGCTGTGTCGCTCATTGTCGTGGTGGTGTGCGGTGTGGCATCTGGCGGGTTGTCGTGTCGGTCGCTGCGAACGCGGGACGAACGGGCGAACGCTCCACGCGTGGGAAACGGCCCGGCCGCCGGCGTTCGGCGGTGCGTCGCGTCGGTGAGGAAAGGGTGGTGTAGGGGGTTATACCCCTACAATGATCGGCGCGACGGCTCCCGGGACGCTCGCGCGCGCCGCGGCCGTGGTGTGCCGTCGCATCTCGCCCGGAGCAACGCGACCGGGGTATAAATTCCTGTCGGGCAACGCGGCGCGGCGCGCGGCGACGGGCGCTGCGGCCTCGACGCGGCTCCCGGTCAGAGTGCTCCCGCGACCGCGAACGCGGTCGCTCGGGGTGCGATCCGGTCGGGGAGGAGGCCATCAGACCCGGACCTCCTCCTCGCGCGCGACGCCCGCCTCCTCGGCGAACCGCTCGACGTCGCCGGCGGTCACCTGCCGCTTGCCGGCGCCGTACTCCTTGACCCGCTTCGTGATCGACCGGACCTCGCTGTCCGTCGGGTCGAAGCCGGCCTCCACCAGGTGCTTGCGCACGCTGTGCGTGCCGGTGTGTTTGCCCAGCACGAACTCGCGCTCGGCGCCCACCATCTCCGGGGTCATCACGCCGGTCTCGAACGTGTCGCTGTTCTCGATGACGCCGGCGGCGTGGATGCCCGACTCGTGGGCGAACGCGTTCCGCCCGGTGACGGGCTTGTTCGCGGGCACCGGGATGTCCGAGGCCTCCTCGACGATCCGGGCCAGCTTGGTGATCTGGGTCGTGTCGATGCCGGTGTCGACGCCGTACACCGACTCGACCGCCATGACGACCTCCTCGTAGGCGGCGTTGCCGGCGCGCTCGCCGATCCCGTTGACCGACACCTGCGCCTGCTCAGCGCCGTTCTCGAAGCCCATGACCGCGTTCGCCGCGGCCATGCCGAAGTCGTCGTGGGTGTGGACGTCGACGCGGGCGTCGGTCGCCTCCACGACGGCGTTGACCGTCTCGCCGAAGCTGGTCGGCATCCCCACGCCGCAGGTGTCGGGGATGTTGATCCAGTCGGTGCCGGCGTCGGAGACGGCCTCGACGATGTCGATCAGGTAGTCCGGGTCCGTCCGGGTGGCGTCCATCGGCGAGAACATGCACTCGACGCCGGCGTCTTTCACCTGCTCGACGGCGTCGACCGCGCGCTGTTTCGCCTCCTCGCGGGTCGCGTGCATCGAGTCCTCCAGCTGAACGTCGCTGGTGGAGACGAACACGTGGACCATCTCGACGCCGGAGTCGATCGCGGCGTCGATGTCGCCCTCGACCACCCGCGCCAGCCCGCAGACGGTGGTGTCCGTCGCGGCGGCGATGTCGCTGACGGCCTCGAACTCCGCGTCCGAGTTGACCGGGAACCCCGCCTCGATGACGTGGGTGTTCATGTCGTCCAGCGTCGCCGCTATGCGGCGTTTCTCATCGTAACTGAACGACGTACGTGGTGACTGTTCTCCGTCTCGCAGGGTCGTGTCGAAGATCCTGACAGGACCTATATCGACGTTAGAAGCTATCGTGCCCTGGAAGAACTCGATCCGCCGGGGTGTCCGACGAAGCCTCCGTGATGTCTGTCATCGGTTCACGACAAGACGGTCGGGTACTTAACGGTTTGGACGATCGCAAAATCGATGCGGACCGGCAGTTCGGGCCGACGCACGATTTGAGCAAGAAATCGCACGACTGCGGCCGTGTCAATACACCTTAAAGAGGTTATACACACACCAGTGATCCGGCGCGTATTCCGATCCGGAACTCGATTAATAAGCCGGATCGACGTTCGTTTCGTTCGGACTGCGGCCGGCGCGCGATGCGTGCCAGCCATCCGCACTGTCGGAGCGCGGACGTCGCTACCGCCCGAGCGCCGCCGTCACCTCGCGCCGGAGCGCGACCAAGTCCGGGGCCGCCCGCTCGCGAGGACGGTCGACATCGACGTCGACGACCGCCTCCACCGTGCCCGGCTGCCCACCGAGCACGACGACGCGGTCAGCGAGGTAGACGGCCTCCTCGACGTCGTGGGTGACGAGGACGACCGTGGTCCCGCGCGCCTCCCACACGTCGAGCAGGTGGTCCTGCTGGTCCGCCTTAGTCAGCCGATCGAGCGCCGAGAACGGCTCGTCGAGCAGCAGTACCGAGGGGTCGTACGCCAGCCCTCGCGCGAGCGCGACGCGCTGTGCCATCCCGCCGGAGAGCTCGTCCGGATGGCTGTCGGCGAACCCGTCGAGCCCGACCGTCTCGATCAGGTCGCCGACGAGCTCGCGGGCCGCCGGAGCGTCCGGGTCGACGTCGGCCGGGAGCCCGACCGCGACGTTCTCGCGCAGGTCCGCCCAGTCGAGCAGCCGCGGCTCCTGGAACACCATCCCGACGGCGTCGCTGCCGCCGTCGCGGACGTCGGTCCCGTCGACCGCGACGCGCCCGCCGAACTCCGCTTCGAGCCCCGAGAGCACGCGCAGCAGCGTCGACTTCCCGCAGCCCGACGGGCCGACGACGGCGACGAACTCGCCGTCCGCGACCGCGAGGTCGACGCCGTCGAGCGCGACCGTGTCGTCGTACCGCTTCCGGAGGTCGTCGACCGCGAGGACGGGGTCCGCTTCGGCGGACGCGCCGTCCGCGTCAGCGGCCGCCGGTGAGACGTTCGCGTCACCGTCCGACGACACGGTCTCTCACCTCCTTCACCGCGAGATCCGAGCAGTTGCCGAGGAAGGCGAAAAGCAGGATCGACCCCACGATGATGTCGGGCCGCGCGAGGGTCCGCCCGTCGCTGAGCAGGAACCCGACCCCCTGGCTCGCCGCGATCAGCTCGGCGGCGACCACGAACATCCACGCCAGTCCGACGCCGCCGCGGATCCCGACGAGCAGGTCGGGGAGCGCGGCCGGGAACACGACCCGGCGCAGCGACTCGACGCGCCCGAGGTCGTACACCTCGGCGACCTCCAACAGCTCCTCGTCGACCGCCGCGATCCCCGTCGAGAGGTTGAGGTACACCGGGAAGAACGCGCCGACGGCGATGAGCAGCACCTTCGCGGTCTCGCCGATGCCGAACCAGAGCAGGAACAGCGGCACCCACGCCAGCGACGGGATGTTCTTCAGGCTCTGGAGCAGGGGGTCGAGCAGGTCGCTCGCCGTCCGCGAGAGCCCGGTCGCGGTCCCGAACAGGATGCCGACGACGATCCCGAGGCCGGCGCCGAGGACGACGCGCTGGACCGTGATCGCGACGTGACCCCACAGCTCGCCGGAGGCGGCCAGCCCGTACAGCGTCTCGGCCACCCGCAGCGGCGTCGGCAGCTGATACGCCGGGAAGACGCCGGTCGCGACGGAGAGGTGCCAGACGCCGACGAGCGCGGCGGGGACGAGCAGCCCGAGCAGGGGGCGGAACCGCCTCGCGGCGGGGAGGGGAACCGGCCCGAGGCCGTGAGACTCGGCGCCGCGGGTCGACCCGTCGGTCGCCGACCCGCGGCCGGAGTCGGAGTCGCGGGAGACGTCCGACTCCCGGCGGGTGTCGGCGGCCATCTCAGACGACCTCGCTCGCGAACTCGGCGTCGATCAGCTCGTCGACGTTGCCGGCGGGGTCGGCGTCGTCGGTCACGAGGCCCTCGCGTTCGAGGATCGGCGAGAGGTCGGAGAGGAGTTCGCGGTGCGGCTCGCCGGGGATCGGCTCGGAGAGGTCGTTCCGCTGGGTGAACACGCGCTCCGCGACCGGCGCCGACATCTCGGAGGCGTCGGCGAGGATCCCCGCGGTTTCCTCGGGGTTCTCGATCGCCCACTCGCGGCCGCGCTCGTACGCCTCGAGGACGCGCGTCGCGTCCTCGGTGCGGTCCGCGAGGAACCCGTCGAGGAAGTTCAGGAAGCCGTAGGTGTTGTACCGCGGCTCGCGGAAGAACAGCTCTGCCCCCTCGTGCTCGAGCTCCAGCTCGGCCATGTGCGGGTCGAGCCCGGCCCACGCGTCGACGTCGCCGCGGACCAGCGCGGACTGTCCCTCCGGGTGCTGGAGGTTGACGACCTCGACGTCGTCCTCGCTCAGCCCGGCGTCGCCCAGCGCCTGAAGCAGGAAGAAGTACGGGTCGGTCCCGCGGGTCGCGGCGACCCGCTTCCCCTCGAGGTCCGCGACCGACTCGATCCCGGTCTCCTCGAAGGTGACGAGCGCCGTCCACTCCGGCTCCGAGTAGACGTACGGCGTCGTGATCGGGACGCCGTTCGTGCGGGCCATCAGCGCCGCGATACCGGCGGTCGAGGAGACGTCGGCCTCCCCGCTCTGCGCGTACTCGTTCGCCTGGTTGCTCCCGAGGCTCAACACCCACTCGACGTCGGTGCCGGTGTCGGCGAACGCCTCCCCGAGCCAGCCCTTCTCGCGCAACACGAGACTGACCGGGTTGTAGTACGCGTAGTCGACCGTCACCGTCCCCGATTCGCTCCCGCCCCCGACGCAGCCGGCGACGAGCGAGCCGCCGATCGCCGCGCCGGTACCGCGCAGGAATTGTCTTCGCTCCATCGTGACTCTCCGTACCGGTGCCATTCATAAGGAGATATGGCTATGGAGAATATTCAGCTACGGCTATGATGTTCCAAGGTTATTTAATTTCACCAACGGGTACGATTCACAGGGGCATCGACCGACGCCTCACGGCGCCTGACGGCCCGCCGCGCGTTTCGAGGCCGGCCTCACGCACCGGCGAAGGGGTTCGGCTCGCGTTCCGGGTGCCGGATCATGTTGCTGGTTGTTCGCGTCGCCGGCGCCGACGCGAGGGAGAAACGGCGCCCGCGCCGCCCGATCGGTCCGCTGCCGCGGCTACATCCCCATGTCGGCGGCGGCGTCCGGCACCGGGAGGTCGGGGACCGCGACGCCGAGGAGCTCCGCGGCGTGGTCGAGCGCCATGTCGAACCCGTAGTACCGCTCCAGCTCGTCGCCGTCGGGGCCGGACCGGACCTTCAGCATGGCGTACCCCTCGGCGTTCTGCGCAACTGTCGCTTCGCGGCCGTCTCGCGAGAAGGTGAGCAAGCGTTCGCCGCCCGTCTCCTCGTAGCGGGCCGCGACGCCGTTCGCCGTCACTGTCTCCGTGTCGGTCATACGCTTGGTAGGGGCCGATCCCTGTCGAATCTGTCGGTCGCTATCGGGGATCCCAGCCGTGGAACTCCGTCCCCGGCTCCAGTTCGAGGTCGAACGCGTCGATCATCCCGCCGAGCGCGTCGTACCCCCGTGCGGCCGCGGCGATACCGACGACCGTCTCGTCGTCGTACAGCGCCGCGACCTCGTCGTGCGCGATCGCGTCGACCTCGCCGCGGACGACCGCCAGCGCGTACGCGATCAGGGTCGTCTCCTCGTCGCCGAAGGGCGATCGGTTCCCGCTCCCGAGCGCCGCGATCTCGTCGTCGTCGATCCCGACGCCGCGGGCGATGTTGACGTGCTGGTGCCACTCGTAGCGGTTCCCGGTCTCGCTGGTGACCGCCAGGATGACGAGTTCGCGCTCCCGGTCCGTGAGGCCGCTGTCGGTCCACAGCGACCCGAGGAACGACCGGAGCCCCGCCAACACCTCGGGGTTGTTGCCGATCGACTGGTACACGTGGAGCGGTTTGCCCTGGAGCGACGACTCCAGGAGGTCCTCGTACTCGTCCGGCACGTCCGTCGCCTCGGCGTAGGGAACGCGGGCCATGGCGAGCGGTCGCGCCCGCGGGGGATAGGTGTACGCGACTCGGTATCGTTCGCCGCGATCGGTACGTCGTTGGCCGCGGCCGGTACGTCGCTGGCCGCGACCGGTATCGACGCGGCCGGTCGGGCCCGTTCCGTGGCGCCGGCGGCGCGGTGTCGCACCGATCCGCGATGGCAAGGTTAAGGGACGCCACGCACCAACTTGCGACAATGAGTACCGAGGTGACCCGCCGGCGGGCGTGGGTGATGGCCGCGCGTCCCCAGACGCTCCCTGCCGCGGCCGCACCGGTGATCGTCGGCGTCGGGCTGGCGCTCGCGGACGGGGTGTTCGCCCCGCTGCCCGCGCTCGCGGCGCTCGTCGGCGCGGCGCTGATCCAGGTCGGCACGAACTTCGCGAACGACTACTACGACGCGATCCAGGGCGCCGACACCGACGACCGAGAGGGGTTCACGCGCGTCGTCGCCAGCGGCCTCATCGAGCCGGCCGAGGTGAAGCGGGCGATGTGGCTCACCTTCGCGGCCGCGATCCTCGTGGGGACCTACCTCGTCGCCGTCGGCGGCGTCCCGATCCTCGTGATCGGGCTCGCCTCCGTCGCGGCCGGGATCGCCTACACCGGCGGGCCGTACCCGCTCGGCTACCACGGTCTCGGCGACCTCTTCGTGTTCGTCTTCTTCGGCGTGATCGCGGTGACGGGGACGTACTACGTCCAGGCCGCCGCGCTCCTCTCCGGGTGGTTCCCGCTCGGAGTGCCAGGCGGGACGGTCACGGTCGCGGCGGTCGTCGCGAGCCTCCCGATCGCCGGCCTGTCGACGAACATCCTCGTCGTCAACAACCTCCGCGACCGCGAGGAGGACGCCGCGACGGGCAAGCGCACGCTCGCCGTCCGGTTCGGCTACCGCTTCGCCCGCGCCGAGTACCTCGCGATGCTCGCCGTCGCCTACCTCGCCCCGCTGTGGTTCGTCGCGCGCGGCGAGGGCCTCGCGACGCTGCTCCCGCTCGTCACGCTCCCGCTGGCCGCGGTCGTCGCGCGGACGGTGCTGACCGAGACGTCCGGCGAGGCGCTCAACCCCGCGCTCGAATCGACCGGCAAACTGCTCGCGGCGTACGCCGCCGCGTTCGCCGTCGGCCTCGCGGTGTGACCGCCGACGACCCCCGTGGCCAGGGCCCGGTTCACGCGATGCGACGCCGGTCGTTCGCACTCGACCTGACCCGCCCGCTCGGCACCGCCCGCGGAGCGATCCGCCGGCGAGAGGGGTTCCTGATCGCGGTCGAACGCGGGAGCGACGGGGACGGCGCGGGGAGCGACGGGGACGGCGCGGGGAGCGACGGAGACGGCGCGGGGAGCGACGAGGACGGCGCGGTCGGCCTCGGGGAGGCGACCCCGCTCCCGGGCTGGACGGAGTCGCGCGAGGCCTGCGCGGCGGCGCTCGACGAACTCGACGGCCGAGCGATTCTCGGATCGATGCCGGACGCGGCGTCGACGCCGGCCGCGCGACACGGCGTCTCCCTCGCGCTCGCCGACGCCGCCGCCCGCGACGCGGAAGCGCGGCTCGCGGACCGGCTCGCGGACGAGGCCGGTGTAACCGCGACGCCCGCGGACGCAGTTCCGGTGAACGCGACCGTCGGGGACGGGTCGCCGGGCGAGACCGCTGCCGAGGCGAAGCGGGCGGTCGACGAGGGGTTCGACTGCCTCAAGCTGAAGGTCGGCGCCCGCGACGTCGACGCCGACGTCGAACGCGTCCGCGCGGTCCGCGAGGCCGTCGGTGACGCCGTTGCGCTCCGCGCCGACGCCAACGGCGCGTGGGACCGTGAGACGGCGCGGCGCGCGCTCGACGCGCTGGCCGACTTCGACCTCGCGTACGTCGAGCAGCCGCTCCCGGCGGACGACCTCGACGGGCTGGCGGCGCTTCGCGAGGGTGACCGTCCCGGACGACCGAGCGACGGAGTCCCGATCGCGGCCGACGAGTCGGTCGCCGGACGCGGGATCGACGCAGTGCTCGACGCGGGCGCCGCCGACGCGGTCGTGCTCAAGCCGATGGCGCTCGGCGGGCCCGACCGCGCGCTCGCGGTCGCGCTGCGGGCGCGGTCGGCCGGCGTCGACCCGGTCGTCACCACCACGATCGACGCCGTCGTCGCGCGGACGGCCGCCGTCCACGTCGCGGCCGCGATCCCCGACGTCTCCCCGTGCGGGCTCGCGACCGGGTCGCTGCTCGACGAGGACCTGGCGCCCGATCCCTGTCCGGTCGTGGACGGGCAGATCGCGGTCCCGACCGGTCCGGGGCTCGCGGGCGGCGCGTTCGAGGACCTGCGACGGTGGTAACGGGCTCGGCTCGGGCGCGGCCCGGGCTTGGCTCGGGCGCGGTCCGGGCGACCGCGGACGCGGCTCGCCGCAGGGGGACGGACTTTTCACCGCGACCGGCGAACGGAGGCGTATGAGCGAGTGGACCGACGCCATCGTCGGCGAGCGGATGACCGTCGACAACCAGTTCAACGAGCGCGTCGCCGCGTCGCGCTTCTCCAGCCAGGAGTGGGGACTAATCATGACGGCGACCGAGTTCGAGATCGAGAACGCCGACGACGCCGAGGCGGCGCGCGTCGTCGCGGACACGTCGAGCCTCCCCGCGATCATGCCCGAACTGGAGAACCTCCGGTCGCAGATGGCTGGGATGGGCGGCGCCCCCGGCGGCTCCGGCGACACCGGCGGGTCGGGCGGCGGCGTGGTCGACTCGATCAAAGGCGCGCTCGGGCTCGGCGGCGGGGGCGGATCCGGCGGTCCCTCGGACGAGGAGCTGGAGGCCGCAGAGCGGCTGGTTCAGGAGTACGCCGACGAGCTACAGGCGCACCTCGAGGAGGTCGGGAAGTGGGAGCAGGTCCGCGTCGCGTATCAGGAGTAGGCCGAGGACACCGGCGCGGATTGTCCCCCGTCGTTACTTCATGTCGCTGCCGCGAAACAGCGTCAGCTCCTCCGCCTCATAGATGCTGATGAGTTCGTTGACGATCTCGTCGTACTCCTCGTCATCGACCCGGAGCGCGTCCAGCCGCTCGACCGTCTCCTCGTCGAGGTGGATCTGGGGCATACGCGGCGGTTGGTCAGCCGGGGAATAAAAAATGTCGGCGGAAACGAGATCCCGAGAGTACGGCCTCTCAATCCTCCGGACTCGTTTTGCACGCGGATTCGGTTGATCTGACGTCTGACCGTCGGCTTCGGGCCATCGCAGTGATCTCATCCGGGGAGAGATCGTCGCTCCAGAGGACGAGTTCGTCCGAGAACTCAAGGACGGGTGACTTCTCGCTGTGTATCTCGAGAACCCCTGAAGCGTCAGTAGTCCCGGCCTCCACGCTCGTTCCGATCAGGAACGATTTCCGGTCGATGAAAACCCCGGTGAACCGGTACTCGCCCCCGATTAGCCCTTCGGTCGAGAGGAACGACCGGCAGCCCACGCGGTAGGTATCGTCCGCCTGTGAGTGGCAGGAATACAGTTGAGTCGGAAGTCCACGATCGACGGCGACCGCGGTCGACGGGTCACCGACGTAGCGGGCAGTCACGGGTCCGTCTCGAAGGCTCAGTTGAGTCGCGACTCCGATCGGGGAGCCCCCGGTGAGGAGTCCGATCATGGTCCGGAGTCGCTCCGGGGACACGCTGTCGCTGAGGTGAATCGCCCCCGCTCCCCCACGCTCGACCGCATCGACGCCGGCGGCGGTGTTCCTCGTTCCCTCGAACACGTTCAGTTTCGGTGCCTCGTCCCGTCCGTTGAGACGGAGCGAACCGTCGGCCTCAGTGATGCCGGCGGTCACCGAAGCCCCGCAGAAGACGATGTCGAGGTCGGGGTCGGACAGCGTCTCGACGACCGCGTCGCGAGACGGCGAACCGATCACGTCTAGCGACCCGATCCCGTCGAGTTCCGCGGGTTCGACCATCGACCCCCGAACGGATCGGGCACGTTTCTCGTCCTCGAAGAGGAACGCGACCGAGAGGGTGCCGCGCTCTGGGATCTGTCTCCGAAGTCGGTTCTCGTACGCGTCGGGGGATATCACGGATGCGCCCGCAGGAATCGGGTCCGCGTCCGGAGACGGAACCCGACTCGAACGAGAGGGGGCCGTCTTTCCCGGTCCCGATGAGGTGTTCGAAGGGCCGAAGGCGGACAGATCCGCTGCCGCCTGAGGCGACGTCGCGATCCCCACTGGCGCGTCCGACGCGGAGGGATCGGCGTCGCCCCGGACGCGGACCGGCGCGAGGACGTGAGCGAGGTGCGGCAGCAGTTCCGCGGACGCGGAGACAGGCCGGAGGACCGCCTCCGTTGGCCACGCCGGCAGATGAGGTTCGACCGTCTCGGGATCGACCTCTAGGTACTCCATCAGCCGCTCGCTCATGGATTGGTCGGCGAGGTTCGGCGGATAGAAGGGGAGATCGGGACCGACCGCGTCGTACTCGTACCGGTCCGACGGGACGTACCCCTCCGTCCGCGCGAGCGTGTCGAGGAAGAACCACGTTCGGAACAGTTCCGTGACCCGCTCTTCGAGCGCTTCCCCCTCTATCGGCAGCCGTTCCTCGTACCCCGTATCCAGTCGGATCGCCGGGGCGTCGCCCGTCACCATTCGAGCCCCGAGGTAGTACGACAGCGTCGAGAGCCGGTACACGTCGGCGTACGTCGGTCGGACGACTACCTCGACGCCCGTGTCGGGCACCGACAGCGGGCTCGGAACGTCGAGAGAGTCACCGCGCTCGATCCGAGGCGGATAACCGCGCAAGGTGGGCCACGACCGTTCCGGGGAGAACTCCTTGATCGACGATCCGAGCAGCGACACGACCTCGGTTAGAGCTACCGGGTCGTCGGGGACGGTGATCGTCGCCTCGGGGCGCGTGTGGAACGAGCGCGCACCGACCGAGACAGTCCGGGGGCGGTCGAACGAGATAGTGATCGGGCCGGGATCTCCGTCGCCGGTCGCTGCGATTTCGACGTCCGTCACGCGGATGAGTGTCTTCGTCACCCCGTTCACTTCGATACAGTACGAGCCGCGTTCGAGTTCTATCGAATCGCTGTGTCTGGCGACGTGGTCACCGTTAACGTCCCGGAAGACGATCGACGCGTAGTCGGGTATCACCAGCGACTCCGTCTCAAAACTGACCGCATCGTCGACCGGAGACGGAAACAGTTCGGGGAGCGCCGATGAGAGATCCGGCTCGCGGTCGACACGGAACTCCATCTCCTCGCCCTCGATCACGTCCCGGACGGTGAGCGTCGTCCCGTCGACCTCGAATTCGATGCGCCCCCCGGATGCCCCGTCGTTCACTGGATTAGTCTGATTCCCCAACACGTATGACCTTGTTGGTAATTATCTCGTTTCGGAGTTCTGAAGCGTGCTACCGTGGTTCTTGCTCGATTTCGTCCAACCCTGACAACAATCTTAACATCGGCCGACTCGGACGAGCACGCATGGACGGGCCCGGATCGGAACCGATCGACCGCGCGCTCGCCGCGGCGTTTCCTGACCGCGAGGTCGACCGACTGACCGGCGTCGGCCCATCCTGGAACGGCGCCAACGAGACGGTCGGCGTCGTCTTCGCCGACGGTGAGCGAGCGTTCCTCAAGGTCGCGCTCGCCGACGAGAGCAACCGGCTCGCCCGGGCACGCGCCGTACTCCGATACGTCGGGGAGCACGGCCAACTCCCGGTCCCCGAGGTGCTGGCGGCCGATCCGGACGGCGACCCGGCGTACCTCGCGACGGCGCCGGCGCCCGGTCGAGGACTGTTGGACGTTTACGAGGCGGCGAGCGACGACGAGCGCGAGCGGCTGCTCCGCCGCGTCGGGCGCGTGCTCGCCGCGCTCCACGCCGACCGGTTCGCGAGCCACGGGGAGATCGTCGGCGCGGGGACGGAGCGCGGGAGCGTGGCGGAAGGAGCGGCGACCGCGGGACCCGACGCGCAGACCGGACTCGCGATCGAGTTCGCACCGTGGACGGACGTGCTGCTCGCGACGGTCGAGCGGACGCGCGAGATCGGCACCTCGGAGCGGCTCGCCGACCACTACGACGCCGTCGTCGACTGCGTGCGCGCGAACCGGGACCTGCTCGACGACGCGCCGGCGGCGCTGCTCCACGGCGACGTCACGAAGCCGAACCTCTTCGTGACGGCCGAAGGGGACGGGGCGGACGCTACCGACGGCCCGGGCGTCGCGGCGATCGACTGGGAGCTGTCCCACGTCGGCGACCCGGCTCGGGATCTGGTGCGCGCGGAGGACCAGCTGCTCAACGGGTTCGACTCGACCGGCCCGGAGCGGTTCGCCGCGGCCCTCCGCGAGGGATACCGCGAGCGCGCCGGGGGGCTTCCCGCGGGGTTCGAACGGCGGCGCCCCGTCTACGAGGTCGTCAGAATGCTCGGGCGCTCGGGATTCGTCGATCAGTGGGTACCGTACCTCGACGAGCCCCTCGATGCCTTGGTCGATCGGGCGGACGCCGAGCTGCGGGCGCGGCTCGACGCGGTCTGATCGCGGTGTCAGCCGGCCGCCCCGTCAGCGGTTCCACGCCGCACCGTCGGGGTCGATCTGACGGTCGCCCGGATCGAGCGCATCGATTTCATCGAGGTCCTCGTCGGGCAGGTCGACGTCGACCGCGCGCAGGTTCTCCCGCAGGTGGTCGCCCCGCCCCTTCGGGATCGGCACGATCCCGCGGTCGAGCGCCCACGCGGGCGCGACGACCGCCGGCGAGAGGTCGTTCCGCTCGGCGATTTCGAGGATCGCCGGATCGTCGAGGATCTCCCCGCGGCCGAGCGGGGAGTAGCCCACGAGCCGGTGGTCGAACTCGTCGGCGAGGGCGCGCAGTTCCGGCTGTCGGAACCGCGGGTGACACTCGACTTGGTGGGCCGCGATCGGCGCGTCGAGGATCTCGCGGGCCTCGTGCAGCAGATCGGGCGTGAAGTTCGAGACGCCGACGTGGTCGGTCACCCCCTCGTCGCGGAGTTCGTCGAACGCGGGCAGCGTGGTCTCCGCGTCGTACGCCCGGATCGGCCAGTGGACGTACAGGAGGTCGACGCGGTCGAGGCCGAGCCGATCCAGGCTCCCCCGCGCCGTCTCGCGCACGTCCTCGGGCGCGAGGTTCTCGGGGTGGACCTTCGTGGCGACGACCACGTCGTCGCGGTCGACGTCGCTCGCGGCGATTCCCTCGCCGACCGCGGCCTCGTTGTCGTACATCTGCGCGGTGTCGACGTGGCGGTAGCCGGCGTCCAGCGCCGCGGCGACGGTGTCGGTACAGGTCTCGGGGTCGTCGAGCCCGGACGTTCCGAGCCCGATCGACAGGTCGAGCGGTGGCACGCGTTCCCGTTCCGGCCGCCGGGTGAAAAAGGCGCGCGAGCCGGCACGTCACGATCCCGCAGTTCCGTGCGCGTCCCGTGCGCCTGCCGCGCCCCGCACCCTTAATGCGTCGCGCCCGTAGGACGGGTCGATGGCGACCGGACCCGCGCTCCCCTCGACCCCGGATCCGCTCCCGCTGGGCGCGCTCTCCGACCCGATCCTCGTCGACCCCGGACCGCGACTGCTCCGCGCGGTCCTCGAGGCGTACCGCGAGGCCGCCCCGGCGCTCGTCGATCCGAGCGTCGCGGAGCTTGCCGGTGACGCGCGCGGGGACGGCGGGGAGGGCGACCGCCACCCGTCCGGTCTCCCGCCGCTGAACGTGTTCGCAGGCGAGCCCGCGGTCGACGCCGTGACCGCCGGGTTCCGGCCTGCGAGCCGGCTCGCGGCGCTCTTCGACGCCGACGCGGTCGACCTCCGGGTCCTCGACACGCCGCAGCCGAACCCCGTGCTGGCGGGGGCGGAGACGGGATTCGCCTTGATCGGAAGCGAGCGCGACGGGGCGGGCGGGGAGACGAGCGAGGAGGCGACCGGAGCGGAGAGTCGGTGGCACCGGATCGGGGACGACGCCTCGCTCCGCGAGCGGTACGCCTCGGCGTTCGCGGCGGCCGAGCCGTACCGACTCCGAACGCCGAGCCGGCGGCGCGTGTACGAGGGGCTCGCGGCGCGGTGCGACGAGTCGGTCGCCGCGGCGGTGCTCCGCGCGCTCGACGCCGAGGTCGACGCCGATTCGCGCGGAGCCGCGGGTCCAGACTCCGAGGAGACCCGCGTCCGCGCTTACGCTGTCGGCGCCCGCGAGGGCGTCTCTGACCACGCGCTCCGTCGGGCCTGCGAGGACGCGGGGCTCGGGAGCCCCTCGACGTTCACGCGGATAAAACGGCTCCTGCGGGAGGCCGAGCTGATCGAGACCGCCTCCGAGCCGCAACCGGTCGGGCGCCCGCGCGAGCGGCTCGCGGCGCGCGGCGCGCTCGCGGCGGCGGAGACGCCGGAAGAGGCGGTCGCGGCGGTTCGCGGCGTGACGGAGTAAAAGGAATTCGGACGCCCGTCACCGGGCGTCATTCCGGACGGATCAGTCGTCCTTCGTCTTGATGTCCGCCGAGAGCCCCTGCGCCATCTCGATCTCCTTCGAGTTGTTCAGGGTCCACGCGGTGCGGTCGGTGACGGCCTCGATCGCCTCCCGGGCGGAGGGGTAGCCGTTGCCGGACTTCTTCACGCCGCCGAAGGGGAGCTGGACCTCGGCGCCGATGCACGGGAGGTTCCCGTACGCCAGCCCCAGCTCGGCGCGGTCCCGGTAGTAGTTGATCTGTCGGTAATCCTCGGAGATGATCGCGCCAGCCAGCCCGTAGTCGGTGTCGTTCTGGATCTCGACGGCCTCCTCGATGTCGCCGTCGTACTCCATGAGCGCGACGTGGGGTCCGAACACCTCCTCGTGAGTACACGTCAGGTCGGCGTGGGCGTCGGCCTCGTAGACGAACGGACCGACCCAGTAGCCGTCCTCGTGGCCGTCCGGGATCTCCTCGTCGTCGAGCTCGGTCCGGTCGACGAGCACGTTCACGCCCTCCTCGCGGGCCGCCTCGTTGTTCCGGGTGACCTTCTCGCGGTGTTCCTCCTCGATGAGCGGCCCCATGAAGGTGTCCTCGTCGAGGGGGTCGCCGACCGCGACCGACTCCGCGACCTCCACGAACCGCTCTTTGAACTCGTCGTACACGTCCGTGTGGACGATCAGGCGCTCGGAGGAGACGCAGCGCTGACCGGTCGTCTTGAACGAGGACATCACCGCGGAGTGGACCGCGACGTCGAGGTCCGCCTCCTCGGTGACCACGATCGCGTTCTTGCCGCCCATCTCGCAGGCGGCGCGCTTGCCGGCGACGCCGCCGAGCTTCTCTTGGATGTGGTGGCCGACCTCGGCCGAACCGGTGAAGATGACGGTGTCGACGTCGTCGTTCTCGACGATCGCGTTGCCCGCGTCGCCGAACCCCTGTACCATGTTGAACACGCCGTCGGGGATGCCCGCGTCGTCGAACATCTCCGCGATGATCTGCGCGCACCACGGCGTCTGCTCGGCCGGCTTGAACACGACCGTGTTCCCCTCGACCAGCGCGATGGCCATGTGCCAGTAGGGGATCGCGACCGGGAAGTTCCACGGCGTGATACAGCCGGTGACGCCGCGCGGTTTCCGTCGCATGTACGCGTCCTTCGAGGGGATCTCCGAGGGGACGATGTCTCCCTTCGGATGCCGGGCGTCGCCCGCGGCCCACTCGACCATGTGCGCGGCCTCGACCACGTCCGCCTTCCCCTCGCTGATCTCTTTCCCGCACTCCTTGGTGACGATCTCCCCGAGCTCGTCGGTCCGGTCGCGGAGCTCGTGGTACACGTCCCAGAGGTACTCCGCGCGCTGGATACGCGACAGTTCTCGCCACTCCTCGAACGCCGCGTCCGCGGCGTCGACCGCGCGGTCGACGTCCTCGGGGGTTCCCTGTCGGAACTCCCCGAGCGTCTCTCCGGTCGCGGGGTTCTCGCTCTCGAAGGTCTCGGACCCGTCGCCGTCGACCCATTCGCCGTCGATGTAGTGCTGGTAGGGTTGCGCCATGTTCGAGACGTCCGGTCGGCACGTCCAAATAACCCACCCTACCATGGTCGGCAGGGTCTTGGTGGTGCGCTGCTTACGACGTGTGAACAATGTCGACAACCGACGGGAAAGGGGCGGTGGAGTGGGCCGGAACCAGGCTCACGCTCGATCTGTGGCATCCGAACTGCTGGGCGATCGAGGCGACGGGCAGAACCGACGGCGGCGTGTTAGCACACGCCATATACAACTCGCCGAGGGCCGAGAGCGAGGCGCCGAACACGGTGAACGGCTTGTTCACGGCGTTCGGAGACACGAACGAGGAGGTCGAGGCGCTGCTCGACGCGATCCGCGAGTCCGACCGCGCGGGGAACCTGCTCGAACTCCAGGAGCGGTTCGGGCGCGCTCGGGACGCTCCGGGCAACGTCGTCCGCGAGTTCTTCCTGGAGTACGACCCGGGCGACATGGTGTGTCCGACGCTCTTGGAACACGGCTTCGTCCACAGCGCGCCGGTCCGGATCGAGGGCGGACGCGAGGAGTGGCAGGTGTGTTTCGTCGGCGAGCGGACGGAGATCCGGGAGTCGCTCGACGCGGTTCAGGAGGCGGCCGGCGCGGAGGTGACGGTGGAGTCGATGTCGTCGTCGGGCCACGCGGGGCGGACCCCCCGCGAGCAGCGGCTCGACACGCTGACCACGACCCAGCGGAAGGTGTACGAACACGCCCGCGAGGCGGGCTACTACGAGTGGCCCCGAGAGGCGTCGACGCGCGAGCTCGCCGACGACATGGACGTCTCGAAGACGACGCTGCTCGAACATCTTCGGAAGGCGGAGTCCAAGCTGCTGGACCCGTGATCGGCGGTGTCGACGGCGGAGCGAGTGTTATAGCGCGTCGGTCGTGGTACGATATTTAAGTACCCGCGAGCGATAGCGGCGATTGTTTATTAAATGAACGCGCGGTGGCGCGTGCCTGCGAGCGGCCGCCATCGGCGGCCGCGAGTCAGCACGCGCGAGGGAGTCAGTCGCCGGAGCGAAGCGGAGGCGACTGACGAGGCTGGGGAGGGGTGAGGCGCGGTTGCTATCCTGGGCGGGGCGGGACTCAAAGGGGCAGCCGCGAGGACGCCGTAGGCGACGCAAGGACCGCAGGGCGGGAGCGAGCGAAGCGAGCGACCAACCGAGGACCGCAGCGAGCGTACGGCGTCCTCGCGGCTGGGGCTTTGGAGGTGGTCGCTGCTGATCTCCAGTCTGCTATTTATATGCGAGCGGCTGAGGCTCTGGAGGTGTCCGTCGTGGGTCTGTCAATCACTTATAAACAGCTGACCGCAAGACCACACACTGATTAAGAAATCGTGACGCCCGATCGGGGGTTACTACTCAGATCGCCGGTCACCGCCCGCTCACCGGTCCCTGACCCAGGTCGTTCAGTTCCCGACGATTGCGCGCAGCGCGAACAGCGCGTTCGACTTGCGCTCTCGGATCCGCCGGTAGAAGTAGGAGAACCACTTGGACCCGTACGGAATGTACTGGTACACTTTCACGTCGTCTTCGGCGGCGAGTTCGAACTGCGCCGACTCCCGGACGCCGGTCAGCATCTGGACCTCGTAGGTGGTCTCGTGTTCGGCGTACAGCTCCTTCGCGTACTCGATCATCGCGGGGTCGTGGCTCCCGACGGCGACGCCGTCGTCGAACGCCTCGAACATGTACGCGAGGCAGTCGCGGTACGACTCGTCGACGCGCGCCTTCTTTTTATACGATATCTCGGCCGGCTCATCGTACGCGCCCTTGACGAGTCGGACCTTCCCCGGGAGGTCGGCGAGCCGTTCGAGATCATCGCGGGTCCGCTTCAAGTTCGCCTGCACGCAGACGCCGACGTTGCCGTCCGTCTCGACCGCGTGCCGTTCGAACGCGTCGAGCGTCACGTCGGTGGTCTCGTGGTCCTCCATGTCGATCCAGACGAAGGTGCCCGTCCCGTCCGCTCCGGTCTCCGCCGATCCGGTCGCCGCCGGCGCGTTGGCCGCCTCGACGATGCGCGCGAGGTTCTCCTCGAAGACGTCGTCCCCGATGTCGAGGCCGATCTGGCTCGATTTGACGGAGACGCAGGCGTCGACGCCGCGCTCCGCGATCGCCTCGACGAGGTCGACGTACGCGTCGGCGTCGGCGTCGGCGGGGGGCCGTTCCTCGTAGTGTTCGCCGAGCAGGTTCAGGATGCCGGCCACGCCGCGGTCGTTGAGCCCCTCGACGTGAGCGAGCGCCGCCTCCGGCGACTCCCCGGCGACAAAGTTGCTCGCGATGGGCGGGATCATGCGATCACTGCGGATCCGGAGCGGTATATAATGGCACCCGACCAATCGTTCCAAAAATATATGCTTGTATAAAATACGTTCAGTGCCACTACCGGCCGATTCATCGATCTGCCCCGCGCTCACCGACCATGGACGGGCCGGGGTTAAGGTAGCCGAATGTGCTCGGGACTATCGGAAACATATGTCACGGGATACCACGGGCACGACGGATCGGCGGACGCTGCTGAAACTGACCGGCGGTGCGGGACTCGTCGGACTGTCGGGCTGTCTCAGCACGACCGACGACGGCGGCGACGGGAGCGACGGCGGTGACGGCGACGACGGCGGCGACGGGAGCGACGGCGGCGACGGGAGCGACGGCGGTGACGGAGACGACGGGGGAGACTCGACCGAGACCTACGAGATCGGGATGGTCGACTCCCAGACCGGGTCGCTGTCGGCGTTCGGCGAGCGGAACCAGCGCGGCGTCAACCTCGCCCTCTCGATGGTCAACGAGGTCGGCATTAACGGGCGGGACCTCGATATCGTCGTCGAGGACTCCGAGAGCGAGAACCAGGGCGGGATCGCCGCCGCCCAGAAGCTCGTCAATCAGGACGGCGTGCCGTTCCTGATCGGCGCGGTCGGCTCCGGCGTCTCGCTGGCCATCTACGAGAGCGTCATCGAAGGAACGGACGTCGTTCAGCTGAGCCAGAACTCCACCGGGCTCAACCTCACCGAGTTCCCGGGGCTGCTCCGGATGTCGCCGTCGGGGCGGAGCCAGTCGCTCGCGCTCTCGAACCTCATCACCGACGACGGCTACGACGAGGTGGCGATCACCTACGTCAACAACGACTACGGCCAGAGCCTCACGGACGCGTTCGTCGACGCGTACGAGGGCGAGGTCGTCTACAACACGCCCCACGACCAGGACCAGCAGTCGTACTCCGGCGTCATCTCGGAGATGAACAGCTCCGGCGCCGACGCGTGGCTGTTCATCACCTACCAGGCCGAGTTCGCGACGATGGTCAACGAGGTGTTCTCCTCGGGGTACGAGGCGCAGTTCTACGGCGCCGACTCCGTCTCCGGCGACAACGTGCTCGAGAACACCCCCGAGGGGAGCATCGAGGGGATGAAGATCGTCGTCCCCTCGGCGCCCGTCGAGGAGGAGAACTACCAGTCGTTCGCGGACGCCTTCGAGTCCGAGTACGGCCGGCAGCCGACGTCGTGGGCGGCGTACGCGTACGACTGCGTGATCAACGCCGCCTTGGCGATCCAGGCCGCGGACGAGTTCACCGGCGCGGCGCTCCAAGACACCGTCCGGCGCGTCTCCGGCCCGGAGGGCGAGACGGTGACCTCGTTCGAGGCCGCGAGCCAGATCCTCGCGGACGGCGGCGGCCCGGACGACGTCGACTACCAGGGGGTCAGCGGCCCCATCGACTTCGACGAGAACGGTGACCCGGTCGGCTTCCTTCAGGTCCTGGAGGTCCAGGACCACGCGTACGAAGGCATCGACTTCATCGAAGGCTAATCCCGACCGATGACCGTCCTCGGATACCTGGCTAACGGGTTGGTGTTCAGCAGCATCATCGTCCTCGGCAGCATCGGGCTGTCGCTGGTGTACAGCATCGCGGACTTCGCGAACTTCGCGCACGGCGACACGATGACGATCGGCGCGTACTCGGCGCTCGTGACCTTCGGCGCCGTCGGCGGGCTCGGCGGCGCGGTGTTGGGGCTCCCGTACGGCTTCTTCCTGGCCTTGGTCGTCGGGATCGCCGTCGCCGCGGTCGTGGCGGTCGCCACCGAGAAGCTCATCTACGAGCCGCTCGACGTCGACTCGATCGGCCTGCTGATCACGTCGATCGGGATCGCGTTCATCTACCGCGCGGTGATCCAGATCCGGTTCGGCTCCGACTTCACCCGGTTCGACGTCCGGCCGCTGCGGCCGATCGAGGCGCTGGTGCCGTACGGCGTCCGGATAACGCTCCACGACGTCGCGATATTCGGGTCGGCGGTGGCGCTCGTCGTCGGGCTCCACGTTCTGCTCCAGTACACCGACCTCGGTCGGAAGATGCGCGCGATGGCGGACAACCCCGACCTCGCGCGGGTCAGCGGTATCCGGACGAAGCGGGTCAAGCTGTGGACGTGGGTCATCGGCGCCGGGCTCGCCGGCGCGGGCGGCGTGTTCCTCGGACTGTTCAACCAGCTCGCGCCCCGGATGGGGTTTAACCTCCTGTTGGTGATCTTCGCGGCGGTGATCCTCGGCGGGATCGGCTCCGTCTACGGCGCGATGGCGGGCGGGTTCCTCATCGGCATGATAAACCAGCTAACGCCGTTCTTCTCCAACGTGGTCGAGGCGCTACCGATCCGTCCGAACTGGCTCGCGACCGTGATCGAGAACATGATCACCATCGAGTACGCGAACGCGATCGCGTTCGTGATCATGGTCGTCGTGCTGTTGGTCCGGCCCAACGGGATCGCCGGGGAGGGCGCGACGTGAGCCTCCTCGACGACCCGAAAGCGGCGTTTGCCGACCTCTCCCGCCCGGAGGGGTGGGTGCTCGGCGTCAGCGTCGCGTTCGTACTGTTCCTCTTCGTCGCGATGCTCACCGGCGCGCTCGGTCCGACGTACTTCCTGTTCCTCGTCGGGCTGGCGGGGATGTACGCGCTGTTGTCCTTCGGGCTGAACGCCCAGTGGGGGTTCACGGGACTGATCAACTTCAGCGTCGCCGCGTTCTTCGGCATCGGCGCGTACGGCACCGCGCTGATGACCGCGAGCGGCTCGCCGATCGCCGGCGGCTTCAGTCCGCTCGTCGGGCTCGCCGTCGCGCTCGTCGTCGCGCTCGCGCTCGCGCTGCTCATCGGCATCCCGACGCTCCGGCTCCGGGCCGACTACCTCGCCATCGCGTCGCTCGGGCTCGCGGAGGTCGTGCGGCTGATCGTGTTAAACGAGCGCTGGCTGACGAACGGGAGCGCGGGGCTGCGCGGCATCCCGGGCTTCTTCGACGGGTGGCCGGTGCTCTCGACGTTCCCGGAAGCGATGCCGGGGCTCCGGCTGGAGGTGATCCCCGGGTCGCCGGTGATCTTAGAGACGGCGTTCTGGCAGGCGTCGCTGAACGTCCTGTTGGTGCTCGCGTTCGCGGGCGCGGCGTACTTCGTCCTCCGGCGCGCGCACCGGTCGCCGTGGGGGCGCGTGCTGCGCACGATCCGCTCCGACGAGGACCTCGCGCGGGCGCTGGGCAAGAACACCTACTCGTTCAAGATGCAGTCGTTCGTCCTCGGCAGCCTGATAATGGCGCTTGCGGGCGTCTTCTACGCGCACCTGAACCTCTACGTCGGGCCGGGCGACCTCGACCCGATCACGACGTTCTACGCGTGGGTCGCGGTGATCTTGGGCGGCAGCGGCTCCAACCGCGGGGCGCTGTTCGGCGGGATCGTCATCGTCACGATCCGCGAGGGGACGCGCTTCCTGAACGACGTGGCGCTCCCGATCGACCCCGCGCCGCTGCGACTGCTGTTGATCGGCGTCGTCATCGTCGCCGTCATGCGCTACCGGCCGCAGGGGGTGCTCCCGCCGCAGCGGGAGCTGATCTGGCCGAGCGCGGTCGGCGGTGGCGGAACGCCCGAGACGCCGGACAGCGGCGTCCGCGAACGGAAGGGAGGTGGTGACGATGAGTGAGGGCGCGCTTCCGAAGGAGGACGCGGTCCTCCGCGTCGACGACCTCCAGAAGTCGTTCGGCGGGCTCGCGGCGACCGACCACGCGACGTTCGCGGTCGAGCGCGGCACCATCACCGGGCTCATCGGCCCGAACGGCGCCGGGAAGTCGACGCTTTTCAACCTCATCTCCGGCTTCTACGAGCCGGACGGCGGGACCGTGGAGGTGAACGGGACCGACGTGACCGGGATGGAGCCGTACCAAGTCGCGGAACACGGGCTCATCCGGACGTTCCAGACGCCCCGGAAGCTGGAGGGGATGACGGTCCGCGAGGCGATGCTGGTCGGCCCGCGGAAACAGCCCGGCGAGTCGTTCCTCACGCTTTTCACCTCGCCGGGGACGGTCGCGGAGAGCGAGTCGGCGAACCTCGCCGAGGCGGAGCGGATCCTGGAGGACTTCGAGATCGACCACCTCGCGACCCAGCCCGCCACCGACATCTCCGGCGGCCAGATGAAGCTCGTCGAGCTCGCGCGGGCGATGCTCGCCGAGCCGGAGGTGCTGCTGCTCGACGAGCCGGTGGCGGGGGTGAACCCGACGCTGGCCAAGAAGCTCAAAGACCAGATCCGGCGGCTCAACGAGCAGGGGACGACGTTCCTGCTCATCGAACACGACATGGAGTTCGTGATGGACCTGGCGGACCCGATCGTCGTCCTGGATCAGGGACACGTCCTGACGGAGGGGACGCCGGAGGGCGTCCGGAACGACGACCGCGTCATCGACGCGTACCTCGGAGGCGGAACATGAGCGACGGTATGACAGACGACACGACCGGGGCCGCGGACGGGCCTCACGGCGGAACCGACCCCGTGCTCTCGCTGTCGGGCGTCGACAGCGGGTACGGCGAGGTGCAGGTGCTCGACGACTGCTCGGTCCGGCTCGACCCGGGCGAGATCGTCTGTCTCGTCGGCCCCAACGGCGCCGGGAAGTCGACGGTGCTCAAGACCGCGTTCGGGATGTTGACCCCGTGGACGGGGACCGTCGAGTACCACGGCCGCGACATCGGCGGGATGGCGCCCGAGGAGATCGTCCGCGAGGGGATCGGCTACGTCCCGCAGACCGACAACGTGTTCGGCTCGCTGACGATCGACGAGAACCTCCGGATGGGCGGCGTCGCCCGCGACGGGAGCCTCGAGGAGGTCATCGAGACGCTGTACGACCGGTTCCCGATCATCGACGAGAAGCGCGGCTCGAAGGCGAAGACGCTCTCCGGCGGCCAGCGCCAGGTGCTCGCGTTCGCCCGCGCGCTGGTGATGGAGCCCGACGTGCTGCTCATCGACGAGCCGTCGGCGGGGCTCGCACCGAACACCGCCGACGACGTGTTCGAGGACGTCAAAGAGGTCAACGACATGGACACGGCGATCCTCATGGTCGAGCAGAACGTGACGAAGGGGCTCGGCATCTCCGACCGGGGCTACGTCCTCGATCAGGGGACCGTCCGGTTCGAGGGGACGCCGGAGGAGCTGCTGAACGACGAAGAGGTCTCGCAGCTGTACCTGGGCGGCTGAGTCTCCGGTCGGTCCGCCTTCTCGCGGCGTCTCACGCCGTGCGCTTCTCGAGCTCGCCCGTCAGCTCCGCGGCGTCGAAGTCGTGGTCGGGGCGGATCGCGACGAAGTCGAGGAACCGGCGCGCCGCGAGGAGCTCGTCGGCCGAGTAGCTCGTCAGCGCGGCCTCGATCGCGTCGGCGGCGCCGATCAGCGGCTCCAGCGCCGCGAGCGCGCTCGCGAGGTCGTAGGCGCGGGCCGCGTCGCGGCCGTCGTCGCTCACGCGGGTCGCGTCGATGACGTAGAGCTCGCCGTCCGCGACGAGGACGTTCTCGGCGCGGAGGTCGCCGTGCGCGAGCCCGGCGTCGTGGACCGTCCGGAGCGTCTCGAACAGGTCGGGCGCGAGCTCGACCACCGCGTCCTCGTCGAGCTCGCCGAGCGTGCGGAACTCGGGGAGGTACTCCAACACGAGCACGCCGAGGCCGTCGACCTCGAACGCCTCGACCGGCTCCGGCGCGTTGACCCCGAGCTCGCGGACCCGCCGGGTCGCCTCCAGCTCGTGGCGCGCCATCTCGTAGGGGGTCTCGTGGCGCTCGAAGAACCCCTCGGTGCCCGCGGAGAACGCACCGAGGTTCCGCCCCGTGGTGAACAGCGCGTGAACGAGCGTGTTCTGCCGGGTGATCACCTTCACGAAGAGGTCGTCGTCGACGACCATCGGCGTCGACAGCCAGTTGTCCGCGTCGAGGAACCGCACGCGCATCTCGTCGCGGTCGTACCGGTCCGCCAGTTCGCGCGCGACCCGCTCGATGTCGGGCCAGTCGACGCGCCCGCGGACGAGCTGCCGGAACTCCATATCGGCGGAACGCGGCGGCGCCTCATAAGTCGTCGGCTCGCGGACGGTCCCACCCCGGGACGGTCTGTCACGGTCGTTCGCATCGTTTATGCCCGCGGGTCGCAATTCTTGCCCATGGACTTCGAGGTACCCGCGGAACACCGGATGATACGCGACACCGTCCGGGAGTTCTGCGAGGCGGAGATCGCACCCATCGCCCAGGAGATCGAGGACGAACACCGGTTCCCCGAGGAGGTGTTCGACTCCCTCGCGGAGCTCGACATGATGGGCGTCCCGGTCGCCGAGGAGTACGGCGGCCTCGGCGGCGACCAGCTGATGTACGCCCTGGTCACGGAGGAACTCGGCCGCGTCTCCGGCGGGATCGGGCTCTCGTACGCCGCGCACACCTCGCTGGGCGCGAAGCCGATCGACCTGTTCGGCACCGACGAACAGAAGGAGCGGTGGCTCCGCCCGCTCGCGGAGGGCGAGGGGATCGGCGCGTGGGCGCTCACGGAGCCGGGCAGCGGCTCGGACGCCTCCGACATGGACACGACCGCCGAGTTCGACGCCGACGCGGGCGAGTACGTCCTGAACGGCACCAAGCAGTTCATCACGAACGCGAACGTCGCCAACTCGATCCTCGTGAAGGCGGTGACCGACCCGGACGCGGGGTACGACGGCATCTCGACGTTCATCGTCGACCCGGCGAACGACGACGGGTTCGAGGTGACGACGGTCTGGGAGAAGATGGGGCTCAACAGCTCGCCCACCTGCGAGATAACCTTCGACGACGTGCGGATCCCGGAGGACCGGCTCCTCGGCGAGGAGGGCGAGGGGTGGACACAGACGATGAAGACGCTCGACGGCGGGCGGATCTCCATCGCCGCGCTCTCCGTGGGCCTCGCGCAGGGCGCCTACGAGGCCGCCAAGGAGTACTCGGGCGAGCGCGAGCAGTTCGGAAAGCCGATATCGAAGTTCGACGCCGTCCGCGACAAGGTGGTCCACATGCACCGCCAGATCGAGCGCGCCCGCCTGCTGACCCACCGGGCCGCGTCGAAGTACGACGCCGGCGAGTCGGTCACCCGCGAGTCCGCGCTTGCGAAGCTCGACGCCAGCGAGGCCGCCCGCGAGGTGGCCGAGGAGGCGGTCCAGACGCTCGGCGGCTACGGCTACACCACCGATTTCGCGCCGCAGCGCTTCTACCGCGACGCGAAGCTGATGGAGATCGGCGAGGGGACCAGCGAGATCCAACACGTCGTCATCGGGCGCGAAATCGGCCTCTGAAGGGCCATCTCCCGCGATCGGACGGTCAGACATTCCCGAGCCGCCTCAGGGGAACTCGATCAGGCCGTCGTCGACGCCGCGTAAGCTCTCGGCGAGCCGCGAGTCGTCGGGCACGGCCCGCTTGAACGGCTCGGATCCGAACTGGACCTCGCCGTTGACGGAGACCAGTCCGAGGTCGGCGGGGTCGCCGTCGAGCCCCGTGAGGAACGCGACGGTGCGGACGGCGGGGACGTCGCCGGCATGCGCCTCCGGGTCGACGGAGCCGTACAGCGTGCGGTTCGTCGCGACGTGGTGGACGCAGGTCGGCGTCGGCGCGAAACACAGCAGGTAGCGGGCGCCCGGCTCGTCCCGGCCCAGCTTGGGACGGAGCGCGTGGCGCTCGTCGGCGTGGAAGTACCGCTCCATCCGACGGTACTGCCTGAGGACCTCGTTCGCGCCGGTGGCGCGGCGGACCGCGGCGTCGGCCTTGAGTTCGATCACGCGGTCGACCGGCTCGGGCGTCCGCGTCCGGACGAACAGGTCGACGACCCCCTCGCGGCCGTCGGCGTCGTACGGCTCTTCGAGCCGGATCGCCGGATCGTCGACCGTCGCTTCGAAGTGCTCGACGAGCCGGGTCGCCAGCGCGTCTTCGCGCATGTCTCTCGGGAAGCGTCGGAGCGCGATAAACCCGGGCTTCGTGACTCGGTCCGGTCGGGCGTCTGGGGGCGTGATACACCGTCGTACGTCCCCACAAATCAAGAGACACCGCGGGGTTTGTAAGGCTTGAACCCCTACGGAAAGTGATGTCTGATAACCTGTCCAGACGGCGGTATCTCGCCGGAACCGGCGCCGCGCTGACCATCGGAACGCTCGCCGGCTGTTCCGGCGGCGGCGACGGCGGTGACGGCGGCGACGGCTCCGACGGCTCCGACGGCTCCGGCGGCGGCAACGCAGCCGAGGACGTGCCGGACGAGATCGACGAGTACCTCTCGGACGCCCGGATGTACGAGGGCACGATCATGGATTTCACCGGACAGGACGAGGTGACCGTTGAGGTCGGCGCCGGCGATGTCGGGTTCGCCTTCTCGCCCGCGGCGATCCGCATCGACTCCAGCACGACCGTCGTCTGGGAGTGGACCGGGAACGGCGGCGCGCACAACGTGGCCTCCGTCGAGGGCTCCGAGTCCGACTTCGACAGCGGTGACTCCGTCTCCGAGGAGGGCCACACCTTCGAGCAGTCGTTCGACAACACCGGGATCCAGCTGTACCAGTGTACGCCCCACCAGGCGAACGGGATGCTCGGCGCGATCGAAGTCGTCGAAGCCTAAGCGGGGTTCTCGGCGGGCCGTTCGGACGCGAAATCGCTTTTTGTGGCGACGAGACGGAGTTCAGGAGAGGAACGACCAGCGGACGTCGACGATCCGGTCGTGCTCGCTGGTGACCGTCGGTCGAGCGAGGTGGTCGTTGGCGTTGGCGCCGACCTCGGCGAGGTGCGACAGGGCCGCTTCGAGCGTCCGGTCCGAGCGTTTCACGGCGGAGTCGCGTTCGTAGGGGGCGTCGATCGGGTTCGCCCGGGAGTTCGCGATCGCGATCGCGTCGGTGAGCTCGCCGCCGATCGCGTGCGGCGGCTGGTGGAAGTGCCAGTCGCCGATGGTGAGGAACAGCCACACGTCGCCGTTGATGGCGTGGTACTCGCCAGTGACCCGGTCGGCGTCGTACGCGACGATACGGGAGAGGACCGCGGTCTTGAGACGGTAGAGAGCGTCCTTCCGCGCCGATCGGACGTTGCTCTCGGTGACATCGCCGCGCTCGTAGGCCGCGGTGGCCTCGTCGGCGAACTGCTTCGCCACCTTGTTGACGACGTACAGCGATTCGAGCAGGTCGTCCGTCGGTTCGAGCGGAGTCACGTGGGGTCCCGATCGCGGACTGCGACCGGCCGGGGGTCCGGCCGTCGCGCGGATAGGCGTTTCGGGATCCGACACGTCGGCGTGACCCCGCTCGACGCCGGCATCGGGCCCGATCGGCGTCGACACCGGGCACCCCCGGATGGTTAATTCTTTAAGCGCACGGACGAAGTGGAGTGTAAGATGGCGCACGACTCCGTGAAACTGTATTCGGCGATATACGTCGCCCTCCTCGTCGCGGCGACGATGAACTTCGCGCTCTTCGAGACGTCGTTCATCGAGTTCACGTACACACAGGCGATCGTCGGGACGCTGGTGATCGCGACGGTCAAGACGCTGCTCATCGTCGCGTACTTCCAGCACCTCCGCTGGGAGAACCGCTCGCTCACCTACCTGATGGGACTCGCGCTCGCGCTCACCATGCTGCTGATGGCGGCCGCAACGTACTCCATCTCGTAACGACGCTCGTTCCTACGGCCGACCCCGCTGCCGACTTCCTTCCTCGAAGCGTTCCACTTCCCGAACTCCGGGAGACCACGTCTCGTTCCGTTCGCCGCCGATACGCTCGTCGACAGCGATCACTACACTGGCTATTACTTAGTGATATTAGTTAGTTATAACACGTCGCAAGAACGAGGGGCCAACGAGATGGCGTTCAGCGACCGACTCCTCGACGCGGGATCGGACATCTGGGACGCGCAGAAGGAGCACCCGTTCGTCGTCGAACTCGCGGACGGCAGCCTCGACGAGGCGGCGTTCCGCCACTGGGTGAAACAGGACTACCGGTACCTGCTCGACTACGCGCGCGTCTTCGCGCTCGCGGGGACGAAGGCCGACGACGAGGAGACGACGCGGCGACTCATCGGAACCGCTCACGCCACGCTCGCAGACGAGATGGAACTCCACCGTTCGTTCGCCGCCGACTACGGGCTCTCGCCGGCTGACCTGGAGGCCGTCGAGAAGGCGCCGACCTGTGCCGCCTACACCGACTTCCTCGTCCGGACGGCCCACGAGGGGTCGATCGCGGAGGTCGCCGCCGCCGTCTACCCGTGCGGACAGGGGTACCTCGACGTCGCCGACCACATGGCGGCGCTCGCGACCGAGGCGCATCGGTACACCCCGTTCATCGCGAAGTACACGAGCGACGAGTTCCGCGAGACGGTCGGATGGATGCGCGGGCTCGTGGACCGATACGGCGAGGCGTACCCGGGCGAGCGGGACGCGATGCGGGAGGCGTTCCTGCGGAGCGCGCGCCTCGAACACGCGTTCTGGGAGATGTGTTACACCGAGGAGGAGTGGAGCGTCTGAGGCGACGAGCCGGCCGAGGCGTCTCGGTCAGCAGCCGCGCAGCGGGGGAGACCCGCTCAGAACGGGTACTCGCGCGGCTCGTGCTGGATCGAGATCCACTTGGTCTCGGTGATCTCCGAGAGGAACGCGTCGCTGTTGTAGTGGCCGACGCCGGACGCGCCGACCCCGCTGAACGGGACGTGCGCCTCGTCGTTGATCGGCTGGTCGTTGATGTGGACGTTACCGGTCTCCATGCGGTCCGCGATCGCCTTCGCCGTGCCGAGGTCGCCGGAGTGGACCGCGCCCGAGAGCCCGTACTCGGTGTCGTTGGCGATCTCGACCGCCTCGTCGACGTCGCCACCGACGAGTCGCTCCGCGCGGTGGCGGTCTCGGGACGGCCGCACGGGGAACAGATCCGTCAGCAGGGCCCGTTCGTTCTCTGAGGGGCGCCGGTCCGCGCCGAGGGGGCGACACCGACCGCGCGCGACGGAAATCCCGACCGAGTTTTTTGTAGCCGGAGTGGTATCTACCCGCATGGACCTACGTGAAGCAACCGCCGCCGACGTCGACGCGGTCCGGTCGGTCGCCCGCAAGTCGCTCGTGGCGTCGTACGGACACGCGGTCGACGAGGAGCTGTTGGACGAGGCCGTCGAAGAGTGGTACAACGCCGGCGACCTCGGCGACGACGTCGAGGACGACGACGCGGTGTTCCCCGTCGCGGTCGTGGACGGGGTCGTCGTCGGGTTCGCGGAGAGCTACGTCGTCGGGCGCCGCGAGCGCGTCGGTGAGATCGACTGGCTCCACGTCCACCCCGACCGCAGGGGAGAGGGGATCGGCTCCGCCCTCCTCGAACGGGTCGAGTCCGCGCTCCGCTCGGCCGACGTGGACCGCATCGAGGCGCGCGTCCTCGCCGACAACGAGGCGGGCACGGAGTTTTACGAACGCGAGGGGTACGAGCTCGCCGGCGAGCGCGACGTCGACATCGGCGGCCAGACGTTCGCGGAGCGGGAGTTCCGGAAGCAGGTCGGCCGGCTCAGGGGCATCTCCGAGGCGACCTACCAGACCGAGGAGGGCGAGACGGTCTACGTCGCGTTCGACGAGAGCGACCGCGGCTCGCGGGCCCCGTTCTACGTCGCGTACGCCGACCCGGACCACGAGCGCCGGTACGGCTACCTCTGTGGCAACTGCGAAGGGACGGACATCGCGATCGACACGATGGACCGAATGGAGTGTCGCGACTGCGGGAACCGCCGGAAGCCGGCGCGGTGGGACGCGGCGTACTGACGCTCTCGATCCGGTCGTCGCCGCGGCTCTCCTCCTCGCGATCGTCGACCCGATCTCCGCTCTCAGAGGGTCTCCTTCACGCCGATGACGCGCTCCTCGGCCTCGCGGCCGGGGTCCCACTCGCTCCCGTCGCGGTCCGACTCGCGGTGTTCCTCGACGGTCCGCGCCATCGCCTCGTCGACCGGCGTCGACTCCCAGCCGAGGTCGGCGAGCGCGCAGGTGTCGAGCAGGTGCGGGTACTCGCGGTAGAGGGTGAAGTCGTCGGGTTCGAGCCCGCCGGC
Organism: Halorubrum distributum JCM 10118; assembly: GCF_000337335.1. Classification (GTDB taxonomy): domain Archaea; phylum Halobacteriota; class Halobacteria; order Halobacteriales; family Haloferacaceae; genus Halorubrum; species Halorubrum distributum. Next base: position 194,303 of record NZ_AOJN01000049.1, on the reverse strand, counting down.
CGCGAGCGCGTCGTCGCTCGCCGTGACGAACTCGCAGTCGACCCCCGCGACGTCGGCGATCGTCTCCAGCGTCTCCCGCAGCGTGAGCGCGCGCCGGTCGCCGACGTTGTACGCCGTGCCCGGCTCGCCGCGCTCGGCGACGACCCGCAGCGCGCTCGCGACGTCCTCGACGTACGCTCGGTGCCAGAGGTTCTGCCCGTCGCCCGGAACGACCACGCGGTCGTGCGTGAGCACGCGGTCGATCCAGTAGTCGAGCCGCTCCGTGTAATCGTGCGGCCCGTAGACGATACACGGGCGGACGGCCATCGCCGCGACGCCCGCCTCCGCGGCCGCGAACACCGCGCGGTCGCCCTCCGCCTTCCGGTTGCCGTACGTCTCGTGGTCGTCGTCGACCGCCTGTTCGTCGGTACACGGCTCCAGCGGCGTCTCGCCCTCCCGCTTGGGGATCTCCTCGGCGGCGTAGCTGGAGCCCGACGAGATGTACACGTAGCCGTCGACGTCGGCGAAGATCTCCGTCGCGGTCTCCACGTCGGCGGGCTGGTAGGCGACGCAGTCGATCACCACGTCCGGTTCGACCGAGAGCTTCGCGGCCCGTAACGCGGTCTCGTCTTTCCGGTCCCCCTCGACGTGGGTCACTCGGTCGTCGTCCGCGAAGGGGTTCTCGTGGTTCCCCCGGTTGAATATCGCGACCTCGTAGTCGTGTGCCAGCAGTTCCTCGACGGTGTGTCGGCCGATGAATCGCGTCCCGCCCACGACGAGCGCCGTGTCTGTCATACGCGGGATCGGACGAGCGAGGTGAAAAGCGTGGCCGAACCGGAACGCGACGGGGCGATTCAGTCGTCGTCGCGGGGGCCGTCGCCGCGCCACCGACGATAGAGGAGGTAGGCGACGCCGAGACCGATCCCCCAGGTGCCGACGCCGAACACCGCGACCGCGACCCCGGAGAGGAACTCGCCGAGCGGAACGCCGAACATACCCGAGTTCGGCGCGTCCCGCACATAAACGCTCCGAGAGAGGTAGCTTCTCGGGGCGGGAGCTCCTACGGCTGCGCATGTCAGAGTACACTCGCCGGCGGCCCTGGCTCGCCGCCCTGCTCGCGCTCGTCGTCTCCGGACTCGGTCACGCCTACCTCCGCAGATGGGCCCGGGCGCTCGGCTGGTACGTGGCGGTCACCGCGGCGGTGTTCGTGTTCGTTCCCGAGTCGGCGATCTCTGGCGCGTTCGCCGGAGACCCGCCGGCGGTCCGAGAGGTCGCCCCCGCCGCCGCGGTCGTCGGCGCCAGCGTGATCGACGCGTACGTCGTGGCCCGCCGGAACAACCGGGCGTACGAGCGGGAGCGAGAGACGACCCGCGCGACCGACCGCAGGGAGCCGGTCGACTACGGGACCGCAGCGGAACCGGACGCGCGGTCCGCGGGGACGGCAGAGGAACCGAACGCGCCGTCGGCGGAGGTGACGGACGCCGACGGGACCGTGCGCTGTCCGGAGTGCGGCAAGGAGACCGATCCGACGTACGACTTCTGTCAGTGGTGCGCCGAACCGGTGGGTGAGGGCGACGCGTGAGGACGAAAAGAAAACCGAACCGCGGACCGCCTCAGAAGAGGTAGAACAGCGGGAAGATGAACACCCAGACGATGTCCACGAAGTGCCAGTAGAGGCCGAAGTACTCGATCGGCCGCTCGTCGTCGAGGTAGTGACCCTGGTACGCCCTGACGAACAGGAAGATGGCGATCACTAAGCCGAGCAGCACGTGGATCCCGTGGAGCCCGGTCGTGACGTAGTAGATCGACGCCTGGATCGGGTCGCCGTGAGCGTTCGCGGAGATGGTCACGCCGCGGTCGAAGATCTCGTGGTTCCACTCCCACAGCTTGATCGCCATGAACGTGAACCCGAGCAGGATGGTCGCGCCGAGCGTCGCCAAGAGGCCCTGCCGGCTCTTCCGGCGGGCCGCGACCAGCGCGAGGATCACGGTGAACGAGGACGTGATCAGGACGAAGGTGTTGATGAGCCCCGGCAGCGACTCCGTCAGCGGCGACCAGGTCATCCAGCCCGCGTTGTAGCGGACGAAGATGGCCGCCGAGAGGAACGCGCCGAAGACGATCACGTCCGAGGCCAGGAAGAACCACATCCCCAGCTTCACCTTCTCGACGCCGTTGAACGGCCAGCGCTCGGCGAACTCGGACGGGGGCGCGTAGAAGTCCTCCAGCCCCCACTTCACGCCGGTGTAGAGGAGCCCGAGCATACCGGCCACGATGGCGATCGGGTACATCGCGTTGGAGATGACGACGTTGCTCTGCATGGCCGTCTCACCCAGCTCGACGGTGACCGCGTCCGCGAAGCCGGAGAAGCCGAACAGCGTGACGCCGAGCGCCACGGAGAGCGCGAACGGCCAGATGCTGGCGTGGCTCGGATGTTTGTCCCAGTACGGGTACTCGGAGATGTGCGCCGAGTGGCTGTCGCCGCCGTCGGTGGCGACGTCGCCGTTGTCGTCCGTCTTCATCGCGGGTCCGCCGTCCGGCACGTAGTCTTTCACGAACTCCAGCTTGCCGGAGGCGTACGACGGCCGGTTCGGCCAGTTCTCAAGCGGCGGGGGCGAGGAGACCGCCCACTCCGCGGTCCGCGAGTAGTCCCACGGGTTGTCGCCGGCGGGCTCGCCGGAGACGTAGGACTTCGCGAAGTTGTAGAACATGATGAAGAAGGAGAACCCGAGCACGAAGGCTCCGATCGTCCCGAACTGGTGGTAGATCTGGAACTCGGGGTTGTACTCGAACACCCGACGGGGGGTCTCCCAGCCGAGGAACATCGAGAAGTAGACGGCGTTGAACCCGATGAAGAAGATCACGAAGTGGAGCTTCCCGAGGAACTCGTCGTACATCTTCCCCGTGATCTTCGGGAACCAGTAGTAGGCCCCGCCGAACAGCGCCGTCGCGCCGCCGAACATCACGTAGTGGAAGTGCGCGACCACCCAGTAGGTGCCGCGGAACTCGTAGTCGAGCACGATGGCGCCAAGGAACACCCCGGTAATCCCGCCGAGGATGAACAGCAGGAGCGCGCCGAACGCGAACAGGAACGGCGTCGTGAACTGGATCCGCCCCTTGATCAGCGTGTAGATCAGCGCGAAGACGACCAGGTCGAACGGGAGCGAGATGCCGATGGTCGTCGCCATCATCAGCGTCTTGATCTCCAGGTTGATCGTCGTCAGGAACATGTGGTGCATCCACACGAGGAACGACTGGACGGAGATCAGGCAGATGGAGATGATCACCCACTTCCGGCCGACGAGGCGACGCCCGGAGAACGTCTGGAACAGCTCCAGCATCACGCCGAGCGCCGGGAAGAAGACGATGTACACCTCCGGGTGACCGAAGAACCAGAACAGGTGGCCCCACAAGAGGGAGCCGCCTTCGGTCGCCGAGAAGTAGACGCTCCCGAGGACGCGGTCGGCGGCGAGGATGAGGCCGACCGCGAGCAGCGCGGCGAACGCGAACAGCATCATCCACACGGTCGCGAGCATCGACCAGGTGAACATCGGCATGTCCATGATCCCCATCCCCTCCGCGCGGGAGTGGTGGATGGACGTGAGGAAGTTCACCGTCGACGCCGTGGTCCCGGTGACGAACATCGCGAGCGCGAGCACCGCACCGGTCGACCCGATGCTCGGCGTGTACATCGGCACGTTGAGCGGGGCGTATATCGTCCACCCCGCCGACAGCGTGCCGCCCTGGAAGAAGCTCACCGCGAGCAGGAGCCCCGAACCCAGGTACAGCCAGTAGGATAAGGCGTTGAGCCGCGGGAACGCCAGGTCGTCCGCGCCGATCTGAAGCGGCACGAAGTAGTTCGCGAAGCCGAACGCGAACGGCGAGAGGAACCAGAACACCATGATGAGCCCGTGGGCGGTGACGGCCTCGTTGTACGCCAGCCCGGAGAGGATCTGGCTCGTCGGGTCCCACAGCTGGAGGCGGATGAGCAGCGCCATCACGCCGCCGAACAGCAGGAAGAACAGCGCGGTGATCGTGTAGAGGATCCCGATGTCCTTGTGGTTGGTCGTCACGAACCAGCGCTTGACCGAGGTCGTCGGCGGGAGTCCGCTCATGCGCTCACCCCGCTGGGCGCGGCGACGCCGGCCGCCCCGATGTTAGAGCTGTTGCCCGCGCTCTCGGAGCTGTTGCCGGTGCTCTCGTACCACTCTTCCCACTCATCTTCAGGCAGGACCGTGATCTGGCTCTTCATCTGAGAGTGACCCGCACCGCACAACTCGAAGCACTCGACGCGGTAGGTCGCCTCCCCGCCTTGTGCCTCGACGTCCTCGGAGCTCACAGCGAACCACACCTCGCTGTAGTCTCCGGGGATGGCGTCGGACTTTATCCGCAAGTCCGACGAGCCGAAGTTGTGCCAGACGTCTCTCGACGTGATGTTGAGGTCGATCCGCTGGTCGGCCGGCACGATCAGCGCCTCCCGTTCGGTGTGACCGTTCGGGTACTCGTAGGCCCAGCCGTACTGGTACCCCTCGACCATGATCTCGATGTCACCCTCGTCGCCGGTGTCCGGTCCCTGCTCGACGTAGAGGAGGAGTCCGTACGCGTACACGACGAGGCTGATGACGACGATCGCGCTCAACCCGAACGAGAGGAAGAGCTTCTTCGCTTTCGGACCGCCCTGTCCCGTTGGGAGCTCGCCGACGACCGGTGCGTCGAACTCCTCGTCCGACCGGTTCCCGTCGTCGCGGTACTTGTACACGTTCCACAGCGTGTACGCCACGACGATGGTGCCGACGAGGGTACCGAGCGCGAGGAAGACGAAGAAGATCTCGTCGAAGACCTCCGCCTGTGCGCGCCAGTCGCTCCCCTGTTGTAGGATAACTGGATCTATCATGTTCGTCTGTCTGCTCTTGTACCACCCTTAGCGATGGCACACTTATCTCTTGTGTAGCGGGGCGGGCGATCGGAGGGCCGAAACGCGGGTCTCCCGCCGCGGACGCGATCCCGCCGACCGGTCGGTCGGCGCGTCGAGCGCAGAACCGTCGAGCCGGACGGAGCCCGCGCGTCGAAGGGTATTTGTACGCGCGAACGGAGCCCCTAATAACGGATATCCATGACATCACTCACCCTCTTGAGTACGGGGCTGATGGGCCTCCTCGTCGTCGCCACGTTCGTCGCGGTCGCCGAAATCGGAGCGAAGCGAGTCGCTCCCGGCCGCGACGAGTCCGGCGGACGCTACGAAGCGATCGTCGGGACGCTCGGCGACATCGCCCGGACGCCGGTCGTGTGGGCGGTCTCGTTCGTCGGCATCACCGTCCTCGTCGGCGGGAGCATCCTCCTCGGAGTCGGGAGCTTCGGGATCCCTGAGGGGCTCGCCGGGACGCTGGTGAACGTGGCGTACCTGATTGTCGGGCTGCTCCTCGTCGGCTTCGTCTTCCTCGGCGCCTACTTCGCGACGCGGAGCCGCGGACTCGGTAACGCGCACGGGGTCGCCGCCGGCTCCCTCGCGACCGGCGCCGCGTTCCTCGTCCTCGTCACCGTCCAGCTGGTCTTCAGCGTAGTCGGCTGACTCGCCTCGTTTTCGCGTCCGCAGTCCGATCGAAGTCGCTCTCGGGTCAGCGCCCGCCCTCGGCGCCGGACCCGCGGAGCCCGTCGTCGAGCCCGAGACCGACTATCCCGCCGTACCGGCCCCACACGACGACGAGCGACGGGACGAGCAGGATCGAACAGAGGTACGCGTAGAACACGCCCAGCGCGAGCAGGACGCCGAAGTCGCGGAGCAGGGGGATCACCGCGAGCCACAGGACGCCGAGGCCGGAGACCGTGGTGAGCATGCTGCCGGTGAGCGCGCCGCCCGTCCCGGCGATGGTGACGTCGAGCGCCTCGTCGATCGGGAGCCCCGCCTGGTACTCGTCGACGAACCGGTGGACGAAGTGGACGGTGTAGTCGACCCCGAGCCCGATCGAGACGGAGAGGATCGGGGCGTTGATCGGGGTCAACGGAATTTCGAACAGTCGCATCGACCCGACGAGCAGCCCGACCGTGACGAGGACGGGGACGAGGTTGAGGAGGCCGTAGACGGCCTTCCCTTCGAGGTACGCGTACGACAGCGCCAGGAACAGCGCCGTGAGTCCGAAGGCGGCGAACAGGCTGCGGATCGCCGACTCGGTCAGTAAGTCGATCACCGCCTCGTTGACGACGAGGGACCCGGTCGGCACCGCTTCGAGGGGGGTACGCTCTGCGAGCGCGCGCACGTCCGCGACCGCCTCGGAGTTGTCGACGCCCGGGCGGATCGTGTAGTCGATCCGCGCGCTGCCGCGGTCGGCGGCCACGTAGCCGCGCGCGCGACCCTCCGCGGAGGAGTCGAGGAGCGCGTCGTACACCTCGTCGACGTTCCGGTCGGGCACGCCGTTGCCGAGGCGGTCGTTGCGCTCGACGAGCGCCGCGAACTCGGGGTCCCGCTCCGCCCGGTCCTCGATGACGGTGACGATACTCGTCGCCTGCGCGCGGCGGTCGTCGGTCGTCGCGAAGGTGTCCGGCGGGTTCCGCGTCGTCCGGTCGATCAGCTCCAGGGCGTCGTCGTCTCTGACCGACTGGTCGACGTACAGGGTCACCGACCCCACGAAGTCCTGTTCGAACTCCTCCTCGAAGAGCGTCAACACGTCGAGGAACGTGTACTCAGTCGGCGCGAACGGCTCCGGGAGGTCGTCGTACGTCTCCAGCCGGTCCTGGTCCGGGAAGAACGCCTCCTCCGAGAACTCCGTGTTCACGCCGGTGCCGTAGGCGCCGCCGACCGCGCCGCCGACGAGGAGGAGGGCGACGACCGCCACGGGGGCGATCCGGGAGAGGTCCACCCCGACGTGGAGCACCCGGGCGAGCCGCGACCCGCCCGATCCGAGCGCGGTCGTGCCGAACTCCGGGATCGGGAGCCGCTCGCGCCAGCGGTCGGCGAGCACCTTCGCGGCCGGGAGGAAGACGCCGAAGATCACCAGCGTGAACGTGATCCCGGCGGCCGCGACGATCCCGAAGTCGCGGTTCGGGTCGAACGGGCTCACCACGTTGGAGACGAGCCCGAACACCGTGGTGATCGTCACGAGCAGGAAGGCGATGAGCAGCTGGTCGGTCGTGGTCCGCATCGACGCCTCGATCCCGGTCCCGGTCGCCCGCTCCTCGCGGTAGCGGTTGACGATGTGGATCCCGAAGTCGATCCCGACCGCGAGCAACAGCGGGAAGACGGTTACCAGCGAGTCGGAGAAGGGGATCCCGGCGTACCCCATGAACCCGAAGGTCCAGAGCAGCGAGATCAGCAGCGCGGAGATCCCGATCGCCATGTCGATCGGGTCGCGGTACGCGAAGATCAGGAACCCGACGATCAGGATGAGCGCCGCCGGGAAGACGATGATCGCGGTGTCGGTGAGCAGGGCGGTGATCTCCGACTGGAGGACGCCGTCGCCGAAGAGGATCGCGTTCTCGCCCGCCTCGTTGCCCGGGACGGAGTCGACGACCTCGACGCTGCGGGTCTGCAGCTCCGTCACCCGCGCCGTCGTCGCCGCGTCCGGCAGGTCGTAGGTGATCCCCACGATCGCGGTGTCGGCCGCCTGCGCGGTGGGGTTGTAGTCGACGGACACCTGCGCCGCGATCGCCCCCGCCGCGTCGGCGTCGGCGATGGCCGTCCGCAGCTCCGCGGGCGTCGCCTCGGCCACGGCGTCGCGCCGCTCGGCCGCGTTCGCCGCGTCCGGGTCCAGCTGTCGCGCGATCGCGTCGGCGTGGCTCGACGTCGACGCGACCCGGAGCGTGGAGCGGGACTCCAACCGGTGTTGGGTCTCCAGCGTCCGGACCAAGGCGTCGCGGGAGAGGACGTTGTCGTCGGAGACGATAACCTGTGCCGAGGTGGCGGAGCCGCCGATCGACGTCTCGAACTCCTCGTCGATGTCGTCGAGCGCCCGCTGGGCGGGGATGTCCTGCGTGAACTGGTCCGCGCCGGCGCTCGTCTCGATCCCGGTCAGTCCGCCGGCGAAGCCCGCGGTGACGAGGAGGAACACCGCGACGACCGCCAGCGGCCGCTCCGTGACGACGCGGTCGATCTCCTCGATCAGCCGGTCGGCCGCGGTCACCGGCGCCCCGCTGTCCGACACCCTCCCGTCGGGTGAGCCCCTGTCGGTCGACCCGGGGCGGTACTGTGTCCCTTCATCCGATCACCGCCGTCGGTACCAGACCGCGCCGCCGACCGCGGCGACGACGAGGAGGACGCCGACGGCGATCAGGCCCACGGGCGTCCCGCCGTCGTCGGCGGCGGCGGTCACGGTGACCGGGACCTGCGTGACGTCCGAGATGCGGTCGTTGCCCCGCTCGTCCTCGTACCGGAAGTCGAGCTCGATCGGGTGCTCCTCGACGCTCGCGCTCCCCGCGGCCGACACCTCGAACCAGATCCTCGCGGACTCGCCGGGTTCGAGCTCGTCGACGAACGCCTCGTCGTTGACCGCCGTCAGCGGGCTGTCGGCGTAGAGCCCGGCGTTGATCGACGAGAGGGTCTCCGGGCGACGGTTCGTGATCGTGGCGTTGATCCGCCGGGTCTCGCCGGCCGGAATCGTGGCGTTGTCGACCGCGAGGTCGAACTCGGGCTGGCGGGGCGCCACCTCGACGCGGCGGGTCTCCTCGGCCGCGAGCGTCGCGTCGCCGCTCTCGTACTCGGTCGTGAACCGGAACTGCCGCGGGCCGGGGTCGGCGCTCCCGCTCACGTCGGCGTCAAAGGTGAAGTTCGTCGACTCGCCGGCCGGGATCGTCGGGAGCGCGTACCGGCTCTCGCCGAGGCTCACGCGGTTGCTCCCGGAGTCGGCGATAAGGACCGCGTCCTCGACGTCGAGCGGCCCCTCGTTCGTGATCGTGCCGGAGACCGTCCCCGAGTACCCGACCTCGAGCGTGCCGGAGACGTCCTCCAGCGAGAACGACTGCTCGCGGATCGGGACGACGCCGGCGCGCGCGGGCGCCGCGGTCTCGTCGATCCCGTTCGGGTCACGGTAGTCGACGGTCGAGGAGAGCGCGTACGCCCCGCCGCCGAACGCCTCGCCGACCGACGAGTCGAACGTCACCGTCCGGTTCTCGCCGGGCGCCCAGTCGCCGACGAACGACTGGCCGCCGCCCTCGCCGGCCCCGAGCCGGACCCCCGGGCTGGTCGTCGTTCCGGAGACGACCGCGTCGCGCGCGGTCTCGTCGCCGACGTTCGCCATCGTGACGGTCACGTCGCCGCTCCCACCGACCTGCGCGTCGGTGTCGGTCTCCAGCACCGCGAACCGCGCGCCGTCGTCGACCACGATGGTCAGGTCGAAATCGTCGATGCCGCGCCGGTCCTTGTGGTCGTTGAACTCGGGGATGATCTCGAAGGTGTAGCGGTAGCGGGCGGTCGCCTCCACCTCGTACCTGCCGTCGGGCACGTCGTCGGGCACGGTCACGTCCAGCTCGACGGGGACCGGGCTCGCGGCGGTCGAAACGTCGCCGACCGGGATCTCGCCGTCCTCGACGTCGATCGGCACGTCACCGTCGTCGATCTCGAGGGTGAGCCCGCGCGCGGTGGTGACCCGCGAGTTCAGCTGGTTGCCGATCTCCATCTCGCCGGTGTTGACGATGTCGATCCTGACCGTGGACTCCGCGCCCGCCGGCACCGTCCGCTGTGTGGCGAACAGTTCCAGCACCGGCGACCCGCGGACCTGTCTGTCAGTCGGGTCCGATTCGGTACCTGCCTGCGCGACTGCGCCGTCGGCGACCGGGCCACCGATTCCGGAGAGCGCCGCGGCGCCGCCGTCCGCCGTCCCCGCGCTCGTGGCCGCGGCGCCGGCGAGCGAGAGGCCGACGAGCAACGCTCCAACCGCGACGACGGCGAGCGCGGCGGTCGCGAGCCGCGTCGACCGACTCATCGGTCGCCTCCGCCGTATCGGTGGGAGGGTCTGGTCGCGCGGCGCGACCGGTCGTACCGTGGCGCGTCGGGTCGAGTCATACGTTGCTGTCAGGGGCCCGCGGCATAAGCGTGTTGAATGAACGTTCAATCAGGAGCGATATATACCGCACCCGTCTACGCGGCGTATGAACGACCCGTTCGCGGAGCCGTCGGACACCCGACAGGCGATCCTCGGCGCGGCGTTCCGCGCGCTCTGTGAACACGGGTACGCGAACGTCACGATCCAGCGGATCGGCGACGAGTTCGACAAGAGCCCGTCGCTCGTGTACCACCACTACGACGGGAAAGACGACCTGCTGATCGACCTCCTCGGCTTTCTGCTCGACGAGTTCGAGGCGTCCGTCGCCGACGGCCCCGTCACGGAGCCGCCGGGCGAGGATGCGGCTGCCGCGGGGGAGGACGCGCCGGAGGTGGCTCCCGAGGAGGCCTTCGACCGCTCGGCGCGGGAGCAGCTCGACGGCTACCTCACGGCCGCGGTCGACCCCGCGTCGCTCGACGACGCGTACGCGCCCGACGAGCGGTTCGTCACCGTGATGACCGAGCTCCGTTCCCAGGCCGCGAGCGACGAGGCGTACCGCGACCACTTCGACCGCAGCGACCGCGTCTTCGGCGAGTACCTCGAACGGCTGGTGCGCGAGGCGGCGACCGAAGTGTCGGGCGGCGAGGACGACGTGTCGGGGGACGAGCGGACCGTCGCCGCGTCGGAGGTGGCCGCGACGCTCCAGACGTTCGCTACCGGCGGGATGTTCCGCTGGGCGACGACGAACGACGGGGCGTGGGTCGAGGACTCTCGGAGAGGGATCGACCGCTACCTGGAGGCGATGCTACCGCTCGTCGAGACGACCGGTCCGGACGAGTAAGGAGCGGTGATGCCGTCCCCGTTCGGTGACGATCTCAGCGGTCGGTGACGCCTTCGGCGTCCATCCGGGAGACCTCCTCTTCGAGCCACTCGCGGAGCCACTTCACGCGCTTGATGCGCTGGTGCGCGATGCTCTCGGCCGTGTCGGAGACGACGCGCTCGGTGTGGTCGTGGGCGCGCTGGAGCACGCGGTCGACCATCTTCGCGGCGTCCATGTGCGTGCGCGACTCGTACCCCATCCGCAACAGCATGAGGACGGCGCCGTTGGCGCCGACCTTGTCGAGCACGTCGGCCTCGATCAGACACCGGCTCTCCAGGGGTACGTCGTCGAGGTCGCCCGTGTACGAGTGGTCGACCACGGCACCGCACACCTCCTCGATGAACGACTCGGGGTAGTTGCCGCGGCTCTGGAGGTACTCGCGGGTGACGCGCGCGCCGGCCTCCGCGTGGACGTCCTGTTCGGCCTCCAGCTTGGCGACGTCGTGGAAGACGGCCGCGACCCGCACGACGTCCACGTCGGCGCCCTCGGCCTCGGCGATCTCGGTCGCGAGGTCGACGACGTTGAGGATGTGGTTGAACCGGTACGACGCCGAGTGCCACGGGTACCAGCGCATCCGTCCGCCGTCGTCCTCGCCCTCGACGCTGGCCGCGAGGTAGTCGCGGACGAACCCCTTCATCTCCTCGAAATCCTCGTCGCTCACCTCCGTTTCCTTAATTTCGACGCCCACCGGGACCACCTCGGGCGAAAAGATCGTGATTCATTACCGTAGCCGAGGAGCGTTTCGGTCTTAGGCGTTACGACGGAGTCTCCCGCCGATCCGGCGGCGGGCAGTCGGCGAGGGAAGCGGCCGTCGGCCGATCGGAGCGCGCCGACGCGACGCGAGACGCTTAACAGGGTCGCGGGCGCATCGGCTTCTATGTCGAGCCCCTTCGGGAGCGGCGACCGCGCTCGGTTCCAGCGGGCGGCGGCGGTGAACGTCGCCGGCAACGCGGTGAAGATCGTCGTCGAAGGGGCGGTGGGACTCGCGTTCGGCAGCGTCGCGCTGGTGGCGGACGCCGCCCACTCCGTCGCCGACCTCGTCGCGAGCGCGGTCGTGTTCGTCTGGGGGGGCTCGCGGTACGAGAGCGCCGACGAGACGCACCCGCACGGCCACCAGCGGATCGAGCCGCTGACGGCGCTGCTCGTCGGCGCGACCATCGTCGTCCTCGGGCTCCTCCTGTTGCGCGAGTCGGTCCTCGGGCTGCTCGGGACGCACAGCCCGCCCCGGAAGAGCCTCCTCCTCGTCGCCGCGCTGGTGTTCGCGATGGCGGACATGTACCTGCTGTACTGGTACACGGAGCTGGTGAACGCCGATCTCGGCTCGACGGCGCTCACCGCGCTCGCGGTCGACTGCCTCAACGACATCTACACCACGATCGCGGCGCTCGTCGGCGTGTTCGGCGTGTTCCTCGACGTCCCGATCCTCGACCCGATCGCCGGCGCGCTCGTCAGCGTCCTCGTCGTCTATCAGGGGATCGAGATCGGCCGCGAGAACGTCACCTACCTCGTGGGCGCCGCCCCGCCGCCGGGCGACCGCGAGCGCGTCGTCGCCGCGCTCCGCGAGAACCCCGCCGTCGAGGGCGTCCACGACCTCACCGTGTTCTACGACGGGACCGACCTGGAGGTCGAGGTCCACGTCGAGGTCGACGGCGAGATGACGCTCCGGGAGGCCCACGACGTGGAGACGGCCCTCGTCACGAACCTGCGCGCGCTGGAGGACGTCGGCGACGTCCACGTCCACCTCGACCCGTCCGGGCTCGGCGAGTGGAAGGACGCCGAAGACGGGGGCAGCGGGTAGAACGGAGAAACCAGCGTGAGCGAAGACGGAGCCGAACGAGGAGAGTCGCCCGGCGTGCGGGTTAACTCGCTGGCGCTCCTACCGATCGTATGTTCAAGCGGCGCTGGCTGACGATGACGTGGCGCGACGCGCTGTTCTGTCACTGGCCCGTCGATCCCGCCGCCGTCTCCGCGACGCTCCCCGACCGGCTCTCGGTCGCCACCCATCGAGACGACGCGTACCTGAGCGTCGTCGCCTTCGTGATGGACGACATCCGTCCGCGCGGGGCACCAGTCGGGCTCTCGTTCCCGGAGCTCAACCTCCGGACCTACGTCGAGGGCCCCGACGGTCCGGGCGTCTACTTCTACAACCTCGACGCGGACGATCGGATCGGCGTCGCGGCCGCGCGGCGGCTGTTCGCACTCCCGTACTACCGCGCGGCGATGGACGTGTCCCGCCCCGAGACCGCCGATCGCTCGGAGCGCGCGGGCGGCCCCGTTCGGTTCACCAGCCGCCGGACCCACCCCGGCGTTCCTCACGTGCGGTTCGACGCGACCTACGAGCCGACGGGTGAGGCGTTCGCGGCCGAACCGGGGTCGCTCGACGCGTTTCTCGCCGAGAACTACCAGTTCTACGCCGCGGGGAACCGGCTGTACTGCGGGGGGATCGCTCACGACCCGTGGCGGCTCCGGGAGGCGACCGTCGACCTCCGGGCGAACACCCTGTTCGAGGCGAACGGGTTCGACCGGCCCGACGGCGACCCGATCGTCCGCTACGCGGAGCCGATCGAGGTCGGCGCGGACCGGATTCGCTCGGTCTGACGAACGGTATTTAAATAATCACGAGCAAGTGCGACGATAGCTTATAAAAAGCGGTGCGGCGGCGCGCCCCGGTGAGCGGCCCAGAGGGCCGCGAACCGACCGTGCGAGGGAGTCAGTCGCCGGAGCGAAGCGGAGGCGACTGACGAGGCTGGGGAGGCGTGAGGCTGCGGTGCCGTGCGATGGGAGGCGGGACTCAAAGGGGCAGCCGCGAGGGCGGCGCAGGCGACGTAAGGACCGCAGGAGCGAACGAAGTGAGCGACGAGGACCGCAGCGAGCGTGCGCCGCCCTCGCGGCTGGGGCTTTGGCGGTGTTCGCCGTCGATCCGGAATCAACGATTTATAACCGAGCGGCTGGGGCTTTGGCGGTGTTCGCCACCGATTCAGCTGTCACTTATAAATATCTGGCAACGACACCGAAGTTCTACTTATAAATAACCGCGCAACCGTCCCGCTATCGCCCGCCGTCTACGGGAAGAGCCCGCGGTACTCGTGGGCCGTCGCCGTGCGCTCTAAGGCGAGCGTGTACGCGGCGGTCCGGAGGTCGGGAAGGCCCTTCGTGTCGTACTGCTCGATGGTCTCGTCGAACGCGGTGCCGATGCGGCGCTCCAGTTCGGCGTTGACCGTCTCCAGCGGCCACGAGAACTCCTGTGCGTTCTGCACCCACTCGAGGTACGAGACGATGACGCCGCCCGCGTTCGCGAGGATGTCCGGCACGACCTGGATGTCCCGCTCGGTGAGCGCCTTGTCGGCGGCGACCGTCGTGGGTCCGTTCGCGGCCTCGACGATGGCCGACGCCCGGAGGTCGTCGACGTTGTCGGCGGTGATCACGCCCTCGACGGCGGCGGGGATGAGCACGTCGACGTCGAGGGTCAGAAGCTCCGCGTTGGTGATCGCGTCCGGGTCGTCCCAGCTGGAGCCGTCCGCGTTCCCCCGGTACTCGCCCGCGACGTACTCCTCGATCAGCCCGCCGGCGTCGACGTGCGCGCCGAGCGCCGCCACGTCGAGGCCGTCCGGGTCGTACGCCGCGCCCGACACGTCGGAGGTGGCGACCACGCTGGCGCCGGACTCGTCGAGGAGCCGGGCCGCGTTCGAGCCGACGTTCCCGAACCCCTGGATCGCGACGGACGCGTCGGAGAGGTCGCGGTCGAGGTACTCGAAGAGGCGCTCGGTGACGAGCGAGACGCCGCGGCCCGTGGCTTCCACGCGGCCGGGCGTCCCGCCGATCTCCAGCGGTTTGCCCGTGACGACCTGCGGGATGGAGTGGCCCTCGTACATCGAGTAGGTGTCCATCATCCACGCCATCGTCTGCGGGTTCGTGTTCATGTCGGGCGCCGGCACGTCGGTCTCGGGACCGATCATCCGACGGATCCCCTCGGTGTACCGCCGCGTGAGCCGTTCGAGGTCCTGGTCGGTGAGCTCCTTCGGCTCGCAGATCACGCCGCCCTTCGCGCCGCCGTAGGGGAGGTCGACCAGGGCCGTCTTCCAGGTCATCCACCCGGCGAGCGCCTCGACCTCGCGCTGGGTGACCGAGGGGTGGAATCGGACGCCGCCCTTGAACGGGCCGCGGGCGCTGTCGAACTGACAGCGGTACCCCTCGAACACCTCGACCTCGCCGGACTCCAGCCTGACCGGGAGCGTCACCTTCAGCGTGCGCTCCGGGTGTTTGAGCCGCTCGAACACCCCGTGGTCCACGTCTGCGTACTCCTCGGCGCGGTCCATCTGGGCGAGCATGTTCTCGAACGGATCGTCGGCCATGGCCGGAACGACTCCGCCGCGCGGCATATCGGTTTCGGCAAGTATCGCCTCCGGAAGAGAATATCTCACACGATCTTTCGGCCGTTTTCTCCGGCCGTTTCCGGCCGGACTTATACGTCGGGGCCGTCAATCGCCGGCCATGACACACGGACATGCGACGGGGGACCGCCGATGACGACACAGACGCTTCACCCCCGAGTTCAGGTCGTGTGGGTCCTCCGCGCGGTGCTGCTCTCGGCGCTCGTCACCGCGCCGTTCGTCGGCGGCGCGTACCTCGAATACCTCCCGCGGTGGGCGCCGGTCGCCGTCGGGGCCGTCGTCCTGACGCTCACCGTCGCGCACGCGCTGCTCCGCTACCGCCGCTGGAGCTACGAGATCCGCGAGGACGCGATCTACCTCGACCGCGGCGTGATCACGCAGGTCCGGACGACGGTACCGCTGGTGCGGATCCAGCACGTCGACTCCCGCCGCGGCCCGATCGAGCGGACCGTCGGCCTCGCCTCCTGCGTGGTGTACACCGCCGGGTCGCGCGGCGCGGACGTGCGGATCCCCGGGCTGACACCGGACGGCGCGAGCGACCTCCGCGAGGAGCTGAAGCGGTTGGCGATCCGCGCCGACGGGGAGGACGCGGTGTGAAGTTAGCGCCGCAGTCGGTCCCGTACCGCGCGCTCCAGAAGGCGGCCGGGACCGCCGTCGCGCTGTTCGTGATCGTGAACAGCGGCGGGTTCGGCCTCCCGCTCGCGGTCGGCGGCGGGGCCGCGATCCTCCTCGTGATGCTCGCCTACGAGGTCGCGTACTACCGCCGGTTCGAGTACGTCCTCACGGAGGACACGCTCGACATCTCCTCCGGCGTCATCTCCCGGCGCGAGCGCGAGATCCCGTACCGGCGGATCCAGAACGTCGACGTGAGCCGCGGCGTGCTCCAGCGCGCGATCGGCGTCGCCGCGGTCGATCTGGAGACCGCCGGCGGCTCCAGCACGGAGGGGTCGATCCGCTTCGTCACGCCCGCGGAGGCGACGCGGCTCCAGCGCGAGGTCCAGCGACGGAAGTCGGCGAGCGCGCGGGCCGAGGACGCCGGCGACGGGACGGCGACGGACGCGGTCGGGGGCGGCCGCGACGACGCGTTCGCGCCCGACGAGGAGGAGCTGTTCGCCATCTCGCCCGGCGAGCTGGCGCTGGTCGGGGCGCTGTCGTTCGACGGGCGCCTGATCGGCCTCCTCGCCTTCCTGAGCTCCGGGTCGTTCCCGGTGCTGTCGAGCTTCCTGCCGGAGACGTCGGCCGCCGCGCTCACCGCGACGGCGTTCGTCGGCGTCGCGGCGCTGTTCATCGCGTCGTGGCTCATCGGCGCGGGCGTCGCCTTCTCGAACTACTACGGGTTCCGGCTCTCGCGGGCCGGCGACGAACTGCGCTACGAGCGCGGGCTGTTCCGCCGGTACAGCGGGTCGATCCCGACCGAGAAGGTCCAGGCGCTGCGGATCACCGACAACCCCGCTAAGCGAGCGCTCGGCTACGCGAGCCTCTCGATCGAGACCGCGGGGTACGCCCCCGGTCAGGGGTCGGAGTCCGGCAACCAGTCCGCCGTGCCGATCGCCGCGACCGACCGCGTCTACCGGCTCGCACACGAGATCGAGTCGTTCGGGTCGCCGGATTTCAACCGGCCGCCCAAGCGGATCCGGTGGCGGTACGTCATCCGGTACGCGATGATCGTCGGTGTGCTCACGGCCGTCGCGTACGGCGTGGACTGGTACGTCTCGCCGTCGCTCCCGTGGTACGGCGTCGCCGCGCTCCTCCTCGCCGTGCCGCCCGCGGCGCACCTGAAGTGGAAGCACCGCGGCTACTGGGTCGGCGAGGACCACCTGCTCACGCGGAACGGGTTCTGGAGCCGGACGGTCGCCGTCGTCCCGTACTACCGGATCCAGAACGTGATCGACAGCCGCACCGTGTTCCAGCGCCGGTGGGGCGTCGCGACGATCGTCGCCGACACGGCGGGGACCAGTTCGCTGACCGGCAGCGACGCCGCGGCCGTCGACTTCGAGGTCGGCGAGGCCGAGGCGTTAAAGGAGACGCTCACGGAGCGCCTCGCGACCGCCGTCGCGGAGCGGCGGAGCGAAGGGACAGACTCCTTCGAGTGGATCGACGACGACGCGGAGGGAGACGGGAGCGTCGGAGCCGCCGAGGGCGTCGAACGCGATGAGCGGACCGGAGCGAAAGGGAGCGTCGAAGGCGACGAACGGACCGGAGCGAAAGGGAGCGTCGAAGGCGACGAACGGACCGGAGGCGACCAGACCGGCAGCGACGGTCCCGTCGAGGACGCGGTCGTCGACGCGGAAGCCGACGGCGCGACGACGGAGGAACCCCCAGACGAAGAGCCAGAGATACCCGACGACGGCGTCGTCCGTCCGGACTTCTCGCCGAGCGACCGCGACTACTCGGAGCCCGCGGAGCGGATCGACACGGGCGGGTACGCGGTCGACCAGAACCCGTCGGATGCCGACGTGGCGCACGGACCCCGGGCCGACGAAGCAGGCGACGCAGACGAGACAGAAGACGACGGCGACGGAAACGGAACCAACGGCGACCGCAACGAGGACGAACGGGCGGACGCTGACGACGCCGGCGGTGGCCCCGAGAACGGCGACCCCAGTTCGCGACCCTGACCGTCGCGGCGGGCGGCGCTACTCGTCGAGCAGCTGCTGAGCGATCGTGTTGCGCAGGACCTCGCTCGTGCCTTCGTAGATCTCCGAGAGCTTCGCGTCGCGGTAGAAGCGCTCGGCGGGGAAGTCCTTGGTGTAGCCGTAGCCGCCGTGGATCTGGATCCCCTCGTTGGCGACCTCGCGGGCGATCTCGGAGGCGTACAGCTTCGCCTGCGCGGCCTCCTTGATGTAGTCCTCGTCGCGCATCTTCAGGTCGGCGGCCTCGTGCATCAGCAGCTCCGCGGCGCGCGCCTTCGTGTCCATGTCCGCGAGCTTGTGCTGGATGGCCTGGAAGTCCGAGATCGGGCGGTCGAACTGCTCGCGCTGCTGGGCGTAGTCCTTCGCCTCGTCGAGCGCGGCGCGCGCGATCCCGACCGACCGGGCCGCGATGGTGATCCGGCCGCCGTTGAGCGTCTTCAGCGCGTGGACGAACCCCTCGCCCTCCTCGCCGAGCCGGCGCTCCTCCGGGATCCACATGTCGTCGAACCGGAGCTCGGCGGTCGGACACCCCTTGTCGCCGAGCTTGTCCTCCGTCCCCTCGACGATGAACCCGTCGTCCTCCTCCGGGCGCACGACGAACGACGAGATGCCCTTCCGTCCGGCGTCGGGGTCGGTCTTCGCGAACAACGTGACCGTGTCCGCGACGGAGCCGTTCGAGATCCAGAGCTTCCCGCCGTTGACGAGGTACCCGTCGCCGTCGCGCTCGGCCGTGGTCGACATGGCGGGCACGTCGGAGCCCGCCTCGGCCTCCGAGAGCGCGAACGCGCCGATGTCCTCGGCGGTGTTCAGGGCGGTGAGGTACTCCTCCTTCTGGGCCTCGTCCCCGAACTCGTACAGCATGTTACCGGCCAAGGAGGTGTGGGCCGCGACGACGGTGCCGAGCCCGCCCGAGCCGCGGGAGATCTCCTCGAGCCCGATCGCGTAGCTGTGGTAGTCGAGCCCGGCGCCCTCGTACTCGACCGGGAACGGCATGCCCATGAGGCCGAGGTCGGCCATCTCCTCGACGAGGTCCGCGGGGAACTCGTCGGTCTCGTCTATCTCGGCCGCGCGGGGGACGACCTCTTCGTCGACGAACTCCGCGACCGTGTCGCGGATCTGACGCTGCTCTTCGGTGAGCGTGAACTCCATGCCGTGGCGTTCGGCCGGGCGGACTTAGCCGTTTTCACACGGTTGTACACGGGCCGACGGTTCGTCGGAGGGGACGGGCGCTTCGTCGTGCGATTTCGGCGGCTCGGCCGAGGAACGACGCCCGACCGCCGTTCCACGAGGCTTTTTATGCGTTGTGCCGTAAACACTGGCAACTGAATGAGCGGACGAGAACACGCCCCCGGCGAGGCCGACCTCGCGTGGTGTCACGAGGCGGTCCAGGGGGTCTCGCGGACCTTCGCGCTGACGGTCGACGTGTTAGAGGAACCGATGGCCTCGCAGATCTGCGTCGGCTACCTCCTCTGCCGCGTCGCCGACACGGTCGAGGACGCCGGGCACATCCCGCCGGACGCCCAGAGCGACGTGTTGCGGACCTACCGGCGGGCGATCGACCCGGACGACGAGACCGACATCGGCCAGTTCCGCGAGGCGGTCGACGAGTGGCTGCCCGCCGAGCGCGACGACGACTGGACCGTCGTCGCCGAGGCGCCGACCATCGCCGCGACGTTCGAGGAGCTCGACCCGGAGGCCCAGGCGGCCATCGTCCCGCCGGTGCTGGAGATGGTCGACGGGATGGCGATGTTCGTCGACCGCCACGCCACCGAGGGCGGGCTCCGCATCGACGACCGCGAGGAGTTAGAGCAGTACTGCTACTACGCGGCCGGCACCGTCGGCAACCTCATCACGAACCTGCTCACCCGCGAGGACATCGGCGAGGAGCGCGCGGAGCGCCTGCGGGAGACCGCCGAGGAGTTCGGACTCCTCCTCCAGCTCGTGAACGTCTCGAAGGACGTCTACGACGACTACACCGAGGAGAACAACGTCTACCTCCCCGCCGAGTGGCTGGAGGCCGAGGGGGTCGACCAGGAGCGCGTCGTCCACCCCGAGAACCGCGAGTCGTCCGCGCGCGTCGTCGACCGCACCGCCGACTACGCCCGCTCGTTCCTCGACGACGCGCAGGCGTACCTCGAGACGATGCCGCTCTCGAACGGCAACACGATGGAGGCGTGGACCGTCCCGTACCTGCTCGCGGTCGGCACCCTCCGCGAGCTCGGGAGCCGCCCGGAGGACGCGCTCACCGAGACGGGCGTGAAGGTGTCCAGACAGGAGGTGTTCGCGGTGATGTCCGCCGCAAGCGACGTGGGGCGCGACTCGCTCGCGGAGCTCCGGCAGACCATCGCCCGGACCCCGTTCCACCGCGCTGTCGGATCGGCCGACTGAAGCGCCGCCGGTCGTCGCCGGTTCCGCACCGCCCGTTTCTCATCGCCCGTTTCTCACAGCCGCGACCGCGCCCGCGACACCGCCGGGACGCGTACGCCGATCGTCTCCCCGAGCGCCTCGGCTGCGCTCAGCAGCCACTCGGCGCGCTCCACGCGCGAGTCTAGGTCACCGGGACCGATCCGATACCGCTCGACGAGCTCCTCGACGGTCGCGCCGCCGATCCACTCGTCGAGGATTCGCGCGGTCTTCACCGACTCCAGCCACCCCTCGAAGTCGTCCGGCTCCGTCATGTCCGTGGTGAGGTGCGCGGCGTTCGTCCGGGCGAACTGGTAGACGTCGGCGCGCTCGGCGTTCCCGAGGTAGGTGTCTTGCATATCCGGCGTATCGCAGATCACCTCGAAGGCCGTGAGCGTCGTCGCGTCCGATACGTCGGCCGCCGCCCGGAGGCCGGCGACGATCCGCTCGCCGGTCTCGGGGCGGACGTACTGCTTCGAGGTCGTCTCGCCGACGGCCGTCGCGACGAGCCGGTAGTCCTCAACGCCGCCCGTCTCCCGGGCGACCATCCCGGCCGCGACGAGGTCGTCGACCGCGACGGCGACCGCATCCGCGAGGCCACCGGCGCCCGTCTCCCGCGCGTAGAACGTCCCCTCGAACACGTCGAGGATCTCCGACTCGGTCGCCGCGAACCCCGTCGCGACCGCCGCGAGGACGTGCGTCCGCAGCGCGGCCGGGTCGGCGAGCTGCGACTCGACGGCCTCGGGCTCGCCCTCGACGTACCGCTCGTGAACCTCGTCGCGCGTGTCCGCGTCGGCGACGAGGACCGCCTCGCCGTGCGGGTCGAGCCCCGGGCGCCCGGCGCGGCCGCACATCTGGTGGACCTCCAGCGTCGGGATCCACGACATGCCGCCCTCGCCGTACCGGCGCTGGTCGCGGACGACGACCCGCCGGGCGGGCACGTTGATGCCGGCCGCCAGCGTGGGGGTGGCGCAGATACAGGCCACGTCGCGCTCGCGGAACGCCGACTCGACGACCCCGCGGTGGCCCGAGCGGAGCCCCGCGTGGTGGAACGCGACGCCCGCGCGCAGGCAGTCCGCGAGCTGTCGGCCGGTGAGCGTGCCGTCCACGTCGGTGGCCTCCTCGGCCGCCGCGGCGGCCGCGTCCTCGACCCCGAGCTCCGCGGCGAGGCCGTCGTCAGCGAGCCGCTCCGCGAGGTCGACCGCCTCGCGCCGGGACCGGACGAACGCGAGGCACTGCCCGCCGTCGGCGACCGCGTCGGCGACCAGCGCGGCCGTGACCTCGGTGGGGTCGTTCGCGTCGCCTGCGTCGCCCACCTCGCCTGCGTCGCCTCCCTCGTCTCCCTCGCCGTCGGCTCCGTCAGCGATGGAGTCGACGTCGACGGAGAGGCTCGTTCCGTCGTCGAACGCGACTTCGCCGCCGACCGCGACGCCGGTCCGGAGTTCGACCGGTCGCCACTCCGACTCGACGAGTTCGGCGTCGAGCCAGTCCGCGATCGCGTCGGGGTTGTCGACGGTCGCCGACAGCGCCACCGTCTGAAGCTCTGGGTTCCGGCGGCGGAGCGTCGCCAGCGTCACTTCGAGCGTCGGCCCGCGCCGCTTCGCGCCGAGCAGGTGGACCTCGTCGACGACGACGCAGGCGAGCTCGTCGACCCACGAGGCGCCGTTCCGGATCGCCGAGTCGACCTTCTCGCTCGTGGCGACCACCACGTCGTTGCCAGCGAGCGCCTCGCCCGTGGCGTCGAAGTCGCCGGTGGAGATGCCCACGTCGACGCCGGGCAGCGCCGCGAACGTCTCGTACTTCTCGCGGGCGAGCGCGCGGAGCGGGCAGACGTACAGCCCGGGGCCGTCCGCCGTCAGCAGCGCGATCTGGGCGATAAACGTCTTGCCCGACGCGGTCGGCACGGCCGCGACGACGTCGGCGCCCTCGCAGACGCCCGCCTCGACCGCCGCGCGCTGCGGCGGGTACAGCTCGCGCACGCCGCGCTCGGCGAAGTGGTCGACGACGGGCTGAGACAGCGGCAGGTCCCGGACGCGCATGTAAACACGGCTTCGGCTCGATCGGTGATAAAGAGTCGGCGGCGTTCCCCTCGCCCGGTTCGGTCGCGGGCTACCCGTCGGTGTCGAAGTCTTGGAAGAGCTTCTCGTAGTCCTCGTCGTCGGTCGCGACCGCGTCGCGCGACTCGTCGGCCCGCTCGCGGAGCTCGGCGATCCGCTCCGTGAGCCGCTGGTACTCCTCGTTGTCCGCGAGGTCGCTAGCGCTCTTCTCGGACTCAAGCATCGCCTTCTTCGAGGTCAGCGAGAACAGCTCCTGGACCTCCGTATCGTACTCGCCGCGGCGCAACAGTCCTTCCACCGTCTCACGAAGCGTGTCGCTCGTGACGGGCTTGACGAGGTAGTCGTCGAACCCCATCTCCAGGATGTCGAAGTCGGGCTCGACGGCGGTGACCATCGCGACCCGACAGTCGATACCGCGGTCGCGGACGGCGGTGAGGACCTCGTCGCCGGAGAGGCCGGGCATCCGACGGTCGAGGAGTATCGCGTCGACCTCGTCGTCGGCCTCGTCGAGCTGGTCGAGCGCCTCGCGGCCGCCGTACGCGGTTCGGACGCGGTACTCGTCGCCGAGCCAAGCGGCGTACAGGTCGGCCAAGTCGGGTTCGTCCTCGACCACGAGGACCAGCGGCGGTTGCTCACTCATGGATGACGGGAGCGAGGGGGTGTTCGCTCACACGTTTCGTCTCGCCGCTGGCTATATTAAAATACCTCTTCGACGCGCAGCGGGATCGGTCGCGCCGTGGGGGTCGGGTCCGATCGCGGCCGCCCGAACCGGCCGTTCGAGTTACTCGTCCGGGTTACTCGTCTGGGGTATCCGTCCGTGCTACTCGTCCGGGCTGTAGTTCGGCGCCTCGTCCGTGATCATCACGTCGTGCGGGTGGCTCTCGCTCTGCCCCGCCGAGGAGACGCGCACGAACTCCGCGCGCTCGTGGAGGTCGGGGACGGTCTCCGCGCCGACGTATCCCATCCCGGAGCGCATCCCGCCGGTGAGCTGGTGGAGCTCCGACGCGAGGCTCCCCTTGTACGGGGTCGCCGCCTCGACGCCCTCGGGGACGAACTCCTCGTCCTCCTGCTCCTCCTTGAGGTAGCGGTCGCCGCCGCCGGACTTCATGGCTCCGACCGAGCCCATGCCGCGGTACTGCTTGTACTTCTTCCCCTGCATCGTGATGACGCGGCCGGGGGCCTCGTCCGTGCCGGCGAAGTACGAGCCGAGCATCACCGCGTCCGCGCCGGCCGCGAGCGCCTTGATCGCGTCGCCGGAGTACCGGATCCCGCCGTCGGCGATCACGGGCACGCCGTGCTCGGCGGCGACGTCGGCGACCTCCGCGACGGCGGTCATCTGGGGCATCCCGGCGCCGCTGACGACCCGCGTCGTACAGATCGAGCCCGGGCCGATGCCGACCTTCAGCCCGTCGGCGAAGTCGACGGCGGCCTCTGCGGCCTCGCGCGTCCCCACGTTACCGACGACGACGTCGGCGTCAACGGTCGCTTTGATCGCCTCCGCGGAGTCGAGCACGTTGAGGTTGTGGGCGTGCGCGCAGTCGATGAAGATGACGTCGACGCCGGCCTCGTCGGCGGCGACGGCGCGCTCCTCCTCGAAGGGGCCGACGGCGACCCCGGCCAGCAGCCGGCCGCGGTCGTCGCGGGCGGCCTCCTCGTGCTCGCGGCGCTGGAGGATCCCCTGCATCGTCACCAGTCCGACGAGCCGCTCGTCGCCGTCCACGATGGGGACGCGCTCGATCTTGTGGTC
Organism: Halorubrum distributum JCM 10118; assembly: GCF_000337335.1. Lineage (GTDB taxonomy): Archaea > Halobacteriota > Halobacteria > Halobacteriales > Haloferacaceae > Halorubrum > Halorubrum distributum. The sequence continues at coordinate 170,245 of NZ_AOJN01000049.1, read as the reverse complement.
GTACATCAGTTCGAGCGCCGCGCGCGCCTCGACGTCCTCCGTGGCGGTGATGACCTCGTCGGTCATCGCCTCGCGGACGGCGTCGTCCTCGCCGACCTCGAGGTACGGGCGGATGTCGGTACCGGAGATGATACCGAGGACGGCGTCGCCCTCGTCGACGACGGGGGCGCCGGAGACGCCCTGTCGCTCCATCACGGCGTCCGCCTCGCTGACGGTGTCGTCCGGCGAGACGGTGACGACGTTCTCGCGGCGGATGACGAGCTCGTGGGCGCGCTTGACGCGCTCGACCTCGGCGGCCGTCTCCTCGACGGTCATGTTGCGGTGGAGGACGCCGAGGCCGCCTTCGCGGGCCATCGCGATCGCGAGGTCGCTCTCGGTGACGGTGTCCATCGCCGCCGACAGCACGGGGACGGTGAGCTCGACGTTCCTCGACACCCGCGTGCTCAGGTCGGCGTCGTCGGGCTCGACCCGACTCTCCTTGGGGCGGAGCAGCACGTCGTCGAACGTCAGCGCTTCCGGAACCTCGAGCTTCGCTGAGAATCGGCCAGAATCTGTCGCCATATAATCCGTCATGAACGGCCGATGAAAAGCGTTGCGAGACGGCACGGACGTGGTGGTTGATCACATCCGAACTCGTATTGTATACACAATCGTGGGTTTTTATCTGCTCAAGCCCGCTCGCGCGAGCGCCCTCGGTCGGAGCCCGCCATCCGACCCCGGTAGCCGAGGGAGAGAACCCGAAAGCCGAGAGATGATCGGAGAAGATCGGAAAGCGTCGACGTATCGTCGTCGAAGTCCGGAGTTCGTCGTCGATCCTTCGTGTCGTGCGGACACGTCTCACACAACCTTTAACGCGACCGAAACACGTATATCTGGTATGGACTCCGACAGTCCCGTGAACGCGCGCATCGCCGGCCAGCCGAACGCCGACCTCGGCGTCCGCTTTACAGCCGGCAATCCGCGCAAACCCTTTACATGGGCTCGTCGGACCCCCCGCGGCGTGGACTCCGCGTGCCGGTCCCCGGACCATCGCGAGTCGCACGCGTCCCACCGCCACCCCGCCGGTCAGGGCTATCGTCCCTAAATGAGCACGTCACGTCACCCGGTCGCCCTGCGGCTCGAACAGCAGGTCGGGAGCGCGACGAAGCTGCTCGCGACCGTCATGGCCCTGCCGCTCGTCGACGGCATCTTCCCCGCACTCGTTGTCGCCGGCGTCCTCGGTTCCGCGACGGGCGTCGTCGAGACCGGCATCCTCATCTTCGGCGGCTCCGCGACCGCCGCGGTGATCCTCGCGGAGATGGACGGCTCCCGCCGGGAGATGGCGGCCTCGATCCTGCTGATCGGCGCGGTGATCATCCCGATCGCCGCCGTCGAGGCCGCACTCGCGCCGACGCTCCAAGGACTCCTCGATCTCCCCGTCTTCGAGCGGTTCGCCGGGCTCGTCATCCTGACCGTCGCCGCCAAGACCGCCAGCTCGGAGGTCGGCGAGTACCTGCCGAGCCCGGGCGTGATCATCGGGCTCGGGCTCGTCGCGAGCTTCGATCCGTCGGGGTTCGCGCTGCGGACCTCGACCGAGTACGTGGTCAACGGGACCGCGGCCGCCGCCGTGGGCGTCGGGTTCGCGCTGTCGATCGCGCTGCTGTCGCCGCACCTCCGCGGTCGCGTCGACATCGACCGGTTCCGGTTCGGTTCCGCGGTCGCGCTGGGCGTGCTCGCGCTGCCGATCCTGCTCGGCCCGTTCGACTTGATGCAGACGGACGCGCCCATCGCGCTCGCGGTGCTCGCCGTGACGACCCTGTTCGCGTACGACCCGAACTCGGACGGCGTGGCGGGCGCCGCCGACGGTGACGCGCCCGGTGACGACGCGCCGGACGACGGCGAGTCGGTCGACGAGGCGGACGCGTCGGACGCGGACCCGACCGACGGCGGCGAAGAGCCCGCGGAGTCGCCGAGCGATCCCCCGCTCGACGCGCCGCCAGAGGGGCCCTCCCCCATCGTCGACGACGACGTCGCAGTCCTCGCGAACGGCGGCGAGGGGCGCGAGACCGACGACGACCCGGACCCGTTCACGGACGACGACTCCCGCGCGCCGTGGCTGTAGTTCCGGGATAATCGACCGCGGGCCCCGGCGCGTTCGACGCGCGTCGGTCGGCGGTCCGCGTCCCGCGCGTGTCGCCGGGGTTTAGGTACTCGACCCCGAACGGCAGGTATGTCGAACCGCGTCGTTCAGGGGCGGATGGTGACGCCCGAGAAGCTCGCAGAGCTGGTCGAAGGTGAGTCGGTGCTGGAGGCCGAGTCGATCACGGACGCCGACCGCGACTGCCCGGAGTGCGGCGGCGACGTCATCTCGGTCGGGTACATGCCGAGCGTGACCGAGTTCGTCACCGGCTACAAGTGCCAGGACTGCGACTGGAGCGCCGACGACCGGGAGTAGCGCCGGTCTCCGTCCGTTCCGCACGCCGCCGGCGCGGACCGATATTCGCGGGACCGGGAGCGCGTCGCCGTCCCCCGAACGCCCTCGATCGAAACCCCTTTATCCGCGTTTCGGCAACGGTCTGATGCGAGATCACGCGGGGCTGTGGCCAAGCCAGGCATGGCGACTGACTCCAGAGGCTTGCGCCCGGGACGACACTCCAGACTGATATACCGAGCGGCCGACTGATCATCGGTCGTGTTGACGACCCTCTGGAGTTCCGAGGCGCACCGGAGATATCAGTCGATCGGGGGTTCAAATCCCTCCGGCCCCATAGCGGTCTTCACTCTAACGTATCACTTCTTAGTAATAGGTATTCGAGGAAAAACACGTCCGTAGCCGGAGGTGTCGGCGCGTGAGCCTCGGCTACTCCGGGAGCTTCACCGCCGAGAAGGACCGCGAGTTCTTCTGCGACACCTGCGGCGCGCGGTGTACCCGCAGCATCAACGGCGACCTCGAGTACGGCCACCTGGTCGGCTGCCCGCATCGTCCCGACGATTTCAAGATCGGCACCTCCGAAGGCCGGCGTTACCGTCCCGACGAGGGCTCAGACGGGGGTGCGTCAGCGTGAGCGACGACGACCCCGGTCACGCGAGTTCGCTCGCGGAACAACTCCGGCTCGCGGAGGAGAACGGGAACCTCCCCGACGAACTGGCAGATGACCGGGAGGACGACGAGACTGAGGAGGCGGAAGATGTCGAGTGAACGGGCCACCGCGCCCGGCGTGGGCCACGTCGGCCCGCTGCTCTCGGCGCGCTGTACGGGGTGCGGAAAGACCTCGGAGAAGCGGACCGCCGAGATCGTCGGTGACCGCTCCAGCGGCTCGTTCCAACACGTGTGTCACTCCTGCCAGAGAGTCACTTGGTGGAACGTCCTCGAGCTCGTCGAGGCCGACGCGGGAGGTGGCCGATGACGGGGTGCCCACACCCCACGCAGCGCCGGAGCGGCGTCTGTCAGATGTGCGCGGTCGAGCAAAAGTTCGACGGCGTCGACCTCGACAAGGGCGACTACGAGTGTCCCGAGTGCGGGGGGAAGACATCCGGCGAAGACGTCGTCTGCTACAAGTGCCGGGGTGGGTCGACGTGAGCATCGACACGCCGACCACTCCGGAGGCCGGGATCGGCACGCTCCCGGACCCGCGGATCGAGGACCGCGTCGCACCGCAGCCGGCCGCGCACGGAGCCGCCGTTCAAGCCGTCTTCAACGACGCGGGTCGCGACCTCGCGCTCTACTCGGCCGTTCACCAGCTGTGGTACGACCTCGTCGGAGATCGCGACGAGGAGCCGGGGATCGCCGCCGAGGTCGATCACCGGGAGCTGTCGTGGCTCGACGCGCCGACGCCCGGGCGAGAGTGGGTCGTGAAGCTCACCTCGTCGCGCTGGAAGGCCGGTACCGGCTCGGGCGACGACTACTCGGCGTACTACAAGTACGACCTCACGCTCCGCGAGCGCGACGAGGACGGGGACCTCTACAAGACCGGGAAGGCGTGTTCGCTCCGTGTGATCCCGCAGTTCGAGGATCTCAACTACAAGGACGGCGAGCCGCTCACGCTCCAGTACGACGAGGGCTCGCTCGTGCGGTGTTCGACGACGTGGGCCGACACGGCCGCCGAGGTCGAGGGGCGGATGCTCGACCTCCTCGAGGTCGTCCTGGACGTCGACCGCGGTCGCCTCCTCGCGGACCGGAACGCCGACTCGCGTCGGCTCACTAAAGCCGAGGCACACCACCGGTTCGACATCGGATGGAAGCGGCAGGTCGTCGAGGTCCTGGATCAGACTCGGGAGCTGATCGCCTACGGCGGTCAGTCCGAGATCGAGGCGCACCAGCGCCGACAGCGCGAGGGTTACCTGGAGGCGCTCCTCGACGCCGACCGCTGGCACCTCCTCGGGTTCGAGCGGACGTCCTACGACATCGAACTCAAGTGCTACCAGGCCGCGGGGTGGGCGGAGTTCCCGCGCGAGGACCCGGCGCACCACCCGAAGCTCGAGGCGTCGTTCGCCGGCGTCGACGGCGACGGAGCGCTCCCGCATGTCGACGAGTGGGACGAGGTCATGTCGGTGCTGCGGTCGGTCGTCTCGGCGCACCTAGAGTGGGCCGGGGTCGGTCGCGACGAGCTGATCGCCGACGACTATCAGGCGGGACCGGCGAGCCCGGAGTACCGGTACAAGCACCCGGGCGGCCGTCGTGAACAGCTCCGGGAGCGCTACGAGGCCGTCGGGACGGAGATCCACCGCGAGGCGCTGAAAGCGAACACGCAGGCCGTGTACGACATCCTCCGCGTGGTCGCGACCGAGTCGGGCGCGTCCTACGACACGCTCGAGGAGCGGACCGGGCTCGCCCGCTCGACGATACGGTACCACGTGTCCCGGCTCGTCGACGTCGGGATCGCGGAGAAGGTCGGGAACCCCGTGCTGGTCGTGTTCCCGAGCCTCGCCGTCCTCGACGAGGCCGAGGAGATCCTTCGGCGGATCTACCCGGACGACCAGGTCGACGACATGATGGACCGCGCGGAGGCTCGACGCGAGCGCCGCGAGGAGCGCGAGGACCCGACCGCGGTCGGTGACGACGACCAGGAGGACAGCGACGACCAGGACGACGCCGGCGACGGAGATCGCGGACGTCGTTCGGAGTGGGCGTACTTCCAGGACCTCACGCTCGAGCCGCACCAGCTGGCGACAGCGCTCGAGAAGGAGTACCTGGAAGGTGACGAGGTCCGCGTTCGGACCGATCGGCGAGACTGGGTCGAGTAACGGCGCTCGACGCGCCTCGGTTCGCCGCGGTCGGTAGCTTCGGCTCTGTTCTTTCGCGCGTTCTGAGGCCTCGATCCGCGCCTCTTGTCCCTCGACGTCGACGACCAGGCGGCTCGATCGGCGTCGATCATTCCGCTTCCGCAGTTACGCCCGCGAACAGAGTGGATTTTAAAACATAATGGTTGTTAACTCCTATCCGCGGATCGTGTCTCTCGTGGTGTCGAGCGTCGCGAGAACAGCCAGTAGAGCGTCTGCGGTGCGTGGGTAGGTTAGCAGGGGACCCTACGGGTGTAGCCCCTAAGGGGGAAGACAATAACGGCCGGAGCCAGAACGGCTCCGGCCTACCGCACCGCACCACACAGCACGTGGAACCTACAGAACAGTCGTAGGACGCCCTCTCGGCCGTGAGAGCGCGGTATAGCCGTGAGAGGTACCCCGAGAAAGAAGGTTGTCAGGTGGCCTTACGACGTCCCTGTACGGAGAGCCTTCGCGCCGATGTCGACGATAGGCTGTAGGATGAACTCGTAGACACCGCGAGCCGCAGCGCTCCCGTCCGCGATGATCTCTTCGACCGGCGGCTCCCAGTAGCCGAGTGCCACGATCGCGATGAGCGTCACGACCACCGCGACCGCGACCGTCGCCGCTGACCCCGCCGCCGCCGCGCCGGCTCCCGCCACCGCGCGGTATCGACGGAACCGCAGCAGCACGACACCCGCGAGGATCGCGAGCACCACCGACTCGCGGAAGTACTCCGAGAGGAACTCCCCGATGAACAGCGGCACGTCAGGTGTCATCGTCGTCCTCCGTCGAGATCCGCAGCCGGTTGACCGTCTCCGGCGTCGACGCCTCCGCGCGCCACGCCGACAGCGCTCGCCACCCGAGGATCAGCGCACCGGCCACGATCACGATCCCCGCCTCCTCGGCGATCGTCGTGAACACCTCCGGCGCGAGTGCCTGGATCCCGAGCACCGCGACCACCGCGGTCGAGCCAGCCCACACCCGGAGGTCGAACTGGTCGAACTGCTGTAGGACCAAGAACATCGCGACCGGGACGCTCCCGAGGGAAATGATCAGCCGCTCCGTCTCGGTGAACGCGCCCGACGTGAGCAACCACACGCCACCCGCGAGCGTCAGGCCCGCGAGCACGAGTTCGTTTGACAGCGCGCGGCCCAGAAGCCCACCGGCGCGCTCGCCTACACTCGCTGCCGAGTCCGCGACCGCGTCCGAGGCTGTGCCCTCGTCGAAGAGCTGCGTCCGCCGTGCCACGAACGTTAGTCCGACGAGGCCGGCGAGACCGATGATGAACACGCTCGGGCCCGGGAGGAAGCCACCCAGCCCGCTAAACGGCGACGACGTCGTCACCATCGGCGCCGCCCCTGCGATCGCTCCGCCGACGCCACCGTCGGAACTCGTCACGGTGCCGTCGTCCTCGCGGAACTGGATCACCTGCGTCTCCTCGGAGTCCTCCGCCGAGAGCGTGAGCGGGCTCGACGCCATGCCCTCGTCGAGGACGATCTCGCGCGTCTCCGACCAGAGGACGTACGGCTGTCCGTCCTTCGCCTCGGTGAACGTCACGTGGTAGCTGTCTCCCGTACTGCCAGCCGACGAGACACGGTAGACCGGCTCTCCCTCGTTCAGCCGGCCGTCCGGAATGTCCACGTCGATCGCTCCCGTCTCGACGTCGAACGCGAGCGGAAGCGTCCGGAGTTGTGCCTCGCCGTTGTCCGGCGCGTTCGGGATGCGAATCTCGTTCGTCCCGTCCGCGCTGATCTGCGACGCTTCCTCGTTGCTCCACGAGGCGTTCGCGAGGTAGTGGAGCTGCTGTCCCTGTTCGGTCTCTCCGACGCGGAGGTACACGTCGTCCGACGGGCTGTTCAGTCGGATCCGGCTGTCGAGGTCCTCGCCAGCTGCCGTCGCGTTGATGACCTCGAGGTCGGCGCCGTCGACTTGCACTTTCGAGCCGGCCGCCGAGATCTCGGTAGTCCATCCAGCTTTCACGTCTCCGAGTTCTACGACGACCGACCCGTTTTCGAGGCGGTGCGTAGGGTTCGGCCGCGGACTCGGTGTCGCTCCCGTCGAGTCCTCGTAGGTCACCGAAATATCCCGGACGGAGACGACGCTCGACGAGGCCCACGGGACGCTTAGCGTCGCGTTCGACGTGTTCTCGCTCCACGTCTTCGAGGTCGTGTACCGCTCCGAGAACGCCTCGGCGGAGTAGTCGATCGTCCGGCTCTCGGAGACATCGTGGGTCACGTCGACGCCCACCTGTGGGACCGGTCCGCTCGACACCGACGGCAGCGACACAGAGAGGTCGTTCGTCCCCTCGTTGATCCACGAGTCGTTCACCGGAAGCGAGGTGGTCTCGCCGTCCGATAGCGTTCCGGAGTAGCTCGCCGTCTGACCGTTATATTCCACGACGGGATCGCGCGTCTCGCTCACCTCTGTCCACGACGCCGACACGTCGACCGGACCGGACGCCGATACGTCAGCCGACTGCGCGCCTGTCGAGAGGTCCACCTGTCCAGTCTTTGTATCTCCGGGAGACATGACACCCGACTCGGAGACGGTCGATCCACCGACACTAACGGACGGGTTCTGTGTCTGGATGACCTTATCATAAGATAGCGACGCGTCAACAGTCCCTCCGCTTATCCCGTCAATTGTCACTCCGTTGGTGTTACTTTTGAGCGGGATCGAGGTCGATTCCCCCATACTGAGTGATTCTGAGTCCCCCGTATCTGTCGACGCCGTGACCGTCCCCGGCGACATCCCCCGCAGCTCGTAGCTTTGGATTTTGATCGTGCCATAATCCGGGTTATAAAACTTGACAGTCACATCATTATCTACAGGAACAGAGCCAATATCTATCGTTATACTCTCTTTTTCACCATCTATGACCGTATAGGATCCTTGCTTCTCACCGTCGATATACACCTCCATGTTAGAATCATCGAGACCCGCGAGATTAACATATGTGTTAATATACACTTGCTCAATTGTATCTATACTGTCTGTTGAAACGGTCGTCTCGCTTGTTCGCTCGCTCTCCGAGTATTCGTTGTCATAGATCCACTCACCAACAGACTTTGAGGCGGTGTTAGCGCCACCAGCAACCGACAGTTGAATATTGTCAGCGGGGACGTTACCCGTGTCGACGGCAAGCGTCCCAGAACTTGTGAACGTGTCACTTGTCGATTTTGCGGTCGTCTCTCTCACTCCGGTAATAGTGACGCTCTCGTTGCGGGGAGCCGTGTTGCCGTCGACGGAGATCGGGAGAGTGCCTGATCCCGACGCACTCATGGATGCCGAGTCCGGTGCCGTGTTCTCGACGCCCGTCAGATCGATCGATAGGTCGGAACCACCGTTCGGCGCCTCGTAGCTGATCGTGTCGCCGTCGACAGCCGGACCACCCGAGACCGAGAGCACGCCGTCGAACGTGACCGTGTTCGTCGAGAACTCCTCAACGTAGAACGCGGCCTGTTCGCCGCGCGCCTCGATCGGCGTCGAGTACGTGCCGTTACTCTCGTGTTTTACGCGAGCCACCTGCGGCACCTCGCCCACGTGCTCCTGGAACCACGCCGTCTCGATCGCGACCCAGCGTCCGTCGTGGGTTCGGTCGTCCTCGAGGACGATCGCCGGATCACCGTCGACGACGTCCGTTTGCACGCTCATCGTTTGTGAGCCCGCGCTCGTTCGCACGTCACTCGGTGCTGGCGGTGCCGAACTCGTCGCAGCGCCTAGACTATTCGACACCACGTCCCGCAGGTCGTTCCCGTCGACCGGGTCGTAAGTAGTCCCTGAGACAGCCTCCTCCGTGGAGTTGTTCGTCGCATCGCCCGCGAACGGCGCCGCGGGCATCGCGACCGCGGCCACGACTAGCACGGCCGCGAGTGCGAGCGGTTTCACCGCGCCCGCCGGTATGTGTAGCCGCTCGAGCGTCCCGCGGAGCTGCGGCTCGATTTCCTCGACCGACTGTGCGACCGCCGACCGGACTCGCGCCACGAGCGCGACCAGCGTCGTCTTCAGCCACGCGATCAGCTCTCGGTTCTGTTCCTCCTCGTCGTTGGTGTCGGTTGGTGTCTCGTCAGTCATGGTTCACCCCCTCCCCCTCCCCTCCTCTTAGATACGCGCGCGTGTGGGCCTCTCTGTGCGCGGTCGCGAGCAGTCGCGTACCGGTCGATCTCGGCAGGACCGGTTTGTTTCGACGCCGAATATCGGCGTTTGTAGCCGTCAAAACAGCCAGATACCGGGGTCTGACTAGCTCTACAACGCATCCAGCGCCTCCTCCCGGCGCGGGTATCGCACCGAGATCTCGCCCCGGAACCGGTAGTTCCGGTATGGGTTTGGCCACTCGACCGGCGTGTAGTTCTGGTCGCGCCAGATCACCGCCCGACCCGTCCGGTCCGCGAACCGGTTCACGTAGTGTTTGTCGATCGGTACGTTCCCGATCCCCGACAGCGACGGTGACGGCGGCGGGGGCTTCGGCATCGTCACGAACCACCGTGTCTTCTCCCGAACCCCCTCGTCGACGCGGGCGACGCTGTGGGACAGCGGGATCGTCGAGAGGTTCTTTTTCCGTCCCTTCCCTTGGCTGACCGGGTAGCCCTTCACCTTCCGGTTCTGGTCGTTCTCGTCAGCCTCCGGGTTCAGCGGGACCAGGTCCGAGAACTCGTCGAGGACCATCGTCGTCGGGTGGAGGAACTCGTCGTCCTTCGCTCTCGTGTCCATGAACGCGAAATTAACGTCACGGAGCGGCGTTACCTCCGCCGGCTTCTCCGCCTCTCGGGCCGGCGTGTACGTCGCCATCGTCTGCTTTTCGCAGCCTCGGAACAGCGGGTCCGGCAGCACCGCGTAGAGCCCGCCCGGGACGATCTTCGTCATGAGGTCTCGCGGGTTCTTGTACGTGATCGTGTCGCGGAACACGTCGGTCAGCGAGATCTCCGTCGTCGGCAGCGTCGGGTTCCGCGGCTTCGCGTGGACCTCGTAGTCGATCCCCGCCGGCACCGCGACGGTCATGTACGGCGCGAGCGGGAGACACTCGAGCTCGTCGAGCGTCAGCATCCACAGCAGCGTCTCGTTGTTGATCTCCGGCATCCGGATCCCGCCGACGACGTTCGCGAACGACGTCTTCCCGCCGCCCGGCTTCGAGTGCGCCCAGATGTCGGTCCCGCCGTCGCCCATCGCCGCGAGGACGTGCTCGTTCTCCGGCTTCGCGAGCCACTCGAGCACCTTCCGGCGCGGCGCCGGCTGCTCCGCGATGATGTCGTCGTCGAGCCGCCCCTCCTCGAGCGCCCACATCTCCGCGTCGTCGACGTGAATGATCGCGTCGAGGTACGAGCTCGGGTACCGGTACACCGGGTGCGCGTTCTCCATCCCGTTCAGGCGTGCCGTCCGCGACAGGCTCTCGAGCTTCTTGTGAAACGGCTTGAGGCTGTTCCCCGCCGCGTCCTCGAAGTCCTTGTAGATCCGCTCGCCGTCGTTGTGGTACTGAGCGAGCCGTCCCCACGACTTCGAGCCGGCGTGATACCGCGCCTGCCGCGACTTCTCCCACGGCGCGAAGTCCTCGTGGAGCCGTTCGATCACCGACTCCTCGCCGCGCTGTTCCTTCTGTCGACTGCTGAATGATTTGCTCATGAGTTCCACGCTTCGTGTGTCTTCCCGCTGCTATCCGTCCGCTCGCCGCCGTTCAGCGTCCGCGCGGCCGACAGGAACGGTGGCAGGAGCGCGCCGACCGCGAACCGGTACCGCGTCATCTTCGCGTCTCGTGACTCCCTATCCAGGAGCGCCTCGAGGAGTGGCGGCGACGACACGATCTCGTTCAGGAACCCGTCCGGCGTCTCGCCGTTCGTCGGCGCCGCCAGCGACCGGACCCAGCGCCCGACCGCCCGCCGGTCCTCGAAGCCGTCCCATAGCGCGATGAGCGCCCCCGCCTGGCTCCGGTCGAGCCGGCGGAACGCCGGGCGCATCAACGGGTTCCGCTCCGAGTCCGGGTCGACGTCTTTCCAGCTGTCGCCCTCCTCGTTCTCGACCCGCTCGTTCGCGCGCTCTCGGAACTGCTTGTACGCGAGGTCGCACGCATCGTTTAGTTCCTCGACCGTCCGCATCCGGACGTAGCGCCCCTCCGGTGAGTCGTCGGTCGCGAACAGGTACTCGAGGATCGTCGACAGCGGCATGATCTCTTTCGGCTCGATCACCCGCTCGACGTGTCCGAGCGTGCGGATCCCCGCCGCTTGGTACCATGTTAGCGCCGACCAGTACGTCGAGAAGCCGTCCGCGAGCGGTTCGACCGCCGGATTCCGACGCGTGTCGCCCGCGTACAAGAGCCGGTCCTGGTCGCGGTCGAGGACGTCGAGCGCGGGACGGGTCGTTCGCGTCTGACCGCTGTCGTCGCTCTTAGACATCGTCCTCCTCCGTGTCGCGCCGGCCGGCGCGACGGTCCGACTCGTCGACGGGCCGGTCCTCAAGCTCGGAGCCGGCGTTCTCGTCGACGCCGGTCGCGCCGAGGTCCATGTTCACCTCGTCCTCGAGGAGCCGCCGGATCATGCTCGCGTCGCGCCGCGAGTCGACCTCGCGGGCTTCGAGCGCCGTCGACGTCCGCTCCTGCCAGACGATCTCCTCGTACTCCTCGAGCGTCTTCGCGTCCGAGTGCTCCGACTGCATGACCGTTAGAGACGCGTCCGCGGTGACGTCGTGGCGCGGCGCCGGGTCGAAGTCGATCGACCCGTCGACCGCCTCGTAGCTCTCCACCGCGAGGAGTACCACGCCGACCGCAGCGCCGACGACGGGCGTGTTCGCCACAGCGGCCCCTGCCTGCCACCCGATGAGAGGCAACGCCAGCGCGCCGACTGTGAGCAACCCGTAGAGCCCTCTCGTCACCGGCGACAGGCTCTCTCCGTCAGCCGGCTCCGGGAGCCGATGCCACACCGGCATCCGCCGCCGGAGGTGCGCGGGCTTGAGGTCGACCGCGTGGTCGCTCTCCGGGTCGACGTACACCTTCTGACTCGCCGACCCGTTCACACTCACCCGCGTCCGAAGATCGGTGAGATCGAGCCGCGCCGCGCTCGAGAACAGCCGGGCAAAGAACGGCCGGAACCCCTTTCTCGGGACCAGCCGGCCGTTCCCGTCCGGCGCCCGTATGGTCTTGAGGAGCGACAGGTCCTCGAAGAGCTCGTCGTAGTAGCCGTCCTCGTCGAGCGATATCCGGTCGCTCGTAGACGCCGACGACTCCGCACCCCCGTCCGGCACCGCATCCGGGTCCGCCTCCTTGTGCGTCTGACCGCGGCGCAGGTTCAGCGCCTCGGTCAGCTCCTTCCGCTCAAAGGCGATGTTCTCCGTCGGGTCACGTATCCGGAGCCCGCCACCGTACGCGATCGGGAGCAACGACAGGCCGAACAGGATGTCGACGTGCTGTACCACGACCGCGAGCTCGTAGTAGAGCCCGGCGATCGCCAGCAGCACGCCGACGCCGGTCAGGAACCCGTACGTGCCGAGTGAGTACCCCGGTCCGCGGCCCGCTCGCTTCAGCGTCGCTCTCGCCGCCGACAGCCCGACCACGATCGACGCCACGCCCGGCAGGATCGCCGTCCGGAACACGTACCACCATGCATCAGCCTGCGTCTCGATCTGTACCTGCTGGCTCGCTGGCGCCGACGCGTGGGTGAACCGCCAGCGAGCCCCGTCGACGACCTGACCGTCACGCTCGAGCCACATGGTCGCTTGCACCGACTCGTTGTAGTGCGAGTTCAACGCGATCGGCGCCGACGCGTACCCCGGCTCGACGTCGACCGTCGCCCGCTGCACCTCCTGATCGGCTGCGTACTCGACCGTGGTCCCGTTCACCGTCCGGGACTCCGCCGACCAGTAGACGATCACCGCCTCGTACTCGCCGGTCGCCGACCCGCCGAACACCGTCGAGTAAAGCTCGACCTCGTCGGTGTTCAGTGTCTTCCCTCGCTCCAAGAATATCGGCTGGTTCTCCAGCGGCCCGGCCGGGACGTGCCGGAGCGCTATCGCTCCTCCGGGCTGCGAGCCGTCGCCCACGTACCGCACCGACGGCGGCGCTGCCGCCGGCTGGTTCCCACCCGTCCGCAGCTCCGAGATCTCGAACGGTCCGGGCGCGTCGAACTCACCGCTTCCGCCCTCGACTTGTGCCGGCACCCCAGCCGCCATAGCGGGCATCGCCGCCCCGAGCGCGGAGAGCACACAGAGGACCGCGAGGCTTACCGCGACGACCGCGGCGCCGCGGCTCATCGACTCGCCTCCGTCGCCCGCTCTCGGTCGTCGAGAGTGTCCGCGATCAGGTAGGCATCCGTGAACGCGAACACAGTCAGCGCCGCACCGACGACCATCGCAAGACCGTTGAATGGCGCATCGAACCAGTGCTGGAACGTGAAGACGACTAACCCTATGAGTCCACCAGCAACTGCGAGAGACCATCCACCGGTTGTTTCCGGGATATCAGGGAAGTAGAACGACACTACTCCTCACCTCCGAACGCCGCGTAGCCGACGGCGAAGACGACGACGCCGATCAGCAGGAACTGCAGCCCCGACAGGTCGCCGAGGTAGCCCCCGGTCCCGAGCGAGCCGAAGATCCCCGTCACCGCCGCCAACGCGAACCCCGGATCGGAAAGGACCGCAGTGATCAGGTCGTCTCCGAACTGCAGGCCGACACCCAGCCCCGCGACGCCAGCCGCCGCGCTCGTCGACACCGCTCGCGACGCCGCCCCGGCGCCCGACGAGGCCGCCGAGCCGGCCCGTGCAGCCGCGTCACGACTTCGCTCGACGCCGACCACGTAGACCAGCGCGCCCACCGCGAGCACGCCCAGCGCCAGCGTCACCGCCGACATTGTTCACCTCCGTTCGTTCGTGTCCGATTCCACTCAGATCGTCCGCTGTGTGTGCGTTTCATACTTCTCGATCGATGTTGCTCCAGATCTGCTGACCCAGATACGCCAAGAAGACGAGAGCGGCCGCGACGACCGCCCACTCTCCCGTTGACGACGGCGGCAGGACCTGGGGGAGCGTCAGCGCCCCCACCGAGATCGCCGAGAATAACTGCGGCCCCGAGGCGATGAGCGCATCCGTCAGCGCCCACACGACCTCCGGGTTCAGCACCGCGGCGATCGCGCCAAGTCCCGCCGACACCTGCGTCAGCGGATCCTTCGCGATGTCTTTCAGTGTCACTCTGTCAACCCTCCGAGCTGCAGCAGGTCGGCGACGATGTACACGATCCGACGCAGCACCACGATCGCCACGACGACCTCCGTGATCACGACCGCCGCCACGACGACCGGCGTGAACGGTCCGAGCACCCCAGCCGCCTCGAATACGGCCGCGTTGAGCCCGCGGATCGCATCCAGGATCGTCGTCCCGAACGATGCTCCCGCACCGCCGAGTGCCTGAGCGACCGCGACCGGCACGTCCGCTAGTCCGAGCGTCTCGCCGGGCGCGTTGAACCGCCCCGGCTCCGAGCCGCCGAACAGCAGGAGGACGATGTCGACCAGCTGCGAGACGACGCCGAACACGACCTCGAGGAACGTCGTCAGCACCGCGCCGACGACGAACTGACGAGGCGAGCTCGCGAAGTCCTCGAGAAGACTGACATCGTCGATCAGAGGCTTGAGACCATCTATCCAACCGGGGATAGAGGGACCGTCATCCGCCACTCAGATCACCTCCTGGATCTGTTCGATGCCCCGGGCGACCACGAGGAACGTCCCGAGAACGACCGCGAGGCCGACCGGGAGCGAAAGCGGGCCGAAGGTGTCCACGTTGAACGACCATGCACCGCGGATCGCGGCGATGCCGGTCCCAAAGATCACTTCGATCAGGCCCGCCTCTCGAGTCGGCCGCCAGCCGACGCCCGGGATCCGGAACCACTCCGTCGCCCCCGCGAGGAACTCGCTGACGCCGTCTATCAGGCCCGTGACCGCGGCCGTGAGGCCGCTGACGACCGTGTTCACACCGGCGGCGACAGTGAACACCGCCGTCCCGACGATCGCTCTCGCGAGCCGTCCCACGTCGACGCCCGACGCACCCGACCAAGAGACGCCCTCGATAGAAGTGACGCCGGTCAGGAACGACGACTCGTCGACGTCCACGTCGGTCGCGTCGTCGCCGTCAGCCACCGCTCACCACCCCCGCGAGCGCGCGGTTGGATCGCGATGGGTGCCGCATCAGTCTTCGTCCTCGTTCTCCTCGGTCACGCCGAGCGGGAGTCCCGGGATGTCCGGCGCGTCGCCGAGTCCTGGGATCGGCAGCGTGTCGCTCGTCTCCGACTGTTCGAGGAACTGCGTGATCATCCAGAACGCACCCAGCACCAACACGACGCCGACGAGGATCGCGAACGGTCCGAACTGCGAGGCTGTCGCCGTCGCCGACGCCTCCGCCGTCGTCTCGATGATCCCCAGCGGCGCGAGGAACGCCGAGTCGACAAACTGCGTCACCGACGACGCCAGCGCGTCGAGCGGCGCGATCACCAGCCCGAACGCGCTCTGGATCAAGTTCACGCCGCCGGTCGCGAAGGAGACGAGCGTGCCGAAGATCGCCCCCTGTAGGAGCGTCCCGAGAGAGCCTCCGCCATTCAGGAACGAGATCGTCCCCGTGAGTACCGAGTTCGCAGACGGGTCGTCCCCGCTCGGTAGCTCGTCGGCGGCTCCGGACATCAGGACCCTCCGCCAAAGGCGCGGATCCCGACGAGACCCGCCAGCGCCGAGAGTATCATGCCGGGGAGCGACGTGATGAACCCGACGATACCTCCGCTATTCGACGACATGATCGCCGCCCCGCCGCCCGAGGCCGCGTTCTGAATCGCCGAGACCTCGTCGTTCGTCAGCGTGACGTCGTACGAGATCACGTACTCGGTGTCCGTTGAGACCGTCGAGTCGAGCGAGACCTCGTCGCTCCCGTCGTAGCTCGACGCAACCGACGAGTAGTCGATCTCGGAGAAGTCCGTGTCGCCGGTGTCCTCCGCGAAGTCGACCGCCTTGTAGCGCTCACTCGGGAGGGTCGGCTCGTCGACCAACTCCGGCGAGGAGTACGAGAGGTCGAACGCCGTCGGGAGCTCCAGCCGGAACGTCAGCTCACCGAGCTGGTCCCACTGCGGGAAGTCGCTCGACGGGCCGAACTCCGCGTTCACGTCCTCGTCGTCCTCGAGGTCGCTCGCCGCGAACTCCGCGTCCGCGGTGAGTCCGTAGATCGTCGCGTCCGACATGACCTCGTCGAACGTGTCTACGCCCGTCACCGAGTACGAGCCCCGCGGCTCCGTAATCGTCACCGTCTCTAGCTCGTCGTCGTCGTCCGTGTCCTCAAGCTTCTCACCGAAGGTGAGTGCGCGCGTGCGCTCCGCGTCGAGGACGGAGACGTCGGCGTCGATGTCACCGTGCAGCGAGACCTCCTCGGTCGACCCGAAGGAGCCGTCGCCCGACCCCTGAAGCGTCATGCTGCCGACCTGCTGCTGCAGGACCTTCCCATCGCCCGTGCTGTTCGCGAGGGCCGTGTCCGAGTCCGCGTTGGCCGACGAGTCGTACAGCGTGACCTCGACGTAGTCGCCGTCGCCGTCGGTCACCCGCAGCGTCGGCGTCCCGCTCGCCGAGTTGATGTCCGCCGCGATCGTGACGTACGACTTCTCGCCGTCAGCGACCGAGACGTTCGTGTACGACGCCGAGTCCGAGGTCGCCGTCCCGGCGTAGTTCAGCGCGTCGACGCCCGCCGCGGTCGTCGAGTCGCTCACCGTCGCCCCCGAGGTCGTCCACTCGCTCGCGTCGAGCGCCGACGCCGAGTTCTCGTCGTCCTCCGCGTCGAGCCGCGGGAACGCGTCGCCCTGGTCGAACTCGATCGCGGTCGCCGTCAGCGTGACCGGGTTGTCGTTCGACTCGTTCACCGAGGCCGGCAGTTCAGTTGCCTCGCCGCTGTCGTCGTAGTACTCGAGCGCGCTGTCGAAGTCCGCGTTCGACCACTCCTCGACCGTCACGTCCGTGTGGATCGCCGGGTTCGGCGTCTTCGCGTCACCGCCCCAGCCGATCCCGCCCGCCGCCGCTACCGGCATCGCGACCATCGACGAGAGTACCGTCAGCGCCAGCAGCGCCGCCAGCCCCGCCTTCTTGAGATCGATGTTCATGCGATTCCTCCGTAGCTACCGCTGGTCCGTCTTCGTGTCATGAGAGTGTGGTAACAGCCGTGTTTGCGTGCCAGTTCGACATCGAGCGGGTACCGCTCGCGGAACTCCTCGAGGTACGACGCGAACGCCTCCGAGACCGCGATCCCGTCGGGAACGCGGCTCACTCGAAGGCCCCCCGCATCCGGGTGGGGGTCACGCCGACCCTCCGCGGTTCCGCCAGTCGACCCACCGTTTCGATCCGTCGTCGGGCTCTTTTGACGAGCCCCTGTCGTCGTCGGTCATACCAGTTTTCGACCCGGTCACCGGGTCGATAAAAAGGACAAGTCGGCAGGTCGGTGATAAAACGGCAGAACCCAGCGGGTGTGAGACCGACTCGCTTAGATCGTCAGCTGGCCCTCGCACTCGGGACACACCGCGGTCCCGCCCGTTGAGCCGTCGTCGAGGATTCGATACTCGTCACCCTCATAGTCGCACTCGGTACAGCGGTACGTTCCATCCGTCTCTTGCTCACTCGACATCCGGGATCACCTCGTTCGCGAGTAGTACGGCGATCGTCATGGACATCGCCGTTGTAGCGACTGCTGGTGCCGAATCCGGGAACGCCAACATTGGAATCAGATACCCCGCGGCGAAGAGAGCCATGCCGGCCCACGTTCCCGGGTCGAGTAGCAGTTGTCGTACCCGTTGATTAGGCCCGCCCGACTGTTGATCGCGGGTCATCGTGCTGGTCCTCCGTACGGTAGACCCGCGGCTAACATCAGTACGACCGTGGCGCGGAACCCGATGAAACCGAGGAAGTAGATCAACGCCAGCGCCGCGAGCAGGAACCAACTCGCGTCGATGTGGATGTTCATCGTGGAACACCTACAGCCTCTTTCTCGTTGGAACTCATGCGAACCCAGCCTCCTCGAAGGCCGCGTTCACGACGTCGGGCGTCGGCGCGTTCAGGTACGGTTCGATCGCCTGGAAGGAGTCCCAGCCGCCGACCTGCATGACGACCCGCGGGTTCACCTGTTTATCGACGAGGAGCCGCTGCGCGAACCGGCGTCGGAGATCGTGGCTCGATACGTAGCGAAAGTCCTCATCGCCCGTCGCGTCGGCCGCGCGGTCGGCCGTGCGTTTGACCACCGCCCGGATACCGCTCTCGGAGAGGTCGACGATCGGCTCGTGACGCCCCACGTCTTCCGACCGGACGTACCGGTGGATGTCGCCCTCGACCTCTCGCGGGAGATAGGCGTCGCGAGGCTTCCCGCCGCTGCTGGTCGTGTCCTTCCCCTCCGGGACGCGGAGCCGGAAGTGGTCGCCGTCCGGGGTGCGTTTGACGTGCTTCGGGCACACCTGCGGGATCTCGAAGGCGCGGAGCCCGACGAATCCGCCGAGTTGAATCACGAGGTCGTCCCGGATGCTCCCGGCCGCCCGCCGCAGCTCGTCAAGGTCGTCGTCAGTGAGCCAGCATTTGAATTGATCCTCCGCTTGCGTTTGCTCTAGGCGCATACGATCTTGCTAAACAAGATTGCATATAATACGGCAGAACCCAGCCGGTGACCGGCGTGATCGGGGCGGTTTTCGGCCGGTCGTTGACGAGTTGTGTAAGAAGTCGGCCAAAGTGAATTTACCAGCTCTTAGCTGTGTGGCCGGAACCCTATCCGGATGGATTACCGGACCACACAGCTGATTACCGCTCTCTTATGATGGTGAGGATAACAGAGGAACTCAAATTGGAGTATCTGTGTGATCGAGCAGTTCAGATAGTGGGTCGCGTAAGCTCTCAAATAACTGATCAACAAATGGCTCATACCTATTCGTGGGATCTGTGTTCAGTGTTCGAATCAAGAGGCGGCCCCGATTGCTATCACTGCTGTTCTCATAGACGAGATCATGTTCTTCCGTCTGCTTTTTTGGATAAATGAGGATCCCAGGAACATCTGCGTAAGCTTGGTACGTTGCAAGTTGGTAGAAGTCCTCACTGGAGGGTTTCTTGTCGGTTTTCCACTTTGCGTCGCCGACTGCGATTACCGGGTCAGTTTCTTTAGATTCTACTTCCCGGCGGATGACAAAGTCAGGCTCTAGGTCTCGAGTCCCTCTCTCATCATCGGCTCGTTTGGCGATGGTTCCCAGATCTTTTTTTGACATTCTATATGGAGTACCGTCCAGTGTCGTTTCCACGACCTGCTGGACCACTTCTTCGAAAACAGTCGGCATTGGGAAAACCATCGACGGAAACGGTCTCGTAGATTCTGTAGTATCATGGAGGTATTCCTGCTCGAGAATCGCCTGAGAAAGCAGTAGCGCAGCGCGATAGTGATCATTGAGGCGACTGAGTGAAATTTGTTCTAAAGCTTCTAGAGGGTGTACACTAGGAGCAACAACAGGCTTGAAACGCGCTTGTGCTTGTTGTAGTCGAGCGCGTAGATCGGCGTCAGTAATCAGGGGAAGTACCACATTGACCGTCTTTACCAACACTTGGTTTATCGGGATGTTAGGTGTGCGGTCTTGGTACTGACATTCGAATTCTGTCGGAACAGGACCATGTTGCTGGAGTTGTTTCTGCACCTGAATTTGTCCCCGGACGTGTCGTTCAGTTGATTCCGTAGTCCGATAGTCTTGGTCGAGCCCCTGCCGGTGAAGGTGCTCAATTTCTGTAAGGAAAAGTTGTCCAAGGAGGTTAGTCAGGGAGTCACCTAATTCGATCGCTCCAGGATGACGGTCTCGAACGATTTTATCATTCACACGCCCAGCATACGCTAGCAAGTACAGCAGTGAGGTCTCTACTTTTGGTGTAATAGAGAGTATTTTGCCGCTCGGAAGCCCAATTACCCCGACAGTGTTGGTAACTGAGATAGTCTGTGTATCGCCCTTGTCAATAAGTGAAACATCATCATCCCACTCTTGCTGGAGGTATGTGACATCCTCGCGAGATAGCTGTAACTGCTTCGAGTCGTTTTCTACGACCTTGTGGACGCTCCGTTCACCACGGTTATCGTCCAAGATATTCCCACCGGTTCGCATTCTCAATCCTCGTTGATTACGTCACTCGAGTCGTCTGAAGACTGAATACCAACTATCTCTCCTAAAGCCGAATATATTTCAGAGGGCTGTATTTCGGGACGAACTTCGCCAGTGTTTGTGTCAAACAGCACATCTGCGACTGGTTCATCATCGTCATCGTTGGTCAGTAGATCAGCCCGCAGACGGTCCACATTACCGAAGTAGTACTCTTCTAATAGCGGAAGAATGTCGAACTGCCACGTATCACATATATCAGTAGTGTCCTTTACGCCCATCAGATATGTATGACCGAGCCGCTGCCCTCTTCCTGGATCACCATCGACAATCCGTTCGTTAAGTGTCTCGATAGCTTTGATAGAGCGTGCTAGGAGGGATTTCGGTGTGATAGATGATTCTTCTGCGAGGGTATCGATATCATCCTTATCTGGATTGAGCAGCGACGATTTCTCGATAATAACCTGTGTGTCCGGTGGGAACGGGTGGAACGAGAATCGCCTTCGGATAGCAGCGTCAATCAGCGCGATCGACTGGTCTGCGGTGTTCATCGTTCCAATAATATAGAGATTCGGCGGCAGTGTTAGTTTCTCTCCAGAGTGAGCGGCTTGTACTGAGGTCTGCTGAGGCTCATCTAGCCGTTTATCGCTTTCGAGTAGAGAGATCAGTTCACCCAGAATTTGCGGCACGTTTCCGCGATTGATTTCATCGATTATGAGGACATACCGCGGTGGCTCATCCCCATCAGTCCGCTCATATGCGTCACGAGCTTCTTCGTATATTTCCTTAAACGTGCCTGCTTCATACTTGTATGTAACTGCGTCTTCTCCGGAGGATTTCGTCGCAGTGAGTCCCTCAACGAAGTCCTCATAACTGACTGATGGATGGAAGGTGACCGTTTGTACCTGAGTGTCTGTTGGCGTGTCGGTTCGTGAATAGACCCACTGGCGGGCGAGTTCTGTGGCGGTGAATGTTTTTCCAGTACCTGGAGGTCCGTAGAAAATGAGTTGACCAACGTCGCCGAGCCGACGCTTCAGTGAATTAGGTACTTGGAACCCATCAGACGGGTGAGGGAGCATTCCAGGGAGTTCTTCAGGAGGTTCCAGATGCTGTAACTGAGGACGCATCTCTTCGGTTAATGCCTCAAGAAGGTCTACGAGGGTATTGAATGAAGCGTCGACCTTAGAGAAGCTCCTGCTTGCTAGGCCCTTTCCATTGATCCGGTTCGCAATCTCATTTGCGGTCGTCCACGGGAGACAGCCGTCCATCAACGCATCAAACTCAGCTTCGAACTCTGACTGGGTCAGCGTGAATACTGGACGATTTAACGCAAGCCGATCGATGTCTGCGGTGGTGTACAACTTCTCGAGATTGAGGAGATATGGGTTCCCAAGATCATCAGCTTCGTCGAGGCCCCATCGCTCCCTTTTAATTGATTTTGAGTTGACAACCCCTCCGCCGATAAGTCCTGCTGGTACGTGTTCTGCTGTTCCGTTCGCTCGGTCTTCTTCATTTTTCGCATGAAATAATACAACGTCTCCCTTGGAAATTCGTTCCCAGACAGATTTTTTTCCCCTCCACAGTAGCACCGCACCACGCCGGTGTATGGTCAGGTGATCACTCGGGTTGAACGAACACACATAGACCGAACCATCCCCCGAGTCATGGAACGATTTCACGAGTGGATGTGGTTCCCACTCCGTTCCCTCCGCTCTGAGATATTCGCCCGCTTCACGAGTCAGGTTGAACAAATATCCGGAATTAAGGCCAGAGTCGTGAACCGGATAATTCGAAATCTGGTCGGCATCAGCTGCCAGTACCTCGAATACCTCTCTAAATAACAGCGGTCGTTCAAATTGGGTGAGATCAACTTGAACTCGCTGTCTGAGTTTCTTTTTTTGCTCTGACTCCGTGCTATCCCAGTGGATTGACCGGGTCCCGCTTACCGAGGAATAGCCAATGATTTTCCCTCCCGAATAGTGGAACACCGTATCGCCCGGAGAGAGCCTTGAGATGTCGTGTGTCGGTTCCTTCGTTCGAACAGGAGCCTCCAGTATTTCCTCTTCAATGTGGTGGATTTTACTCGTCTGGTTGACCCAGTAGTATGGAGCTTCATCGGCGTTCGCGGATGAGTTGAGGATCTCAGGCCAATCATCTAGAGACGTGAGCGACTCAATGATCGCATCGCCGGCTGTATTCGAGAGATCTACTTCGGTTAGGAGTTGCGTCAAATATTCTCTCTTAAGAGGGGTCGAGAGATTCGACACGGCGCCGCGGATCTGCGATTGGGCCGCCTCAGGCTTCGCGCCTATGGCATCTCCCAAGGCTTCCCAATCTTCAGAGTATGGCTCCGAAAGGTCGCGTTCCAACGCCTCACAGTACAACATCCACTCGTAGTCGCTATCTGACCACAACTCCTGAGAGACACCCTTGATATTTTGCTTGTCTAAGTACCGCCAGATTCCACGCACCCCTCCAGGACTCTCTCTGACGAGCACCAAATCTCCCTCTTCGAGTCCCTCTGGGCTCTTATTTGCATCAACCCGAATCCCATGACACGGTTGTCCGAGATATTCCTCTGGGTGAATCGAGCTGTCAGTCGGACCGTTAGCGCAAACTTCCCAATTTGACGGTCCGATGTTGAATATCCACGTGTCGGTCTCTCGACTCATTGAATATACAATCGTGATATGCGAGGGGCATATCTGTACCGGATTTGGGAGTACAACTAGTACCGGCCAAGACCACACGCGGAACGCGCTCTTGGAACAGATCTCTCACGACCTCGTCGGCGTCGCTCCCGCGGTTCACGTCGACGGGATGGCTTCCCAACGGCGACACTACCGGCCTCAACAGTACCGATGCTGTGAGCTTGGGTATGACTGTATTTTGTGAGAATTGCCTCTTGAGTTGTGTGAGAAGTCGGGAATATTTATAGACTCAATTTGAGGCGGGGATATTATGCCGTCTCATACATAGATTCAACAACATGAGCGATGCTGAATATAATATTCCCGCCGAATCAGGGGTATCTACCACTGATATACAGCCAGAAGCGGATCTTAGCAATACCAATCTTTCAGGGGCAGCTCTGCGTGGTGCTGACCTTTCAGGTGCCGACCTCAGAGGCGTTAATCTTTCAGGCGCTGATTTGCGTAATGCTAAGCTTTTACAAGCAGATTTGCGTGATTCTCAGCTTATCGGGGTTTCCCTACGTGACGCCGACCTTTCTAAGGCAAAGCTGTGGGATGCTAATCTTTCAAAAGCCAAGTTAACCGGTGCCAAGTGCTCTGAGGCTGAAATGTGGGATGCTGATCTGTCTGAATCATTTTTACGTGCTGCTGATCTTTCGGAGGCAGAGCTGTCTGGCACTAACCTGTCAGAGGCTAACCTACGTGGTATCGATCTTTCTGAATCCTTGTTAATAGATGCCAACGTGTCAAAATCTGACCTAACAGTTGCTAATCTCAGCGGTTCCGATCTACAGGGTTCTAACTTTTCCAATACTACACTAGTGGAAGCCGATCTCTCAGGGGCTAAATTACACAAAACCAACCTTACAGAGGCAAACTTACGCCGGGCAAATTTGTCTAAAGCTGACCTGTTCAATGCCAACCTATCGAAAGCTGATTTGGGGGCAACAGATCTCTCCAAGGCAAAATTAATCGGTTCTGACATGAGTTCTGTTCTGCTTTGGGATACGTCACTTTCTGACGCGCTACTCTCACGTAACACAATAGTTGATCCTCCTAGGCACCGTCTCGAAGACGAATCTGTAGAGGATGAGGAGGCATTGAATTCTCCTGTTGACCTCCATGATGCTGTTGCGCGGGCAAATCATGAACTTAGATCCGCATATAGTAACAATGGTCTTGTCAAACAAGCGCGGGATGCTCGCGTTCGAGAACGTCGTGCTCGTCGGCAAGAGGCAAAGGCCGATGAGACAATACGGGGAACGATGGAGTGGGCAGGTTCAGTAGTATCTCTATGGACTACTGGTTATGGTGTCAAATTATTACCAGTAGTTGTACTTATGTTGGTTTTATTATTATCTTCGGCAGGGGCGTATTCGACAACTGAAATGGGACTTCAATATAGTCTGTATCGCTCTTGTGTAGCACATTGTTGATTTCAGAGAGTGGCTTTGACGGCGTGTTTGAGCGCTTTTCGTCCGGGTTTGTGGTAGAGTTCTTGNCGCTCTTGTGTAGCACATTGTTGATTTCAGAGAGTGGCTTTGACGGCGTGTTTGAGCGCTTTTCGTCCGGGTTTGTGGTAGAGTTCTTGTCTGAGTTGGAACGCTCGGAGATACTGTGTGAGGCGATCTTTTGAGATGCCTCGATGCGGCGAGAGCCACCGTCGCGCCAGCGACGCGTGGCTCTCGCAGGAGTTCACGTGGACCTCTTCGTCGGCGTACTCACCGTCTCCGTGAACGACGTATTCGCGGTCGAGTTGCTCGTCTTCAGTAAGCGGATCGTACGCACGAAATCCGTCGGTATAGACAGTGAGAGGCTCCTGCTGGCGGGCAGCCAGCAGGAGCCGGATCGTCGATTCGTCTGCGGATTTCGCCGGCACAACGTACCGTTGCTCGGTGCCACGATCCACGAGGACGAACACGGGCGGTTTGTCTTGATCATACGTTCCGCGTCCGCGTCGTGAGAGGCCACGAGAGCGCGACCAGCGGTCGCGCTCGCGGCCTTTCAAGCCGGCAGAGACGTAGAACTCGTCAATTTCAACCGGGCCACGGAGATCGAGNCTCGCGGCCTTTCAAGCCGGCAGAGACGTAGAACTCGTCAATTTCAACCGGGCCACGGAGATCGAGTGACGGCGCGTCGAGCGCTTCGGTGAAGCGCTCGACACGCCTGTGGATCGTTTTGTAGGTGACATCGATTTCGCACTGTAGTTGCCTGAGACTGGTGTTAAACCGCAAAAACGCGTAGATCGAGAACAACCATTTGCGGAGTGCGATCTTCGAGTGAGCGAAGATCGTGCCAGTCTTATCGTTGAACGTGCGGTCGCAATCCTTACAGAGATACCGCTGAAACTGCCCGTAGCTGCCGTTTCTGACCGTTCGGTCAGAACGGCAGCGAGGACAGGAAACGCCGTCACGCCAGCGAACCTGCTGTAACAGGTCCGCTGCGACCGATTCCGACCCAAACACATCTAGCGGAATCATCCGTGTCGGACACCGCTGACGCGGTGTCCTTGTCCTCTTCGACACGACAGCGACAGCTCGCCAGTATCAACAATCTCCTACGGAAGAGCGTAGTCTGTATTATAGTGTAGTTACGTTTACTACTTCACCACCACAACCTCCTGAACCGGGTATAATGCGCTTGGTTGCTGGCATTGAGACGTTCCTCGGAACGACAGCGATTATTTTCTTAGGCTATGTCTTGGGCACTCGCGAGCGTATTTAAGCACAATTTACATATCTCCACCGCGGACAGCTGGTGGCGCTGAGATCCTGATGTTGCCCGTTTCTAGACATGGCCGAATCAGCGGTACCGCGGATGAACCCAAACCAGCCCGCCACCATACGCCTCAACCCATGCCGATGGATCGTCGAGCTCACGCTGGAGTAGTTCCTGCTCACCGGCGTACACACCGTGTTTGTCGAATTGAACCGCGACAAGCGATCGTGAAGCAGTCTCGTAGTAGATCGCTCGCTCGGCCTTGTGTCCGATCCCGACGAGATCTCGACCTTCCTCGAATCTGAACAGATTCTCAGCCATTTTCGCGCTGTGGACGCCCGACCGCCGAAGTTGGAGCTCTTCAGCGAGGTTTACGAAGACATCGCGACGCCGAATCCCCTCTCCCGAGTTCGTCGTTGCCATATCTGTAGCACTGGCGGACAGGGTAAAGGACGTGAGCCATGGCCATGGAGTGAAACTGGAAGTGTTACAAATCGCTTCCTACCTTCGGAGCGGATTGCTCTTCAGAGTAGCACAGGACAGGTCAGTTGGAGTTTAACAGGTGTCTATTTTTGAAAGCTGAGTATTTGCTGCCTCAATGTGTTGATTAGCCTGTTCTGATTGATTGTTTTCCATCGCCTCTGAGGCCTGTACCATCTCGTCGGAAGCGTTTGAGCTATGTCGATACTCACAGTTCAAACTCTCTGCGTCACTGACTAATTCCTCAATATACGAGGTTATCTCTTGTACTTGGAGATTATCTAAATGGGTCTCAGCAGACACAAAGTGGTTTTCAGAATCCGCATAATGAGAGCGGGCAGTACCATATTCCTCATTGTCAAACGCATTTGTACCTAACTCAAACGCTCGATCCCCCTCAACTTCAGCGATTCGGGCGGGAACTATCTGGTTAAGCCAAGCGAGTTCCTCCTGAACCTCGGCAAACTGGTCTCCTGCTACGAGCATTTCTTCTTTATATTGATCACTCAAATCTGCCACTTCGGCAGCCTCCAGTACCTCATCTAGTTTTTCACCGACCTCTTCTAGTGAGGACCTGGTCGGTGAAATCTGCTCCTGAGCTTCTTGAAGGATATCTATCGCAGACTGATGTTGCCCATCGAAGTATTCATCAACCCCTGTATTGACGAGGCTCGTCAATCTGAGGTATTCCTCATTGTAATCGGCTAAGGAATCTTGGTACGATGCGAGCACACGCATTGCGTCGATATGATCACTCAACGAGCCGTCGTCATCCTGTTCAGCACTGTCAAGTTGACTGCGGGCCTCAGAGGTTCGTGATTTGACTTCTGAGGAACTGAACTCTACAGTACTTCCCTCTAACAATAGCTCTTGACGGACTTCATTGAATACCTCGGCGTTCTTTCCCAACAGCTCGATCGCCTTGTCATAGTGTTCTACTGCGTCCGCAGGCCCGACAGGTCCTTGCTCACTGTTTACTGACTCCGATTCGTTTTCGCTATCATCTCCAGAAGGCTCAGATTGATTTTGTCCATCTGAGGAACACCCCGCGAGCACTGGTGTGGCAAGCATTACCGAAGTGCCAATCAGCGTTCGTCTGTTCATAATGTTACCAAAAATACATTCCAAGAAAAAGCTACTGACAAACGACGTTTACGATACCTTACCTTCTGAAATCAGGATTGTGTGAAGTCCTGAACAGGTTGGCAGTATCGCTCCGTCTCTAATCAGTCGAGACCGTCGTCGTTTCGCTCGCAACCGTGTCGCCGTCAAGGAGCAACCGAATCGTGAGGTCGTGCGACCCCGAATCAACTACAATTGAATCCGTCAGGGAGACGTACTCCATCGAGGACGACCCCGGCTCAAGTTCCTGTGTTCCGTATGGATCGTCCGTCCGGGAGGCACCGCCGATCTCGATTTCCACAGAATCGTATCGAAGCGCGATATCGCCGTCATTTCTCACGGAGAAGTCCACGCTGGATAGCTCCGAGCTGTCGCTATCGTACTGATCGTAAAACGTCGCATCGACCTCGGAGATCTCGTAATCGATTCCCTCGAACTCGACCGTATCGGACGCGGAAACGGTTCCGTCCCCGGTGTCGAGCGTCACGGTCACCTCGTACTCGCCTCCCGAGTCCGCGGCGTAGTCCAAGCTGGAGTAGATCGAATCCTCCGCGAGCGTCTGTCCAGAGACCCCGTCGGCCGGGATCGTGACATCGCCCTCGGCGACCGTTTCACCGTTGACCTCAACCGTCGCGTCGTACTCCGCCTCGACCTCGCCCGCGTTGTCAGCTGAATACCGGACCTCGGTTAACCGACCCGACTCCCACGTCGAATCAACCGATCCGATCGAGACGTCCGCACCGGCGACGTCGCGAGTGAACTCGTCGGAGACGCGACCGGACGGGGAGTCTACGTAGACGTCGAACTGCGCCTCGCCGCCGGACTGAACCTCGTAGGTCGAGAAGAACGAGTCCGCTTCGAACCGGGCGAGTTCGCCGGGTTCGACGGTCCCGACGCCCGTTCCAGCCGCCTCCTCGCCGTTGTGTTCGACGGAAACGTTCGCCTCAGTGGGCACGTCGCCGGTGTTCCGAACTCGCACGACGACCTCCTCTAAGGCGTTCCCGGACCAGATCGGATTGACCTGTTCGATGTTCAGCGACGCCGGTTCGAGGTCCCGGGAGAAATCCCCAGAGAGGTTCCCGGCCGTAGTCACCACGGTGAGCTCACCCTCTACGAGACCAGGCTCCTCGAATTCGGCCACTCCGAATCCCGGCGAGATACTGGCAGTGACGCTCTCGTTCGCCTCAATGGGTCCACTAATGTAGGATTCGGCCTCGTTCCCATCTACCTGATAGGTCCCTCTCTCTAAGCGAGCCGGGAGGTCTCCGGTGTTCTCGACTGTCACCTCGACGGATTCCAGAGAATTACTCGACCACTGGTCGCTTACGTCCGATATCACCAGCTCGGGGCCGTCGAATTCGAGCGTCTCGCTCGTGAGCGTCTCTCCGCCTTCCCTGATAAGGAGCCGGTACTCGCCGCCCTGCGTGTCGCCCATGTACAGCGCGCTGCTGTTCTGTTCCGGTTCGATCCGCGCCTCGGAGACGATGTTCCCGTTCGGGTCCTCGAGCAACGCCGTCGCGAAGTCGTCGATCTCGTAGTCGAACGTCAGTGCGGGTTGTCCCTCGACGACGGTCGCCTCGGTGTCGGAGATCGACGGGCCGCCGATCCCCGCGAGTCCGCCGCATCCGGCCAAAAGCACGACCAGAGTGACGGCGAGAATAGGATACCGATTAGTTGGCATATCAAACCCGTCGATAGCGTCACTGAAAAAGATTTTATTTCCGACAAAACGGGAGGGTACTACCCGTCGCCGATGTCTTCTGAGTCGTTAGCGGCGAACCCGCCCGAGAGGTAGCCTACTACTGGCCTTCACTAATTTCATCTCTCGTACTGTATGTCAGACTCGTGGATACATCCACACTTGTCGGGTAAAGCCGCTTATTATCCTCAATGGTCATTTTAAAAACAAAACGACCACGTTCCCCGTTCTTCATCGCTTCCCATAGTTCGCTATCCTTCAGAATGAATGGGAGAACAGCGAACCTCTCATCATCACGACCGGGGATGATTTGTCCGCTGAAATCAGTTTCTTTCTCAAGATCTAACCTTGTCGATCTTCCGTCCGGCTCAAAGTGTTCTAGTTCTATTTTGAGGATACTGTCTTGAGGGCCTAAGACGACTCTTTTATTGCCCTCCTCATCCCATACCACTGCTTCGACCAGTTCTACCCCGCTTACTATGCCTTCTCGCCATCCACTGTTTGAAGCGACAATGAAGATCCTCTTAGAGCAGATCTCTTGATCATTGCTTCTGCCATCTCTCCAATCTGAGTCATCATTCAATACTAATCTCGATAGGGAGACGTGTGACTTCGCTCCGTATCCGTATCGGTAATAAAGCGCGATTAGGGGGACTACGACGCCTAAAATGGACCAAACGGGGATTGATCCGATATTCATCTGTGCTACTCGCCGATATCTTCTAAGTCCTCAGCGTCGAGCTCGCCTGAGAGGTAGTCGCGACCGCGGTCGGTGATCCGGTAGAGGCCTCGGTCCTCGTCGTAGTACTCGATTAAACCCGACTCGTGGAGCTTCCGCATCCGACTGCGGATGTGCGAGATTTTGTAATCGATGTTTGCCTCGACGAATGTTGGCGACGCGTTGAGCGGCTTGTTCCCGTCGTTCAGAAGAAACTCAAGGATGGTATCGTCGGCGCGCGTCATCCACTCCACCCGAGGCCGGCGCATTGGGTGGTTTCCACGCAAATCAGGGTGTTAGTTCGATTGGTTACGAACTCAGAGTGACTTATCAAGGTCATTGTAGCGTATCGTTCCATACACTAAAGTTAAGAACCCCGAACCCACACGTGTCAGTCACGGACCCACTCGCCCGTCTCGGACGTGGCGAGCCTGAAAAGGACGCGGGCCGCGCTGCGCCAACAGCCGGCCCGTGTGGGGTTCCGTGAGAGAGCACGAAACCCATGTACGGGAACACCACAGGGGGGCTTCAAACTCCCGACCGAGAGCACGAACAGCGTTTCACTACCACTCCCGACGCGCTCGCCGTTATCGTCCGCGCGGACCGCCACGCGCACGACGTGGCGCAGACCTCGCTCAGCGAGTTCGCGGGAGAGATCGACCTGTACCCCGAGAATCATGATTAGGACTCATAGCGACGGAACCGGCAAAACCCGCAGTATCGCCCGACGTGACGACTACGTTCAGTTTCACCGAGCGCCTTTGGCCGACCCCTTTTATAAGATAACGTCTCGCCCCGATATGGTCGAGATCGACCTTGACGAGGAGACGGATCGGTGGCAGTGGCGGTGTCCGGCGGGACACCGTTCGTGGGAACCGACGAACTACCATTTCTGGTGCGCGCAGTGCGCCCGGTCGAACGACACGGACGCCGAGCCGGAGTTCGAGGAGCTGCGGAACGTCCGCACCGACGAGACCTTCGAGCGCGACGAGGTCGAACTCGTGCGCGGCTCGGAGTCCTACGAGAGCCTCCGGGGTGGTCGCGCGTGAGCGATTCACCGAGCGAGTTCGCCCCGAAGCAGGTCACCGACGCGGATCTCCACGAGATCACCGTCCTCGACGATCAGAACCTCCTCGGTCGCCTGGAGGCTGCCGGGCAGGAGTCCCTGAAGATGGGCGAGATCGTCTCGCCGATTCTGTTGGCCGACCTCACGGAGACGTTCGAGGAGGAGTTCGGAGAGACCGACGCGCGGCTGAGTTTCGTTGAGGCGGAGGAGAGCGGGACGGTCCTCGTCTGCCTACGACCGTGGGACGGAGACGGTACCGAGGCCGTGGTCATGCCCGCGAAGGTGGACCGATGAGCCCGACCGTCGACGTGGAGATCCGCCGGAACCGCCACGGTTCGGTGCTGGCGTACACCGACCGGAACCGCGCTTCCCGACTTCTCGCGAACCACCGCGCCGTGTTACAGTCGCTGTATGACCTGGTCGACCGCCGACACGGAACGGACGGAGACGTCGTCGCGCGGCTCCACGTTCGCGACGAGGACCACCAGGTAAAGGGACTCGACCTGGCGGACCGGTTCCGGCGCGACCTCGACGCCGACCGCGCGATCTCGCTCGTCGAGGACCTCCGCTACCACGCTGGCGAGCGCGAACTCGTAACCGACGGCGGTATCGATCAGCCGGGGAGTACCGGCGACGAACCCGAACGCGGTTTCGGCAGCAGGAAAGGGGGAACACGCAGGTGCGTGCCTCTGACATGGTGCGCCGATCACACCGATAGATCCCAAGGGCTAGATGCGGAAAGG
This sequence comes from Halorubrum distributum JCM 10118, assembly GCF_000337335.1. Lineage (GTDB taxonomy): Archaea > Halobacteriota > Halobacteria > Halobacteriales > Haloferacaceae > Halorubrum > Halorubrum distributum. The sequence goes on along the minus strand of NZ_AOJN01000049.1, from coordinate 138,660 downwards.
TTTGCTGGAAAGCGTCGGCTGGTTGCCGACGGCGGTCGCGACCGCGATGACGACCTCGCCCGTATCGCGGACGCCCTCGAACTCCAGAACGCGCTCCTCCTCCAACTGGTTCAGGACCGGCGCCGGGACGCCGCGCGAAACGATCCGAACCCGGACCGCAGCGCGCCGGCGGACCGCGCAACCGCGACCGACGTGGTCGACGGGTACGGGGACCTCTACGGAGGATCGGTCGCCGGGTGGGAGTTCGACCCGGTGAGCGACCAAGTCGAGAACATGGGGGACTCACGGTGAGCCGGAACTCTTCCTCGCCGCCCGCGAATCCCTCGGACCTCTCGCCGCGGGAGGCACGGGACCGGTTCCTGGAGAAGCGCTCGATGGAGAACTCTGACAAGACGATCCGGAGCTACGACAACCGCCTCACGCGCTGGGTCCACTGGTGCGAGGAGCGCGGCGTCGAGCGCGTCGGCGACCTCTCCGGCTGGCTGTTCGACGAGTACGAGCGCCACCTCCGCGCTGAGGACAACGCCCCGGCGACGGTGAAGGGAAAGATGACCGCCGTCTCGCAGGTCGTCCAGTACCTCGCGACGATCGAGGCCGTCGACGAGGACCTCCCGGAGAAGGTCCACGTCCCGAAACTCACGCGGTCGCAGGAGACGAGCGACACGATGCTCGACACCGAGGACGCGAAGCAGCTCCTCGAGTTCTACCGGAACGACCCGGCCCGCTTCGGCACGCCGCCGCACGCGGTCGTGGAAGTGTTCTGGAACACGGGCTGCCGGCTCGGCGCCGTCGTCGGCCTCGATGTCGGCGACTACGACCCGGAGAACGGGTACCTCGAGTTCAACCACCGACCGGAGTCCGGAACGCCCCTGAAGAACAACGACGAGGGCGAGCGCGTCGTGCGCATCTCGGAGCCGGTCGTCGACGCGCTCGACACGTACATCGCCCGGGAGCGCTCGGACAAGCGCGACGAGCACGGCCGCGAGCCGCTGTTCGCTGGCCGGCAGGGCCGCGTCACGGACACGACGATCCGCTCCTGGACGTATCAGGGGACACAGCCCTGCCTCTACATGAAATGTCCACACGGGCGCCTTCGCCGGAGCTGTAAGTTCACGGAGCGCTCGCACGCCTCGAAGTGTCCCTCGTCGCGAGCGCCCCACCACATCCGGACGGGGTCGCTCACGTGGCACTGCGACCGCGGGCTCCCGATCGAAGTGATCAGCGAGCGCGTCGACGCGGACCCGGACACAATCAAGCGCTACTACGACAAGGCGGACCGGCACCGGAAAATGGCAGAACGCCGAGAGGAGTACACTGCGGACCTCGATATCGCCGGAATCGGCGATGAGGAGGACGACTCATGACAACGACACCGAAGACGGGTATCTCAGAGTACCGACATAGGGGATTTTTTGAATTTGGTTCGTCCCTCCGGCCCCATTCCTTCAGTTTCATCCGATATCGTTAGATGGGACTCTTCTGGTTTGTTGCTGGAGTCTTGAGCTCGCCCCTCGTTCAAGAATTACTGTTCGCCGGCCCAATTGAGATTCATCGCTCAATCGGATGGGCATCGCACAAGGAATCGCGTTCTCCCTGATATTTCCCAGCACACGGTAACACCCCGACAAAAGTAGGGCGTCACAATTCCGGTATGTGGATCCCCTGTACTGACTGCGGTTGAGTGGGAATATATCACTTGCTGAGGATTTCAACAGAGCCTGGTAACTCTACGCCTGTCGGCGTCTGCAATCGCGTCAGATACCTCTCTCAAGAGAAATCAGAATCGGAATTCAAATGAGCGAACGGTTGTAACACAGGATGTCCCAATGTCAGAAGATAGCAGTTCCACCAACGTACCCAGCCAGCCCGTTGTTGTCCAAGAAGATACCCATCAGAACGAAATTCCGGAGAATATCGACTCAGAGCTGTATTCGGCAGATAGCCCCACCAACTCGTTCCACGAGTTCACAATCGAGCGTGGAGACGAACTCGTTGAAGCGCTCCGCAATAACGGCTACACGGTCAAATTCAGGGAGCGGTGACATTCAGCCTGGACTTCGTCGGGTCACTTAGAAACGGATAGGCTCGGGTGCTCAGTCTGTCTGAGGGATGACTCACTCCTCGTCAGTCGGTTCCAACGGAAGACGCTCGGGATCGACATCCTCGTATGGTTTGTCAGAGCTTAAGATGGGATGCCACGAGCTTCGGCAGTAGCGGCATGGGACGAATCGAACGCGGTTATGCGGTCATCAACATAATTCACAGCCGTGAGCACGATCTGCCGTTCTTCGTCGGTCGCAACGGGAACAACCTCAAGCGGCTCTGTTGAAGCCCTATTCTCCAGATTTAAACTGGGTTGAAACACATGGTCGCTGAAAGGTGCTTCCTGATCGGTAGCGAGAGTAAGTGTAGTATATCGCGAGTGAGGTCATTTATAAGTAGCATCCCGGTTTTGCCGTTGGCCGTTTATAAATGATTGAGACTGCTGGGATGACGGCCTCCAAAGCCCCAGTCGGGAGGCGGGCGCACGCTCGCTGCCGTTCGAAAGGCGCTTCGCGCCTTTCGTGATGTCGTCAGAACGCTCCGCGTTCTGATTGGCTCACGAGAGCGAAGCTCTCGTGAACGCCTGTGGCCGCCTCGCGACTGCCCCGTTGAGTCCCGCCCCGCACCGCACAGCACCACCGGAAGACGGTCCTGCTCGCTCACTGCGTTCGCTGCGCGGGCTGCGACTTCCGTGCTCCCGCTCGCTCCCTCCGGTCGCTCGCGGGACCGCAGCCTCACGCCTCCCCAGCCTCGTCGGGCGCGTCCTGCGGGCTCCCTCCGGTCGCCCTCGCCGCGCCCGACTCCCTCGCACGTGCGACATCGCGCCCTCCGGGCGCTCGTCGGCACGCGCCACCGCACCTCTTTTATAAACACTCGTCGCCGTCGCTCGTGGTTACTTAAATACGACATCGCGGCTGTAGATCAGCGATACCTACTCCCGGAATCGCTCGTCGCTATGTCCATACCGGCCACGCCCCGATCAGACTGAATCACTTCCGAAGAGTTTCAACGGAGCCGTTCAGCCCAAGGTTGGTCTGGATCGTGATCGGGCCCTAACGGAGCAGGGGAATAGAGACGTACTCGACGGACAGGAACGGGCTCGTCGGCCGGTCGGCGGCGTCGAAAATTCGATTCGGCTTCCAACTACCGCCGCGCCACGATCCGCGCGGCCATGACGCCGACGATGGCGATCATGCCCGCCATCGCGAGGTAGATCGCCAGCCCGATCGTCTCGCCGTTCGCCCCGTTCACGCCCGCGAGGCCTACGAACACGACGGCGATGACGGCGTGGAGCGCGAACACGCCGGACGGGACGTTCGCGCCGAGGTCGAATCCGATCTCCATAACCCCGCTTCGGGGGGCGACGGAAAAAGTCGTCCGGTCGGACCGCGCGACGGCTCGATGCTCCACGCCCGGTCCCGTCGCGAGCAGGTCGCCGCGGTCGGCGCGGCGACGACCGCGTGCCCGGCACGGCTGAGAAAGCGTGGGGGATCCCGGAGGTCAACGTCGGCACGCACAGCGCGGCGGGAGCGAACGCACTACCCGATACCCGCCAGCGGGTGCGATCTTGTCGCCGCGGAGCGAAAGTGCCCGCGGTACCCTCGCGACGCTTACGACTGCGGCTCGTCGGGCAGATCGAACACGTCCTCAACGTGCGCGTCGAACTCACGCGCGATGCGCCAGGCCAACTCCAGAGACGGGTTGTACTCCCCCTTCTCGACGTAGAGGATCGTCTGGCGAGTAACGTCGACGCGGTCGGCGAGCTCGGCCTGCGTCAGCCCCGCTCCCTCGCGGAGTTCGCGGATACGCGTCTCGAACTCCACGCTTACGCCTCCACGCCCCGGCGTCTGGCCCAAGCCCGCGTGCCGTGGGTGACGGAGGAGACGCAGATCGCGACGGCCGCCCACACTACTACGACGCGGGCCTGCGCGTAGGCGGTCCGCGCGAGGCCGGTGAGCCCGCCCGCCGCCTCTATGGCGGACCCGAGGAGGAAGACGGTGAGCGCGGCTCCGAACAGCAGCATCGCGGCGCGGCTCGCGGCGGTCCGCGTGATCTCGCGGGTGCGCTCGTCCACCGGGGTGTGACCGACACGGTCGGCGAGCGTCCGACTGACCGGGAAGAACGCGGCGAACAGCACCGCGCCGCTGGCGATGAGCGGGGGGGATTCGCGTGCCAGTCCGAGGTTGAGGGTCAGTACCGTCACGAGCATGTGAACGGCTCGTCCGATGCGGTAACGCGTCCGAGGTCGCATAAGGTGGTCACCTCTGAATGTTACTTCGACCTAACGTTATATATTTCTTACTCGCCCGCCCAGCGCGTGACCCGCCGTTCGCGGGGGTTGAAGGAGGTCTGGGCGGCGTGCGCGACCTCGGAGAGTAGAGCGTCGGGCCGGGGCCTCCGGACGAGCGGCCGACCGGTCAACAGCGAGTTACAACACGTCGCCGATCCGGACCGGCTCGCCGTCCAGATCCGGGTCCTCGGCGACGATTGTCAGCACCTCGTGGTCGGTGACGTCGCGGTACGACTTCCCGGTCGCCTCCTCGATCAGCGTCTTCTCCAGCTCGAACTCCGTGCCCTCGTAGACGACGTCGACGCCGCGGTCGGTGAACGTCAGGTCCGTGCTCATGGTTCCGAGTACTCCGTTCGAGGTGATAAGGAACACGCACTGCCGGGAGACGACCGTCGCGCGTGCGAACCAGCGGCGCCGGTCGCGCGCGGACCGCGACCGCAGGCGGCCTCAGGTCGCGTCGCAGGCGGCGTCGTAGCCCGACTCGCAGAGCCGTTCGAGCATCTCGCAGGCCTGTCCGTTTCCGCCCGCGCAGAGCCGGCGCGCGAGCGCGACCGTCGCGGCGGAGGCCTCGTCGTCGCGGCCGTCTCCTCCGGCGTCGTCGGTCTCGTCCGATCGACCGCTAGAGCGCCCGCGCCCCCGACGACGGGAGCGCGCTCGTCGGCCGAACCGAGGGGTTCGGTTACGTTTCCGTGCCATACAGTACCAGTGGAGGTGGTGAAAAATAAATCCAAATCGGGTGTGTGAACGACACGCACACCCACGGTCGGTCCACGCCGTCCGCGTTTCGGGTTACAGAGCGTCTCGGCAGCGGGCGGCGACTCAGTCCTCGGCTTCGTCGTCCCGCATCTCCGAGAGGCGGCCGACGAGGTCGTCGGTGTCGGCGTCGCCCTCGATGGAGACGTCGCCGTCGTGGTCGTTCTCGTGGACGTTCACCGCGTCGTCCTCGTCGGTGTCGACGTCCTGGTCCTTCTGTTCGCTCTCGTCGTACGATCCGAATCCCATGAGCGACACTTCGGCGGCGCACTGAAAAGCACAGCGACCGTCATCCGTCGCGGTAGGGGTTCACGTCCCGGTCCGGGAGGGAGTTCTGCGGACCTGACGCGGCGCGCCCGCGTCCGACGCCCGTCCGACGCCCCGCACCGTTTATACCCGCGGGGCGACTGCTCCCGGTGTGTCGCTGCGAGGAGACGGCCCGATAGAGGAGCTCTCGATCCCCTCGGGGACGACCGTCGAGGAGCACGACGTCGTGGTCGACGGCGACGTGCTCGTGGGCGGCCAGTCGACCGTCGAGCTCGGCGTCCGCGGGCGCAACGTCGCGATCGGCGAGCGCGTCAGCGTCGGCGACGACATCGAGGCCGAGGGAGACTGCCGGCTCGACACCTGGTGTTCCGTCGACGGCAACGTGTTGGTCGGCGAGGACGCGTACCTCGGCGAGCGGGTCACCGTCACCGGGCGCTTGATGGTGTCGGGCGACCTCGACATCGGCGACGACGTGACGATCGAGGAGGGGTTCGAGGCCAACGGCTGGATCGTCATCCGGAACCCCGTCCCGACGATCGTCTTCTACTTCATCGTCCTCTCGCAGCTGCTGCGCGTCGGCGAGACCGACGCCGCCGACGAGCTGGCCGAGGCGCTCGCCGACGGCGACGACGTCCGCGACCCCCTGCTGGTCCCGCGGAGCGCCGAGATCTCCGATGACGCCTGGCGCGTATCGACGCCGGCGACCGTCGGCGACGACTGCCGCCTCCACGGCAACCTCCGCGCGGCGTCGATCCGCGTGGGCGAGCGCAACGAGGTGTTCGGCTCGCTGCGCGCCCGGGAAGACGTCACCGTCAGCGCCGACACGGTCATCCACGGCGACGTGACGACCCGCGGCGGGACCGTGACCGTCGAGCGCGGCGCGCGCGTCCTCGGCGACGTCTCCGCGGGCGACCTGGTGGTGTACGACGGCGCGGAGATCCAGGGCACCCTCCGAGCGCGCGGCGAGATGAAGCTGATCCAGGAGACGGACTCGGAGAGCGAAGCGGAGGACGCCGAGGGCGGCGACCCCGACGAGACGGACTCGGAAGCGGCGGACGGGAGAGAGGAAGCCGAAGCCGAGAACTCGGTGGACGGAGCGGCCCAAACTGAGGATTCCGACGACGGTGCGGCCCGAACCGAGGAGGCCGAGATCGAGGAGACGGAGACCGAGACCGAGACCGAGGAGACCGAGATCGAGCGGTCCGACGAAGTCGACCCTGGGGAAGCGGACGATGCCGCGGACACGGCCGAAACCGAGGCCGGCGACGACGACCGCGAACGAACCGACGAGTTGGATACCGGCAACGACGCGACGGAGAGCGAGCCCGCGGCGCCCGCGGGCGAGGACGACCGGGCGGCAGACGGCGCCGATTCCGCCGCGGACGGCGAGGAGACCGCGCCGGTGACCGCCGACGCAGGGGCGGCGACGGACGCGGCGGGATCCGACGACGAGTCCTGACCCGTTGCCCCGGACATATTCGGCCCACCACCTGAAAACTACAGCGTCCAGTTTTAGGGACTCGCACGTCGATTTAGCCGCGGTAGACGGATTGCGATAGCAGACGTATACGCACCGAAGTCGACGTTTAACCCGGTTTTACCCGAGTTAATTTCAGACGCTTTCTAAACTGACACAAGGCACTTACAACAGGCACCGAAAAGCCCGGGTGCATCATGAGCCGATCACTGACGGCGACCCGCCGCGCCACGCTGGCGGGACTGGGTGCGATCGTCGCATCGGGAGGCGTGACAGGTGTCGCCGCGGCCGCGGAGAGCGACTGGACCATCGAGGAGACCGAGACCGACAGCACGCTCCACGACGTGGTGTCGGCGAACGCCGGCCGCTTCGCGGTCGGCGGCGGCGGCGTCCTCACCGTGCGGACGGCCGAGGGCTGGCGAACGCTTCGCGACGGCGGCCCGACCGGGAACGGAAACAACCTCTACGGGGCGTCCGTCACCGACGACGGCGAGCGCGTCTGGTTCGTCGGCGCGAGCGGCGCCATCGGCGAGTACGTTCCCGCGACCGACACGCTCGTGGACCGCTCCGCGCCGATGGACAACACGAACAACTACAATTCGGTCGCCGTCACGGGCGACGCCGGCGAGGCGAACGTCTACGTCGCCGGCGACTCCGGGAAGATATACTACAGCTTCGAGAACGGCGCGGCGGGGACGTGGGACTACGTCACGCCGGGCAGCGGCTCCGCGCTCCCCGCGATCGACTTCCACGGTCCCCGCAGCGGGCACGCCATCGACACGAACGGCCGCGTGTTCGCCACCGACGACGGCGTCACCTGGAACGCGATCGGCATCGAGGACGCCAACGTGACGTTCTACGGCCTCGACAGCGACGCGCCGGACGACGTCGACGTCTCCGGCGGCAACGGGACGGTACTGACCTACGACGGGGCGAACTGGACGCCCGATGCGCTCGGCGACGCCGACCTCGTCGACGTCGAGACGGACGGCGACGCCGGCTACGTCGTCGGGAGCGGCGGCGTGGTCCAAGAGCTGACGGCCGACGACCGGTTCGTCCTCGACACGCCCACCGGCGAGAACCTGAACGCGGTCGACGTCGACGGCGACGCCGTCGTCGTCGGCGACAGCGGTATGATCCTGCGCCGGTAACCGCTCCGCCGAATCCGATCGCGCCGGCGAATCCGATCACTCCGGCGTCGACCGCGCCTGCGTCGACCGCGCCTGCGGCTCCCATCGCGACGGTCCATACCCGCCGTCCGCGGCCTATCGGGTCCCTCTCAGTCGCCGTCTCCGTCCGGGGCGGCGACGAACACCTCGTCGTCGAGCCGCGCACAGACCTCGTCGGCGAGCGTCCGGAGGTTCACGGTGTCCTCGCGGTTGTACGAGACGAGCGTCTCCAGCGCCGCCTCGTCGCCGCGCTCGTACTCGCGCCAGAGGCGGACCGCGTCGCGCCCGGAGATGTCCGGCCGGTCGCGGTCGATTCCCAGCTGCTTTTCGATCGGCTTCAGCCCGCCCGAGAGGCCGATCCGCTTCGCGGGGTACATTACGTCGAGGTGGGGCGTGTCGATCTCGACGTCGAAGGAGGTCTCGAGGAAGGGGACGTCGAAGCGCGCGCCGTTGAACGTCGCGAGCAGGCTCGCGTCCGCGAACTGCTCGCGGAGGCGCCGCGCGGTGAGGTCCTCGCCCGCGACGAGCGTCGTCGTCTCGCCGCCCTGATGAAAGCTAACCGTCGTCACGCGGTCGCGCCGCTCGTCGAGCCCGGTCGTCTCGATGTCGAAGAAGCAGGTCTCCTCGCGGAAGTTCTCGTAGAGCCGCCAGCGTTCGCCCGAGGGGAACACCCGGTCGAAGTAGGCGGAATCCCCGTCGTCGAGCCGCGCGAGCGCCTCCGCGATGAACGACTCGATCCGGTCGGCGGTCGTCGACCCCACCCCCGCGACGTCGACCGCGGGGTCGAACTCCTCCCACCTCGTGACCCCTCGCTCCCAGAGGCGCCGTTCGGTCGTCTCGCCCACCCCCTCGACGGGGATGAAGCTGTTCTCGATGCGCATGTCCGTCCCGGAGCGACGCGCGAGTAAAAACCCGACGGGAGCGGGCGCGCGGCCGCGACCGACGAAGAACTAACACGGTCCGGGCCCGAGGGCCGTGCGTGAGCGAGCGAGCGAACCGACGGGAGGGCGAGGCGCGAGCGCGGCGATGACCCGGACCGATCCCGACGACGTCACGCTGATCGGGCACCGCGGCTGCGCCGGGCAGCACCCGGAGAACACGGTCGCGGCCGTCGAGCGCGCGGCGCCGCGCGTCGACGCCGTCGAGGTGGACGTGCGCCGGTGCGCGAGCGGCGAGCTCGTCGTGTTCCACGACGCGGAGCTGGACCGGCTGACAGGCGCGTCCGGGCGCGTCGCGGACACTGACTGGAGCGACCTCCGCGAGCTGACGGTCCTCGACTCCGGCGAACCGATCCCGCGGCTCGAAGAACTGTTCGACGCCGCGCCCGACGACCTCCTCGTCAACGTCGAGGTTAAGCACCCGGGCGTCGCGAGCGACGCGCTCGACGACGCCCGACGGGCGAGAAACGACGTGCTCTTCTCGTCGTTTCACCCCGAGGCGCTGGCGGCGCTGCGGGATCGCGATCCCGGGACGGACCGCGCGCTGCTCGTCGCGGACGGAACGCCGGAGGCCGCGGTCGAGACGGCGACCGACCTCGGCTGCGTCGCGGTTCATCCGCCGATCGACCTCGCGACCGAGCCGGGGTTCGTGGCGACGGCGCACGAGGCCGGGCTCGCGGTGAACGCGTGGACCGCGGCCGATCGGGACGACGCGGGGCGGCTCCTCGCGGCCGGGGTCGACGGGGTCATCGCCGACCGGCGGGACCTGCTCCCGGAGCGATCGTCGCGGGACTAAGTACCTCCCGTCACAACCCTGCGGTATGTGCGGCCGCTACACCCTCTTCACGCCGACCGCCGACCTCGAGGCCCGGTTCGACGCGGACTTCGGCGACCGCGAACCGAGCTACAACTGTGCCCCGGGACAGTCGCTGCCGGTGATCCCGGACCGGGACCCCGGCGAAGCGACCCGGATGGAGTGGGGCCTGACCCCCTCGTGGGCCGACGAGTCGTTCGATCTCATCAACGCCCGTGCGGAGACGGTCCGCGAGAAGCGGAGCTTCGCCGACGCGTTCGAGCGCCGGCGCTGTCTCGTCCCCGCCGACGGTTTCTACGAGTGGGTCGGGGGCCCCGACGGGGGCCGCGGCGGCTCCGATAAGACGCCCTACCGCGTCGCCTTCGAGGACGACCGGCCGTTCGCGATGGCCGGCATCTACGAGCGGTGGGAGCCGCCGACGCCGGAGACGACCCAGACCGGACTCGGCGCGTTTGGCGGCGGGAACGGGGACGGCCCCGCCGGAGCCGACGACCCGGACGTGATCGAGACGTTCGCGGTGGTGACCACCGAGCCGAACGACCTCGTCGCGGACCTCCACCACCGGATGGCGGTGATCTTAGACCCCGAGGCCGGCGAGGAGGAGGCGTGGCTCCGGGGCGGTCCGGACGAGGCGGCCGCGTTGCTCGACCCCTACCCGAGCAACGAGCTCGCCGCGCACCCGGTGTCGACCCGGGTGAACTCGCCGAGCGTCGACGCGCCGGACCTGATCGAACCCGTCGCCGGGGACTGACTGGGCGGTCCGACGCCGTAACCGGCCCCGTCAGGGCGCGACCAGGTCGACGACCGTCTCGTCGTCGACGACGACGTTGTACGCGCCCTCGTCCTCGTTCCAGAGGACGAGCCCGTTCTCGACGAAGACGACCGACCCGTAGCCGGCCTCCCGGAGGTCGCGGTTCAGCGCCGTCTCGCGGGTACAGACGAGGTAGTGGTCGGTCGCCTGCGAGCCGTCGCCGACGCGGTAGAGCGCGTTGTCGCCCTCGCTCAGGTCGTGGCTGAGCTTCACCGCGAGCAGGTTCACCCGGTCGGTGACGTGGCGCTCGGACTCGGCCATGCGCGCGCACCGCTCCGCGCTCGCCTCGACGTCGACGCGGCGCTTCCCGTCGCGGCGGAGGATCGAGTAGGCGAACTGGACGTCGACGTTGACGAACTCGCCCGGCTCGTCCGTCTCGCCGCGCGCGGTCGCCTCGTCGAGCCGGCGCTGGAACGGCGGGACCGCGAGGTCCGCGGCGACGTCGAACGACCAGCCCGGGTCGCTCGGAATCGCGTCGGGCCAGAGCCGGAGCGCCGGTGAGTAGATCTCGGCGTCGCGGCCCGGGCCGGCGCCGTCCCCATCGCCCGCGACGAGCGCGCGTTCGACCCGCCGGAGCCCGATCGCGGTGTTCCGGTCGGCCGGGGCGAAGGCGACGAGGCTCCCGTCGGGCGCGAGCGCGTCGAGCGCCGCGTCCGCGACCGCGACCGGGTCGGCGAGCTCGGAGAGGACGTTCCCGAAGAGCACGAGGTCGAACGGGTCGTCCGTCGCGGGGTCGGCCTCCTCGCCCTCGTCGAGCCCGAGGAACGCCTCGGCGGTCGCCTCGTGGACGGTCGTCCGGAAGTTACGGCCGGTCTCCTCAAGCAGTCGGTCCAGCACGTCGGTCGCGGCGCTCGGCTCGACGGCGTGGTAGTCGACGACCGCGTCGTCGGGGAGGTAATCGTGGAGCCCGAGCGCGGGTCCGCCGACGCCGGCGCCCACGTCGAGGACGCGGAGCGTCCGGTCGATCAGGCCGTTCTCGGTGAGGTCGTCGAGGACGTAGCCGACCGTCGCGTAGTACGCCGGCAGGTGGTAGATCGCGTAGCCGAGCGCCGCGACGTGGTCGTACTCGACCTCGTTCTCGTAGAGGTAGTCGGTCTTCAGTCGGCGGACCCGCTCGCGGAGCTCGTCGCCGGACTCGCCGCGGTGCCAGTTCGCGCCGTACTCGCGGACCAGCAGGTCCTCGACCGCGAAGGCGTACGCCTCCGGGAGCGCCTCGGGCGCCCAGCCCGGCGGATCGACGGGCGACTCCTCGACGGGGACGAAGGCGCCGTCCTCGCGCTCGCGGAGCCGGAGGTCGAACGCCTCTTCGCGGAGCGTCTCGCGGACGACCGCCGGGTGCGGGGTCCCCTCGATGTACTCGGCGATCTCCTCGGGGTCGATCGGTCTGACGTTGCGCAGGTAGTTCGCGTTGTTCCGGACCGCGGTTCTGTCGATCATTGGGTTCTCGTCTGTCTCGCGTGTTGGTGTGTCCCGTCTGCCTCGCGTCGTCTCACTCCAGCCGGTCCCGCCCCTCGCGGTCGCCGCGGGCGCGCTCGTAGAGGGCGGCGAACGCCTCGTCGTCCGCGTCCGCGATCGCCGCCGCGGCGTCGGCCACGTCCGCGGCGCCGTCGAAGGCGCGCTGGATCTCGGCGTACACCGCGGGCGACCCCTCCGTGACGGTGTCGGCGACCTCGTCGAGCGCGGCCGACACGGGGGTGTGGAACTCCTCGCGGACCGGGTCCGCGGCGAGCCGCCAGGCGAGCACCGCGGCGTGCGCTCCAGCCTGAACGGTCTCCATCGCATCGTCGTGCTCGTCCGCCGTGGTCTCGAACACGTCGTTGCCGCCGGCCTCGATCGACGCGGTGAGCCCCTCGATCGCGGGACCGCCCTCGTCGACGACGACCGCGACGTTCCCCGGGACGCGCGGCGGGGCGAACAGCGGGTGGTAGCTCGCGCGTTCGAGGGCCGGGGTGTGCTCGCGCATCGCGGCGAGCGCGTCGGTCATCTCGCCCGAGACGTCGACGATCGCCCGCTCCGCGCGGGGCGCGTACGCCTCGACCGCCGCGGGCACCGCCGACATCGGCACCGCGAGGCAGACGGCGTCGTGGACTGAGTCCCCGTCTGCGTCGACCGTCCGGGCGTCGCGACCCGCCGCGGCGTCGGCCGCCACGGACGGGTCGCGGTCGGCGAACGCGACGCTCGCGTCGACGGGCGCGGCGTCGGCCGAAACGGTGTCGGCGACCCAGCGTCCGATCTCACCGGCGCCGACGACGAGGAGGTCCATCGGTTACGGGAACGGAGGTGACGCGCCGGTTAAAAGGCCTCGCCTCGGGGCGGAGCGGGCGCTCGGCGCTGCGTCCCGCCGAGCGGATCGCGGGAGCCCCCGTTCTGCCGCGACCCCCGGACTTTCACGCGCGACCCGCAAGGGTCGGGACGTGACCGCGAACCCCACGCTCAACTTCGACCTGCTCGCGCGACTGGCGGACGCCCCCGGGCCGGTCGGTCGCGAGGACGGCGTCCGGGACGTCGTGCGAGACGAACTTCCCCCCGTCGACGCCGTGCGGACGGACGCGATGGGCAACGTCGTCGCGACCGCCGAGGGCGACGCGACTCCCGGCTACGAGGTGCTCGTCGCCGCGCACATGGACGAGATCGGGCTCGTCGTGAGCGACGTCGACGACGACGGCTTCCTCTCCGTAGAGCCGCTCGGCGGCTGGAACCCGGACGCGCTCCGCGGCCACCCGGTCACCGTCCACGCCGAGGACGGGGAGTACGGCGCGGTGGTCGGCGTCACGGCAGCGCACACGGCCGCCGAGGCGGCGCCGGACGAGTGGACGCTCGACGACGCGCACGTGTTCACCGGGCTCGACCCCGCGGCGGCCGCCGAGACGTTCCGCGTCGGCGACGTCGTCACGTTCGACGGCGACCTCCGAGAGATCGGGCGGTGCGTCGCCGGCTCCTCGCTCGACGACCGCGCGGGCGTGTACGTGCTGCTGGAGGCCGCGCGGCGCGCGGATCCCGACGTGACGGTTCACTACGCCGCGACCGTTCAGGAGGAGGTCGGCCTGCGGGGCGCGGCCGCCCTGGGTGTAGACGTCGACCCGGACCTGGCCGTCGCGATCGACGGGACGCTCGAGCAGTCGTACCCCGGCGTCGACCCCGCGGACGCGATATCGAAGCTCGGCGACGGCGTGGGCGTGAAGCGGAAGGACGCGAGCGTCGTCCCGACGCCCGGGGTCGTCGAACGGCTCGAGTCCCTCGCGGAGGAGCGCGGAATCGCCTTCCAGCGCGAGGTGGCTCGGAACATCGGGACCGACGCCGGCGCGCTCCAGCACGCCGGAGGCGCACGACCGGTCGGCGCCCTCTCCGTCCCCGTCCGGTACCACCACTCCGCCGTCGAGACGGCCGACGCGCGCGACGTCGAGGCCGCGGTCGACCTCCTCACCGCCTTCCTCGACACCGAGGACGGCGAGGGGTACGCGCCGAGCTGATCCCGGCCCGCGAGGCGGCACGTGACGGCGACGGCGCGTCGACCCCTTTCTCGGTCCCGTCGAAGCGACCTCACCCCTCGGCGCCGAGCCGCCCGATCACGCCCGCGCCGGGCGAGATGGAGCGGACCGCGGGCAGCAGCGCGATCGCGATGGCCAGCTCCAGCCCACCGACCGCGAGGAAGGCAGGCGTGTAGCCGAACGCGTCGGTGGCGCTCCCGCCGATGAGGAAGCCGGTGAGGAAGCCGAGCGATCCGAACACGTTGAACAGTCCCATCGCGGCGCCGCGGACCTCCGGCTCGACGAGGTCGGTGACGAGCGCCATCGTCGCCGGCGCCATCAGCGCGCCGCAGACGCCGACGAGCACCATCAGCCCCGCGGCGATCGGGTACGCCGGCGCGACGCCGACGCCGATGGTGACGACGCCGTACGCGAGCGAGCCGGCGACGACGGGGAGGAAGCGACCGATCCGGTCCGAGAGGGCCCCGAACGGCGACTGGAGCAGCGCGAACGGGACGAAGAAGAGCGCGAGCGTCGCGCCCGCGCCGGCCGCCGACAGCCCGAACGTCGACGGGTCCTGGAAGTAGTAGACGCCGACCAAGGCGAAGAAGCCCGCGGTGAGGCGGTCGACGAACCCGAACGCCAGGGGAACGAGGAGGCCGGGCGTCGTCCGGGCGCGGGCGATCACCGCGCCGAAGCCGACGTCGCCGCTCTCGACCGCCTCGGAGTCGACTCCCGGTTCCGCGGAGCCGGTCCCCGCCCGGTCGTCGACCGTCGCCGCGAGCAGCCCCGCCGCGGCCAGCACCACGGCGCCGGCGTACACCGGGTACAGCGCGCCGAGGTCGGCGAGCGCCCCGCCGACGACCGAGCCGACCGCTGCCCCGAGCCCGATCGCGAGCCCCGCGGTCCCCATGTTGCGCCCGTTTCCGCCGCGCAGATCCATCAGGAGCGTGATCGAGAGCGAGAACGCGCCGATGGTGAGCGCGCCGCCGACCGCCCTGACGAGGAGCGCGGCCTCGAAGCCGGGTCCGAGCCCCGGCAGCGACGCGAGCGCGACGTACGAGGCCGCGCCGCCGAGCGCGCCGGCGACGATCAGCGGGACCCGCGTCCCGAGCACGTCCGAGAGCGCGCCCCAGACGACCGCGAACGTCACGAACGCGCCGAACTCGGCGACGAGGAACCACATGCCGGCGTCGATGCCGGCGGGGGCGCCGAGCGCGACGACGAGGTCCGGGACCCCCGGATAGAGGAGGACCTGCGAGATCAGCACGGCGAGGACGACCGCGCCGAGGCGGCGGCGTTCGCCGGCGTCGCCGTCGACCGCGGCAGCCTGGTCGCCGTCGACCGAGGCGTCGACGCGGCCGGACCCGTCGGCTTCGACGGCGGGATCGGCGTCCGGGTCGGCGTCGCTCATCTACTTATAAAACGGGGCGAACGGGCAAAAGATCGACGCTCCGAGGAAGCGCCTTCCCGACTTTCCCTCAGCCGCGACGAGACGCCGCCGGTCTCAGAGCTCGGCGTCGATCGCCGCCGCGATCGACTGCGCGCCGTATCCGTCCTCGACCGGGCTCCCGTTCACGAATATGGTCGGCGTCCCCTCGACGCCCATCGACGTCCCCTCGGACTTGTCGTCCGCCGACGCCTCTCCGAACGCCGCGAACCGCGCGTCGGACAGCACCGCGCAGGGGTCCGCGCCGGCGGCCTCCGCGGCGGCGCCGAGCGTCTCCCCGCTGTAGCTCCCCTGCGACTCGTAGGCCGCCGAGGCGAACTCGAAGAACGCCTCGTCGCCGTTGCGCGCGCCGACCCCGCGGGCCGCGCTCGCGACGGGGACCGCCCACGTCTCGTCGACCGGGATCGGCCAGTCCCAGTGCTCGTACCGGATCTCGCCGGGTTCGATGTACTCCTCGCGGATCGTGGGGAAGTGGTCGAGCTTGTAGCTCGCGCAGTGTCCGCAGGTGAAGTCCTCGAACGCCTGAACGACCACGTCGGCGTCGGGGTCGCCGAGGGTCGGCCGGTAGTCGAGGTTCGGGTCCGACGGCTCCGTCAGGTCGCAGTCGTACTCGCCCGTGTCGAGTTCGACGCCGCTGAGGTCGAGGCTGGTCCCGCCGCCACCGCCGAGACACCCCGCCGCGCCGACGACGCCCACCGACGCCGCACTCGCGAGCAGGGACCGTCGCGTGCGTTCCATGTCCGCCGCTGGGGTCGGCGCGTACTTAACGACTCCGCGACCGGGCGGCCTCCGGATGGCAGCCCGGCTCCCGAACGCTTTTGCCGCCGCCTGTCGACCCCCACGTATGAGCGACTGGGACCTCGACCTGCGGGACGCCGAGGAGAAGATGGACGAGGCGTTCGCGCCGGCCGGCGACGTCGTCCTCGGCGTTTTGGACGGCACGACCGACCCGGAGGAGTGGGTCCGCAGCGTCGACTACGGGAACACGCTGGTGCTGTCGATCGAGGGCGACCTCAACGAGCTCGCCGCCCCGTTCGCGCGCGACGTGAAAGACATGGACGGCGAGCTGATGCACTTCCGCGGCTTCCTCGTCGTCACCCCGCCCGGCGTGAGCATCGACACCGACCGGCTGAGCGATTCGGACGACGACGAGGAGACCGTCGGTTCGAACCGATCCGAGGAGAGCGGTAGCGAAGAGGCCTGAGACGTTTTACCCCTCGCCGACCATCCGGTCTTCCTCGTCCCACTCGCGCTCGCGCAGCTCGTACTTCTGGATCTTCCCGGTGGCGGTGGTGGGAAGCTCCGCGACGAACTCCACCTCGCCGGGCGTCTTGTAGTCGGCGACGCGCTCGCGGACGAACGCCTTGAGTTGCTCGGGCGTCGCGCCCGCGTCGTCGGGGTCGCCGCTCTCCGGGACGACGAACGCCTTCGGCGTCTCCCCCCAGCGCTCGTCTGGCGCGGGGATGACGGCGACGTCGGAGACGACGTCGTGTTCGAAGAGGGTGTCCTCCAGCTCGATCGAGGAGATGTTCTCCCCGCCGGAGATGATGATGTCCTTCTTGCGGTCCTGGATCGAGACGAACCCGTCCTCGTCGACGACCGCAAGGTCGCCCATGTGGTAGTACCCCTCCAGTCGCTCGGAGAACGCCTCCTCGGTGGCCTCGGGCTTGTTCCAGTAGCGGTCCATCACTTGGTTGCCCCGCACGACGATCTCACCGATCGTTTCGCCGTCGGCGGCCACGTCCTCGCCGTTCTCGTCGACGACGCGCACGTCCGTGCCGAGATAGCCGATCCCCTGCGTCTTCTTGACCGCGAAGCGGTCGTCGGCGCCCTCGTCGAAGTGGCGCTTCGCGTCTGAAGTGGTGATAAGCGGGCCCGTCTCGGTCGCGCCGTACACGTGTTTGAGATCCCAGCCGAACTCCTCCTCGACGGTGCGGATCGTCGCCTCCGGCGGCGCCGCGCCCGCCGTGGCGACCCGCACGTCGTTGTCGCCCGTCGTCGCGCCCCCGTGCTCGGCGTGGTGGTCGCCGAGCATGTTGAGGACGGTCGGCGCCGCACAGAAGTACGAGACGTCCTCGCCGCGGATCCGGTCGAACGTCTCCGCGACGTCGACCCCGCGGGTACAGACGTGCCGGGCGCCCGCCCCGGTGATCGCGTAGATGTGTCCCCAGCCGTTGACGTGGAACATCGGCAGCGTCCAGAGGTACACGTCGTCGTCGGTGATCTCCTGGTGGATCGAGATGAGGTACGCGTGGAGCGTCTCGGCGCGGTGGGTTCGGCAGACCCCCTTCGGGTCGCCGGTGGTCCCGGAGGTGTAGTTGATCGTTATCACCTCGTCCTCGTCCATCTCCGGGCGCTCGTAGGCGTCGGGGTCCGCGTCGTCAAGCGCGGCGTCGAACGACTCCCAGTCGCCCTCGACCGCGTCCGCGTCGTTCGTGAGGAACGTCTCCGTGGGCACCTCGTCGCGGATCGCCTCGACGTTCGCGGCGTACTCGGCGTCGGCGTAGATGGCGTCGACGCCGGCGTCCGAGAGCATGTACGAGAAGTCGTCGGGCGTGAGCCGGTAGTTCAGCGGCGTGTGAACCGCGCCGACCTGCATCGCGCCGTAGGCGGCCTCCAGGTGGTAGTGCGTGTTCGGGTCCAACACCGCCACCCGGTCGCCCTTCTCGATCCCGCGCGCCTGAAGCGCGGCGGAGAAGCGGTCGGCGCGCTCGCCGAGCTCCGCGTACGTGTATCGCGTCCCGTCGACCGCGAGGACCGCCTCCTCGTCGGCGTAGTGGCGCCGCGCCCGGTCCAGAAAGTCCGTCGTCAACAGCGGCTTGTGCATCGTCTGTCACTATCGATGATGTGTGAAATTGTTTGCGGCCGACGCAAGGGACGGACGGTCGCGGGAGCCTTTTCACGGTCGGCGGCAGAGGAGTGAGAAATGAGCGACGAGTCCGAGGGGTCGGCGTTCGGCGAGGGGTACGTGATTCCGATCGCAGGACTGCTGTCGTTCATGTTCGCGCTGATGGCGGGGCTCACCGCGCAGCGGGCGCTTTCCGGTGACCCGACCGACGTCGCGGTGACCGTCGGATTCGCCGTCGTGGCGGTCCTCGCGCTCCGGATCCGCATGAAGGCTGTCGCGGCGCGGACGAGCGACGACGGGGGCGCGGGCGAGGAGTGACGACGGAAATCCGGTCCGCGAAGCGGCCGCTCGGTGCGATCTACGGCTCCGATGCGGGCGCCTGCGCGATGGTTCGCGACCGCCGCTGACGCGTGGACGAATCGCATACCGGCGCCGGGATCAGAACCCTTAACAGTCGCACCCGATTGTGCTACGATAGCGGGATGGGATAGCCAGGAGATTCCGCCGGGCTCATAACCCGGAGATCGGTAGTTCAAATCTACCTCCCGCTATTTTCTTTCGAAGCCGACTGACTCCTGACCGGTCGTTACACACCGAACGTCGTTTCCGCCTTTCGGAGCCGCCGCCGAACCCGGAAGCGATTTCCGTCGCGCTGTCGTTTCCACGCGTATGGACTACGAATCGAGCCTCGACCGCGCGATGGATGAGGTACCGGATCTGGGCGGCTCCGACGAGCGGCTGTCGGTTCCGGACCCGGAATGGCAGAAGGACGGCGCGTTCACCCGCCTGACGAACCTCTCCGGAATCGCCGACGCCCTGAGCCGCGACCCCGAACACGTCCACTCGAAGATCCAGCAGGAGCTGGGGACCGCGGGCCAATACGAGGACGGCCGCGCGCGTTACAGCGGGAACTTCCGCGAGCGCGACTTCCAGGCCGCGATCGACTCGTACATCGAGTCGTTCGTCACCTGCTCGGAGTGCGGCCTCCCCGACACCCGACTGGAGACCGAGAACCGGACGCCGATGCTCCGCTGTGAGGCCTGCGGGGCGTTCCGGCCGGTGGCGAAACAGAACACCTCCAACACCCAGCGGCAGGAGGACGCCGTGGAGTCGGGCAACACCTACGAACTCGAGATCGTCGGCACGGGCCGCAAGGGCGACGGCGTCGCCGAGCGCGGCGAGTACACCATCTTCGTCCCCGGCGCGCAGGAGGGCGAGACCGTGACCGCCTACATCAAGAACGTCTCCGGCAACCTCGCGTTCGCCCGCCGCGAGGACTGAGCGGAGGCGGAAGAGCCCGTCCCCGCCGTTCCGCTACCCGACCGTTTATCCGCGCGTTCTCGTATCCTGAGCCATGGCCACGCGACTCCCCGAGTCGGCCTTCGCGGACCGGCTCGCAGCCGTGCGGGACCGACTCGCCGACACCGACGCCGACGCCGCCACGTGGGTCGGCGCGACAGCGATAGAGTACCTCACCGGCTTCCATCACATCCAGACGGAGCGGCCGGTCGTCCTCGCGGTCACCGACGACCGCGTCGAGATCACGGTTCCGAGACTGGAGGTCGAGCGCGTCGAACCCAATCCGCGGATCGACGCCGTCCATCACTACTTCGACTACCCCGGCGGCGAGCCCGTCTCGGTCGCCGTCGAGATGCTGAACGGGCTCGGCGCCGACGCGATCGCCGCCGACGCCGACGGCCCGCCGGGCGTGATGGGGTACGAAGGGCCCGCCTTCTCCGAGTTCGTCGACGTCGAGACGCAGTCGTGGGTCGGCCGGATGCGCTGGGCGAAGTCCGACGCGGAGGTCGAGCTGATCCGCGAGTCGGCGAAGTGGGCGAACCTCGGCCATCGCTACCTCGCCGACTACTCCGAACCGGGCGCGCACCCCGCCACCGTCTCGCAGCGTGCGTCCACCGACGCCTCCCGCGCCATGCTCGACGCGCTCGGTGACGCGTACAGCGTCCGCGTCCGCGGCGACGGCCCGGTCCACGCCGGCTACATCTCCGGCGAGGAGACCGCGCTCCCGCACGGCCACACCCCGAACGAGCGGCTCTCCGAGGGCGACGTGCTGGTCACCGGCGCGAGCGCGAACGTCGACGGCTACCGCTCCGAGCTGGAGCGGACGATGTTCGTCGGCGACTACTCCGACGAGCAGGAACACTACTTCGAGCTTATGCTTGAGGCGCAGACGCTCGCCATCGACGCCTTGGGCCCCGGCGTCCCGGTCGCCGAGGTCGACGAAGTCGTCTGGGAGTACTTCGAAGAGCAGGGCGTGGCCGACCTCGCGCAGCACCACGTCGGCCACAACATCGGGCTCGGCGCCCACGAGCCGCCGTACATCGACCGCGGCTGGGGCGAGCGCTACGACGGCGACGACGCGGTGATGGAACCGGGCCACGTGTACACGATCGAACCCGGAATCTACACCGACGAGTTCGGCTACCGCCACTCCGACACGGTGGCGATCACCGAGTCGGGGACGGAGCGGCTCACGAACTTCCCGCGCGACATCGACTCGAACGTCGTCTGATCGCGCGGCACAGAACCGCCAGCCTCACGCGATCCGCTCGACGGCGACGCGGTGTCCGGTCTCGTCGACGTGGTCGCGGTGGACCGCGTCCGCGTCGGTCTCGACGTCGTACAGGCGTTCAAGCGGGCATTCACGGCAGACGAGATGGTATCGTTCGGTCCGGTGGATGGGAGACATACCGGAGATACCCTCCGTGACGGCATAGTTACGAAGGACCTACCACCGGACAACGAGACGTTATTCGGCGGCCCGACGCCTCCGAGTCACTCTCCCGCCGCCGGAGACCGCGACGCGAACCGATCGAGCGCGACCTCCAGCATGTCCGGGCTCACCGGCTGGTACTCCTCGCGCTCGTGTTCCGGGAGGTACTCTCGGACGCCGTTCCACGAGTCGCGCGCGTAGCGAGCGTCGAGCAGGACGCGGACGCCCCGCTCGTCCGGGCCGCGGATGACGCGGCCGACGGCCTGCCGGGCCTTGCGAACGGCGGGGACGGTGAGCGCCGTCTCGAACCCCGACTCGAACCGGCGGTCGTAGGCGGTGATCACCGCCCGCGTCTGCGGTCGCGCCGTGTTGATGATCGGGACGCCGCAGACGACGGCCGCCGAGAGGCGGTCGCCGCGGTAGTCGACGCCCTCGGTGAGCGTGCCGCGGAGGCTCGTCACCAGCACCTTCCCGTCGCCCGCGAAGAAGTCGTCCTTCAGCGACTCCGTCTCGCGGTCGCCGGAGGACTCGTCGAGCAGGACCGGCTTGTCGAGCCGCTCCGAGAGCGACTCCGCCATCCACGACGCCTCTGCGTAGCTCGGCGTGCCGACGAGGACGTTCCCCTCGCGGCGCGCGACCGCGGCCGTCGCGTCGAGGTGCGCGAGCCGCGTCGGGTTCTCCTCGCCCGGGGCGCCGCGGTTCTGGTGAGTGAACTTCGGCGCGTCGACCGCGAGGCTCGCCCGGTTCACTTCGGGGAAAGAGAGGCCGTAGGTCCGCTCGACGACCGGGCGGCCGCGCTCCGCGAGGTGGTCGAGGCCGGTCACCTCCCGGAACAGGTCCATCGGCTCCAGCGTCGCGCTCATGAGCACGCCGCCGCCGAACTCCGCGAGGCGGTCGCCGATCGGCTCGCTGGGCAGGCAGTTGTGGAGCGCGAGGCGCGCGTTGTACGCCCGCCGCCACGAGTCCGGCGGCTCCGTCTCGTCGAACGTGCGTTCGAGCTCGATCGCCCGGAAGAAGTCGGTGTGGCCCTCCCGGTACCAGGCGTTGAGGGTCCGGCCGACGCCGGGGGCGGCGCGCTGCTTGTCCTCGTCCTCCAGCGTGTCGAGGACGCGCTTGACGACCGCGCCGACCTGCTCAGCGCGCGCCCAGACGCGCTCGCCGTACCCCTCGTCGTCGGCCCACGCCGTGATCTCGTCTTCGCCCGGCTCCTCGGGGTCGCGGAGCGGGATTTCCTCGTCGTCGAGGTCGCGGAGCGACGCCCGCCAGTCGGGGCGCTCTCGGTCGAGGTGGGCAGTCACGCGCCGGTCCAGCTCGCCGCGCAGGTCGGCGTAGAACTCCCGGACGGCCTCGATCTCCTCGACGCTCACGTCCGCGTCCTCCAGCTCGCCGCGGACCAAGGCGGCGTCGTCGGACTCCGCGCCCGCCGACTCGAACGAGAGCGGCTGGACGACGCGAGTGAGTTCGTTCTCCGCGTCACGCAGGCTCGCGTCCGCGACGGCGTCGCTCACGAGGTCGCGGACGCGCGGTTCGAGCATGTGCGCCTCGTCGCAGACGACGAACGTGGAGTCGTCCAACAGCGCGCCGGTGAACGTCCCGGTGGTCACGGGGTCGAACGCGTGGTAGTAGTTGCCGATGACGACCTCGACCTCCGGCACGAGCGCGCCCATGATCGAGTGGGGACAGGAACCGTGACCCGCCGCGAGCCGGACGAGCTCGTCGGCGTCGACGTGGCCGAGTTCGGTCACGTCGAACGGGACCGCCTCCGCGGGGTCGCCGTCGTCGGGCAGGTCGTCGAGGAAGCCGGCGTAGAAGGGGCAGAACTCGACGTCGTCGTACGCTTCGGTGTCGGGGCGGTACGGGGTTGGCTCGCCGTCGACGGAGAGGTAGTCGGCGGCCGGCGCGCCGTCCTCGTCGGACGCGTCGCCCGCCCCGGGCGCCCCGCCCGCGGCGGAGCCGGAGTCCATGAGCCCGACCTGCTGGCTGCGCGCCTCGCTCACGAGGTTCGAGGTCGTCGTCGCGCCGCCGTCGCCGACGAGGTTGCGGGTTCGCTCGCGGAGCCCCTCGCAGCGCTCGTACACGTTCTCGCGGTCGATCCCGCCGCGGTTCTCCCGCGCGTACGGGCAGACGTCCGCCTTGCCGACGAGCGTGAGCCCGGAGACGGGGTCGTACTCCTCCGGGAGGTCGTCGTTGATCGTCCGCAGGTCCGTCTCGAACTGGCGCAGCTGCTGTTTGACGCTGGTGAGGACGAAGACGCGCTCGAAGTCGGACTCCGGGTCGCGGACGCGGTCGAGCCCGGCGGTGAGCGCGAGCATCGTCTTCCCCGTCCCGCAGGCGCCCTCCAGCGCGAGGAAGCCGCCGTCCGCGGCGGCGTCGACGGCGGCGTCGATGCCGTCGGCCTGCTCGGGGTAGGGTTCGGGATGGCCGAAGAGGTCGGCCCACGGGGGCGAGTCGGTCACGAGCGCGAGTTACGCCCCATCCGGTTTAAACGCTTCATCGGCGGCGTGCCGAGCGCGTCCTCGACGCGTCGCTGTCGAGAGGCGATAGAGGTGCGGGCGGGGCGGCCTCACTCCACGATGTCGTGGAGGTCGGAGAGCCGGTCTATCTCCCAGGTCGGCCAGACGTTCAGCTCCCAGTCGCGGCGGTGGGGGCGGCGGATGAACGCCGAGTCGATGCCGGCGTTCTCGGCCGCGCGCACGTCGGACTCGTTGTCGCCGACGAACAGCGCGTTGCCCGCGTCGAGGTCGCCGAGGGCCTGCTCGATGTAGTGGGGGTTCGGCTTGCGCAGCTGGAGCGAGTGGATCGTGGGCTCGCGGCCGTACGCGGCGCCCATGCGGTCGAATCCGTCGAAGTGGTCGACGAGGAAGTCGACGGTCGCCTGCTGGTTCGACGAGACGATCCCCATCTGGACGTCGAGGTCCTGGAGCTCGTCGAGGTCGTCGTACGGTGTCTTGCGCCCCTCGCGGGCCTCCTGCTGTTGGGCCCGCGACACCACGTCGTCGCGCGTCCGCCAGAACGACCCCGGATCGAGGTCGTACGTCTGACAGACGGTGCCGACGCTACCGGGGGTCGCACCGATGGTCATCTGCTCTACGTCGTCCGGATCGGGCTCCTCGACGCCGCACTCTTCGAACGCGTTCCGGGTCGCATCCCGGAGCACGTCGAAGCGCGTGCGGCCCACGAGGACACCGTCGTTGTCGAACACGACGGTATCGTACGTCATAGCTTCCATTCACGGCCGGCAGGGATAAGCGTTTCAGTGACGGTCTCAGCGGCGAGAATCGACGCGAGGCGACTTTCTGCGGTCGATCGAGGGGTTCCACCGGTCGGTTTTCCCGTCCGGGTACCGTGGAGCGAGCCATGCGCGTCAGCGTCATCGGCGGCAGTTCGATCGACGGGGAGACGGCGGCGGTCGCGGAGGCGCTCGGCGAGCGGCTCGCGGAGCGCGGCCACGTCGTCGTCTGCGGCGGCCTCGGCGGCGTCATGGAGGCGGTGTGTCGCGGGGCCCGGGCGGCCGACGGCACGACGATTGGGATCCTGCCGACGGACGACCGCGGGGACGCGAACCCGCACGTCACGGTTCCGATCGCGACCGGGATGGGTCACGCGCGCAACGCGATCGTCGTGATGAACGGCGACGCCGCCGTCGCCGTCGACGGGGCGAGCGGCACGCTCTCCGAGGTCGGGCTCGCGCTCGCGCAGGGCCGCCCGGTGGCCGGACTCGACACCCACGACGTCGCCGGCGTCGAGGCCGTCGACTCGCCCGCGGCGGCGGTGGAGTACGTCGAACGCGCCGGACGGACGGAATAATCCCGCCGGAGTCAGTCGTCGTACTCGACGCCGGTTATCTCGAACCTCGCGCCGCCGCGCGAGCCCTCGGAGACGGCGACCTCCCAGCCGTGAGCGCTGGCGACCTCCGAGACGATGTTGAGGCCGAACCCGGTCCCGTCCCGATCCGTCGTGTACCCGACCTCGAACACGCGGTCGCGCTCGGCCTCGGGGATCCCCGGGCCGTCGTCTTCGACGAAGAACCCCGACGGGAGGACGGCGCCGGCGCGGGTCGTCGTGTACATCGGCGAGATGTCCCCGACGACGACGGTCACGTCGTCGCTGCCGTGTTCCACGCTGTTCCGGAACAGGTTCTCCAACAGCCGCTTCAGGCGCCCGCGCTCCGCGAGGATCCGCCGATCGGCGTCGACGACGAGCGTCGCGTCGCCGGTCGCGACGTTCGCCCAGCACCCCTCCGCGACGGCGGACAGCTCGACCGGTTCGAGCTCCCCCGGCTGCTCGCCCTGCTTCGCGAGCGTCAACAGGTCCGCGATCAGTTCGAGCGTCCGGTCGACCGCCGACGCCGCGGTGTCGACGTGTCCGAGATCCCCTTCGCTTTGCGCCATGTCGAGCCGCCCCTGAGCGACGTTGAGCGGGTTTCGCAGGTCGTGCGAGACGCCGTGAACGAAGCCTTCGAGGCGGTCGCGCTGTCGCTCGGCCTCCGCCACCGCGCGGGCGGACGCGACGGCGTTCGATATCCGGTAGACGAGAACGGGCGCTCGGTCCGAATCGGTCGACACCCTCGCGACGTCCGTGGCGCCCGCGTCGAACGCCTCGGCCACGCCAGACGCGTCGAGCGCCTCGTCGGGGCAGAACACGATCGGGAGCACCGGGTGTCGGTCGCGGACCGCCTCGACGGCGGGGAGGCCGGTCGGTTCCGCGGGTCGACCGACCGCGACCAAGCAGTCGACTGGCGAGTCCCGGAGAATCTCCAGGGCCGCGTCGACCGTCGCGACCGGTTCGACGGCGAGGCGGTCGGCGGCGCGCTCCAGCGACGCCTTGAGCTCCGCCGCTCGGTCGCGGGTACTCGCGACGAGGACGACGGCGATCGAACCCCTGAGAGTGGACATCGCGGAGGACCCTCTCTGAACGCCCGGCCGCTTGAGTGATAAACGTTAGCGGGGAACGCGTCAGTCGGAGAACCGTTTCGCGGCGTCGCGCGCCGTCCCGGTTCCGCTCAGGCGAGCCGTTCGCTCGCGATCTCGGCGCCCTCGACGAGCGCCTCCAGCTTCGCCCACGCGATCTCGGGGTCGACCATCCCGAGGCCGGCCTGCGTGCCGAACCCGCAGTCGGGCGCGGCGACGAGCGGCGTGCCGTCGTCGACCGCGTCGGCGACGCGCTCCAGCCGGTCGGCGATCGTCTCCGGGTGGTCGATGATGTTCGTCTTCACGTCGACGACGCCGGGGATGAGCGTCCACCCGTCGGGGACGGGGTGTTCCGCGAACGCGCGGTACTCGTGCTGGTGGCGCGGGTTCGCCTGCTCGACGCTGAGCCCGGTGATGTCCGCCTCGTAGATCAGCGGTAGCATCTCCGCGAGGTCGGTGTCGAGGTGGTGGGGGCCCTCGTAGCTACCCCAGCAGGTGTGGAGGCGGACCTGCTCGGCGGGCACGTTCGCGAGCGCCTCGTTGAGCGCCTGAACGTGGAGCCGCGTCGCGTCCTTCGCGGCCGCCAGCGGCTCGTCGGCGTACGCCGCGGTGTGGCCGACGGTCAGCAGCTCCGGGGCGTCGATCTGGAGCGTGAGTCCCGCGTCGGCGACGAGCTCGTACTCGGTCTTCATCGCCTCGGCGACCGCGAACAGGTACTCCTCGTAGTCGTCGTAGTGGTCGTCGACGTGCGTGGCGGTGACGACGCTCGGCGACGCCGCGGTCATGAACGCGCCGTCGACGTCGCGGCCCGCGGCTGCGAGCGCGTCGGTGAACTCGTCGATCTCAGCCTCCGCCTCCTCGCGGCCCGTGTACTCGACCGCCTCGGTGACGACCGGGTGCATCGAGAGGTCGATCACGTCGGTCTTGAACGTCTCCTCGGCGTAGGAGGGGAACGCCTGGAGGTCGGCCCACAGTTCGGTCTCCCGCTTCCCGTCGATGCCGCTCAGCCGGTCGGCAACGTACCAGTTGAACGAGACGCGGGACTGCTCGCCGTTGTTGATCGAATCGAGGCCGACCTCGGCCTGTCGGTCGACGACGTCGCGTGTCGCGTCCGCGACCGTCTCGTCCCACTCGTCGGGGTCGACAGCCTCGCCGTCCTGCCGACGCGTGAGCAGGTCGAGCAGTTCCGGCGGTCGCGGCAGGCTACCGATGTGCGTGGTGGGGATGTGGCCGTCGTTCGTCGTCATCGATCGATCCGACGGGTCGCTTCCCCAAAAGGGCCGAGGATCCGGCGGAATCCGGCGGAACCGGCACTGCCGCGGTTCCTCCCGGAATCGACCGCGACTCCGACGACCGGTAATTAGATGTAATTAAGACTTATTAGCCGGCGGTGAGCAAGGTACGGCAATGAGCGACTACACCACCATCTCGCTGCGGAAGGAGTTCGTCGCGGACGTGGAGGCGTACATCGAGGACGAGCCGTTCGGCTCGGTGAAGGAGTTCGTGAAACACGTCGTCGTCCAGGAGATGGAGTCCGACCAGGGGGTCTCCGAGGCGGAGGCGAAACAGATCGCCCAGAAGCTCCGGGACCTGGGGTACATGGAATGAGCGGGCGGCACCGGACGGGCGGGTCGAACCCCCTCGGCGGGGTCGAGCGCGCCGACCTCATCCTGCTCGCGATCCCCCTCGCCTTCTGCGCCGTGTACGCGGCCGCGTCGCTCCTCGCTCGGGGTTACACGCTCCCCGTCGCCGGGGGATCACTCGCGGCCGGCGCCCTCGTGGTCGACGGGCTCTTCTTGAACCCGCCGGACGAGGCGTGACGACCCGTTAGGGCGGAAGCGGATCAGAAAGGGGATTCGGTGAAGTTCTGTTTTCCAGGAGAGATATCGAGTGAAACAGCCGCTAGATGATTGCTGCGAACGGATCGGCTATGCTCCGCTACGACTGCGCTCGTAGACGTAGCTGAAAACGAGGCTGAGTGGGACGGCTATCCAGATCGTCCACACGACCACTGTCAAGACGGTAAGGGGGTACAGCTCGAAGAAGGCTCCGAGGAACTCGGTGAGCGAGGTCGGCGGATCGGCCCCCACGTACGGGTTCAAAACCTCGTAGCCGTACACCGGGGCCAGTAGCAACCACACGGCGGTCCCGGCGAGGTAGTTCCCGATGACCGTGACCAACGCTGCGACGGCACTGTAGTACGGGACACTCGACGCCAGGGAGCGCCACGTGAGCGCCCCGACCGCGAATCCCGTGGCGAGGTACACCGGGATCGCAGACAGAATCACCCCTGCGGAACCCACCGTACCCGAAACCAACGCACTCACCGGAGCAAACACGATTCCACCGGCGAGGACACCGGCGGCCATACTGTAGCCACCACCCACGTCCCGTCGGTCTCCGAGCGGCAACCGCGACGGTCCGTATCGACCGTACAGCCGCACGACTCGGTCCAGGCTGGCTACCATGACACTCTCCCCCACAGAAATTGTGGTTAAAAGAACTTTGTTCCGCCGGCACGCGCCGCAGGGCTCAGTATCTATAAGTAATCTCACCGCCGGAGGGGCTCGCCGGAGTCTGAAAAAGCGAACCTCGCGCTCCGCGCCGCTCTACCAGGTGTCGTGGAACGTGTCGAACTCGATCGAGTCGAGCTGCTTCTCGCCGATCGCGGCCTCGTACTCGCCGGGGGTCAGCATCGGCTTGTGGAACCGGGGGCCGTCGTCGGTCGTGATCCGGGGGCAGCCGGTGTTGACGAACGCGTCCATGTCGAAGTTGCGCAGGCGGTCCGGCGTCACCTCGTCCATCGTGATCAGGTAGGCGTTCTCGTTGTTGTCGACGATCTCCTGGGCCGTCTCCCAGCGCCCCTGGCCGATCTTCGTACAGAAGATGACGCCCCACTTCTCGGCGTCCATCGCCTTGTGGACCGAGGCGTAGCGCTGCTTGAGGAACTGGTCGTGCTCGGCGACCGACACCGCGTTGTTGACCGGGTCGGCGATGACGACGCGCTTGTCGGGGTGCTCCATGGCGAGGCCGACCGGGTGGAACTTCCCGCCGCCGACGTACAGCACCTGCTCGGCGTCGATGTCCGCGGAGGCGTAGTTACAGCCGAGCACCTGCCCCTCCTTCGTGAGGCGGTCGTCGCCCCGGCGGGTGTGGACCTCGTAGCCGCGCTCCTCCAGCCAGTCGGTCATCTCCTCGAAGCGGTTCATGTGCTGGGCCGTCGTGACGAGCCCCACGTCGGCGTCCTCCTCCGGCGCGGTCAGCTCCTCCTCGAGCGCGTCCTCCATAATCGGGAAGGGGTCGACGTTCGAGAAGAGGGGGACGTAGACGATGCTGTCGGACTCCTTCATCGGCGTGTGGCCGAAGTGGACGAACACGTCCGTGCGGCGCATCAGGTACGTGTCGAGGTCGCAGGCGCCGTAGCAGGGCTGCCCGGAGAGCATGAAGGTGACGTCGTCGGGCGCGACCTCCCGGAGGTCGTCGGCGACCTTCGGGCCGCGTCGCTTGAGCCCCTCGGGGAATTGAAGACCGACCTTCGAGGCGTCGCGCTCCTCAATGGCCTCGAGGATCCGGTCGAGTTCGTAGTCCCACTCGCGGTCGTGTTTCAGGGCCATCCCGGTCTTCGTGAGGTCGCCCTCCGTGGAGCCGCTCATATCGAGCGAATTGTGCGGCAGGACGGTTAAACGGCGCGTTCGGCGACGACTGGTGTAACCGGTCTCGGTTACCAGTTCCGAGGCCGACGGCGTTGACCGGTGTTCGCCCTCGCCGAGCGTCCTCGTGTCCCTGCCGCGGTCGACGAACCTAACGGCCGCCCCCGCCAATCGGGGTCCGATGACCGACATTCCGCTCGAGCACGTCCACGTCGCGCCCGACGACAGCCCCGACGGCGGGCCCGCACCGGCCGTCTTCGTCCTCCACGGCCGCGGGGCCGACGAGGAGGACCTGCTCCCCGTCGCCGCCGAACTGCCCGACGGCCACCACGTCGTCAGCCTGCGTGCGCCCGACCCGCTCCAGGGAGGGTACACGTGGTACGAACTCGACCTCTCGGCTGGCGGACTCGAATCGAGCCAGCCCGACGCCGAGGACTTCCGGCGGAGCCTCGACCTGATCGTCGAGAGCGTCGCGGCCGCGGTCGACGCATACGGGCTCGACGCCGACCGGATCGGCCTGCTCGGCTTCAGCCAGGGCGCGATCACGAGCCTCTCGCTCCTGCTGGAAGACCCCGACCGCTACGCGTGGGTCGTCGCGCTCCACGGCTACCTCGCGGAGTCGCACGCGGACCTCGACCCGGAGGGAATCGAAGGCAAGCCCGTCTTCGTCGGCGCCGGCGCAGGCGATCGCGTGATCCCCGAGTCGCGGACGACGGCGGCCGTCGACCGGCTCGAATCCGTCGGCGCAGACGTCACGAGCGGGAGCTTCCCGGGCGGCCACGGCATCGGGCCGCAGGAGCTAGAGGCGGTCGTCGAGTTCGTCGCGTCGCGGACGACGTAGCGGGCTCCGAAGTCGGCCCCACCGAACCCCGGCTCCGGCAGGTTCAAACCGCTCGGCAACGATGTCCGGATATGAGCGTCGAACAGGTCTCCATCGAGGACCTCGGCCGAGAGCTCGGCGAGCGGATCGCCGAAACCGCGGAGTACGAGCGCTTCGAGGAGGCGAGAGCCGCTGTCCAGCGCGACGAGGAGGTCCAAGAGCGGATCGACGAGTTCGAGCAGCTCCGCGCGGAGTTCATGCAGGCCCGACAGACGGGACAGGCGACGAACGACGAGCTCCAGCGCGTCCAGGAGGCGCAGGACGAACTCCACTCGATGCCGGTGATGAGCGAGTATCTGGACGCGCAAGACGAGTTGGAGGACACGCTCGAAGCGGTCAACGAGGCCATCTCCGAGCCCCTCGCCGTCGACTTCGGCGGCGAGGCCGGCGGCTGCTGTCAGGACTAAGCGCCCCCCGTCGCCGTCATCGTGAGCTGAACGCCGTACCGCGCGGCGACTGCGGCCGACTCTTTATACCGGATCCCGCCCCACGCCCGCCGTGATAGCCGTCGCCGGCGGCAAGGGCGGAAGCGGAAAGACGACGACCACCCTCGGGCTCGCCCGCGCGCTCTCGCGTCGCGGCGCGCCGGTGGTCGCGGCCGACGCCGACTGGGACCTCCCGAACCTCGCGCGGCTGGCCGCGGAGACGAAGCCAGAGGCCCCGGGAAAGACCGAAGCCGAGGGCCCGCCGGTCGGCGCCGCCCGTCGCACCGACGGGGCGGACACGCGGACCGTCCTCGACGCGGTCCGGGGGACGGAGCCGGTCCGTCCGGGTCGCTCGGCGCCGACGGTCCTCGCCGCGCCGGACGCGCCGCGGTCCGTCGACGCCGGCGCGACCTTCGACGCGCTCGACGGCGCGACGCCCGAGAGCGCGCCGGTGTTGCTCGACAGTCCGGCGGGCGCGTCGCCGGACGTGGCCGCGCCGCTTCGGGCGGCGGACCGGGCGCTGATCGCGACGCCGCTCCGGCGCGCCGCGCTCCGGGACGCCGCGAAGACGGCTGCGATCGCCCGCCGGCTCGACTGCCCGCCGGTCGGTGCGGTCGTGATCGGCGAGACGGACGTGCCGGACCGGGTGGCGACGCTACTCGGCTGTCCCGTCCTCGGCGCGATCCCGGACGGCGGGGCCGTCCCGCTGTCCGACCCGAGCGTCCGGAGCGCGTACGATGGCCTCGCTTCACGGCTCGGCGAGACCGCGGCGGCGAGCGGGTGGCAGATCGCGTGAGGATCTACCCCACCGGCGGCGCCGAAACGGCGGACGACGGGGTCACGAGCGGCCGAGAGAGCCGCCATCGACAGACCCAAACGTCCACAGGCGGCAGCGATCGTATGGAGACGCTTCCGACTGGGATCTCGGTGCTGGACCGACAGTTCGGCGGGGGGCTCCCGAGCGGTAGCGTCGTCGTGTTGAAGGCGAACCCCGACAGTCAGTCCGAGCTCATCTTAAACCGGTTCGCCCGGGTCCGGCAGTGCCGCTACCTGACAACCGTCCGGTCCGCCGGCGCGGTGGCGGCGGCGCTCAGTCGCGACGGAGACGAGGAGACGACCGTCGAGGCCACGGAGGACGCCGGCGATCTCGACGAGTTGGCGTCGCTGTCCGACGACCTCCCCGAGGAGGGCACGCTGATCGTCGACTCCGTGGGGCCGGTAGAAGAGAGCGCGTCCCCGGCGGCGTACGCGGAGTTCCTCGACGACGTGCGGTCACGGGTGGTCGACGCCGGGGGCGTCGCGCTGCTCCACGCGCTCCGCGGCGGCGAGGACCCGCGGACGCGGCGCGTCACGGAACAGGTCGCGGACGTGGTGTTCGACCTGCGAACCACCGTCACCGGGACCGAGATCGCGAACCGGCTCGTCATCCCCAAGTTCCGGGGCGGCGCCGCCCTCGAAGAGCCGTTGAAGCTGAAGCTCACCGACGAGGTCGCCGTCGACACGAGCCGAGACATCGCCTGACGCGGCCGTTCGTCGGCGCTCCGAGCCTATAGCACGGCGGACGCGAGGAGGACGACCGCGCCGACGACGGCCGCCGCGACCGCCCAGTTCCGCGCGGTGTCCGCGGCTCCGTACGGTCCGCCCTTCCGCGAGAAGAGGTACAGCGCGTACACGGCGAGCGGCGCCAGCGTCGGGAGCGTCGCGACAGAGACGACGCCGGTGAAACTCGACAGCAGCGCGATCGCGACCGTCGCCGCGCCCGCGACCCCGGCGACGAGCGCGTCCTCGCGTGCCCGTTCGATCTCCATACTCGGTGTGGGCGCGTCGCCGGGCAAAAGGGCTCCGTTCGCCGGTCGGACCGGTCGCTCGCCGGGAAGGAAAAACGCGAGAATCGGGTGGGTAGAGAAGCGGAGTCGACTACTCTTCGTCGATCTCGTCGACGATCTCGTCGGCGTCGACGTCGACGTCCTCGAGCGCCTCCTCGATGTCGACGTCGCCCGCGCCGGCGCCGCCCATGCCGCCCATCATGCCGCCGAGACCGCCCATGCCGCCGCCCTCGATGACCTCCTCGATCACGACGCGGTCGAGATCGAGACGGTCCATGAGGTCCTGGGCGATCTGCTGTTTCTGGAACATCCACTGCTGGTTCATCTGCATCGCCTGCGTCGCGGTGACGTAGAGGACGTCCTTCTCGACCTCTTCGGTCTCGACGGTCTCCTCGCCGTCGTCGTCCTCCGTGACGGTCTCTTCCTCCTCGGTGACCGTCTCGATGCGGACCTCGGGCGCCTCCTGGAGGTACATCCCGAGCATGCCGGACGCCTGCTCCTCGCGGTCGTCGATGGCTTCGATGATCTCGTACTCGTACTCGAGGTCCTCGCCGGCCAGCGGGTGGTTGAAGTCGACGCGGGCGCGGCCGCCGATGATCGTCTCGAGGTGGCCCTGCTGGTTGTCGATCTGGACCTGCGCGCCGGGGTAGCGGTCGTCCTCCGGAATCTTGTCGGCCTTGACCGTCTCGACCTCGTCGGGGTCGTACTCGCCGAAGGCGTCCTCGGCGGGGACGTCGACCGTGCCCTCGTCGCCGACGGCGCCGCCGACGAACGCCTCCTCGACGGTGGGGAACACGTGGCCGGCGCCGAGCGCGATGATTCGGGGCTCGAACTCGTACTCGTCGACGTCGATCTCGGCGTCCTCGGCCGTCTCCTCGTCGGTCGTGTCGATGACGCGGCCGTCGTCGGCCGTTCGGATCGTGTACGCGACGCGGACGAAGTCGCCGTCTTCGAGTCCGCCGGCGTCAGTCTCGGTCTCGCTCTCCTCGGCCTCGTCGGCCGCGTCCGCTTGCTCCTGATCGCTCATACCCGAACGTCACCTGTTACACCCTTAAGAAGCACGGTTCGGCCCGAAGGCCGCCGACGAACGGGCGACAGCGGCGGTTCGGGGCGCGCGGCGGCCGACGAGCGGGTCCCGTCGACCGGGCGCTGAGCCCGCGGAGTCCCGCGTCGCTTATGAACGCCCCGGTCGCATCCCCGGGCATGTACGAGGTCGAGATCAAGGTCCCAGCCGACCTGGAGGCGACGCGGGAGCGCCTCCGCGAGGCCGGCGCCGAGCGCGTCGACGCGCGCCGCCAGCGCGACACCTACTACGACGCGCCGCACCGCGA
Source organism: Halorubrum distributum JCM 10118 (assembly GCF_000337335.1). GTDB lineage: Archaea > Halobacteriota > Halobacteria > Halobacteriales > Haloferacaceae > Halorubrum > Halorubrum distributum. Next base: position 104,580 of record NZ_AOJN01000049.1, on the reverse strand, counting down.
GTTCGCCGAGACCGACGAGGCGCTCCGGATCCGACGGGAGACGCCGCTGGCGGAGGCCGGCGTGTCGGCGGCGGATGACGGCGAGTCGGTGGCGGCGCCCGATCCGGCGGCGACGGTCACCTACAAGGGACCGCTCCTCGAGGAGGCCTCGAAGACGCGCACCGAACACGAGACGGGCGTCGACGACGGCGAGGCGCTTGCCGCGGTCCTCTCCGGGCTCGGCTTCGATCCGGCCGCGACGGTGGAGAAGCGCCGCGAGTTCTGGTCGTACGACGGGTTCACGGTGACGCTCGACGCCGTCACCGGGCTCGACGAGTACGTCGAGATCGAGCGGGAAGTCGAGGCGGAAAGCGAGGTCGACGCGGCGCGCGACGCGGCGGTCGCGGCGCTCGACCGGCTCGGGCTCGACGCGGACGATCAGGTCCGGACCTCCTACCTCGGGCTGCTGTTGGCGGACGAGGAGGACTGACGCCGGCGGGGGCTACGGAGCGGCCTCGTCGTCCGCATCGTCCGCGTCGCCCCCGTCCTCCGCATCATCCGCGTCGCCCCCGTCCTCCGCATCGTCCGCGTCGCCCTCCGGCCGCTTCTCGGAGAGGACCGTTCGCTCGAACTCGCAGACGAGAACGTCGTCGCCGTCGACGATCTTGAACGCCTCCACGCGCATGGTGACGACGCCGCGCTCGCCGTCGCTCGTCTCCCGCTTGTCGGTGACCGTCGAGCGCGCGCGGATCGTGTCGCCGTGAAAGACGGGGTTCGGGTGTTCGACGTCGTCGTACGAGAGGTTCGCGACGATGGTGCCGTCGGTCGTCTCCGGGATGGTGAGACCGACCGCGAGCGACATGGTGTACAGCCCGTTCACCAGCCGCTCGCCGAACTGCGTCTCGCCCGCGAAGTCCGCGTCGAGGTGGAGCGGCTGCTGGTTCATCGTCATGTCGCAGAAGCGCTGGTTGTCGGCCTCGCTCACCGTCCGTCGCTTCGCGTGGTCGATGGTCTCGCCGACCTCGAACTCCTCGTAGTACAGTCCGGGCATGACTTCCCGGTCAGCCGGTGAGGTGAAATCGGTACCGCTCTTTACTGGGGAGTCATCCGCGGTGACTCCGCCCAAATTCCAGCCGTTCATTTATAAATGGCTATTGGCGACTCGACGGCGAACACCGCCAAAGCCCCAGCCGCTCGGCGATACGTGGTTGGCGACTCGACGGCGAACACCGCCAAAGCCCCAGCCGCGAGGAGCCCGTACGCTCGCTGCGCTCCTCACTCAGTCACTCCGTTCCTTCGCTGCGGTGCTTGCGTCACCTACGGGCTCCTCGCGGCTGCCCCTTTGAGTCCCACCCATCCGCGACCGCACGGCACCTCACACCTCCCCAGCCTCGTCGCTGGCGCCGCCGGCGCCAGCGACTCCCTCGCGCGTGCGGTTCGCGGCCTGTCGGCCGCTCACCGGCACGCGCCACCGCATCTTCCTCGTTTATTTATAAATGATCCAGCTTGGACGCCCACGATTTATGTCCGCCGGCGGGGAGGCCTCGACATGGCCAGACGAAGTCTGCTGTTCTCGCCCGGCGACAGCCCCGACCTCATGCGGAAGGCGCCCGGCGCCGGCGCCGACGTGATCTGCTTCGACCTCGAAGACGCCGTCGCCCCCGGGCGGAAGGACGAGGCGAGGGCGGCGGTCCGCGAGGTGCTCGCGGACCCAGCCTTCGATCCGGACGCGGAGGTCTGCGTCCGGCTGACCGCCGAATCGCCCGCGGCCGACCTCGACGGCGTGCTGGGGAGAGGTAGCGAGGACGGGACTGGCGACGGGACCGGCGGCGTCCGCCTCGACGCCGTGATGCTCCCGAAGGTCGAGGCCGCGGATCGGGTCAAGCGCGTTGCCGACCTGTGCGCCGAGCGCGGGCGCGACCCGGCCGTGTTCGCGCTCGTCGAGACCGCGGCGGGGGTGCTCTCCGCGCAGTCGATCGCGGCGGCGGACGCGACGGACGCGCTCGTGTTCGGCGCCGAGGACCTCGCCGCCGACGTGGGGGCGACCCGGACCGACGAGGGGACGGAGGTGCTGTACGCCCGCGAGCACGTCGTCCTCGCGGCGAGCGCGGCCGCCGTCGACGCGATCGACACCGTGTACACGGACTTCTCCGACGAGGCCGGCCTCCGCGAGGACGCGGCGTTCGCGCGGCGGCTCGGCTACGACGGCAAGCTCGCGATCCACCCGGCGCAGGTGGCGCCGATCACCGAGGCGTTCACGCCGGACCCCGAGGACGTGGAGTGGGCCGAGGCCGTCCTCGACGCGCGCGACGAGGCGGAGCGGGAGGGCCGAGCCGTCTTCCGGGTCGACGGCGAGATGATCGACGCGCCGCTGATCGCCCAGGCGGAGCGGATCCTCGACCGAGCGCCCGACGGCGACCGCTGAGGCCGGGTCGCCCGTCCGCGCCGCCTTCGAGTCGCCCGTCCGCGCTGCCTTCGAGTCGCCCGTCCGCACTTTCGGAGTCGCTGTGTGCGGTGTCGACACACACAATTTCCGTTCCGGTCGTCACAGTTAACCTCCGGCCGCCGGCACGTGATGGTATGTCTTCTGAGGCGAACCCGTTCGAGAGTCTGCGAGAGCAGGTGGACGACGCCGCGGCGGTCGTCGACGCCGACCCGGGCGTCATCGAGCGCCTGAAGAACCCGGAGCGGGTGTTAGAGACGAACCTGACGTTCGAGCGCGACGACGGCTCGCTGGAGACCGTCCGCGCGTACCGCTCGCAGTTCAACGGCGACCGAGGGCCGTACAAGGGCGGAATCCGCTATCACCCGGGCGTCACCCGCGACGAGGTGAAGGCGCTCTCCGGCTGGATGGCGTACAAGTGCGCCGTCGTCGACGTTCCCTACGGCGGCGGGAAAGGAGGGATCGCGATCGATCCGGCCGACTACTCGGAGACCGAGCTTGAACGGCTCACCCGGGCGTTCGCGACGGAGCTCCGGCCCCTGATCGGCGAGGACCGCGACGTCCCCGCGCCGGACGTCAACACCGGCCAGCGGGAGATGAACTGGATCAAAGACACCTACGAGACCCTCGAGAACACCACCGCGCCGGGCGTCATCACGGGGAAGGCGCTCGACTCCGGCGGGAGCGAGGGGCGCGTCGAGGCGACCGGCCGCTCCGTGGCGTTGTCCGCCCGCGAGGCGTTCGACTGGCTCGACCGCGACCTCTCGGGCGCGACGGTCGCCGTCCAGGGGTACGGTAACGCCGGGTCGGTCGCCGCTGCGCTGCTCGACGACCTCGGCGCGAGCGTGGTCGCGGTCTCCGACTCCTCGGGCGGGATCCACGACCCGAACGGTCTCGACCCGCGCGACGTGAAATCGCACAAGGCCGAGACCGGCTCGGTGGTGGGCTACGCCGACACCGAGGAGATCACCAACGACGAGCTGCTCACGCTCGACATCGACTGCCTCGTCCCGGCCGCGCTGGAGAACGCGGTCGACGAGGACCTCGCGGCGGACGTCGACGCGAAGCTGGTCGTCGAGGCGGCCAACGGACCGCTGACGCCCGACGCCGACGACGTGCTCGCGGAGCGCGACGTCCACGTCGTTCCCGACATCCTCGCGAACGCGGGCGGCGTCACCGTCTCCTACTTCGAGTGGGTCCAGAACCGACAGCGGTTCAGCTGGACCGAGGAGCGCGTCAACGAGGAGCTGGAACGCGTGATCACGGACGCGTTCGACACGCTCGTCGACACCTACGAATCGAACGACGTCCACAACCTCCGCACCGCGGCGTACGTCGTCGGTATCGGTCGGATCGTGGACGCGTACGATCAGGCCGGCAGCTGGCCGTAGCGGACAGAGTCGACCGCTTCAGGAACCGCTTCGACTCACTCCAGGCGCGCGTCCCGAATCTCGACGTGGCCGCGGTCGCCCTCCCACACCGCGTCGTAGGTCAGGTCGATGCGGCGGTCCATGTGCGGCCCGTCGACGACGTACGTCTCGAACTCGCCGCCCTCGCCGAGCGGGTGGACGCCGTACTCCTCGCGGAGTTCGAGCAGCTCGTCGAGCGCGTCGGCGTCGAACCGCCGGCCGAGCCACGACTCGTCGAGCCCGTACGCCGCCACCTGGACGATCCGGATCTCGAAGCCGGCGTCGAACATCGCCTCCGCGAGTTCGACCGGGTCCCGCTGCCACAGCGGGGCGAACAGGTCGATCCCGAGCCGGTCGCACATCGCTTGGATCCGGTTCGTCTGGAACTCGCTCTCGACCGCGCCGGCCGTGACGCCCGCGAGGTCAACGTCGTCCGCGGCGGCGAGTTCGCGGAGCGCCGCCTCCATCGGCTCCAGCTCGGCGTCGCCCTGCGCGCCGGCGTCGTCGACGTCGTCCGCGCCGAAGTCGTCGGGCGACACCTCGACGAGGTCGATCCCGACGCTCTCGGCCGCGAGCGAGGCGAGCTCCGTCGCCGGCGTGTGGTACATGTACGAGTCGCCGGCGGGGTGGACGGTCAGGAGCCGCGAGACGTCGAGGCCCTCCTCCAGCGCGCGGTACAGCGCCCACGAGGAGTCCTTGCCCCCCGAAAAGAGGCTCACCCAGTCGTCGGTCATTGGCGAGGGAACGCCCGGCTTACGTAAATTGTCGACGGTCCCGGTTGACGACCGTCGACTGCCGGCTGCCGGACGCGCCGATCTGTCGATCCGACAGTAATATCCCCGCGAGTTATCCGGGAATTCAGCATTATTAATGAAAAATGATAAACTATTAGCGACGATGCGTCGGAGTCCGCGTATGGAAGACCGATCGAAGTCGACGTTCGAGACGCTCACCGTCACCGAGGGCGAAGAGCCGTTCGAGAACGGGAGCGAGGCGGGCGACGTCGTCTCGCCGATTCATCTCTCGTCGACGTTCGCCCTGCCGGGCCTCGACACCGAGATGCGACTGGATGACGTCGACCCGGCCGCCGGCGAGTTCGTCTACGGCCGGCTGTCGAATCCCACCCGACACGCGCTGGAGACCAGAATCGCAGCGCTCGAAGGCGGCGCTCACGGGGCCGCGTTCGCCTCGGGCACCGCGGCGATATTCACGACGCTGCTCGCTCGACTGACCCCCGGCGACCACGTCGTCGCCTTCGAGGACCTGTACGCCGGCACCCGTCGGATGCTCGACGACGTGTTCCGGTCGCGCCTCGGCGTCGACGTCACGTACGTCGACGCGACGGACACGGCGAACGTGGCGGCCGCGCTCCGCGAGGAGACCGCCGTCGTCTGGATGGAGTCGCCGACGAACCCCAAGCTCGCGCTGTGTGACATCGCCGGTATCGCCGACCTGGTCGCGGACCGAGACGTGCTGTTCGGCGTGGACAACACGTTCGCGAGCCCGTACTTCCAGCGCCCGCTCGAACTGGGCGCCGACGTCGTCGCGCACAGTACGACGAAATATCTCAACGGCCACTCCGACGCCATCGCCGGCGCGGTCGTCACCGATGACGACGCGCTGGCCGAGGAGATTCGGTTCCTCCAGCGAGTCGGCGTGGGCGCGGTGAGCGGCCCGTTCGACAGCTACCTCGTGTTACGCGGCACCAAAACGCTCGCCGCACGGATGGAGAGACACGAGGCGAACGCGACGGCCGTCGCCGAGTTCCTCGACGGACGGGCGGAGGTGAGCGACGTGTACTACCCGGGGCTGTCGAGTCATCCCGACCATGAGCTCGCCCGCGAGCAGATGTCCGGATTCGGCGGGATCCTCTCGTTCGAACTCGACGGGACGATAGACGACGCGAAGCGGTTCGTCGAGGCGCTGACGGAGTTCACGCTCGCGGTCTCCGTCGGCGGCGTCGAGAGCCTGATCGAGCTGCCGGCCGCGATGACTCACGAACCGCTCTCGCCCGCGGAGCGGGAAGCGCTCGGGATCTCGGACACGTTGCTCCGCGTGTCGGTCGGCATCGAAGGGGTAGACGACCTGATCGCGGATTTAAAAGGCGGGTTCGACGCGATGAACCGTCGCACGACGACGCCGCCGGCCGACCGCTGACGCCGGCCGACGCCGCGGCGGCGGTCTCAGTCCGAGATGAAGTCGTTGTCGCGCCAGTTGACGCCGCCGTCGCCCTCGCCCGCGCCCTGCGGGCTCTCGACGACCTCGATACTGGCGGGGCGGGGCTCGCCCTCGACAATGCGGGTCGCCTCCAGCTCCCCGTCCTCCTCCGTGATCGCGGTCAGCGTCCCCTTCTCGGAGAGCGTCGCGATCTTGCGAAGCACCCGAAACATCGGGTACTGGAGCGCGGAGTTCTGGAGGACGGTCTCGCGGTCGCCCTTGAAGCAGGCGAACTCGACGAGCTCGGAGGGGATCTCTTCCTCCTCGTCGTCCATCCACTGCGGGCCGCCGGCGCGCGGCGGCTCCTCCTCCCAGACGCGGGTCTCCGTGACCGACGCCTTCAGCTGCGCCGTGGGCGTGTACTTGCTGATCGACTCGTCGTCGGACAGGGCCTTGATGATGAGTGTGTTGTTTCGACGCGTGATGTCGATGTCGTCGATCTCCGGGGGCAGATCGGGGTCTTCGTCGAAGTACGTCTCTACGTCTTCGAGGGGCAGTTCGAGCGTCGAATGAAGTCGGAACACGCGGCCTGTCATTGTTTGTGGAATGCGGTGGGGTCGAACCGGTGGTCACGGCGGCAGCGGCAACGGCTGCACCTACCCCACATAGGCACCGTGGGTTTATATGGACTGCCCTTCGAGGTGTGAGGATCGGCGCGGCGCGCGGCCGGCGCGTCAGGGATTCGGGCGGGAGTCCGCGGCGCCCCCGACCTCACTCCGCGCCCAGTTCGGCGGCGAGTTCGCCGCGCTCGTCGAGTTCGGCGAGCACGTCGCTGCCGCCGACGAACTCGCCGTCGACGAACGTCTGCGGAATCGTCTCCCAGCCGCTGTGCGACTCGAGCGCCTCGCGGTACTGCGGGAGCGCGGGCAGCACGTCGACCGTCTCGAACTCCTCGACGTGCTGGGAGATGAGTTCGACGGCGCGCTTCGAGTAGCCGCACTGCGGCATCAGGCGGTTCCCCTTCATGAACAGCACCACGTCGTTGTCGGCGATCGTGTTCTCGACGCGCGCTTCGATTTCCTCGGAGTCGGCGTCCGTTTCGGGGCTGAACGTCATGCGACCGGGTACGCGTCGGCGAGGCAAATGGGTTCCGCACGGGACGAGCGGCGATCGTGAGGTGAGCGGTCGCTTGGTCGGTTAATGCGGACTAACAGTAGATCAACGGCGAACACGGCCAAAGCCCCAGTCGTTCACTTATAAACAGCTACTGACGGAGCGACGGCGAACACCGCCAAAGCCCCAGTCGCGAGGACTCGCGCGGCTCGCTGCGCGCTTCGGTCGCTCACTCCGTTCGTTCTCTCCAGTGCTTACGTCGTCACCAGAACGCTCCGCATTCTGGTTGGCTCACGAGAGCTCCGCTCTCGTGAACGCCGGGCTTCGTCCTCGCGACTGCCCCTTCGAGTCCCGCCCGCACAGCAACCGCGCCTCACGCCTCCCCAGCCTCGTCAGTCGCCTCCGCTTCGCTCCGGCGACTGACTCCCTCGTGCGGTCGGTTCGCGGCCCTGCGGGCCGCTCACCGGCGCACGCCGACGCTGCGTGTCTCTCGGACGATCCGCCTTTATAAATATCGGCGAGCGCGCCCGCAGTCCTACTCGTCGCGGTCGACGCGGACGACGTCGACGAGCGAGTAGACCGGGACGCCGTCGATGTCGTCGTACCCCATCTTGTCGACGAGGACGACGCACGCGACCGGCTCGCCGCCCTGCTCGCGGATCGCGTCGATCGACTCCCGCATCGTCGTCCCCGAGGTGATGATGTCGTCGACGACGTAGCAGTCGCGGTTCCGGATCGCGGCGAAGTTCCGCGAGAAGCCGCCGCCGTGCTCGTCGATGTCCCCCTCCTCCCACTGGTGTTTCGCGGGCGCGTACGTGCCGAGGTCGGTGTCGAGCCGGTCCGCGACCGCGGTCGCGAGCGGCGCGCCCGCCTTCTCGATGCCGACCGTCAGGTCGACCGCCTCGCCCTGCTTGGCCAGGAGGTCCGCCATCGCGCTGGCCGCGTAGCCGAGGCGGGTCGAGTCGCGCCCGAGCGCCGACCAGTCGACGTGGATGTCGGCGGAGGCGGTCGCGTCCGCGGCCTCCGCGCTCTCCGCCCCGCCGCCGCGCTCGACCAGCCAGCTCGCCGTCTCGCGGGAGACGTTCAGCTCGTCCGCGATTTCGCCCTTCGAGAGCCCCCGCTCGGCGAGCTCGGCCGCGCTGTCGATGAGGTCGTCAACGTTCTTCATATGCGCCGAATTCGACCGCCGTTTTAATAGTCGTGTCGTCATCCGCGAACGCGGCCTCGAAGTCGTCGAGCCCGTGAATTCCCGTCACGAGATCGCCCAAGAACGACTCGGGGAGCGCCGCGAGCGACTCGACGGCCGACTCGAAGTGGCCGTACCCGGAGTTGACGCTGCCGACGAGCGCCTTGTTGTGGAGGACGAACTCCCGGTGGAGCCGGCCGCCGTCGACCTCGAACTCCCAGTCGCCCGGGACGCCGAGCAGCGCGCCGACGCCGTTGGGCGCGAGCGCCTCGATGGTCTCGAAGGCGTGCGGCGCGTAGCCGGTCGCCTCGAAGACGAAGTCCATCGGCTCGTACGCCTCTGGGACCTCGGGGACCGCGGTGTCGTTGGAGTTCACGTACGTCGCCCCCAGCGACTCGATGATGTCGATCGTCGGGTCGGGGCGCTCGCGACGCCCGAGACAGTAGATCCGATCGAACTCCTCGTCGAGCGTCGCGACCGTCAGCAGGCCGAGCGAGCCGTTGCCCAGCACGAGCGCCGACTGGGGCTCCCAGCCGAACGCCGACCGGCTGGCGTACGCGTGCTCGATCGCCTTCTCCGCGATCGATATCGGCTCCACGAGGAACCCCCACTCCGCGAGCGCCGGCGGGATCTCGACCAGGAACTCCGCCGGGCTGGTGAAGTACTCGGCCATGAAGCCGTGCGCGCCGACGATGCCGCGCTCGTGGTACTCGCCGTCCGGCGCCATGTCGGGCTCGCCGCGCGCGAAGTACTCGTTCGCCCCGTTCGGCGGGCGGCGCACCGTCGGAACGACGACGTCGCCGGCCTCGAACGGCGTGTCGTTCGGGTCCTCGACCACGCCGACGGCCTCGTGACCCAACACGAGGTGGTCCTCGCCCGCGGGCGTTCCCCCGTGACCGCCGGCGATGACCTCGTGGTCGGTCCCGTCCACGCCGACCCGCAGGGTCCGAACCAGCGCCTCGCCGGGCGCGGGCTCCGGTCGCGGCTTCGCTGTCACGACCGGTTCGTCGGCTCCCTCGTAGACGGCAATCGCGTTCATATCCGGACCCAAGCGGTCAGTCACCAAAAGATTTCTTTTATTGTGAGTAAACACGTGCGTCGGACCCCCGTGGAGTTTTCAGTCGTTCGGGCGTACTCGATGGCGTGTGCACACTGACTCTCGCGTGGCGGACGTTCGGCGACGCCCCCGTCGCGCTCGCGGCCACCCGCGACGAGGCGCTCGACCGCCCGAGCGAACCGCCGACGCTCCGAACGGCCGACGGCGACGGCGTCCGGTACGTCGCCCCGCGCGACGCCGAGGCCGGCGGGACGTGGATCGGCGTCTCCGAGGGCGGCCTCGTCGTCGCGGTCACGAACCGGTGGCTCGACGCCGACCGCGAGGGCGACCGCTCGCGCGGGCTGCTCGTCCGCGACTGCCTGACGGCCGCCTCCGCCGAGGACGCGGTCCGGGCGGTCGAGCGCGAGCTCGACGAGCGCGCGTACGACGGCTTCAACCTCGTCCTCGCCGACGGGCGGGCGGCGTTCCTCCTGACGTACGACGGCGGCCTCGCCGTGACCCGACTCGACCCGGGCGTCCACGTCGTCGGCAACGTCGGCGGCGTGGTCAACGGTGCGGAGCGGTTCGCGGTCCCCGAGCGGCGGCGGGAGTTCGGCGAGGAGCGCGCGGACAGCGCCAGGCGGATCGCGGCCGCGCTCGTCCCGGAGCCGGGCGAGACGGGCGCGTCGTGGCTCGACCGCGCGAGCGGGGTCCTCGCCGACCACGAGTACGGCGCCTGCCTCCACGGCGAGGAGTTCGGAACCCGGTCGTTCACCCGGATCCGGACCGGCGACGACCCCGCGGTCGCGTACGCCGACGGCCCGCCCTGCGAGACGCCGACGAAGGCGGTGTCGCTCCCCGAGGACTTCGTGCCCGCCGGCCGGTGAGACGAGCCCCGTGCGGCCGCGAGGCGTCCGACCGGAAAGCCAGTTTTAAGCGATTCGGGAGGCGTGAGAGAGTATGAGCGCGTCCGAAATCGAGTCCGACCTGTCGGCGGACGAGCGCGCCGGTCTCGAACTCATCCGCGAGACCGGCGGCATCCACCAGAGCGACTTCTGGAAGGAACTCGACGTCTCCTCGCGGAAGGGGAGCCGCATCGCCGAGTCGTTGGAGGAGGCCGGGGTCATCCAGCGGGAAGACACCGTCTACGACGGCCACAACACCTACTACTTGGAGCCCGCGCCGCGCGACCTCGACTTCTCGCTTTTGATGGCCGACGACATGCTCTCGCCGTTCATCGGGGAGGAGGAGGTCGACGCGCAGGCCGACGCCTTCTCGCAGTGGATGATGAATCTCGCCTACGAGGAGTACTGACGCCGAACTGCTCGGCTTTCCCGCTCGGTCCCGACCTGAATCACACGCGACGACCAGAAGGCGTCGACGCGGCGCTTTTTACCCCCGACGTCGAACCGGACGCCCGTGAACCGAGCCCTCCCGCTCGCGACCGGCGTCGGCCTGCTCGCCGCGCTCGGCGTCTACGAGCTCGTCCCGTACCTCCCGACCGCCGTCGGCACGGCGGCCGTGTACGCCGGAGCCGCCTACTTCTACCTCGCGTTCGACGTCTCGCTGCTCGCGGCGGCGCCGCGGTTCGAGGGGCGCACCGACCGGATCGGTTACGGAGTGGGGCTCTTCGGTCTGAGCGTCACGCCGCTTCTGTTCGGCCACTACGCCGGCGAAGACGCCGCTGTCTTCGGGTTCGTGGTCGCGTTCTTCGGTGCGGTGGCCTTCCTCACGCTTAGCGAGCAGGCGCGCCGGACCGACGACGAGACGGGGTGACGCCGGACAGACGTGCGGCGCGGCGCGAGCGCGGGCCGACCGCGCCGCGGGGTCAGACCAGCAGGAAGGCGAACAGCGCGACGCCGGCCGCGAGCGTCAACAGCAGCACGCTCCGACCGATGCCGGCGCGGATCTCCACGTCGACTCCGGCCCGCGAGAGCGCCTCCCGCGGGTGGCTCGCGGTCCGCATCGTCGCGCCCGCCAGCGCCATCGTCGCGCGGTCGACCGCGGCCCACAGCTCCGTGACGCCCCACACGGAACCCCGCCCGAGGTAGAACGCGGCCGGGAAGATGACGCGGTCGACGTCCGGCATGCGGTGGGCGAGCCAGCCGAGCGGGCGCTTCAGCGCGAAGAAGCCGACGAACCCGGCGATCAGCAGCGCCGCGCTCTCGATCAGGTGGCTCTGACTGTACGGCTTGAAGTACACCTCGTCGCTGAGGATCAGGTCCGTGAACGGCATCAGCTCGATCAGCTGGGTGTAGAAGACGCCGAAGAAGACGCACGCGCCCGCGGCCAGCAGCATCCCGGCCGTCTGGAACGGCGTGGCGTCGTCCGGCGACAGCGTCGCCGAGCCGTGGAAGAACATGTAGTAGCCGAGCTTGATGAACGACATGAACGTCCCCACGCCGCCGAGGACGAGCAGCCACCAGAGCAGCCCGCTGTCCAGGAGCAGGATGTAGTTGTGGACCTCGTGGGCGGAGTCGAGCACCATCCCCTTCGAGATGAACCCGTTGAACCCCGGCACCGCCGTAATCGAGGCCGCGCCGACGAGGTAGACGAGGAAGGTGACGGGCATCACCTTCCAGAGGCCGCCCATATCCCTGATGTCCTCGACGCCGGTCCGGTACACCACGACGCCGACCGCCATGAACAGGAGGCTCTTGTAGAGGACGTTGTTGAACAGGTGCGCGAAGCCGCCGGTGACGGCGAACTCGCCGACCGCCGTGGCGAGCCCGAACCCGGCGAGCATGTAGCCGAGCTGGGCCTGGATGTGGTACGAGAGCAGCCGGCGCGGGTCGTACTGGAGCAGCGCGAAGAACGCGCCGTAGACGGCCATGAAGCCGCCGAGGTACGCGAGCCACATGCCGCCCTCGGGGAACGCGCGGTACATCACGTACGCCGCGGTCTTCGTCGTGAACACCGAGAGGAACACCGACGCCGCGACGTGCGGGCGCGGGTAGGTGTCCGGCAGCCAGCTGTGTAGGAAGATGAACCCGCAGTTGATCCCGATGCCGACCGCCGCGAGGGCCGTCGCCGCCGGGTCGATTCCGGCCGTCTCCGAGAACAGGAACGTCCCGGCGTTGACGAAGTGGACGACGACGGCGGCGAGCAGGATGGTCCCGCCGGTGCCGTGGAAGAGCGCGTAGCGGTAGCCCGCCCGCACCGCCTCGCCGCCGTGCTGCCAGACCAGCAGCGTCGAGGTGACGGCCGTCAGCTCCCAGAAGAAGACCAGCGTGAGCCAGTCGCCGGCGTAGATCGTGCCGAAGGTCGTGGCGACGTACAGCAGCGCGAACGCCGTCACCCACGTCGGCGCCTCGCTGCCGTAGGCGTACAGCACCGCCGCGGTCGCGAGGAAGCCGACGACGACCCCCATCAGCAGGGAGAACTGGTCGACGTTGAAGAACACGACGTCGAAGCCGAGGAACGTCGTCGCGAGGTGCGCGCCCGTCCCGCCGTCGCCGAGCAGCACCGCCTGGACGAAGGTGAGCGCCGTCGCCAGCGCGGCCACCGCGTGGCCCGCCCGCCGCGGCAGCGCCAGCACCGCCAGCGCCGCGAACGCGAGCAGGACGTACGGCGGGACCGCCGTGAGGAGGCTCGTGGGAACCGTCACGGGCGCACCACCCCCTCGGGGAGCCGCGTGTCGACGATGAGCTCGATCAGCTCCAGGAAGCCCATCTCGTAGGGGATCACGCCGAGCAGCACCGCGAGCGTCATCGCGGCGAGGATCGGCCCGAGCGTGAACCAGGTCGACTCGCGCCCGCGGAGCGCGTCGAGCCCGGCGATGTGTTTCCAGCCGCCGGCCGGCGGCCCGCCGTGGTGACCGTCGTCGTGCGTGTCCGCGTCGTGACCGCCGTGCGGATCGTCGTCGTGGTCGCCGTGCGGATCGTCGGGGCCGCGGTCAGCTTCGACGGCATCCGCCGAGGCCGACTCCTCCGGGTCGGCGCGTCCGGGACCGAACGGCACGTCCGCGTCGGAGGGGCGCTCGTCGACCGCGTAATCGCCCGTGTCGACGCGCTCGGCCGGCTCCGAGAAGTCGCGCTCGCTCGCCGCGAAGTCCGGCCGGACGACGCCCTCCTCGTCGGTCGGCAGGTCGTCGAGGTCGGCGTCGGGGATGTCCGACTCGTCGACCCCGTCGGCGGCCTCGGACGAGGGGTCGTCTCCGTCGCCCGCGTCCGCGACGATGTCCTCCACGTCGTCAGCCGATCCCTCGTGGTCGTCGTCGTTTTGGTCAGCGTCCCCGTCACCTGCGCGGCCCCCGTCGGTCGCGGCCACGATCGAGCGCGACTCGCCGCCGAGCGGGAAGTCGACGAGCGGCTTCGCGTCGTGGGCGTCCTCCGCCTCGAAGAAGGCGGTGTAGATCACCGGCCAGAAGTAGGCGATGTTGAGCACGCCCGACAACAGCAGCGCGCCGACGAGGTAGTACGCGACCGGGGTGAAGTTCATCCCCATCCGCACCCCGCCGATCAGCATGTAGTACTTGCTGACGAAGCCGGCGAGGAGCGGGATCCCCGCCATCCCCAGCGAGGCTATCGTGAACGCCCCCATCGTCAGCGGCATCCGCTTGCCGATCCCCGCCATCTGGGAGATGTAGTCCGTGTGGGTCGACACGTGGATGTTGCCCGCACAGAAGAACAGGGTGAGCTTCATGAACGCGTGCGCCGGGATGTGGAGCAGCGCGCCCACGAGCCCGTACCAGCCGAACAGCCCGAGCCCGAGGATGATGTAGCTCAACTGGCTGATCGTCGAGTAGGCGAGCCGGCGCTTCAGGTGGTCCTTCCGCAGGGCGATGAGCGAGGCCGCGGTGAGCGTGATCGCCCCGATGGTCGAGAGGACGAGCCCCGCCGTGAAGCCGAACGGGAGCGAGAGATTGTAGACGAGCTCGGGGCCGAACACGTCGAGGACGACCCGCGAGACGCCGAACGCGCCGGACTTGACGACCGCGACCGCGTGGAGCAGTCCGGAAACGGGGGTCGGCGCCACCATCGCCTCGGGGAGCCACTGGTGGAGCGGCATGATCCCGGCCTTCACCCCGAACCCGATCGCGAGCAGGAAGAAGGCGAGCATCGCCAGCCCGGGGTCGGCGTTCGCGAGCGCCGCGATGCCGCCGGCGGTGAAGTCGACGGAGCCGGCGAGCAGGTAGACGAGCGCGGTGCCAGCGAGGACGAGCACGCCGCCGCCGAACATCGTGTACGCGAGGTACTTCCGGCCGGCCGAGCGCGCCTCCGCAGTCTCGTCGTGCGCGACGAGCGGGTACGTCGCGATCGACAGCAGCTCGTAGAAGACGAATATTGTCACGAGGTTGCCGGCGAACGCGATCCCCATCGTCGCCGCGAGCGACACCGCGAACGCCGCGAAGTACCGGGTCTGGTTCGGCTCGTCGAGCCCGCGCATGTAGCCGATGCTGTAGAAGGAGGTGATTATCCACAGCCCGCTCGCGAGGAACGCGAACAGCATGCCGAGCGCGTCCGCGCGGAGCGCGAACTCGATCGGCGCGCCGATCCCGGGGAGGAACGCGCCGGCCGACCACTCGAACACCGCGCCGTCGAGGACCGCCGGCAGCATCGACGCGACGATGCCGAACTTCGCGAGCGACGCGACGAGCGTCCACCCCTCGCGGACGTTCGGCGAGCGGTACGACGCGACGATGAGGAACGCCGCGACGAACGAGACGAGGACCGCCAGCAGGGGTCGTGGGTCTGAGAGTACAGCGTCAGTCATGCGAAGGCCTCCGTGAGGAACGGGTCGAACCACTCCGCGAGCGCGAAGCCGCCGAAGCCGAGCGCGACGGTCGCAAGCACCGCCAGCCCGAGCGCGAGCAGCGGCGCCGTGGGCACTCGGTCGGGGACGAGCGACGACCGCGGGGCGCCCTCGACGGGCGCGGGAAGGCCGTCGGCGGTCTTCGCGGGGGACGCCTCGCCGCCGTCGGTCGCCGCGTGGTCATCTCCGCGCCCACCGTCGTCACCGGTCCCGGGAACTTCGCCGTGGTCGCCCGGGAGCCCCGCGCCGGCGAAGTAGAACCGCTCTAGCAGGCGCGCGACGTACGACAGCGTGAACAGCGTGCTGACGAAGATCGCCGCCGCGACCGCGATCCCGACCGCACCCCCACCCGCGAGGCCGGCGTCGACCGCGCCGACGCCGATGTACCACTTGCCGAGGAAGCCGATCGAGGGCGGGATCCCGACCAAGGCGAGCCCGAGGACCGCGACCCCGCCCGACGTGTACGGGGCCGCGCGCGCGGCGCTCGCGAGGTCCTCCATCTGCCGCGTCCCGTAGCCGAGCGCCAGCAGCCCGATCCCGAGGAACAGGCCGAACTTCATGATCCCGTGACCGATCAGGTGGACGATCCCGCCGAGCAGGGCCGTCTCGTTCGCGAGCGCGACCGCCGCGCCGATCATCCCGAACTGCGCGACCGAGGAGTACGCGAACATCCGCTTGAGGTTCGACTGCATCGCTGCGAGCGCGGAGCCCGCGACGATCGAGACGGTCGAGACGACGAGCAGCGCGGTCGCGATCCCCTCGTTGGCCGCGAGGAAGTCGACAGTGAACACGGTGTACGTCACGCGGATCAGCGCGTACGCGCTCGTCGTCGAGACGAGCGCCGCGACGATCGTCGTGACCGAGTCCGGCGCGCGCTGGTAGGCGTCCGGCTGCCAGGAGTGGACCGGGAAGATGGCGATCTTCAGCGCCAGCCCGGTCACGATGAACGCGTAGCTCGCGCGGACGAGCGGGTCGCCGTAGCCGGCCTGCGCGACGATCTGCGCCTGGACGTCGAGCATGTTCAGCGTCCCCGTCGCGAGGAAGACGTAGCCGACGCCGAGCAGGTACAGCGAGGCGCCGACGGTGCCGACGACGAGGTACTTCAGCGAGGCGTACGCGCTCGCGCCCGACCGGTCCGAGGCGATGAGCGCGTACGTCGTCAGCCCGGTTATCTCGAGGAACACGAACAGGTTGAACAGGTCCCCGGTGAGCGTCATCCCGACGAGTCCGCCGACCAGCAGGAGGTAGGCGCTGTAGAAGGGGTTCCCCCGCGGGCCGGCGACCCGCGCGAACGCGAGCGTCGCGACCGACACCGCGGCGACGAGCAGCAGCACCGCCACCGTTAGCCGGTCAGCGACGAGCTCGATCCCCACCGGCGGCAGGAAGCCGCCGAGCGCGTGGTCGAACGGGCCGTTGGCGACCACTTCCGCGGCGATCGCGGCCGCGATCCCGGCCACGGCCGTCGTCCCGACCGCGGCGATCGGCCAGCCGACACGGTCGTACCGGAGGCCGAGCGCCAGCGGCAGCGTCGCCGCCACGATGGGGACGACGACCGCGAGCGGCAGGAGGACGTCAGTCATCCGTCTCACCCCCTGCGCCGGGCGCGGCCGTCGCCCCGTCGGTCTCGGGCGCCGCGTCGGCGGCAGGCGCCCCGTCGGCTCCAGACGCCCCCGCCGACCGCCGCGACGGGATCGACCCCTCGTCGCGGAGCAGTTCGCGGAGCGTGTCGGTCCGGAGCGTGCCGTACTCGTCGTAGATCCGGATACACAGCGCGAGCGCGACCGCGGTGAGGCTCACGCCGACGACGATGGCGGTGAGCACGAGCACGTGCGGCAGGGGGCTGACGTAGAGCCCGTCCTCCGGACCGCCGGTCGGGACGATCGGAATCGATCCGCCCTCGACGTACGCCGAGGCGATGAACAGCAGGAATATCGCCGTCTGGAACAGGTTGAGACCGATGATCTTCTTCACGAGGTTCTTGTTCGCGATCATCATGTAGAGGCCGATGCACAGCAGCAGCGCGAACGCGACGTACGCGTGTCTCGTCGCGAGGATCTCGACGGCGCCGGCGGCCGATGCGGGCACCGAGCCAGCGATTCCGGCGAGGTCAGCCGCGCCGGTGAGCGCGGACACTACCGCTCACCCCCGTCGGTCGCGGCCGGACCGGGCGTTCCCGGTTCGGTCGCCCCGTCGTCGGTCGACTCGTCGCCCTCCTCGGTGCCGGGACCTTCGCCGACCTCGTCGTCGAACGCGTCGGCGTCCGCGAACCCGCCCGCGTCGCTGAACCCCTTCGCGAGGACGAGGAACAGCCCGATGAGGACGCCGGCGACGATGGTGCCGATGCCGAGGATCTCGACGCCCTCCATCCCGTACTTGACGGGGTCGGGGATCGGGAGCAGCTCGTACTGGAGGAACGCGCCGCCGAGCGCGACCGGGACCAACCCGATGCCGGCGAACACGAGCGCGCCGCCGACCGCGAGCGCGACGACGACGGTGTTCGCGAGCCACTGCCGGGTCGCCTCGATCCCGAACGCGAACGCGATCATGAACACGACCGCGGCCACGATCGCACCGCCCTGGAACCCGCCGCCGGGCGAGCCGGCGCCGTGGAAGGTGACGAACAGCCCGTAGGTGAACGCGAACGGCGCGACGATCTTCACCGTCGGCATGATCACCTGGCTCTCCGTGTACGGGCTTCCCTGTCGGCGCTCCGAGTCGAGTCGGCCGTCGCTGCGCGGCGGCCGGTCGCGACCGAACCCGCCGCCGGACGCGAACTCGGAACCGGCGGTGTCGCCGGCTTCTGCTGCGTCGGTGTCGGCAGCGGCGCCCGTGTCGGAACCCGCGTCGGCGTCGCCGCCGGCGTCTGTGCCGCTCATGCGAACACCTCCCGGTGGAGGACGATGAGGGCGGCGATCCCGGCCGCGAACACGACGACCGCCTCGCCGAACGTGTCGAACCCGCGGAACGCCGCCAGCACCGCCATCACCGTGTTCTCGACGTGCGTCTCAGCGTACGTCTCCGCGATGTACCACTGGGTCACGTCCGGGTTCGACCAGATCGGCGCGTCCGCCGATCCCACCGCCGGAATGTCGCCCATCGTGAGCATCAGCCCGGCGAACAGCAGCCCGGCCGCGCCGGCCGCGGGCAGGTTCACCGACTCGAAGGCTGCCTCGTGGTCGAGGCGGGTCGTCTTCGCGAGCGTGAGCAGCAGCAGCACGGTCGTCACCCCGGCGGAGATGGCGGCCTCCGTCATCGCGACGTCCGGCGCGCGGTAGAACGTGTACAGCGCGGCCATCCCGAGGCTGTAGGCGCCGAAGATGATCACCGCCGCGAGCACGTCGCGCGCCAAGGCGGTGAACAGCGCGGTCAACACCACGAAGACGAACAGGCTCGCCTCGATGGCGGTGACCTGCGCGACCACCGGCGCGCCGAGAGGGGCGGCCGACGCGAGCGCCCCCGTCATCGGCGGTCGTCCCCCTCGACCCACGGCACGATTCCCTCCTCGAAGGCGGCCCGCGCGATGGCGTGGGCCGCGGTCGGGTTCGTCACGAAGATGAAGAACAGCAGGAGCACCGACTTGAAGCCGGCGCCCGCCAGCCCGACGGTGAGCGCGACGGCCGCGAGGCCGAACCCAGCGCCGAGCGTGTCGGCCTGCGACGCGGTGTGCGCCCGCGAGTAGACGTCCGGCAGCCGGAGGACGCCCACCATCGAGACGAACGAGAAGAACAGCCCGAGCAGCGTGAGCGCGACCACGAGCCACACGCGGGCCGTCTCCGTCATGGCGGCGGCGGTCACAGCACACCACCCCGCTCGACGGTGAACTTCGAGATGGCGATGGCCATCAGGAAGTTGAGCAGCGCGTACACCAGGGCGATGTCGAGGAACGTCGGCTCGCCGAGCGCCGCGCCGAGGATGGCGAGGATGACGACGGTGTTCGTCCCGAGGACGTTCACCGCCAGCACCCGGTCTTGCATCGTCGGCCCGACGACAGCGCGGTACAGCATGCCGACGGCGAGGACGGCGAAACCGGCGGCCGCGACGAGCAGGAAGTCGCCGAGGGTGTAGCCGGCCGCGAGCGAGGCGTCCACGAGGCTCATCGGTCGGTCACCCCGTCGGCGTCGGTCGAGTCGTCACTCGACTCGACCTCGACGGCCGCGCCGCCACTCGATTCGGACTCGACGCCCGATCCCGGATCGCCGCCGTCGGCGGCGGCGATTGGCAGCTCCTCGGTGGCGTCGGGGCCCTGGAGGATCGCGACGTCGTCGCGCTCGCGCGGGGACGGAAGCCGCGCGGCCCGGCGACCGTAGTAGACGAAGCGCGTCCACCGCTCGAGCGGGCCGTCGAACAGCCCCTCGCGGGCCCACGGGACGAGCGAGTGGACGTAGAGGTCGCTGTCGCGGGCGCGGACGGTGAGCGTCCCGGGCGTCAGCGTGATCGAGTTCGCGAGCGTCATCAGCGGGAGGCCGCTCCCCACGATCACCCGCATCCGGTTCAGCGTCGGCTCGATCGGGAGCCGCGGGTCGAGGATGACCCGGGCGACGACGAGGTTCGCCTTCACGATCTCGAACAGCAGCACGGGGACGTATATCAGCCCGCGGACGATCCGCATCGGGGTCCGCGGGAACGCCGGGTCGGAGTCGAGGCTCACCCGCGAGAGGGTGATCGAGACGACCGCCGCGGTCGCGACGCCCGTCACGGCGTCGAACCAGTATGTCGGGTCGCCCAACAGGAGGTAGAAGGCCAGCGAGAGCCCGAACAGCGCCACGAACCGGCCGGTCGTGGCCTCGGTCCGGAAGCGCTCGCGGCGCGTCGGCCGGTCGACGGGCGCGGTCTCGACCGACAGCGGCGTGTTCGAGAGCGCGAACTCCAGCGGCTGAAGCAGCGTCGTGTTCCCCACCGGAGTGTACTCGGGGTCCAAGACGACGCGGTCGGCGTCGTTCGCCTCGGCATACTCCGCGAGGACGCGGACGTAGTCGTCGGCGCCGAACAGGTAGCCGTCGGCGCCGAGCACCGCCATGACGACCTCGACGTCCGGGGCGCCGGGCGCCTCGGAGTCCTCCAGGTCGGCCCTCGCCCACGCCGCCGCGCGTTCGAGCACGCGCTCCGCGGCGGCGGCCCGCTCGTCGCTCTCCGGGTCCCCGTTCCGCCACGAGGCGATCTCGACGAGGTGGAGCGCCGACGCGCCCTCCGTGGCGGCGGCCTCCGCGATGTGCGCGATCGTCGAGCGCAGCGTGGAGCTCGGCTCGACCGGAACGATGACCGCGCCGGACGCCGGCGCCGACGCCGCGTCCGAATCCGAGGTCGCCTCGGGGTCGGCCGACGCCTCGGTGTCCGGGTCGTCGTCGCCGGGCGACGGGCCGGCGTCAGCCACCCACCACACCTCCCACGGAGCCGTGCGTGACCGTCTCGTTACACATGTGTTTCTCTACCCGTTTGGTCACCCTACCGCCTCAAAACAGTTTGTATCCGCGGAGACCCTGCCGGAGGCGGGCGATACCGTCCGCGCGACTTCCGTCCCACGCGAGGCCGTCCAGCGCCCTCGGAACCGCGGCGCGAGCGTCCGGTCGGACCGCCGCTCACCCCGACGCGTCGAGCGTCGTCGCGAGCCGGTCGGCGATGCGGCCGGCGACCGCGTCCTTCGAGCCGGCGACCTCCTCGGGGTCGGTTCCGTCCTCGCCGACGAGCAGGACGCGCGTCTCGTCGCCGCCCATCACGCTCGCGTCGTTCGCGACGACGAACGCCAGCCCCACCCGGTCGCGGATGCGCTCCGCCTCCGCGACCATCGCCGCGTCGTCGCCCGACGTCTCGGCCTTGAACCCGACGATCGGGAGGTCCGGGTACGCCTCGCGCACCGAGTCGATGAGCTTCGGCGTCGGCTCCAGCTCGACCGACAGCGGCGACCCGGACCGTATCTTCTCGTCGACGGCGTCGGCGGTGAAGTCGGAGATGGCGGCCGCGGAGATCAGCGCGTCCGCGGTCGCCGCGGTCCGCCGACAGGCCGCCATCATCTCGTCGGCCGTCTCGACCGTGACCACGTCGGCGTAGGGGACCTCGGGGCCGTCCTGGACGAGCGTCACCCGCGCGCCCCGGGCGTAGCACGCCCGCGCGACCGCCCGGCCGGTCTTCCCCGACGCGCGGTTCGTCAGGATGCGGATCGGGTCGATCCGCTCCTTCGTCGCGCCCGCGGTGACGACGACGTGCGACCCGGAGAGGGACTGCGGCGTCGTCGCGCGGGCGACCTCAGTCACGATGTCGTCCTCGGCCGCGATCTTCGCCTTCCCCTCCTCGACTCGGGGATCGGCGAAGCGGACGCCCCACGACTCCAAGCGATCGAGCGCGTCGAGGACGCCCGGGTGGTCGTACATCGGCTCGTGCATCGCGGGCGCCATCACGACCGGCACGTCCGCGCCCAAGGCCGTCGTGGCGCAGGTCGTCACGGGCGTGTCGTCGACCGCCGACGCTATCTTTCCGGCGGTGTTCGCCGTCGCGGGCGCCAGCAGCAGTACGTCGGCCCACCCCTCGCGGCCGCAGAGCTCGACGTGCTCGACGCTCCCGGTGATCTCGGTGACGACGGGCTCGTCGGTCGCGAAGTCGACCGCCCACGGATGAATGATATTCGTCGCCGACGGGGACATGACGGCGCGGACGCTCGCGCCGTAGCGGCGCAGTTCGTGCGCGAGTTCGACGATCTTCACCGCCGCGATGCTCCCCGAGACGCCGAGCGCGACGTTGACCCCGTCCAGCATTACCGAGACCGTTCCGCCCCCGGCGGCTTATAAGATGCCGTTGCGGAACGGCGTCGAATGACCAACCCCGGCGCGATCTCCTGAAAACTGCTGATAAATGGTCGGCGGTGGCGCGTGCCGACGAGCGCCCGCAGGGCGCGAGTCGCACGCGCGAGGGAGTCGGTGGTCCGGAGCGAAGCGGAGGACCACCGACGAGGCTGGGGAGGCGTGAGGCGCTGTGCGGTGCCGTGCGGTGCCGTGCGGGGCGGGGCTCAAAGGGGCAGCCGGGAGGCGGCCGCAGGCGATGTAAGCACCGCAGGGAGCGAACGCAGTGAGCGACCGAGGAGCGCAGCGAGCGTGCGTCCGCCTCACGGCTGGGGCTTTGGAGGAGTCCGCCACTGATCCGCGGTTAGCCATTTATAAATGAGCGAGTGAGCCTTCGGGAACGATCGCCTCGTGAGTAGACCCGAATTACTCTACATCGGTGTTGTAATACCCGAACAGAAAAACGACAAACCCGAATATCAGCCAGAATAGCAGGCTCGGATTCAAGAAAACGTCCGGTGAAAATTCTTCAGAGGATATAATCGTATACCAAATGGGGACGCTAATGATCAGACCAAGACTTCCGAGAAGAATAATTCTGACGTGCCCGTTCATTGTGTCAAATTCAGTTTCCGACTGCCAGTAATCCGACCTCGGGATAAACGAGCGTATCTGCGAGCATCCTGTATTACGGGGAGTAACCGCCCGCTATTTAAACCCCGAACGTCGCGCGCAGCATGTCCCGCGTCCCCGGCCCGAGCCCGACGGCCAGCACGGTAATAAGCAGCAGCAGCGTGTAGCGCGGCGACTCCTCGAACATCTCGCCGTTGAACACCCAGACGACGAACGTCGCGGCCGCGAGCTTCACGAGGAGGAACGGCCACGCGTCGCCGGTGACGGCGAGGATCGAATCGGGGAGCAGCCGCCCGGTCCAGTCGACGATCAGCGCGTTGACGACGTGTTTCGGCACGAGGTTCGCGGTGCCGGTCAGCGCGGGCATCCAGTTGAGCCCGATCACGTTCGCGACGCCGTCGATCGCGTGCCCCCAGATGATCACGATCCCCGCCGCGCCGGTGCCCTGCCGGATCGTCGGGATCCGTCGGGTCGCGATCACCCACGTGACCGCGGTCGCAACCGTCGCGATGACGAGCGTCGGGACGAGCACCTGCGGGTAGAAGGTGACGTAGCCGGTCGTGGCCGCGAGATACGAGAGGTAGCCGACCGCGAGCGCGAGCCCCGCGGCGCCCGACCCGAACAGCGGGCGCGCGTAGTCGTCGACGACGCCGCGGCGTTCGAGCCCGTACGCCGCGAGGACGCACGCGAGCGTGAACAGGAACACCGTAAAGTAGATGAACGGGCTGATCAGCACCGCGCTCGCCGGGAACGAGATCAACGGTTCGACGCCGGCGTCGGTCGCGGCGACGCCCGCGTCCTCGACCGTCCGCATCGCCCCGCCGAACAGCATGAACGGGAACAGCGCGAAGAAGAAGCGGAGCTCCGTCGCGATGTCGAGCCGGCGGAGGAGGAAGACGACGCCGATCAGCATCGCCAGCAGGATCACCACGTAGCTCACCGTCGAGAAGGTGGTGTACCCCGGGGTCGCGACGACCTCGCCGGCGCTCCGCGCCGCCTGACACGCCGCGCTGCTGCCGAGCAGCTCCGTGGTGCCGCCCGCCTCGCGGACCGCGCACTGCGCGCCCTCGCCGTCCGCGACGACCGGCCCCCAGAAGTAGCGCCAGAGGAAGCGATCGTAGACGACGCGCGGGAAGACGACCGATCCGATCGCCAGCAGCGCCGTGACGCCGCCGACGACCGCCGCCCACGCGCGCTCCGGCGACGGGTCGAACCCGTTGGCCACTCCTGTGCTCATGGTCACCGTTCGGGGAGGTCCCGAGTTGAGCGTTCCGGTCCCGTAGCGCTGGCGGCGGCGCGCCGTCCCCCGCTACAGCGGCGGCCCGGGCTGCTCGTAGTCGGTGCCCAGGATGACCATCGTCTGCGAGCGCGAGAACCCCTCGGTCTCCGCGATCCGCTCGAACATCAGCTCGCGGAGCCGGTCGGTGTCGGCCGCGACGACCCGGAGGATGACGTCCCACTCGCCGGTGGTGAGGTGGATCTCGCGGACGCCGTCGATGCCGCGGAGGCGTTCGAGCGCGTCCTCCTCGCGGCCCTGTTCGACGCGCAGGCCGACGAACGCGCCGACGCCGTACCCGACCGCCTTCGGGTCGATGTCGGCGTGGTACCCGCGGATGACGCCCGCCTCCTCGAGGCGGCTGACCCGGTCGTGGACGGTCGCGCTGGACATGTCGATCCGCCGCGCGACCTCCGAGAACGGGGTCCGCGCGTCCTCCTGGAGGATCCGCAGGATCGCCCGGTCCGTCTCGTCGAGTTCCATGGCGTCCGTTACGGGCGGCGTACGCTTTTGCCTTCCGGCGGGGGCGGCCGGCGAACTACTCCCCGTCCCCGTCCGCGAACGACCCCTCGCGGATCGCCGCCTCGGCCGCGTCGAGCGCCGCGTCGGCGTCGAACTCCTCGACGGTCCGCTCCAACTCGGCGGGCACCGCGTCCGCGAGGTCCTCCGCGTGCGCCGTCACGTTCGGCACCGCGCGCAGGAGGTTGTCGATGATCGGCACGTCCGCCGTCCGCGGCGAGCGGCTTCCCGGGTTGAGGTCGATCACGATCTCGGTCTTCCCCATCGCCTCGAGCGCGGCGGCGCGGTCGCCGTCCTCCAGGGGCACCACGACGACGTCGGCCGCCTCGATCCCGTCGGCGTCGACGACGCCGCGGGCGTGGTCGAGGCCGGGGATCTCGCCGTCGCCGGCGAGCCCCTTCACCTCGTCGGCGCCGTGCTCGCGGAGGTGCTCGGCGATCCGTCGGACGCGCTCGTCCGTGTGGTTGAAGAGGTTCACCTCCAGGTCGGCGTCGACCGCCTCGGCGAGTTCGACCGTCTCCGCCGGCGCGAGCGCCGCGACGTTGCCGTTCACCGAGATCACGGGGCGGTCCGCGAGGAGGAGCGTCGCGGCCGCGGCGCGCGCGGCGTCGTCGGCGCTCGGGAGCGTGCGCTCGCCGAGGAGGTAATCGAACGCCTCACCGCGTCCCTGCGCGATCAGCCCCTGCTTCGAGGTGATCCCCTTCTCGACGCCCGCCTCGATCCGGTGGCGCGTCACGAGCGACGCGTAGCGCGGGTGGTCCTCGGGGACCTCCGTCTCCGTCATACCCGAGCGAGGCGGCGCGCCGATTAAAGTGGACCGTTCGTGGTCGGTGCGTGCGGTTCGGACGCAGACGCGCACAACTGTTAACACGGGTCACATCGTAGCTCCACGCGGGATGGACCGCACTGGCAAGTACACGGTCGTCGACGCGTGCAACGACCACGGGGCGATCACGCTCCGCGAATACCCGCGAAACGGGACGCTGTACGTCGTCGAGTACGACGACCCCGACGTGGAGGCCGAGCTGTCGTCGCTCGACACCGGCTCGGTCGTCGAGCTCGACCTCCGGCGGGCGGGCCGTCGGGGCAACGCGTGGTGCGCGGAGTCCGCGCGACCGGTCGAGACGGTCTGAGATCCCGTCGAAACGGCGTACGTCCCGTCGAGGCAGCGTACCGTCCCGTCGAACCGCGCCGCCGGTCCGCCCGTTCCCCCTTTTTTGTCCGGTCAGGCGACGCCGATCCGCTCGCGGTACGCGCCGTGTTCCGCCTCGAACACCTCCATGATCTCGCCCATCGTCGCGTACGCCTTCACGGCCGTGACGATGGCGGGCATGACGTTCTCGCCGGCCTCGACGGCGTCTCGGAGGTCGCCGAGGGCGGCGTCGACCGCGTCGTCGTCGCGGTCGGCCTTCACCGACTCCAGCCGGTCGAGCTGTCGTTCGCGGGTGGTCTCGTCGACCTTCAGTAGGTCCGGCCGGGTGTCCTCGTCGATCTCGTAGGCGTTGACGCCGACGACCGTCTCCTCGCCCTCGTCGACGCGCTCCTGGTACTCGTACGCCGACTCCTGGATCTCGCGGTGGAAGTACCCCTGCTCGATGCCGCGGAGGACGCCGTCGCGCACGGAGCCGTCGCCCATCTCCCTGATCTCCTCGATGTACGCCATCGCGTCCGCCTCCGTCTCGTCGGTGAGGCTCTCGACCGCGAAGGAGCCGCCGAGCGGGTCGACGATGTCGGCCGCGCCCGACTCCTCGGCGATGATCTGCTGGGTCCGGAGCGCGACGCGCACCGCCTGCTCGGAGGGGAGCGCGAGCGCCTCGTCGAAGGAGTTGGTGTGGAGGCTCTGGGTCCCGCCCAGCACGCCCGCCAGCGCCTGGATCGTGACGCGCGCGACGTTGTTCAGCGGCTGCTGGGCCGTCAGCGACTGCCCCGCCGTCTGGGTGTGGAACTTCAGCCGCTTCGACGCCTCGGCCTCGGCGTCGTACCACTCGTCCATGACGTTCGCGTAGATCCGGCGGGCGGCGCGGAACTTCGCCACCTCCTCGAACAGCGAGTTGTGGGAGTTGAAGAAGAAGGAGAGCTGGGGGGCGAACTCGTCGACGTCGAGCCCGCGGTCGAGGCACGCCTCGACGTAGGCGAACCCGTCGGCGAGGGTGAACGCGAGCTCCTGGACCGCCGTCGACCCCGCCTCGCGGATGTGGTAGCCCGACACCGAGATGGGCTTGAACTTGGGCGTCTCCGCCACCGCGAACTCGATCGTGTCCGTCACCAAGTCGAGGGAGGGCTCCGGCGGGACCACCCACTCCTTCTGCGCGATGAACTCCTTGAGCATGTCGTTTTGCAGGGTCCCGCGCAGCTCCTCGCGGTCGATTCCGCGCTGGTCCGCGAGCGCGACGTACATCGCGTAGATCACCGGCGCGCTCGGGTTGATCGTGAAGGAGGTCGACACCTCCGCGAGGTCGATGCCGTCGAACAGCACCTCCATGTCGCGCAGGGTGTCGACCGCGACGCCCTCCTTGCCCACCTCGCCGAGCGACATCTTGTCGTCGGAGTCGATCCCCATCAGCGAGGGCATGTCGAACGCCGTCGAGAGCCCGGTCTGCCCCTCGTCGATGAGATAGCGGAACCGCTCGTTGGTCTCCTCCGCGGTGCCGAACCCGGCGAACTGGCGCATCGTCCACGTGCGACCGCGGTACATCGTCGGGTAGACGCCGCGGGTGTACGGTTCCTCGCCCGGGTATCCAAGGTCCTCGTCGTAGTCGAGGTCGGCCACGTCCTCGGGGGTGTAGATCCGGTCGACCTCGCGGTTGGAGACCGTCGCGAACCGCTCCTTCCGCTCGCCGTGCCGGTCGAGAGTCGGGTCGAGCGTCTCCGCCTCCCACGACGCCTTCGCCTCGCGGATCTCGGAGAGCTCCTCGTCGTCGTACATACCCCCGAGTACCCGCCGGTCGCGTATAAATATTCATTATACATTAATAGGAGCGGTCGGCCCGAAACGACGCTCGCCGACGAACCCCGCGTGCGGCCGCCTCAGCGCCCGCCGAACAGCCGCTCACGGAGCGACCGGTCGGACGGGCGCTCCGCGAGCAACACCGGCGTATCGAGGCGTTCGATCGCCGCGGACGCGAGCGATCCGCGGACGACCCGCGAGAGGAGGCCGCGCTCCGTGGCGCCGACGACCACGAGGTCGTACCCCGCGCCGACCCGTTCGATCGCCGCCCCGACGTCGCCCGCCTCGACCCGCAGGTCGACGTCTCCGAGTCCGTGGCCGTCAGCCCAGTCGGCGAGGAACTCGCGGCCCGACGCCGCCTCGCCCTCGTCGACGACGTGGAGCAGCGACACCTCCGCGCCGCTGACGTCTCGGAGCGCCAGCGCGACCTCGGCGGAGAGGTCCGAAGAGGGGCCGCCGGCGGTCGGCACGAGGACCTCCCCGGCGTCGAGCCGCTGCCCGTCCAAGACGAGGAAGTCACAGGGGAGGTCGCGGGAAAGCTCGTCCAGGGACCCCTCGGCGCGCCCGCCGGCGAACCGCGCCCCGCCGTAGCCCATCACGACGGCGTCCGCGTCGTTCGTCCGCGCGGCGTCGAACACCTCCTCGATCCCGCGGTGCGAGAGGACCGTCTTCGTCTCGACCGGCGCGTCGAACGCCGCGGCGTCGTCGACGGCCGCGGCGAGCAGGTCCGCGGAGGACCGGTCGAGCCGCTCCCGGTTCGCGGCGGCCTTCTCCAGCGACGTCTGGTCGGGGACGGTGACGACGTGGACGGCGAGCAGGCGGCCGTTCCGGTGCTCCGCGAGCGCGCCGGCGAGCGCGACGAGCGCGCCCTCCGTCCGCGGGTTCGAGAGCGCGACCATGACCGTCGGTCGTCCCCCGCTGCCCGGCGTCGGTCGGTCGTCGGCGCGTGGCATCGGTTGGGGTACAGATCAGCGCCCGGCGGAGCCGGCCCCACGAGGGCGGCGACGGCTCATTCGTCCGAATCCGCGCGGGGGAGCGCGACGACCGGCACCGGCGCGTCGGTCGCGAGCTCGGTCGACAGGTCGCCCGAGAGCAGTTGGACGAGCCGGTTCCCGCCGCGCGGCCGGTAGGCGATCGCGCTCGCGTCCTCCTCCGCCGCGGCGTCGAAGATCGCCTCGGCCACGTCGCGTGCGTACGCGGTGTGTTCGCCCGCGTCCGGGAACACCGTCCGGACCGCCGCGTACGACTCGGCCGCGAGCTCCTCCGACTGCTCGACCGGGGTCTTGTCCGGGACGCCCTCGCCCTTCTCGACGACGTGGAGCGCGGTCACGCGCCCGGTCTCGTACGGTTCGAGCGCCCGCGCCGTCGCCAGCGCGTCCTCCTCGTTCGCGACCGGGAGGAGCACGTGAGCGAGCAGGTCCCGACCGCCGGTGTCGTCTGTCTCGTCGGTTCCGTTCATACGAGGTACTACGCCCGCCGCCGTTTAAGAAGGTGCCTCCCGCGACCGGGTCCGTAACACGGGCGCCCGCTCACCGCTCGTCGACGCCGGCGACGAACAGCGCGAGCACGGGGACGATCTCCAGCCGCCCGATCCACATCAGCCCGATCATCAGCAGCTTCGTCGCGTTCGGCAGGAACTCGTAGCTCCCGAAGGGCCCGAGCGGCCCGAGCCCCGGCCCGATGTTCCCGATGGTCGCGAGCGACGCCGCGAACGCCTGCGTCCCGGTGAGGCCCTCCCCGACCCGCGTCGTGTCGAGTTCGATGAACACCGCGGAGAGCGCGAACACGAGGAAGTACAGCAGCGTGAACACGAGGATGCCGCGGATCACGTCCTCGTCGACGACCTCGCCGCCGAGCCGCACCGGCCGGACGACGTCGGGGTTCGCCGTGGTGTACAGCTCGCGGTACAGCACCTTCAACAGGATGAGCCACCGGATGACCTTGATCCCGCCCCCGGTCGAGCCCGCGGAGCCGCCGACGAACATCACGAACAGCAGGAAGAACTTGGTCTGGGTGTCCCACTCCGCGAAGTTCGCGGTCGCGAACCCAGTCGAGTTCAAAAGCGACGCGATCTGGAAGGCACCGTGTCTGAGCGCGCTCTCGGTCACGCCCTCCGTAACCCCGCCGATACCCGTCTCGGGCGCGCCGCCGTAGAACAGCCCGACCGCGAGCACCGCGGCGAACCCGGTCACCAGCCCGAGGTACATGCGGAACTCGGTGTTTCCGAACATCTCTCGCGGGTCGTCGCGCAGCACGTACCAGAACAGCGCGAAGTTCACCCCGGCGATCACCATGAACGGGACGAACACCCACTGGACGACGGGCGAGAACGCCGCGATGCTCTCCGCCTGCGGGGAGAATCCTCCCGTCGGCAGCGTCGAGAAGCCGTGGGCGATCGCGTTGTACAGGTCCATGTTCGGCGCGAGCGGCGTGAGGCCGAGGCCGAACAGGATCGCGATCAGCGCGGCCGTGAACCCGGCGTAGATGAGCCAGAGCGCCCGCGCCGTCTCCGCGATCCGCGGCGTGAGCTTCTGGAGGCCCGGCCCCGGCGCCTCAGATTTCATCAGTTCCGCGCCGTTCACGGCGAGTTGGGGCAGGATCGCGACCATCAGCACGATGATCCCCATCCCGCCGAGCCACTGGGTGAGCTGCCGCCACATCAACACGGCGTGCGAGTGCCGCTCGAAGCTGATCTCCGCGGTCGCGGTCGCCCCCGTCGTGGTGAAGCCGCTCATCGACTCGAACAGCGCGTTCACCGGGTGTCCGAGCGCGGAGGGGGTACCGTAGCCCGCGATGACGTACGGGATCGCGCCGACGACCGCGGCCATGAGCCACGCCAGCGAGACGACCGCCAGCGCGTCTCTGGGGCCGAGGTCCGGTTCGTCGTCGAGCCGTTCCATTCCCGCGCCGACCGCGACCGCGATCGTCATCGAGACCGCGAACGTGAGCGCGTCCTCCCCGTAGATCAGCGCCACGACGAGCGGGACGCTCATCGACGCGGAGAGGAGCTTCACGATAGTCCCGGTGTAGCTGAGCGTCGCTCGTACGTCGACCGTCGTTCGTGTCACGAGTGTCCCTCAGAGGTTCCGATGTGCGTCGTAGCTTTCCGATGCGATAAGAAGCCGTCGGTAGGGGTCCGTGGATTCTTAAAAATCGTAAAAGACGGTGCGGTGGCGCGTGCCAGTGAGCGGCCGACAGGCCGCGAACCGCACGCGCGAGGGAGTCGATGGTCCGGAGCGAAGCGGAGGACCATCGACGAGGCTGGGGAGGCGTGAGGTGCGGTCGCCGTGCGGGGGTGGGACTCAAAGGGGCAGCCGGGAGGACGCCGCAGACGACGTAAGCACCGCAGCGAGCAACGCGAGCGAGGAGCGCAGCGAGTGTGCGGCGTCCTCCCGGCTGGGGCTTTGAAAATTGCCACCACAGAGCCGTCAGCAACTCATAAACCGCCAACAGCAGCACGGCTCGATTATTTATAAACGACCACTCCACAACTGTGTGATACCTACTCCCGGCATCGATCGCCTACAAGGCATTCGGTTTGAGAATCCAATTTAAAAATGAAGTTATATCGACGCCGACTCCATCGCTCGAAACTCGGCCGCCGAGGGACGCTACGACGTCCAGAACGCCTTCGTGAACAGCACGAGGACCGGGATGATCTCGATCCGGCCGATCCACATCAGGACGACCATCACGGCGCGGGTGCTCAGCGGGAACGTCGCGAACGTCCCGTACGGACCCGCGTCGCCGAACGCCGGCCCGATGTTGAGGAACGTGGTCGCCGCGGCGCCGAGCGCCTCGAACTCCGTCACGGTGGCGTTCCCTCGCTCGGCGTCGACGACGATGACGATGGCGAGCAGAAAGAAGATCACGATGCTGAGGAGGAGGTACGCGTAGATGTCGCGGATCGCGCCCTCGTCGATCGGCTTCCCCGAGATCCGGACCGGCCGGACGGACTCCGGGTGGATCGCGGTGTAGAGGTTCCGGCGGAACGACTTCAGCGCGACCAGCCACCGCAGCGACTTGATCGAGCAGGTGGTCGACCCGACCATTCCCCCGACGAACATCCCCATGAACAGCATGTGCTTCGCCGCGGGCGCCCACTGCACGTAATCGGTGCTGGCGTACCCCGTCGTGGTCACGATGGAGGCGACGTTGAACACGGCGTGACGCACCGTTCCCTCGGCGCCGAAGGTCGTGCTGGGGTCGAGGAACAGGCCGAGCGCGACGACCGACGCGAGCGTCCCCATCGCGCCGAGGTAGAAGTGGAACTCCTCGTTTCGCAGCAGGCGCATCGGCTCGCCGTTGATGGCGAAGTAGATGAGCACGAAGCTGGTCGAGCCGATCACCATGAACGGGACGACCGCCCACTGGATGAGCGGGTGGAACGCGCCGACCGAGAGCGGCTCCGGCGAGAACCCGGCGGTCGCGACCGACGTGAACGCGTGGGCGACCGCGTTGTACAGGTCCATCTGCGGGTCGACGGCGAGCCCGAGCAGGAAGTAGACGGCGATCGCGAGCCCCGTGAGCCCGAAGTAGATCCCCCAGATCAGCTGCGCGGTCTGCGAGATCTTCGGCGTGAGCTTGTTGACGTCCTGCGTCTGCGACTCCGACTCCATCAGCTGCGCGCCACCCACCCCGATCTCGGAGAGGACCGCGGTCGCCAAGATCAGGATCCCCAGTCCGCCGAGCCACTGGATCACCTGCCGCCACATCATGACGGACTTCGCGTGGAGCGAGAAGTCGCGCAACACGGTCGCGCCGGTCGTCGTCAGCCCGCTCATCGCCTCGAACATGGCGTTCACCGGGTGCGCGACGGTGCCCACGCCCGCGACGACGAACGGGATCGCGCCGACCGCGGCGACGAGGAACCAGATCAGCGCCACCGCGAGGAACGCCTCCCGGGGCCCGAGGTTGACCGACGGGTCCTGGACCGACCGGAACGCCGCGCCGAGCGCGAGCGAGACGGCGATCGCCGCGACGAAGGGCAGCGGCGATTCCCCGTAGTAGAGCGCGATGAGGAGGGGGAAGGACAGGGGAACGGAGAGCGCGGCGAGGACGTCGCCGGTGAGCCCCACGCTCGCCCGCCACCCGACTCGGATCTTGGTGTTCACGAGTTTCTCAGGCCATCGACGCGATCTCGCCCACCGACTCCGACTCCACGAGGAGGATCACGTGGTCGCCCGCTTGAAGCACGGTGTCCCCGCGGGGGGTGACCAGCCGGTGGTCGCGCGTGATCGCGCCGATGACGAACCGCGCCTCGCTCTCGGCGACGACCTCCGAGATGGGTCGCCCGACGAGCCCGCACCCCTCGGTGAGTTCGAGCTCTAAGACCTCCGCCTGATCGTTTTCCAGCACCGCGATGTTCTCCGCGACGCTCTCGTAGGTGAACCGGGTGATCTCCTCGGCGGTCACGGTGCGGGGGTTGATCGCGATATCGATGCCGATCTCCTCGAAGACGGTGACGTAGTCCGGGCTGTCGACGACGGCGATCACGCGGTCGACGCCGAGCCGCTTGGCGAGCACGGAGATGAGGAGGTTCTTCTCGTCCGAGCGGAGCGCGGTGACGACGATGTCGGCCTCGTCGACGTGCTCCCGGGAGAGGAACTCCGTGTCGGTGGCGTCGTGTTCCATCACGACGGTGTTCGGGAGGTTCTCCGCGAGCCACCGCGCGCGGTCGGCGTCGCGCTCGATCAGCCGGGGCTTGAAGTCGCGCTCCTCCAGCAGTCGGGCGGTCTGATACCCGATCTCGCTGCCGCCGACGACGACGATCTCGTCGGCCCGGTCGGGGGTCGTCTCGGGCGCCACGTCGGTCGCGAACGACTGGACGCTCTCGGGGCTCCCGATCACCACCGCGCGGTCGCCGACGGCGATGTCGGTGTCCCCGCGCGGGATGGTCATCTCGCCGTCCCGGAACAGCCCGACGAACGTGAGCGACTCGAAGCGGTCGGCCTCCGAGACGGTCTGTCCGGCGACGGGGCTCCCCTCCGCGATCTCGAACTCCGCCATCTGGACGAGGCCGCCGGCGAACGGGTCGACGTCGACCGCGGCCGGGAGGCCGATGACGCGGACGATGTTCTCAGCGGTCAGGAGGTCGGTACACACCATGAAGTCGACGCCGAAGGCGCCCTCGTTGCCCTGCCAGGTGCGGAGGAAGTCGGTACTCTTCACGCGGGCGATCGTGAACCCGTCGCCGAGCGTCTTCGCGGTGCCGCAGGCGACGAGGTTCGTCTGGTCGTCGTCGGTACAGGCGATGACCATGTCCGCGCGGTCGACTTCGGCGGCCGACTGGATCTCCGAGGACGTGCCGTCGCCGGCGATGGTGAGCACGTCGAGTTCGTACTTGAGCTGTTCCGCCCGGTCCGGGTCGACGTCGACGACGACGACCTCGTGGTCCGACGCGAGACTCGCGGCGATGCTCGTCCCGACCTCGCCGGCCCCGATGACGACCACGTGCATGGGCACACCCAGTTACCGGACCCTCAAGTTCGTTACTATCGCTCCCCTCGACGGCTCCGGCGCGTCGACGCGGGGAAAAAGGGGTTCAGCGTCGCACGCGCGGCGGATCCGCGGACGCTTAGGCTTGCGACCCGCCGTCGACGCCGCCGTCCGAAGCGCCGCCGAACGACGAGGGGTCCGTCCACTCGTTCCGCCCCGAGACGGTCCGCTGCGGGAAGGGGATCGAGATGCCCTCCTCGTCGAACCGCTGTTTGACGGCCTTCACGTAGTCGGCGCGGGCCTTCACGAAGTCGGCCCGCGAGGGGTCGTCGATCCAGATCCGCGACTGGAGGCCGACGTAGGAGTCGGCGAGCTCGGTCAGCCGGACCGACGGCGCGGGATCTTCGAGGATGGCGTCGCTCTTCTCGGCCTCCTCGACGATGATGTCCGTCGCCGTCTCGACGTCGTCCTCGTAGTCGATCCCGAAGACGAACTTCAGGCGGAGCGTCTTCTTCGCGACCGGGTTCTTCACCACGTCGCTCGTCAGGGCGTGGTTCGGCACCGTGAGCAGCTCGTTGTCGAACGTGCGGACCCGGGTGACCCGGAAGGAGATGTCCTCGACGACCCCCGAGTTCCCGTTCCACTCGATCCAGTCGCCGATGCGGAACGGCTTGTCGGTATAAATGAACACGCCCGCGACGAAGTTCTTGATCACGTCCTGTAAGGCGAAGCCGATCGCGAGCGTCGCCGCGGCCGCGATCGTCGCCAGCGAGCGCAGGAACCCCTGGTAGCCCGCCGCGCCGAACGCCACCGTGACACCGGCGAACAGCACGAGGAACGCCACGATCTTCTGGAGCGGACGCCGCGCGTGCTCGTCGAGCCCCTGCCTGTCGAACACCCGTCGGAGGATCGACGTGACGACCGATTTATAAATGACGTACGTCGCGGCGACGACGACGAGGAAGATGGCGGCGTCGACGACGATTCCGGTCACCGGACCGAGGTACGGCTCCAGCGTCCCCGCGACGGCGACGGCCCCGACCGCCCCGTCCGCGGCGCCCATCAGTGCAGCACCGCCGTGTTCCCGCGGGTCTCTATCAGGTCGGCGCCGACCGCCTCGGCGAGTTCCTCCGCGAGCTCGTCGGTCGAGGTCCCGCCGCGGGCCGCCCGGAGGAACTTCACCTTCACCAGCTTCCGGTCGTCGAGCTGGTCGGCCAGCTCGTCGACGACCGAGTCGATGCCGTGCTTCCCGACCCAGACGGTGACGTCGAGGTCGTGCGCCTCCTTCCGCAGTTCCTGGTCGCTCATACCCTGTCGAGTCGACCGCGCGCATTGAAGCTTGAGGTTCGGCCTCGCCGCCGGGAGCCGCCCCCGATTCAACCACTCGCGTTACCGCTCGTGCTCCGCCTCGCGCTCCCGAGCGGCGGAGCGGTTGCGCTGGGCCCACTCGGCGGCGTCCTCCGGCGTCTCGGTCTCCAGCAGGCGGTCGAGCTTCCGCTCGAACTGCTCGTCGGTGAGGTCGCCGTTCGCGTATCTGGTCCGCAGCCGCTCCAAGGCGTCCGCCGTGTCGCCGGTCGCCTCCTCGCGCTCCGCCGCCGTCCCGCGCTCGACGCGGACCGAGCCGGAGTCGGACTCGACGTGGACGGACTCCGCCTCCTCCTCGTCGAACAGCATCGAGACGACGGGAACGATCACGATGTACCCGAACAGCATGAACCCGAGCCACCAGTCGAAGTTGAGCAGGAGGGCGGCGAGCCACGTCCCGGTCACCGTCGTGGCGGCGATGCCGCTGGCGTTGCGGCGGAACCGCTCGCGGAGGGTCTCGTCGTCGGCCATCGGTAGCAGGGTGTCAGTCGCGGTACAAAGTCGTATCGGCGATTAACCGCGCCCCGGTCTGGGGTCGGCCGCGTCGCGGCCGCTTACTCCTCGATCTCGACCGTGATCTCGTCGCGGGCGACCGCGAGCCGGAACGTCGGCACGGTGCGGTAGACGACCTCGACGACGTTCTTGCGTTCGAGGCTCCGGAGCGCCCGCCGCACCGCGTCCACCTCGGGGTCGGCGTCGTACGCCTCGCGGAGGGCGTTGAGCACGCTGACGACCGACTGCGAGCGCTCGTCCGGCCCGGCGAGCACGTCCACGATCCGCGACTCCAGTTCCGGAACGCGGACCGTCTCGGGGACGCCGCCCTTCGCGACCGCGTCGGGTTCGACGCCGGGCTCGACGTCGACGAGGTCGTTCGCCTCGGCGGTCGTCCGGATCAGGCTGTCGTCGTCGCGGTAGTAGTACTCCTTCAGGTGGTTCTCCAGGTAGCCGTGGACGTCGCTGCCGCTCTCCATCTCCCAGGCGTCTTGCAGCTCGCCGTTCTTCGTCGGCTGGAGGCGGACCACGTCCGCGAGCCGCCCGCGTTCCTCGTCCGTGAGGCTCATCGCTCCTCGACCGCGCTCGCGGCGCGAACGATCGTCTCCTCGCCGAACTTCGGCCCGACGAGCTGGAGCCCGACGGGGAGCCCGTCGGCCTCGCCGGCGGGCACCGAGATCGCGGGCAGGTTCGCGAGGTTGACGGGTGTCGTGTTCGCGTCCGCGAGGTACATCCGCAGCGGGTCGTCGAGGCTCTCGCCGAGCTCGAAGGGGAGGACGGGCATCGTCGGCGACGCGATCACGTCGACGTCGGCGAACGCGTCCTCGAAGTCCCGCCGGACCCACGCCCGGGCGTCCTGGGCCTTCTCGTAGTACTTGTCGTGGTAGCCGGCCGAGAGCGCGTACGTGCCGAGCAGGATCCGTCGTTTGACCTCCGCGCCGAACCCCTCCTCGCGCGTCTCCGCGAACGACTCGTTCCAGTTGCCGTCCGACTCGGCGCGATTCCCGTACCGCACGCCGTCGAAGCGCGCGAGGTTCGAGGAGGCCTCCGCCATCGCGATCACGTAGTACGCCTGGACCGCGTGCTCGACGGACGGGAGCGAGATCTCGGTCGTCTCCGCGCCCTGTGCTTCGAGGTCGTCGAGCGCGGCCTCGACCGTCTCGACGACGCGCTCGTCGGCGCCCTCGAACAGTTCGGTGGGCACCCCGACCGTCAGCCCCTCCACGTCGCCGTCGGCGGCCGCGGCGTAGCTCGCGTCGGGATCCGCGCCCTCGACGTCGGCGAGGTCGCGCGTCGTCCCGTCGTTCGGGTCGTCGCCGGCGATGACGTCGAGCGCGGCCGCCGCCTCCTCGACGGTGCCCGCGATCGGCCCGATCTGTTCGAGGGAGTTCGCGTACGCGATGAGCCCGTAGCGGGAGACGAGCCCGTAGGTGGGCTTGATGCCGACGACGCCGCAGAACGCGGCCGGACACCGCACCGAGCCGCCCGTGTCGGAGCCGAGCGCCACGTCGGCCTCGCCGGCCGCGACGGCGGCCGCGGAGCCCCCGGAGGAGCCGCCGGGCACGCGGTCGGTGTCGACCGGGTTCCGGGTGGGGCCGAACGCGGAGGTCTCCGTCGTCGTCCCCATCCCGAACTCGTCCATGTTCGTCTTGCCGACGACCGTCGCGCCCGCCTCGGTCAGGCGGTCGACCACGGTCGCGGAGTACGGCGGGACGTAGTCAGCCAGCATCTCTGAGCCGCAGGTCGTCCGGATCCCCGCGGTGGAGATGTTGTCCTTGACCGCCACCGTTCGCCCCGCGAGCGGGCCCTCGGCGTCCGCGTCGCCCTCGATCGTCTCCTCCGTGACGAAGGCGTTGAGGTCGGCCGCCATCTACGACACCTTCGGCCCGACGAAGAAGCCGTCTTCCGTCTCCTCGGCGTTCGCGAGCGCCTCCTCCTGGGAGAGTCCCTCTTCGATCTCGTCGGGGCGCATCACGTTGACCAGCTCCTCCTCGCGCTCGGTCTCGGGGACCTCGTCGAGCGCGGCGAAGTACTCCAGGATGTCGCCGAACTGCGCCGCGAACTCGTCGACCTCGTCGTCGGCGAGCCGCACCCGCGCCAGGTCGGCGACGTGTCTGACCTCCTCGGCGTCGACGGCGGCCTCGCCGTCGTCCGACGCTGCGGTGTCGCTCATACCCGAACGTACCACGCGGGCGGCGAGTAAGGGTTTCGGAAGGGGTCGGCGACGAGGGACCGGCGGCGTCCCGGCGGAGGAGCGGCGTCGGCCCGGCGACGGCTCACCGCACCTGATCGACGAAGGCGAGCCAGCGCTCGTGGCCCGCCAGCGTGTCGGCGTGGTGTTCGTCGGCGAACCCCGGGCGGCGGATCCCCTCCAAGGCGTTCAGCGCGCGGTCGATACCGATGACCTCCTCGGCGATCGTCTCCGCGGTCTCCCGGTCGAGCGGCTCCGTCTCCAACCGGTCGAGCCGCCGCTCCCGCTCCGCGCGGAGGGCGTCGCGCGCGGCCGTCACCTTCCGGTCGAGCGCGGGCGGGACGGCGTCGACCTTCCGGCTCTCGACGATGAACGCGGAGAGGTCGAGCGCGGTCCCGTCGACCTCGACCTCGTCGGGGACGCTCGCGCCGACCGTGGCGCTCTGACTGGTCACGCGGTCGAGGAGGGCCTCACGAACGTCGTCGCCGATCGCCGTTCGCTCCGAGTCGCTCATGAGCGACCGTGGTCGACGGAGCCAGAAAAACCGTTGGCCGGCGGGCCCGGACCGTCGGACCGAGCCTCGAAGCCGACCCTGACCGCCGTCGTTACTCGCCGTCGTCCGCCCGCGCCGTCGTTACTCGCCGTCGTCCGCCCGCACCGTCGTCACTCGCCGTCGTCCGCCCGCACCGTCACCACCGGGGCGTCCGACAGCCGCACCACCTTCTCCGCGACGCTGCCGAGCAGGTACCGCTCGACGCCGGTCCGGCCGTGGGTCCCCATCACCACGAGGTCGACGTCGTTCTCGTCGGCGTACTCCAAGATCGCCGAGTGCGGCGTGCCCGTTTCGACGGCGGTGAGCGTCTCCGGCGGCGCCTCGGCGTCGCGGAGCGCCGCGGCCGCGGCCTCGACGATCTCCTCGCCGCGCTCGACGAGCGCCGACCGCGTCGCCTCCGCGTCCGTTCCCTCACCGACCATGCCGCTGCCGTCGTCGGGCGCCGGGTCGGCCCGCACGCCCGATCCCTCGTCCGTCAGGAAGGCGCCGCTCAGTCCGTAGTTGGCGCCTCGCGCGTCGACGACGTACAGGACGTGGACGGTCGCGTCGAACGCGGCCGCGAGCTCTCGGACGTGGTCGGCCACGGCCGCCGATCCCTCGCTCCCGTCAGTCGGGTAGAGGATTGTCTGGTACATGGTGTGGTCCGTGCGGATTTCGCCGAGCTGACACAAAACGTTGGCGGCGGAGCGAACTCTGCGGGACCGTCGGGCTCGGGGCCGCGCGGTCGACGCGACGAGCTACAACAGGTCGTTCGCGACGAGCCGGTCGACCGCCTCGCGCAGGCGCTCCTCGCTCGCGGCGTAGGAGATCCGCGCGAAGCCGTCTGCGTTGAACGCGCTGCCGGGGACGCAGGCGACCGACGCCTCCTCGATGGCGCGCTCGCACCACGCCTGGTCGTCGTCGTCCACCGGGATCATCATGTAGAAGGCGCCGTCGCCGACGTCCACGTCGACGCCGTGTTCGTCGAACAGGTCGACGAGCAGGTCGCGGCGGGACTCGAACGCGTCGCGCATCTCCTCGACCGACTCCTCGGTGTTCTCGAGCGCCTCGATCCCCGCGCGCTGGACGAAGTTGGTGGCGCAGGAGACGGAGTGCGAGTGGAGCTTCCCCGCCTCGCCGACGAACTCGTCGGTGGCGTGGAGGTAGCCGAGCCGCCAGCCGGTCATCGAGTACGCCTTCGAGAAGCCGTTGACCGTCACCGTGCGGTCGGCCATCCCGTCGAGGCTCGCGAGCGAGGTTGGCTCGACGCCGTACGTGATGCGCTCGTAGATCTCGTCGGAGATGACCGCCACGTCGTGTTCGACGGCGAGGTCGCGGACGCCCTCCAGCGCGGCCTCGGAGAACACCGCGCCCGTCGGGTTCGACGGGGTGTTGACGACGAGCAGCTCGGTGTCGTCGGAGACCGTCGCCGCGAGCTCGTCGAGCGCGGGCTCCAGCTGGAAGCCGTGAGGCGCGAGGTCGACCCGCGAGAGGTCGCCGCCCGCGAGCTTCGCCATCGCCTCGTAGGAGACCCACGCCGGATCGAGGAGGACGACCTCGTCGCCCTCGTCGATCAGCGTCTGGAACGTCTCGTAGAGGGCCTGCTTGCCGCCGGGGGTGACGATCACCTCGTCGGCGTCGGCGTCGACGCCGTTCCCGCGGAGCTTCGCCGCGATCGCCTCCTTGAGTTCGGGGACCCCGTTCGAGGAGGTGTACCCCGTGTGGCCTGCGTCGAGGGCCTCCTTGCCGGCCTCGACGACGTTCGCCGGCGTGTCGAAGTCGGGCTCGCCGACCGAGAGGTCGACGATGTCGGCGCCCTCCGCCTCCTTCTCCGCCGCGAGGTTCGATATCGCCAGCGTCGCGCTGGGCTCTACGCGTCCGATCCGCTCCGAGAAGTCGTATGCGTCGCTCATGTGTCGTGTGTAGTCGTCGTGTCTCGGTCAGTCGAGCGCCTCCGCGAGGTCGATCGCGGCCGCGGCCGCGTCCGCCCCCTTGTCGATCCGCTCGCGCGCCTCAGCGCCGGACATCCCGGGGCCGCTCACGCCGAAGGTGACCGGCGTGTCCCGGTCGAGGCTCACCTGCGTGAGCTTCTCGGCGGTCGCGTTCGCGATGACGCGGTCGTGGTCGGTGTCGCCGGTGACGATGGCGCCGACGACCGCGACGGCGTCGACGTCCTCGCGCCGCGCGAGCCGGTCCGCGGCCAGGGGGCTGTCGTACGCGCCCGGCACGCTCAGTTCGTCGACGACGACGGCGTCGCGGTCGGCGGCCGCCTCCCGGGCGGCCTCGGCCATCGGCTCCGTGACGGAGTCGTTGAACCGCGCCACCACCAGTCCCAGCGAGACCATACCCGAACTGGAGCGGGCGACGGCAAAGGTCTACCGTTCGACCGCAGGGTTGCCGGGCGAACGCGTTCGGGAACAGGGCGCAAACGGGCGGACGATCGTTTATAGATGGATCCGCGGTGGCGCGTGCCTGCGAGCGGCCGCCCTTGGCGGCCGCGAGTCAGCACCGCGTGAGGGACGCGGCGAACGCGAGCGGCGAAGCCGCGAGCCGTGAGCCGCGAGGCTGGGGAGGTGTGAGGCGCGGTTGCGGTGCTGTGCGGGGCGGGACTCAAAGGGGCAGTCGGCGAGGCGGGCGCAGGCGTTCACGAGAGCAAAGCTCTCGTGAGCCAATCAGAACGCTCCGCGTTCTGATGACGACGTAAGCACCGCAGGGAGCGAGTGTAACGAGCGACCGAGGAGCGCAGCGAGCGTGCGCCCGCCTCGCCGACTGGGGCTTTGGAGGTCTCCGTCGTCGATCCGGCATCGATTATTTATAAATAACCGAACCAGTCCACCCTCACGTCTCGCGCCACGCGTGATTAATACGTCTGCGGGGCCTACACGTCTCTATGACGAACACCGAGACCGCGACGGTCGGCGGCGGCTGTTTCTGGTGCGTCGAGGCGGCGTTCAAGGAGCTCGACGGCGTCGAGAGCGTCACCTCCGGCTACGCCGGCGGCCACGCCGACGACCCCACCTACCGCGAGGTGTGTACCGGCACCACCGGTCACGCGGAGGTCGTTCAGGTCGAGTACGACCCCGACGCCCTCTCGTATGAGGACATCCTGGAGATCTTCTTCACCGTCCACGACCCGACCCAGCTGAACCGACAGGGCCCGGACGTCGGCAGCCAGTACCGGTCGATCGTACTCTACCACGACGACGAGCAACGCGACGTCGCCGAGGGGTACGTCGAGGCGCTCGACGAGGAGGGCGGCTACGACGACGAGGTCGTCACCGAGGTCGAGCCGCTGGAGACGTTCTACCGCGCCGAGGAGAAACACCAGGACTACTTCGAGAAGAACCCAGCCGACGCCTACTGTACGATGCACGCGCAGCCGAAGGTGGAGAAGGTCCGCGAGCGCTTCCGCGAGAAGGTCAAGGCGTAAGGATCGTCGGTGGAAACCACCGAATCCCAGGCGCTCACTTATAAACGTCTGATTGCGAATCGGCCGTGAGTACCACCGATGCCCTGGTCGGTCGCTTATAAACGACTGACTGCGTCTCGACAGAGAACACCACCGAAGCCCCAGTCGCGAGGCCGCAGTACGCTCGTTGCGCTCCTCGCTCGCTTCGCTCGCTGCGGTGCTTACGTCGCCTACTGCGGCCTCGCGACTGCCCCTTCGAGTCCCACCCCGCACGGCACCGCACCGCACCTCTCACCTCCCCAGCCTCGTCGGTCGCCGTCGCTTCGCTCGGCGACCGACTCCCTCGCGCGTGCTCCTCGCGGCCTAGCGGCCGCTCGCAGGCACGCGCCACCGCGTACCCTATTTAAACTCCTCTCGAAACCCTACGACCCTGTCACCCGTCCGACGAACCCTCTCGCCACAATCTATTCCCTCCCGCCGATCGAACGAACACTCGATGAAGGTCGGCCTCATCTCGGACGTTCACGCGAACCTCCCCGCGCTGGAGACCGTGCTCGACGACATGCCCGCTGTCGACCGGATCTACTGCGCCGGCGACGTGGTCGGCTACAACCCCTGGCCCGCCGAGTGCGTCGAGCGCGTTCGCGACGTCGCGGCCGCGACGGTCAGGGGGAACCACGACCGCACCGTCGAGACCCCGGAGCGCTACGCCGCCAACCGGATGGCCGAGGCCGGTCTCGAACACGCGAAGGCGTCCCTCTCCGACGAGCAGCGCGAGTGGATCGGCGCCCTCCCGCGAGCGGAGACGTTCGGGGGTGACCGGTACCTGCTCGTCCACTCGCACCCCGCGGCCGAGCGCGAGGACGCCTACGTCTACCCGGAGGAGTTCCCCAACCTCGACCGCCACATGGGCGAGTACGACGGCATCGTCCTCGGCCACACCCACGTCCAAGGCTGCCGCGCCGTGGCCGGCGGGTTCGTGCTCAATCCGGGCAGCGTCGGCCAGCCGCGCGACGGCGACCCGCGGGCGGGCTACGCCGTCCTCGACACCACGGCCGACGGGACCGACGCGGTCGAGACGTATCGCGTGAAGTACGACGTCGACCGCGTCGCGGAGGCCGTCCGCGACGCCGATCTCCCCGAGACGACCGCGGAGCGACTCTACGAAGGCAAGTAGATCAGGCGCCGTCGCGGTCGGCGTCGCCGCCGACTTCTACACCCAACTGCTCGTAGAGGAACGCCCACGAGTCCGTCTGCTCGTCGACGATCATCGACGTGGGCTTGCCCACGCCGTGACCGGTCTCGCCTTTGGTCCGCAACAGGAACGGACCGCCAGCGGCCTCGTTCTGGAGCCGCGCGGTCATCTTCCGGGCGTGCGAGGGATGGACGCGCGTGTCGCTCGCGGCCGTGGTGAAGTAGACGGGCGGGTGCGTCGCCTCGGGGTCGACGTTGTGGTACGGCGAGTATTCGCGGAGGTACTCGAACGCCTCCGGCTCCTCCGGGTGGCCGTACTCCGTCGTCCACGACTCGCCGAGCAGGAAGCGGTGGAACCGGAGCATGTCCAAGAGGGGGACCGCGCACTGCGCGGCCGCCCACAGGTCCGGGCGCTGCGTGACGACCGCACCGACCGAGAGCCCGCCGTTCGACCCGCCGGCGACCGCGAGGTGGTCCGCGTCGGTGAGCCCCGACCCGCAGAGCGCCTCCCCGGCCGCGACGAAGTCGTCGAACGTGTGCTGCTTGTCGGCCAGCATCCCGGCCTCGTGCCACGGCTCGCCGTACTCGTACCCGCCGCGGGCGCACACCGCGGCGAACGCGCCGCCGTCCGCGAGGAATGGGAGGCGGAACCGCCCGAACGAGGGCGTGACGCTGTTCCGGAATCCGCCGTAGCCGTACAAAAGCGTCGGGCGCGCCCCGTCGACCTCCACGTCCTCGCGGTAGCAGACGAAGACCGGGACCTCGGCGCCGTCCGTCGAGTCGACGAACCGCTGTTCGACGACGAGGTCGTCTGGGACCGGGAGGTCGACGGAGTCGATCTCCGTCGAATCGAGCTCCGTCGACGCGAGTTCCGGCGCGCCGTCCGACTCGTCCCCTCCGACTCCCGATCCGTCGTCGAGGTCGAGCCCGCGGACCGCCGGCGGGCGGTCGAACCCGGTGAGGCCGAAGAACGCCTCGGGCGCGTCGCGGTTCCCGGAGACCCACGTGACGGAGCAGTACGACGGTAGCGACACGTCGCGCAGGTGCGTCCCGTCGCGGTCGTGGACCGAGAGCCGGGAGTGGGCGTCCCGCTGACGGTGGACGAGGAGGCGCTCCGGGGTCGGCACCACGGACTGGATGATCCCCTCCCCGCCGGGGAGCACCTCGCGGCACTCCTCGAACGAGAGGTCGCCCTCGCGGAAGCGGTCGACGGAGCAGGCGAGCAGCCGCCGCCGGGGCGCCCCGTGGTCGGTCGAGACGAACGCCGTCCCGCCGTGGAACTGGACCGACGTTTCGGCGTCGGTGTCGGTCAGGACCGGTCGGAGCTCGCCGTCGACGTGGACGTACCACTCGGTGCCGCCCACCATCTCGGAGAAGGCGACCGCGAGCAGGCCGGAGTCCGGGTCGACCGTCACCCGCGGCCAGACGTGCTGATCGTCGTGTTCCAACAGAACTTCCTCCTCGT
This sequence comes from Halorubrum distributum JCM 10118, assembly GCF_000337335.1. Classification (GTDB taxonomy): domain Archaea; phylum Halobacteriota; class Halobacteria; order Halobacteriales; family Haloferacaceae; genus Halorubrum; species Halorubrum distributum. The sequence goes on along the minus strand of NZ_AOJN01000049.1, from coordinate 60,272 downwards.
CGGTCCCGTCAGCGAGCCGGAACCGACGGATCTCCTTGTCCATCTGCGCGCCGTCGGCCGCGCCGCCGGTGGCGACGTAGACGAACCCCTCGCCGTCCGCCTCCCACGCGAGGCTCCCGGCGTTGACCCGACCGCGCTCGGGGAGGACCGCGACCTCCTCGACGCCGAGGCCGTAGCCCTCGGCCGCGTCGGAGTCGGACTCGCCCGCCTCGGAGCCCGAGTGCCCCTCGCTCGGGTCGGGAACCGACAGCACCCGCACGTCGTAGTTCTCGTCGCCGCCCTCGGTGACGCCGACCGCGACGCGCTCGCCGTCGTGCGAGGGGACGTACCACGCCATCGACCTGGGCGGGCGGTCGTCGTCGCGATTCGCCGCCCACGCGTTCGGGTCGACGAGGACGCGGTCCGCGCCGTCCGGGGCGTCGCGGACGACGAGGCGGGCGTGGTCGGCGCCCGGCTCGCGGACCGTCGCGAAGTACCGCCCCTCGCGGACGGCGATCGGGCCGTAGTCGGCCACCTCGACGAGGTCCTCGAAGCGCGGGCGGAGCCGGTCGCGCAGGTCGTCGTCGAGCGCCTCGTCGACGTGGGCGTTCTGCGCGTCGACCCACTCGCGGACCGCCTCGTCGTCGCCTTCGAGCCACCGGTACGGGTCGTCGACGTCGATCCCGTGGAGCGTCTCCGTGACGACCTCCCGCTTGGTCTCCGGCGGGGACGGGGCCGGAGCGGACTGGCGTGACATACGTTCGCCTGTCGCCGGCGACGCAAAACGGCTGGGGTCGCGGCGGCCGAGGCCGCCGCTCAGGGCGACCCGCGGACTGCGGGCGACGACGACGCGGCCGTCAGGGCCACAGGCCGGCGACGAACAGGAGGTTCCGCGCGGCGACCGCCAGCGAGAGGGCGCCGACCCCGGCGCACATCAGGGTCGCGACGAACCGCCGCGTGCCGCCGGCGAGCGCGACCGGGACTCCGATGACGGCCATGCCGACGACCTTCGTGAGGAGCATCCCGCCGAGGAGCCCGAACCGCGAGATGAACAGGCGACCGACGGGCGACCCCTCGACGTACTCGCTCCCGGTGAGGGCGACGTACGTCGTTCCCACGTCGGCGGCGATGCCGACGAGCAGGAGGCCGACGGCGAGGGCGAGACGGGAAGGCACTGACCGGGCGAACGCGGTACGGACGCATAAATCTCCGGGCATGCGGTCGGATCGCGGCGACGCCCGCCGGTCGGAGGTAGGCGGGTCGTACCCCGACGGTGTGGCTGGTCGCCGGCCGCGCACAGCACGGCGCCATTTAAACCGGCGCACCTCGTAACACGGATAATGAGTTCGTCCGACGACGAGTACGAGATCGCGGTGGTCGGCGGCGGGCCGGCCGGGCTGACGACCGCCCTGTACGGGGCTCGACTGGGCCACGAGACGGTGCTTATCGACCGCGGCGGCGGGCGCGCGGCGATGATGGCGGACACGCACAACGTGATCGGCGTCACCGAGGAGGTGTCCGGCAACGAGCTGCTCGCGACCGGCCGGGAACAAGTTCAGTCGTACGGCGGCACCTTCGTCCGGGACTTCGTCACCGACGCGGTCGAGACCGACGACGGCCGGTTCCGGCTCTCGACGAACGACGCCGAGATCGTCGCCGACCACGTCGTTCTCGCGACCGGCTTCTCCGACGAGCGCCCGGACCCGCCGCTCCCGCGGAACGCCAAGGGACTCCACTGGTGTCTCCACTGTGACGCGTACATGTTCGTCGACGAGCCGGTGTACGTGATGGGACACGGCGAGGCCGCCGCCCACGTCGCGATGATCATGCTGAACATGACCGACGAGGTGGACCTGCTCACCCGCGGCGCGGAGCCCACGTGGAGCGAGGAGACGGCCGCCCAGCTGGAGGCGCACCCCGTCGACGTCGTCCACGAGGACGTTACGGGCGTCGAGAACGACCCCGACTCCGGGTGGCTGGAGGCGATGGAGTTCGAGGACGGCACCCGCCGCGAGTACCGCGGCGGCTTCCCGATGTACGGCTCCGACTACAACACCTCGCTCGCGGAGGGCCTCGGCTGTGACCTCACCGACGGCGGCGAGGTCGACGTCGACGACCACGGTCGGACGAGCGTCGACGGGGTCTTCGCCGTCGGCGACGTGACGCCGGGCCACAACCAGGTCCCGGTCGCGATGGGACAGGGCGCGAAGGCTGGCATCGCGATCCACAAGAGCCTCCGCGAGTTCCCGCGCTCCCCCGAGGACATCGAGGCGAACGGCCCCGTCGAGGCCGACGAGGTGCCTGCCATCCCGCCGCACCTCATGGCGACCGCCGTCGCCCACGAGGGGCACGCGGGCGGGCCGCGCGAGTCTGCCGAGGCCGAGAACGCGGACGCCCCGGCTGCGGACGACGACTGAAGAATCTGTGCGGCAGGATGCGCCGGCCGGGACTCCCGTGAGCGAGCGCAGCGAGCGAGCGGGAGTCCGGGCGGCGCACGAACGAAGTGAGTGCGCCGCCCGGGATTTGAACCGGAATCAGACGTGCTCGCTCGCTTATCGAGGTGCTCGCTTCGCTCGCACCTCGCACCGCTCGCTGCGCGCGACTGATAGGGTTCAAATCCCTCTCGGCGATTTCTCTCACTTCGTTCGAGAAGTGCGCCGGCCGGGATTTGAACCCGGGCCATGAGCTTGGAAGGCTCAGGTCCTACCACTAGACCACCGGCGCTCGCGTCGGTCGATGACGCACCTACACGTAGGCACAACGGCTTTCATAAGCGTTCCGTGTTCGGGCAGGAGATCAGCGGGCACGAGCCGCCCGGTGAGCATATCTCACTTAAAGGGCCACGATACTGCGGGCGTCTCCCAGCGCGTTAGAACGCTTTTCAGCCGGTTAGAACACTGTTCGGTACATATCTGTCTACCCACCCAACCTACACCCGTGAGGTGAGACCGATGTCATACCAAACAAGCAATCCGCTGGTCGGCGAGACCGAGTTCGCGCTGGAAGGCCCCTGGGCGACCTACTGGATCGCGTTCCTGCGCGTCGTCACCGGGTGGTGGTTCTTCCACGCCGGGGTCACCAAGATCATCGAGAACGGGTTCGCGTTCACCTACGGGCCGTCGTACATGAAGGGCATGACCGGCACCGCGCTGGGCGGCATCCCCGTCTGGATGGGGAACAACCTCGCGTGGCTCATCGAGCCCGGCGTGCCGCTGTTCGAGACGCTCATCGGCCTCGCGCTGATCGCGGGGGCGTTCACCCGGTTGGCCGCGTTCGGCGGGGTCATCTTCATGGTCCTGTTCTGGGTCGGGAACGCCGGCTTCGGTCACGGCGTCGTCAACAGCGACCTGATGGGCCTGTTCCTGTTCATGACCGTGATCGTGCTCGCGGCCGGTCGGTACTACGGGCTCGACGCGCTCCTCGAACAGACGGCGCTCGTCAAGCAGAACCCCAAGCTGCGGTACCTGCTCGGTTAAAAGGTGATTCACTATGACAGACACCATTGACAAGGCGGCACGGGCGTTGAGCGCGGGACTGATGCTGTTCGGCATCGTGGTCCTCGGACTAGTCGAGACGTTCACCGGCAAACCGTTCGCCCCGGCCCCGATAACGAACGAGGCGGGCGAGGTGACCGCGATGCCGCTGATCAGCCCGGAGATCCGGACCGGCTTCGTGCTGGCCGGCCTCGTGGTGCTCGGGCTGTACGCGGCCTACCGGTTCGTGGCGCCGCTCCCCGAGGACCGGGGCGTCAGCCACGAGACGATGGCTGACTGAGAAGCGAGGCACCCGGCCGCGACGCCACCGGTAGTGCTCGTCGCCGCGGGCGACGACGACCACTTTCCTTCGTTCCGACGTTCGCTGAGAGCCGTCTCCGGCTACGCCGAGTCGTCGGCGTGCGGCTCGCCTGACTCTCCGGTTCCGTGAGCGGTGCCGCCGTCGGTGCTGGCGGGGGCGGCGTCCGACGGCTCCTCGTCCGCGCCGAACGCGAACGCCGTCTCGTCCGTCTCGACCGATCCGCCGGCGGCAGGTTCGCCGACCGAGTCGCCGTCCGCGCCCCCGACAGCGTCGTCCCCGGCCTCGGCGTCGGCGTCGACCTCGAACTCCTCCGTCATCTCACGGAGGTCGCGGGCGCGCTCGTGGAGGTCGTGCGCCTGCTCGGAGACCTCGCCGAGCGTGGCGGCCTGCTCCTCGGCGGCGGAGGCGACGGTCGTCGCCTCGGCGGTCGTCTGCTGGCTCACGCCGGCGAGGTCGTCGACCGCGCCGGTCACCTCGTTGACCGACGCCGCCTGCGCGTCCATCGCGCCGGAGATCTCCTGAACGCCGTCGTCGGCCTCGCTCACTCGGTCGGCGACCTCGGCGAGCGCGTCCTCGGCGTCCTCGACGACATCGACGCCGTCGTCGACCCCGTCGCGGATCGCGGCCATCTCGTCGACGCTCTCGTCGGTGCGCTCGCGGAGGCTCTCGATCAAGGCCTCCACCTCGGCGGCGGACTCCTGCGTCTCCTCGGCGAGCGACTTCACCTCCTCGGCGACGACCGCGAAGCCGGAGCCGGCCTCCCCGGCGCGGGCCGCCTCGATCGAGGCGTTAAGCGCGAGCAGGTTCGTCTGGTCGGCGATCTCCGAGATCGTCTCGACGATCGCGTCGACCTCCGCCATCTCGGCCTCGAGCCGCTCGATCGTCTCCGCGGCGGACTCGGAGCGCGCCTCGATCCCGTGGAGCTCGTCGACGGCGTCGGCGGCCGCCTCGCGGCCCTCCTCGGTGAGGGCGTCGGCCTGCCGGGAGGTGGTCGCGACCTCGTCCGCGGAGGCGGCGACCTCCTCGACGGTCGCCGACATGTCCTCCATCTCGCCGGCGACCTCGGCCAGCTGGCGGCTCTGCCGCTCCGCGCCGGCGGAGATCTCGTCGACCGCGTCGCTCGTCTCGCGGCCCGCGGCTGCGGCCTCGTCCGTGCCGTCGGTGACCGCGTCGCTCCGGTCGGCCACCTCGACCGCGAACGCGTCGACCGCCGCGATCGCCGCCTCCAGCTCGTCCATCGCGTCGTTGAACTCCGCGGCGATCGAGCGGAGCGCCTCGGGGTCGTCGGGGTCGGCGCGGAGCCGCGCCGTGAGGTCGCCGTCGGCGCAGACCGCCATCGTCTCGCCGAACTCGCTCGCCCGCGACTCCAGCCGCTCGGCGAACGCCTCGCTCTCCGCCTTCGCCGCCTCGGCGCGCTCCCGCTGCGTCTCCGCCGACTGGATCTGCTCGCGCAGCGAGTCGCGCATGGTGGCGAACGCCGCGGAGAGGTCGCCGAACTCGTCGCGCCGCTCGGTGTCGAAGTCGACGTCGAGGTCGCCGTCCGCCAGCGCCGACGCCCGTGCCCGGAGCTGGTTCAGCTCGGCGACGGTGCCGCGGCCGAGCGTCGCGCCGAGCAGGCCCAGCCCGACGATCGCGACGCCGACGATGAGGAGGAGGTTCCGCCCGATCATCCCCGAGAGGGCGTACGCCTCCGAGAGCGGGACGTGGACCGCGACGTACCACTCCTCGCTCTCCAGGGGCGCGTACGCGACGAGGTACTCGCCGCCGTCGGCGAAGCTGAACGTGGCCGAGGGGAGGAACCCGACCGACCGCGTGTCGTCGAGCATCGCCGACCGGACGTCGCCGTCGTAGCGGATCCCGGAGATGTAGTCGGCGTTGCTCGCCGCGATCCGGCCGTCGGGCTGGACGATGGTCGTGAAGGCGCCGTCTGTCGGCTGACGGAAGTCCTCGGTGACGGGGCCGAGCGAGATCTCCATCACGAGGTACTCGCGCAGGGGGGTCGACGCGACGTACGCGATCCGACGCTCGCCGTCGACCGTGTAGGTGGGACTCGTGAACACGTCGTCCGCGAACAGCAGGTCGTCGTCGAACCACGCCTGAGAGGTGACCGCCTCGCCGCCCGCTTGGTCGGTGGTGGCCATCACGGTGCCCTCGTCGCGGTCGACGAAGTGGAAGGCGGTGACCGCCTCGGAGGTCCGCGAGAGGTGAGAGGCGAGGTAGCTCTCCACGCGGGCGGGGTCCTGCGAGAACGCGTGGTTGTCGGCCACGTCGGTGAGCAGCGTGCGCCGGTCGGTCGCCCAGCCGTCGAGCTCCGTCGCGCTCAGCTCCGCGACGGCCGTGTAGTCGCCCTGCGCGTTCGATTCGAGCTGATCGGTCGTCTCCGCGTACGTGACCGCCCCGACGGCGCCGATCGCGAGGACGACGACGACGAGGGCGACGAGGAACTTCGCGAGGTAGCTCCGAGCCAGCGCGCCGGGGGTCACCCGACGCAGGACCCGTTCGAGGAAGGTGTCGGCCATTACTATCACGCGCTCGACAGGGGCTCTTTAATTCACCCCCAACGGTATCGGTAGTGATAATCAGCGGGTTCGAGGCGTCACTTCCGCGTAGCAGTTCCCGCTCGAGACCGTCACGTCTCGCGGCTCGAGGTCGCTTTCCGCGAGGTCCGCCTCGAACTCCGCGGGCGAGTAGATGTGATAGTACCGGGGGACCGTCTCGCCGCCCGGCAGCGTCCAGTCGACGGTCGTGTCGAACCCCTCGTCGCGGTCGAACCGGTCGTGCGCCGTGCTCCACGCGCTGACGAGCGCGACCCCGTCGGGCGCGAGGACGCGCGCCAGTTCGTTCAGGCTCTCGACGCGGGTCGCCCGGGGCGAGAGGTGGTGGAGCGTGGCGACGTAGACCGCGAGGTCGACCGCGTCGTCGCGGACCGGGAGCGCGCCCGCGTCCCCGTGGACGAACGCCGCCGCGTCCGCGAATCCCCGGTCGCGAGCGCGCGCGACCGCCTCGTCGAGCAGGCCGCGGCTGAGGTCGACGCCGACCGCGACCTCGGCGCGCGCCGCGAGCGCCTCCGTGTGCCGGCCGTTCCCGCAGCCGACGTCGAGCGCGACGGCCCCCGACCGCCCCTCCAGGAACGACTCGACCTCGGGCCACGCGTACTCCCGCGTCTTCGAGAAGTGCGCCGCGATGCGGTCGTACGTCGACTGCGGATCGCCGGTCGACTGCGGGTCCATATCGGAGCCTCGGCCCCGGCGGATAAATGCCGACCGGACCGTCACACCACGCCGATCGCGACGAACGCGACGAGCGTGAGCGCGAGCAGCACCACGACGTGTTTCACGCCGTCGCGCACCGACCCCTCTCCGAGCTGTCCGGCGACGAGGCCGGAGCAGACCGCCTGGATCGACGCGGCGTGGAAGAACAGTTGCTCGTAGGCGTCGACCTCGATGTCGCCGATCCCGTCCGCGATCCCCCCCGGCCCGTCGGGCACGCCGGTCCCCGCGTCCGGGAGGCTCCCGCCCGTCCCCGGGACGCCGGCCGCCTCGATGGCGGGGATGAACGACACCGACAGCGCCGCGATGATCCCGAGGAAGACGAGGAAGGAGATGTAGATGACGATGAGGTAGGTCAACATCACCTGCCGGCGCTCGCGCCGGAGCGACCACGTCGCCCGGGACTCGTCCGCGGCGATCCGGAGGACCGGCCCGACGTCGCCGCTCGCCCGGATCGCGTTGGTGACGAGCGCGACCGCGCGGGAGGTCATCGGCGACCGGACGCGGCGCTCCAGCCGGCGTAGCGCCGTCGAGACGTCCGCTCCCCAGTCGATGTCGCGGCGGGTCCGGCGGAGGTCCTCGGTCAGCGCCTCCAGGTTCGAGTCGGCGACGCGACGGACGCTGCCGACCACGGCGGTGCCCGCCTCGTTGACGCTGGCGAGCCGGTCGAGGAAGTCGGGCACCGCGGACTCGATGCGGCGGACCCGACGCTTGCCGAACTCGTAGGCGACCGCGTACGCCGCGAGGACGAACGCCGTCGCGGCGACGATCGGCCCGTCGACCTGGCCGACCATCTCCACGGGCGTCCCGAGCGTGATCGGGAACGCGAAGACGAGCAGCCCGGCGACCGCGACCGGGACCGCGACGAGGAGGACCGTCCGCGGCGAGGCCAGCACCGTCTCGGCCGGCGACGCGACCAGCCGCCGCACCCAGCGGAGGCGGTCGTAGACGCGGAGCCGCTCGCGGCTCTCCGCCCAGCGGTCCGCGCTGCTCCGGTCTGCGGATCTCCTGTCTGCCTCGCGGCCGGTCGCCGCGCCGCCGTCGAACCGCGGGGAGCCGCCCCGGTCGCCGGGCTCGTCCGTCGCGTGGCGCACGCCGGTGACCGAGGTGGTGTCCGGGTCATCGAGCGACGACGCCGCGACGGTCTCGGTGCCGCCGACGCCCTGCGTCACGCTGTCGACGTAGACGACGAAGCCGAAGGTGGCGAGCGGCACGCCGAGGTAGACGACGACGCGGAGGAGCGGGAGGGTGTCCTGTAAGACGAGGCCGATGACGACGAGGATGGTGATGAAGAAGAGCGGGCCGGCGACGAGCGCGGTCACGTACGCCTCGGCGAACGTCGAGAGCAGCTCGAGGTACTGCTCCTGTTTCGCCTCCGCCTCCGCCTGGTAGCGCTCGTACTGGTCGTTGAGGAACGTCGACACCGACTGCCCGGTGCTCAGGACGGAGGCGAGGTTCTCCGAGAAATCCGCCAGGTCTTCGCTGGGCGTCCGCCGCGAGATCCGCTGGAGCGCGGTGAGCGCGTCGGTGCCGAAGGCGTTCATGTCGCGGACCGCGACGGAAAGCTCCGTGGCGGCCTCGCCGTACACCGCCTCGTTCTCCGCGAGCGTGTCCATCACGCGCGGGAACGCCATCCCGGAGCGCGAGAGCGCGTACATGAACGCGACCGTCCGCGGCAGGGTGGCGTCGATCTCGGCCGCGCGGGCGTAGGCCCGCTGATCGAGCAGCCGCCAGCGAGCCACGTACGCGCCGAGCGCGAGCCCGGAGCCGACGGTCGCGGAGACGACCGCGAGCAGGACGAACAGCCTGCCGAGCCCGAGGTCGGCGAGCCGCGCGACGACGGCGACGAACTCGACGGAGGCCGGGAGCGCCTCGCGGATCGCCGCCTCGCCGACGTCGAGCGCGGCGAGCAATCCCCCGGCCGCGTACACGCCGATCACGCTGCCGGCGACGCCGAGGACAGCGGCGTACAGCAGCGTCCGGGAGGCGTACACGCGGTGGGTGGTGCCGGCGACGTGCGCCGCGCGCATCCGGTCGCGCTGGGCCTGCCGCCGCGCCTCGTCCTCGCCGACGTAGTCGCCGAACGCCGACAGCGCGACGCGGGTGACGAACAGGTCCGCGCGGTCGTCGACGAACGGCAGCGCGAGCGCGAGGCAGGCCGCGACCGCGACGGCGAGCGGGAGGTACTCGATCATCGGTCCGCGGCGTCTGGGTCGACGCCGTCGGCGGCCCCGGGACCGCGGTCGGCCCCGTCGCCCGCCGCGACCGCGTCGGTCTCGTCCGCGAGGTCGTCGGGATCGACGCCGTCGGCCGCGGCGGCGCGGTCGTCGAGCTTCTCCATCACGCGGTCGGCGTCCGCGTAGTACTCGTTGACGAGGGCGGTGAACGTGCGGTAGTCGTCGATGCCGAGCGCGGAGAGCAGTTCGATGAAGCGCTCGCGGCGCCGGACCTCGCGGAGCAGCTCGGACCGGGACCAGCCGCGCTCGTCGGCGATCTCCTCCAAAAGCGAGGAGTCGTTACGCCTGAAGCTGTCGGTGTCTGGCACCCACTCGAACGCGGAGGAGTAGTCGAGCTCGCCGGTGCGCTGGTCGATGCCGCCGATCTCGCCGATCGTCTTCGCGCGGCGGACCCGCTCGTCGTCCGAGCGCGTGAGCGTCTGGACCGAGAGCATGTCGAGCGACTGCACCATCGCGCGGGGGACGTTGATCGGCTCGTTCTCCAGCCGGTTGATCACCGTCTCGATCGAGTCCGCGTGCATCGTCGAGAAGGTGGTGTGGCCGGTGTTCATCGCCTGGAACAGGGTGATCGCCTCCTCGCCGCGCACCTCGCCCACGATGATGTACTCGGGGCGGTGGCGCAGCGCCGAGCGCAGCAGGTCGTACATGTCGATGTCCGTCCCCTCGTACCGGCGCTCGCGGGTGACCGCGGAGAGCCAGTTGTCGTGGTACAAGGAGAGCTCGCGGGTGTCCTCGATGGTGAGCACCTTCGCGCGCGGCGGGACGAACATCGACACCGCGTTCATCGAGGTGGTCTTCCCGGAGGCGGTGCCGCCAGCGAAGATGAGGCTCTTGTTGTGTTCGATACAGAGCCAGAAGTACGCCATCTGCTCGACGGAGAAGGTGCCGTACTCCACGAGGTCGACCGGGGTGAACGGGTCCTCCGCGTACTGGCGGATGGTGAACGCCGAGCCGCGCGGGGTCACCTCCTCGCCGAGCGCCAGCTCCGCGCGCGACCCGTCGGGGAGCGTCGTCTCGACGATGGGGTCGCCGACGGAGACGTGGCGGCCGGACTGCTGGGCGAGCCGGATCACGTAGCTGTCGAGCGCCTCCTGGCCGAACGAGACGTTCGTCTCGATGTCCGTGTACTGGTCGTGGTAGACGAAGATCGGGAGGTCGTAGCCGTCACAGGAGACGTCCTCGATGTGGCGGTCGTTCAGGAGGGGGTCGACCTTCCCGTAGCCGCGGAAGTCGCGGTAGAGGTAGTACGCGAGCGCGTGGAACGTGTCCATCCCGGCCTCGACGCCGTACCCCTCGAGCAGCGTCACCAGCTCCGTTTTGAGCGTCTCCTCGTCCGTCTTCCCAGTCCCCTCGCGATAGAGGAGCGGGTCGCGGATGTCGTCGACGATGCGGTCGAGGAGGCCTCGCTCGAACGCGTCGAGCTCGGGCTCGACCGCGTAGTACCGGTGCTCGCTCTCGACCTCGTCGTAGGTGATCACGACGTACGCGTACGGGGCGTTCACCCAGTACCGGTCGACCTCGCGCTCGTCCTCGGGAACGACGAACGACGCGAGCGGGCCGTCCTCGCCCGGGCTGAACGGGCGGACGTCGAGCGTCGATCCCTGGAGCAGCTCCCACGTACGCGAGAGGCGCCGCTGGAGGTCCTCGATCCGGTCGCCGAGGTCGCTCCCGCCGGCGTCACTCGCCATGGATACGAGGACGTAGTGGCGGGGGGAAGTTAAACTACCCCCGACGATTATCACGAGCGAGGCCGGGGACGCTCCAGGGCGGTGCCGACACAGTGCGGACGACCGGGGGCACCGTCGACGCGGCGCTGTCGGCTCCGCGGCCCCGATCCGCCCGTTACGTTGATACGGCCGGACCGCAAAGCGTTCGATAGGAAATGCGGCGTGACTACTTCGATCTGACCGTCGAGGGCGTCGGGGACGGCGCCGACTCCCGGTCCCCACCGCTGGTGCGGATCGACTTCCACGGGCCGGAGGAGCTGCTCCGCGAGCGGCTCTCCGGGGGCGAGAGCGACGGCGCCGACGACGGCGACCTGCTCGCGGCCGACCAGATCGACGTCGCCTTCCGGCTCCGCGAGCCGCTCGGCGAGGCGGACGACCCGGAGGGCGTCGTCGGCGTCACCAACCGGTACACCGGCGACTTCGTCCTCGAACTCAACGAGACGGCGACGGACGTCCTCCCGTTCATCCATGCCGCGCGCGACGCGACCGACGACGGCGACGCCCGGTACCGCGTCGAGATCGACGTCGACGGCGAGCGGCTGGTCGCCTATGACAAGGACACCTTCCTCGTGTACGACCACGAGGGGAACCTCCTCCGCAGCGAGAGCCTGATCCCCTCGGGCGTCGAGCTGTAGGCGCGACGGTTTTTCCGCGAGTCAGAGGCTGACGCTGTCCGGCACGAACCGCACCGAGTCCCCGGGCCGGAGGTCGAACGCGCCGTCGCCGCGGCCGTCGTTGACGTCGCACTCCGCGTAGCCGTGGCTCCCGACGGTGACGAGGCGCTCGCCGGGGTCGACGGCGCCGAACGTCTCCGCGACCGGCGTGAGGTCGCCGTCGACGCGGACCCAGTCGCGGCCGCGGACCAGTTCGCCGGGGACGTTGGTGATCACGTTGCCGAACCGGTCGATCGCGAGCACCTCGCCGTCGACGGCGATCACCTCGCCGTCTCCGCCCTCCTCGCCGTCTCCGCCCTCCTCGCTCCCCTCGGCGCGCTCGACCGTCGGCTCCGGGAAGCTGATGTCGACCGGGTCGCTCGCGGGCGTCAGGTCCTCCATCGCCGCGAGCGTCTCGGCGACCGCGTCGGCGTCGGGAGCGCCGTTCGGCGCCCCCGAGACCTCGTCGAGCGCCGCCCGGATCCGGGCCGCGGTCGGGGCGAACACGTCGCGGCCGTGGAACGTCTCGCTCGCGGGGTCGTCGACCGCGACGGTCCAGGCCTCGACGTCCGACTCGTCGGCCGCCAGCGCCCGGGCCGGCGGCATCGCGAGGCCGTTGTCGGGCGCGACGATGACGTGCGCGCCGGCGCGGACGACCAGGGCGTCGCGGTCGGTGCCGACGCCGGGGTCGACGACGGCGCAGTGGACCGCCGGCGGGAACTCGGGGAGAACGAACCGGAGCCAGAAAGCCGCCGCGCGGGGGTCCCCGCGCGGGAGGTCGTGCGCGACGTCGATCATCTCGGCGTCCGTGTGCCGGCGGATCACTCCCTTCATCGCGGCGGGGTACGGCGAGCCGAAGTCCGAGGTGAGCGTGATCATGTCAGAACCCGCGGTCGGCGCAGATTTAAAAGGAACGGGCGGCCGCGCCGCTCACTCGACAACCGCGGTGGCGCGTGCCTGCGAGCGGCCGGAGCGAAGCGGAGGCCGCGAGTCAGCACGCGCGAGGGAGTCGCGAACGCCCGTAGGGCGTGAGCGACGAGGCTGGGGAGGCGTGAGGCGCTGTGCGGTCGGGTGGACTCAAAGGGGCAGTCGCGAGGACGCCGTAGGCGACGCAAGGACCGCAGGGAGCGAGCGGAGCGAGCGACCGAGGACCACAGCGAGCGTACGGCATCCTCGCGACTGGGGCTTTGGCGGTGTTCTCCGCCGATCGACAGTCGTTCATTTATAAGCGAGCGGCTGGGGCTTCGGCGGTGTTCGCCGTTGACTCAGGAGCGGCCATTTATAAGCAAGCGGCTTGCGCGTTTGAGGCAGTCACCGCCCGGGCAACGATATATAAACAGCCGCCGGGTCGCATCGACGCGTCCGAAACGCGGTGAGCGACCTACTGATCCGAGGGCTCGTCGCCTAACGTGTCGGTCTCGGCGATCCGGCGGATGCGCTCGACGCCGTCGACCTCGCGGATCACGTCGACGACGGCGTCTGGGACGAGGTCCTCCCAGTCGCGGCCGCGGATCATCCGCTCCCGGAGCTCGGTGCCCTCCAGCACGTCGCGGCGGAACATCGGCGACTGGCGCACCTCGACCCCGGCCTCCTCGAAGAGGCGGACCACGAGCGGGTTGTTCGAGTACGCGACGTCGAACCGCGGGGTCATGCTCTGGACGTGGCTCACCCAGACGGAGTTCCGGTCGAGGTCCTCGATGGGGACGACGTAGGTGGTGGCGTCCAGCTTCTCGACCGCCTTGGTCACCATCATCACGCGCTCGCCGGCCGTGAAGGGGTTCCGCGTGGTGTGGGAGTCGCCGGCGGAGCCGATCCCCAAGACGAGCTCGTCGACCTCCGCCGCGATCTCTTCCACCATGTGCCGGTGGCCGTCGTGAAACGGCTGATACCGGCCGATGTAAAACCCCCGCATGAATCTACGTACCGTCGGCGTCATTTATAAACCCCGTGGGAACGGTCGCACGTCGAAATCGGGGGATATAAGCCTTCAAAACGGTGTTTGCTGCCCCCCAGCCGGTGCCTCCGGGGGGAGAAAGTATATCAGTAGCCGACCCGTCCTTTTGGATAGCGACACCCGATTCTATGAGCAACGAGAAGGACACGAACGACCCGACGGCCGACGACCCCGACGAACCGCCCCACGGCGGCGTCGACGACTCGAGTCCGGCGGGGAACGGCGAGGACGCCGAGCGAGGCGACCCCGAGCCCGACGACGGTCCGGCGAACGAGCCCGGCGTCGAGGAGGTCCCGGACTCCGACGGGGAGTCGACCGCGGACCCCGACGGCGAGGACGACCCCTGGGACGACGGGGTCGTCGTCGACGACGACGGGTTCGACGGGACCGACGTCGTCGGGGAGGGTCCCGACGGCGGCCGGAACGGCGACGCCGCCGAGCCGGCCGACGACGGCGACATCGACGAGCTCGGCAGCACCGTCGAGGTCGAGGGCGCCGAGATCGAGGAGGACCCGGACGAGGACGACCTCCTCGGCGGGCTCAAGATCGACACGACGGCCGAGATCGAGATCCCCGACCGGCTCGTCGACCAGGTCATCGGGCAGGAGCACGCCCGCGACGTGATCATCAAGGCGGCGAAGCAGCGCCGCCACGTGATGATGATCGGCTCGCCCGGGACCGGGAAGTCGATGCTCGCGAAGGCGATGTCCGAGCTCCTCCCCAAAGAGGAGCTCCAGGACGTCCTGGTGTATCACAACCCCGACGACGGCAACAAGCCGAAGGTGCGGACGGTGCCGGCCGGCAAGGGCGACCAGATCGTCGAGGCGCACCGCGAGGAGGCGCGCAAGCGCAACCAGATGCGGTCGCTGCTGATGTGGATCATCATCGCCGTTGTGCTGGGCTACGCGCTCATCATCGTCGGCCAGATCCTCGTCGGCATCATCGCGGCCGGCGTGGTGTACCTCGTCTTCCGCTACCTCAACCGCGGGTCGGACGCCATGATCCCGAACCTGCTGGTGAACAACGGCGACACGAAGACCGCGCCGTTCCGCGACGCGACCGGCGCGCACGCCGGCGCGCTGCTCGGCGACGTCCGGCACGACCCGTTCCAGTCCGGCGGGATGGAGACGCCCAGCCACGACCGCGTCGAGGCGGGCGCCATCCACAAGGCGAACAAGGGCGTGCTGTTCATCGACGAGATCAACACGCTCGACATTCGCAGCCAGCAGCACCTCATGACGGCGATCCAGGAGGGCGAGTTCTCGATCACGGGCCAGTCCGAGCGCTCCTCGGGCGCGATGGTCCAGACCGAGCCCGTCCCGACGGACTTCGTCATGATCGCGGCCGGGAACCTCGACGCGATGGAGAACATGCACCCGGCGCTGCGCAGCCGCATCAAGGGGTACGGCTACGAGGTGTACATGGAGGACACCATCGAGGACACCCCGGAGATGCGCCGCAAGTACGTGCGGTTCATCGCCCAGGAGGTCGCGAAGGACGGCCGCCTGCCGGAGTTCTCCGCCGAGGCCGTCGAGGAGATCATCCTCGAGGCCAAGCGGCGCTCCGGCCGGAAGGGCCACCTCACGCTGAAGATGCGGAACCTCGGCGGGATGGTCCGCGTCGCGGGCGACATCGCCCGGGGCGAGGACGCCGAGATGACGACCCGCGACCACGTGCTCCAGGCGAAGGGGCGCTCGCGGTCCATCGAACAGCAGCTCGCGGACGACTACATCGAGCGCCGGAAGGACTACGAGCTCCAGGTCTCCGACGGCTACGTCGTCGGCCGCGTCAACGGTCTCGCCGTGATGGGCGAGGACTCGGGGATCATGCTCCCGGTGATGGCCGAGGTGACGCCGACCCAGAGCGGCGGGCAGGTGATCGCCACCGGCCAGCTGAAGGAGATGGCCGAGGAGTCGGTCCAGAACGTCTCGGCGATCATCAAGAAGTTCTCCGACGAGAACATCTCCGAGAAGGACATCCACATCCAGTTCATCCAGACGGGCCAGCAGGGCGTCGACGGGGATAGCGCGTCCATCACGGTCGCGACCGCCGTCATCTCCGCCTTGGAGAACGTCGGCGTCGACCAGAGCCTCGCGATGACCGGCTCGCTGTCGGTCCGCGGCGACGTGCTCCCCGTCGGCGGGGTCACCCACAAGATCGAGGCGGCCGCGAAGGCCGGCTGCGACCGTGTGATCATCCCCGCGGCCAACGAGCAGGACGTGATGATCGAAGACGAGTACGAGGAGATGATCGAGGTCATCCCCGTCTCGCACATCAGCGAGGTCCTCGACATCGCCCTGGAGGGCGAAACCGAGAAGGACTCGCTCGTCTCCCGGCTGAAGTCGATCACGGGGTCGACGCTGAAGGACGGCAACGTCTCCGGGCCGTCGAACCCCAGCCCGCAGTAGGCGGTTCGGCGCTTCCCCCTCCGATTCTCCGCTCTCGCTCCGCCCCGCGAGCCGCCGCGCCGCGAGCGGGTCGCGGAGCCGGGGATCCCGGGCGTCTCCGATGCCCCCGATCGGCTCGGCGGCGATGAGATCACCGAGGGCGCCGTCGCTCGGAGCGGCGACGACGAGGAGCCGAACTCACGGCCCGCTTCGGGGCGGTTCGAAACGCGGTGCGCTTTTATAACGCCACATAATTCGGCGTGCCGCCCATTACGGGCGTGGTTTTAGGTACACCTAAATGACGGCCGCGCTGGTCGACGTTCCGCCGGACGAGTGGATCGAACTGGTCGACGTGCCGGACGACGAGTCGCGCGCTCGGTTGCTGCGGCTCGGCCTCCTCGACGGCCGCGTCGAGTGTCGCCGGCGGATCCGTAACGGGCCGGTCGTCGTGCGGCGTCGCGGGACGGAGGTGGCGCTGGGACGGTCGCTCGCTCGGGACATCACCGTCGAGCGAGCGGGACGCGACGGCGAACGCCGATGACGGCGAACGGCGAGGCGGCCGGCGGGCTCGGGACCGGCGACGGCGAGGCGCTCGTGGCGCTCGTGGGCGCCCCGAACGCGGGCAAGAGCGTGCTCTTCGGCAGGCTCACGGCCGAGTACGCCGACGTCTCGAACTACCCCGGAACAACGGTCGAGACGACCGCGGCGACCGTCGGTTCGACCCGCCTGACCGACACTCCCGGGGTCCACGGGATCTCGTCGTTCTCCGAGGAGGAGCGAGTCACCAAGGAGGCCGTCCTCGAGGCGGACGCGGTCGTCAACGTCGTCGACGCCACGAAGCTCGACCGGGACCTGTTCGTGACCCTACAGCTGCTGGACATGGGCGTTCCGACGGTCGTGGCGTTGAACATGATGGACGAACTCGAGGCCGACGGTGTCGACGTGGACGTCGACGCCTTGGAGGCGGCCCTCGGCGTCCCGGTCGTGCCGACCGTCGCCGTCACCGGATCCGGCGTCGACGAACTCAGGGACCGCCTCCCGGAGGCGTCCGCCCCCGCGTCGACGCCCGTCGACTCGTACTACGACGCGCTCCCCGACGCGGTCGAGGCAAGCCGGGCGGAGAAGACCCTCCTCGTCGAGGGCGACGAACCCACGGCTCGACGCGTGGCCGCCCGTGGCCTCGTGGCCGACGGGGGAGACGCGCCGCTCGCGGACGCCGGAGCGCGGGAAGCGGTGTACCGCGAGCGCCGGAGTCGGGTTCGGTCCATCGTCGAAGCGGTCGAACGGGAGGCCGGCCCCGGGCGGGCCGCCGAGCAGCGGCTCGGCGACCTGCTGATGCGGCCGATGACGGGAGTGCCGATCGCGATCGGACTCCTCGCGGCGGTCTTCTACGTCATGGGCGTGGTCGTCGCGCAGCGGGTCGTCGGCTACGCGGAGGGCGTGCTCTTCGACCGGTATTACAACCCCGCGGTCGAGGCGGTCGTCGCGGACCTGCTCCCGGGGGGCGAGTGGGCCGCGCCCGTCGAGTTCCTGCTCGTCAACGGCAACCTCGGACTGCTAACGATCACCGTCCAGTACGTTCTCGGCGTCCTGCTCCCGCTGGTGGTCGCGTTCTACCTCGCGATCGGGACGCTCGAGGACGCGGGCGTCCTGCCGCGACTGGCCGTCTTGACCGACAGGGGACTCAGCCGGATCGGCCTCAACGGCCGCGCGGTCGTTCCGCTCGTCGTCGGCGTGGGCTGCGTGACGATGGCGGTCATCTCGACCCGAATGGTGGGGTCGCGTCGGGAGCGACTCATCGCGACGGCGCTGCTGGGGCTTGCGATACCCTGCTCGGCGCAGATCGGCGTCATCACGGGGCTGCTCGCCGGGCTCGGACTCGCCTGGTGGGTCGGTTATCTGGCGGTGCTGCTCGGGGTCCTCGGGGTCGCCGGCGTCTTCCTCGACCGGACGCTCCCCGGCCGAGCGGAGCCGCTGATCGAGCAGCTGCCGCGACTGCGCGTCCCCCGCCCGGGCAACGTCGCACGGAAGACGGCGAACCGGAGCGCCGCGTTCCTCAGAGAGGCGGTCCCCCTGTTCGGGGCCACTGCGGCGGCGGTGTCGACGCTGGATTACGTCGGGGCGCTGGACGCGATCGTCAAGGGGGTCCGACCGCTGACCGCGGCGCTCGGCCTACCGCCGTCGTTCGGGCGGGTTCTCGTCTTGGGGCTGATCCGGCGCGACTTCGCCGCCGCCGGGATGACGGACATGGCGCTGTCGGCGTCCCAGACGTTCGTCGGACTGATCGTCGTCACGCTGTTCGTCCCCTGTATCCTCACGATGGCGATGATTCTCAGGGAGCGCGACGCGCGGAGCGCGCTCCTCGTGTGGGTCGGCTCCTGGGTCACGGCGTTCACCGTCGGCGGGGCCGTCGCGGCCGCGCTGGAGGTGATCGCGTGAACTGTCCGCGCTGCGAGTACGAGTTCGACCCGGCGAACGGGCTCTCGTGTCCGCGGTGTGGCGCCGCCGTGTCCTGTTCGGACGTCTCCTGTGCCGAGTGCGGCGCCTGTTCGCGGCCCTTCCATCGCCTTCGGCACGGGGTCGCCGAACGGCTGCGCGGCGGGAAGCGGCGCGACGACGGAGACGGTCGTGACGAGTCCGCGGAGGAGTCCTGACGGCCGCCGCGACGACGCCCGACGGACATCGCGACGGACGGGGCGCCGAGCCGGCGAACGGCGAGCGGACGCCGGGACCGGCGCGCGGCATATCCCGACGCGGACGGCCCCCCGCGTCAGCCGACCGCCTCCCCGCGTCAGCCGACCGCCTCCCCGCATCACCCGACCGACTCCCAGTTCCGGTACAGCGCCACGCCGAACGCGAGGACGATCCCCCCGACGCCGACCTGCCGACCGACCGTCCCGAAGTCACCGTCGAGGCCGGCGACAACCGCTCTGACGGCCATTATCGTGGTGACGAGCGCGACGAGCGCCAGCACGGCGTGCCGTGTCTCCATGGGCGACCGTAACCGCTTCGCCACCCAAAGAGGCGGGTTGGCGCAGGACAACCGCGGGGCGCCTCGTCGAGGGCTCGACGCCGGGAAACGGGGGGTCCGACCGGCGCTTGTCCTGTGCCAACTCCGGGGTTATGGACGAGGAGTACGCAGCGACAAACGAGGCGATCGACCGCGGCGCACGGCGGAGCGACCCTCCGAGGCAGCCACACACCACAATATGATCGACCCAGTACTCGCAAGCCGATTCCAGTTCGCCCTGACGACGATCGTTCACATCATCTTCCCGGTGATGAGCATGGGACTGGCTCCGTTCCTGATCTACTTCACGTGGAAGGACATCCGGGGCGGCGATCCGGTGTACGAGCAGTTGCGTCGGTTCTGGACCAAGATCTTCGCTATCTCGTTCGTCGTCGGGACGGTCACCGGCATCGTGCTCGAGTTCGAGTTCGGAACCAACTTCGCGGCGTTCTCGACGACCGCCGGCGAGCTGTTCGGCGGCCCGCTCGCCGTCGAGGGGATGATGGCGTTCATGCTGGAGGCGACGTTCCTCGGCATCTTCGTGTTCGGTCGCGAGCGCGTCTCCGACCGGCTCTACATGGTCTCAAGCCTCGCCGTCGGCGTCGGGACGTGGCTGTCCGCCGTCTGGATCCTCATCGCGAACTCGTGGATGCAGATGCCGCGCGGCTACGAGCTCGTCGCCGAGGACGGACAGGAGGTGGTCCACCTCGTCGACCCGGTCGCGGCGTACCTGACCCCGCGGTTCGGGTACATGTACGTCCACATGCAAAACGCCGCCGTCGAGTCGGTGGCGCTGTTCATGGCCGGCGTCTCCGCGTACTACGTCTACCGACACCACGTCTGGGGACACCAGACGGAGAACATCGCCTTCTGGCAGAAGACGCTCAAGATCGCGCTGGTCGCGCTGCTCATCACGGCCCCGCTACAGGTGCTCCAAGGCGACCTGTACGCGCGGCACGTCTACGAGACGCAACCGCAGAAGTTCGCCGCCATGGAAGCGGTCTGGGACACCGAGGCGTACGTCCCGGAGTACATCTTCGCGATTCCAACTGACCTGAGCCAGTTCACCGACCCCCGCGCGAAGGAGCTGTTCGGCATCGGCATCCCGGGCGGGGCGTCGTGGCTCGCCAGCGGAGGCGACGCGACCGCGGAGATCCGCGGACTGAACACGTTCGACACGGAGGCGCCGCCGGTCGCCGTCGTGTTCTGGTCGTTCCGCGCGATGGTCGGGATGGGCTTTTGGTTCATCCTGCTCGCGTTCTGGGGCGGCTACCGGTGGTACACGGGCGAGCTGTTCGAGGACGGGCTGCTCCACAAGGCGCTGATGGCGTCCGGCCTGCTCGGGATCGCCGCGGTCGAGCTCGGGTGGGTCGTCACGGAGGTCGGTCGTCAGCCCTGGGTGATCCAGGGCGTGTTGAAGACGAGCGAGGGGGTCTCTCCCGGCCTCACCGGGACGGAAGCGATGGTCACGCTCGCCGGGTTCGTCGGCGTCTACGCCGGCATCCTCGCGCTGTACACGTACGTCGTCGCGCGGGTGATCCGGGAGGGGCCCCCGAGCGTGCCCGGACCGCGTCCCCGCGCCGAGCGCGACACCGGGCCCGCGGAGGTGCCCGGCGATGACTAGCGCCGTCGACGCGCTCGCGGCGGGGCCGGTGTTCGGCCTGCCGCTCCCGGAGCTGTGGTTCGCGCTGGTGTTCGCGATCCTCGGAACGTTCCTGTTCCTCGACGGCTTCGACTTCGGCGCCGGCGCGATCTTCGCGACGCTTCGCGAAGACGCGGCGCGCGAGGCGGTGCTGTCGGCTATCGGGCCGTTCTGGGACGGGAACGAGGTGTGGCTCGTCGTCTTCGGCGGCGCGCTGTTCGCCGCCTTCCCGTCGGTGTACGCGGGGCTGTTCAGCAGACACTACCTGCTGATGTTCGGCATCCTCGGCGCCCTCATCCTCCGGGGACTGGCGCCGGAGATGTACGAACAGCGCCGCGACGAGCGCTGGCAGCGGTGGTGGGGGCGGTCGTTCGTCGCCGGCAGCGTCCTCGCGCCGTTCCTCCTCGGCGCGTTCGCGGGCAACTGGCTCGTCGGGACTCCCCGGTCGCTCACGCTCGTCGGCGTCGTTACGGGCGTCACAGTCACGGCGCTGACCGTCGTTTCCGGCGCCGCGTTCCTCCGGCTGAAAGCCCGGGACGCGCTTCCCGAAACGGTGACTCAGATCGGAGTCGGGGCGGTCGCGGCGTACCTCCTCGCCGTCGTCGCGACCCTCGGCGTCCTGGCGACCCGACTCCCGGCCGGCGTCGACGCGCTCCTGTCGCTCCCGGTGCTCGCGCTGGTCGCCGCCTCCGTCGCGCTCGGCGTCGGCTACGCCGTCGCGCTTCGACGCGGGGCGAACGTCGCCGCGCTCGCGGCGGCCGCGGGACTGACGTACGGGCTGACCGCGGTCGTCGCGGTCCTCATGTACCCGCGCATCGACCCGGCGACCGGGGCGACGGTGAGTGACGCCGTCGTCTCGACGTTACCGCTAAACCTCATGTCGATCGGCGCGGCGCTGCTGTTGCCGCTGATCGCCACGTACTTCGCCGTCCTGTACTCGGCGTTCAGCGGCCCGATATCGGCCGAGGAGGCGTACTGAGATGAGCGACGACCCAGCGGCGAACGCGCCGAGTCGGCGGTCGCCGGTCGGAACGCTGCTGCTCTCGCGCGTGTTCATCACGTGGGCGGAGCTCACCCTCGTCGGGTTCGGCGGGGCCGTCGCAGGCGGCGCCGCGTCGGGGCCGCCGCAGCTCGTCGTCTACTTCGCGACGGTCCTCGCCGCGGTCGCCGTGTTCATGTACAACGTCGACCGGCTCGTCACCGCTCGCGTTCGGGAGGCGACGTGAGCCGAGCGCCTCGCCAGCGGGCCCGCTCGCGGTGCCGCGCGGGGGCGAACGACCGTCAGTCCCCTCGGCGGTTCGACGGTCCGAACGGTCCGATACCGTGGCGCTTGGCGACGATGCCGAACAGCAGCGCGGCGCTCGGGAGGAACAGCAGCGCGCCCAGCGCGGTGACGGCGTCGTCGCGGGCAAGTCCGAAGGCAAACCCGCCGATCCCGCCGACGAGCGCGACGAGGGCCGGGATCAGGAGGCGGCTCCGGAGCGCGGCCGGCGTTCCCCGATTCGAACGTGGATGTACCATACGAGATAACGTAAGTGCGTCGGGCCCGTATCAGGCGTGTTGTCGAGGGCCAACTTCCCGCCGGAGCGCGGCCGACCGCGACGGTTCGGTCGCCCGTGAGGCGGACGCGGCGAACCGAAATCGCACGACAGAACGAGCTCCCCGTCAGATGTACGACTTCACGTTCACCATAACCTACGAACCCGGCGCCGACGAGTACGTCGACCTGTTCATCGACCGCGAGTCCCTCCAGTCGGAGGCGACCTACTCGTGTCTCGATCCCACGGAGCTGTGGAAGCTCGAATCGGTGACCGGCGACGCGGCCGACCTCGACGCCGTCGACGAGCTGCTCCTGGACGAGTCCGTCGACTGCGAGTCGATCAGCGCTCGAGAGTGTCGCTCGAACCGCACGACGAGCCTGTTGACCCACGAGCAGCGGCGGCGAGTGACGTACACGTACGTCTCCGACGTGGACTACTGCGAGTCCGTGCCGCTGATCGCGGCGAAGTACGTCGACGGAGGCGTCCTCTTCGAGCAGACGCGGTCCGGCGATACGGTCCGGTGGCGCGTGTTGGTCCAGGACGACTCGAAGATCGGGCTGTTGTACGACACGCTGGCCGCGAAGCTCGGCGACGGGCTGTCGTTCTCGTTCGAGCACCTGACCGAGGTCGACCACTGGGAGAGCGAGCTGCTCTCCCGACCGGACGTCCCCGCCGAGCAGCGCGAGACCCTGCTGCTCGCGGTCGAGCGCGGCTACTTCGAGACGCCGCGGGGCGTGACGCTCGACGAGCTCGCGGCGGAGCTCGGAGAGCCCCGCTCGACGGTGTCCTACCGGCTGCGACGCGCGACCGCTGAGTTAGCGAAACGATTCGCGGACCAACAAGCATGACCGCCGAACCCCCCACGGACGACGATCAGCGAGACCCGACAGCCGCGTCGACGGGCGGCCGCTACCCGACGGACGTGCTCGTTAGCGCCGACTGGGTGAACGCCCGGCTCGACGAGTTCAGCTCCGTCGCGACCGACCTGCGGCTGCTCGAGGTCGACGTCAACGCCTCGTTCTACGAGGAGGGGCACGCGCCCGGCGCCGTCGGCGTCGACTGGCGGACCGACCTCCGGTCGGCGGAGGCACACGACATCCTCTCCCCGACGGAGATGACCGCCTTCCTCGAATCGCGCGGGATCACCGAGGAGACGACCGTCGTCATCTACGGCGACAACCGGAACTGGTTCGCGGCGCACCTGTACTGGCAGCTCGCCCACTACGGCCATCCGGACGTCAGGATCATGGACGGCGGGCGCGAGTACTGGACGGAACACGGCTACCCGACCACGACGCAGCCGGTCGCGCCGCCCGACGTGACGTACGGCGACGCCCCCGACGCGCCGGCCAGACCGGAGGTGCGGGCCGGGCGCACGGACGTGCGGGCGGCGATCGGGACCGACGCGAAGCTCGTCGACGTGCGCCTGCCCGAGGAGTTCCGCGGCGACGTCACGAAGCCGCCCGGCAGCGACGAGGGAGCGATGCGGGGCGGACACATCCCGGGAGCGACGAACGTGTTCTGGGCCGAGAACGTCCGCCCCGACGGCCTGTTCAAGTCGCGCAAGGAGCTCGCGGACGTGTACGAGTCTCGAGGGGTCACCCCCGACGACGACGTGATCGTCTACTGTCGGATCGGGGAGCGGTCGTCGGTCACGTGGTTCGTCCTCGAGGAGCTGCTCGGATACGAACACGTGCGACACTACGACGGCTCCTGGACCGAGTGGGGGAACATGATCGGCGTCCCGATCGAAGTCGGCGAGCCGGACGGCGACAGTTAGCCGCCCGGAGCGGTGGCGGCGGAGTTGTCCTGCGACAAACGGACACACTAGCCGCTGTGCGTGTAATCCCCGATGATGAGCGATCCTCACGTCGAGTCGAAGGCGGAGCGCACAGGAGACGGGGACGGAGCCCGGAGAAACGAGCCCGCGTCACCGGTCGTTCGCGATGAGTGACGCCGGCCCGAAACGCGACGAGTCGCAGTTCGTTCAGCGGCTCCTCGACGCCCTGAGCGAGGAGACGAACCGGACGATCCTGACCGCGCTCGACGAGCCGACCTCGGTCGCCGAAGTGGTCGAGGAGTCCGGTATCCCGATGTCGACGGTGTACCGGCGCTTGGACGTGCTCAACGAGTTGGACCTGGTGACGGAACACGTCTCGATAGACGCCGAAAAGGGACGGTACCGGCGCTACGAGCGGAACGTGAGCCGTGTCTCGATCGCCGTCGACGAGCGCGGGGGGCTCAGGACTCGGGTCGAGCGCCCGAACGGCGAGCCCGACGAGTCGGTGACTTGGGGGCCGCCCGCGGGGTAACGCCGCCCTCGACCGACGGGCGCCCGCGGTGGACCTGTGGCGGGAGTCGCCTCCCGTGGCGCTCCGGCGGGCGGCCGCGCCGGGCCGCCGGGGCGGGCCTCCGTCGCCCCGCCCTCTTTTTATCCCGGGAGCCTCTACGACTGACGATGAGCGGGAAACCGACGGTCGGGGAGTACATGACCCGCGAGGTGGAGACGGTCAGTCCGGACGAGACGGTAGCGACCGTCGCGCGCCGCATGGCCGACAGCGACGGGCACAACGGGTTCCCCGTCACCCAGGGCCGCACCGTCGAGGGGTTCGTCTCGGCCGGGGACCTGCTGCTCGCGGACGACGACGCCCCCCTGTTCACGGTGATGACCGAGAACCTGATCGTCGCGCACCCGGACATGAAGGTGACCGACGCCGCCCGCGTGATCTTACGCTCCGGCATCCAGCGGCTCCCGGTCGTCGACGACGCCGACAACCTCGTCGGGATCATCTCGAACACCGACGTGGTCCGCTCGCAGATCGAGCGCGCGACGCCCGGCAAGGTCGGGAAGCTGATGCGAACCCTCTCGCAGATCCACGGCGTCGAGCTCGACGAGGAGCGCCGCGAGGTGGCGATCGCGGACCTGACGCCGACGCAGGCCCGCGTGTACGCCGACGAGCTGGAGGGCCGACAGTACGAGCTCGAACACGGGCTCGCCGAACCCCTCGTCGTCATCGACAACGGCGGCACCCTCTACCTGGCCGACGGCCACCACCGAGCGATGGCCGCGCGCGAGGCCGGCATCGAGACGATGGACGCCTACGTGATCGTCCCGCGGACCCCTGTCGATCTGGGGATGGCGAAGACCGCAGAGAAGGAGGGGCTCCGCGTCGTCGCTGACATCGAGATCGTCGACTACGCGCGACATCCCCTCGTGGAGACGACGAAGCGGCTTCAGTGACGCCGTTCTGCTGCCCGGGGAGCACCCACCCCATCCGCGGTCCCGTCCGGCGATAGATTGATAGTGCTGGTGTCAGGAGGAGTGGCACATGGCAACGGGGAACACATTAGTCGAACTCGACGAGGTGACGAAGCGGTTCGGCGACCTCACCGCGGTCGGCGGCGTCGACTTCTCCGTTCGAGAGGGCGAGTTCTTCACGCTCGTCGGTCCCTCCGGCTGCGGCAAGACGACGACGCTCCGGATGATCTGTGGCTTCGAACACCCGACCGAGGGAGAGGTCCGGATAGACGGCCAATCGATGGGATCGGTTCCCCCGGAGGCCCGGGAGACGAACCTCGTGTTCCAGCAGCTCTCGCTTTTCCCGCACATGAGCGTCGGCGAGAACGTCGGGTACGGGCTCGCGAAGTCGGGCGTCGACGCCGACGAGCGGTCGGAGCGCGTCTCCGAGTACCTCGAACTCGTCGACCTCGACGGGTTCGAGGACCGGAACCCGACGGAGCTCTCCGGCGGCCAACAGCAGCGCGTCGCCCTCGCGCGAGCGCTGGTCAACGAGCCGGCGGTGCTGCTGCTCGACGAGCCGCTCTCCAGCCTCGACCGGAAGCTCCGGAAGCAGATGCAGGTCGAACTGCGCCGGATCCACAAGCAGACGCAGGGGGGCTTCTTCTACGTGACCCACGACCAGGAGGTCGCGATGACGCTCAGCGACCGGATCGCCGTGATGAACGACGGCCACATCGAGCAGATCGGTCCGCCGGAGGAGATCTACCGCGAGCCCGCGTCCGAGTTCGTCGCGGACTTCATCGGCGACACGAACCTCATCGACGCGCGGACCGTCGAGCGGAACGGAACGACCGTCGCGGAGGTCGGCGGCGAAGGTGGGTTTACCGTGCCGGCGCCGGACCGAACCGGCGAGGTCACCGTCTCGATCCGACCGGAGGACTTCACCATCGCGGACGGGGACGGCGTCCTGCGCGGCACCGTCGTCGAGCGGTACTTCCAGGGCGACCAGACGAACTACCTCGTCGAACCCCACGGGGACGTGGACGAGCTCCAGGTGGTCATCCAGGGGCGCGAGTCGGCGGTCGACACCGGCGACGACGTCGCACTCGACGTGGTCGACGGCGCCCCGACGGTGTTCTGATCGGTCGTCGCCCTCCGTCGGACCGTTTCCGCGGTCACGGTCGGGGCGGCGAAAGTAACCGGAAAGCGGGGCCGCCCGCTTGGGGCCTCACTCCTCCTCTTCGGTGACCGTCCCGGCGACGTAGCCGGTCACGTTGCCGACGTTCATCGCGACCGCCAGCGCGATCGCGATCCCGAACACGATGATCGCGGAGACCGCGTTGAGCTCCGGCGCGTCGAGCTGTCGGATCCGGCTGAACATCCAGATCGTCAGCACGTCGGTGTTGGGACCGGTGAGGAACAGCGCGCGGATGTAGTCCTCGAACGACCGGATCCACGCGAACAGGAACCCCGCTCCGACGGCCGGGGCGATCACGGGGAGCGTCACGTCGCGGAACACGGTCAGCGGGTCCGCGCCGAGGTCTCGGGCCGCCTCCTCCAGCGACTCGTCGTAGGTGTACAGCCGGGCCGAGACGATGAGGAGCACGAACGGGAGCCCGTACAGCGAGTGGGCCAGCACCACGGTGGCGAACCCCGGGAGAATGCCGAGGAGGTTCTGGAAGTAGATCCGCAGGGCCACCCCGAGGATGATGCCCGGGATCACCATGGGGATGATCCCGAAGGTCCGGTACACCTCCCGGAGGCGGAACCGGTAGCGGGTCAGCGCGAAGCTGGCCAGCACGCCGAGAATCGTCGCGATAGACGCCGCGACCGTCGCGATGGTGAAACTCCCGACGAGCGAGGATCGCATCGAGTCGCTGCGGAGTGCCAGCCGGAAGTTGTCGAGCGTGAGTCCCTCGAACGGGAAGATCGTCACGGCGTTCTCCGCGAACGCGAGGAAGATGATGATCGCGAGCGGCACCCACAAAAAGAGGAGCAACAGCCCGGAGACGACGTACAGCGAGGTGCCGAGGAGCCGTTCGACGGTCTGATGCCCGACCAGCCGCTCAGTCGATCCAGTCGTCTCGGTCGACTCCGACGTCTCGGTCGCCATCTCAGGCACCCCCCAGTTCCTCGATGCTCACGTACCGGAACGCGAGGATCATCGCGCCCACGATCGAGACGAGCACGAACATCGACGCCGCGCTCGCGTACCCGATCGAGTAGGTCCCGGCGACCCGGCTCTCGATGAGCATGCCGATCATCTGGACCTTGCCCTGCCCGAGGAACGTCGGCGTGATGAACGCGCCGACGCTGGGTACGAAGACGAAGAGGCTCCCGCCGATGATCCCCGGAAGCGTTAGCGGGATCACGTGGTCGCGGAGCACCTCGACCCGCGACGCGCCGAGGTCGCGGGCGGCCTCGATGATCGAGAAGTCGAGGCCGTCGAGGCTCGCGTACAGCGTCAGGAGCATGTACGGGAAGTACGCGTGCGTGAGCCCGACGACGATGGCCGGGACGCCGTAGTTGAAGATCCCGAGCGGGGCGTCGATCAGCCCCCAGCTCATGAGCGTGCTGTTGATCACGCCGCCCGGACCGAACATCAGGACCCACGAGTACGCCCGGACGAGGTACATCGTGAAGAACGGCAGGAGGACGAAGAAGATGACGAGCTTGAACAGCCGCCCGCCGCTCCGCGCCAGCAGGTACGCCAGCGGGAACGCGAGCGTGAGACACAACAGCGTCGTCACGGTGGCGATGACGTACGAGAGCCACAGCGCCGTGACGAACGGGGTGTTCCAGATCGCGCCGCCGCCGTCGAACAGGGAGCGGTAGTTGTTCAGCGTCGGCTCGTAGATTATCTGGTACGTCAGCGAACTGACCTCGAAGAAGCTCACGGCCACCATGAACGCCAGCGGCGCGACGAGCAGGGTGAGTATCCACGCCGCGCTGGGACCGACCGTGACGCCGATCCGACTGCGTGGTCCGCTCAGCAGCCTCACCACTCTCGCCCGCGCGCTCTCGTCCCGCTCGTCTGCGGCCATCTATGCTGCCTTGACCTCTTCCCACGTGGAGACGTACGCCTCCTCGACGTCCGAGGCGATGTCCTTGAGCGAGTACATCCCTTCGAGCCGCGACGGGTCGATCCGCCCGTATAGCTCGTTCTGTTCCTCAGTCAGCTCGTCGGCCACGTTGGGGTTCGTGCTGGGCGAGAAGCCGGCCTCGGCGAGCGCCGCTCCGTTCTGCGGCGTGATGAACTCGTTTATCACCTCCCAAGCGGTCTCCTTGTTGTCCGATGCGGCCGAGACGACCGCGGTCTCGTACCACGCCAGCGCGCCCTCTCTGGGAGCGACGAACTCGACCCAGTCGTCCCCCTCGCTCCGCATCTGGACCGTCTCATTCCGCCCGCTGTGGCCGACGAGGAAGTTACCCTGACGGAACTCCTGGATGAACGTCGGGTCGGGGGCGATGTACCCCTGAAGCCGCGGCTTCTGCTGGATGAGCAGCTCCTGTATCTCGGAGAGCTGGTCCTCCGTGAACGTCATCCGCGCCCCGGACATCGCGTCGTCCATGCCGAGGTACAGCGCCGCGGCGGGGATCGACTTCGCCGCCTCGTCGTACATGATGATCTCGCCGTCGAGGTCCGCGTCGACGTAGTCGTCCTCGAACAGGATGTCGTAGCTCGGCTCGTGGTCCGGCACGCTCCGGGAGTCGTAGGAGTACCCGTACCAGCCGAAGCGGATCGGCACGCCGTACGCGTTCCCGCTCTCCGTGAACTGGTTGTCGACGAACGACTGGAACCGGTCGTACATGGAGCCGAAGTTGTTCACCACGTCGTTGTTCACCGGCGCGACGAGGTCCGCGTCCATGAACCGCGGGACGAGGTTGTTGTTCGGGACGGCGATGTCGTACTGTTCGTCCTGCCCGGAGCTCCACTGCGAGAACATTTCCGTCGACGACGTCGAGGGCGTGATGTTCAGCTCCACCCCGTCGAGCGTGGACTCGATGTTCTCTTGCATCTCGGCGTACTCCTCCCACGTGATGATGTTGATCGTGGTCGTCCCGTCGCCGCCCATGCTACCGCCGTCGCTGCCGTCACCGCCGTCGCCGCCGCTACACCCGGCGAACGCCGCCACGCCGGCGGCGCCCGCGCCGGCGATGTACTGACGGCGGCTCACGCCGCGGCGGGTCGCGTTCGATTGGTTGTTCGTCACATGAGACCTATTGTCAGGATCTGACGCCATATCCCGATGACATATATTGTGGATTGATAAATTTTACCCCAAAGACGGTCGTGTAAGCTCCTTAGCTCGGCTCGCGCGCGCTCGGCCGTCGCGGAAGCGAACCGCGACGTCGGTGACCCCTCGTCCGACGGGCGGACCGATGCCGGAGTCCGACCGTGGGCAGGCTTTTGTAAATCGGCGTAGACGTTCCGCGCATGGGATCACGGATTCGACGCGCACTCTCACGGGCGACGCTCGCCGCGGTCGGCGCGGCCGTCGGCGCCGCTGTCGGCGGACTGATCAGCAGACAGGCGGCATCCAGCGGGGGCGCGCTCGGCGCGCTCGCGGGGGCGACGCTCGCGGACTTCCGCTCCGATTCGGCGGGCGTCTTCGGCGCGCTCCGCCCCGACGAGGACGACGAGGACGGCGAAGCCGAGGCCGACGCGGCCGACGCGGCGGCGTGAGCGGCGCGGCCGCGGGTCGCATCGGGAACGTCTATACCGCCGGGGCGAGTAGCCGCCGGCAATGAGCGACACCGACGCCGGACCGGACGCGAGCGCTGCGTCCGACGGCGGGGGCGGCTGGTTCGAGGCGCCGCCGGCGGACGCGACCGGCGATATCGATAGCGAGACGGAGAGCGACGACGCCGCGACCGCGGCGGCCGCGGCGGGGGTGCGCGGCGGGAGCGCCGCGGCGCCCGCCGACTGGCCCGCGCGCGCCGTCGAGTCAGGATTCGCGGACGACGCCGACGAGTACTACGACCGACTCAAGGCCGCGACGACGCGCGCGACCCGCGAGGCGGTCCGCGAGCGGGAGCGCGCCGACGACGCGCAGCTGATCCACGCGGTCCGGGCGATGGACGACGCCGAGCGCGTCGCCAACGAGCTCGCCGAGCGCGCCGTCGAGTGGGCGGGGAGCCTCTTCGACGACGTCGGCTCCGGCGTCGACGGCGCGCGCGAGATCGCGGCCCGAGAGCCCGAGAACGGGGTCGAGCGGCGGGCGGTCTCCCTCGCGCAGCGCGCCGCGGAGCTCGACGACGAGCGGGCCGAACTCGCCGAGACGATCGGTCGGATCGCGCCCGCCGTCGCGCCCAACCTCACCGAGATGGCCGGGCCGGAGCTCGCCGCGCGGCTGATCGCGCTCGCGGGCGGACTGGAGTCGCTCGCGAAGAAGCCGTCCGGCACGGTTCAGGTGCTCGGCGCCGAGGACGCGCTGTTCGCGCACCTCTCCGGGCGCGCGCCCTCGCCGAAGCACGGGATCATCTACACCCACGAGTTCGTCCGCGGGACGCGGCCGGCGGACCGCGGCTCCGCGGCGCGCGCGCTCGCCGGGAAGCTGACGCTCGCGGCGCGCGCCGATCACTACGCCGGCGAGCGGCGGGCGCAGCTCCACGACGACCTCCGCGAGCGGATGGCGACGATCCGGGCGCGGGCGGACGACGGGCCAAGCGAGGGCGGCGACAGCGGCGGAGCGGCGAGCGACGGAGGGGTCGACGATGAGTGACCCCGCGCTCCCCGACGGCGTCGAGCGCCGCGAGGTCAACGGCGAGGAGCGGCTGGCGACCCGCGGCGAGCCGGTGTACGGCGAGCCGACCGCCGACGGCTGGCGCGCGTGGGACCCCGAGCGGTCGAAGCTGGGCGGGATGCTCGAACTCGGGTTGGAGACGGGCCTGACGGGCGGCGAGACGGTCCTCTACCTGGGCGCCGCGAGCGGCACGACGGTCAGCCACGTCGCGGACTTCGCCGGCCCGACCTACGCGGTCGAGTTCGCGCCGCGGCCGGCGCGTGACCTGCTCGACGCCGCCGAGCCGCGCGACCGGCTGTTCCCGCTGCTCAAGGACGCGCGGAAGCCGGACACGTACGCGCACGTCGTCGAGGCCGACGTGGACGCGGTCGTTCAGGACGTTGCCACGCGCGGACAGGCGGACGTCGCCGTGCGCAACGCGGAGTTTTTGACCGAGGACGGGCGGCTCCTGCTGGCGATCAAGGCGCGCAGCGAGGACGTGACGGCGGCGCCGGAGGCGGTGTTCGAGGGCGCGCTCGACCGGCTCCGAGACGCGTACGAGATACTGGAGACGCGGCGACTGGACCGGTTCCACGAGGACCACCTCGGCGTCGTCGCGACGCCGAAGTGATCACTCGTCCGGGTCGAACATGTCCTCGATCCGGCAGTCGAAGTGATCCGCGAGCGCGAACGCCAACTCCAGCGACGGGTCGTAGCGCTCGCGTTCGATCGCGTTGATCGTCTGGCGGGTGACCTCGACCGCGGCGGCGAGGTCGGCCTGGCTCTCGTCGGTCTCGTCGCGCCTGTCGGGGATATCGTTTCTCATGTGCGCCGCTTGTAGTAGAGATGGGACGCGCCGAACACGACAAAGACCCCGAAGAGGGTCCAAGTCGCGCCGTAGAACTCGCCCGGAAGCGTGACGAGGCCGCTCTCCTGTAATGCGAGTCCGCCGGGCGTCCCGAGGACGAAGACGTAGGCGAAGACGTTCATCGTGGTCTGGCTGGCCTTGCGGCTGATGGTGCCGTCGCGCTCGTCGTACAGTTCGACGGGGCTGAACCGCTGGACGAGCCCCATGCCGAGGCCGCCGGCCCAGTAGAGGGCGACGCCGAGGACGAAGCGGTCGACCGCGATGCCGATCCACAAGGCGAGGATACCGGCACCGAGCAGTCCGTAGGCGATGCGCTTGTACCGCTTTCTGGTGGAGGGCCGAGCCGTCGCGGAGGTCGTGTGTTCGCTCATGGTGGAGGGTAAAGCGAGCGCGGGTTGTGTGTAAAGCTCGCTTTACAGTAAAGGGTGCTTTACGTTGGATAATAAATCTATCGCAGAGCAATACATCGAACGCACACGGTTCGAGAAGGCGGGTATTCCGCGTCTTCGGGGTTCACCACGAGGGCGGCGAGAAGCCGGCGTCTTCGAGGATGGGCTTCCAGCGCTTCTGGACCGAGAGGCGCGAGACGTCCATCGCGTCGGCGACGGCGGACTGCGAGCGCTCCTCGCCGCGGATCAGGCCGGCGGCGTAGAGGCTGGCGGCGGCCGCGACGCGCTTCCCGCGGTCGTCATCGGGCGCGCGGGAGAGGAAGAGGTCGACCGCGGTCGAGCGCGTCTCCTCGTCGAGGTCGAGCGAGACGCACGCCTCCTCGACCAGCTCGATCCACGCCTCGTTGTCGACTCGGTCGCTCGCCCGGTACACGCGCCGGGGTAGTCGAGCGAGATATATAAACGGTCCGCGGTCGCAGCCGCGGAGTCGACCGCCCTCGCCGCTCCGAAGGAGAGCGCCTCCGCCGCGCTGAAGTCGCCCGCGCACGTAGTGAGCGTATGTCGACACAGCAGTGGAACGAGACGCGGGTCCGGGCGCTTCACGACGACCTCGTGGCGCTGTACGAGCCGGTCGACCGCGTCGCCGAACACGGCGCGGACCCGACTGCCGAGCCGGGCGAGGGCGTCCGCCAGCTGGTGACCACCATCCTCTCGCAGAACGTCGCCGACGAGAACACGAGCCGCGCCGCCGAGGCGCTGTTCGACCGCTACGACGACTTCGCGGCCGTCGAGAGCGCCGACCACGAGGAGCTGAAGGAGACGATCCGCGTGGCGGGACTCACCGATCAGAAGGCCGCCCGGATCCAGCGCGCGCTGACCGCGATCCGGGAGGAGACCGGCGGCGCGTACTCGCTGGCGTTCCTCGACGCGATGCCGACCGACGAGGCGAAAGACTGGCTCACCGAGATCAAGGGCGTGGGCCCGAAGACCGCCAGCGTCGTGTTGAACTTCCACTTCGGGAAGCCCACGATGGCGGTCGACACCCACGTCGAGCGCGTCTCGAAGCGGTTCGGACTCGTCCCGGAGTCGGCCTCGAACGAGCGGGCTCACGAGGCGCTCGACGAACAGGTTCCCGACGAGCTGACCTACCCGCTTCACGTGTTGTTGATTCGGCACGGTCGCGAGCACTGCTCGGCGCGCGGCGCCGACTGCGACAACCCCGTTTGCGACGCGTACTGCGACTGCGAGTTCTGTCGGTGAGCGCGGCCTCTATGGTTCTCGGGTCGATAGGATCGGTCATCCATGTACGCGCTCGCCGGTGAGGTTCTAAACGCCGTCCAGTGGATCGATCGGCTCGGCGTCGAGTTTGTCAGCGCGATCCGCACGTCGCTTCTGACCGTGATGATGACCTCGATGACCGGGCTCGGCTCCGTCACGGCCGGAGTCGTGTTCGTCGGGCTGTTCTACCTCGCCGGCTGGCGCGAGGAGTTCGTCAAAAGCGTCGTCGCGCTGTCGCTGCTCGGCGTCGTCGTCTGGGGGCTGATGTCGCTCGTCGACCGACCGTTCCCGCCGAATCCGATCTGTATCACCGAGAGCGACACCGGCGTGACGAGCTCGTTCCCCTCGGGACACGCGGCCGCCGTGACGGCGTACGCGACGATCGCGCGCAACTCCGATGAGCTCCCCTTCGCGGTCGCCGCGGGCTTCGCCGGGCTGATCTCCTTCTCGCGGATCTACCTCGGGACGCACTACCTCTCTGACACCCTCTTCGGAATGGGGCTCGGGGTCGTCGCGGTGCTGTTCGCGGAGTGGCTCCTCGATCGGGTCGGCGAGGAGGCGGTGCTCGATCTGCTGCCGTTCGACACCGACATCTGAGCGGGAGATCGGGGCGTCGCGGGTCGCTAGCGACAACTATTTTTGAACCACTCGGGTACGGTAACTCGCGCGCGGGTTGCCGAGCCAGGCCAAAGGCGTAGCGCTTAGGACGCTATCCCGTAGGGGTCCGCCGGTTCAAATCCGGTCCCGCGCACTGAGCGAAGGAGCGGAGCGACTGAGCGAGGGAGCAGGAGCGGATTTGAGCCCAGCGAGAAACGCGCAGCGAACGGAGTGAGCGAGCATTTCTCGCCTCGGTTCAAATCCGGTCCCGCGCATTTTGCGGCGAACAATCCGTGAGCCGCAAATACGTGCTGAGGATTCGAACCCCGAGAGGACAACAGATATAACCTCAGTCACGGCGTAATGCGGCCAGATGCCACGCCGTCCGAATATCTTTCTCCTGTCCGCCGACGCGCTCAGAGCGGACCACGCGACCGAACTCGTCGACGAGGTCGCGGAACGGACGGGCGGGACCCGGTTCTCGAACGCCGTCGCGCCGGCCTCGCACACGGCCAGTTCGATCCCGGCCCTCGCGACCGGGCGGTTCATCGACGAGGAGGGGACGGTCGACGACCCGCTGCTCCCGTCGTCGCTCTCGGCCGACGGCTACCGCACGCGGCTGCTGACCGACAACCCCATCGCCGCCGACGCGCTGACCGAGCGGTCCGTCGGGGAGGCCGGCGGGGTGAGTAACCTGTTGGACGACCTGCTGCCGCGCGGGGTGACCCGACCCGTCGAGCAGGCGTACTTCCGGCGCATCTGGCCGATGATGCGCCGCCTCGGGCTCGCTGCCCCCTACTACCGGCCGGCGGCGCGGCTCCACGAGCGCGCGCTGGAGACGCTGTCCGGAGAGACCGATCCGGTGTTCTGCTGGCTCCATTACATGGACACCCACAGTCCCTACTACGTCCCGAACGACGGCGAGGCGGCCGCGGGGCTCGACCCGGACCGGGCGGCCGCGATGAGTCGGAGCCTCACGATAGGGGACGCCGCGGACGTGGACCGGGCGGAGGCCGAGACGGTCGCGCGGCTGTACCGGTGGGCCTGCGACCACCTCGGCGGATCGGTCGTCGAGTTCGTGAGCGAGCTCCGGGAACGGGGGCTGTACAGGCCCGACCGAGACGTGCTCGCGGTGACGGCCGACCACGGGGAGTGCCTCGACCCCGAGCGGGGGGTGTTCGGCCACCTGCCGCCGGCCTCGTGGGAGTCGCTCGTCCACGTTCCGCTCGTCGTTTCGCGACCCGACTGGCCGGAGTCGACGGTGGACGAGCAGGTCTCGCTCGTCGACCTGCCCGACATGCTCCGACCCGAGCCGGGAGCGGCCGCTCCGCCGACGGCGTTCGGCCGGGAGTACGTCGAGACGGTCGCGGGGACGCTCACGGCCGCGGGAGTCGTCCGCGGGGTCCGCCGGGCGGACGGGGAGAAGCTGTTCGGGCGGCGGACGGCGGACGGCACCGACGTGGTCCACGCCCGCTACGAGGTCGGGGATCCGGCCGCGGAGACTGTCGTCGGGGAGCCGTACGGCGACGGCGCGACGGCGGCGAGCGTCCCCGAGGGGCTGCTCGAACGGGCCGCCGACGCGGGCGGTCTCGTCGGCGACGAGCAGTACCTCTCCGGTGTCGACGAGTCCCACCTGCGGGCGCTCGGCTACGTCGAGTAGCTGCGGGCGCTCGGCTACGTCGAGTAGGGGGACGCGTCACGCGCCAATCACTGGCGGGCCGTCGCGCAGCAGGACCGCGCCGGCGAACAGCCAGATCGCGACCTCGACGTAGAACGACGGCGTCCAGAGGTACTGGAGCGCGAACGACCCGGGACCGGCGCCGATGGAGTTCCAGCTCCGAACGAGCGGCCAGAGGAGGAACACGGTGTTCTCCGGTCGGCCGTTGATGGTGATGTGGGCGGCGTCCGCGACGAGGTGCGTCGCCCAGCCGACCCCGACCGCTGCGGCGGCCGTCATCGCCGTCGCGGCGCCGTACCGACGGGCCGCCAGCCAGCCGGCGCCGAGGACGCCCGCGAACAGCGCGGAGTGGACGACGGAGTGGTACGTGGGGACGAGCCCGACCATCGCCAGCGGCTTGTCGACGAGGTCCGGAAGCGCCGCGCCCGCGACGACCCACGGCACCGGGAAGCGGTTCCGCGCGACGAGCGCGCCGATGAGGAGGTGGGTCGCGAAAAGCATGGGCGTGCTACGCGCTATCGGGATTTCTGCGTTGCGCTCCGACCGACGTGCGTCTCACCGCCGGGGAAGGTGGAGTGCCTGAGTCGGATCCGTTACGCCGCGTCCGCCGCCGACACCCGCACCACCTGCTTGCCGATGTTGTCGCCGGAGAACAGGCCGAGGAAGGCGTCGGGTGCGTTCTCCAGCCCCTCCACGACCGTCTCGCGGTGTTTCAGGTCGCCGCTCGCGACCCACTGCCCCAGGCGCTCGCTCGCCTCGCCGAACCGGGTCGCGAAGTCGGCGATGAGCAGCCCCTGAACCTTCGCTCGTACCGGGATCAGCTGCGGGAGCTTGCGCGGTCCGATCGGGGCCTCCTCGTCGTTGTAATGGGCGATCTGCCCGCAGACCGCGACCCGCGCGTCGAGGTTCAGCTTCGTGAACACGGCGTCCGTGATGGGGCCGCCGACGTTGTCGAAGTACACGTCGACGCCGTCGGGCGCGGCCTCGTCGAGCGCGGCGCGGTAGTCGTCGGTGGTCTTGTAGTTTATTGCCGCGTCGAAGCCGAGCTCGTCGGTGAGCCAGTCGGTCTTCTCGTCGCTGCCGGCGAAGCCCACCACGCGGCAGCCGTTTCGCTTCGCGATCTGGCCGACGACGGAGCCGACGGCGCCCGCCGCGCCGGAGACGACGACCGTGTCGCCGGGCTTCGGCTCGCCGACTTCGAGGAGCCCGAAGTAGGCGGTCCGCCCGGGCATGCCGAGGACGCCGAGGTACGCCTCGGGGTCTGCGACGCTCGGGTCGACCGGCGCGACGTCGTCGGCGTCGAGGGTCGCGTAGTCGGCCCACTTCCCCTCGCCGGTCACGAGATCGCCCGCGTCGTACGCGTCGCTCTCGCTTTCGACCACCTCGCCGACGACGCCGCCCTTGAGCGCGTCGCCGACGTCCCACGGTTCCGCGTACGACTCCGCGTCTCGCATCCGGCCGCGCATGTACGGGTCGACCGAGAGGTATCGGGTGCGGACGAGCAGTTCGCCGGGTTCGGGGGTGGGGACGTCCGTCTCTCGCAGGTCGAAGCTGTCCTGATCGGGCTCGCCGGTCGGCCGCTCGGCGAGAAGCCACTCGCGGTTGGTGTTCGTCACGGTTGCCGTTGACGGCTGCGACCCAATAGGGTTTGGACGCCAGCAGCCGTCGAGGGGATCCGAAGGCGGGGCCGACAAGGGGATCCGGAGGTGGGGCCGGCAAGGGGATCGAGAAGCGGAGGGCGGCGAGGTCGGGCCGCGCGAACGCGGTGCCCGGGTCGTCGCCCGTCGCCGCGAACGCCGTCGACCGGTCGGTGAGACCGAACGCGGCGACGGTGAGGTCACCCGTTTCGAACGTCGCGGGTTCGTCGTCAGCGTCGCCGTCTCCGTCGTCCCCGTCAGCGGTGGGACCGCCCGCGGCGCGGCCGGGCGGAGCGGCAGCGCGGCCGGCGACTCCGGCGACGCCAGCGGCGAGCAGCGACCGACGGTGCCAATCGCCGCGTGGGCTCGACGAGCGGCGACGTCAACCCTCCGAACGGACGGCGGAGTGGTTCAGCAGGGTGGCGAGGAGAGAGCGGCTACGCGACGGCGACGCCGTTGCGGGTGAGGTAGTCGCTCGCGGCCTTGATCTCGACCGGGCTGCCGATGATCCGGAACTGTTCGTCGCTCTCGACGACGGTGACGGTGAAGCGGGCTTCGAGGTGCTCCCGGTGTCCGTCGAGCGCGCGGCGCGGGAGGACGATCTGCGTGCTGTCACGGAGGCTCGACGGGTCTGGCATTCGGCGTGGGTGGGAATTATTCGGCGCCGATATAACCGTGTCGAAGTATCGGCGTTCCAACCACTCTCCCGGCGGCGATCCGTCGGTTCGCGGGCGGTCGTCGGGGGATTCGGTCCGCGGCGGCGCGGCGGCGAACCGAAGGAACACCTTTAACGAGCCGACCGGCCGAGGGTATCGTAATGGGACTGGAGGAGGAGATCGAGGACCTCCGCGAGGAGATCGCCGAGACGCCCTACAACAAGTCCACCGAGGCACACATCGGGCGTCTGAAGGCGAAGCTCGCGGAGAAGAAAGAGAAGCTGGAGAACCAGTCCTCCGCCGGCGGCGGCCACGGCTACGCGGTCGAGAAGCACGGCGACGCCACGGTCGCGCTGGTCGGGTTCCCGAGCGTCGGCAAGTCCACCCTCATCAACGCCCTCACCAACGCCGACAGCGAGGTCGGCTCCTACGAGTTCACGACGTTGGACGTCAACCCCGGGATGCTGAAGTACCGCGGCGCGAACATTCAGATCCTCGACGTGCCGGGGCTGATCGAGGGCGCCGCCGGCGGTCGCGGGGGCGGGAAGGAGGTGCTCTCCGTGGTCCGGACGGCGGATCTCGTCGTGTTCATGCTCTCCGTCTTCGAAATCGAGCAGTACGACCGCCTCCGCGAGGAGCTGTACGCGACGAACATCCGCCTCGACACCGAGCCGCCGAACATCAACATCCGGAAGACCCACAAGGACGGGCTCGGCGTGACGATGAGCGACGACGTGAGTCTCGACGAGGAGACGGTCAAGCAGGTCCTCCGTGAGTACGGCTACGTCAACGCGAAGGTCACCATCCCCCACGATCTGACCATCGACGAGCTCGTCGACGCCGTGATGGACAACCGCGAGTACCTCCCCTCGATGGTCACCGTGAACAAGGCGGACCTCATCGACAAGAGCTACCTCCCGACGGTGAAAGAGGAGCTGCGCGAGCGGAATTTGAACCCCGACGACGTGCTCTTCATCTCCGCCGAGAAGGAGCTCGGCCTCGACGGGCTCAAGGAGCGGCTCTGGGAGGAGCTGGGCGTCATTCGTATTTATATGGACAAGCCCGGTCGGGGGGTGGACTACGAGGAGCCCCTCATCCTCTTCGAGGGCGACACCGTCGGCGACGCCTGTTCGAAGCTCGGCGGCGAGTTCGACGAGCGGTTTAAATTTGCTCGCGTGTCCGGCGACAGCGCGAAGCACGACGACCAGCAGGTCGGGAAGGGCCACGAGCTGGCCGACGAGGACGTGCTCCGGATCGTCGCGCGGAAATAGGTCTGTGAGCTGATCACAGCAGTAGGGCGGTTGTTCCCTCTTCTGACGCGTTCATCGTTCTCAGATGACGAGCGGACAACAGGCAGGGATCCGTTGAAATCCTCAGTAGGGGATACGTTCTGAACTGTATCCGATCAGTACTGGGGCTCACGAATCGCTCAGTACAGGGCGCTCACGAATCGGTCAATACAGACGAAGTGGAAATCACCCGTATCTGACGGTTTTAATGCTGTTGTTGAAAATGAAGCAACATGACCCCGAAGAAGGCTATTACAGTATACATTACGCTCCCTTGTCTCCTATACGGCGTATTCTTTATCTTAGCAGTCACACGGTATTCCGGCATGATTGAAAGAGAGACGCTGTATGCCGCACACACAGTGTTTGCTGGTTACATCGCCCTCATTGTCTACACAAAACGGGACCAACTGACCACAATATAAGCAGTTCTCATCGACCGGCTGTTTCAGGTGAGAACTTGTCTGATAAAGAAAACTCGACAGGACCCAAACGGAGACGAACATCTCCAAAGCCCCAGCCGTGAGGACTCGCGCGCCTTGTTGCGCTCCTCACTCGGTCGCTCACGCCGTTCACTCCCTCGATGCGGTGCTTACTGCGGCGTGCTTCGTCCTCACGGCTGCCCCTTTGAGTCCCATCCCGCACAGCACCGCAACCTCACGCCTCCCCAGCCTCGTCGCGGCCGTTTAAAAACGGCCGCGACTCCCTCGCACGCGCTCCTCGTGGCCGCCGGCGGCGGCCACTCGGAGGCGCGCGCCGCCGCACAGCCTCAGTCTTCGTCTTCTCGGATCTCACGCCTGTTGCCCCCGCCCGACCGAAAGGCGCTTTTCGCGGGGCCGCGACCCTCGGGTATGCTCACGGTCGCGCTCGCGGGCAAGCCGAACGCCGGCAAGTCCACCTTCTACACCGCCGCCACGATGGCCGACGTCGACGTCGCCAACTACCCGTTCACGACGGTCGACCCGAACCGCGGGGTGACCTACGTCCGCACCGAGTGCCCCTGCCTCGACCGCGAGGAGCGCTGCGGGGCGGAGAACTGCCGCGACGGGAAGCGCTACGTCCCGGTCGAACTGCTCGACGTGGCCGGGCTCGTGCCGGGCGCCCACGAGGGCAAGGGCCTCGGCAACCAGTTCCTCGACGAGCTGACGAACGCGGACGTCGTGTTGAACGTCGTCGACGCCTCGGGCGCGACGAACGCGGAGGGGGAGCCGGTGGAGGTCGGGAGCCACGACCCCCTCGACGACGTGGACTTCGTCGAAGAGGAGATGGACCTCTGGCTCGCGGGCATCGTCGACCGCAACTGGGAGGGCGTCGAGCGGCAGTCCCGCTCGCCGGACTTCGACCTCGAAGCCGCGCTGTCGGACATGCTCACCGGCTTCGGCGCGACCGAGCGCGACGTGACCGCGGTCCTCCGCGACCTGGAGTACCCCGACGACCCGAAGGCGTGGGACGACGACGACCGCGAGGCGCTCGCGCGGGCGGTCCGCCGCCGCACCAAGCCCATCGTCGTCGTCGCGAACAAGGTCGACGCGGCGCCCGACGGCGCGGTCGACCGCATCCGCGAGGAGACCGACAAGCCCGTGATCCCCGCGACCGCCGACGGCGAGCTCGCCCTCCGGCGCGCCGCGGAAGCGGGCGTCGTCGACTACGACCCGGGCGACGAGTCGTTCGAGGTCGTCGGCGACGTCTCCGACGACCAGCGCGCCGGCCTCGACGCCCTCCGCGAGTCGATGGCGACCCACGGTGGCACGGGGGTCCAGACCGCGCTGAACGCGGCCGTCTACGACCTGCTCGACCGGATCACCGCCTACCCGGTCCAGGACGCCGGCAAGTGGACCGACGGGACGGGGAACGTCCTCCCGGACGCGTTCCTCCTGCCTTCGGGGGCGACCCCCCACGACCTCGCGTACGCGGTCCACTCCGACATCGGCGAGGGGTACCTCCACGCGGTCGACGCGCGCGCCTCGCGTCGGATCGGCGAGAACCACGAGCTCACCGAGGGCGACGTGGTGAAGATCGTTTCGACGGCGGGCCCCTGATCGGGGCGGAGCGACGCGCTCTCGGTCCTGCCGGGTCCTTCCGGGCTCCGCCGCGTCCCGGTCCGAGCCCTGGCGCCGCTCACTCCAACGAGCGCGCGTACGTCACCTGTTTGGGCTCGAACCCCGCGTCCCGGTAGAACCGCCGCGCGCCGTCGTTGCCCCACTCGCAGGAGACGGTGACGTAGTCGCGGTTCTCCTCGCGAGCCATCTCCGTCACCCGGTCGACGACCGCCGTGCCGTTCCCCACGTTCCGGTGGTCCGGGTCGATCTCGAGGTTTACCACGTCGAGGTACCGGCCACGCTCTCGGGAGGGTCGGTCACCCGTTTCGAGGGTGACGAACCCGATCGTCTCGCCGTCGACGACGACGAGGTAGTCGGTCACGTCCGGGTCGTCGAGGTGTGCGCGGAACCCGTCGTCCGGGACTTCCGCCACGTCGGCGTACGCGATCTCGTTCAGCGCCGAGTACCGCTCCATCGCCGTCGCGAGGTCGTACCACCGCTCGACGAGGGCGTCGAGGTCGCTCTCGTCGGCCTCCACGAGTTCCATGCCGCCCGGTGTCGGCGGGCGACCACTTCAGCCTTCGTTCGGCGTGCGTCGGCGTCGCGTCCGGGGCGCCGAGGCGGGCCGAGCGCCCGCCGTGCGACCGACAGGCACATGCGGGTCGCCCGAGACGGGTCGGTAGAGAGCGGCCATGCTCGGGCTCGAACACGACTTCCGGATCGTCGACACCCGCGCGACCCTCGACCCCGACGAGTCGTCGGTCGCCACCCACGGGCGGGACATCTCGCCGGAGCGGCTGGAACGCGAGATGCTACAGGCGGGCATCGTCCGCGCGGTCGCGAGCCCCGGCCAGCGCGCCGCCGGGCGGAGCTACCTCCGCGCGAACAACGCGGTCGCCCGGCTGTCGATCGACCGCCCGTTCGTCGCGTTCGCCCGCCTCAACGGCCCACGCGACTCGGGGACGGGGCCCGTGTCGGCGGTCCGGAACCTCCGCGCCGAGCGCGACGACCACCACACCCGGCCGGACGACGTCGAGCAGTACTCCTACGACGACCGCTTCCACGGCTTCACGCTCGCGCCCCACGTCGACGGCCTCCCGAACGAGGACGTGCTGGCTCGGCTTGAGGACGCCGACCTCCCCCTCTTCGTCCACGCGGGCCGGGAGTTCCCGCCCGAGGCCGTCGAGACGGAGCTGCTCGGCTACGACCTCCCGATCGTGCTGGGGAGCTTCGGGGGGTATCCCTTGGACGCGGACCTGATGAACGAGACGCTCGACCTGCTCGACGAGTACGACCGGCTGTACGTCGACACGAGCGCGGTGCGGTACCGCGAGGTGCTCGAACGCGGCGTGCTGGAACACCCCGACCGCGTCCTCTTCGGCTCCGGCGCGCCCGACGTTCACCCGAACGTCGGCGTGATGGAGGTGCTCACACTCGACGTCTCCGAGGACTTGATGGCCCGCGTCCTCGCGAAGAACCCCGCCCGCCTCGTCCCCGCGCTCGCCGAGGGCGCGGACGTCTGACGCCGGAAACCGTCGCCCGCGGACCGCCTCCCGGCGCCGAAGCGACGGCCACTTGTCGCGTCGCCGCCGACCGCCGACAATGAGCGACGAGGACGCAGACGCCCCGCGGACCGCCGTCGACGACCCCCACGTCGAGGTCGTCCGCGCGGTCGGCCACGAGAACGTCACCGCCGAGCACGCGAGCACGTTCGAACTCACGACCGACGACTGGCTCACCCCCGCCGGCGACTGTATCGTCGGCGTCGAGGCGGACCGGACCCCGCGAGACTTCTCGACCGAGTTCCGCGAGGCGTGTCGGGACGCGGACGCGACGATCGAGGCGACGCTCGTCGTCGAGGCGGGCGACGAGACGTTCGAGGAGACGGTCACCGGCCGCGGCGACCCCGGCCTCGCGCTGCTCGACGACCGCTCGATGGTCGGCCGGACGAGCGGCTACACGGACGACGAGCGCACGATACTCGTCGACGGCGACGGCGCGGCGGCCGACCTCGACCGCGCCCTCGTCGCCGCGCTGGCCGACGGTGCGGACCTCACGCTTCGGTTGGCGGTCGAGCCCGGCGAGTAACGACCGCCCGCCGCCTCGGCCCGCGCCGCGTGCCCCCGTGGCGGTCGCGTCCGCACCGGCCGCCGCGGCGGAACAGCGTCCCACCGGCCGCCACGGCGGAACAGTCGCGACAGACGGCCGCCGTCACGAAACCTGACAACCCTAAATGAGTTCACTGTTGTTCCGCAACCCTTTTGCGGGGGTCGCGGGATGAACAGTGTATGAGCGACGTGAAAGCGGAACTCCGCGAACAGTTCTTAGAGGCGTTCGGCGGCGCAGACTTCCCCGTCGAGAACCAGATGGACCTCGTCCCCGCGCTGCCGGACGGCCCGGCGACGAAGTTCGAGGCCGGCGACGTGAGCTTCACCGCGATGGAGATGGCGGCGAAGCTCGGCAGCGAACAGGAGTTCCCCTACGACACCGCCGAGGAGCTCGTCGACGACATCCTCGACGGGCTCGAAGCGAAGGGAATGATCTGAGCCGGCCGACCGAAACGGAACGTTTCTGCCGACGGTCCCACGCTCCGTGACCCCGTAGCCGACGCGCCGGCGGGAGGTTGATTACCGCGGAGCCGCTACGACGGGTGTGTTCGCCGAGCTCACGACGTTGGTGCCGCGGTGGGTCCTCTGGGGTGTCGGCCTCGGGATCGCCGCCACCGGGGTGGTCGCGCTCGCCTTCTACCTCGGGGACCGGTTCGTGCCGGCTCCGGCCGCGTCGGCCGGCCGCCGCGGCGCCGCCGGCGACGAGCGCCGCCGCCGCGAGATCCGGACGTACCTGACCGGGGCCGACGAGCGGTTCGCAGAAGACCACGCCT
Source organism: Halorubrum distributum JCM 10118 (assembly GCF_000337335.1). Classification (GTDB taxonomy): domain Archaea; phylum Halobacteriota; class Halobacteria; order Halobacteriales; family Haloferacaceae; genus Halorubrum; species Halorubrum distributum. Next base: position 15,799 of record NZ_AOJN01000049.1, on the reverse strand, counting down.
TCGACGACGTGTCGGTCCCCTTCTACCTCCCCGAGCGCGGCGTCGCCATCACCTTCGACGCGCACGACTACTTCCGGCTGGAGGGCGAGGGCGTCTACACCGTCCTCTGCGAACACGAGATGCCGGGGCGCGGGCTCGGCCGTCGGCTCCCGTTCGACGTCGACGAGCCCGACTGGGCGACCGCCGAGTCCGGTCCGGACGCCGGCCGCTCCGCCCGTTTCGGCGGCGGTCGCTTTGGAACCGACCGCTCCGCTACCGGCCCCTCACGGCCGGGCGGCCCCGCCGGCCGCGCCGATCCCGTCGGCGACGCCTTCGACGAGCTCGGCCTCGACCGCGACGCCGACCTCGACGCGGTGAAGGGCGCCTACCGCGAGCGCGTCAAGGAGACGCACCCCGATCAGGGCGGCGACGAGGAGTCGTTCCGGCGCGTCCGCGAGGCGTACGCGACCGCCCGCAACCACGTCGACGGCGGTCCGGCCGACCGCGACGCGGACCGCCGCCGCGAGCGCTCGACCGGGTACGGGCGGTGACGGGGCGAGACGCCGAGGCCGGGGCCGGAGTCGGGCCCGAGACCGGAGCCGGAACCCCCTTCTCAGACGTCGCGTTCGCGGAGCGCGCGGTGTACCTCTCGGAGGCCGACGCGCTCGTCGTCGCCGACCTCCACGTCGGCCGCGGCGAGGCCTCCGCGGTCTCGCTTCCGCTCGGCGAGCGCGCGGACCTCGTCGACCGGATCGGCGCGCTGCTCGACCGGTTCGACCCCGCGACGGTCGTCGTCGCCGGCGACGTCGTCCACACCTTTGACCGGGTCAGCGACAGGGCCCGCGAGGCGCTTGACGCGCTCCGCGACGCCTGCGACGCACGCGGCGCCGCCCTCGAACTCGTCGCGGGCAACCACGACGCCGCGCTCGCGGACGCGTGGGACGGCCCGGTCCGCGAGGAGTTGGTTCTCGGTGGCGCCGGGGACCGCGAAGCCGGCGTCAGCGACACGTCCCGAACCGTCGTCTGCCACGGCCACGAGGCGCCGTCTGCGGCGGCGGACCGGTACGTGATCGGCCACGTCCACCCCACGATCGAGATCGAGGGCGACCGCCGTCCCTGCGTCCTCCGCGGCGAGGGGACCTACCGCGGCGCCGACCTCCTCGTGTTGCCCGCGTTCACCCGGCTCGCTCCGGGCGTGGCGGTCAATGACGCCGTGAGCGCCGGCCTCGACTCCCCGCTCGTCGGCGACGCGGCCGCGCTCGCCCCGATCGTGTACGACGCAGATCGCGGGGAGCCGCTCCGGTTCCCGCCGCTGGGCGCGTTCGACCGGCTGCTGTGACGCGCTCCCTCCTCTTCTCTCTCCTCTTCTCTCTCCTCTTCTCTCTCCTCTTCTCTCTCCTCTTCTCCCTCCCCCGAGGACCGACTCGCGGTCCCTCGGGGGCCGCGACCCGACGCCGGAGTCCGCAACGAACGTTTATGTGAATTCCGCGTGAGTTTCTCACGCATGGAAGCCGCGAGACTCCACGAGTACACCGACGACATGAGCGAGGGGCTTACCATCGACGAGGTAGACAGGCCGGCGGCGACGGGGCCGGACGACGTGATCGTCGAGGTCGAGGGGGCGGGGTGGTGCCAGACGGACAACCACATCATCGAGGGGATGTGGGCCGAGTACGTCCCGCAGGAGCTCCCCTTGACCCTGGGCCACGAGAACGCCGGCACCGTCGTCGAGACCGGCGACAACGTGGATCTGGTTTCGCCGGGCGACCCGGTGATCTGTCACCCGGTCCAGACCTGCGGCACGTGTCGCCCCTGTCGGCTCGGCGAGACGATGTACTGCGAGAACGACGCGTTCAACGGGCTCACCACCGACGGCGGCTTCGCCGAGTACCTCCACACCAGCGAGCGCTCGGTTATCCCGCTGCCGTCGGGCGTCGAGCCGATCGACATCGCCCCCCACGCCGACGCCGGCATCACCGCGTACCACGCCGCGAAGAAGGCGGTCGCCGACCTAAACCCCGGCGACCACGCGGTCGTCATCGGCGTCGGCGGGCTCGGCCACATCGGCCTCCAGTGTCTCGACGCGATGAGCGCGGCCCGGGTCACCGCGGTCGACCTGAAGGACTCGGCGCTGAATCTGGCCGACGGCTACGGCGCCGACCACCTGATCAATCCGAGCGAGGACGACGTCGCGGCCGAGATCGAATCGATTACGGACGGCACCGGCGCGGCGCAGGTGCTCGACTTCGTCGGCGAGGACGTGACGACCTCCTACGCCCCCGAGATCACCGCCGCCGGCGGCGACCACCACGTCATCGGCTACGGCGGCCACGTCCACGAGCCGTCGCAGGCGCTGGTGAACGGCGAGTTCTCCTTCGTCGGCAACATCGTCGGCCGGTACGCCGAGCTCCAGGAGCTCGTCGCGCTCGTCGAGCAGGGCGACGTCGACCTCCACACCAGCCGGTACGACCTCGGCGAGATCAACGCGGTCGCCGAGAAGCTCGAACACCGCGAGATCGACGGGCGCGCCGTCATCACGCCCTGAGAAGAGACAAGCCGACGTTTCACCTACGGCAAGAGCTTTCCTCGGCGTGAGTGATGTCGTGGTATGGACAGTTCGACCTCGTCCGCGGCCGGTGCGCGCGCGTCTCGACGCTGGTCGCTCTTCGCCGGCGTCTACGCGTTCGCCTGCGCCGCGCTCACCGCGGCCTCCCTCTCGACCGTGCTCGGCCTCTTCGGCGAGGTGATCGGCCTCCCGACCGCGCTCGTCGTGCCGATCCTCGCGGCCCCGGCGCTGTTCGCCGGCGCTCTCGTCTGGTGGGCGCTCGTCGAGCGCCGCGGGACGGTCACGTACCTCCGGGGGGCCGCGTTCGGACTGCTCACGGCGCTCGTCACGGGGACCCTCTGGACTGCTCGGTTCGTCTCCGTCTGGAGCCCGGAGATGCTCGCGGCCGATCCCGTGCGGCTGCTCGTCGGGTTCGTGTTCGCCGCGGTCTCCGTCGCGGGCGTCGTCGTCGGCCTCCCGATCACCTACGTCCGCCGGCGGAGCCGAGGGGCATCCGACGGCCCCGGGACCGCTAACTCCTTGTGACCGGCGCGCACACGGGACCCCATGGACGAGAACGGCGCCGACGGCGCCGCGGACACCGCCGACACCGCCGGCGGCCCCGCCGACACCGCCGGCGGCCCCGCCGACACCGCCGGCGGCCCCGCCGACCCGCTCGCCGACGCGGACGTCTATCGGGTGCTCGGGCCGGACGGGAGCCCGCTGTCCGACGCGACGGTTCCGGACCTCTCGGACGAGCGGTTCCGCGCGATCTACCGCGACCTGGTGGTCACCCGCCGGTTCGACGAGCGCGCGGTGAGCCTCCAGCGGCAGGGACGGATCGGCACGTACGCCCCCTGCGCGGGCCAGGAGGGGTCGGCGGTCGGCTCGACGCACGCGCTCGCGGACGACGACCTGATAAGCTACCAGTACCGCGAGCACGGGGCGGTCGTCGTCCGCGACCTCCTCGGCGAGTACCTCCCGTACTGGATGGGCCACGAGTCCGGGACCGAGGCGATCGCCGACGGAAACGTCTTCCCGCTGAACATCGGGATCGCGGCACACCTCCCGCACGCGGTCGGCGCCGCGTGGGCGTTCGATTATCAGGAGGAAGACCGCGTCGTCGCCTGCCACTTCGGCGACGGCGCGACCAGCGAGGGCGACTTCCACGAGGCGATGAACTTCGCGGGCGTGTTCGACACGCCGACGCTGTTCTGCTGTCACAACAACGGGTGGGCGATCTCGATCCCGGGAGAGCGACAGACCGCGAGCGACACGTTCGCGCAGAAGGCGACCGCCTACGGGTTCGACGGCGTCCGCGTCGACGGGATGGACCCGCTCGCGAGCTACGCGGTCACGCGGGAGGCGGCCGAGCGCGCTCGCGGCACCGGTGACGACGCGGAGAGCGACGACCCCCGCCCCGTCCTCATCGAGTTCGTCGAGTACCGGTTCGGCGCGCACACGACCGCCGACGACCCGACCGCCTACCGCGACCCCGACGACGTGGACCCGTGGCGCGCGCTCGATCCGCTCGACCGGATGGAGGCGTTCCTCCGCGAGACCGGGCGGATCGACGACGAGGGCGTCGCGGCGATCCGCGACGAGGCCGCCGACGTCGTCGCCGACGCGATCGACTTCGCGGAGTCGATAGAGGCCGACCCGCGCGACATGTTCGACCACGCGTACGCCGAGCTCCCGCCCGAGGTCCGCCGCCAGCGCGACGAACTGCTCGGGGCCGTCGAGGAGCACGGCGAGGACGCGTTCCTGCGGGAGGAGTAGCGTCGACCGCGAGGGGGTGCCGCCCGCGCTCCGAGGACCAGCACGCCTATTGGTCCGCCGGGAGGTGTGCCCGCATGAACGACGCCGCCCTCCGGACCCGCCTCGACGCGATCCTGCTCCTGCTGGCGACGAACGCCCTCCTCCTGTTCGGGGTCGGGTTCCGGTACGCGAGGGAGATCACGGTGGGGGTGGCCGTCCTCGCCGCGCTCGTCGGGTACGGGCTCGTCCGGGGACGGCGGTCCGGCGCGCTGCCGTGAGACGCGCACGGCACGGTGCGGCCGGGGCGGTTACAGGTGCTCCGCCGCCGCCTCGGCCGCCTTCCGGCCGCTCTCCAGCGCGCCCTGGATCGACGACCACTCGGTGTAGTCGCCGGCGAGCGTCACCGGTCCGTCCGGGTCGTCGACGTCCGGAAGGTCGGCGTGGACGCCCGGCGGCTGCGCGAACTGCGCGAACCGGATCCGGTGGACGTCGAGGGTCTCCAGCCCGGAGACGTCGCGCTCGGGGAACCACGCGTCGAGGGCCTCGCGCACGTCGCCGCGGAGGGCCTCCTCGTCGCGCTCCAGCGAGTCCTCGCCGAGGAACGTCGCGGCCAGCAGCGGGCGGTCGTCGGGCGCGTACTCGGGCGCGACCTCCGACATGGGGACCACGGCGTTGGGTGATTCCTCGGCCGCGTTGAGCAGGATGCGCTCGCCGGTCTCGAACGACTCGCCCGCCGGGAGCGCGTACCAGCCGGTGACGTTCGGCACGCCCTCCGTGGGGACCGACTCGACGCCGGTGAGCCGCCGGGCCTCGGGCGGCGAGGTCGCGACGACGACGGCGTCCGTCTCGCGGGTCGAGCCGTCCGCGAGTTCCACGGTGGCGCCGTCGGCGTCGGCCGCGCCGGACCGGAACGGGATCCGGCCCTGCCCCGCGATCCGGACCGCATCCACGTCCTCGCCCGTCTCGATTTCGACGCCCGCCTCGCGGGCGCGGTCGGCGAGCGCGGCGGGGAGCGCGGCCATCCCCTCGGCGGGGACGCCGATCGACCCGCGGCCCATCGCGCGGAACGTGTACTCGAAGACGTGCTTGGAGGTCGAGAGGGTGCGGTCGAGGGTGATCCCGCCGTAGAACGGCTCCACGAAGTTCTCGACGTAGTCGTCGGCGAACCCCCAGTCGCGGAGGTACTCGCGGATCGGCGCGTCCGGCCCGGCGAAGAACTCGTCCTCGTCGCGGTTCGCGAGGTCGTACCGGAGCGCGAGCGTCCGGAGCTTGTCGGAGAAGGAGACCTCGTCGTTCAGGAGGGAGGGAATCGCCGAGAGCGGGTCGCGGAGCGGGTCCCCGAGCGTCGAACGCGAGCCGGGGCGACAGATCGTCGCGCCCGGGGCGAACGTGCGCAAGTCGAGGTCGTCGAGACCTCCGGCGCCGAGTTCGCGTTTGACCGCGGGATAGTTGGAGAAGAGGACTTGGAACCCGCGGTCGAGGGTGAAGCCGTCGACCGTCTCCGTCCGCACGCGCCCGCCGACCTCGGGCCGTCGCTCGTACAGCGTCACGTCCGCGCCCACTTCGGCGAGGTGCGTCGCCGCGACCAGCCCCGCCAGTCCGCCGCCGACGACCGTGGCGTCTCCGTTCATACGTCGAGTATCGGGTCGCGGGTTTATAAGCGGCTGCGGGATCGGCTCGCGGACGTCGCGGTGACCACGCTTTTGTCGGGACCGCGCGAGTTCCACGCGTGGATCGAGTCGAACTCGGCCGGTGGCTGTCCCTCGCTCTCGTCCCGCTCGGTGTCTGGCTGTCCGTCAGCGGTCCGGACGCGAGCGCCGCGCTCGGCGCGCCGGTCGCCCTGTTCGGGCTGGCCGGATTCGGGCTGTCAGACCGGTTGTTCGACCCGGATGCCGCCTCGTCGAGGAGTATCATCGACGCGCGAGCCGCGGACCTCTTCCAGCTCGGCGCGGCGCTGCTCGTCTTCGCGTTTCTCACCGTTGTTTTGGGCGGGTTCGAATCTCCCTCGGCCGTCGTCGCTTCGCTCCGGTCTCCGGGGACGTCCGTCCTCGTCGCCGTCGTCGCCGGGGCGGTTCTCGGCGGCGGGCTGACGGTCCTCACGTTTCGGTGGGATCGGCTTCGAGCCGTGAGCCGGACGGTCTGGTTCCGAGCAATCGGTGGGACCGGCACGTTCGGGACGTACCTCGCGCTCCTCGTCGCGGCGCCCTCGTCTGCGTTCCTGTACGCCGCGGTGTACGCGCTCGGTCGGCTGATCGCGCTCTTCCGACTGCCACCCTCCTCGCAGTGGTGAAATTCCGGAGCCGGTGAGCGGTCCGGATTCAACTGTGTCGCGGTGTCGGACTCAGGCGTTTATAAATCGCGAAGCGACGCGAACGCCCGCAAAGCCCCAGCCGCTCGGCCGTACGTAGTCGCTTATAAACCGACGGCCGACACGAACGCCACCGAAGCCCCAGCCGCGAGGCGGGCGCACGCTCGCTGCGCTCCTCACTCGGTCGCTCACTGCGTTCGCTTCCTCGTTCCGGTGCTTGCGTCGCCTGCGCCCGCCTCGCGGCTGCCCCTTCGAGTCCCGCCCCGCACAGCACCGCGGCCTCACGCCTCCCCAGCCTCGCGGCTCGTTCGGGGCTCCCTGCGGTCGCCCCTCACTCACCGCGTCGCTCGCGCGTGCGACTCGCGCCCTGTCGGGCGCTCGTCGGCACGCGCCACCGCATGTTCGGGGTGTCAGTCAACGGAGATCCGTCTCCGAGTGCGAAGCGATTAGTCGCCGCCGCCGCAACGTTCGGTATGGCTGATTTCGAGACCACGCCGGCGTTTCGCGGTTTAAAAAGTCGGGCGTCGGGGCGCGTCCACGAGACCGCCGACGCGGCGTCGATCGACGACGAAGAGCGGGCGCGCGGCCTCGACCCGGTCTACGACTACGACGCGGTCGATCCGGACGACCTGTTCGACCCCGCGGCCCGCGGGGGGAGCGGCGACGCCCGGACCGCGCCCGCGACCGCGAGGGGGCACTGGCGGTTCGACGCGCTGCTCCCCTTCGCGGCCGATGACGCGCTCACCGCGGGCGAGGGCGCCACGCCGCTCGTGGCCACCGAGCGGCTCGCCGACGAGCTGGACGTGGAATCGGTGTACGTCAAAGACGAGGGGCGGAACCCCACGGGGACCGTCCTCGACCGCGGCCTGTCGCTCGCCGTGACCGCAGTTTCGAAGCGCGCGGCCGACGGCGCGGACGTCGAGCCGCTCGTCTGCGCGAGCCCGGGCAACGCCGGGCAGTCGATGGCGGCGTACGCGGGCCGCGCGGACCTGCGATCGTACTCCTTCGTTCCCTCGCGCTGCGCGTTCTCGAACAAGTCGATGACGAACGTCCACGGCGGCGAGATGCGCGTGGTCGGCGGGCGCTTCCCGGACGCGGCCGAGGCGGTCGACGAGCAGCTGGAGACCGACTACTCCGACCTCGGCGAGTTCGCGACGCCGTACCGCCACGAAGGGGCGAAGACCGTCGCGTTCGAGCTCGTCGCCGACCTCGGCGACGCCCCGGACGTCGTCGTCGTCCCGACCGGCTCCGGCGAGGTCGTCGCCGGCGTTTATAAGGGATTCTCGGAGCTGGAGCGGGTCGGCGCGATCGACGGGGCGCCGAAGGTCGTCGCCGCGCAGGCGTCGGGCTGCGCGCCCATCGCGGCCGCGGTCGAGCGCGGCCTCGACGAGCCGGAGCCGTGGGGGACGCCCGACACCATCTGCGGCGAGCTGGAGATCCCGGACCCCGCGGGCGGCGCGGCGGCCGTCGAGGCGGTCACCGAGAGCGGCGGGACCGCGGTCGGCGTCGACGACGACGACATCCTCGCGAGCGCGGTCGCCGTGGCGCAGAACGAGGTCGTCGAGATGGGCGCGGCGGGTGGGGCGGCCCCCGCCGGCGCGTGGGCGCTCGCTGAGGACGACTTCTTCGACGGCGACGAGACCGTCGTGCTGCTCAACAGCGACGCCGGGCTGAAGACCCCGGACATCCTGCGCAGCCACCTGATGGGCCAGGGTATTTAAAAAGAAAACCGCCGATCCGGCCGGGGTCGAATCCGATGCGGGTTCGACTCAGTCGCGCCGTGCGAGCAGCCCGGTCGCGAGCAGCGCGAGTGCGGCCGCGACGACGCCGAATCCGGGCGCCGAATCGCCCGTGTTCTCGTCGCTTCCGTCACCTTCGCTCGCGTTCCCGTCCGCGTCGTCAGTCGACGAGCCGTCGTCGGAACCGTCAGACGTGTCGTCCGCCGACGACTCTCCATCCTCCGAGGAGTCGCCGTCCGACGAACCGTCGTCGGCGCCGTCGGTCGACTCGCTGCCCTCGCCCTGGAGTTCGACCACCGCGTTCGAGAGCGTCGTCGTGGACTCGATCACGCTGCGCGGCGCCGGCTGGTTGAGGTAGTTCACGTTCATCACCACGTAGCTGTCCTCGGCGCCCGCGGTCGTGCTGGCGTACGGCTCCTGCTCGAGGATGGAGGCCTCGGAGTCGGTGACTAAGAGTAGCTCGGGGTTCGATTCGAGGATGACTTCGTCGGAGAGCTGCGGGTACCCCTCGTAGTCGGCCGCGACGTTGTCGGCCCCGCCGATGTTCATGATCGCGTCGATGAAGGTGTTGTTCGCCGCGACGTAGCCGCCGCCGAGCGGGTACAGCGCGGCGGGGCGGTCGACGTCGGCCGTCCGCTCCTCGGCGGCGTCGACGGCGTCGTACATCTCCTCGTTGGTCTCCGCGGCGGCGTCGCACGCGCCGACGAGCCGACCGATCGTCTCCGTCTTCTCGGCGATGTCCTCGACGTCCGTCGCCGCCGGGAAGTGGTAGACGGTCAGCCCCTGCTCGCGGAGCGGCTCGACGTCGGCCGCCGAAGAGTTCGGCGCCAGCACGAGGTCGGGCTCGGTGTCGACGACGCGCTCGACGCTCGCGCCGAACTCGGCGGAGACGTTCGCGCGCTCCTCGGCGCCGTCGAGGTAGAAGGCGAACTGGCTCACGCCGACGACGCGGTCCTGCTCGCCGAGCTCCCACAGCGTCTGCGCGGCCGACGGGTTGATCGTCGTGATCCGCTCGGGCCGCTCCTCCAGCGTCACCGTCTCGCCGGTGGCGTCGGTCGCGTTGAACGGGAACCCGCAGGCGCCGTCCGTCTGTGCGGGGCCGGTCCCCGTCGCGCCCGCGGCGCCGACCGCCGGCTGCGCGCCCGCCGTCGGTCCGTCGGTCGATATCGTCGGCTGTGCGCCCGCGACCGTCCCGGCGACGCCCCCGATCAGGGCGGTCGTCACCAGCACGGCCATCGCGATCGCGAAGCTGTTTCGCATCGGATCGAGGGGCGGGCTCGTCCAATAAGTATTTACCTACTACAAGTTGTGTTGGAGTACGTATGCGACCCTGGGTGCGATCGGCGGCGTGGTCGGCGGCGGGAGCCGCGCTGCTCGCGGTCGTCGTCGTCGGCAGCGCCGCGATCGGACCGGTTCGAATCCCGCCGGAGACCGTGATGAAGTCTGTGCTGAACGCGGTCGCGGTGCCGGCGGGGATCGAGACGAGCGCGGGCGGCGTCGGCCCGCTGCCGATACCCGGCGTGGGTCCCCTCACGATCCCGAGCGTCGACCTCGCGTTCGCGTCGCCGTTCGCGTTCCCCGTCGACTCCGTCCACCAGCAGATCGTCGTGGGCGTGCGGCTCCCGCGGATCCTGCTCGCCGCGCTCGTCGGCTTCGCGCTCGCGTCTGCCGGCACGGTAATGCAGGGGTTCTTCCGCAACCCGATGGCGGACCCGTCGATCATCGGCGTCTCCTCGGGCGCGGCGGTCGGCGCGGTCGCGTTCATCGTCTTCCCCGCCGCGCTCTCGACGACGATCGCCCTCCCGCTCCTCGGTCCCGTCGAGGTCGCGCTCTCGCGCGGCGCGGGGACGAGCCTCTTCGCGTTCGTCGGCGCGCTCGTCGCCGCCTTCGGCGTGTACGCGATCGCGACGCGGAACGGCCGGACCCCGGTCGCCACCCTCCTCCTGGCGGGCGTCGCCGTCCAGACGTTCCTCGGCGCGGTCGTCTCCTACCTCCAGCTTCAGGCCGGCGAGTCGCTCCGGCAGATCGTCGCGTGGCTGATGGGCCACCTCTCGGGCGCCGCGTGGAGCGAGGTCGCCGTCACCGCGGCCGTCGTGCCGCCGCTTTTCGCCGTGCTGCTCGCGTACGCCCGCGACCTCAACGTCCTCCTGCTCGGCGAGGAGGAGGCGCGCGGGCTGGGCATCGCGGTGGAGCGCACCAAGCGCGTGCTGCTCGCGGCGTCGGCGCTCGTCACGGCCGCCGGCGTCGCGTTCGCCGGCGTGATCGGGTTCGTCGGCCTCATCGTCCCGCACATGCTCCGGCTCGTCGTCGGGCCGGACCACCGGGTGCTGCTCCCGTCCGCGGCGCTCGCCGGCGGCACCTTCCTCGTCGCGGCCGACACCGTCGCGCGCTCGGCGGCCGCGGAGTACCCGGTCGGCATCATCACCGCCGCGGTCGGCGCGCCCTTCTTCGTCTACCTGCTCGTGACCCGGGAGGTGACGGAGCTGTGAGCGCCGACCGCTCTCCCCCCTCGTCGCTGCCCGACACGGCGCTCTCGTTCGGCGACGCGCCGCTGCTGTCGGCCTCGGACGTGGCCGTCTCCTTCGGCGACCTCGACGTCATCTCCGGCGTCGACCTCCGGGTCGAGCCCGGCTCGCTGGTCGGCCTCGTCGGGCCCAACGGCGCCGGGAAGACCACCGTGTTGCGCGCGGTGACCGGCGCCGTCGAACCGGACGCGGGGACCGTCGAGATCGGCGGCGACCCGGCCGCGTCGCTGTCGGCCAAGCAGGTGGGGCGGCGCGTCGCGAGCGTGCCGCAGGCGACGAACCTCGCGTTCGACTTCCGCGTGCGCCACGTCGTCGAGATGGGGCGGACGCCGCACCTCGGCCGCTTCGACGCCCACGGCGTCGAGGACGACGCCGCGGTCGACGCCGCGATGGCCGCGGCCGACGTCGCGCGCTTCGACGACCGGTCGATCACCGAGGTCTCGGGCGGCGAGCGCCAGCGCGTGCTGCTCGCGCGGGCCTTGGCGCAGGCGGCCCCGCTCCTCCTCCTCGACGAGCCGACCGCGAGCCTCGACGTGAACCACGCGGTCGAGACGCTCGAGCTGGTCCGCGCGTTCGTCGACGACGGCGACCGGGGCGCGATCGCCGCGATCCACGACCTGGACGCCGCGGCGCGGTACTGCGACGAGGTCGTCGTCCTCGCGAACGGCGGGGTCCGGGCCGCCGGCCCGCCGGAGTCGGTGCTGTCCGCGTCGACCGTCGGCGCCGCCTTCGACGCGGAGGCGTTCGTCGGCCGCGACCCGGCGACCGGAGCGCCCGCGGTGACCGCCTTCCCGCACAGCGACGTCGAGAGTCGGCGCGTCCACGTGATCGGTAGGGGGCGGCCGACCGCGCGCGTCGTCGCCCGACTGGCCGCCGCGGGCCACGAGCCCTCGGTCGGCGTGGTCCCGCCGGGCGACGCGGCCGCCGGCGCCGCCGCTGACGCGGGCGCGACCGCCGTGACGGCGCCGCCGTTCGAGGCCCCCTCCGAGGCGACGCTCGCGGCGGCCCGCGAGCTCGCGGCCGACGCGGACGCGACGCTCGCGGTCGGAACCGCCGAGGGCCGGCCCACGACCGCGGACGGCCCGGCGGAGGTGGTCGGGGTCGCGGACGGCCCGAACGCCGAGGTGGCCGCGGCCGCGGACCGAGTCGTCCCGGTCTCGCCGGACGCGAGCGGCGCGGAGCTGCTCGACGCGGTCGCGGCCACGACCGCGGACGGTGAGTGAGTTCTCGCGCTCACGCCGCCCGCGAAGCGTCACCGTTTATTCGCTCGCCCGCGTCCCTCCGACGATGAGCGTCCCCTGCGTCGCCGTCGACCGCGAGCGCGGCGAAAGCGTCCGGAGCCGGCTCGCCGGCGCCGACGCCCTCGACGGCGACCATCAGATCGCGGTCGAAGACGACACGATCTACATCCCCGTCTCCGGGCGCGACCGAGTGCCCGCCGACCTCGCGGACCGGGTCGTCGAGCGCGACGCGGCGGCCCGTGACCGACCCACGACGCCCGCGGAGATCCTCGGCTACGAGCCTTCCCTGGAGCGGCTCGGCGACATCGTCATCGTCGACGAGGACGACGACGAGCGCGCTCGCGACATCGCCGACGCCGTGATGGCCGCCGACCTCCCCTGCGACACCGTCCTCAACCGCGCGTCGCCGATCGAGGGCGAGCTCCGGGTCCGCCGGTGGGACGTGTTGGCCGGGAACGGCACCGAGACGGTTCACCGCGAGTACGGCCACGAGTTCGCGCTCGACGTCGCCGAGGTGTACTTCTCCCCGCGGCTCGCGACCGAGCGCAACCGGGTGGTCGAACAGGTCGGAGCCGGGGAGTCGGCGGTCGACATGTTCGCCGGCGTGGGGCCGTACGCGGTGCCCATGGCCTCCCGAGGCGCCGATGTGGTCGCGTGCGACCTCAACGAGCGCGCGGTCGAGTACCTCCGCGAGAACGCCGAGCGCAACGGCGTCGCGGATAGGGTGACTGCGATCGCTGGCGACGTGCGCGAGATCGCCGACGAGTACGCCGACACGGCCGACCGCCTCGTGATGAACCTCCCGCACTCCGCCGAGGAGTTCCTGGAGACCGCGGTCACGCTCGCGGGCGACGACTGCGTGGTTCACTACTACGACATCCAACACGAGGACGACCCGTTCGGCCCGGGCCGCCGGGCGGTCGAGGCCGCCGCGGGCGACGACTACGCGGTCGAGGTCGAGGCCGAGCGCGTCGTCCGGTCGTACGCCCCCCACGAGTACAACGTCTGTCTCGACGTGCGCCTGACGCGCGCCGAGGGCTGACCCGGTCGCGACGCGCCGCCTCGGAACACTGGCACGACACGTCAGGGCGTCCGTTTATGAGTGTTACTCTCTAACATGTGTTCGTATGAGCGACGCCGCAGACCCAGAGGAGCGCATCGACGAGACGACCACCTGGCCGGACTTAGCGATCGGACTGTACGACCGACTGACCGGCCGAAACGCGGAGATTCACTACCAGTTCGACGACCTGACCGTCGAGGTGCCGAGCGGGACGGGGGACGACGTCGAGCACGCCGAGTGGCGCGTCGACGGCGGAGTTCGGGTCACGACGAGTGAGTCTGAGTGAGTCGGGCCCGCGGCTCTCGGTCGAGACCGACGACCTGACGCTCTCGGTGGACGGCGTCGACGCGGCGGTCCACGCGACCGACCGCCGGCTGTTCGTCGAGGTCGAGAGCCTCCGCGACGCCCTCCGTATCGCCCGGCGGCTGCCGGACGAGTCCGTCTCGAACCGCGCCCTCGCCGAGCTGATGCGCGCGGGCCTCACCGCCGAGGTCAGGGTCCGCGGCCGAACGGTCGCGGTCGCGGGGGCCGACGCGCGACCGGGACCGCTCTCGCACCGGCTCGGCCTCGCGCCCGCGGAGCTGCGGCTCGCCGGAGTCGTCGGCGCAGGGTACGGCGACCTCTCCGCCGCGATCCGCCGGGCGCGGCGGCTGTTCTCGTAGCGCGGGTCGTCCGACGCCGACCGAGCGCGCCGACCGGTCCGGTCGCTCGCGGGGAGCGGTCGAAACTGCGAGAACGCCGCGCCGCCCCGAGGGGGGTCGGGGGCGGGCGGCCGGGGCCCGTCACATGACAAGCGGTCGCGGCGGCAGTCTCGGACCAGAGGCGATTCTGCGCTTGGCGCGTCGGAGACGCGGTTCACACGGTAGCCGCGACGGGACGCTGCTGGGGATGACGGCCGCGCCGAGTCGCCGTGAGGGCGACGACCGGCGAGGCTATCGCCGCCCGGTACGGGCTTCGACCGGGCACGCACCGCCGGGGGATTCGATCCCCGCCGTCTCGGCGCGCGGGCGGTGTCAGCACACTCGGATTGAAGTCCGAACACGTATTTAGTCTTTTTCCTTATACACTTGTATTGTGTTCCGATTTCTTGCTCGTCTCGAAACAGAAAATGAGCATATTCGAGACGTCCGTCCGGTTATTGTCGGAACAATTCGCCGATTTCACCGCGCGGCTCGGCGCGGCGGATCGCCGCCCCGTCCCCGTTTCGGAACCCTTATTTTTCCGTCCGGGAATTGAAGCATGCGTGCCGGAGTAGCTCAGCTGGCAGAGCGATTCCTTCGTAAGGAATAGGTCGGGGGTTCAAATCCCCCCTCCGGCTTCCTGCTGTGGACAACGTGAGCAGCGGAAGCCAAAGCGGGATTTGAACGAGGCCGGACGAGCGCGAGCGAGTCCGGCCGTTGTTCACAATCCCCCTCCGGCTCTTCTGACGGACCAACGCGGAGTCGAAGGGTCGCAGCCATGCGCTGCCGGGTCCGTTTTCGATCGCTCAGTGAACCCCCTGATAAGCGGCATACGATCACTTGCTGTGGCTCGTAGGGTGAATTTCCGACAGCAGCGTTATTCAGCGGGAAACTGTACGTGGTGTATGCCGAGCGCACAGGAGAGCGAGTTTCTGACCGAGGCCAACGAGCGGATCGCGCGCCTCCCGGAGTCAGTCGACCGAGCGGCGGTCAAGCGCGTCCTAATCCTCGCGTACGTCCTCGACGAGGGCGTCCGCGTTCCGGTCGTCGGGTATCGTATCGGAATCGATCCGCTGTTCGGCATCCTCCCGGGTGCGGGAGACGTACTCAGCGGCGGCGTCTCGCTGTATATCGTGGTCGAGGCGGCCCGTCTCGGCGTCTCCGACACGACACAGCTCAGAATGATCGCGAACATCTCTTTGGACGTGCTCGTGGGGGCGGTCCCGGTCGTCGGCGACCTCTTCGACGTCGTCTGGAAGGCCAACACGCGCAACTTCGAGCTGGTGATCGAAGAGCTCGCCGCAGAGGCGTAGGAGTTCACCGGAACTCGCTCGGTTCGAGGCCCGCCGATGTCGGGATTCCGATCGTTCGGTCACCGGCTCGTGCAAACTGGTTTATATTATCCAAACAATATTAGGCGTGTGATTATCTATCACGGGAGCGTATCGGTTGATATGCGACCAAAATACGAGTGCGACAGCGAAGAAGTGTACGAGTGTTTCGAATGCGGTCGACGGACGGACTCGCCCGGCGAGTGCGAGTGCGGGGGTGAGCTGCTACACATCGGCCGCTCGCGGGACCTGTGACCCCGGTCGGGCGGAACGCTGTGCGGACCGCCGTCGGTCCGGTCAGGAGCCGTCGGTAGCGTCGCGCTCGTCGCTCCCGTTCCTGCCGCCGCTCTCCTCGTCGACGTCGCTCCCGTCGCCGTCGTCGCTCTCGTCCTCGTCGTCTCCACCCGAATCTGCCTCGGGGTCGTAGTCGGGGAGCGAGAGGACGTTCTCGCGGCCCAGTCGGAAGCCGTCGAGGTCGCCCTCGTCGCGCAGTCCAGTCACCACCTGGCTCGTCTTCGCGGCGGTCCAGTCCAGCTCCTCGGCCACCTGCTTCTGTTTCATCCGCCCGCCCTGCGCCTCGATCAGCCGGAGCACCTGCTCTTCGTTGCTCAACAGCTGTCTCTTATACAC
>NZ_AOJN01000048.1 GCF_000337335.1 Halorubrum distributum JCM 10118 | reverse complement strand
TGGCGCCCGCCGCGCTCGGCGCCTCGTCTCCGGTCGCGTCGCTCTCGGTCGCGGTGTCTCCGCCACCGCCCGCGAGGACTCCCGATTCCCCGTCGCTCCCGTCGTCACGCCGGCGATAGGCGACGACGCCCCCGGCGACGGCGAGGACGGTGAGGAGCGCGACGATTCCGGCCGTCGGGAGCCCGGAGAGCGGCCCCGCGGGCGCGACCGAGATCCGCGGCTGGCCGGCCGAGAAGTCGACCGGTCCGTTCCAGACGACGGACCGGTCGCGCACCTCACTCGGGTCCGGCGTCGTCTCCGCGAGGCGGTACCCCTCCGGCCACGAGACGATGAGCGACGAGGAGTCGTCGAGGAACAGCCCGTCGACCGCGTCGCCGACGCGCAGTCGGTCCCCGTCGACGGCGGCGAAGTTCGTCCACTCGAACCGGTAGGTCAACACGCCGTACGCCTGCGGGAGCTCGCGCCGCTCGGCGGTGACGGTCGCGTTCGACACCGTCATGTTGCGGCCCGTCGTCGACTCGGCGGTCTCGGCGGTCGAGACCATGCGGTCGCGGAACCGGGTCGTGTACGCCTCCGTGTCGTTCTCCACGTCCGCGCGGAGCTGTTCGAACGCCTGCTCCTCTTCGTCGGTTGCGAGTCGGATCCGGTACTCGACCGTCCACTGCGCGTCGCCGTCCGGCCGAACGTCGACCTCCATCGACACGTCGTCCGGTTCGACGTCCATCTGGGCGAAGCCGCCGTCGAACGGCACCGCGCCCGCGCCCCCGGCGCCGAGCGCGAGACCGACGGCTCCGAGGAGGGCCAGGACGGCGAGGAAGATCGGCGCTCGCTGCACAGACTGTCTCACACGGACGGCCGGTAAATTCCTTCCCATCCGGGACAGTTTCGACGCCCCGTCGAGGGTCGGACCGTCCTGGGCGCCGCGTTCGGGGCCCGTCGTGAATCACCCATCGAGGCGCGAGGCGCTCCCGACGTCCGTCCACGGAGCACCCGGCGCCCCGTCGACCGACGGTGCGCCAGCGCCGCCGCTCGATCCGTTTCCGTCGGGGCCGCCGTCGCCCGGCCCGCCGCTCCCGGACCCGTCGCCGGAGCCGACCGGCGGACCGGTCGACGCGTTACCCGACCCGTCGTCGGTCCCGCCCCCGGATCCCGGCGGACCGAGCGGGTCCGACCCGTTCGCGGCGCCGGTCTCGGACCCGTTCGCGCCCGCCGCGTCCGGCGGTCCTGCTGACCCGTTACCGGGACCACCGACCGACCCGTTCCCCGGACCCGCCCCCGGCGGCCCGGCCGACCCGTTTCCCGGACCCGCTCCGGGACCACCGACCGACCCGTTCCCCGGACCCGCTCCCGGCGGCCCGGCCGACCCGTTTCCCGAACCGCCGCCCAGTGGCCCCTCGCCGGGCGGACCGGCGTCGCTCGGGGGCCCGCGTTCGGTCCCGTTCCCCGGCGGGCCGCGGCGTTCCGGACCGACCGGCCCGCCGACGCCCTCGCCGGCCACGCCCCGGGCGATGGCGGCGACCTCGGGGCCGCTGAGCTCGTTCGCGCGCTCGCGCAGCGTCGCCAGCCGCTCGTCGTCGACGCCCGTCTCGTTGCGGACGGCGGGCGGGAGTTCGGCCGCCGCGCTCGCGCTCCGGTTCAGGCCCCGGGAGAGCGTCTCGATCCGCGCGGTCGTCGTCGCCATCCGGGCGGCGTACGCGCCCTGACTCAGCTCGCCGGCCGCGCGGCGCTCGCGGAGCTCCCGCTGTCGTGCTTCCAGCTCCGCGAGCCGCTCCTCGGTCCGGTTCAGTCGCTCCGCGACGACGCCGGCGCGGCTCTCGTTCGTCTCGGCCTGCCGGAGCCCGACCTCGAAGGCGCGGGACTCGACCTCGCCCTCGATCTCGGCGCCCTGAACGCCGACGACGCCCGCGAGGCGTTCGCCGGGGCTGAGGTCGGTCGTCGCGTTCTCGGCGGTCCCGTTCTCGCCGTCGCTCGCGTTGATCGGCGAATCGGTCTGCGGCGCCACCGGCCCCGCCGGCGCGGCCGCGGCGGCCCCGGCGATCACCGCCGCGGCGACGGCCACGACGACGAGGCTCGCAATCCATCGGTTCATTACCTGCGTGTACACACTCCGTCCCTATATACCCGAAACTCCGTTAAGCCGGATCAACGCGGATTAATCGCAAGACGTGACGGGTGCCCCGGTCGCGCGCAAAAACGCGGGTCGTCTCGGCCCGGCACGTCCGAGGCCCGTCCGTTCGTCCGGGCGACTCAGTACGTCTTCGCGAAGTAGGCGGTCCGCTCGGCGTCGTCGTCGCACATCGCGCAGGTCTCGCCGTGGTCCCCGTCGGCGAGGGGGTCCTCGTCCTCGAACGGGACCATCACGATCTCGGCGGCCAGCGGCTCCTTGATCGGCTCCTCGCAGGCCTCGTCGCCGCACCACGGCGCCTTCACGTAGCCGCCGTGCTGGCCGAGCGTGCCGAGGATGTCGGCGCGGTCGTCGGCCTCGCGCACGCCCTCGTCGAGGGTCTCTTCGGCGGTCGCGTACAGCTTGGCGTATATCTCGTCGAACTGGTCGCGGACGGTCTCGGCGACGCCGTCGCGGTCGACCTCGACGCTCTCGCCGTCGGGGCGGTGGACCAGGGTGAGCTCCTCGTCGTCGACCTCGTGGGGGCCGATCTCGATCCGGAGCGGGATCCCGTTGAGCTCGTGTTCGTTGAACTTGAACCCGGGGTTGCGCTCGTCGCGGTCGTCGAGCTTGACACGAATCCCGGCGTCGTCGAGCTCGTCGGCGACTCCCTCGGCGTAGTCGAGCACGTCGTCTTTCGTGTCCTCCTGCCAGATGGGGACGACGACGACCTGCGTGGGCGCGACCGTGTGGGGTAAGACGAGCCCCTGCTCGTCGGAGTGGGTCATGATCAGCGCGCCCAGCGCGCGCCACGAGAGCCCCCACGAGGTCGTGTGGGCGGTCCGCTCCTCCTCGTCTTCGTCGGAGTAGGTGATGTCGAACGCCTCCGCGAACGACTGCCCGAGGTGATGCGAGGTGCCGGCTTGTACGGACTTCCCGTCGGGCATCAGCGCCTCGACGGTCGTCGTCGTGTCCGCGCCAGGGAACTTGTCGTGGTCGGGCTTTTGCCCCTTCAGGACCGGCAGCGCGAGCAGGTCCTCGTAGACGGACTCGTACTGGTCGAGCCGCAGCAGGGTCTCTTCCCACGCGTCCTCGCTCGTGGCGTGGGCGGTGTGGCCCTCCTGCCAGAGGAACTCCTTCGTCCGGAAGAACGGCTTCGTCTCGGTCGCCTCCCACCGGACGACGGAGCACCACTGGTTCACGCGCAGCGGGAGGTCGCGGTGGCTGCGGACCCACTGCGAGATGTACGGCGTGATGATCGACTCGGAGGTGGGGCGGACCGCGAGCCGCTCTTCGAGCTCCTTGTTGCCCGCCTCGTCGACCCACGCGACCTCGGGGTCGAACCCCTCGACGATGTCCTTCTCCCGTTCGAGGTACGACTCGGGGATGAACAGCGGGAAGTAGGCGTTCTGGACGCCCGTGTCCTTGAACTTCGCGTCGAGGAACCCCTGGAGCCGCTCCCAGACCGCGTACGCCCGCGGGCGGGTGACGATGAAGCCGCTCATCCCTTCCGGGCCGTAGTCGGCGAGGCCGGCCTTCCGTACGACCTCGGCGTACCACTCGCCGGTGTTGTGCGTCTTGGACTCGGTGATCCCGAGCTCCTGGTCGTCGTCGCTCATTACTCTCGAAAGCGGGTGTCGCGGGCTTAAAAGGTCCGAACCCGACCGCCGCGGCGCGGTCTGCCCCGGGCTTGCGGATAGATCACGTCCCGCGCGGACGGAATCCGGGGAAACGTTAACCGCCTCGCGTCGCCTAACTCGCCCATGGACCTGTCGGGGCTGCGTCGACACGCGCCGCAGTCGCTCGCCGGGCGGCGGCAGGCCGCGGTGTTGGCGCCGGTGATCGCGCGCGACGGGGAGGCCCACCTCCTCTTCACCAAGCGCGCCGCGCACCTCGGCGAACACCCCGGACAGATGAGCTTCCCCGGCGGCGGTCGCGAGCCGATCGACCGGACGCTGACCGACACCGCGCTGCGCGAGGCCGACGAGGAGGTCGGAATGCGGCCGACGGAGGTCGACGTCCTCGGTCGGATCGACGACACGCGCACCTCGTCGCAGTACGCGGTCCGCCCGTTCGTCGGCGTCGCGCCCGACCGCGAGTACGTCCCCGACGAGTCGGAGGTCGCGGAGGTGGCGATCCTCGCGGTCGACGCGCTCACCAACCCCGCGAACTACGAGTCGGAGCGACGCGTCGGTCATCCGGAGTACGGCGACCACCGCGTCCACTACTTCCACGTCGACGGCTACACCGTCTGGGGCGTGACCGGCCGGATGGTCGTCCAGCTGTTGGAGCGGACGACCGACTGGCGTGCGCCCGCCGAACCGGACCGCGTGGTCGGCGCGGACGCCGAGCTACCGATTTGAGTAGTACTCCGCGTGGGATGTCTATTTATAAATAGCTGGCAGTAGATCGGCGTCGAACACCGCCAAAGCCCCAGCCGTTCGCTTATAAATCGTTGACTTCGGATCGACCGCGAACACCGCCAAATCCCCAGCCGTTCGCTTATAAATGGCTGATAGCGGCTCGGCGGTGAACACCTCCAAAGCCCCAGCCGGGAGGCTGGCGCACGCTCGCTGCGCTCCTCACTCGGTCGCTCACTGCGTTCGCTCCCTCGTTGCGGTGCTTGCGTCGCCTGCGCCAGCCTCCCGGCTGCCCCTTTGAGTCCCGCCCCGGCACCGCACAGCCCCGCACCTCACACCTCCCCAGCCTCGTCGCTCGCTTCGCTCGCGACTCCCTCGCGCGTGCTCCTCGCGGCCGCCTTTGGCGGCCGCTCGCAGGCACGCGCCACCGCGGATTCATTTATAAACAACTCTCGTCGCCGTTCACGGTTATTTAAATATCGGATCACTCGCGGTTCGGCGAAGGGCGACGGTCGTGCCGGATCCTGCGGACCTTTGTCGCTGGCGCGGACAGGTGAAGACATGCCACGCGAGTTCGACTTCGACTTCGACCTGCTCCGAGAGCTGACCGAGGCCCGCGGCGTCCCCGGCTACGAGGACGACGTCCGCGAGATCGTCCGCCGCGAGTTCGCCGACAGCGTCGACCGGGTCCGGAGCGACGCGATGGGGAACGTCGTCGGCACGATCGAGGGCGACTCGGACTACTCCGTCGCCGTCGCGACCCACATGGACGAGATCGGCTTCATGGTCCGCCACGTCACCGACGAGGGGTTCGTCCAGGTCGACCCGCTCGGCGGCTTCGACGCCCGGGTGTTGCGCGCGCAGCGCGTCACCGTCCACGGCGACGAGGACCTGACGGGCGTCATCGGCTCCGTCCCGCCGCACACGCTCACGGAGGAACAGCAGGAGAAAGACGACGAGGTGAAGGACGTGTTCATCGACCTCGGCCGCGACGCCGAGGCGGTCGAGGAGCTGGTGAGCGTCGGCGACCTCGTCACCCTCGACCAGACCACGACGCGGATGGGCGACCGCGTCACGGGGAAGGCGCTCGACGACCGGATCTGCCTGTTCGCGATGCTGGAGGCCGCGCGCCGGATCGACGACCCCGACGTGACGATCCACTTCGCGGCGACGGTCCAGGAGGAGGTCGGCCTCCGCGGCGCGCGGGCGCTCGGCGTCGACGTCGACCCCGACCTCGCCGTCGCCCTCGACGTCACCGTCGCCAACGACGTGCCGCAGATCGGCGACCCGGCCGACGCCGTCACCGAGCTCGGTGAGGGGACGGCGGTGAAGCTGAAGGACTCCTCGGTGATCACCAGCCCGAAGGTTCACAGCCGGCTCACCGACGTGGCCGAAAGCGAGGAGATCGACCACCAGCACGAGGTGTTGCCCGCGGGCGGCACCGACACCGCCGGGTTCCAGAACACGGCGGGCGCGAAGCCCGTCGGCGCCATCTCGATCCCGACGCGGTACCTCCACACCGTCACCGAGACCGCCGACGGCGGCGACGTCGAGGCGACGATCGATCTGCTGACGGCCTTCCTGGAGTCCGAGACGGGCGACCACGACTACACGCTTTAAACGATTTTTCCGCTGATCGAGATCAGTCGTCGCCGGGGACGGCCCCGCCCGGGTCGCGGCGGGCTCGGTGGGCCGCCCGGGCCTGCCACGCGAAGCCCGTGGTCGCGAACGCGATGAACGCGGCCGCGAGCAGGAACCCCGTCTCGGTGGTCGTCCAGTCCATCGTGGTGCCGACCAGCACGGGCCCGACGACCTGCCCGACCTTCCACGAGACGGAGCGCAGGCTCATCGCGCTGGCGACGGAGTCGTACGCCTCGCCCTCGCTGACGAACAGCGACATGCTCGCCGGCAGTCGGATCGAGTCGGCGACCCCGAGGAGCGAGTAGGCGGCGAACAGCGCGAAGAAGGCCCCGCCGAGCGTCTGGGAGTCGCCGAGATAGGAGACGGTGACGGGCGCGAGCGTCCCCTCGAAGTACGCCGCGAGCGGGATGATCGCGGTGCCGACGCCGTACAGGAGCGCGCCGACCGCGACGAACAGGTACGTGCGCTCGTAGCGGTCGGTGAGGTCGCCGACGAACCCTTGCGTCAGCGCCTTCGTCAGCTTCCCGCCCGCCATGATCCAGCCGATGGCGAACGCGGAGATGCCGAACGTCGTCCGCGCGTAGATGGGGAGGAAGATGATCACCGCCATCTTCCCCACGCTGAACGTGAACCGGAAGAAGACGAGCGCGCGCAACATCGGGAGGCCCAGCAGCGACCGGAACGTCTCGATCCCGCCCGCGTCCTCGGGGTCCTTCCGGCCGCCGGGGTTGTCGCGGAGGAAGGCGAAAACGAGCGCGAACGCGGCGAGCGTGACGAGGGTCAACACGAGGTACGTCTCCGTGAACCCGTACGCGTACAGGAGGTAGCCGCCGACGAGGTCGCCGGCGAGCGACGAGAAGGAGGCGAACTGGTTGTACGAGCCCAGCCACCGCCCCTGCTCGTCGTCCGGGCTGATCTCCCCGATCACCGTCGCGCCCGTGATCCAGAGGACGCTCGCGCCGAGCCCCTGGACCATCCGCACGAGGATGATGTGAACCGAGCTGTCGACCAGCGCGAAGCCGACGAAGACGGCGACGTTGATCAGGAAGCCGCCGAGCAGCCACCGCTTCGCGTTCCCGGTGTCCACCTTCCGGCCCAGCGGCAGGACGATGACCAGCTGGACGATCGCGAAGGCGGTGCCGAACAGGCCCTCGACGAACCCGGTGGTGCCGAACAGGTCCGCGTACAGCGCCAGCGCGATGAGGATCGTCGAGTACGCCTGACTACGGGCGAACGCGGTCCCGGCGAGCGCCGCGAACTCCCGGTCCCCGAGCAGCCGTACCGAGTTGCCGAACTGCGCCACGGTCGTCTCTCGTCGGAGCAACGACGGCGCGAGAAAAAAGCGCCGTCGATCCGGCGGTCCGCGTGGGGTTATCGTTTCAGGCGGCCGATACGCGAGTCGGACGCGGCGCCGCCCCACGACGAGCGGCGTTCCAGCGCCGAAACAGCTACCGGTTAATTCATAGGAAAGTGTGCCCAATTTCGGCTACATCGCATGCGCCGTCGACAGTACGTGCGGGCGCTCGGCCTCGGCGGTGCCGCCTCGCTGGCCGGCTGTACGAATCGGACCGAGGAGCGCCCGTCCGACCTCGGGTCGCTGACGCTCGCCACCGCCACGACGGCGTACGACAGCGGGCTGCTCCCCGTCCTGAACCGGGGGTACGCCGACCGGTTCGGCGCGGAGGTGGAGTCGGTCGTGCGCGGGACGGGCGCCTCGCTCCGCACCGCCCGGGACGGCGACTGCGACGTCGTGCTCGTCCACGCCCGCCCGCTGGAGGACGAGTTCATCGCCGAGGGGCACGGGATCAATCGACGCCGGGTGATGGTCAACGACTTCCTGGTCGTCGGGCCGCCCGACGACCCCGCGGGCGTCGCCGGAGCGGGTCCCGTGTCGGCGTTCGAATCGATCGCCGACGCGGAGGCGACGTTCCTGTCGCGGGGCGATCGGTCGGGAACCCACATCCGCGAGCGCCGGATCTGGGACGAGGCTGGCGTCGATCCCGGCGGCGAGTGGTACCTCGAAACCGGTCAGGGAATGGGCGACACGCTGACGACCGCTCAACGGTCGGGCGCCTACACCCTCGTCGACCGCGGCACCTTCCTCGCCGTGGGCGGCGACGGCGCCCTCAGCCGGCACGTCGACTTCGGAATCGACCACCCGCCGCCGCTCCTCCGGAACGAGTACGCCGTCATCCCGGTCAACCCCGCCCGACACGACGCGGCGTACGCGCTCGCCATGTCCTACGTCGGCTACCTCACCGGTCCCGGACAGTCGCGGATCGAGGGGTTCCGGGTCGACGGGGAGCGGGCGTTCCGGCCGCTCGCCCGCTCGGCCGACCCCGAGTTCGAGCAGTACGTCCCGAGCGACTGGGATGGGTGACGCCTAATCGTGTCGGAAGCACCGCGACCCGGTGAACGCCATCGCCATGTCGCGCTCGTCGGCCGCGGCGATCACGTCCTCGTCGTTGACGGAGCCGCCGGGCTGAATTACCGCCTCGATGCCGGCGTCGGCCGCCTCCTCGACCGCGTCCGGGAACGGGAAGAACGCGTCCGAGGCCATCACGGCGCCCTCGGCGGACTTCCCCTCGGCGTCTTTCTCCGCCTTCATCGCCGCCAGCGTCACGGCGTCGACGCGGGACACCTGCCCCATCCCGACGCCGACCGTCTCGGTGCCGGTCGCGAAGAGGATGCCGTTCGACTTCACGTGTTTCAGCGTCTTCCAGGCGAACAGCATCGTCTCGACCTGCTCGTCGGTGGGCTCGCGCTCGGTGACGACCTCCAGGTCGTCGGCGGTCGGCGACTGTCGGTCGCGCTCCTGGACGAGGCGGCCGCCCACAATCGGCTTCTCGGTGAACCGCTCGGAGAACCGGTCCTCGCCCTCGCCGAGCGGGCCCACGTCGAGCACGCGGAGGTTCTTCTTCTCCGTGAGCACGTCGAGCGCGCTGTCGGTGTAGCCGGGCGCGACGACGACCTCCTTGAACGAGTCGGCGACCGCGGTGGCGGTGTCGGCGTCGCACTCGCGGTTCAGGGCGACGATACCGCCGAAGGCGGACTTCGCGTCCGTGCGCAGCGCGCGGTCGTACGCGTCCGCGAGGTCCGAGCCGACGGCGCAGCCCGCGGGGTTCGTGTGCTTGATCACCGCGGCCGCGGGCTCGTCGAACTCCTTGACCAGGTCGAGGGCGGCGTCGGCGTCGTTGTAGTTGTTGTACCCCATCCCCTTCGCGCCGGGGTTCAGTTGGGCGGCGTCGACGACGCTCGCCTCCTCGCAGCCGTCGTCGACGTATAAGGCGGCGTCCTGGTGCGGGTTCTCGCCGTACCGCAGCGTGTCTGTGCGCTCCTCGGAGACGAACCGCCGCTCCGGGAAGTCGCCGCCCACGTCGCCCTCGACCGCGACGCGCTCCGGACTCCCGTCGGCGTCGCGCTCGACGGTCACGCGGTCCTCGGCGAACCAGCGGACCGCCCGCGGGTACGCCGTGAACTCGGCCTCGCGGAGGACGCGCGCCTTCAGCGAGTCGGCGTCGTCGTCCTCGTACACCGGGATCGGCTCCTGGGTGACGACCGGGCCGGCGTCGACCTCCTCGGTGACGACGTGAACCGTACAGCCGGTGGTCCGGACGCCCGCCTCCAGGACCTGCTCGTGGGCGTCGGTGCCCGGGAACGACGGGAGCAGCGAGGGGTGGACGTTCAGCGTCGTCGGGACGGCGTCGAGGAACGCGTCGGTGAGCACGCGCATGTAGCCGTCCAGGCAGACGAGGTCGACGTCGTAGTCCGAGAGGCGCTCGACGATGCGGCGCTCGTGCGACTCGCGCGACTCGCCCTCGTCGCGCTCGACGACCTCGGTCGGGATCCGGCGCTCCGTCGCGGCCCCCAGCACCGGCGCCTGCTCGCGGTTCGTCAGGACGACCGACAGCTCCGCCCCGCCGGGCGCGGCGTCGGCGATGTGTCTGAGGTTCCGTCCTCGGTTGCTCGCGAGTCCCGCGATCTTCATACGTGGACCTCCGACCGATCGGGTATATCGATTGCGGTCCGCGCCGCGGTAGTGTACACGTTTGCGGATCGGAACCGGCACTCGACGCGCTTCGAGGCCGCTACGGATCCACGTCCGTGCGACGCCCCATCGACACGCTTTTGCTGGCGCCGGGGGCAGTCGCGGACATGACCGACGACCCCGAACCGACCGCGGACGGCTCCGGACCGACGGCGGACGCCATCGCCGGCCTGTCCCGCTCGGACCCGCTCGCGGCCGTCTCGCCGCTCGACGGCCGCTACGCCGGCCGGACGGCGCCGCTGTCCCCGTACGCCAGCGAGGCCGCGCTGATGCGCGCGCGGACCCGCGTCGAGGTCGAGTACCTGCTCGCGCTGGGCGGGCTCGACGCGATCCCGATCGGCTTCGACGAGGCGACCGAGGCGGCGCTCCGGCGGATATACGAGGAGTTCGACGCCGAGGACGCGCGGCTGATCAAGGCGCTGGAGACCGAGGGCGCCGCGGGGTACGACGCGACCAACCACGACGTGAAGGCGGTCGAGTACTTCCTCCGCGTCCGGCTGGCCGAGGTCGCCGAGGACGGTGAAAGCGGAGCGGGCGAAAGCGATGCGGGCGAGGCGTCCGACGCGCCGCTCGACGACGCCGAGTCGCTGTACCCGTGGATCCACTTCGGGCTCACGAGCGAGGACGTGAACAACCTCGCGCAGCGACTGCTCATCAAGCCCGCGGTGAGCGATGTGATCGTCCCCGCGGTCCGCGAGGTGCGCGACGCGCTGGTCGAGCTGGCACAGGACCACCGCGACACGCCGATGCTGGCGCGCACGCACGGCCAGCCCGCGACGCCGACCACCTTCGGCAAGGAGATGGCGGTGTACGCCGCGCGGCTCGGCCGCGCGCTCGGGCGGGTCGTCGTCGCGAACGAGGACCTCTCCGGGAAGCTCGCCGGCGCCTCGGGCACCTTCGCGGCGCACCGCGCCGCCTACCCCGACGTCGACTGGCGGGGCTTCTCCGAGTCGTTCGTGCGCGGCCTGGAGTTGGAACACACCGCGCTCGCGACGCAGGTGAACCCCTGCGACGACCTCGCGGCGCTGTTCGACGCGCTCCGGGGCGTCAACAACGTCCTCCTCGATCTGGACCTGGACGCGTGGCTGTACGTCTCCGACCGCTACCTCGGCCAGGAGGCCGTCGAGGGCGAGACGGGGTCGTCGACGATGCCACACAAGGTGAACCCGATCGACTTCGAGAACAGCGAGGGGAACCTCTCGAAGGCGAACTCCGACCTCACCTTCCTCGCCGACTACGTGACGACCTCCCGGCTCCAGCGCGACCTCTCCGACTCCACTGTCAAGCGCAACGTCGGCGCCGCCCTGGCGCACTGCCTCATCGGCTACTCGAAGGCCGCGGACGGGCTCGGGAAGGTCGTCCCGAACGAGACGGTCATGCGCGAGGAGCTGGACGCGACGCCCGAGGTGATCGGCGAGGCGGTCCAGACGGTCCTGCGGCGCGAGGGCGACACCGAGGCGTACGAGCGCGTGAAGGAACTCTCTCGCGGGCGGTCGGTGACGCTCGACGACTTCCGCGAGCTGTTCGACGAGCTCGACGTCGACGACGGCGTTCGCGAGGAACTGAAGGCGCTGACGCCCGCCGGTTACACCGGACTCGCGGACGAACTCGTCGACGAGACGGACGAGTGAGGCGACACAAGAAGTTTATCGATCGCGGGTGAATCGCGGGGCGATGCCCTCCGAAACCGACGACTCGAAGTACTCCGTGTTCGGCGACGACGACGAGAGCGAGAACGGGTCCGACGGTCGTGACGCCCCGGGCGGTCGCGACGCCCCGAGCGGCCGCGACGCCGCGGCGGCCGACGACCGTCCCGCCTCGCTCGGCGGCGACGACGAGGGGTGCCCCAAGTGCGGCGGCACGGAAGCCGAGACCGACGAGATCGCGACCAGCGGGACGGGACTCACCAAGATGTTCGACGTTCAGAACCGCAGTTTCCTCGTCGTCTCCTGTGCGAACTGCGGCTACTCCGAGCTGTACAAGGGCCAGTCGTCCGGGAACGCGATCGACTTCTTCCTCGGGTAAACTACCCCACCCTACTCGCTCACGGCTTCGCCGTTCGCTTCGTTGAGGGTGGGGCTTTCGCGTGGACTTCCGTTCTGGCCGCCGTCGGCGGCAGGCGAATACTCGCCGTTCACGTTCAACGTCCCGCGATTCAAGCGCACGTTTACGGGTGCGCCTCCGCCCGACGACGTTTGCGCCGCGCGGAGATGCTTCAGACCGATGTTCTTCGCCGCGTTGTAGTCCGCGTGAGGTGAGTACCCGCACTTCAGGCACTCGAATACGTCCTGTCCGTCCGATGTCGGGCGGTTGTCCTCATGGGTGAATCCACACTTTGAACACCGTTGAGAGGTGTAGGCAGGACTCACTTCTTCGACCGAGATACCGACGGTCTCAGCTTTGTACTTGAGGTACTCGAACAGACGGCGGAACGCCCATTCGTGGAACTTCTTGGCACGAGGCATCCGCTCACGAATCCCTGTCAGGTTTTCGAACGCGATCACGTCGCAGCCATACTCGACGGCTTCCGCGACGAGTTCTTTCGAGACGGTGTGTAAGAAGTGGTCGTAGCGGCCTGTCTCAGTACGTCCGACCGATTGGATGGTTTCGTGGGCGGCCCGCGTGCCACACTGATGGAGTGATCCGCGCCGCTTCTCGAACTCGCGGTGCCAGTGATTCAACTCCGACCCGTTCCAGAATGTCCCTGTGGAGGTGACGGCGACGTTTTCGATGCCGAGGTCAACGCCGAGGACTGTGCTGTGCCCGTCGTTGCCGTCGTCGGCAGTCTCGAACTCCACGTCCGCCTTTGTGCGGACGTGAAGGTAGAACTCGCCGTCGCGGTAGTGGAGTTCCCCGCCTGTCACTTCGTAGTCGTCGTTGAACAGATACTCCGAGTGGGGCGTCTCGCGGCTCTCATCGGGGAGGACGTACTCCGCGGTGATGCGCCCTTCAACGGTCGAGAGCGTCGCGTGGTCGTCGTTGAACGTCGCACATCGCTTGTCGTAGACGAGCGTCGGTGCGGAGAAGTTCGGCTTCCCCGCGTAGTCACCTTGCTTCCACCGAGCGACGACGCTCTGGACGGCGTCGGCGGCCTTGTTGCGAGCGTTTTGGACGAGGTTCGCTTGGAGTCGCGTCTCGGCCCGCACGTCGTCGTAGGTTTCGCGTTGGAGTTCAGCTTTGCTCGTGGTCTTGTATTCGCCTTCCCACGCGTGGTCGACGACGTAGTTGGCAGCCCACAGGAACTCGGAGATGGTTTCGTGGAGGAGGTCAGCGTCGCTGTCGGCCACGTCGAGTTTGACGGGAACGGTGCGACGTACCTCCATCTGTACTTCAGATGTAGGTCTATAGTTTTATATTAGTAACGGCTCGGTGGGGAGTCGGCCAGTCACCGAGCATAGTTGGTGTAGTACTGTATCGGTTTCCTCTCCGACCTACTCGCTCGCTACGCTCACTCTCTGAGGTCGGAGGCTCCACCTTGAATTACGCTGAGTCGCCGGGAGAGCGACCGATTTTTGTCGGACGAAGAACCTGTTACGGTATGGTCTCCCTCCGACCGCTCGCCTCCCTCCCGGTCGTCGGCGTCGTCGCCGACGGCCGCACGTATCGCCACCTGCTGTACCTGCTGGTCGCGATGCCGATCGCCTTCGTCCACTCCGGCGTGTTCAGCTTCGGGGTCGTTTTCGGCATCATGCTCTCGCCGGTGCTGGTCGGGCTCGTGGTCCTGCTCGCGACGCTCGTCGCCGCTCGGCTGCTCGCGGCCTTCGAGCGCTGGCTCGCCGACGCGCTGCTCGGGACCGACCTCGCGACGCCGGACGACCTCGCCGAGGCCGACGGCGCGGTCGCCGGCGCGCGGAAGTACGTGGACGCCGCCTCGACGTGGCGGGGGCTCGGATTCCTCCTGTCGAAGTTCTGGATCGCCCTGTTCGGCCTCATCCCGCTGATCCTGTTCGCGAGGGGGGTTCCCCTGCTGACCGCGCCGGCCCGGTATCCCGTCACGGTCCAATTCGGCGAGGTCAACGGCGAGCCCGCGACGTGGGCGATCGAGACGCTGCCGGAGGCGCTGGCGGCGGTCCCGCTCGGCGTCGCCGCAATTCTCGTCGCCTGTCACCTCGCGAATGCGGCCGCGTACGCCGCCCGCCGGATGGCGGTCGCCCTGCTCGACGGACCGACGCGTGACGGCCCCGCGGGCGAGAGCGAGCGCGTGACGGTCGACGGCGAGCCGAGCGGAGACTGACTCCTCGGCTGCCCTCGATCCGTCCGGGAGCACCCGATCGACACCGGCCCGCCCGGTGCGCTTATTCGCCTCCGAGCGTCAGCGATGGTATGGCACCGCCGCTCGTGAGCGCGGCCGTGGGCGCGCTGCTCGCGGCCGCGCTGCTCGGAGACGCGTTCGACCGACGGTCGGTCGCGGTCGTCGTCGCGGCCGCGCTCCTCCCGGGCCTCGACGCGGCCGCGAGCCTCGTCGTGCCGGGGGCGACGAACACGCTCTTCCACGCCGTCTGGGCGCCGCTTTTCGCCGGCGGGCTGCTGTACTGGGACACGACGCACCGCGCGGAGTCGGCGCTCCGAGCGCGCGGCGGCCGGCGCGCCGTTCGGGTCGCGTGGGTCGCGCTCGCGTCGCTCGTCGTCGCGGGGATCGGTTCGGCGCTGTTCGCCGGAGAGGGCGCGGTCCTGCTGTACCCGTTCGAGGAGGCGCGCTACGCCGTCCGGGGCCGACTCGCCTACTCGACGCAGGAGGGGATCGTCCAGACGTTCGTCGCGCTCGGCGCCGACGGTCCCGGCCTGTTGCCGCTCGAGAGCGTCGACGCCGCGACCGCGGAGCCGGTCTCCTCGTGGATCAACCCCGACGGGCGTCCCGGGATCGACCCGGGCGTAGACCGGCGGTTCGACTTCGTGGAGAACGGCTGGCAGCTGGTCGTCGTCGCCGCCGCGGCCGCGACGCTCGCGGTCCGGTTCCGGGGTCGCGGGGGAGACGCGGCGACCGACGGCGGGGGGTTCCGCTGAATGCCCTCGACGGTCGTCCACGCCGGGTTCGCGCTGCTGCTGGCGGCCGGGCTGCTCGGGGCGTACTACGACCGGCGCGCGCTCGCGGTCCTGCTCGTCGTCCTCGTGCTCCCGGAGGCGGACAGCTTCCTCGGCGCGATCATGCCCGGCGCGCATCGCACGGTCGGCCACAACTTCGTGCTGCCCGCGGCCGCGGCGCTGGGGCTGTACTACGACACGCGCGTCCGGGAGCGGTCGCTGCTCCGCGACCGGCTCTCCGACCGGTTGATCGCGGTCGCGTGGGTCGCCGTCTTCGTCCACGTCTTCGCGCACGTCGCGGTCGACTGGACGCACCTCGACGGCGTGAACGCGTTTTGGCCCCTTCGAGACCGGTTCTTCCACCTGGGCGGCGAGGCGTTCTACTCGACGGCCGACGGGTTCGTTCAGACGTTCGTCGACGTACGCGTCGACCCGGAGACGGGGACGCGGACGGTCGACGCGGGCGCGGGCGGCACGAGCGAGTCGGTCCACGTCAGCAACCCGGTCCAGCCGCGCGACCCCGACCTCGACGTCGACGAGCCGGTCGAACGACGGTTCCCCGTCGCCAACGGCGGGTGGCGGCTCTACCTGATCGGGCTCGGGCTGTTCGCCCTCGGCGCCCGACGGCTCCAAGGGGACGACGTCGGGGGTGACGCCTGACGGGTGCGAGACGACGCCTGACGGGTGCGGGAGAACCGAGCGACGGCGACGCCCCTAACATGGTATGACCGCAGGGTAAACGTTCCCGGACGCGTAGCCGGAAGTGATGTCACCCCAACCGGACGCGGGCCTGTCGGACGCCGCGGAACCGCTGGCCGGGGAGTCGATCGCGGTCGTCGGCGCCGGCTTCGGCGGGCTCTCCGCGGCCAGCTACCTCGCCGACGCGGGGGCGGACGTGACGCTGTTCGAGCGCAACGACCACCCCGGCGGGTACGCCGGGCGGATCGAGCGCGACGGGTTCCGGATCGACACCGGGCCCTCGTGGTACCTCATGCCGGAGGTGTTCGACCGGTTCTTCGAGCACTTCGGACGGTCGACCGACGACTACTACGACCTGATCGAGTTGGACCCGCTGTACGAGGTGGTCTGGAAGGACGGCGACCGCGCGTCGATGCCGGCCGACCGCGCGGGACAGAAGGCGCTGTTCGAGTCGTACGAGTCGGGTGCGGGCGAGGTGCTCGACGAGTACCTCGCGGACGCCGCGGAGGCGTACGAGCTGGGGATGGACCGGTTCGTCTACCCGAGCCGGTCGCGGCTGCGCGACATGGTCGACGCCGACGTGCTCCGCTCGGGCCGGGCGCTCCCGAAGCTCCGCGAGATGGACGACTACGTCGGCGACTACTTCGACAGCGAGAAGCTGCGTCAGATCGCGGAGTACAAGCTCGTCTTCCTCGGCGGGTCGCCGTACAACACGCCCGCGATCTACACGCTGATGAGCCACGTCGACATGAACCTCGGCGTCTACCACCCTGTCGGGGGGATCGCGAGCGTCGTCGACGCGATGGCCGACCTCGCCCGCGAGCTCGGCGTCTCGATCCGAACGAGCGAGCCGGTGACCGCGGTCGAGCCGTCGGTCGCCGCGTCCGTCCCGAAGTTCACCGTCGAGACGGAACGGCGCGGGGGGGACGGCGGCGCGGCCGCCACGGCGCGGAGCGACCGCTTCGATCGCGTGGTCGCGAACGCGCCCCCGCCGCACGTCGAGCGCGACCTCCTGCCCGCCGGGACCGTCGACCGCGAGTCGTACTGGGAGTCGCGGACGTACGCGCCCTCGGCGTACCTCGCGTACCTCGGCGTCGAGGGCGACGTGGACCTGGACCACCACACGCTCGTGTTCCCGACCGACTGGCGCCCCCACTTCGACGCCATCTTCGACGACCCCGAGTGGCCCGACGACCCCGCGTACTACGTCCACGTCCCCTCGAAGACGGACCCGGAGGCGGCGCCCGACGGCCACGAGGCGGTCTTCCTGCTCGTCCCGCTCGCGGCGGGGCTGGACGACGACCCGGAGACCCGCGAGCGGTTCCGCGACCTGGTGTTCGACGACCTCGCGGAGCACGCGGGCGTCGACTTCCGCGACCGGATCGTCTTCGAGGAGACCGCCTGCGTCTCCGACTTCCGGCGGCGGTTCAACGCGCCCCGCGGCACCGCGCTGGCGCTGTCGCACACGCTCGAACAGACCGGGCCGCTCCGCCCGGCGCACCGCGCGCCCGGCGTCGACGGCCTCTACTACGTCGGCGCGTACACCAACCCGGGAATCGGGATGCCGATGTGCCTGCTCAGCGGCGAACACGTCGCCAAGGCGGTCGTGGAGGACGCGACCGGCGGCGGCGTGCTCCCGTCGGTCGTCCCGACGTCGACGCTGCGGTGAGTGCCGGTTCGGCGTCCGCCGCTTGGTTCGGGGGACGCGTCACTCCGGGGCGTTCCCGCCGGCTTCTCGCGTCTCGGTCGACTTCGGCTCCTGCGCGGCGACCCAGTGCGTGACCGTCCCCGCGTCACCGAACAGCGGTCGCAGCGAAACGAGGGCGGTGAACGGGGTTCCGTCAGAGCGGCGGTTGCGGATCTCGACCGTGACTCGCGACCACGTCGACAGGGCCTCCCGGAAGTCGGCGCGGGCGTCGCGGAAGTCGGCGCGGACCTCGGCGTCCGGGTCCGGCGCCTGGAACAGACGGGGATTCCGCCCGCGGAGGTCCTCCATCGCGTACCCGGTCCAGTCGCGGAACCAGCGGTTGACGTAGACGATCGGCGTGTCGCGGAACGCCGGGCCGGTGAGGGTGAGACCGAGCGGGAGGTCATCGAGCGCCCGGACGCGGTCGACCAGCATCGCCTCGCGCTCCGCGCGGTCGTCCGGGTCCGCCGACCGGGGCGGAACCAGCTCCCCGTCGAGGCCGTGTTCCTCGACGAGCGTCGAGAGGCGTGTCCGAAACGAGCCGCGGTCGGCGTCGACCGTCGCGAGAACGTCGCGTCGGAGCGTCACACGAACCGTTGGCGACCGGGCGACAAGCCAGTGTCGTTCGGCGGCGGCCACCGGTCTCCGCGGTCGGCGCCGAGTCGATCCGGGTAGAAAGCGACGAGGCGAGGGTGGGTCGGGCTCCGCGACGCCACACCTAATCGCTGGTTGAAACGAAGGTTATATGTCTCCGTCTCCGAGCCCCCGGTAACCGATGCGCAACGCAAGCGCCGTCGCCGCCGTCGTCCTGCTCGTCGCGCTCGCCGGCTGCGGCGGGCTCGGTGGAGAGATGGCCGGTCCCCTCGGGGCGCCGTCCCCGTCGATCGAGTCCGTCGACGCGCCGGAGTCGCTCGGCCACGACGAGCGGGCGACGGTCGAGGCGACCGCGCGGTGGGAGGGCCTCGCGGACGACGCCGACGACGCCGCGGGCGAAGGGTCGGGGAGCGCGAACGCGACGCTCGACCCGGTTCGGGTGACGGTCCGCGTCGGCGACGCGACGCTGCTCTCGGAGAACCGGTCGGTCCCCGCGAACGGGACGATGACGGTGACGGCGACCGTCGACGCCGCGGCGCTCGACCCGGGCGAACACGATATCAGGGTGAGCGTCGGGGAGGCGAGCGCGACTCGCACCGTCGTCGTCGAGGAGG
Source organism: Halorubrum distributum JCM 10118 (assembly GCF_000337335.1). Classification (GTDB taxonomy): domain Archaea; phylum Halobacteriota; class Halobacteria; order Halobacteriales; family Haloferacaceae; genus Halorubrum; species Halorubrum distributum. The sequence continues at coordinate 143,743 of NZ_AOJN01000048.1, read as the reverse complement.
CGCGGCCGGCGGCGTTCGCGGTCTCCGAGATCGAGGCCCCCGAGAGCGTGGCGTACGGCGGGGACCTCTCCGTCACGGCGACCGTGACCAACGTCGGCGACCTGGCGGGGAACCAGACGGTCCGGATCCGGTACGGGACCGGCGCGAGCGCGAACCGGACGGTCGCGCTCGACGGCGGCGCGGAGGCGGAAGCGTCCGTCACGTTCGCGGACGTGCGGCTCGACGGCGGCGACTACCCGGTCGTCGTGACGACCGCGAACCGGACGCGCGAGCGGACCGTCTCGGTGGTACACCCGAGCCCGTACGGGAAGACGACGCTCGACCTCTACGTCGACGACGAGGCGGTCGACCGGAACGTCTCGGCCGTGGTCGCGGCCGCGACGGGCTACTGGGAGCGCACCGACGAGCGCTACCTCGGCTACCCGGTCGAGTACGAGCGCGTCGACGACGCGGACGGCGCGGACGGCGCCGACGTCGTCCTCCGGTTCGACCGCGTGGAGCGGTGCGGCGTGGAGGAGACCAACGAGACGCGGTACTTCGGCTGCGCGGACCTCCTCGTCGACGAGCCGCGGACGCCGATGACCGCGACCGTCGACCCCCGGCTCTCCGACGCGGAGATGAACGCGACGATCATCCACGAGCTCGGGCACGTCCAGGGGCTCGAACACGGCGAGGAGCCCGCCGGGCTGATGAGCGCGACGAGCACGCTCGCGACGCACCAGCCGGTGAAGGTCCACCTGCGCGCCGACGACGGCGCGGTCACGGGCCCCGTCGAGGACGAGGTCGCTGCCGCGCTCGACTACTTCGCAGGGCGCGACGACCTCGCCGGGAGCGACCGGTTCGCGTGGGAGTTCGTCGACAGCGCGCGCGAGGCGCACGTCCAGATCACCTACGACGAGCGCGGCGACGTCTGCTTCGCCGACGGCGGCGGCTCCTGTACGGTCGACGGCGAGTACTACGGGCAGGAGGACGTGCGGCTGGAGGAGTTAGACGAGGAGGTCGTCGCGTGGCACGTCGGCGCGTCGCTGGCGCCGGTGCTGTTGGAGGAGGTGCCGCCGGAGCTTTCGCGCGAGACGGACCGGCGGGAACGGGAGCCGTGGCCGGAGTAGGGATCGGGCGGCGAGCTACTCCCGGTACCGCGCTTCGAGTTCGTCGGTAAAGTAGACGTACCGGCGCTCGACGCGTTCGAAATCCGTTCCGGGGATGAGAATCGATTCCTCCGGTGAGCTGCTGTCGCGCACCGTCTCCTCGACCCGCTCGGTGGTGACGAGTCCCCTCGATTCGAGGCTCTCGATGGCCGTTTCGGCGCTGCCGTCGCTGCCGAGAATTCGGAGTTCTTCCGCGGGGAGGCCCTCCTCGATCATGAACTCGAACGTGTCTCGTTCGATGACCTCGCCAACCTCCAAGACGTCCTCGACGAGTCGTTCCTCGGCGTCGGTCAGCACGGTCGGCTGGTCGTGTGTCGCGATTTCACTTTAGCGTTCGTGCGGGAAAGCGGTCGCGGAACGGGTACCGGGAACCGAAAACTGAGCTCCCGGTGAAGTGTCTCGCGGTTCAGCCTCACTTCCGCGGCGTCTCGGAGCGACAGAACGCTTATTCCACGGTGACAACTACTACCAGCCATAAGCACTGGCCGAGAGATCCGCCTGATCGAAGAAGATGAGGGCGGTTGGTCCGCGATCGACGAGGACCTCGGCGTCGCCTCGTGCGGCGATACTCGTGAGGAGGCGCTGGAGATGCTCGACGAGGCGGTAGCCCTACACACCGGCGAGGCCGGCGAGCCGGTTACCGACGATGACCTGGAGGAGCTGGGCCTCGATCTCGACGAGGTCCCGGACGAGGCGGGCGTGCCCGACGCTCCGTGGTTCGACGACGCTGACGAGACGGCGTAATCGTGGTCCGGCAGCGATTCACCGGTCGGGAGATCGTCTCCGTGCTGACGAGCATGAACTACACTCCCGTCGACCGAACCGGGAGCCATCTCAAACTGCGATACATCCACCCGAAGACGGGTGAGACACGGAACGGTACGGTCCCGATCGGCCACGAGATCAGCGGCGACACGCTCCGAAACATCGCCCCCCAGTGCGGTGCCGACGACTTTCACGCGTGGTGCCGCTGGATCGACGAGCATCGCTGACGCGCTCACACGCGGCCCTTCTCAATCCGGTCGACGACCACCTCGCCGACGCGCTCGACCCGGTTGGGGGTCAAGTCGTCGGGAACGTGGTCGCTCCGACGCTGGCTCCAAGATGCCCACGAGCAGCTCGCCGAGGAGGAGGACGACATCGGCTGGGAATTCCGCAGTACGCACGACCTCTGCCGAACGTGGGCGAGTACGCTCGCGGATGCGGAGGTCGACCCGCTGCTCGTTCTCGACTGGGGCGGCTGGGAGGACCTAGAGACGTTCCTCGAACACTACAACGGGACCTAAGCCCGGCGGCGCAGCGCCGAGCGCGAGAGAAGGTCAGCTGGCTCTAAGCCGCCGACATACGTCTGAAATACGGGAAGCGAGTAACGCAAAACGCGTGTTGTGGGGCGTGTGGTCGTCATCTGCCCACACGAATATACCATCGAGCAGCCCCTTTTACAACTGCGTGACGAGAGTACGCACTAACAGTGCAACTGTCGTGCTCACCTCGATCTTGACTTCGAGGGTAATGCTCGAACCAGGGCCGAACGTGTTGTGGGACGTGTCGACCCGTCTCAACCGTTGCGCGCGAATCACCCAATAACGGTGATCCAGCAGATCTTGTGATGCTGATGAGAAACTGTCTATAATAAGCGAGAGAGTGTGACAGTATTCGAACTCGTATGAGTGAAATAACGGTCTGAGGACGAAGTCACACGTGTGGAGAAGGTGGTCTAATTCGACCTCGGCTCGTTGCGCTCGTGTGAAAGCACGATAAAAAGGAGAGGTACAGTCCGCCTGCGACACGCTCCGTCCGACACCGAGATCGAGCGCTCGCTTCGCGGCGAGCCGCTCGACGACTTCGGACTGCGCGCGACTGGTATAGGGTTCAAATCTCCACTCGGTACAGATATGCGCCGCTCGCGACGTTGCTCGCGGCGCAAAATCATGGACTCGCGGGGGTCCCGCGAGCGAGCGCAGCGAGCGAGTGGGACCACGCGAGGGAATGACTGAGCGAACGAAGTGAGCGAAGGAATGGACTCGCGGGGATTTGAACCCCGGGCCTTCCCCGTGCCAGGGGGATGATCTACCACTGATCTACGAGCCCTCGAACGCATCCGTTCGTTCCCCGCTGGATATATTAAGGCCTTCGACTCGGGCACGGGAGCGGCGAACCGCCCCGCGGGGCGTCAGATCCGGTCGGAGTCCACGTACACGTCGAGGTCGACGTCCCGCGTCGACCCCTCTAAGTCCTGAACCGCGCGCTCGACCACGCGCTCGGCCTCGTCTCTGATCAGCGGGATCGCCTTCTTCAACACCCAGTCGAACGAGACCAGCCGCGGGAGATTGAGCGCGTCCGAACTGGCCGACCCGGGGTCGAACTCGACTTCGAGCGCGACCTCGCAAGGGGCGTCGTCGCTCGGGGTGGCGTCTGTCTCGGCGGAATCCCCGTCGCTCTCGACGCGTTCGGGCGGCGTCACGCGCCAACAGCCGCCGGCATCGATGTCCTTCGTGATCTCCCAGTCGATCCGCTCGGGGGGCTCGACGCCGGTCACCTCCGATCGGGCGGTGTAGGAGATCTTCCACCACGCGAACGTGAGCGCGTACTTGGTCCCGGGGCCGCCGTCGCCGGTGACGGTTCGGACCTCTCGGAGGTACTCGGAGTAGTTCGCGTACTGCGGGAAATCGAGCAGGAACGCGTACACCTCCTCCGGGTCGGCGTACACCTCCGTACTCACGACGAGTTCGTCCACGTAGATGGGTTCGAGCGGCGCTTATTAAACGGACCGGCGACGATACGCATTCAATCTTGCTGCGGTGGTCGCTGTCAGACCTCCGGACGCTCATTTATAAATGGCCCATTGCGGATCGCCGTCGAACACCGCCAAAGCCCCAGCTCGATTATAAATTACGGTCGGCGATCCCGCGACGAACACCGCAAAATCCCCAGCTCGATTATAAATTACGGTCGGCGATCCCGCGACGAACACCGCCAAAGCCCCAGTCGCGAGGCGACCGTACGCTCGCTGCGCTCCTCACTCGGTCGCTCACTCCGTTCGCTCCCTCGTTCCGGTGCTTACGTCGCCTACGGTCGCCTCGCGACTGCCCCTTTGAGTCCCGCCCCACACCGCTCCGCACAGCACCTCCCACCTCCCCAGCCTCGCCGCTCGCGCTTAAAAGCGCTCGCGGCGTCCCTCGCGCGTGCTCCTCGCGGCCGCCTTCGGCGGCCACTCGGAGGCACGCGCCACCGCACCCGGTCGGTTATTTATAAATAAGAAGTGTTTCCAGAACCAAGACTGGCGGAACCCGGAACGGGCCGCCGAAGCCGCCGGATACATGGGGCTTCCGGCGCTCGTACGCCCATGGCTGCCGACGAGCGCAACGCCTTCGAAGTGTACCGCGACCGGGTCGACCGACCCCTGGGGCGGCTGTTCCGCGAGTACGGGGCGTCGGAGGCCCACTGGCTCGTCGTCGGGATGGCCGCCAACGTCGTTGCCCGCGTCGCGGGGCTGATCCCGCCGGTCGTCCTCGGCGTCGCCATCGACGCCGTCTTCACCGGCACGGGACCGTACACGCTCCCGGTCGTCCCCGACGCGTGGCTCCCCACGGAGGCGGGCGCGCAGTTCCGCCTCTCCGTGCTGCTCATCTTCGGGTCGTTCATCGTGACCGGCGTGTTCACGTACGTCTACGGCATCGCCGCGAACAACTTCGCCCACCGCGTGATGCACGCGGTCCGCACCGACTCCTTCGACCAGATACAGCGGCTCGACATGACCTTCTTCGACGACAAACAGACCGGCGAGGTCATGTCCGTCCTCAACAACGACGCCTCGAACCTGGAGGTGTTCCTCGACAACGCCCTCCAGAACTCCGCGCGCCTCGGCGTCATGCTCGCGGGCATCGCGACCGTCCTCGTCTACTACAACTACGAGCTCGCGATCGTCACCCTCGCCGCGATCCCGCTGATGTTCCTCTTCACGCTCTGGTTCATGCGCGCGGTCGAGCCCCGCTACGTCGCGCAGCGCTCGGTCGTCGGGGACCTCAACACCGCCCTCGAAAACGCGCTATCGGGCGTCGAGCTGGTGAAGACCTCCAACACGGAGGCCCACGAGAGCGAGCGCGTCGAGGACGCCTCGTTCTCGTACTTCAAGCGCACGATGTCGATCCTCCGGCTCAACTACGTCTACCGCCCCGGGATGGAGCTGCTCGCCGGGCTCGCCTTCGCCGCCACCTTCGCGGTCGGCGGCTTCTGGCTCGCGAACGGCCCGCCGGGCCCGTTCACGACGGAGCTGACGGTCGGGACGTTCGTCACCTTCGTCCTCCTCACCCAGCAGTTCGTCGCCCCGCTCGCGGAGGTGTCGAACATCATCGACCAGTACGAGAACGCGAAGGCCTCCTGCGAGCGCGTGTTCGGCCTGCGCGACATCCCGGTCCGCATCGAGGACGACGACGGCGCGATCGAACTCGGCGGCGGGACGCGAAGCGACGGAGAGCCCCGAAACGACGGCGGCGTGACGCCGGCGGGCGACCCCGATCACGGCGGCGTCGCGGGCGCCGTCGAGTACGACGACGTCTCCTTCGCGTACCCCGAGAACGCCCTCGTCGACCCCGAGGACGCCGACGAGGAGGTCCTCCGCGGGGTCTCCTTTTCCGCCGAGCCGGGCGACACCGTCGCCCTCGTCGGCCCGACCGGTGCCGGGAAGTCGACGCTGCTCAAGCTCCTCCTCCGGCTGTACGACGTCACCGACGGCGCCATCCGCGTCGACGGCCACGACGTCCGCGACGTGACCGTCGAGAGCCTCCGCTCGTCGGTCGGCTACGTCGCGCAGGACACCACGCTGTTCGACGGCACCATCGCCGAGAACATCCGCTACGGGCGGTTCACGCGGATCGACGAGGCGGGCGGCGACGGCCTCGACGAGGACGCGATCCGCGAGCGCGTCGTCGAGGCCGCGAAGGCCGCGGAGGCCCACGAGTTCATCGACTCCCTGCCGAACGGCTACGAGACGCGGATCGGCGAGCGCGGCGTGAAGCTCTCCGGCGGCCAGCGCCAGCGGCTCGCCATCGCGCGGGTCGTCCTCCAAGACCCCGCGATCCTGATCTTGGACGAGGCGACCTCCGCGGTCGACACGGAGACGGAGATGCTGATCCAGCGCTCGCTCGACCGCCTCGCCGCCGACCGGACCACGTTCGTCATCGCGCATCGCCTCTCGACGGTGACGGACGCCGACACCGCGCTCGTGTTGGAGGACGGGGAGGTCGTCGAGCGCGGCACCCACGACGAGCTGCTCGCGGCGGACGGGCTCTACGCGAAGCTCTGGGGCGTTCAGGCCGGCGAGATAGACGAGCTGCCGGAAGAGTTCGTCGAGCGCGCCCGCGAGCGCCACGTCGACCGCGCGGTCGAACGGGCGACAGCGGAGAGCGAGGTCGACTCGGAGACGATCGACTGACCGCAGGCGGCTTTTTCTCTTTCCTCAGTCGTCGCTCGACACCTGTCCGGTCGCGTCGGCGTCGGCGCCCGGCACGGCGGCGGCGGGCGCGGGCGGCTCCTCGCGCACGTCGGCGCCCTTGCCCTCCGCGATGACCTCCGCGTACGCGTCGGGGAAGACGCGGACGAAGTCGTCGAGCGCGGCCTCCCAGTCGTCGAGGAGGTCGGCCGCGCGCTCGCTGTCGGTGTACGCGCGGTGGTTCTCGACGAGCCGGCGGAGCATCCGCTCGTCGGACTCCGCCAGCGTCTCGGAGACCGACACCATCCCGCGGTTGACGCGGTCGTCGAGGCGGTCGTCGGGGTCGTACACGTACGCGATGCCGCCGGACATCCCCGCCGCGAAGTTGCGGCCCGTGTCGCCGAGGACGGCGACGACGCCGCCGGTCATGTACTCGCAGCCGTGGTCGCCGACGCCCTCGACGACCGCCCGCACGCCGGAGTTGCGGACGCCGAACCGCTCGCCGGCGACGCCGTTGACGTACATCTCGCCCGCGGTGGCGCCGTACAGGCAGACGTTCCCGGCGACGACGTTCTCGGTCGGATCGTACGCGGCCTCGGCGGGCGTGTCGATCACGAGGCGACCGCCGGAGAGCCCCTTGCCCACGTAGTCGTTCGCGGCGCCCGACAGCTCCATCGTGATCCCCGGCGCGAGGAACGCGCCGAAGCTCTGCCCGGCCTCGCCGTCGAACCGGCACGAGATGGTGTCGTCCGGGAGCCCCTCGCCGCCGTGTTCGGAGACGACGCGGTTCGAGAGCGTCGCGCCGACCGCGCGGTCGACGTTCCGCACGTCGCGGGTGAGCGCGACCGGCGCGCCGTCCTCGATGGCGGGCGCGGCCTCGTCGATGAGGTCCCAGTCGAGCAGGTCGTCGATGCCGTCGTGGGCCTGCTCGCGGACCTTGGTGCGGGCCTCGCCCGCGGGCTCGGCGATGACCGCCGAGAGGTCGAGGTGCTTCGCCTTCTCGTGGTCCGTCTCGCGCTGCGAGAGGAGACCGGGCCGACCGATGAACTCCTCGAGCTCGGTGTACCCCTGCTCGGCCATGATCTCCCGCAGCTCCTGCGCGATGAACGTCATGTAGTTGATGACGTGGTCCGGCTGGCCGGGGAACCGCTGACGGAGGTCCTCGCGCTGGGTGGCGACCCCGACCGGGCAGGTGTTCTCGTGGCACTGCCGCGCCATCACGCAGCCCGAGGTGACGAGCGACGCGGTGCCGAAGATGTACTCCTCGGCGCCCAGCGCGGCCGCGACCGCGACGTCGCGCCCGGTCCGGAGTCCGCCGTCGGCCGATACCCGAATCCGGTCGCGCAGGCCGGTCGCGCGGAGCATCTGGTTCGCTTCCGCGAGCCCGAGCTCCCACGGCAGGCCGGCGTTCTTGATCGAGGTCTTCGGCGACGCGCCCGTCCCGCCGTCGTGGCCGGAGACGTGGACGACGTCGGCGTTCGCCTTCGCGACGCCGGCCGCGATGGTGCCGATTCCCGCCTCCGAGACCAGCTTCACGTTGACGTCGGCCTCGGGGCTCGCGGCCTTCAGGTCGAAGATGAGCTGCTTGAGGTCCTCGATCGAGTAGATGTCGTGCTGGGGCGGCGGCGAGATGAGGCCGACGCCGGGGGTCGAACACCGCACGTGCGCGATCATCTCGTTGACCTTCTTGCCGGGGAGGTGGCCGCCCTCGCCGGGCTTCGAGCCCTGCGCCATCTTTATCTGGAGCTCCTCGGCGCTCGCGAGGTACTCCGAGGTGACGCCGAAGCGCCCGGAGGCGACTTGCTTGACGGTACACTCCTTCTCCGTGTCGAACCGCTCGGGCGGCTCGCCGCCCTCGCCGGTGTTCGACTTCGCGCCGATCCGGTTCATCGCGATGGCGTTGTTCTCGTGGGCCTCCGGCGAGATGCTCCCGAGGCTCATCGCGGCCGTCGAGAAGCGCTCGACGATCGACTCGACGGGCTCGACCTGCTCGACGGGAACCGGGTCGCGGTCGGAGTCGAACTCAAGGAGGCCGCGCAGCGACTGGAGCTCCTCGGTCTGGTCGTTCACCAGTTCGGCGAACTCCTGATACTGCTCGTAGTCGCCGCCGCGGACCGCCTGCTGGAGCGTCCCGACGGTCTGGGGGTTCCAGCCGTGTTTCACGCCCGAGGAGCGGTGTTCGTACTCGCCGATCGTCTCCAGCTCGGGGTCGGCGCCGAACGCCATCGCGTGGCGCGTGCGGAGGTCGTCTTCGATCTGCTCGGCCCCGATCCCCTCGGTGCGGATCTCCGTCCCCTCGAAGTACTCGGCGACGAACTCGGAGTCGAGCCCGACCGCCTCGAAGATCTGGGCGCCCTGGTACGACTCCATCGTCGAGATGCCCATCTTCGCCATCGTCTTGAGGAGGCCGTCCTCCAGCGCGTGGCGGTACGCCGCGAGGGCCTCGTCCTCGTCGGCGCCGTCCGGGCCGGCGACCACGTCGGCGATGGAGGCGTACGCGAGGTACGGGTCGACCGCGTCCGCGCCGTAGCCGACGAGCGTGGCGAGGTGGTGGACCTCGTGCGGCTCGCCGGACTCGACGACGACGCCCGCGCGGTTTCGGAGCCCCTTGCGCACGAGGTGGTGGTGGACCGCGCCGGTCGCCAGCAGGCTCGGCACAGCGAGGCGGTCCGGACCCACGTTACGGTCGGAGAGCACGACCACGTCGGCCCCGTCCTCGATGGCGGCCGCGGCGTCCTCGCGGACGCGGCTCACGGCGTCGACGAGCGAGCCGTCGCGGTCGTAGGTGACGTCGACGGTCACGGAACTGAACGAGGGACCGTCGACGTCCTCGCGTCCGCGGCGCTCGCCCGGCCTTCGCTCGCCCGGCCCGGGGAGGTCGCGGAGCGCCGCCGTCTCGGCGTCCGTCAGGACCGGCGTGTCCGCGACGATCTGTTCCGCGTGTTCGGCCGTCTCGTCGAGGAGGTTGCGCTGGTTCCCGATGCGGGTCTCCAGCGAGGTGACGAGCTCCTCGCGGATGTAGTCGATCGGCGGGTTCGACACCTGCGCGAACAGCTGCTTGAAGTAGGTGAAGAGGGGGCGGTCGACGTCGGCGAGGACCGAGAGCGGCGTGTCGTCGCCCATCGAGCCGACCGGGTCCTTCCCGTCCTTCGCCATCGGCTCGACGAGGTGGTTCAGCGAGTCGGTCGTGTAGCCGAACGCGGCCTGGTGGGCGCGGACGGTGGGTTCCGTCTCGTCCGTCTCGTCCGACCCGTCAGCCTCGCCCGATTCGCCGTCCGCTTCAGCGGTCGAGTCGGCGTCGATCCCGGCCGCGACGCCGTCCTCGTCGGTGAGGTCGTTGAGGTCGACCTGCCCGTCCTCGACCCACTCGCCGTACTTCTCGTCGGTGAGCTCCTCGAACACCTCGTCGTCGGGGACGATCCGGCCCGCCTCGGGGTCGGCGACGAAGATCTCGCCGGGCTGGAGTCGACCGCGGCGGCGCACGTCCGCCGGCTCGGTCGGAAGCGCGCCCACCTCGCTGCCGACGACGAGGCGGTCGTCGGTCGTCACCTCGTACCGGCACGGGCGGAGCCCGTTGCGGTCGAGGACGCCGGCGACCCGCTCGCCGTCGAACCCGATGACGAGGGCGGGCCCGTCCCACGGCTCGACGAGCGAGGCGTGGTAGTCGTAGAACTCCGCGCGGTCGTCGTCCATCAGGTCGTCGCCGCGGAACGCCTCCGGGATCAGCATGCGGAGCGCGTGCGGGAGGTCGCGGTCGGTCTGGAGCAGGAGCTCGAGCGCGTTGTCGACGCTCGCGGTGTCGGACTGGTTCGGGTCGTCGATCACCGGCTTGATCGTGTCGAGCTCGGCCCCGAACGCCGGGTGTTCCAGGTCGTTCTCGCGGGCGCGCATCCAGTTGACGTTGCCGCGGATCGTGTTGAACTCGCCGTTGTGGACGATGTTGCGGTACGGGTGCGCGAGGTGCCACGCGCCGAGCGTGTTCGTCGAGAACCGCGCGTGGACCAGGGCGACGTGGCTCGCGAACCGCTCGTCGGTCAGGTCCGGGTAGTAGTCGGCGAGCTGCGACCCCTTCAGCAGGCCCTTGTAGACGACGCGCTGGCGGTCGAGCGAGCAGACGTAGAAGCGCCCGGCGCCGTCGACCTCCGACACCGCGTTCTCGATCTCGCGGCGGGCGGCGTACAGCGCGCGGTCGAAGCCGAGCAGGTCGGGGTCGACGTCGTCGGACCGGTCCGCCTCGCTGGCGAACCGCTGGGCGAGCCCCGCGCCCTCGACGGGCGCGACGAACACCTGCGACACCTCCGGCTCGGAGTCGAGCGCCGTGGCACCGAGGTCGCTGTTGTCGGTGGGGACGGAGCGCCACGCCAGCACCTCCAGCCCGTAGACGGCGCACACCTCGGCGATGACGTCGTGGATCTTCGCCTGGACGCCCGGTTCGGGCGGCATGAACACGGAGCCGACGGCGTACTCCGCCGGCAGGTCGGCGTCGACGACCTCGCGGAAGAACTCGTCCGGACGCGCGACCATGATACCCGCGCCGTCGCCGGTGTTCTCCTCGGCGCCCGTCGTCCCGCGGTGTTCGAGGTTCTCGAGCAGTTCGACCGCGTCCGTGACGGCCTCGTGCGACGGCGCGCCGTCGAGGTCGACGACCCCGCCGATGCCGCAGTTCGACCGGTCGTCCGTCGGCGCCGCGAGCCCCCCCTCCTGACCCGAGGACTCCGAGTCGCGTACGCCCCGGGTGGTACTACGTGACTTGGTCATACACTCGCGTACGAGTGAACAGTTAAAGGTATGACCCTGATAGGGGTAGGATCCATCGTACACACATTAGGGAATATAAGGTAATTATTCATCACGGGTGGTGACCAGATGACACACCTCGGGATCGATCACGAGTCGCGCACGGCGGAGCCGCAGATTGACGTGTTCAACGAGAATCCTCCGCGGACGTCTCACGTATTCCGTCCAGAGTGGTAGAACGTCCAGTCAGGAACTACTCTTCGAGCGGGACGAACGACCCGTTGATGTCCCACTCGTGGATACAGTAGACGTTGCCGGGTTCGTCCGCGATGCGCCACCCGTCGGCCTCGTCGTCCCACCGCTCGTCGCGCCCGCACAGCTCGCACGTGCGCTCCTTCGGGGGTGTGATGGTCACGCTCATACCCGAACGAACGGCACCGGCGAGCAAAAGGATACCGGCGATCGGCGGCAGCCGACCGCCCGCGGTGGCCCGGTCCGACGGGGCCCCGCCGACCGCGCCCCCGCGGTCACCAGCGTCGTCGCGATCACGACTCGCGTCCGCGACGCCGAGCGAGAAGCGACGCGCCCGCCAGCGCCACGAGCGAGGCGACGGCGTCGAATCCGGGGAGGTCGTACGCGGTCGATCGGATCGGCGCCTCGTCGTACCCGAGATCGCTCGCGTCGGCCTCGTCCGGGGAGGAGTCCCCCGTCGCAGACTGATCGCCCGCCGCGGACGACTCGGGGGATTCGACCGAGTCGGCGGGTCCCGCCGACGTCGCGTCGTCCCCTTCACCGCCACCCGCGTCGTTCGGCCGTCCGTGCTCGGAGCGCGACTCCGCGCCCGTGGGACCGCCCGCACCGCGTTCCGGGCCGCCGGTTCCGAAGACCTCCGGCGGTCCCACGGACGGCGGAATCTCGGACGTCCCGGGGGCGATCGAGATGCCCATGCCGAGGCGCGGCGCCGGGCGGTTCGCGTCCGGCCCCAGCGACTCTTCGGACGGGGCCGGACCGCCCGCGTTCGTGGCGTTACCGGCGGCGGCCGAGCCGGCGGGGCCGGCGCCTCCTCCGGGTGCGTTCGGGCCGCCGGTCGAACCACCACCGGTCGACCCCCCACCGGTCGAACTGCCGCCGGTCGAACTGCCGCCAGTCGACCCCCCACCGGTCGAACCACCACCGGTCGAACTGCCGCCGGTCGAACCACCACCGGCCGACCCCCCACCGATCGCATCGGAACCGCCTGTCGAACTGGTCGAACCCGACGCCTCCGAGTCGGTGGACCCGCTCGCTTCGGTCGAGTCGTCGCCGCTTTCGGTGGCGATGCTCCCATCGGTCGAATCGGTGGCGTAGGTCAGTTCGGTCGCCGCCCGGTGCCGGTCGTCCGCGGCGGTCCGACGCAGTCGATCGTCGTCGACTCGGAACTCGGCCTCGAACGTCGCGCCGGGTTCGGGGAGCGTCTCGGTTCCGAACGCGCGTTCGCCGTCGGCGACGAGGTACAGGCCCTGTCGGTCGAGGTGAATCCCGGATCCGTTCAGCGTTCGACCGAGCCCGTCGCCGTCGGTGGACTCGTCGCCGTCGTCCGCCCCCGTCGGCGCCACGCCGAACGAGAGGCCGTCGAGCCGGTCGAGGTCCGCACCTCGTTCCAGCGACGCGTTCGCGGCCGCCGGGAGGCCCGTCAGCCCGGTTGCGTTCACGGCGTACACGACGGTGTCGTTCGCGGTCGCGGTCGTCGCCGGCGTGAGGGTTCCGTCGGCGATCGCCTCTCGGACCGCGGATGCGTTCTCGAACTCCCCGGATGCGACCGACCGCGTGGTGTACGCGGTCAGGTCGCTCGTCGAGCGGGGTTCCACGGTGACCGTCGCGGTGTCGTTGGCGACTTCGGTGCCGTGCTCCGACCGCAGCGAGAGGTCGTACGTCCCGGGCGAGAGCGGAGCGGTATCGCCCGTGACCGATTCGACGTCGATGCCGGACCCGGTCGTGACGAACTCCGACGGGGATTCGGGCGACGCGTACGTATTGACCGTCACTGGTGTCGGATCCGTCTCGATGGTTTTCAGTTCGAGTGTTGTAGTGGTATTATTTTGAGACATCAAAGTTATCGAAGAGGTATCATATGTTGAATTTAGAACTAGATCGAGATGGCTACCACTGTGTAATTTCTCATGAATAGCAGCACGGACAGTAGGGTTTCTGTCTTTCAAAACCTCTACATCCTGAGCAGTGGTGATATTCGTATCCAGATCATGTAATTCTACTGAGTATGTTCCGGGTTGAGAAACAGGAATATATCTACTGACATTGGAAGCGTTATTCAACATAATCTCTGTCCGAAATATCATACCAGAATTTGCCTTCGAGACATTAAGAACAGCAGTCCGATTGGTTCCAGTCGAACCAATATGAATCGGTATCTGAGATCCGTTTACTGTGTCAGCTGTTTCAAAATGAATGGATGAGTCAATCAACTGGAAGGTAATATTCTCTGTTCCAGAATTAGAATTCACTGAGTAGTGGCCGGGGCTAAGACCTTCTGTTCTTACCGTATGAATAGTGTTTAAACCAGTAGAATCTATTTGTTTAACCAAACTTCCGTTAAGTTTTGATAGATTATAGCCATACTGTTGTTCTAATCGGAGGCCAATATTCGAACCTTGATTGATTATATCTCTCTTCCCACTATAGACTAAATTATCTACACGAACAGGAGAACTGAATTGGTTTTTGTACGGGTTACTGCTTGAGGTGGAGACAATACCACCAACTTCGATATTGTTGATCACCGGTTGAATATCTTTAGTAGAAATGTTGGTTGAGGTCAGTGGATAAACATACAGGAAGTCACCTTTTATATCAAAGGTCTCTGGATGGTTTTTAAGAGAGATGTTTTCTGTTCTATTATTGGATAATTTAGTAGTTATATAGCCCTGGGAACGGGATATATTCGTGTTGAATTCGAACAGGAGAGTACCGTCAGATCCCTTATCCACGTCAGTTCTGCTGTAATAAAATGGCCCACCTACAAGTTGGGCAGGCACAGAGACATTGATAGTTGTTGAATCTAAAGCGTAGATCGCATTGAAACTGTGCTTGTCTGGTGAAGAGTGAAGACCAATTATTATCTTTGTTTCACCTTCAATATCAGTGTCTCTGAGTGATATATTTTTACTAGATGTCTCTACAGTTTTGATTTTCTCTCCCAGGCTCCCATCTTGCTCCTCCTCCCAAATTGTTACAGCAGTGTTTAGGCTTTGATTATTGTTTGTGGAGTAATTGTAGAAAACAGATTGTGTAGATTGGTTATACGTATCAGATTTGAATCCGATAGATCCAAGAGAAGATATGCTAAAACCAACAGATGCTTTCTTTCCTCCCTGTTCAGCAGTATATGAAAGATCGCGATTTATTTTTGCTCCTTCTTCATCGTATTTACTAACATTTGTTGTATCTATATTGCTGATGTATAGATCAAAACGGCCAGGACTGGAAATTGCTGAAGCAGACACGACAACGGTCGCATTTGAGCTGTTCGGGTTTTCTATATACACCTCCGATCTATTCGTTTTCTCATCAATGTCTATTCGATAGGATGTCGCGTTGTGATCTAACTCTGCTCCAGAGTCAACAAGATCTCCAACATGAATCTCAACAGGCTCGTTAGAGTCAAGAACTTCGATATTGGTGACTACTTGCTGCTGTTCGGATCCAATTTCAAGATCGCTCGCACTATCTACATCCCATAGTTGTGCGGAGGCTGCGAATGTCCCAGAGATAATTAGTAAGACAACGGCGCCCACCACAGCACCCATCACGATGCCGACCCACAGCCATTGAACCGATCGCGTCCGGATCATAGCGAACGTGCCACGGTTGCCAGAGCGATCGCTCTCGGGGCAGCGCGGCGTCAGTAGCCGACCGGACCCCGCGAAGCGCCTCTTGTCACACCGCGGGATCTCTCACTCGGGTTGATCGCTTATAAGTGATTTACGGACGTGGAAGCTTCCGTTCGGAGAAATAATCGCATGACTGCGTCGCCTCCTAACCGGGTCGTGGCCGGATATTCGCGGGGCGACGATCGGACCTGACGGGAGAGAAGAGCGGAGAGGGGAGTCGCCGGGGCCGGTCAGTGTTCGACCGCTTCCATCATCGAGAGCAACTGCTCGCGCTGGGACGCCTGTTCCGGGTGGACGCCGACCATCGCGATCGCGTCTTCGCTGTCCGCGCCGTCCGCGGTGTGTTGGACGGTAGCGATGTACAGGAGAACGGGGACGTTTTCGACGGATCCGCTCGAGTTGCCCGTCCCCTCGACGTCGGCGCTGATCGTCGTCTCGAAGATGGGGACGGTGGTCTCTTCGCCGAGGATCGTCCGGGTCTCCTCGCCGCGCTCCTCGATGTCGTCCGTTTCGATGTCGGCGTTGCCGCCGCCGACGTCCTGCTGATTGATCTGGTTGAGGAGCCGTCGGATGAGGTCCGCGCCCTCCACCCTGACGAGCGGATTGACCGACTGTCCGGCGACGGAGGCGTTCGGCGTACTCGCCACGAACAGCGCCGACTGGGTCGTCGAGTTGGTGTACCGGGCGACCCACGTCGTCGCCGTGACCTTCGCGTTCACGCCAGTGACGTTGAACTCGCGGTCGATGGTGTACGACTCCGGATCCTCCCCGGAGTAGCCCTCCGCGTACGCGGACTCGGGAACGCGCGCCGGTTCCGCGTCGAACTCGTAGCTCCCGTCCTCGCCGGCGCACCCGGCGATAGCGACCGAGGTCGACGCCGCGAGTGCCGCGAGCAGTCCACGTCGTTTCATGTGTCCCGGTAGGTCTACACAGTTCTTTAAGCCTATCGACGCGTATATCGCTCGCGAGAACCCCGCAGCCGAAGGCACAAAGTTCACGTCGGGCCGCGCGCGACGTGAGGCAAATGGAACGACGAGGACAAACCGGGCTGGTGGAAGCGCTCTTCCTAGACGTGGTTCGCCTCCACGAGACGTGGATGGAGGTGGTCTTCCCGCGGCAGCTCGACCCGAGCGCCGTCCTGGGGAAGTGGAAGCCCGAGACGACCGTCCAGTCCGTCGGCTACTACCTCTGGGCGGTGCTGGGCGCCCCGCTCGTCGCGGTGGCGTACCCCCTCCTGCTCGTCGGGTTCGCCACCCGCTACTACGCGGCGAAGCTCGACTCCGCGGTCACCCGCATCGGCGTCGCCGGCGCCGTGGTCGTCGCCGCCGTCGTCTGGGGGGGGCTGACGGTGATCACGCATCTCCAGCTCCCGTTCGACGCGGTGATCGCGGTCGGGGCCGCGAGCACGGTAGCGGTCGTGTCCTCCGCGTTCGCCGCCGGCTTCTCGAAGGTCGGGGGCCGGTTCGTCAGTGTCCTCCTCGCGTATCCGTTCGCGATGACGGCGCTGTTTCTCCCCCCGGTCGTCGCCGCGCTCGTCACGCCGACGTTGGAGGAGCTGATCCTCCCGCCGAGCTACGATCTCGCGCGGTGGATCCTCGACACGTTCCTCGCTGTCGGCGGGATCAACGAGGTCCTCCGCGGCGCGTTCGACCTGGAGACGTTCGGCGAGCAGTGGGGACTGCCCGGGCTGGGCTACGTCCTGATGTGGATCGGCATCTCGGTGCCGCTCGGGTGGTTCCTCGGCGCCCTCGTCGCGCTGGCGAACCTGATCCGGCCGGCGCCGGACGCCTGAGCCGTCGCCGGGAGGCGTCGACCTATTCTTCGGGGTCGTACCGCTCGCTCGCGGTCTCGAACGCCGACTCCGACAGCTCTGCGCCGCGTCGACGCTCGCGCTCGGCGATCGCCTCGGGGGCCGGGCTCGCGTCGTCGTCGATCCGAGCGATCGACTTGTGGACCTTCGCGTGACACCAGCGACACAGCCCGACCGTTATCTCGTGACCGGCCGCCTCCGTCCCCCCGTACGAGAGGTGGTGCTCCTCCACGAGCGGCCGTGAGTCGTCGTGGGCCAGCCGCACGTCGTCAAGTCCGCACCGGGCGCAGGTCTTCGCGTCCGTCGTCGACCGGTAGTGCGGACATGCGGACCACTCGCCGTCGGCGCCGACGTGACAGTCGTAGCCGTCCGCGCGTCGGTCCGCCGCGAACTCGGGGTCGTCGCCCGCCCGCGTGAGCGCGAAGCGGCACCGGCCGTCGCCGGTGAGGTGGTCGCAGACGTCGGCGACCGCGTACGGGTCGTCGACGCCGACGGGGGTCCCGTCGGGGGTGCGCTCCATACCGACCGGTGGAGGCGGATCCACTTCAATTCGGTCGCTCAAGCAGGGTGACGGAGGGGGCTCAGACCAGGCTGGCGCCGTCGAAGTCCGTGCGGCCGTAGTCGACGTCGAGCAGTCGGAGAAGGGTGGGCGCGACGTCGAGGAGGTCGGCGTCCTCGACCGTCGCGTCCGCGTGGTCGACGAACAGCGCGGCGTCGTCGAAGGCGTGCATCCCGGTCCGGGGTCCGTCGGGGTCGAACACCGAGTCGTGCGGGCGGAACCCGGACTTGAGGTCGAACCCGTCGTTCGGAAGGACGACGAGGTCGGGCGCGATGGCGGCGTGGTCGCCCCGGAACACGGTCTCGCGGTCGACGACGCGGTCCGCGACGGGATTCCCGTCCGGACCCGTCCACGACTCCAGCGCCTCGCGCAGCTCCGCGCGCGTCTCCTCGTACTCGGCTTCGGGGACGACGCCGTTCGGCTCCCGCCCCTCGACGTTGAGGTAGAAGCGGCCGGGGACGAGGGAGTACGCGCGGGCGTCGTCGTCGATGTCGGCGAGCGCGTCGTGGTCGTCGTCCTCGTAGGAGAGCCACCCCTCCCGTTCGAGCCACTCGTTGCAGTACACGTCGTAGCGCAGCCGCCGGAACCCGTGCGTCGAACCGACGACGAGCGTGACGTCGTCCGGGAGCGCCTCGCGGACCGTGCCGATGTGGTCGTCGAGCGCGGCGTGGAAGGACAACAGCTCCTCGCGGTACGTCCCGCCGTCCTGATAGTCGCCCCACAGGAAGTGGTTGACCCGGTCGGGGGCGGTGAAGACGCCGACGAAGAGGTCCCAGTCGTCGCGCTCGACGTACCGTTCGAAGGCCGCGGCCCGGGCGTCGAGCGTCTCGCGGGCGTGTTCGAAGAACGCGGTCTTGTCTTCCTTGTGGCCGAGCTTCGCGTTGACCGACAGCCGGTAGTCGCTCTCAGTGAGGTTCTTCCGGAGTTCCTCGGGATGCGCGGCCGCGTCGAGGTCGGGCGAGAGGTAGCCGGAGACCATCCGCTGGACGGTCCGCTGCGGCGGGAACGTGACTGGGACGTTCATGACGGTCGCGTCGAGTCCCGCGTCGGTCGCGCGGTCCCACACCCGGGGGGACTGGACGTCCCGGCCCATCGGCACGTACGTATCGTAGGAGCCGACCTCGCGGTCCTGGAAGCCGTACACGCCCGTCTCGCCGGGGTTCTTTCCGGTCGTGAGGCTCGGCCAGCAGGCGCTCGACTCCGCCGGCACGATGCTGTCGATCCGTCCGCCTCCGCCGTCGTCCGCGATCGCCGACAGCGTCGGGAACGTCTCCGGGTTGTCGGCGACGAGCCGGTACGAGAGGCCGTCGATCCCGATGAACGCCACCCGCGGCGTGTCGCTCCCTCGCAGCCGGTCGAAGAGACCCATACACACTCATCCGCGGTCGAAGGCAAAAGGATTGACATCGGACGCGGCGCGAAACGGCGGTTCGACGCCCCCGAGAGCCGTGGGGGCGGCCACGCCTGACGGCCGGGTCGGCAGCGCGCGAAGCTCTGGCCGCCGGCCGGCTCGGGTGGCTTTTTGTCCGTGACTCGCGGAGGGCCCGGCATGGAACACAGACGCGCGCTGCTCGTCGACGCGTTCGCCGCGGAGCCGCTGGCCGGGAACGCCGCCGGCGTCGTCCCCGACGCCGAGGGGCTGAGCGACGACCAGATGGCCGCGGTCGCCGCCGAACTGGGCGCCTCGGAGACCGCGTTCCTGACCGGCGGCGACGGCGCGGCCGGTGACGGCGATAACTCGGCCGGGGACGGCGCGGCCGACGACCGGCTCCGCTACTTCTCGCCGACCACGGAGGTCGACCTCTGCGGGCACGCCACGATAGCGACGTACGGTGCCCTGTTCGCCGAAGGGGCGGTCGACGGCGGCGAACGCACGGTCCGAACGAACGTCGGCGACGTCGCGGTCTCGGTCGACGACGACGGCACCGTCTGGATGCGACAGCAGGCGCCGAGCGTCGATGTCGTCGACGTCGACCTCGACCGGGTCGCGGCCGCGCTCGGCGTCGACCCCGCCGCGCTGCGCGACGTGGGTGCGGACCTCCCCGTCGCGGTCGCGTCGACCGGGCTGCCGTTCCTCGTCGTCCCGGTGAACTTCTTGGAGCGGCTCGGCGAGGCCGACCCGGACGACGAGGCGGTCGAGCGCCTCTCCGAGGAGTTCGACGCCGCGGGCGTGTACGCGTTCACCTTCGACGCGCTCGACGCGGAGTCGACGCTCCACGGCCGGGCGTTCGTGCCCTCTCTCGGTATCTCGGAGGACCCCGTTACCGGCACCGCGAGCGGGGCGGTCGGGGGGTACCTCCGGCACGTCGACGCCTTCGAGGGCGACGAGCCGGACGAGCTCCGGTTCGAGCAGGGCCACTTCGTCGACCGCCCGGGGCGCGTTCGCGTCCGCGTCGAGGCGGAGGGCGTCCACGTCGGCGGGGAGGCCAGCGTGGCGCTCGACGGCGAGCTCCGGGTCCCCGACGACGAGGACGACGAGATCATCGAGGTGTGAGCGCGGTCGGGTCGAACGCACCCCGTCTCCCCGCACCGGACGCCGACTTCGGAGACCGAACGTTTAGGATCGCTCGCGACGTACCGTGGCCATGGAGTTCGACCTTCCACGCGCGGCAGCGATCCTCGTACTGATCGTCGCGGTCGGCGCCGGCGGGCTCATCGGCGCGAACATGATGCCCCTCCAGACGACGCTGATGATGGTCGTCCCGTCGATGCTCGTCTTCGGGGCGCTCGCGTTCGCGATCGGCGTGAAACACGGCGAGTTCCGGGCGGGCCACGCCTGAGGCGGGGCCGGCGGCGAGCGGTGACGACCGTCCCCCGAGCGACCGGGGATCACGACCCTTTTGAAACGCCGTTGCGAACCGGGAGCCGTGCTGCCCGGGTCGCCCCTCGTCGAACTGCTGTTGATCGCCGGCGGCGTCGCCCTCCTCTACGCCGGCGCCGAACTGCTCGTCGCGGGCGCGAGGGATCTCGCGCTCGCCGTCGGGCTGAAGGCGTCGACCGTCGGCGTCACCGTCGTGGCGTTCGCGACGACCGCCCCGGAGCTCTTCGTCTCACTCCTCGGCGCCGTCACGGTGTCGACCGACATCGGGCTCGGCGCGATCGTCGGCTCGAACATCGCGAACATCGGGCTCGTGTTGGGCGTCTCCGCGCTGATCCGCCCGCTCGACGTCTCGGACACCGTTTTCCGCCGGGACGTGCCGTTCATGGTGCTGGCCGCGCTGCTGCTCGTCGGCCTCGGCTGGGACGGCCGGATCGGCCTGTTCGACGGCGCCGTGCTGCTCGCGGCGCTCGTCGCGTTCACCGCCGCGGTCCTGCGGCGCGTCCAGGAGAACCAGTCGGCGATCACCGACAGCGAGCGTGACGAAATGCCCGACGCGAAGCTTCGCGACGCCGCGATCGTCGTCGCCGGGATCGCCGCGCTCGTCCTCGGCTCGCGGTGGCTGATCGACGGCAGCGAGTCGCTGCTGGCGGCCGCCGGCTTCTCGGACATCTTCATCGGGCTCACCGTGCTGGCGCTGGGCACGTCGCTGCCCGAACTGGCCGCGAGCGTCGTGGCCGCGGTGCGCGGCGAGGCGGAGTTCAGCGTCGGCAACGTCGTCGGCTCGAACATCTACAACATCCTCGCGGTCATCGGCATCGTCGCCGTGGTGACCCCCATCGGCGTCGCGCCGGGCGTCCGAAGCTTCGAGTTCCCCGCGCTGCTCGTGTTCACGGCCGCCATCGTCGGGGTGATGGCGTACCGCGAGCGGATCACCCGCGTCGACGGCGCCGCCCTCACCGTCGGGTACGGCATCTTCGTCTACCTGCTGCTGCCGTAGCGCGGACGCCTGGATCGGCGCCCGCGGCGGGGCGTCGGAGACCGGAACCGACGGGTATTCGGCGGCGCGCGGCCGAGTGGCTGCCGTGATAGCGATCGTCGTCAGCCGGGCCGACAGCGCCTCGGCGCACATCGGCGAGCGGCTCTTGGAGGTCGGTGACTGGGAGACTCGCGAGGACGGCTCGCGCCCCGACGCCGACGGGGGCGGGACCTACTACCGGACGGACGGGTTCGAGCTCCGCGAGTTCGACGACCTCCACATCCGCCTGTCCGACCCAACCGCCGCGTTCGACTGCGACCCCGAGTTCCTCGCGTTCGTCTCCCGGCACTCGGGCGAGACCGGCGAACTCCTCACGGCGCACGTCACCGGGAACTTCGGCGGCGCCGAGTACGGCGGCGATCCAGAGTCGCTGGCGCGAGCCGCGCCCGGGGCCGAGAAGCGCGTCGTCGGAGCGCTCGCGCGCCACGCGCCCGACGGATACGAGGTCGGCATCGAGTGCACGCACCACGGCCCGACGGACGTCGCAGTCCCGTCGCTGTTCGTCGAGCTGGGCTCGGACGAGCCGCAGTGGGAGGACCCCGAGGCGGCCCGGGCGGTCGCGCGGGCCGTCCTCGACCTGCGGGAGACCGGCGCGGACTTATCCGGTGGTTCCGAGGCTCCTCCCCGCCACGTCGTCGGCTTCGGCGGCGGCCACTACGCGCCGCGGTTCACCCGGATCGTCCGCGAGACCGAGTGGGCGGTGGGCCACGTCGGCGCCGACTGGGCGCTCGCCGACCTCGGCGCGCCCGACGCGAACCGCGACGTGATCGAGGCCGCCTTCGAGCGGAGCCGCGCCGAGCGCGCCGTGATCGACGGCGACCGTCCCGACCTCGCCGCGGTCGTCGAGGAGCTCGGCTACCGAGTCGTGAGCGAGACGTGGGTCCGCGAGGTGGGCGATGCCCCGCTCCCGCTCGTCGAGCACCTGGAAGCCGAGATCGGTCCCGTCGACGAGGGGCTGCGGTTCGGCGCGGTCGCGCTCGACGGCGACGTGATCGGCGACTCCGACCCGGCCGACGTGGGCGCCGAGGCGGTCGGCGACGCGGTCCGCGTCCGCGACCTCCCGGCGGACCTGCTCGCGCGAGCGCAGGGGCTCGACGCCGACGCGGCGCGGGAGGCGGTCGAGTCCGTCGCCGTCGCGTTCGACACGGAACAGGGGGGGACCCGCGCGGCCGGTCGCGTCGCGTTCGCAGCGATCCCGGAGGCGCCGGGGTATGCGGACCTCGTCGAGGGGTTGGTCGAGGTGCTGGAGACGGGGTACGACGCGGTCGAGGTGGCGCCCGACCGGAACGCGGTCGTCGCCAGCGAGACGGCGTTCGACCCGGCGCTGGCTGCCGATCGGGGCGTCCCGGAGGGACCGGCGTTCGGGCGGCTGGCCGACGGCGAGCCGGTGGATGTCGACGGCGAGACCGTCGAGCCGGGGGACGTGTCGCGGACGCGGACGGACCGGTTCCCGATCGACGCCGTCTCGCGCGACTGATTTATAAATCACGCCGCGTTCCACGGGTGCGGGCGCGACGCCCGTACTCTCGACGGTCGGCGGCGGACGCCGGTGATTTCGGCGTCCGACTCGCGTCAGACGAACGGGCAAAAATAAATACGTCCGGGTCGCAACCACACCACATAATGGACTCCATCGTAGAGGACGCCATCGACGAAG
The DNA here is from genome assembly GCF_000337335.1 of Halorubrum distributum JCM 10118. GTDB lineage: Archaea > Halobacteriota > Halobacteria > Halobacteriales > Haloferacaceae > Halorubrum > Halorubrum distributum. Next base: position 120,657 of record NZ_AOJN01000048.1, on the reverse strand, counting down.
CCGAAGAGGCCCCCGCAGAGGACGCCGGGGGAGCCGGCGAGAGCGCCGCCGGAGGGAGCGCCGGCGCGCCGCCGCAGACCGGGACGATGACCGACGACGAGCTACAGGACGTCCTCCAAGACCTCCAGACGAACATCACGGTCGTGGGCTGCGGGGGCGCCGGGGGCAACACGGTCAACCGCATGACCGAGGAGGGGATCCACGGGGCGAAGCTGGTCGCGGCGAACACCGACGTCCAGCACCTCGTCAACATCGAGGCCGACACGAAGATCCTCATGGGCCAGCAGAAGACGCAGGGCCGCGGCGCCGGCTCCCTCCCGCAGGTCGGCGAGGAGGCCGCCATCGAGTCCCAAGAGGAGATCCAGGACGCCATCGACGGCTCCGACATGGTGTTCGTCACCGCCGGGCTCGGCGGCGGCACGGGGACCGGCTCGGCGCCGGTCGTCGCGAAGGCCGCCCGCGAGTCGGGGGCCCTGACCATCGCCATCGTCACGACGCCGTTCACGGCCGAGGGCGAGGTCCGTCGAACGAACGCGGAGGCCGGCTTGGAGCGCCTCCGCGACGTGAGCGACACGGTCATCGTCGTTCCCAACGACCGCCTGCTCGACGCGGTCGGGAAGCTGCCCGTGCGGCAGGCGTTCAAGGTGTCCGACGAGGTGCTGATGCGCTCGGTGAAGGGGATCACGGAGCTCATCACCATGCCCGGGCTGGTCAACCTCGACTTCGCCGACGTTCGCACGGTCATGGAGAAGGGCGGCGTCGCGATGATCGGCCTCGGGGAGTCCGACTCCGACTCGAAGGCCCAAGACTCCGTGAAGTCGGCGCTCCGCTCGCCGCTGCTCGACGTCGACATCTCCGGCGCGAACTCCGCGCTCGTCAACGTCACCGGCGGGACCGACATGTCCATCGAGGAGGCGGAAGGCGTCGTCGAGGAGATCTACGACCGGATCGACCCCGACGCCCGGATCATCTGGGGGACCTCCGTCGACGACGAGCTCGAAGGGGAGATGCGAACCATGATCGTCGTCACCGGCGTCGAGTCGCCGCAGATCTACGGGAGCAACGGCGAACCGCCGGAGGGCGGCGCCGCTTCCGCCGACGTCGAGGACATCGACTACGTGGAGTAGTCCGCCCGCCGGGGTCGCATCAAAAGGTAAAAACCGTCTCGTCTCGAACCGTTCGGTAACATGGACGTTCCGTACGACCTCAACAGCTACATTCGGGTGCTGAAGCTGGCGAGCACGCCGAGCACCGACGAGTTCCTCCAGGTGTCGAAGATCGCCGGCGCCGGGATTCTGCTCATCGGGTTCATCGGGTTCCTGATCTTCGCGATCATGAGCCTGATCCCGGGGGTCGGCGCGTAATGCCGATCTACTCGGTCAAGACGACGGCGAGCCAGGAGCGCACCGTCGCCGACATGATCGCCGAGAAGGAGGCGCCGGAGATCCAGGCCGTCATCGCCCCCGACCAGCTCACGAGCTACGTGATGGTCGAGGCGACCGACGGGACCGCGTTCGGGCGGATCCTCGACGAGATCCCGCACGCCCGCGGCGTCATCCAGGGCGGCGACGGGCCCGCCGAGAGCCCGTTCTCGGAGGTCGAGCACTTCCTTTCGCCGACCCCGGACGTGGAGGGGATCGGCGAGGGCGACATCGTCGAGCTGATCGCCGGCCCGTTCAAGGGCGAGAAGGCGCGCGTCCAGCGCATCGACGAGGGGAAAGACCAGGTGACCGTCGAGCTGTACGAGGCGACGGTCCCGATTCCGGTGACCGTCCGCGGCGACCAGATCCGCGTGCTCGACAGCGAGGAGCGATAGCTCCTCGTATTGAGCGAGCGGCGCGACGCGCCGCGAGCCGACAGCGAGGAGCAGTAGGGTCCCGTATTCGTCGGACGATGCCCCGCTCTGACGCCGCCCTCGCACGCAACGACAAGGGCTTTATTCGACGACGACCGACGAGACGGATATGCTCGGCCACGGCGCGCCGGCGGTGTTGAGCGTGATCCCCGACACGTTCACGTTCGCGTGGATCGTCGCGATCCTCTTCGCGACGGCGTGGCTGCTCGACAGCCGCGGGCTGTCCGCGGGGCGGACGCTCGCGGCCGCGACGTGGGCGCTGTTCGGGCTGTTCTGGCTGTCGACGGTACCGTACTTCGCGTTCGAACACCAGAGCTACGTCGAGTCGATCCTCGCGCTCGTCGGCTTTCCCGCCAGCGTGTACGCGGGGTACCTCCTCTACGACGGGCGGGCGTCGCTTTTCACCCTCACCCGGGCCATCGCGTTCATGTTATTCATCTACCTCCCGTTCGAGACGATTCCGGCGTTCACGTTCGCCGGGATCGCTGTCCCGGAGCCCCGTCGAGTCCTCATCGAGATCGTCGCCTCGCAGACCGGGGCCCTCATCGACCTTCTCGGGTACGCGCCGGAGGCGGTGACGAGCAACGAGGGGTACGACGCCGCCTACTCGTGGACGCTCGACGACGGCCACACGGTCATCATCCACATCGTGCTTGCGTGCACGGGGCTCGGGAGCATGGCCATCTTCGGCGGCCTCGTGGCCGCCGTCGAGGCGCCGCTCTCCCGGAAGCTCCGCGCGCTCGCGGTGTCGCTCCCGCTCATCTACGTCCTGAACATCCTCCGGACGACGTTCATCTCGGTTGTGGCGGGCAACCAGTACATGCACTGGTACCCGGACCTCGTGTTGACGATGTTCGGCGCGACGGACCCGTACCGCGTCTCCTTCCTCATCTCCGATCGGATCATGAGCCAGCTGCTCGCGGTCGTGGCGCTCATCGCGATCACCTTCCTGGCGGTGCGCGAACTGCCCGAGCTCGCGGTCATCTTAGAGGACGTCCTCTACCTCATCACCGGCGAGGAACACGACCTGACGGAGTCGCTCGACCTCCCGCGCGAGCCGACGAACCGGTAAGCCGGAATCCGGTCGCCGGCACCGGCGGGCGACCGAGGGCGGTTACGTCCCGGTGTAATCCCGGAAATACATAGCACTATATAGCAAGCTATAGACGTGGAGGACGGGTACGAGCGAGCATGACTGCGAAGAGGCGAGACGGATCGCCGCGCTCCGGCCAGGGAGCGCGGCCGCGACGGGGTGATCACCGGTGCTAAGCGGGGTCGACCCGTTCGTCTACCTGGAGACGAACGTCGCCAAGCTGGTGCTCGCGACCGCGCTCGGCATGTTCCTCGGGCTGGAGCGGGAGTGGTCACAGAAGTCCGCGGGGATCCGAACGTTCGCGCTGATCAGCCTCGCGGCCGCGGTGTTCTCGCTGCTCGACGAGCCGGGGCTGCTCGTCGTCGGCGGCGTACTGGTGATCGCCAGCGCGGTGTTGCTCGCGGTCCGGAGCTTCGTCGAGGCCGACGTCGACGGCCTCTCGCTGACGACGTCGGCGTCGATGCTCGTCGCGTACGGGGTCGGCGTCCTCGTCGCGGAGGGGCTCTTCATCGAGTCGGTGACCGTGGCGGTGCTCTCGTCGCTGCTGCTCGTGTTGAAGCGGGAGCTCCACGAGTTCGCGTGGGGCCTCTCCCGCGAGGAGGTGCGCAGCGCGGTGGAGTTCACCATCCTCGCGTTCGTCGTCTTCCCGCTCCTCCCCGCGGAGACCGTCGACCCGTGGGACGCTGTCCAGCCGCGGCTCGTCTGGTCGCTCGTGGTCGCGGTCAGCGCCATCGGCTTCGTCAACTACGTGCTGGTGAAGCGGTACCAGGGGCGCGGCTACGCGGTGACGGGCTTCTTCGGCGGGCTCGTCAACTCGACCGCGGTCGTCGCCGAGATGGCGAAGCGCGCGAAGGGGCGGGCGGACCTGCGCGAGATCGCGGTGGGGTCGATCCTCCTCGCGAACGCCGCCATGGCCTTCCGCAACGCCGCGGTGGTCGCCGTCTTCGTCCCGGAGGCGGCGCTCGTCGTCGGGGTGCCCCTCGGCGCGATCACGCTCGCGGGGATCGGCGTCGCGGTATGGCGAAGCGACTGGCGGACGAACATGGAAGCGGAACTCACCTCCCCGTTCAGCCTCGGCAACGCGCTCACCTTCGGCGCGCTCTTCCTCGTCGTGCTGCTCGTCTCGGCGGTCGCCGAGGAGACGTTCGGCGCGGGCGGGTTCGTCGCCACCTCCTTCCTCGCCGGGCTGGTGTCGTCGGGGACCTCGACCACCACGGCCGTCTCGCTGCTCGGGACCGGACAGATCGGCGTCGAGACCGCAGTCGCGGGCGTGGTCGCCGGCACGGCCGCCAGCATCCTGATCAAGACCGCCTTCGCGGCGAGCATCGCGCGCGAACTGGTGCGGCCGGTGTTCCTGTGGAACCTCCTGCTGATCGCGGTCGGCGTGGCGGCCGGCCTGCCGCTGTTGCTGTTTTGAAAATCGTTGTCGTCCGATCGGCGTCGGACCGCCGCCGGCCCCGCCTTAGGAGAGGTGTTCGGCGATGTCCGTCGACGAGACCATGCCCACGTAGTCGTCGTCGACGACCGGGAGGTGTTTCACGCCGTACATCGTCATCATCGCGGCGACCTCCTGCATCATCAGGTCGGGCGTCACCGTCTCCACGTCCTCGGTCATCACGTCGCGGACCGCCGTCGCCTCGGGGTCGCGCCCGTCGGCGACCGCCCCGACGACGTCGCTCTGCGTGACGATACAGCCGCCGCCGGTCGTCACGACGAGCGCGCTGATGCCGCCGTCGTGCATCCGGCGGGCGGCGTCACGGATGGGCGCGTTCGCTCCGATCGTCTCCAGCGGCGTCGACATCACGTCCGCGACGCGGGTTCTGTCGTCGAGATCCATACGCCGACGTGTGTTACCATGTCTCATTACTCTTCCGGAACGCACAACGCTGGGCGGGCGCGCCGCGGGCCCGATCGGTCTGAGCGCGTCCGGACGCGAAGCGCATCCGGACTCGAAGTCCGGCCGGGCCGTCACCGCGCCTTCGAGAGGTGCGCCGTGAGGTCCGTCGTCGACACGACGCCGATCGGCTTGCCGTCGGCGTCGGTCACCGGGAGGTGGGTGTACCCGTGTGCGGTCGGCTCCGCCAGCTCGGCGACGGTGTCCTCGCGACCCACCGTGACGACGTCAGTGGTCATGAACGCCTCGACCGGCGTCCGGTCCTTCGGGTCGTTATCGCGGACGAGCGCGACGAAGTCCGTGGCGGTGATCAGCCCGGCGAGCGTCCCGTCGTGGTCGACGACGAGGATGGATCCGACGCCGGTCTCGCGCATCTCCTTCGCCGCGTCGGCCGCCGCGGCTCCGCGTTCGATCGTGGTGAGGTCGGTCGACATGAGCCGGTCGACGGGCACGTCGTTCATGAATCGTGGTAACGCGAGGCACGATAATCAAACGTCCGGTCGGCGGGAGGCGGTCGCGGGGGCCGGCCGGCGCGGGGCCGACCGCGGGGGACTCACTCCTCGGCGAGCGACTCCGGAGCGCCGGCGAGGCCGACGAGGGCGTCCGCCTCGACGTGGTGGAGGTCACCGGGGATCACGAGCAGGTGGAGCGGGTCGCCGAACTCGCGCTCGGCGAGCGCGCTCAGCCGGTCGGCGGCGACGACGGCGTCGGGGGAGCCCGCGCGCGCGACGACGACCGCGAGCTCGTCGCCCCAGTTGTCGGCGAGTAACCCGGCGGCGACGTCCGCGGTCATGTACTCCTCGTGGTCCGGGTCGGGGCCGCTCGGGCCCGTCCCGACCTTGATGTCGAGGTAGACGACGGTGTGGAGCCCCCGCTCCCGGTTCGCCTCGATCGTCTCGACCACGCTCGCGGGCACGTCGTCGCCGCCGTGCGCGTACGGGAACGGCAGCGTCGTCGACTTCCCGAACCGGTAGTTCTGGAGCCCGGTCAGGCTCGACGCGGCGGACTGTGCCGTCACGCCGTGGACCACTCGCGTCTCGATCCCGCGCTCCTCGGCGCGGAGGCGGAGGTCGGTGTGAGTGGTCGAGATCATCGTGTCGCCGGCCGTGAGGAAGGCGGCGTCACCGGACGCGGCGGCCTCCAGGATCGGCTCCGGGTCCCGCTCCACGCCGGCGCGGTCGCGGACCTCGATATCGACGTCGTGGGACGCCTCCAGGTCGGCGACGTCGGCGCCGACCAAGCGGCTGGTGTAGAACTCCGCGAAGACGCGGTCGGCCTCGCGCAGCGCCTCGCGCCCCTCGACGGTGACGGAGCGCTCGTCGTAGAGGCCGAGTCCGATGAAGGTGAGCATGGGAGCGCTCGGCGCGCGGCGGCCTAAAAGGACGCGAAAGGGGCGGGAGCGACGAAACCGGAGGCAGGCGTTCGGATGGGTCCGGCGGGCGGGCGAGGACGGCCTGAGCGCTCCTAATAGACCTTCATGATTGTCCCTTGGGATTCCATAGCAAGCCCTAAGAGGGAACCAACACAAGGTCGGGCCACGAGGCCCACTCGGGCTCACATACCACTATGACTGACGACGAACTCATCTGGCGGATATCGGGGGGATCCGGTGACGGGATCGCTTCGACCAGCCAGAACTTCGCGAAGGCCTTGATGCGATCGGGGCTCAACGTCTTCACGCATCGGCACTACCCGTCGCGGATCCGCGGCGGTCACACCTACACCGAGGTCCGCGCGTCGGCGGACCCCGTCGAATCCCGGGGCGACGGCTACAACTTCCTGCTCGCGCTGGGCGACTCGTTCGCCCGCAACCCGCAGGAGGAGGCCGTCTACGGCAACGAGGAGATCAAGCCGCTCTCGGAGAACCTCGACGAGCTCCGCGAGGGCGGGGTCATCGTCTACGACGAGGGGCTACTCGACGCCTCGGATATCCCGAACTTCGACGAGCGCGTCGAGGAGAACGACTGGCACGTGTACCCCCTCGACCTCCGCGGGCTCGCCCGCGACCAGGGGCGTGAGGTCATGCGGAACACCGCCGGCGTCGGCGCGACCTGCGCGCTGACCGGGATGGACCTCGACCACGTCCAGGACCTCATGCGCGACGCGATGCCGGAGAAGATCCTCGAACCGAACCTCGAGATCCTCCAGATCGCGTACGACCAGGTCCGCGAGGAGTACGACGTCGACGCCCCGGACGTGTCGGTACCGACGGGCGAACACGACGAAGAGCAGCTCCTCATGTCCGGCTCGGACGCCATCTCCTACGGCGCCATCGACGAGGGCTGCCGGTTCATCGCCGGCTACCCGATGACGCCGTGGACCGAGGTGTTCACCATTATGACGCAGAACCTGCCGAAGCTCGGCGGGATCTCCGAGCAGGTGGAAGACGAGATCGCGGCGGCCGCGCTCGCGGTCGGCGCCTCGCACGCCGGCGTGAAGGCCATGTCCGGCTCCTCCGGCGGCGGGTTCGCGCTGATGTCGGAGCCGCTCGGGCTCGCGGAGATGACGGAGACGCCCGTCGTCCTCGTCGAGGCCATGCGCGCCGGTCCCTCGACCGGGATGCCGACGAAGCCGGAGCAGTCCGACCTCGAACACGTCCTCTACACCTCGCAGGGTGACTCCCAGCGGGTCGTCCTGGCCCCGGGGACCGTCGAGGAGGCGTACGAGCAGTCGCGGCTCGCCTTCCGGCTGGCCTACGAGTACCAGATCCCGTCGATCCTCCTGTACGACCAGAAGCTCGGCGGCGAGCTGAAGAACGTCCCGAAGAGCCACTTCGACCGCGAGCCGAACCCGACGCTCGGGAAGACGCTCTCGGAGGACGCGCTCGCCGAGGAGCCGCACTCGCCCGACGGGAAGTTCCACCGGTTCCAGCACGACGTCGAGGACGGCGTCTCGCCGCGGTCGATCCCCGGCCAGAAGGGCGGTCGCTTCCTCGCGACCGGCAACGAGCACGACCCCACCGGGCACATCGCCGAGTCGCCCGACAACCGCGTCGCGCAGATCGACCGGCGGACCCAGAAGCTGGAGGCGATCCGCGACGACCTCGACCAGGAGGACACCGGCTCGTACGCCGGCCCCGAGGACGCCGAGTACGGCATCCTCACGTTCGGCAGCCAGCAGGGAACCGTCGAGGAGGCGGTCGGTCGCCTCAACGACGCCGGGATCTCGGTGAAGTCGTACGGCGTCTCCGACATGCTCCCGTTCCCGACCGAGCAGGTCAGGGAGTTCGTCGAGAGCGTCGACGAGGTCCTCGTCGTCGAGATGACGGCGTCCGGACAGTTCCGCGGGCTCGTCCAGAAGAACCTCGGTCAGTACGGTGAGAAGCTGTCGAGCCTGCTGAAGTACAACGGGAACCCGTTCGAGCCGGCGGAGATCGTCGACGGGTTCGAGGCCGCGGTCGTCGAGGGCGACGGCGACGCGTCCGGCCATCAGACCACCTTCGTCCCAGCCGCAGGTGACTAACCCATGAGCACGTTTTCAGCGATCGGCGACGAGCGAGAGATCGACCGCGACGAGTACACCCCCGGCGTGGAGCCGCAGCCGACCTGGTGTCCGGGCTGCGGTGACTTCAGCGTCCTGAAGGCGCTGAAACAGGCGCTGCCGGAGGTCGGGCGCACGCCCGAGGAGACCCTGCTGTGCACCGGAATCGGCTGTTCGGGCAAGCTGAACAGCTACCTCGACACGTACGGGTTCCACACGATCCACGGGCGCTCGCTGCCCGTGGCCCGCGCCGCGAAGCTCGCGAACCCCGACCTCGAAGTGATCGCCGCCGGCGGCGACGGCGACGGCTACGGGATCGGCGGGAACCACTTCATCCACACGGCCCGGGAGAACCACGACATGACGTACATCGTGTTCAACAACGAGATCTTCGGGCTCACGAAGGGGCAGACCTCCCCGACCAGCCCGAAGGGCCACAAGTCGAAGACGCAGCCCTCGGGCAGCGCCAAGGAGCCGATCAAGCCGCTCTCGATGTCGCTGAACGCCGGCGCCTCCTACGTCGCCCGGACGGCCGCGGTCAACCCGAACCAGGCGAAGGAGATCCTCATCGAGGCGATCGAACACGACGGGTTCGCGCACGTCGACTTCCTCACCCAGTGTCCGACCTGGAACAAGGACGCGCGCCAGTACGTCCCGTACATCGACGTCAACGAGTCCGACGACTACGAGTTCGACAAGACGGACCGCGTCGAGGCCGCCGAGATGATGCGCGAGACCGAGGAGTCGCTGTACGAGGGCGAGGTCCTCACCGGCCGCTTCTACGTCGACGAGGAGCGCCCCTCCTACGGGGCCGAGAAGCAGGAAATCGGCGAGATGCCCGAGGAGCCGCTGGCCGAGCGCTACTGGGACGACGACTACGAGTGGGAGCGCTCCCACGACATGTTCCTCGACAAACACGCCTGAGCGGGACCCGCGGCCGTTCACGGCGCCGTGCGTTCGTTTTTTGATTCGCAAGGTATTTTTTCATTGGTGACAAACGGAGTAGTATGAGTACCGTATCGACGGAGGAACGGATCCTCTCCGTGTTAGAAGAGGACGCGCAGGCGTCCTGCGGAGAGATCGCCGAGCGGGCCGACGTCTCGAAGCCGACGGTGCGGAAGTACATCGACCGCCTCGAGGAGCGGGGCGTGATCGTCGGCTACTCCGCGGAGGTCGACCCGAAGAAGCTATCGTCGCAGTCGATCGCCATGGTCGGGATGGACGTCGACTCCGGACAGTACGTGGAGGCAACCCGCGAGCTGAAGTCGCTCGACGAGGTCCAGGCGCTGTACACCTCCTCCGGCGACCACATGCTGATGGCCGAGGTCCGCGCCGGCGACGGCGACGAGCTCGGCGACGTCATCTCCGAGAAGCTGCTCGGCGTCGACGGCGTCACCGCGGCGCACCCCTCCTTCCTCCAGGAGCGCCTGAAGTAAGCCGACGCAAAAACCCCGTTTTCCGACGTCGCGCTCGCGGGTTACGTGAGCGTGTGCGGGTCCGCGACGACGACCGTCTCGTCGCCGGCGGGACCCCGGCGGGTTCCCCGCCGCGTGAACCCGTGCGCGCTGAAGAACTCCTCCGCGCTGGGACGGTCCGGCGGGACCGTCGCGCGGAGCGCCTCGATGTCGCGGTCGGCGAGCGCGTCCCCCACGCGGGAGAGCAGCTCGTCCGCGACGCCCTCTCCCGCGCGGTTCGGGTGGACCCACAGCGCCAGCAGCTCCGCCTCCGTCCCGCCCTGATCGGGGTGTGCGATCGCGATGCCGACGGGGCCCTCCTCGACGTCTTCCATCAGAAACGACCACTCCGCCTCGGCGGCGGCCTCGCGGACGCCGGCGGCGGACACGTCGAGCAGGGGCGCGCCGATGTCGTCGAACACCGTCTCCTCGCGGGCTCGCGAGACCGCCGTTCGCAGGTCCTCCGCGTCGTCGGGCCGAGCCGCCCGGACATCCATGTTCGACCGTGAGTAAAGAACGCACCTATAGGTTTCGGGATGCGAACTGTTGGCACAGTACCGCCGAGAGAAGGAGCCGGGGGAGCGGGGAGCCGCCGAGCCCTTACGCGACCGGCTCGATTCCGATCGTGACGGTCGTCTCCTCGACCGTCCACTCCTCGACGAGGCCGCCCTCGGCGTCGGCGGCGTCGCTCGGGTCGTCCAGCCAGGCGTCGGCGCGCACTTCGCCGGCGATCAGGTCCGCGTGGTCGTCGACGAAGTCAGCCACGCGCTCGTCGTCGACGGCGACGCCGACGCGGATCCGCGCCTCGACGTCCAAGTCGAGTTCCTTGCGCATCTCCTGGATCCGGCGGATCACGTCGCGGGCGTACCCTTCGGACTCGATCTCGGGGGTCAGGGAGGTGTCGACGTAGACGGTGCCGCCCTCGAAGTCCGCGCCGGAGACGTGCTCCGGCGGCTCCGCGACGTACTCGACCATCTCGTCGTCGAGGTCGACGGGCTCGCCGTCGACGGTCACCTCGCCGCCCTCGACCGCCGCGCGGGTCGCACCCTGAACCGCTTCCATCACCTTCTGGGCGTCGCCACCGAAGGCGGGGCCGATGGCGGCCATCTGCGGCTCCGCGGTCTCGACAAGCTCGTCGAACGAGTCGGTGACGACCACCTCGCGGGCGTTGACGCGGTCGGCGGTCAGCGCTTCGAGGCGGTCGACCGCGGCCGCGACCGTCTCGTCGTCGGTCTCGACGACGACGCGCGGCACGGGCCAGCGGAGCTTCCGGCCGGCCTGCTGGCGCGCGTTCGCGGCCGCCTCCTCGACGTCCCGGAAGGCCGCCACGTCGCGTTCGAGGTCGGGGTCGCGCAGATCCGCGTCCGGCTCGGGGTACGACAGCGCGTGGACCGTCGTCGCCTCGCCGTCGAGCCGCTGGTACATCCGCTCGGCGAGGTACGGCGCGATCGGCGCGAGCAGCCGGATCACCTCGTCGAGGACGGTCGCGAGCGTGGCGTACGCGCCGCGCTTCGAGGCGGAGTCGGCCTCCTCCCACATGCGGTCGCGGACCGCCTTCACGTAGAAGCGGGAGACGTCCTGCGTGACGAACTCGATGACAGTGTTGACGGCGTCGCTGACCCGGTAGTCGTCCCAGGCGTCGGCGACCTCCGTCTCCACGGACTGGAGCCGGGAGAGCACCCACTCGTCGACGAGTTCGAGGTCGCCGTCCGAGAGGTCGGCGTCGGCGGGGTCGTAGCCGTCGAGCTCCATGTACTCCAGGGGGAACCGGAACACGTTCCAGAGGATGTTGAGCTTCCCCTGGATCTCGCCGAGGCCGTCCCACTCGAACGCGAGGTCGACCCCCTGCTGGTCGTGTGAGAGGAGGTAGGTGCGGAGCGGGTCGCGGCCGGCGCGGTCGATGGCCTCCTCCGGCGTGACGATGTTCCCGACCGACTTCGACATCTTGCGGCCGTCCTCGTCGTTGGCGAAGCCGTGCATCAGCACCTCCTCGTAGGGGATCTCGCCGACCGCGGCGGTCCCCATCCCGAGCTGGGACCAGAACCAGCCGCGGGTCTGGTCGTGCGCCTCGATGATGAGGTCGGCGGGCCACAGCTCGTCGTGCGCGGCCTCGTCGCTCGGGTAGCCGAGCGTGCCCCACGTCGCGACCGAGGAGTCGAGCCACACGTCGAACACGTCCTCGACCCGGCGGTACGTCGTCCCGTCCTCGACGATCGTGAGGTCGTCGACGGCGGGACGGTGGAGGTCGATCGAGTCGGGGTCGACGTCCTCCTCGACGCGCTCGGCCAGCTCCTCGCGGGTGCCGATAACGATCATCTCCTCGTCGAGGTTCCCGGCCTCGGCGTCCTCCGGCACCCAGATCGGGATCGGGACCCCCCAGTAGCGCTGGCGGGAGACGTTCCAGTCGGGCGCGTCCTCGATGAAGTCGCGGAACCGGTTGTCGCGGGCCCACTGGGGGTGCCACTCCGAGTCCTCCATGTTGTCGAGGAGGTCCTCCTTCACGTCCGTGATCGAGATGAACCACTGGTCGGTGACGAGCTGGATGATCCCGGTGTCACACCGCCAGCAGTGGCCGTAGCTGTGATCGACGGTGCCGTGCGCGAGCATGTGGCCGTCGGCGACGAGGTCGTCGATGATGTCGTCGTTGGCGTCGCGCACGAACTGGCCGGCGTACTCGCCGGCGGCTTCGGTGAACTCGCCGTTCGGCCCGACCGGGCAGAAGATGTCGAGCCCGAGCTCCGTGCCGCGGTGGAAGTCCTCCTCCCCGTGGCCCGGCGCGGAGTGGACCAGTCCGGTGCGGTCCGCCTCCACGTAGTCGGCGGCGTACACCTGCCCGGCGCCCTCGAAGTCGGGGTACTCGGCGACGCGGTCGGCGAGCGGGTGGTCGTACGCCCAGCCGACGAGCTCCTCGCCGGTCAGCTCGGCCTCGACCTCGTAGGACTCGTAGCGACCCTCGCCGAGCACGTCCTCGACGCACTCCGCGGCGACGTAGAGCAGCTCCTCCTCGCCGTCCTTCTCCGCGCGGACCGCGTTGTAGGTGAGCTCCTCGTCGACGGCGACGAAGGTGTTCGCGGGGACCGTCCACGGCGTCGTCGTCCAGATGACGAGGCTCCCCTCGCGGTCCGCGAGCGGGAACTTCACGTAGATGGAGGGGTCCTCGACGTCCTCGTACTCGACCTCGTTGTTGGCGAGCCCGGTCTCGCAGCGCGGGCACTGCGAGATGGACCGCTTCCCCTGCTCGACGAGCCCGTTGTCGGCGACCTCGGAGAACGCCCACCACGCGGCCTCCATGTACTCCGGCGAGATGGTCTCGTACGGGTCCTCCCAGTCCATCCAGACGCCGATGGACTTGAAGTCCTCGTCCATCGCCGCCCGGTTCTCCAGGGCGAACTCCTTGCACTTCTCGATGAACGACTCCATCCCGTACTCCTCGATGTCCCGCTTGTTCTCGAAGCCGAGCTCCTCCTCGACTTTCACCTCGATCGGGAGCCCGTGCATGTCGTAGCCGGGACGGTCGGTGACGCGGTGGCCGGTCATCCGCTTGTACCGGATGACCGCGTCCTTCAGCGTCTTGTTCCACGCCGTCCCGAGGTGCATCTGCCCGGAGGTGTACGGCGGCCCGTCCACGAAGAAGAACGGCGGGTCGTCGGCGTGCGCCTCTTTCGCCGCCTCGTAGGCGTCGTGCTCGTCCCAGTACTCGTCGACCGCGGACTCGACGTCCGCGGGCGCGTACTGGTCGTCGATCTGCTCCATACGCGTTGGTCTGCGCGCGCGTATTTGAATACGGCGGAGTCGTGGGAACGGTTCGAACGGGGCGGACTCGCCGGAACGGTTCAACGGCCGCGGAACGGGACAAGACACTTCCGCCGGGAGCCGGACGCTCCGGGCATGGAGACACCGCGAGTCGTGCGCGAGAACCTCGGGTACGCGCTCCTCGGCGGGCCGGCGCTTGCCGCCGTCGCGTTCGTCGCCGGCGCGGAGTCCCTCGGCGCCGCCGCGGGCGTCGCCGTCGCAGTCGCGACGTACGCGCTCGGGTGGGCGCTCTTGGCGCGGCGGTCCGGGTCGGGGTCGGTGCGGTCGCCGGCGGAGCGGTCACCGCCGGAGCGGTCACCGCCGGAGCGGTCACCGCCGGAGCGGTCACCGCCGGAGCGGTCACCGTCGAACGCGGACGACGAGCGGGACCGCCGCGAGCGGGAGGCCGAGGCGGGGAAGGGCGGCTTCGGCGGGGGCGGCGGCGGGTAGCGGTCGCCGCCGCTCACCGCGGGTCGGCCGGCGTTTCCGGCGCGCCGTCGGCGAAGTAGTCCGCGAGCCGCTCGGCGGCCTCGGTCGCTCGCGGCGTCACCAGCGCGAAGCGGATCCACTCGTCGCGGGCGGTGCCGAACGCCTCGCCCGGCATCCCGGCGACGCCCGCCTCGTCGACCAGCCGCTTGACGTTCGCCATCGTGCCGGGGAACCCCTCGAAGCGCGCGAGGACGTAGAAGGCGCCCTCGGGGCGGCTGTACTCCGCGCCGGCCGCGTCGAGCGCGTCGGTGAACGCGTCGACGCGGTCCGCGAGCAGCTCGCGCGACTGGGCGTAGTAGTCCGGCTCCGTCTCGGCGAGCGCGTGGTACACCGCGTACTGGGAGGGGCGCGCGCCGGTGACGTTCACGAGCATGTGCCGCGTCTTCGCGTCGCCGACGTGCGCCTCGGGGAAGACGCCGTAGCCGACGCGGAGCCCCGTGATCGCCATCGACTTCGAGAAGCCGCTGGTGACGATCACGCGGTCCGAATCGAGGGTGAGGGCGGACTCGAACGAGCCGGCGAGGTCGAACCGGTCGTACACCTCGTCGACGACGACCACGGCGTCAACCGCCTCGGCGAGACCGACGACCTCGCGGACCGCGTCGAGGTCGTAGACGGCGCCCGTGGGGTTGTTCGGCGTGTTGAGGACGATGAGGGCGGTGTCCTCGCTCGCGGCCTCGCGGACCGCGTCGACGTCGAGGCCGCCGTCGCGGGCGGTCGGAACGAGGGTCGGCTCCCCGCCGAGCAAATGCGTCTTCCCGGGGTAGTACGGGTACACCGGGTCCATGAGCAGCGCCTCGTCGCCGGCGCCGCGGTCGAGCGCGCGCGCCATGGCGAGGTAGTTCGCCTCGCCGGTGCCGTTGGTGACGACCACGCGGTCGGGGTCGACGCCGCGGCGTTCGGCGATCGCCTCCCGCAGCTCGCGGAGCCCGTCGCTCGGCGGGTACTGGAAGTCGGCGGGCGGCAGGTCGGCGTACTCGCGGAGCGCCTCCCGGAGCGCGGCGGGCGGCTCCCAGTCGGGGTTGCCGCTCACCATGTCGATGACGTCGCCGTCGGCGGCCGCGGCGTACTGCATCACGTGGAAGAACTTCGGCTCCTCGTACTCCATACGGGCGGGTCGGGCGCGCCCGCCGTGGCTCTTTCGCCCCGCGAGCGGCCGTTCCGAAGGGCGGGGGACGCGCGCCCTACCGCCGTCGCCGCGATCCGGTGGTTTGACCTACCGACACGCACAGCCAGCGGTATGAACAAACGCGGCCACGTCCTCAACGGCCTGCTGCTCGCCCTCGGTCTCGGGTTTATCGTCGAGCCCGGCCTCGACATGGCGACCGCGACGACCGTCGCCGAGATCACCGTCCCGGTCGTGTTGGGGGCTGTCTCTTATACACATCTCTGATGGCGNATGTGTATAAGAGACAGCCCCGTGCTGGCGGTGTTCCTCGCGTACCCGATCGTCTTCGGCAACCTCCAGTACGTGTGGATCGGCGTGTTGACCCACTACCTCCTCGACGTGGTCGGGAGCCGACGCGGTATCGCGCTGTTCCACCCGCTCTCGGACAAGGAGTACGGGCTGCCGAGCGGCGTGACGACGAGCAGCAAGTACGCCGACCTCGTCACCGTGATCATCACCGCGATCGAGCTGGCGGGCTTCTGGGCGATCCACACCTACGTCGTCACCCTCGATCTCGACCTCTCGGCTGCCTCGCAGGCCGTGGCCGGATTCGGTTTATAAATAGACCGTGGATGTGGCGGTCGTCCGGTGATCGCCGGGGTCGACGATAGCGTGGAGGGCCAGGTTGGGTATTTATAAGCAAGCGACCGCGGAGCGGCGGAGTACAGTTTTGGATTTTCAACTGTTCGCTTATAAATGATCAACGCAGGTCGGCAGCAAACACCACCAAAACCCCAGTCGCTCGTTTATAAATGGCTGACTGGAGATCGGCGGCGAACGCCTCCAAAGCCCCAGCCGGGAGGCGGGCGCACGCTCGCTGCGGTCCTCGGTCGCTCGTTTCACTCGCTCCCTGTGGTCCTTACGTCGCCTGCGCCCGCCTCCCGGCTGCCCCTTTGAGTCCCGCCCCGCCCAGGATAGCAACCGCGCCTCACACCTCCCCAGCCTCGTCAGTNCGCTTCGCTCCGGCGACTGACTCCCTCGCGCGTGCTGACTCGCGGCCGCCGATGGCGGCCGCTCGCAGGCACGCGCCACCGCATTGTTTCTATCGCGGTCCCGGTGGCTTTTCGTCGTCGCTCGCGTGTCCCGAGGCATGACCGAGGAAGACGAGTCAGCGCCGTCAATTGCGATCATTGGCGGCGGCGCGGTCGGCGTCACGGCGGCCCACGACCTCGCGGCCCGCGGCGCCGACGTGACGCTGTTCGAACGCGGCGAGTTAGCGGCCGAGAGCTCCGGGCGCGCGGCGGGGGTCCTCTACGACGCCTACGCCGAGGACGTCGACGCCGCGGTCGGCGCCCGCGCGCTGGAGCGGTTCCGCGCGTTCGACCGGACGCTGCCCGGCTTCTCCTTTATGTCCTGTCCGTACGTGATCGCGGTCCGCGAGGGCGACCCCGACGCAGACGCCGTTCCGGCGATGGTCGAGCGCATGCGGGACCACGGCCGCGAGGTATCGCTCGTCGACCCCGACGCGCTCGGCGAGCGCTTCCCCGCCCTCCACGCCGACGACCTCGCCGTCGCCGCGGTCGCGGAGGGCGCGGGGTGGACCGACCCGCCGAGCTACGTCCGCGCGCTCGGCGAGCGGGCTGCTCGGGCGGGCGTCGCGATGGAGACGGACACCGCGGTCGCGCTCGGCCCGCGGAGGGGCTCGGAACGCGAGGTCCGGGTCCGCGACGCCGGAGCGAACGGGGATCCGGCGACCGAAACGCGCGCGTTCGACGCGGTCGTCGTCGCGGCCGGGGCGCACACGCGGTCGCTGCTCGCGGACGCCGGCGTCGCGGTCCCGGTCGTCCCCTACCGCGTCCAAGCGCTCGTCGCCCGGGAGGCCTACGACGGCCCGATGGTCTACGACGCCACCGCGGACGCGTACCTCCGTCCGCATCCGGACGGCCTGCTCGCGGGCGACGGCACGGAGCCGGTCCCCGCCGACCCCGAGGGCTACCGGCGCGGGGCGGACGACTGGTTCCGCGAGGACGTCGCCGCGGTCCTCGACGAGCGCCTTGCCCGCCGCGACTCCGCGGCGCGAGTCGATCCCGACTCCGACGTCTCGCGGGCGTGGGCCGGGCTCTGTACCGCGACGCCAGACGGTGACCCGCTCGTCGGGCCGGCGGACGCGAGCGGGGAGGCCGACCCGACGCTCTTCGTCGCCGCCGGCTGGCAGGGACACGGCTTCATGCGCGCGCCGGCGATCGGCGAGGCGGTCGCCGAGGGCGTGCTCGCATCGCGCTCTGGGATCCCGTTCGACGACCCCGAGTCGCCGTGGATCGGCGCGTTCGACCCGGAGCGGTTCGACGGCGACGAGGAGTTCGAGATCGCGGAGGGGATGTCGCTGTCGACCCGAACGGATGAGGTTTAAAAGGCAGCCGCCGCGTCAGTCGCTTTCTTCGACGACGTCGACGTCGCTCGACCCGCCGCGCTTGGGGATCTCGACGTGGAGCGTGCCGTTGCGCGTGAGCGTCGCGTTCGCGCCCTCGGGGGTCACGTCGGCGTCGTTCGGGAGGTCGACGCTCCCGGACAGCGAGACGCCGCGGCCCGGGAACACGAGGTCGTAGCCGTCGTAGAAGTCGCGGAAGCGTTCGAGGTTCACCTCGACGGTGCGGTCGAGGAAGGTGACGTCGACGTCCTCGCCGCGGACGCCGGGGGCGTCGAAGACGACGAGGTAGGCGTCGTCGCTCTCGAGGAGGTCGTGCGAGAGCGGGCGGCGCTCCTGGACGCGGCCCCAGCCGCGGCCGACGCGTTCGAGGGCGCTTCGGAGCGCGGACCGACCGGTCTCGACGAGTCGGCTCACGGGCTCACACCTCGATTTCGACGAGATCGCTCCCCCCACAGTACGGACACGAGAGGTCCTCGACCGCGTGGTCGTCGGGCACGTCGTACGTGTAGTGGTTCTCGAACATGTCGAGCTCGCAGTCGTCGCTGGCGCACTTGACCTCCATCGTCGATGGCATATATCGACGTATTGTGTCGGCGAGGGCTTAAACGGCGTGGCGGCGGTGACCCGCGGACGCGAAACGGGCCGCGCGGCGATCGGAACGCCGCGCGGCAGCCCGGTCAGAGCCCCGCGTCGCGCATGCGCTCCGGAACGACGGTTCGCTCCGCGAGCAGCACGAGGAGCGTCCCGGACGCCACGCCGGCGGCGAACCCCGGGCCGTACGGGAACAGGCGCGGCGCGAACGCGAGCGAGACGCCGAGCCAGACGATCGCGGCGAGCATCGCGGCCCCCGCGGCGACGTAGGCGAGCGTCTCGTACCGGTCCGGCGGGAGCCGGTCCCGCGCCAGCCACGCGAGCGGGCCGACGAGTAAAGCGGTGACGACCGTCCACCCGGTCGCGGCCCCCCACGGGCGCGGGTCGGCGCCGTAGAACTGCGCCGCGCCGAAGGCGCAGACGAGGGCGACAGCGAGGTACTGTCCGAGCCGCTGCCGGCGAGCGGGCGTATTGGAGGACACGAGTCGCGGTTTCGAGCGCTCCGGGATAAGCGATTGGGCCGGGGAGTTCGGTCGGTCCGCTCCGCCCCCGGCGGACCTTCCGCACGCTTTTCCCCTCTCGGCCGACTACGGACGGTAACATGACCGATTCGCCCGCGTCGGCCCGGGGGTCGCTCCCGGCCGACCCGAACGACCTCGCCGTCACCATCGTCGACGGGTACGTCGACGAGCCGGCACACTTCGGCGTCCCGCCGTACCTCTCGACGTACCCCCGGTACACGGCCGGCGCGCTCGTCGACGCGGGCGTCCCGGAGTCACAGATCACGTATCACACCATCGACGAGCTCCGCGACGACCGGAGCAAACACGCCGACGTGGCTGACGCGGACCTCATGGTGTACGTCGGCGGGATGACGGTGCCCGGGAAGTACGTCGGCGGTACCCCCGCCGAGCCGGACGAGGTGCGCGAACTCGGCTGGACGGCCGACGGCGTGACCCTGCTCGGCGGCCCGGTTCGGTTCGGGGTCGGCGAGGAGAACGCGGGCGCACAGGAGACGCAGCGCGACGACCTCGACTACGACTTCGTCGCGATGGGCGACGTCGAGGCCGCGGCCCACGACCTCGTCCGCGAGGGGCTTGAGGGGTACGGCAACCGGATGCGGACGAACGAGGAGGTCGACCGCTGGGCCCGGCAGGGGGCGTTCGTCGTCGAGCAGCACCCGAACCACCCCGACTACCTCATCTGCGAGATGGAGACCTCCCGCGGGTGCGCGTACCGCTGTTCGTTCTGTACGGAGCCGCTGTACGGCGACCCGGCGTTCCGGACTCCCGGCTCCGTCGTCAGCGAGGTCGACGCGCTCTCGAACCGGGGAGTCAGACACTTCCGGCTCGGGCGGCAGGCCGACATCCTCGCGTTCGGCGGCGACGGCGAGGCGCCGAACCCCGACGCCCTGCGGGAGCTGTACGGCGGGATCCGCGAGGTCGCGCCCGACCTCCGGACGCTTCACCTCGACAACATGAACCCCGTGACGATCACGGACTACCCCGAGGCCTCCCGCGAGGCGATCCGCGTCATCGCCGAGCACAACACGCCCGGCGACACGGCCGCCTTCGGCCTCGAATCGGCCGACCCCGTGGTTCAGGAGCAGAACAACCTGCTCGTCACCGCCGAGGAGTGCCTGGAGGCCGTCCGCGTCGTCAACGAGGAGGGCGGCTGGCGGCCGGGCGACGCGCCGGAGACGACGCCCGGCGACCCGACGCGCGTCACCGGCCCCTCGACCGGGCCGGACGCCTCGCCGCGGCTGCCGAAGCTGCTCCCCGGGATCAACCTCGTCCACGGGCTCGCGGGCGAGCGCCCGGAGACGTACGAGCACAACAAGGAGTTCCTCCGGACGGTGTACGACGAGGGGCTGATGCTCCGCCGGATCAACATCCGGCAGGTGATGGCGTTCGCGGGCACGGAGATGGCGGAGACGGGCGCGGACGTCGCACAGGAGCACAAAGACCAGTTCCAGGCGTACAAGCGCGAGGTGCGCGAGACCGTCGACAACCCGATGCTCGACCGCGTCGTCCCGCCGGGGACCGTCCTGCCCGACCTCCACCTCGAGTACCACCAGGACGGCAAGACGTTCGGGCGCCAGCTGGGCACCTACGCGCTCCTCGTGGCGGTTCCGGGCGAGCGCGAACTCGGTACGACCATCGACGTGGCGATCACCGACCACGGGTACCGCTCCGTGACGGGCGTCCCGTACCCGCTCGACGTCAACGCGGCCTCGATGGACGAGCTGACCGCGATCCCGGGGATCAACCGGAGCCGAGCCGGCGACATCGTGGTCGGGCGGCCCTACGAGTCGGTCGAGGCGGTCGACGACGGCGTGGCCGACCTCGCGGCGTACGCGGTCGCCGGCGACACCGACGTGCCGATCCCCGGCCGCGAGCGCCCCGGCTCCGGCCCGGGCCCGGCCGCGCGTTCGTCGCTCGGGCGCGGAGACTGAGCGATGTCGGGCGACGGTCCGAAGTCGGGCGATGGTCCGAAGTCAGGCGACGACCCCGCGGTCACCCGCGTCGAGGTCCCCGTCGACACGCGCGCCCCCGGTGAGACCACGAACGCGTACCTGCTCGACGGGCTCCTCGTCGACCCGGCGGCGCGGACCGACGCGCTCGACGCCGCGTTCGCGGAGCGGGGGTCGGCCGACGCGGCCGCCCCGTCGGTCGAGGCGATCGCGGTCACCCACGCCCACCCGGACCACGTGGGCGCGGTCGGGGAGTACGCCGCCCTGACCGACGCGACCGTCGTCGCCCGCGAGGGGCACGCCGACCGGTTCGCCGCGGCGGCCGGCGTCGACCCCGACGAGACGGTCGCGCCGGGCGAGACGGTGGCCGACACCGGAGTCCGCGTCGTCGACGCGCCGGGGCACGCGCCCGACCACGTCGCGTTCGCGGCCGGAGACCCGACGGGTGAAGCCCGCTCCGTGCTGTGCTGCGGCGACCTCGCCGTCGCCGAGGGGAGCGTCGCAGTCGCCGCGCCCGAGGGGGACCTGTCTGCGTACCTCGAAAGCCTCGAACGGGTGCGCGACGCCGGCTACGACCGACTCCTCCCGGGTCACGGACCGGCGATCGACGATCCCGAGGCGACGTGCGACCGACTGATCGACCACAGACTGGCCCGCGAGCGCGACGTGATCGCCGCGATCGATGGCGGCGCCGCGGACCTCGACGCGGTCGTCGACGGCGCCTACGAGAAGGACCTCTCCGGCGTGCGGGACCTCGCGCTGGCGACGGTCGCGGCGCACGTCGAGAAGCTGGTCTCGGAGGGTCGGGTGGGCGAGGCGTGGCGGGCACGGCTGGCGGACCGCGAGTTCGAGTAGCTCGCCCGCAGCCGCCCTGCCTCCGTCGAACCGCCTACGGCTCCGCTTCGAGTTCGCCGACGACCTCGGACAGCGGCGTCTCCGTCACGTCGACGAAGCGGCCGCCGGCGGCGACGATCCCCCCGTCGGTCTCCGCGTCGTCGCCGACGTGGACGAGCGCGGTCGTCGATGTGTCCAGCGCCTCCGCCGCGGCCTCGAACGCGGAGGGGTGGGGTTTGCGCCAGCCGCAGCCGACGCTCGTCGTGACCGCGTCGAACTCGCCGCGGAGCCCGGCGCGGATCAGCGTCCGCGGGACGAGTTCCGGGACGGCGCAGTTCGAGAGCAGCCCGACCGGCCCGCGCTCACCGGCGCCCCGGACCGCGTCGATCGCGCCGTCGCGCCGGGTCACGTCCGGGTCGAACGCCGCGATCACGGCGTGTCTGGCGACGTTCTGCTCCGCGTCGACGCCGCGGGAGTCGAGCGCGCGGGCGACGTGCGCGGGGAGGGGGACCTCCGCGCCGGCCGGCGCCTCGACGTGCTGCTCCCCGTACGCGACGTGCCAGTCGTCGGGGACCGTCACGCCGCGGGACTCCAGTTCGCGCGCGACCGCTTCCGCCGGGTCGGACGGGTACTCGACGTCGACGAGGGTCCCGAAGAGGTCGAAGGTGACTGCCACGATACCCCTGTTACGAGCAAACCAAGATTGAACCTGTCGGTCGGGGAGACGGGTTTCGACGCGCGACAAACGGACCGTTCGCCGGGGCGCCGCGGTCAGATCATCGACGCGAGGTGGAGCGTGTACAGCCGGTAGAGCCCGGTCACCCACGCGCACAGCCACAGGAGCATGAAGCCGGCGACGCCGGCGCGGAGCCGCTTCCGCCAGTGGCCCATGTCCTCGTGGATCTCGTCGATGTCGACGTCGCGGTCCTCGTAGGCGTCCGCGTTCCGCTTCGCCTGGAAGATCCGCACGATCCCGGTGAGCGCGAACGCCAGGAGGGCGTACGCCTGGATGCCGAAGAAGGCGTGGACGATGGCCATCCCGGTCAGCTGATCGAGGACGCGCGGGATCATCCACCCGACGATGGGGACGGTCGTGAGCACCAGTCCCGCGACGATGTACCGCAGGTGCCGCATCAGCACGTTCCACGACACCGTCTCCGCGTCGATCATGATCCAGGCGCCGTACAGGAGGAAGGGGAGGCTCGTCGTCACGGACACCCCGGCGAGCGCCGCGATGACCGACTCGTCGACCATGCGAGCGGCTACGTGCTCCGGCGCGTAAAGCCCCGCGATCCGCGTCCGGCGACGCCGTCTCCGGACGTGCGGTCCCGGGCCCCCGGCGGCCGGGCGCGGACGAAAACAGTTAGCGTCAGGAGCACGTAGCGCCGAGGTGATGGAGGACACCTCGACGCGGTCGGAGTCGGAGTCGCCGCCGGAGGAGTCGCCCGATCCGGCGGCCGACGGTTCGGACGACCGCACGGCACCCGACGACGGCGAGCCCGGAGCGCCCGACGCCGACGGGACGCGAGCGGACGAGACCGACATCGAGGCCCTCCGCGAGCGCGTCGAGTCGGAGTACGACTTCGACGACTTCGGGCCCTCCGACATGGCGCAGATGAGCGCAGAGGAGTGGGACGCCGCGTTCGACCCGGACACGTGGATCACCGGCGACCGGCTCCTCGACCGCGTCGACGCCGAGCTGAAGTCCCGGATCGCGACCCGCGACGTGTTCGGCGTCTTGGAGCGCGTCCGCGAGGACGGCGAGGAGCGCATCCTCGTCTACTCCGACGAGGGATACGCGATCATCCGTCCCACGGGCGAGGTACGCGGCGAGGGGACGGTGCTTCGAGACATCGAGCCGGTCGTCGCGCTCGCGGCGATGGAGTCGTACGAGGTGCCCGAACCGCCCGAGGACTGGTCGCTCCCGCACCCGGACAGCGTCCCGGAGGGCTCCGGCGAGTTCGGCAACCTCGTGGTGCAGGCCGTCGCCGCGGTCCAGGTGCTCGCCGGCGCGGCGCTCCTCGTCGCGAGCGCCGTGGCCGACCTCGGGACGATCGTCGCGCCGGCGATGGGCGCCGTCTTCCTCTTGATCGGTCTCTTCCTCTTCGCGATGGTGGCGAACGCGCGGCTCTCGGACCGGTTCCGCTCGGAGGAGTACCGGGACCGACTGCGCGCGCTCCGCGAGGCGAAGGAGCGGCCCGGGTTCGTCCCCGTCGAAGACGGCGTCGTGACCGACGAGGACGCCGACGCAACGGAGCGCGACCGAGAGAATTAATCCGACGATTTCGACGGTTTCAGCCCCCGAGACCTCCTCCACGTCGGCGGTTTCAGTCGGTGGGTTTAAGCGAACCCCGTCCCGAGTGAGAGTGTATGAAAAGGCGGGACTTCGTGCGGACGGCCGGCGGCGCGACCGCCGCCGTCGCGGCCTCCGCCGGGGCGACCGGAACGGTGGCTGCACAGGAGGTACAGCCCGACTGGCCGAGCGGGGCGGCCGACGGCAACGTCGGGTCGTACACCGACGCCCGCGGCCAGGACGAGGTAACCATCTCGGTCGGCGCCGGCAGCGACGGCCTCGCGTTCGATCCGACCCTCGTGTGGGTCGACGAGGGAACGACCATCGTCTGGGAGTGGACCGGGAACGGCGGCGACCACAACGTCCAGACGGTCGACGACGGCGGCCCGGCCAGCCTCGACAGCGGGAACCCCGTCGGTGAGGAGGGGTACACCTACGAGTACGAGACGTCGAGCGAGGACGCCGGCATCACCCACTACCACTGCGTCCCCCACACCGCGGTCGGCATGCACGGCGGCATCGCCG
Organism: Halorubrum distributum JCM 10118; assembly: GCF_000337335.1. Lineage (GTDB taxonomy): Archaea > Halobacteriota > Halobacteria > Halobacteriales > Haloferacaceae > Halorubrum > Halorubrum distributum. Next base: position 96,348 of record NZ_AOJN01000048.1, on the reverse strand, counting down.
TCGGCGAGGACGTCGCCACCGTCGAGGTCGGCGGCGCGAGCACCGGGTGGCCGGAGGACATCGCCAAGGTCGGCGTCCCCCTCCACGCTCACTGGGTCGGGATCTCCGCGATGCTCGGCATCGGGATGACGTTCGTGTTCACGTTCTACATGCTCAAATACGGCGAGTCGGCCCACACGGGCCACGGAGGTGCCAGATGAGCTCCGGCGGCTCCTCGTACGGTGACATCCACCGGTACGAGCCGGCCCGCGAGAGCACCGCCGCCGCGATCGCGATCGTCCTCCTCACCGTCATCGAGGTCGTGTTCGTCGCCCTGTTCACCTACGGACTGATGTCCGCGTGGGCGTCGACGGAGGCGGGGAACATGTACGTCGGCGCGCTGTTGGCCTTCATCTTTATTGATCTCGCGTTCATCCTTCTCCTGTACCGGAAGGAGTTCCTGCCGGACGTGATGATCGTGAAAAAGCGCCGCCGCAAGTGGGAGGATCTGTACGTCCGCGAAGAGGACAAGGAGGGCAAAGGCATCGACACCGGCGGCCTCGCGGAGACGCTGAAGCGCGCGGTGTACCCGTACTACAAGAAGTGATTCGACAATGAGTCTGAAAAAACAAGACGACATGGACCACAACGCGTGGCTCAAGAGTCAGGACCTCACGGCCATCGAGACGGCGTTCCTGACCACGCTCATCTGGCTGGACAAGCGGCTCCGCATCGTCGACTACCTCGAGCTGCTGGAGACGATGTACTACCGCGCGAACCTCCAGATGCCGAAGAGCCACACCGAGCAGTACGACCTCGACAACAAGTTCTGGTACTGGTACCCGCTGTACTCGCTCGGGTCCCTCTCCATCATCGCGTATCTGCTCGCGGCGGTCTCGGGCGCGCTGCTCGGGTTCTACTACGCGCCGTCGACCGCGGGCGCGGCGGCGCAGGGCGACCCAACCGCCGCGTACGACTCGATGGTGATGATCATGAAAGACGTCCAGTTCGGCTTCATGCTCCGGTCGATCCACCGCTGGGCGGCGCAGTTCATGGTGGCGGCGGTGTTCCTCCACATGCTGCGCGTCTACTTCACCGGCGCGTACAAGGAGCCGCGCGAGGTCAACTGGATCCTCGGCGTCGTGCTCATCGCCCTGACGCTGCTGTTCGGCTTCTCCGGGTACGTGCTCCCGTGGAAGCAGCTGTCCTTCTGGGCGGCGCAGATCGGCGTCGAGCTGGCCCTCGCGACCCCCATCGTGGGCGAGTGGGCGGCCCAGCTGCTGTTCGGCGGCTTCACCCTCGGACAGGCGACGCTCGTGAGAATGTACATCCTGCACGTGTTCGTGTTGCCGTTCGTGGTCACCGCGCTCATCGCGATCCACGTCGGCATCGTCTGGGTGCAGGGCATCGCGGAGCCGCACTAATCCAATGACCGACGACACCACAGCCATGACGGACGGAGGCACCGACGACGAGGCGCGGACCGACGGCGGCCCGCCGGCGACGGTCCCGCCGGACGACGAGACGCCGACCTGGTCCGAGCGGAAGGAGCGCAGCCAGGGGCTCGCGCAGCTCACCTACCAGTACTTCGAGCGCTCCCGCCGCGAGGACGAGGACCTGCGGACGGAGTCGACGTACGTCGAGCGCGACGTGCTCGGCTTCCCGACGTGGCCCCACGAGACGATCCGCAACCTCGCGATCACCTCGTTCTTCCTGGGGGTCATCCTGCTCGTGGCCTCGATCCTGCCGTCCCACTTCGGCGACCCGGCGAACCCCGGCTCCACGCCGGCGATCATCCTGCCCGACTGGTACCTCTACTGGTCGTTCGGCCTACTGAAGCTCAGCCCGATCAACCCCGAGCTCGCGGTGTTGGGCGGTAACATCGTCGTGTCCAACGAGCTGTACGGGCTCATCGCCCACGGCGCCATCTTCGGCGTCATCACGCTCGTCCCCTTCCTCAACAAGGGCAACGCACGGCGCCCCGTCGAGGAGCCGGGGTGGGCCGCGCTCGGCGTAACCGGCGTCATCCTGGCGATCACGCTGGCGGTGCTAGCCATCCAGAACTTCTTCCCGGTCCCGCTCGAGCTGCTGTTCTCGCTCGTGTTCATGCTCCCCGTCGCGGGCGGCGTCATCACCTACGCGGTGTTGAAAACGATGCGCGAGGGGTACATGTACGACCTCAACCGGCGGTACTACATGCTGCGGCCGCCGAAGTAACGGCGAACCTCCGTTGCGACCGCGACCGGAGCGCGGTCGCGGTCCACATCCACTCCGTTCCGACGCCCCGTATCACCCATGTCATCCTCAACAGACGGCGACGCCTCGCAGTCGTTCGATGAGACCGGCGACCCGATCGCGGCCGACGACGACGAGGACCCGCGCAACGAGCCGACGGGCCCGCGGGAGGGGCCGAGCGGCCGAGAGGTCGTCGTCCCATTCCGGCTGTACAAGGCCGTCACCGTCTTCTCGACGCTCGCCGCGGTCGTCACCTACCTCGTCGGGTTCACGCTCATCGACGCCGCGACGCTTCAGATAAGCTTCGTCCGGACGACCATCGTCTACCTGCTCGACAGCGCCGGAATCCTGCCGCCGGAGGACGTGCTCGTGGCGATAATGGCAATCACCGGCGTCGGCTTCATCGTCCTCGGGACCGCCGTGTACGTGCTCGGGACCCGGTTCCGCGGACAAGGGATGGGAAAGTCTCAAGACGACTCCAGCGAAACGTGAGGTAATGGCAGACGAGTTCATGAAGGGCTTCGCCCTGTTCACGATCGGCGGTCTCGGGTGGATCACCTTCGGCGGCTGGTACCGGACGCCGTCGTACTACCAGGTGTCACAGCTCGTGAACCCGGCGGAGGGCGTGAACACGGCGTACGGCGAGGTCGGCCTGCTCGCGGGCGACGTGTTGTTCTGGCTGATGGTCCTCGGCGCGCTGACGTTCTGGGTGCTCATCCCCGCCAGCCGGCAGCTCCGCGACGCCTTGGACGGCGGCGACGACGACGCGGCCGCGAACTGAACCGAACTCTCTCGTCTCGCTTTCTCCGTCAGTTCGGTCCCCTGAGAGCGACGCCGACGCCTCTCGCCGACGAACCGAGAGCTTTTCACCGCCGCTCGCCCAGCCTCGCGCATGAGTGAGCCGACGCGCCGCCTCGCGGTTCTCGGCGACGGCGACCCGGCGGCGGCGATCCGATCGGCGGTCGACGGCGCGGGCGCCCGTCTCGTCGACCGCACCGAGGCGGACGCGGTCGTCGCCGTCGGGGACGCCGCGCTCCGGGAGGCGATGCGCGCGGCCGCGACCGGAGACGCGCGGTCGGCTCCGATCCTCCCGGTCGGGGACGGTCGTCACGCGGTCGACCCGGACCGCGGGACCGAGCGCGTCGCGGGGGTCGTCGACGGACTCGGCGGGTCGGCGAGCGCGGTCGACGGATTCTCTCGCGTCGCGCACCCGGTCTTGGCGGTCGACGGCGCCGGCGACGCCCCGCGCCGATTCGCGGCCGCGGACGTCGCCTTCGTGACGGCGGAGCCGGCCCGGATCTCCGAGTACGGGATCGCCTTTTCCGACGGGGAGTCGGTCTCGGTGCGCGCGGACGGCGCCGTGATCGCGACGCCGCTCGGCAGCGACGGCTACGCGGCGGCGGCCGGGGGGCCCGTGGTGTCGCCCGGCGGCGGCCTCTCGGTCGTCCCCGTCTCGCCGTTCACGACTCGCCCCGACACGTGGGTCGCGAGCGGGGGTGTCCGCGTCACGGTCGAGCGCGAGGAGGAACCGGTCGCGCTGGTCGTTGACGGCGATCGCCGCGGGACCGTCGAGCCGCACCGCGCGGTCGGCGTCGAGGTCGCGACGACGGTCGACCTCCTCTCGGCGACGGCGGAGTGAGGGGCCACTCCCCCGCGCCCCGCGGCGTCCGCGACCCCGTCGCGGGAGCGCCGATCGGAAACACTCTAATACGTCGTGAACGGAAATGGTGGATATGGACCCACTGCAGTTCCTCGTTCCCCTCGGCTGGCTGGCGGCCGCCGGGCCGGCGCTGCCGTACGCGATCTTCGTGATGACCGTCGCGAACCTCGCGACCCGGCACCTCGCGCACAGGCGACACGTCGATCAGGGACAGGAGGCCGACAGCGTGGAGGCGTACACGCCGCACGTGTTCACCAACGTCGGGCTCGTCCTCCTCTCGTTCCTCTTCATCCTCGACTCGCCCGTGAGAGGGACGATCCTTGCGGTGCTCGTGCTGGCGATGTTCATCGCCGACTTCTTCGAGCTGGAGGCACGCAACGTCGAGGCCCGCAACGACATGGAGATCGAGGCGCCGAAGAGCTCGATCGCCGCCTCGCTCGTCGTGTTGGTGTGGACGTCGTACTTCGCGCTGTTCTTCGTCGTCGAAGGGATCTGGAACCAGTTCGTCGTCGCCTGACGGACTCCGCCCCCGACCGCGGCTTCCCTTTCCGCCCTCCGCTTAGAACGTCCAGTCGCCGGTGAGCTTCATCCCCGTCGCCTTCCCCTCTGCTTCGAGCGCCGCGGCGATCTCGTCGGTGTCCCGGCGCGGGATCGACGCGTCCGCCTCGGCGAGGTCGACGACGAGTTCGGTGAGGAGGATCGCCTGCTCCCGGAGGTTCCGCGACTCCAGCTTGTCGAGCGTGTCCGCGTGGGTGTGGCCCCAGCCGCGCCCCTCGGTCTCGCCGGAGACCATGTACCCGGGGATCCCCCGCTTCACGAACGGCCAGTGGTCGCTGTGGGGCACCAGCTCCTCGCCGGTCGAGACCGGGTGATCGAAGCGGTCGCTCACGCGCTCGGCGGCCGCCGCCAGCGCGTCGAAGTCGTGGTGGTCGAGCCGGAGCGTCCGGCCGAACACGTTGCTGTCGACGTTGACCACGGCGCGGACCGCCTCTCTGTCGGCGGCCTCGGCCGCCACCGACGAGCCGACGAGGCCGACCTCCTCGGCGCCGAACGCGGCGAACCGCACCTTCACGTCGAGCTCGTCTTCGCGGGCCGCGAGCGCCCGCGCGACCTCGACGATCGTGGCGGTCCCGGCCCCGTTGTCCATGGCGCCCTCCGCGAGGTCGTGTGCGTCGACGTGCGAGGAGACGATCAGGTGCTCGTCGGTGTCGGGCCCCAGCTCGGCGACCGCGTTCCCGCTCGTCGCGGTCGGTGTCTCGCAGTCGACCGCGACGGTCAGGTCGTCACCCTCGTTCCGTCGCGAGAGGCGGGCGCCGGTCTCCTTCGAGACGCCGACCGCCGGGATCGCTCCGATCGGGTCGTCGGCGGTCCCGACGCTCCCGGTCGGCGGGAGCGTCCCCTCGACGTGGTTGGCGAAGACGAAGGCGGCCGCGCCGGCGTCGACCGCGCGGTAGTACTTCTCGCGGCGGTGGACGAACCGGTCGACCGAGTCAGGTGTGTCCGAGGAGGCCATCACGACTTTCCCCTCCAAGTCGGCCTCGAAGTCCCCGGGGACCCCGTAGCCGAGGTCGACGAACTCGCCGGTCGCCTCGCCGCTGGGACTGCGCGGCAGCGCGATGCACTCGTTCGGGCCGACCGCGACCGGCTCGTCGGTCGTCGGGTCCCGGACCGCGCTGTCGCCGCGCTCCCAGCCCTGAATCCCGAACTCCTCTATCGCCGCGTTTCGCGCGCCCGCGTCGGCGAACGCGTCGCGGGTCAGCTCCAAGGCCTCGCGCTCGCCCGCCGAGCCGGCCGTCCGGTCGCCGACGTCGACGAGGTCGAGGAGGTGGTTCCAGCCCGCGTCGCTCGTGAACGTCTCGCCGATCCACTCTGTCATGGGTGTGGGTGTCGCGGCCGCCGCTCAAGCGTTTCGGTGGCGGCGGGGGCGGCCGGAAGCGGGGAACGAGGCGACGGGCGATCGGGGGCGGTGGCGGTCAGACCGGCACGGCCGGGAGGAGGACCGTCGCGGCCTCGGCGGCGGCGAACGTCGAGTCGTACAGGTGGTTCAAGAGGAGGTAGGTGACGACCCCGAGGGCGAGCGAGAGGATCCACGCGCTCGCGGCGATCCGGCCGACGCGCCGGTGGGGCGTCTCGGTCCGCAGCTCCCGCTCGCTGTGCGTGAGCCCGAGGACGATCGCGTAGAGGACGACGGGGACGGAGACGACGGAGAGGATGATGTGGATCGCGAGCATGATCAGGTACGCGGGGTACACCCAGTCCCACAGCGGGACCCAGGCGTACGCCGAGTCCAGCACGAACTCCTTGGTGCCGCCGCCGGCGACCTTCGGGAGGTACATCCCGAGGAACAGGAGGATGAGGCCGAACGAGGTCGTCATCGCGGCCGCGTGTTTCTTCACCTCGTCGTTGCGGATCCAGTACCACCCGAGCGAGAGGGTGATCACGGTGACCGTGTTGACGACGGCGATGGCGTGCGCGAGGAGGTTCACGGTCTCCTGGGTGAGCGTCGGGAACAGCGCCTGAAACTCGGGCACCAAGAACACGCCGCCGACGGCGCCGTAGCCGACGACGGTGAGGAGGACGGTTATCGCGGTGGCCCGCTCCTTGGCCCGCTCGCGAACGCTGGCGGTGGACATATCAGTTGTACTCCCGGGAGCGTTATTGACCTTTCGAGGGCGGACGCCGTCGCCGGAAGCGTGCGCCGACCGAGGCCGACTCGTCGGGGCCGATCGTGGTGCGGTTCGCGTCTGGGGCGCTCGCCGCGGCGCGCGCCGAGCGCGGGGTCACTCGTCGATGACGCCCGTCGCGGTCGCGACCTCTATCGCGGCCTCCTCGTTGATCCCGCCCTGGAGGATGGTGTAGCGGTCGCGGATCTCGTGGGCGCTCGTCAGGGCGGCGAGCAGCTCCGCGTCGTCGATCCCAAGCTCGCTCGCCGTCGTCGGGGCGTCGAGCTCGTCGAGGGCGTCGCGGATGGCGCTCCACCGCCCGTTCTCGCCGCTGTGGAGGTACTCGGTCATGATCGAGGCGACGCCGACCTGGTGGCCGTGGAGCGCCTTGCCGGGCGCGATCCGGTCGAGCTGGTGGGAGATGAGGTGTTCCGCGCCGGAGGCGGGCCGGGAGGAGCCGGCGATCGACATCGCGACGCCGGAGGAGACGAGCGCCTTCACGACCACCCACGCGGACTCCTCGAGGCCCGGGCGGATCATGTCGGCGTTCTCGACGAGCAGCTCCGCGGTCATCTCCGAGAGCGCGCCCGCGTACTCGCTGTACTCGACGTTGCGGAGGCGGCGGGCGAGCCGCCAGTCCTTCACCGCGGTGTAGTTGGAGATGATGTCCGCACAGCCCGCGGTGGTGAGCCGCCACGGCGCCTCCGCGAGCAGCGTCGTGTCCGCGACGACGGCGAGCGGCGGGTCGGCCGCGACCGAGTGACGGGTGTCGCCCTCGGGGATCGAGGAGCGCCCGGAGACGATGCCGTCGTGGGAGGCGACCGTCGGGACGGAGACGAAGCCGACGTCGAGGTGGTCGGCGGCCATCTTCGCGATGTCGATCGGCTTCCCGCCGCCGAGGGCGATCAGGTAGCCGGGGTCGACGGCCTCTGCCGTCGCCTTCAGCTCCTCGACGGCGTCGAAGGACGCCTCCTCGACCACCGCGGTCGCGGGGTCGTCGAACTGCGCGCGGACGCGGTCGCCGGCGATCTCGTTGGGCGTCGGGCTCGTCACGATCAGCGGCCGCCCCGTCAGGTAGAGCTCGCCGACCGCCTCGCCGAGGTCGTCGATGACGTCGTGTCCCACGAGGACGTTCCGCGGGAGCTTGATCCACGTCGTCTTCTCGAACATACGGGTCGGTCGCGCCGACGGGTCAAAGCCGTTGTCCATGCCGGTCGCGGCACGCTCGCGCGCGTCGCGCCGGCGGCGCAGGCGGTAAATCGGTCGCGCCAGCGGGCGCGGCGATCGACGTCGGTCGCGCCCGCTACGCGCCGAGCGCCGCCAGCGTCGTCGCGGCGTCGTAGAGGAAGTAAACGCCGAAGCCGGCGAGCACGACGGCGGAGCCGACGGCGACGAGCGGCGCGAACGTCTCGATCCGGCGCTCGGCGGCGACGAGCCCGGTCGGGAAGCTCACGATCCACGTCAGCACGCCGAGGAAGAACCCGCCGATGAGCGCCGGCGAGCCGGTGGCGACCACGAGCGTCCCGGCGAGGTCCGCGCCGACGACGGGGAGCCGGGCGAGCACGTCGAGTTCGCCCGGCTGGAGGAGGCCGACGCCGATCGTCAGCCAGAACAGCACCTGGTAGGGGTTCGTCAAGGCGAGCACCAGCGCCTTGCGGAACCCCTTCCCCTCCGCGGCGATCGGCTCCTCGCCCGAGGTCGGGCGGAACGACGCGCGCGCGCCCCGCGCCGCGCCGACGGCGAAGTACAGCATCAAGACGCCGCCGACCGCGACCATCGCGCCCTGTAACAGCGGGAACGACTCGACGACCGCGACGACGCCGACGTACGCGAGGACGAAGAAGATCGCGTCGGCGGTCGCCGCGCCGAGCCCCGCCCGGAAGCCGGCGAGGCGCCCGCGGAGGACGGACTCCTCGGCGATCACCGCGTTCATCGGGCCGGGCGGCGCCGCGAGCGCCAGGCCGAAGACGACGCCCGCACCGAGCGTAGCGAGGGAACTCACACCGCTCGCAACGCCCGGTTTCCTGAAAAACCTCGCGACAGAGAGGCGGTCGGTAGCGGTCGATTCCGGGCCGCACGCCCGAGATCGACGCATCGAGGCACAGATCCGAACACTGGGGCCGAGACCCGACCGGGACCGTGGCTCGCGGCTACGCGTCCTGAAGTTCGGCGTCGCGGAGCGCCTCGTTGAGGTCCTCGCGGACGCGCTCGCCGGTCTCGCGGTCCATCGCCGTGGTGACGATCCGGTTCTCCTGAACGCTGGAGCCGTCGCGCAAGAGGAGCCGAACGTTGCCGTTCGCGCCCGCGCGCGTCGCCTTCGCGCGGAGGCCCGTCCGCGAGCCCGTCCCGCCGGCGTCGATGGGTCCGGGGACGATCTTCTTGACGTGCGGGTGTTCCGCGACGGTCTGGACGGCCTTCCGCCCCTTGCGGTCGCCGATGAGCGTCGAGTGCGACCCGCCGATCTTCTCGCGCGGCGGGGTCTCGACGACCGCCAGCGACCGGTCGCCGCGCCGGTCGAGCACCCACGCGACGACCGGGGTCACGTCCGCCTCGCGGTCGGCGTCCGCGGGGCCGCCCCCGGTCGCCGCGCCGCGCTCGCCGGCCCCACCGCTCCCGCTCGCGCCGCCGTCGGGGACGCGGTAGAACTCGTGGTGGAGCTGCGCGCGCGTCTCGCGGAGCGGCTCGCGCTCGCCGGCGGCGTAGACGGTATCGGGACGCTTCCGTCGGATCTCGTCGGCGACCCGGCCCGCGAAGTTCCGCAGCTGGACCTCGCTCAGTCGCTCGCCCTCCTCCGGGCGCGTGGTGACCGTCGTCTCGCCGACGACGTCGTCCTCGTCGAGCAGCGTCAGGTGCGCGCGGTCGGTCTCGAACTCCGCGACGACGGCGTCGGCGTTGGCGGTGTTGCAGGTCAGACAGTAGTCCCCCGGCTTCTCCAGCGGGGTCCCACACCGCCGACAGTTCATACGAACCGAACGGTCGTGGAAGATAAAAGGGCGTCCGTTCGAAGCCGGGTTCGGAGCCGTCCGTCGGGTCCGGCGCGCGGGCCGGCCGCGTCCGGGATCGGCCGGGAGCGACAGCTTATAACCCTCCCCGGCCTCCGTATCGGACATGGACGGAGACCGACGCCGCGACGCCGACGCCGGCTCCGAGGCGGACGTCGGTGACGCGGAACACGACGAGGACCTGGCCGACAGGTTGGAGGCGGTCGAGGACCGGCTGACGGAGCTGGTCCGCGACGGCCGGCTCAACGCCGTCGCCGCGTGGGCGATGATCGCGGTCCTGGCGGGGGTGCTGGTCGAGAGCGCGCTCGACTACGACCTGCTCTCGGCGGTCATCGTCGTCGGCCTCGGCGCGGTCGTGCTCGCGCCGACCGTCGCGGCGCGGGACTGGCGGGCGATGCTGCCGGCGGAGCTGGTCGGACTGGCGCTGTTACCGGTCCTCGTGCGGGCGGTGTTCGGCGGCGAGCTGGGCACGTTCGCGACGTACATCGCCATCGCCGCACTGGCGCTCGTGATCGCCGTCGACCTCCAGATGTTCACCGCCCTGCGGTTCACCCACTGGTTCGCGGTCGCCTTCGTCGTCATGGCGACGCTGGCGACGGCGGCGGTGTGGACGGTGTTGCGCTGGAACCTCGACCAGCGCGTCGGCACCGAGTTCCTGACGACGAACGACGCGCTGATGATCGAGTGGATCTACGTCACGCTGGCGGGGATCGCTGCGGGGCTCCTCTTCGACGGGTACTTCCGGCGGCGCGGGCGCCGCCTCCGCCGCGTCATCCGGCGGGTGGTGCGCCGATGACGCTGCTCCCACGTCCCTCGCTCGCGTCGCAGCGGCGGCTCACGGGCGCGATGCAGGTCCTGCTCGTCGCCATCGTCGCGTACGGCTTCCTCGCGGGCGAACAGAAGGCGATAAGCAACGGGATCATCGCCTTCCTCGTCACGCTGATCCCGGCGACGCTGGAGCGCCGGTACGACCTCCCCTTGGACCCGTGGCTCGCCCTGTGGATCACGATGGCGGTGTTCCTCCACACGGTCGGGTCCGCCGGGTTCTACGCCCGCGTCGAGTGGTGGGACCACATGACGCACGCGCTGTCGGCCTCGCTCGTCGCCGCGGTCGGGTACACGACGCTGCGCGCGGTCGACCTCCACAGCGACGGCATCCGCATCCCGCCGCGGTTCGCGTTCGTCTTCATCGTCGTCGTCGTGCTCGCCTTCGGCGTGCTCTGGGAGCTGTTCGAGTTCGGGCTCGACATCGTCGCGACGGAGACGGGCATCGACATGCCGCTCGCGCAGCACGGGCTCGAAGACACCGTCTCCGATCTCACCTACAACACCATCGGCGCGGTCCTCGTCGGCCTCTTCGGACAGGCGCATCTCACGGGCGTAGCGGAGCTGGTCCGAGACCGGCTGCTCGGGAGCGCGCCCGAGTAGCGGGGACAGGAGTGGAGGGGAGTCAAGCCCCCGGGCCGCTCAGTTCAGACAGGCCGCCACGACCCGCAGCGCGGCCTCGCCGCGCACCTCGTTCGCGAGCAGCGGCACCCGCTTCACCTCGCGGCCGCGGAACAGGTCGGTCGCCTCCCGGAGCGCGTTCTGTTGGACCTCCCAGCGTCGCGCGCAGAACTCGCAGGTGTCGGGGTTCGGCTCGACCACCCAGTCGGGGTCGATCCCGGCCGCTCCGTCGCCGGTCACGTCGCCGACGCCCTCCATCACGCGGTTGACGACGAGCGTGTCCACCGGAATGCCGAACTCGTCGAGGCGCGCGACGAGCCGCTCGGACTCGACGACGCTCATCTCCTCGGGGATCATCACGACCCGGAAGTCGGTCTTGTCGGGGTCCCGGAGCACGGCCCGCAGGCGCTCGATGCGCTCGCGGAGCTCCTCGAGGTCGGCCGAGGGGTCGGGCTCGTCGTCGCCGCCGCCGAACATCCCCTTGATCCCGTCCATCATCCCGGAGAAGCGCTGGCGGAGCTTCATCACGCGGCCGAGCATCGAGTCCATGATCTCCGGCAGCTGGAGCAGCCGGAGGGTGTGGCCCGTCGGCGCGGTGTCGACGACGACGCGGTCGAACCGCGGGTCGTCGAGGTACTCCAGCAGCTGGCGCATCGCCGCCGCCTCGTCGGCGCCGGGCATCGTGCCGCCGAGGAGGCCGCCGAGCCCCTCTCCGTCCTCGCCCGCCATCCCGTCGCCGGCGCCGCCCGGGCCGCCGCCCATCCCGCCCATCGCGTCGCCCATCTCGCCGAGCCCGCCGAGCGGGTCGCCGTCGGCGCCGAACATCCCCTCGTCCATCGCGGCGTCGGGGTCGATCTCGGCGGCGTACAGGGGCACGTCCTCGCGGATGCGCGCCGGCTCGGCGGGGATCTCCGCCTCGTAGGTGTCCGACAGCGAGTGCGCGGGGTCGGTGGAGACGACGAGCGTGCGGACGCCGCCCGCGGCCGAGGCGAGCCCCGTCGCGGCCGCCATCGTCGTCTTCCCGACGCCGCCCTTCCCGCCGTACAGCACGTAGTCGGGCGCGTCGACGCCCGCCGGGAGATCGGCGAGGTCGTCGTCGACAGTGAGAGATTCGTCGCCGTCGGCCGGCTCAACGGAACCTTCGTCCTCGGGCTCGTCGACCCGGTCGACGGGTTCGACGTCGATGTCGTCCATATCGACCCCTCGTTCCGGCGGGCTTGTGTACCCGTCGGTCCCGATAAGGTGTCGGCTTTGTACCCCCTGCGAGGACGTTCGAACTCTCCGCCACCCGTTTATAAATCGCTGATTGCGGAGTGGCGGTGACTGCCGCCAGAGCCCAGCCGATAAGTTATAAAATGAGCTGGCAGATCGACGGAGAACACCACCAAAGCCCCAGCCGCTCACTTATAAAAAGAAACCGGCAGATCGACGGTGAATGCCTCCAAAGCCCCAGTCGGGAGGGCGGCGCAGACGACGCAAGCACCGCAGGGAGCGAACGAAGTGAGCGACCGAGGAGCGCAGCGAGTGTGCGCCGCCCTCCCGACTGCCCCTTTGAGTTCCGCCCTGTACAGTGACCGCACCACCTCACGCCTCCCCAGCCTCGTCGCCGGCGGCGGAGCCACCGGCTGCCAGAGGCGCGTCGCGCCTCGCTGCCGCTCACGCCCTTCGGGCGTTCGCGGCGTCCCTCGCGCGTGCTCCTCGCGGCCGCCGGAGGCGGCCACTCGTAGGCACGCGCCACCCCACAGCCGGTTGTTAATAAATGGTTATCCGGTCGCGCCGTCGCGCTCGACGGCCATCCCGAGGTCGGTCATCGCGTCGAAGGAGTGGGGGACGGAGACGTCGACGTGTCCGGTGCCTCATCAGCGTCAGCTCAGCCGCTTCATCGAGATCAGCGCCGTCGGGATCATGATCGGGATCGTGAGGATGGCGCCGGTGATCACGACGAACGGTGCGACCCCGGCGATCGGATACGCGAGCAGGTCGACGGTCAACAGGTTGACCGCGCTCACCGTCACCGTGTACGCGATCACGGTGAGCGCCACGATCGTCGAGAACACGATACCGACGACGAGCGCCGCGTTCGGTCCCCCTTTCTCCCCGTTCGGCGACGGCTCGTCGCTCATCTGCTATCTGCCACCATGTAGTCTTGTGTAAATTGCGAACGTCTATAACTATTGCCTTCCGGGCCCGTCAGTCGCGCTCGACGTCCATCCCGAGGTCGGCCATCGCGTCGAAGAAGCCGGGGAACGAGACGTCGACGTGTTCGGCGCCGCGGACGGTGGTCGTCCCTTCGGCGGCGAGCGCGGCGACGGACAGCGCCATCACGATCCGGTGGTCGTGACGGCCGTCGACGGTCGCGCCCGCGAGGTCGCTCTCCGAGCCGTGGACCGTGAGGACGTCGGGTTCCTCCGTGGTCTCCGCGCCGAGCTCCCCCAGCTCCTCCGCCATCGCGGAGACGCGGTCGGTCTCCTTGTAGCGGACGTGCTCGCAGTTCTCGATCCGGGTGTCCCCGTCCGCGACCGCGCCGAGCGCGGCGATCGTGGGGAGCAGGTCGGGCGTGTCGCCCACGTCGACGGTCACGCCGGAGAGGGCGGCACGCTCGACCGCGATCTCGCCGGCCTCTCGGTCCCAGTCGACGGCCGCACCCATCTCCTCGACGACCTCGACGATGGCGGCGTCGCCCTGCGCGCTCGGCCGCGCGCCCTCGATCCGGACCGTCTCACCGGGCGCGGCCGCGACCGCCCCCGCGCCGAGCAGGTACGAGATGGAGGAGAAGTCCCCCGGCACGGCGTAGCTGCCGCCCGCGGGCTCGTACGACTGTCCGCCCGGCACCGAGAATCCCGCGGCGCCGGTGGCGCCGTCGAGGGGGTCGCCGGCCGCGTCGACCGGGGTCGCCTCGACGCCGAAGTCGGCGAGCAGTTCGAGCGTGATGTCGACGTACGGCGCCGACTTGAGCTCGGTGGTGAGCTCGACCTCGACCCCCTCGTCGGTGACCGCGCCCGCCATCAGCAGCGCGGTGACGTACTGCGAGGAGACGTCGCCGGGGATCGCGACCTCGCCGCCTTCGAGCGGGCCGGTGACGACGAGCGGCGCCTGCCCGTTCGCCCGGGTCGACTCCGCGCGGACCCCGAGGTCGCCGAGCGCGTCGAGGAGCGGCCCCTGCGGCCGCGATCGGAGGGAGCCGTCCCCGGTGAGGACGGTCGTGCCGTCGGCGAGCGCGGCCGCGGCGGTGACGAGCCGCATCGTCGTCCCCGAGTTCGCGCAGTCGATCACGTCGTCCGGAACGGCGGGGCGGCCGCCGAACCCCTCGACAGCGAGCGCGTCGGCGCCGGCGAGGTCGGATTCGGTCTCGGCTGCGCCGCCGGTCGACGCGTCGTCGCCCGCGGGCGCGACCGACCCGCCGAACGCGGTCACGGCACGGGCGGTCGCCCGCGTGTCGGCGGAGATCAGCGGCGACTCGACGGTCGCGCCGTCGCTGTAGCCGGCCGCGAGCAGCGCGCGGTGGGTGTAGCTCTTCGACGGCGGCGCGCGGGCGGTCCCCCGGAGCTCTGAGCGCGTGACGTGGACGTCCATACCCTACCCTGCCGGCCGCGGCGACAAGTCGGTACCGACCGCGGCACGATTGCGGTCGGAGTGTGACCACCGCGCGTCGGCTCGCCCGCGGGGCCGGAACCCGACCGCTTCGTCGCGGCGCCGCGGCACACCCTTTATACCACCGGGAGCGTTAGCGTCGCGTATGCCCCAGTGTGAGATGTGCGGCGCCGAGGAGGCCTCGCTGACGACGACGAAGGTCGAAGGCGCCGAGCTGGAGCTCTGTAGCTCGTGTACGGACTTCGGCACAGAGGTCCGCGACGAGTCGACGAGCTCCGGCGGCGGCAAGTACTCCACCAGCTCCAGCACCGGGAAGTCGTCCTCGTCGTCCGGCTCGTCCGGCTCGTCGAGCGGGTCCGGGAGCTCCGGCGGTTCGACCCGCCCCCGCGACATGTTCGACGACATGGACGAGATCGCCACCGACTACGACGAGCGGATCCGCGAGGCGCGGGAGTCGCGCGGGCTGAGCCAGGAGGAGCTGGCCGACCAGCTCAACGAGAAGGCGAGCCTCATCCGCAAGCTGGAGCGCGGCGACACGCTTCCGACCGACGAGGTCCAGCGCAAGCTCGAACGCGAGCTCGACATCTCGCTGGTCGAGGGCCAGTCGTCCGACGACGCCGACTGGGAGACCAACGACGCGGGCACGATGACGCTCGGCGACGTCGTCAAGCGGAAGGACTAAGCGGTCCGCTCGCCGCGACCGACCCCGCCCCGTTTCTGTCGCTCACCGCTCTCTCAGACGCGTCGCCGGTCGCCCCTCAACGGTCGTGACGAGCGTGGCGGCCGACAGCTGCGCGGTCGGCTCCGAGAGCCACGGCTAAACCCCGGTGGTCGGGCCATCACACCGTCTCCCCGCCCTCGTCCGTCTGCTGCGACCCGCCGTACCGCTCGGTGAGGTAGTCGATGATGTAGTCGACCGTCTCCGGGTCGTAGCTCCAGAAGCCGTAGAACTCGCCGGGCGAGCGCTCCTCGGCGAGCAGCGCGCACTTCGCGTCCTCGTAGCCGCCTCCGTCGTACGCGACGAACCACGTCTCGCGGATCTCGGCGGTCTCGCCGACGTGAACGGTGTAGTGTTCGACGTCGGGCGCCTCGCCCTCGTCGGCCGCGTACGCGTGGACGTCGAGCCGCTCCTTCTCGCCGAGCAGGTCGTAGGTGTCCGCCTCCCCGGTGAGCACGTCGAGCGTCTGGAACCCCGCGTGGAGCGCCCCGTCGCCGACCCGCCAGGCGCGGTCTTCGATCTCCCGCGACGCGGCGACCATGTCCTCGCGGGAGTAGGAGGTGAACATCGTCTCGTCGAGGTGGTCCAACACCGGCCGGCCGACGCGCTCCTCGGATGCGCCCGCGCCTTCCGGAGCGTCGCCCCCGTCGCCCGTGCCAGTCGTCCCGTCGCCTCCGGAGCCCGACAGCAGGTCGTCGACGGTCACGGCCGTGACGAACTCGCCGTCTCGCGCCAGCACGGCGAACCCCTCCGGCCCGGAGGCGGTCTGGTCGTCGACGATCCGGACGTTGCGGTCGGCGAAGTGTTCCCGGAGCTCGTCGGTCACCGCCGGGTCGGCGTTGAACACGGTCAGCGTGGCCTCGTGCGCCTCCACGCCCGCGATGAGCTCGATGAGGGACATCCCTTGCCCGGACCCACAGCATCGGGGTATAAGGTCGTTTCTGCTCTCGGGGGCGCGTCCCTCGGCGCCGAGGGTGCGTCCGGGGAACCGAGGCGCGCGCCGCGAAGCACGAACCTATTTGCGCCGCGCCCCCCGAGTGGGCGTATGTTCATCCTGGTGAACCTCAAGGCGTACCCGTGCGACCCGATCGAGGTAGCGACCGCGGCCCGCGACGTCGCCGAGGCGTCCGGCGCGCGGATCGCCGTCTCGCCGCAGGCGGCCGACGTCGCCCGCGTCGCGGACACCGGCGTCGAGACGTGGGGCCAGCACGTCTCACCGAACGCACACGGCTCGCACACGGGGTCGACGCTCGCCGAGGCCGTCGCCGACAACGGCGCGGAAGGCACGCTGATAAACCACTCGGAGAACCGGCTGAAGCTCGCCGACGTCGACGGCTCGGTCCGCGCCGCCGAGCGCGCCGACCTGGAGACGATCGTCTGCGCGAACAACCCCGCGCAGGTCGGCGCCGCCGCCGCGCTCGGGCCGGACGCGGTCGCCGTCGAGCCGCCGGAGCTCATCGGCGGCGACGTCTCCGTCGCCACCGCTGATCCGGGGATCGTCGAGGACGCGGTCGCGGCCGCCGAGGCCGTCGACCCCGCAGTCGACGTGTTCTGCGGCGCCGGCGTCTCGACCGGCGAGGACGTGTCGACCGCCGGCGAACTCGGCGCCGCCGGCGTCCTGCTGGCCTCCGGCGTCGCGAAGGCCGACGACCCCGAAGCCGTGCTCGAAGACCTCGTGAGCGGGATCTGAACCGGCGGACCGGGGCATCTGCGCCACGACTTCGACGTACGTTCCGCGTCCCCGCTGGCGAACTCTCTCGCGAGCGAACCCAGATGGCCGCTGCGTTTGCGGATCTGTATAAAGACACCGATGTGAGCGACTCACACGATCGAGAAATCGCACGACGACAGCGGCTTCGTTTGTTCCGCGGCAGGGCGGCATCTAGTAACCTTTAACCGAAACAAGCCGCTACATATGAGCAAGATGGCGAGCAACAAGATTCTCGGTATCGACCTCGGTACCACCAACTCCGCGTTCGCGGTGATGGAGGGCGACGAGCCCGAGATCATCGCCAACGCGGAGGGCGACCGAACGACCCCCTCGGTCGTCGCGTTCGCCGACGACGGCGAGCGCCTCGTCGGGAAGCCGGCGAAGAACCAGGCCGTCCAGAACCCCGACCGCACGATCCAGTCGATCAAGCGGCACATGGGCGAGGACGGCTACACCGTCGAGATCGGCGACGAGGAGTACACGCCCGAGCAGGTCTCGGCGATGATCCTCCAGAAGATCAAGCGCGACGCCGAGGAGTACCTCGGCGACGACGTCGAGAAGGCGGTCATCACCGTCCCCGCCTACTTCAACGACAAGCAGCGGCAGGCGACCAAAGACGCCGGCGAGATCGCCGGCTTCGAGGTCGAGCGCATCGTCAACGAGCCGACCGCGGCCTCCATGGCGTACGGCCTCGACGACGAGTCCGACCAGACCGTCCTCGTGTACGACCTCGGGGGCGGCACGTTCGACGTGAGCGTCCTCGACCTGGGCGGCGGCGTCTACGAAGTCGTCGCCACGAACGGGGACAACGACCTCGGCGGCGACGACTGGGACGAGGCGCTCATCGACCACCTCGCAGACGAGTTCCAGAACGACCACGGGATCGACCTCCGCGACGACCGGCAGGCGCTCCAGCGGCTGAAGGACGCCGCCGAGGAGGCGAAGATCGAGCTGTCGAACAAGAAGGAGACCACGGTCAACCTCCCCTTCATCACCGCGACCGACAGCGGTCCGGTCCACCTCGAACAGTCCGTCACCCGCGCGACGTTCGAGAACCTCACGTCCGACCTCATCGACCGCACCGTCGAGCCGACCGAGCAGGCGCTCTCGGACGCCGACTACTCGAAGTCGGACATCGACGAGGTCATCCTCGTCGGCGGCTCTACCCGGATGCCGCAGGTCCAGGAGCAGGTCGAAGAGCTCGTCGGCCAGGAGCCGAAGAAGAACGTCAACCCGGACGAGGCGGTCGCGCTCGGCGCGGCGGTCCAGGGCGGCGTGCTCTCCGGCGACGTCGACGACATCGTCCTCCTCGACGTCACTCCCCTCTCGCTCGGGATCGAGGTGAAGGGCGGCCTCTTCGAGCGGCTCATCGAGAAGAACACCACCATTCCGACCGAGGAGTCGAAGGTGTTCACCACGGCCGCGGACAACCAGACCTCCGTCAACGTCCGCGTCTTCCAGGGCGAACGCGAGATCGCCGAGGAGAACGAGCTGCTCGGCGCGTTCCAGCTCTCCGGCATCCCGCCGGCGCCCGCCGGAACCCCCCAGATCGAGGTCTCGTTCAACATCGACGAGAACGGCATCGTCAACGTCGAGGCCGAGGACCAGGGCTCCGGTAACGCCGAGTCGATCACCATCGAGGGGGGCGTCGGCCTCTCCGACGAGGAGATCGAGGAGATGCAAGAGGAGGCCGAGAAGCACAAGGAAGAGGACGAGGCCCGCCGCGAGCGGATCGAAGCCCGCAACGAGGCCGAGACGACGATCCAGCGCGCCGAGACCCTCCTCGAGGAGAACGAGGAGGAGCTCGACGACGACGAGCTCGTCGCCGACATCGAGGCGGCCATCGAGGACGTCGAGGAAGTCCTCGAGGACGAGGACGCCGACACCGACGAGATCGAGTCCGCCACCGAGGCGCTCACCGAGGAGCTCCAGGAGATCGGCAAGCAGATGTACGAGGGCCAGGCCGCGCAGGCCGGGCCGGGCGGCGCGGGCGGCGCCGGTCCCGGCGGCATGGGCGGCGCCGGCGGTCCGGGCGGCGCGGCGGGCCCCGGCGCCGGTCCCGGCGCCGACGCGGACGACGAGGAGTACGTCGACGCCGACTTCGAGGACGTGGACGACGACGACGAGGAGTAACCCTCTCCGACCCGGTCCTCGGACGCCCGACCCTGCCGCTTAAATCGACCCGTCGATCAACACCACTCAACGAACGCAACGCATGAGCGAAGATTTCTACGACGTCCTCGGCGTGTCGCGGGACGCCAGCGAGGAGGAGATAAAGAAGGCGTACCGCAAGCAGGCCGCAGAACACCACCCCGACGTCAGCGACGACGAGAACGCCGAGGAGCGGTTCAAGAAGATCCAGAAGGCCAAGGAGGTGCTCACCGACGAGCAGAAGCGCCAGCAGTACGACCAGATGGGCCACGACCGCTTCACCGAGGCCGATAAGCGCGGCGCGACGGGCGGCGGCGGCGGCCCCGGGGGCGCCGGCGGTCCCTTCGGGGGCGCGGGCGGTGCTGGGGGCGCCGGCGGGTTCGAGGACATCTTCAACCAGTTCTTCGGCGGTGGCGGCGGTCGCGGCCGCGGCGGTGACGGCGGCGGCAACCGACCGCGACAGGGCCGCGACCTCAAGACGGGGCTGACGATCGACCTCGAGGAGGCGTTCGAGGGCGCGACCAAGGAGGTCACGCTCACGCGACCGACGACCTGCGCCACCTGCGACGGGGCGGGCCACCCCCCGGACGCGGACGTGGAGACGTGCCCGCAGTGTAACGGCCGCGGACAGGTCCAGCAGGTCCAGCAGACGCCGCTTGGGCGGGTCCAGCAGACGTCGACGTGTCCGCGCTGCGAGGGCGAGGGCGAACTGTACAGCGAGGACTGCGCCGACTGCGGCGGCGACGGCGTCGTTCGCGAGGAGGCGACGCTCTCGGTCGAGATTCCGGCCGGGATCCGCTCCGGACAGAGCCTCCGGATGGAGCGCGAGGGCGCGCCCGGCGAGAACGGCGGGCCGAAGGGCGACCTGCTGATCGAGGTCGACGTCGACGTCGGCGACCGGTTCGAGCGCGACGGCGACAACCTCCGCGTCAACGAGGCCGTCTCCTTCCCGCAGGCCGTCTTCGGCGACACGATCGAGGTCGAAACGGTCGACGGCAGCGTCGAGATGGACGTTCCCGCCGGCACCCAGAGCGGCGAGACGTTCCGCCTTCAGGGGAAGGGGATGCCCCGGCTCCGTCGCCGCGGCCGCGGCGACCTCTACGTCCAGGTCGCCGTCGTCGTTCCCGAGTCGCTCAACGACGAACAGCGCGAGGCGCTGGAGGCGTTCGCCGAGGCGGGCGGAGAGGACATCGACGTCGGCGGCGGCTTCTTCGAGAAGCTGAAGAGCTCCTTCTGAGCTTCCGCTGCCCGTAGCTTTTCCGCCCTCCGGCACCATCACCGACGCATGGGCTACGACATGACGGCCTACGACGACGTCGAACCGCGCGCGCCCGGGATGTACTTCCTCCGTGACGCGCTCGACTGCGAGCACCTCGGCGTGACAGTCGTCGAGGCCGACGACGGCTGGGAGGGAATGGAACACGACCACGCCGACGGCGACCACGAGGAGGTGTACGTGCTGCTCCACGGCGAGGCGACGCTCACCGTCGACGGTGACGCGGTCGACCTCGACCCCGGCGACGCGGTCCGCGTCGACCCCGGATCCACGCGCGACCTCGCCTTCTCGGCGGACGGCTCGAAGATGGTCATCGCCGGCGCACCCTGACGCCGGCTCGATGATCGTCATCGCCGGCGCGCCCTGACGCCGGCCGCGACTCGCTCGGCTCGGTTGCGGACGTTTCTCGTCGACGCCGCAGCGTTAAGGCTCGCGCGCCCCGAGAGCTGTGTATGGAACTCGTCGGGGACCTGCTCGCGCGCGACCGCCGCAGCCGCGATACGGCGCTCGTCACGGCGGACGGCCGGGAGCGGAGCCACCACGACCTGATCACGAACGGCTACAAGGCGGCGAACGTGCTCCGATACCTCGGCGTCCGAGAAGGGGCGACCGTCGCGGTCGACCCGACGCCGGGATTTCACACCACGCTCGCGTTCCTCGGCGCAGCCGCGGTCGGCGCGCCCGTCCGGTTCGACCCGGCGGCGGGAATCGACGCGGGCGACCGCGTCGTCCTCGCGCCGGTCGCGACCGCCGCCGACCTCGATCCGGCCCCGGGCACGAACCTCGCCGCGTTCGGCGGATCGCCGGAGCGTCCCGAGACCACGCACTGGGAACAGGAGCTGTGGAGCGAGAACCCGGGGACGCCGCCGAGCGACGTCGAACCGGATGACGCCGCTATCGTCGGGCCAGAGCGCGAGTTCAGCCACCGCGAACTGTGTTCGCTCGCCGCGGCCGCGGTCGAGGCGAGCGGGATAGACGCGGAGACGCGCGTCGTCCTCCGTCGCCCGTTCTCCGATTCGCCGGCGGTCGCGGCCGGGCTCGTCGCTCCGCTCTCCGTCGGCGGAACCGCGGTGCTCGCGGCGCCGACCGGAGACGGTGAGGAGTCGGACGGCGAGCCGCGCGGCGACGTGGCGGTGGCTCCGGCGGACGCAGACGTTCCGGAGCCGCGACGGATCGATCCGGCGTCGATCGCGTCGACGGCCGAGTGACCCGTTCCGGCCCGGGTCGCCGCAGGATCAGTCGTCCGCGGGGTTCGGCTCCGCGGCGGCCCGCCCCTCGTGCCGGAGACAGGCGGACTCGTGATCGGCCGCGTGGACCGTCGTCTCGGGCTCGGTCTGGGCGCACGGCGTCGTGATCTCGTCCGAGAGGAACTCTCCCGCCATTTCGGCGTTGTCATCCAGTAGAAGGTTCATCGCCTCCGAGAGCGTCTCCTCGAGATCGGGGTCGCCGACCGTCTCGCTGATGTCGAACTCCCGGCGGATCTCCGCTCGGACCTCCGAGTCGGTCGGGTCGCTTCCGCCGGCAGCGACGTTCTCACGGACCTGATCGATGTCGATCTCGCCGGTGATGACCTTCTCACGGAAGTTCAACAGCCCCCGCCAGTCGTCCTGATCGATGTCGACGCCGTCCGGCTGGATCACCTTGTGACACCGGGTGTGGAACCGGCAGCCGCTCGGCGGGTTCGTCGGGCTCGGAACGGTGCCTTTCAGTTCGATGCCGCCGACGCTCGCGCGCGGGTCCGGCGTCGGGATCGACGACAACAGCGCCTCGGTGTAGGGGTGTTGCGGGTTGGTGAAGATCTCCTCGACCGGCCCGATCTCGACGATCTCGCCGAGGTACATCACGGCCACGCGGTCACAGATCTGGCGGATGACGGACATGTCGTGGCTGATGAAAAGCAGCGACAGCCCGAACTCCTCCTGAAGGTCGTCGATCAGCGAGAGGATCTCCGCCTGGATGGAGACGTCGAGCGCGCTCACCGGCTCGTCGGCGATGATGAGGTCCGGGTTCAACACGAGCGCTCGGGCGAGCGCGATCCGCTGTTTCTGCCCGCCGGAGAACTCGTGCGGGTAGCGGTCGAAGTCGCTCGCCGAGAGCCCGACGCGTTCGAGCAGGTCCTCGACGATCGCGCGGCGCCGGTGGCGGTCGCTCATCCCGTGAACCTTGAGGAGTTCGCCGACCGCGCTCCCGACCGACATCCGCGGATCGAAGCTCGAGGACGGGTCTTGGAAGATCATCTGGGCGCCACGCCGGAACTGCATCAGCTCGTCGTCGTCGAACTCCGTCACGTCGTTGGGGTGAGTTCCGTCTGGGTTCCGGCTCGCGCTTCCGCGTCCGTTCCCGTTGAAGACGACCTCTCCGGACGTCGGCTCCTCTAAGCGGATGACCGAACTCGCCGCGGTCGACTTCCCGCACCCCGACTCGCCGACGAGTCCCAGCGTCTCGCCCTCCTCGATGTCGAAGCTGATCCCGTCGACGGCGCGCGCGGCGCCGACCTGTCGGTTGAACAGCCCCTTTCGGATCGGGTAGTGTTTCTTCAGATCGCGGACCGACAGCAGCGGCTCAGTCATCGGCCGGACCCACCTCGCTGTCGCCGTCCGTCGCACCGGTGTCTCCGGCGATTCCGAACTCCTCTCCGCCGATCACCGAGGGATCGCCGCCCGGGCCGTAGTGGACGCAGGAGACCCACTGCCCGGGTTCGATCTCGACTTCCTCCGGCTGCTCGCCAGTCCGGCACGCCTCCTCGGCGTACTCGCAGCGCGGCGCGAACCGACAGCCGTCCGGGGGGTCGTGCGGGTCCGGAAGCGTCCCCGGGATCCCGCCGCCCGTGCCGCCGAACTCCGGCAGGCACTCCAGCAGCTGCTGGGTGTACGGGTGCGTCGGATTGTCGAAGATATCGAGCACGTTGCCGCGTTCCATGACCTTCCCGGCGTACATCACCACGATCCGGTCGGCGATCTGTGCGACGACGCCGAGGTCGTGCGTGACGAACAGGATCCCCATTCCGAACTCGTCCTGTAAGTCGTCGAGCAGTTCCAGGATCTGCGCCTGGACCGTGACGTCGAGCGCGGTCGTCGGCTCGTCGGCGATGAGCAGGTCGGGGTCGCCGACGAGCGCCATCGCGATCATGATGCGCTGCTTCTGTCCGCCGGAGAACTCGTGCGGATAGTCGTCGAACCGCGAGCTCGCGTTCGCGATCCCGACGCGGTCCATAAGGTCGACCGCCTTCGTGCGCGCCTCCTCGTCGGAGACGTCCTGATGGATCTGAAGCGCCTCGGTGATCTGCCACCCGACGGTGTAGCAGTGGTTCATCGCCTCCTGCGGGTTCTGGAAGATGTGTGCGATCCCGTTACCCCGGATCTCCCGGAGCTCCGAGCCGGGAATCGACAGCAGGTCGCGTCCCTTATACCGGACGGTTCCCTCGATCTTTCCCGGCGGCGTGTTGATGATCTTGGTGATCGACTCCGTCGCGACCGTCTTCCCGGAGCCGGACTCCCCGACGATACAGACGGTCTCGCCGGTGTCGACGCTGAAGTCGACCCCGTCGACCGCGGTGAGCGTTCCGTCTTCGGTGCTGAACGTCGTCGTGAGGTTTTCGACCTCGAGTAGTGGCTGACCGTCGGACATTATTCGCTCTCCGCCTCCGCTTCGGGGTTCAGCGCGTCCAACAGCGCGTCACCGAGGAAGTTGAACGCGAGGATGGTCAAGAACAGCACGATACCGGGCGCCAACACGATCCACGGGGCGTACGAGAGGTCACTCCGGCCGGCGGAGATGAGCTGGCCCCACGAGGGGACCGTGGAGTCACCGACGCCGAGGAACGCGAGCTGCGCTTCGAACAGCAGGAAGCCGGGGATAAGCAGCGTGAGTTGGGTGATGATGCTGCTCGCCACGTTCGGAACCACGTGGCCGCGGATCACCTGATACGTGCTCGCGCCGCTGATGCGGCTCGCCTTGATGAACTCCTCTTCGGAGATCGACAGCGACTTGCTGCGAACGTATCTGGCGGTTCCGCCCCACGCGAACAGCGAGAACACGACGATGAACATCCCCAAGCCCCCGCCGTAGATGTACAGGATGAGCAGGAACATCAGGAACGTCGGGAACGAGAGGATGATGTCGACGAACCGCATCATGATCTCGTCGACCCAGCCCCCGGAGTACGCGCTCAGGGTGCCGAACGTGATACCGATCGTCGCGACGATGGTCGTCGTGATGAAGGCGATCTGCATGCTGATCGTCATCCCGTAGACGATCATCGTGAACACGTCCCTACCGGC
The DNA here is from genome assembly GCF_000337335.1 of Halorubrum distributum JCM 10118. Classification (GTDB taxonomy): domain Archaea; phylum Halobacteriota; class Halobacteria; order Halobacteriales; family Haloferacaceae; genus Halorubrum; species Halorubrum distributum. The sequence continues at coordinate 71,636 of NZ_AOJN01000048.1, read as the reverse complement.
GTTCGTCGTCCCGAGCGGATACTCCCAGGTGCCGTGGCAGCGACCGTTCATCACTTCTCCGACGCAGGTCGCGGGCGTCGACTCGACGACGGAGGTGAACACCGGCGGCTGGTAGGCGACGAGCAGCTCCTGTTGCGGTGCGCTCATCACGAGCGGCCCGATGATCCCTCCCACGAACACGATCCCGAGCCAGACCATGCTCACGACCGCCGGCCGGTTGCGCTTGAACTCCTTCCAGTAATATCGCGTCATCCGCGGGTTCTGGTACAGCGGCAAGACGAGGTACCAGAACGCCAAAAACAGCGTGAAGATGAAGAAGAAGTCGACTGCCTCGAACGTCCGGTCGAGCCCGATGAACTCGAAGGTCGGCGTTCGGTCGCCGATGAACTGCGTGTCGTACACGGCGAGCAGCGCGAGCGGGAGCGTCGTCAGCAGCATCCCGATCGAGTTGATCGACAGATCGAACCGTCCCGACCGCGAGAGGTCACTCCAGTCGACTTGATCGAATCGTTCCGAGCCTTCAGTTGCCATTGTTTTCTGTTGAGTTACCTGTCATCGTAGCTGATACGCGGGTCGAGCACGGTGAACACGAGGTCCTCGATGAGGTTCCCCACGACGGCGACGAACGTGAAGAACAGCGTCGTGCCCAACACGAGGTTCGTGTCCTGTGAGAGCAGCGCCTCGAACGTGAGCCGGCCGAGTCCGGGTATCCCGAACACGACCTCGACGAGCAGCGACGACCCGAGGAACAGCGCGAGGAGCTGTCCGACGAGCGTCGTCGAGAGGGGGACGAGCGTCGGCCGCATGACGTGGTACGCGTACGCGCGGAGCGGCGACACCCCCTTGGCCTTCGCCGTCTTCATGAAGTCCGCGTTCTGGAACTCGGCGGACTCGTTCCGGGAGACGCGCATGACTGCGCCGATCGATCCGGTCACCAGCACGAACACCGGAATCGCCAGCTGGATCGCGTTCTCGACGCTGAATACCGCGACGTCCGTGTTGTACACGATCGGGATCACCTCCAGCCACACCCCGAAGATCAAAAGCAGGATGATCCCGAAGAAGAAGTTCGGGATGGCGTAACCGAAGAAGGCGAACCCGGTCGCCGCGTGGTCCCGCCAGCTGTACATGTTCGCTGCCGAGTACACGCCGACGAGCGGGCCGAGGATGACCGTGAGGATCGTCCACGGAATCGAGTACTGCGCGGTGTAGTACAGCGCGTTCCCGACCGCCTCGATGACCGGCTGGCTCCGGCTGCTCGACCAGCCCCAGTCGAGGGTGTACACGCCTTGAACGAAGTCGAAGTACCTGACGTAGAGCGGTTCGTCGAGCCCGCGGAGCTCTCTCGCTCGCTCTACGGCCTCCGCCGGGTCGCCCCCTTGGAGAGCCGCCTGCGTGGCGGCCCGCTGTACGTCCGGGTTCGGCGCGGCCGACAGCAGGAGAAACGTGATCGTAGTGATGATGAGCGATACAACTCCTGCCCAGAGAACGCGAGCGGTAACGTACCTTCCAAATCCCATGTTGATATCGTGGAGAACGTGTGGTGAGGGCAGGTCGGCCTATTCCCCGTATCTCCACGCCGGGAGGTTCCAGCCGTTGGAGAAGTTCTCGATGGGGCCTTCGAGCCCCTCACGGTACCCGACCGTGCTGTCGGGGAACGTGAGCATGATGTACGGCTGCTCCTCTGCGAGGTTGGCGAACAGTTCGATGAGCGCGTCCGCCAGCTCCTCCTGGGAAGTCGCCTGCCGCGCGTTCTGGAACAGCTGTTCCGCGTCGAAGCCCGGGTAGTAACCGACCGGGTTGTACAGCGGGTTCGCGCCCTCGAAGAAGACGCTGTTGGCGAGCGGATTCCGCGGATACGTGTTCAGGCCGAACACGACCTCCATGTCCCACGACTCGTTGGACGTAACGTTGCGCGGGCCGGGGTTGGTCGCGGCGGGCTGGGTCCACTCCACCTCCTCGCCGTTCACCGTGTCGACGAGCTCCTCCGGCACGTTGGTGACCTCTCCCTCCTCGTTCGTCTCCGGAGTGGGGAAGTCGGTCTGGGTCCAGTACTCGTTGTTGAACCGGGTACCGTCGATCGCCTCGACGGACACGTCGATACCGAGGTTCTCACCGAGCTCCTGTGCGATGAAGTCGGCCATCAGCTGCTCGGTGTTCTGCCCGGCGCTGTGGTAGAGACTGAGCTGGACCTGGTTCCCGTCGGGACCGACCATCGTCTCCCCGTCGAACCGGTAGTCGTACTCGGACATCTCGAACGCGTCCTCGGCCAAGCCGCGAGCGACCTCGCTGCCGTAACTGTCTCCGACGCCGAACTGCGGGATGTCCTCCTCCGGCGGGTAGAAGTTGCTGAACCGCGGCTGCCACGTGAAGTGCGTCTCGGCGAAGTCGCGGAACACGCCCTGGATCAGCCCCTCCTTGTCGATTGCGGAGGCCATCGCCTGCCGGAACGGCACGTGCCGGAACATGTTCCCCGGCCCGGTCGTCCACCCGTTGTCCCGCATGTTGACCGAGATCTTCTCGTTGTACGGCTGCGGGATCTGGTTGACGTATATCTCGTCGTTGTTCTGATACGCTTCGACCTGGTTCGGCGGGATCGCCGCCGTGTCGACCTCTCCGGTTTCCAGCGCACCGAGCCGCGAGGCCTGCTCGCCGATCACGCGGATTTCGGCCTCCTCGAAGTACGGCGCCTCGTCGAACACGTCCGGAAGATCGTCCGCGTCCTGGAGGTAGTAGTCGTCGTTCCGGCTGTACCGAGTCCCGCCGTCCCGCTGCCACTCGTCGAGGACGTACGGACCGAGGTTCCCCGAGAACTGGAGCTCGAGCAGCTCCTCGTCCTGTCGGAGCCCCTCTGTGTCCTCCTCTTCGACGTACGGTTCGAGGAGGCCCTGGGGGATCGGGTACAGCTGCGGGTCGTAGCTCTCGGGCCAGAGGAGCTGCGGCGTGTTCAGCGTGGCCTGGAACTCGTACTCACCGGTCTCTTCGACCGTGACACCGTCCCAACTCGCCGACGCGACCGAACTCGCCCAGCTGCTCTGGTGGACCTCTTGGATGAGGTAGACGAAGTCGCTCGCGGTCACCTCGCCGTACGGGTCGCTGAACTCGAGCCCCTCGCGCACCTCGAACGTCCACACCTCGCCGTCCTCGGTGGACATGTCGTAGAGGAGCGGAACGTACTCGTTCTCCTCGTCGAACGTGTAACCCAGGTCGAGGGCGCGGGCGATCGCGTTCCCGGCGCCGTTCTCGTCGTTGTATATCGGGTTGAGCGTCGAAAAGGAGGACGCTGCGGCCGTCGCGTATATCTCCTCTTGACTGAGTTCGTCCGAGCCGGACCCGCCGTCCGAGCTGTTTCCGTCGGAGCCGTCCGACCCGTCGCCGCCGTCGCCGCCGTTTCCGGAACAGCCGGCGAGCGTTACTGCGCCGGCGAGGCCGAGCGCGGAGAGCCATTGTCGCCGGTCGAGGTGCCGGGGATCATCACGATCTTCAATGTTTCGCCGTGGCATACCATGTAGTACGAGTGGATGCATAAAAAACTTCAGACTTCGGAACAGTTGTCGGGGACGATCATCTCACATCCGTTTTGATAATCGGCTGATTCGAAGGGAAAACCGGACCACCACCGCATATTTCATCGTGTATCGGAGAGTTTGACGCGAGCGGAGGAGCGAGATTTAACTCGATTGACTGCTCTCGCCTCGCGCACGGGTAGCCGACGCTTACCGGATGGTTTCCGGAGACAACGGTGCGGTGCCGGCCGTTCCCGACCCGTCGCGGGAGCGTTCCTCAGTCGCCGCGACCGTCCCGGCCGGCGGCGTCGTCGGTGAGTTCGGAGCCGGAAGCCGACCGCGGACGGTTCGCCTCGGTGCTCCCGTCGGCCTCGACCGCCGGACCGTCGCCGTCGGCGACCGACGACCCCTCGGCCGTGTCGCCGTTGAGCGCGCGCTCGTACCGCGCGATCTGTTCCTGATGGAGGGAGTGGATCATGTCCGCGAGGACCCCGAACACGAGCAGCTGGATCCCGAGGATCGTCGCGCCGACCGCGCCGACGGCGACGACCTCGTGGCTGATGCCGAACGCGAGGTACCGGTACAGCACGAACGCTCCCATCGCGAGCCCCGCGACGGTCGACGCCACGCCGACGCTCCCGAAGTAGAACAGCGGGTTGTTCGTCTTCGCCTTGCGGTACAGCTCTAGGAAGATCACGCCGCCGTCCCGGATCGGATGGAGGTTCGTCGCGGAGCCGCCGGGACGTTCCCGATACGTGATCGGGACCACGGCGACCGAGACGCGGTTCTTCACGCACTCGACGGCCATCTCCGTCTCGATCCCGAACCCGTCCGCGGTGAGGTGGAGCCGCAGGAACGACTCGCGGGAGAACGCGCGGTACCCCGAGAGGATGTCGCGGTAGCCCTCGCGGTGGATCGCCCGGAACGCGAGGTTGATCAGCCGGTTACCGATCCGGTTGAGCCGGGTCATCGCGCCCGGGCGCATGTCCGCGAACCGGTTCCCGATGACGTGGTCGGCCTCGCCGTCGAAGAGGGGGTCGAGCATCGCCGCGGCGTCGTCGGCGTCGTAGGTGGCGTCGGCGTCCGCCATCAGCACGTACGGAGCCTCGACGTGGTCCCGGACGGCTTCCCTGACCGCCTGTCCCTTGCCGCGGCCCGACTGCTCGACGACGCGCGCGCCGGCCTCGCGAGCGATCGACCGCGTCTCGTCGGTCGAGCCGCCGTCGATCACCAGGACCTCCTCGAAGCCGGCGTCGCGGAAGTCCGTGACGACGCGTGCGACCGTCTCGGCCTCGTTCATCGTCGGCAACAGGACGCAGACGTCGTCGTGCTCGCTCATCAGGCGAGCGATCACGGGGGAGTCGGTAAACTCTGTCCCTCCCGGTCGCCGGCCGACGCTGCGGCCACCCACACGCTCATGTATGTGAGCATTGATCGTGGTCGTATGTCCCACCCACCGGACGAACACGCCGACGAACTACTGAGCGCGGCCCGCACGGCGACGGGCGACGAGCTGCGGAGCCTCACGTACTTCACGAAGGAGGACGTCGAGCAGCTGTACCTCCGCAGCGACCTGAGCCGGACCGCCGACCTGGTCGGGTTCGCCGAGAACGAGCGGCAGGGATTCCACGCGCAGTCGATGTACGCGGACACCCAGCTCGGCGACTACCGGTTCACGGTCCGCGTGTTCGAGAACGGGTACCTCACGCGGGTGATCGCTAACAACCACGGCGTCTGGGTGACTACCGACTCGATGGAGATGGACCGCTTCGAGGAGCTGGCGAGCGCGCTCGCGTCGATCCTGCGGTCGTTCGACCCAACCTGAATCCGTGCCGGCCTCGCGACGCCGCTACCCGAGGTGGCTCTCGAACTCGCCGACCAGCTCGTCGGCGTCCACGGGCTTGGTCACGTAGCCGTCGGCGCCCGCCTTCACCGCCTCCATCATCTTCTCCTGCTGGTCGACGCTCGTACACATCACGATCACCGCGTCGGGCCAGCGGTCCTTGATCTCGGCGGTCGCCTCGATCCCGGTCATCTCCGGCATCACGACGTCCATCGACACCGCGTCCGGCTCGTACGCCTCGAAGAGTTCCACCGCCTCTGCGCCGTTTTCCGCCTCGTCGACGACCTCGAATCGGTCCGCCAGCGCGTCCCGGACGACCGTCCGCTGGAAGGAGGAGTCGTCGACGACGAGTACCCGCTCGGTCATACCCGTTCTCTCCGCCTGACCGACATAAGCGCGCGGATCGGTCGGCACGGACGGCACGGATCGATCGGCACGGACCGCCCGGCACGGACGGATACCTCGATACGCGGGCCGGCGTGGAGGACAACTCGGAGTCTGTGTGGCCACCCTCCGACAGCTATCCCTTGTATATTCGATGAAGCATATAATGAACATGGGAATAACGTTAAGGTGTATCCCGCGATACGGTCGCGTATGGAAACGCGGAAGGTCCAGCGGTTGGGGCCGTCGACGCTGGCGATGACCCTCCCGGCCGAGTGGGCACAGGAACACGGCGTGAACAAAGGCGACGAGGTGTCGCTGCGGATGGGCGGCAAGGGGACGCTCACGGTGCTCCCCGAGTCGGTGAGCACCGAGGAGTCGGAGGCGGTGATCAACGCCGACGGGCTCGACGCGCGCTCGCTCGAACGCGCGATCGTCGCGCAGTACGTGCTGGGGCGGCGCGTGATCCACGTCCGCAGCGAGGGGACGCTCGACAGCGAGCACATCAACGCGGTGTACAAGGCCGAGACCCAGCTGATGGGGCTCGGCGTCATCGAGGAGACCCCGGAGGACATCTCGATCCGCTGTTCGGTCGACCCCGAGGACTTCACCCTCGACAACCTGCTCGAACGGCTGGAGAACACGGGCTCGACGATGCGCGGCGAGGGCGTGAAGGCGCTCGCGCACGGCAACCCGGACCTCGCGCAGCGCGCGCTCAACCGCGAGCGGCAGGCGAACAAGATCTTCGTCCTCCTGCTCCGGCTCATCTTCACCGCCTACCAGAACCCGAACCTCGCGCGCGCCGTCGGCCTCGAAGAGGGGTTCCCCCTGATCGGCTACCGCTCCGTCGCGAAGAACCTCGAACTCACCGCCGACAACGCGGAGGACATCGCCGAGATCGTGATGGAGGCCGAGGGCCACACCCTCGACGTCGACAGCGCGACGATGCGGCAGATCCGCGAGTTCACCGACCAAGTGGACGAGCTGACCGCGCTCGCGGTGCGCGCCGTCGTCGAGCGCGACTACGACCTCACCGTCGAGTGCCGCGACCTGTTCTCCCGCTTGGAGGACCGCGAACAGGAGATCCTCGCCGAGCTGCCGGACGACCTGGACAACGAGACGCTGCTGATGACCCGCGAAGTGCTCGTCAGCCTCCAGCACACCGCGGAGTACGCCATGCGGAACGCGGAGATCGCGGCGAACCTCGCGCTCAACGAGGCGTCGGACCACGTCGAGATAATCTGACCGCGACGCGTCGCCCGCGCCCCGGTCGTCGCGGGCGTTCCTCCCCGGCCCGTGTCGCGCGGTTCGCATGAACTAAGTGGTCCCCCGCGAAGCGGTTCGTATGAGCGAGGGTTCCATCGAATCGGACAAGGAGGTCGGCGTCGCGCTCGCGCTCGGTGCCATCGCGGTCGTCGGCGCCGTGGTGATGCTAGCGTACCCGGGGCAGCTCGGGAAGGCGTGGGGATTCGCGGGCGCGTTCGTCTTCGCGACGCTCGCCGTCGGCGCGGTTCAGCTGTTCGACTGAGCGACCGATCCGCGGCGCGGACCGGTCGCCCGGTCCGAACGACGAGAAACCGTTAAGAACGTCAGACGCGTACAGCTAATAATGAGCGAGTACACCGAGGAGGAACAGCGGATCCTCGCGTACCTCACGGACAGCGTCACCCGTGGCGAGCGGTACGTTCGCTCGAAGACGATCGCCGACGCGATCGGACTCACCGCGAAGCAGGTGGGCTCGCGGCTCCCCCGACTCGCCGAGAAGTCGGACGACGTCGACATCGAGAAGTGGGGCCGCGCCAAGTCGACCACCTGGCGCGTGACGCCGGACGGCTGAGACGGTAGGGTCGCGGGCGCGTCCCGACGCGCTCGCCGCGCTCCCCGACTCCGTCGACGCGTTCCCCGAACCCGACTCCGTCGACGCGTTCCCCGAACCCGACTCCGTCGACGCGCATTTTTAACCCCCGTCGCCCCAAACGGGATCGTATGACCGTTCGAGTCTCCCGGACGTTCGAGTTCGACGCGCCGCCGGCCGACGTGTGGGCGTTCATCTCGGACGCGGAGCAGCGCGCGGGCGCCATCAGCGTGGTCGACTCCTTCGAGGTTCACGACGACGGCAGCGCGACCTGGCACGTCGCGCTCCCGATACCGATGATCCGCTCTACCATCGACGTGGAGACGGAGGAGGTCGAGCGCGACCCCCCGAACCGAGTGAAGTTCGTCGGGAAGTCGCGGGCGTTCCGCGTCACCGGCGAACACGAGATCACGGAGACCGACGACGGCGGCTGCCGCCTCGCCAACGAGTTCGTCGTCGACGGGAGCCTCCCCGGCGTCGAGTCCTTCTTCAAGCGCAACTTCGACGCCGAGCTGGACAACCTCGAGGACGCGCTCCGCGACGCGCTGGCCTCGCCGGCATGAAGCTCGCGGGCGTCCAGCTGGCGGTCGAAGGCGGCCACATCGAGGCCAACGTCGAGCGGGCGCTCGACCGAATTCGGGCGGCCGCCGCCGACGGCGCGGACCTGGTCGTCCTCCCCGAGCTGTTCGACGTCGGCTACTTCGAGTTCGACTCGTACGGCCGCGCCGCGGAGAGCCTCGCCGGCGACCGGCTGGCCCGGTTCGCGGCCGCGGCCGACGAGGAGGACGTGGCGGTGCTCGCCGGGACGGTCGTCGAGGACCTGTCGGCGTCGGCGGCGGACGGGCTCGACGTGCCGGCCGAGTCCGGCCTCGCCAACGCCGCGGTGCTGTTCGACGCCGACGGCGAGCGCCGGCTCGTCTACCGGAAGCGGCACCTGTTCGGGTACGGCTCCGAGGAGACGGACCGGATGGTGCCCGGCGAGCGGACGCCGGTGGTCGAACTCGGCGGCGTCACGGTCGGCGTGACGACGTGCTACGACCTCCGGTTCCCGGAGCAGTTCCGCGCAATGGTCGACGCGGGCGTCGAGTGCGTGCTGGTGCCGAGCGCGTGGCCGTACCCGCGGATCGAACACTGGCGGACGCTCGGCCGCGCCCGGGCCATCGAGAACCTCGCGTACGTCGCCGCGATCAACGGGAGCGGCCGGTTCGGCGACGACGCGCTCTGCGGCCGGAGCGCGGTGTACGACCCCTGGGGCACCGCGCTCGCGTCGGTCGGCGACGAGCCGGGCGTCGTCACCGCGGCCGTCGATCCCGAGCGGGTCGCGGCGGTCCGGGAGGAGTTTCCGGCGCTCCGCGACCGTCGGTGAGCGCGTCGGCGAGCGCTGCCGAGCGACGCCGGAGTCTCGGGCGGCCAGGTCTCGGGTGGCCGTGTCAAACGCGGCCGGGTCGCACGACGTCCGGATCCCGCAGGTCCGGATCTCACACATTTATACGCGTGAGGAACGTACCGTCTCTTGCCGAAGACCGACGCTTTTCTCGTTGGGATTCGGCGTTAATCGATCCGCGCGCCCGTCCCGACCACTGGGCGGCGTCGCCGACGACAGCCCGGGGGTCCGCTGTCCGGCCGCCGCCCGTCCGCCTCCCGTCGCTTCGCCTTTCGCCCACCTCCCCTTCCCACTTCCACCCCTTTCCCACTTCCACACATTTCCCACTTCCACACATTTCTCACTTCCACCGACGCCGAGTCACAACCGCTTCCGACGCGCTCGGCCGTCGCTGTCCCCACGTCGCAGCGGCGAACCCGGGTGCGATTCAGGGACTCCGCGGCGGGGCTCGCCTTGCCCGGATCTGAGTATCTGATCTGATAACTCGGCCGGTAAGTTCTTACGTCGCTCGGGGAAGGAAGCAAACGCCGCGGACGAATCCGACCGGCCCCATCCCGTTCCGGGCGGGCCGGTCGGCCACTCGCTTCCACCGTCCGTCGTCCGTCGGCTTGGGTTCGGGTCCACCCGCTCCCACACCGAGCCCGAACCCGTTTCTGTACGCGTTCCGCCTCACCGAACAGCGACGGCCGTCGGAGCGCGAGACCGAAGCGCAAGGACGAAACCCTCCGCCGACGAACCGCCGGTCGAATGTTCCCCCGCGAGTACCGCGGCGTCGCCTTCGTCGTCGGGCTGTTCCTCGTCGTCCAGGTGGGCGCGCTGGCGCTGGTCCCCGAGTTCGCCGAGAGCGGCTATCAGGCCGTCGAGAACCCCGAGAACCCCGCCAACAGCGTGCTGTACGTCGTCGCCATCGTCGCGATGACCGGGCTGATGCTGGCGGCGTTCCGGTACGACTTCGACGGGGCGATCCGGCTGCTGATCGTCGGCGTCTCGGCGTGGCTCTCGTGGTACGTGTTCTCCGCGCTCGTCTCGCCGCTCGCGGCCGCCGTCCCGGCGGTCGCGGTCGCCGTCGGCCTGCTCGTCCACCCCGAGTGGTACGTGATCGACACCGCCGGGGTGCTGATGGGCGCGGGGGCCGCCGGGCTGTTCGGTATCTCGTTCGGCCTGCTGCCGGCGCTCATCTTACTCGCCGTCCTCGCCGTCTACGACGCGGTCTCCGTGTACGGCACCGAGCACATGCTGTCGCTCGCGGAGGGCGTGATGGACCTGAACATCCCGGTCGTGCTGGTGATCCCGCTGTCGCTGTCGTACTCGCTGCTCGACGGCGAGTCGGCCAGCGAGGAGGCGTCAGGGGTGGGCGAGGAGGCGGAGACCGACGAGGAGCCCGACAGCGGTCACGACTCCGACACCGCCGACGGAAGCGACGCTGCCGAACCCGCCGAAGCCGGCGACCGCGACGCCTTCTTCATCGGCCTCGGCGACGCCGTCATCCCGACGGTGCTCATCGCGAGCGCGGCGACGTTCTCGCCGGCGGCGGATCTCGCGGTCCCGCTCCTCGGCGTCAACCTCCCCGCGCTGCTCGCGATGGTCGGCACCCTCGCGGGGCTGCTCGTCCTCATGCGGTGGGTGATACGGGGGCGAGCGCACGCGGGCCTTCCCCTCTTAAACGGCGGCGCTATCGGCGGCTACCTGATCGGCTCGGTCGTCGCCGGCGTCCCGCTGATCGAGGCGCTGGGGCTCGCAGGGATCTTATAAATTGGTCCGGACGTTCGACACCTTTCTTTATAAATAGCTGACTGTGGATCGCCGATGAACACCGTCGAAGCCCCAGCCGCTCATTTATAAATAGCTGACCGTGGATCGCCGATGAACACCGCCGAAGCCCCAGCCGCTCGTTTATAAATAGCTGNAAGCCCCAGCCGCTCATTTATAAATAGCTGACCGTGGATCGCCGATGAACACCGCCGAAGCCCCAGCCGCTCGTTTATAAATAGCTGACTGTGGATCGCAGGAGAACACCGCCGAAGCCCCAGCCGTGAGGCGGCCAGACGCTCGCTGCGCTCCTCGTCGCTCGCGTCGCTCGCTCCTGCGGTGCTTGACGTCACCTCTGGCCGCCTCACGGCTGCCCCTTCGAGTCCCGCCCCGCACAGCACCGCACCTCACACCTCCCCAGCCTCGCGGCTCACGCTTCGCGGCTGCGCCGCTCGCGTTCGCCGCGTCCCTCGCGCGGTGCTGCTCGCGGCCGGTCGGCCGCTCGCAGGCACGCGCCACCGCAGAGAAATCACCGCAGAGAAAAATTCGCTATTCGTCGTCCGCCGGGTTCCCGTCGCGCGTCTTCACGGCGACGCCGGAGCCGAGCGCCTCGGCCTCGACGCCGGAGAGCTCGGCCCGCCCGACCCCGAATATCGCGCCGCTCTCGTCGACGACGAGGACCTCGTCGCCGGGGCGGATCCCGTCGTCGGCCGCGGTGACGAACTTCGCGAACGCGTTGCGCCCCTCCCGCACGAACGGCTCGCTCTCCTCGCCGACGACCATCCGGTGTCGCGGTTCGGGCAACGCCTCGGCGATCCGCTTCCCGCCCGCGAGCCCGAGCGTGAACCTGCCGTCGGTGCCGTACGAGACGAGGCGGTCCCCCTCGCTGCTGCCGGGCGTGTCGTCGACGTCGCCGTCGATCACCTGGCGCGGGCGGCCGCCGCTGGACCGGCGCACCGTGAGGGCGTCGTCCGGCGGGAACAGGGCCTCGCCCGCGCCGGCCCCGAACTGGTAGTCGGCGGCGGTCCGCAGGTCCGCGAGCGTGTCGGCGTCGGTCATGGCCGCGGTTCTCCGCGCGCCCCCAAAGCGATTGCGACACTGACCGGTCGCGGTGCGCCTCGCGCGCGGCTCGTTCGGCCGCGACGCGCTAACTCCTCGCGCCGCGGGCCGCGCCCCTCAGCCGAGGGCGGGATACGCCGCGGCGACCCCGTCGGCGTCGACGCGCCAGCGCTCGGCGATCTCGCGGTACGCCGCCGGATCCGCGGTCGCATCCGCCGGAACGGCTTCCGGCGGCGCCTCCCGTAGCGCCTCGGTCAGCGCCTCGCAGTCGACCGGGTTCGACCCGGTGGCGCTCCCGGAGAGCAGGTCGGCGAGCCGGTCGGCCGCCGAAACGATCGCCCGCGCGCAGTCGATTCGGTGGCCCAGATCGAGGGCCGCGGTCAACCGCTCGGCCGCCGCGGGGGCGTCGCCGCGCTCGGCCGCAGCGGCGCCCAGCGACGCGAGCGCGTGCGCCTCGACCTGCGTGAACCCGCCCGCCCTCGCAGCGTCGACCGCGTCCGTCAGCGCCGCCGCCGCGGCCTCGGCGTCGCCGCGGGCGAGCGCCAACCGCCCCCGGATCCGGTCCAGCTCGGCGAGGCGCTTCCGCCCGGCGTGATCGTCGAGCAGCGACGCGGTCCGCTCGATCCGCCGCTCCGCCTCGGTCGGGTCGCCGCGGTCGACCGCCACCTCGCCGAGGATCGCGGTCACCATCGCGCACCGCGTGTCGGCGCCGAGGCGGTCGAGGCCGTCGAGCGCGGCCGTCAGGAACCGCTCCGCCCGGTCGAGGTCGCCGGCGAGGTGCGCCGCGCTGCCGAGGTGGCTCAGCGCGAACGCCTCGTACATGTCCGAGCCGATCCGCTCGGCGATGGCCCGCGCCTCGGACGCGTGGGCGACCGCCTCGCCGACGGCGCCGCGCTGCTCCGCGACCGCCGAGAGGTTCAGAAGCGAGATGGCCTCGCGGTGCTCGTCGCCGACCGTCCGGTAGCCGTCGAGCGCGCGCCGCGCCGTCCGCGCGGCCGCGTCGAGGTCGCCGCGCCGCCGCAGCGCGACCGCGAGGTTCGCCCGGACGTTCGCCTCGCCGTGAGTGTCGTCGTAGGCGCGGAACAGGTCACCGGCGACCCGGTAGTGCTCGAGGACGGCGTCCGTCCCGTCGAGCCCGTCGAGCGCGTTCCCGACGTCCATCAGCGCCTTCGCCCGCGCGATGGGGTCGCCGACCTCGGCGGCGATGGCGTACGCTCGCGAGCCCGCCTCGTAGGCCTGCTCGTAGTCGCCGTCGAAGTGCGCCGCCTGCGCCCGCCCCCGGATCGCCGCCGCGAGCCCGCCGCGGTCGCCCGCGGCCGCGAACAGCTCCTCGGCCCGCTCGTACCGATCGCGCGCCGCGTCGTACTCGCCGCGCCGCCGCGCCACGTCGCCGTAGCCGCGCTGCCGCTCGGCGGCGCCCGCCTCGTCGACCGGCCGCCACGCGTCCAGCGCCGCCGTCGCGCCGTCGAGGTCGCCGGCCTCGACGTACATCCGCGCCACCCACTCCGGCGGCCGGTCGCGCAGGTCGTCCGGGCACGCGTCCGGGAGGTCGATCCATGCGTAGCGCACGCGCCCGTACAGCGGCGCGAGGCGGGGGTAACGACGCCCGACGCCGTACACCGCACGGACCGTCTCGGCCGCCCACGCGCCCGGGTCGCGCTCGATCCGGTTCACCGTCGGCGCGTCCCCGCCGACCGCGCGGCGGATCCGCGAGCGGCGCGCGGGGTCGTCCGCGAGCGCGAGCACCCGCGAGACGGCCCGCCCCACGCGTCTGGCGACGACCGGCGCCGGCTCCCGCTCGACGAGCCGCTCCAAGAACAGCACCGACCACTCGTCGTGGACCGCGCGGTACTCCCCGTCGCGCGAGCGAACGAGCGCCGTCCCGACGAGGCGGTCGAGCGCGCGGCGAACGCCGTCGACGGTCGGCGACGGGTCGCGGTCCGCCCCCTCGCCGTCGGTCCCCCCTGTCCCGGTCCCCGATCCCGCGCTCCCGTCCGGGCCGTCGACGAGCGCGTACGCCAGCGTGCGGACGTCGCCCACGCCGGCGACGTTGAGGAGGTTCACCAGCACCGCGACGTCCGCGGTCGGCGGCGGGCGGTTCCGGACCTCCCGGACCGCCTCCGCGACCGCCGTCTCCAGTCCGGACTCGGGGCCAGCGTCGTCGCGGCCGGCCGACGCGTCGCTCGCGTCGGCCTCCGCCCCCGGCGCGCCGCCGGCGCGCTCGCCCGCCTCGCCGACGACGCTCGCGCCGTCGCCGGTCGCGCGGACGAGGCGGTGGACGAGCGCGAGCAGTTCGCCGACGCGCTCGTCGTCGGCGCGCCGCACGTCGTCGAGCAGCGCCGCCGGATCGGCCGCCGGCACGGACCCCGTACACTCGGCGACGTGGTCGACGAACCGCGCCACCTCGCGCGCGTCGAGCCGCGGCATCCGCGCGGTCGCCACCTCCCTGCGGTAACGGAGGTCAGCCGGCGACAGCGGGAGCCCGTCGGGGTCGTCGTACGGCTCCTCGCGGGCGTCGAACAGGAAGGACACGTCGTCGCGGTCGGCCAGTTCGCGAGCGACGCCGAACGCCTCCGCGGCCCCCGGATCGACGGCGTCCTCCACGACGACGAGGTGGTGGCCGTCGCCCTCGGTGACGCGCTCGCGGAGCCGCTCCGTCGCAGAAAACGGGTCGCCGCCGTCGCCCGGTCGGTACGTCACCGGGCCGCGTCCGGACCGGTACCACTCCACCGCGACGCTCCGGCAGACGGTGCTCTTCCCGCTTCCCGGCGGGCCGACCAGCGCGTGGTCCGTCCCCTCGGCGAGCCCGTCGACGAGCAGCCCGGCGATCGAGCGTCGGTCGCCGTCGCGCACCGTCGTCCTTTCGAGGACGTACCCCGCGTCGACCTCCGGGAACGACGCCGTGGCGCGGAGCGGTCCGTACGGGTCCGGGTCGCCCGAGAGTCGCTCCTCGTCGACCGCGTGGAACCCCTGCGCCGAGAGCGCGCTCCGGCCGCCGCCGCCCGAACCGATCCGCCCGAAGAGCCCGCCCGCGGCGCTCGACCCCCTCCCGTCCGCCTCGCCGTCACGGCCCGCTCGGTCGGACGCGTCCGCGTCGCCGCTGCCGGCCGGGCCGCCGGAGCCCTCGGCCTCGGCTCGGTCGCCCTCCGTGCGCTTCGCCTCGGAGCGATCCATCGCCGCGAGCGCCTCGTCCGCGTCACGGCCGCGCTCGACCAGGTCGCGCACCTCAGTCTCCGCCCACGCGACCGCCTCCGGCTCGGTCGACGCCGCCGCGCCGCGGAGTGTCCCGTCGTCGTCGAAGGTGAGCAGCAGCGCGGTCCCGTCGGCCGCGACGACCCCCGCGTCGACGGCGTCGACCGCGGCGACCCGGCAGTCGTCCCGGCGCGCGACGGCGCCGAGGTCGTCCGCGAAGCGCTCGGTCGCGTGTCGGTACGCACGGTCCGCCAGCGCCAGGTCGACGGTCCCTCCACCGGCGGCCGCGCGCCGGAGCCGCTCGGCGACCCGGGGGTAGGGGAACCCGGGCAGCGCGGCGGCGACCGCGTCCGCGTCGGCGAGCGCCTCGTCGAGGACCTCCAGCGGTCGGTAGGGGTCGGGGGCCGCGGCCCGGTACGTCTCCGCCTCGCGGAGGATCGCCGGGTCGACGTCGACGTCCGCGCCGAGCGGGTCGAGCACGTCGCCGGCGGCCGCGAGGTCGTCGGCGACCGTCAGGAACTCGCGGTACTCGCCCGCGAGGAGCCGCCCCGAGAGCGTCGTCCGGTAGCCGTCGGTCTCGCCGGCGACGAGCCCCGCGGCCTCCAACTCGTCAATCGCGCGGTTCACCGTGGACCGGGAGTGACCGAGCGCGTCGACGAGCTCGTGTTTGCGAAGCGGTCCCGCGGTGAGCCGTTCGAGGAAGTCGAGGCGACGCTCGACGACGCCCACGAGTTCCGACGGCTCCGTCATACGTCCGCCCGCACCGCGCCGACCGACATAACTGTTTCCTCGGTGACGGCTTTCGCGCGCGGTGACACAGTGTTCCACGGGGTGAGAATAAGCCGGATGCCGCCGCAGTCGACTCCATGGACAGGGACCGCACGGGCGAGGGCGACGACACCGGCACGGCGGCCGGGCTCGACGAGACGAAACCGGACGGACGCAACGAGACGAAACCGGACGGACGCAACGAGACGAAACCGGACGGACGCAACGAGACGAAACCGGACGGACGCAACGAGACGAAACCGGACGGACGCAACGAGACGAAACCGGACGGGCGAAGCGGCCCGGCGGCGACCGACGACGACGACGGTCCGACGCCGGCGGCAGAGAGGGACGCGACCGCCGACAGCGAAGGTACCGACCCCGCGGCGGAGGGGGGCTCGCGCGAACCGGCGGCCGGCCCGTCCGCGACGAGCGCCGCGGACCTGCCGGGCCGCGCGGCGCGGACCGTCACGGCGGCGCGGACGGCGGGGGACGAACTGGCTGCGTGGGACCCCGACGACGTCGACGCCCTCGTACGGTCGGTCGGCGAGCGGCTGGCGGACAGGGAGACGGTCAGCCGCTTCGCGCGGTCGGCGGCCAACGAGACCGGGCGGGGCCACCCGGGAACGAAGGCCGAGAAGATCGCGACCATGCTCGACGCTGCCCGGCGGACGCTGCGGAACGCGCCGACCGCCGGCGTGGTCGGCCGCGACGGCGCGGCGGGCACGGTGACCGTCGCCGGGCCGACGGGCGTCGTCGGCGCGGCGGTCCCCGCGACGCATCCGGTCGTGATCCCTGCGGTCCTCTCGCTGTACGGGCTCGCCGCACGGAACGCGGTCGTGTTCGCGCCCTCGCCGTCGACCGTGGAGACGTGCGACGTGGTCGTCGAGACCGTCCGCCGCGCGCTCGCCGACGCGGGCGCACCGACCGGCGCGGTGTCGATGCTGCCCGCGCCGGCCGCGAAGCCCGAGACCGACGCGCTGTTCGAGCGGGCCGACTTCGCCGTGGCGGCCGGCTCCGAGGCGACGGTTACCGCTGGGCAGCGCTGCGGGACGCCGAACGTCGCCACCAGCGCGGACGGCGTGGTCGCCGTCGCCGACGGATCGCTCCCGTCCGAGGCGGTGGCGACGCGGGTCGCGGTCGGGGCGACCTACGACTTCGGCGCCCACCCCGCGGGCGACGCCGCGGTCGTCACGGTGACGCCGGCGGTCGACCAACTGTGTTCCGCGCTCGAAGCCGAGGGCGGGTACGTCCTCGAGGACGCCGAGCGCGAGCGACTCCGGGCGTTCCTCGACGAAGCCGGAGGGGACGAAAGCGCCGAGGCGGACCCGCGCGGGAACTCGCCGCGGTGGCTGGCGGCCGCCCTCGACCTCCCGAGCGCGGCCCGAGAGGCGGCGTTCCTCGTCGCCGAGTCCGACGGCGCCGACGACCCGCTCGCGACGCTGCCGGGGATCCCCGCGGTCGCGGTCCACGGGCGGAGCGGGTTCGACGCCGCGACCGCGCTCGCCGCCGAGATCGGTTCCTCCCACGCCGCCGCGGTCCACACCACCCAACAGCGCCGCGCCCGCGAGGTGGCCGAGCGGCTCGCCCCCGGCCGCCTCGTCGTCAATCAGCCCGGGATCGCGGCGACGGGCACACGCTCGAACGGGTTCGAGGCGGCGCCCGTGCTGGGCGGCGGGACCGCGGAGGAGAGCCAGCTGTGCGGCGGACTCACGCCCGACCACCTCGCGCGGACGACGACCGTCGCCGCGACGACCGTCGCGGACGAGGCGTCCCACCGGAACGGGGCGGGCGACACGCTCCGGGGCCCCTGAGCCGGTCCGTTCGGGCCCGGGAGCGACCGCTCAGAGTTCGATCCGGTCGACGATCGAGCCGTTCCCGTCCTTCCCGTCGCTGTGGGTGTTGATCGCGACCGTTCGGATCCGATCTTCGAGCAGGGACCCGTCGATCTTCGCCTTCAGCAGCGAGTCGACCTGGTAGACGCCGGCGGCGTTGTTCATCCGTATCACGACCTGAACGGGCGTCTCGTCGCCCTCGCGGAGCGAGACGCGCTCTATCGCCTGCGAGGAGACGGTGTTTATCCCGCGGCCGCCCTCCTCGTAGGGGACCCGCGAGCGCCCGCGTTCCATGTCGAGGCCGTCGGCGATCCGGACGACGCCGGCCTCCAGCGTGAGCGGCTGTTCCTCGGTGTGGTGACAGAGGATCGCGTGGAGCACCTCGGCCTTCACGCGCACCTGATCGGCCACGTCGTAGAAGGAGGGCAGCAGGTCGTCCAGCAGGTCCGCGGCCAGCGGGATCGAGTAGTACGGGTGGTCGTGGCGGTGGACGACGTGGCCGATGTCGTGGAGCGTCGCCGCCAGCGCGACGATCACCGGTTCGTCGGCCTCGTCGAGTCCCTGCTGGCGGGCGCCGTTGAACTCGACGCCGCCGGACTTGAGCAGGTCGTACAGCCGGAGCGCGCGGTCGCGGACGATCTCGACGTGTTTGGACCCGTGGTCGTTGTACCCCTTCCGGGCGACCGGGTTGACGTTCTGCGCCTCCAGGTAGGTGACGACCTCCTCGTCCGATTCGAGCCGGGCGAGGACCTCGTTGAGCCGCTCGTCGGGGAACGCGTGGTCGGCGTCCGGATCGTACTCGTGGCGGCCGGCGTCGGTGTCGGCGTCGACCTCGTCGCGCGCGGCCGGCGCGTTCTCCGCGGTCGGATCCGGAGCGTCTTCCGTCGGGTCGGGGGCGTCGTCGGCAGGGTCGCTCATGCGTCTCCCAGAGTCGCCCGCCCCGGATAAATGTGCGAGCCGTGCGGCTCCGTTGTCCAGACTGCCACTATCTCGCCGGTCGGACCGTGGGGGCCCTGCCGGCGCCCCGACCGCTTATCCGGCCGCCCGCTGTGGCCCCGCACATGGCGTTCGATCCCGACCGCGTCTCGACGGTGACGTTCGACTCGTACAGCACGCTCGTGGACGTCGAGGCCGCCGAGGCGGCGCTCGCGGACCGGGTTCCGGACCCCAAGCCGGTGTCGCGACTGTGGCGGTCGCGGTCGCTGGCGTACACGTTCGTCGCGAACGCGGTCGACGCCTACCAGCCGTTCTACGAGGTGAACCGCGACGCGCTGACGTACGCGCTGGCGGCGCACGGCGTCGACCTCCCCGACACCGAGCGCGACGAGATCCTCGCGGTGTACCACGAGCTTGAGGTGTTCGACGACGTGCGCGACGCGATCGGGCGGCTCCACGACGCGGGGTACGACTGCTACGTCCTCTCGAACGGCGACCCCGAGATGCTCGCGTCGATGGTCGACCACGCCGACATCGGCGACCTGATCGAGGACGCGATCAGCGCCGACGAGGTGGAGACGTTCAAGCCGGCCGCCGAGCTCTACCGCCACGGCGCGGCCCGGACCGGGACACCCATCGACGAGGTGGTCCACGCCACCGCCGGCTGGTTCGACGTGCTGGGCGCGAGCCACGCCGGGATGCAGGCCGCGTGGGTCGACCGGAAGGGGACGCCGTGGGAGCCGTTCGGCGGCGATCCGGACCTCACGGTCGAGACGCTCCACGAACTGGCGGACAGGCTCGGGGCGTGACCGCGAGCCGCCGCGAAACAGGCCCGTGACCGTCTCCGAGTGGGGCCGCGACCGACCACGCGGCAGTTTCCACCCGAGACACAACGCATAAGCGCGCGACCGATCCATATGTCGGTGTGACCCGACCCGCGTCCGCACGCGGTCCGCAGTCGACGGCAGCGACGCGGCTCTTCTACAAAAAACGCGCGTGAGCCGTCCGCCGGCGGGAGTGACGACCCCGTCCCGGACGACCCCCGACCCGCGCGCATCGGCCCATTCACCGACCCGAACCCACCGCAGCACCCATGACAGACACGACCACCACGACACCCTACGCGACGCAGGACGAGACGGACAGCGAGACGACGGACGCGCCCTTCGAGGGCGTCTATCCGGCGATGACGACCCCCTTCACCGACGACGACGCGGTCGACCACGAGCAGCTCGCCGCAAACGCCCGCTACCTGGAGCGGGCCGGCGTCGACGGGGTCGTTCCCGTCGGCTCGACCGGCGAGTCGGCGACGATGAGTCACGACGAGCACGTCGCGGTGATCGAGACGGTCCGCGACGCGCTCGACGACATCCCCGTGATCGCCGGCACCGGATCGAACAACACCGCGGAGGCGCTCTCGCTGTCGCGGCGCGCGGCCGACGCCGGCGCCGACGGCCTGCTGCTCATCTCGCCGTACTACAACAAGCCCGAGCCGCAGGGGTTCCTCGACCACTACCGGACCATCGCCGACGAGGTCGACCTGCCGCAGATCGTCTACAACGTGCCGAGCCGCACGGGGCAGTCGATCCCGGTCGACGTGACCGTCGAGCTCGCCGAACACCCGAACATTCGAGGGTATAAGGCCGCCTCCGGCGACCTCAACCTCATCAGCGAGGTGATAGAGCGCACCCGCGACGAGGCGTTCGCCGTGCTGTCCGGCGACGACGGCCTCACGCTGCCGGTCCTCTCCGTCGGCGGGACGGGGACGATCAGCGTGGTCGCCAACGTCGAGCCGGAGCGGACCTGCGCGATGGTCGGCGCCGCGCTCTCGGGCGACTACGACCGCGCGCGGACGCTCCACCACGAGCTGTCGCCGCTCGTCCGCGAGCTGTTCGCCGAGACGAACCCCATTCCGGTGAAGGAGGCGATGCACCTCCGCGGGCGGGGCGGCCCCCGCGTCCGCTCGCCGCTCTCGCGGCTCTCCGAGGACCGCCGCGAGTCGCTCCGCGAGCTGCTGGCCGCGTACGACGAGCGGGCGGCCGGAACGCTCGATCCGACGGCCCTCGACCTCGCAGCGACGGAGGGCGCCGAATGAGCGACGCGGGCGGCTCGGCCGACGCCGATCTCCGGATCGCCGTCACCGGCGCCGGCGGGCGGATGGGCCGCGAGGTGATCGAGGCGGCCGCCGACCGCGAGGGCGTCGTCGTCGCGGTCGCGGTCAACCGCACCGCGACCGACCCCGTGGCGGGCGTCCCGGTCGCCGACGCCGGCGACCTCGGCGAACTCCTCGCGAGCGAGGACCCCGACGTCCTCGTCGACTTCACCGGCCCCGAGTCGGCGGTCGCGTACGCCGAGGCCTGCGCGGACGCCGGCGTCCCGCTCGTCACCGGAACGACCGGCTTCGCGGAGTCGCAGATCGACAGTGTTCAGGCCGCGAGCGAGGCGGTGCCCGTGCTCAAGGCGTCGAACTTCGCGCGCGGCGTGGCCGCGCTCCGCCGGGCGGTCCGGGAGGCCGCCGCCGCGCTCCCCGGCTACGACGTCGAGCTGACCGAGACGCACCACAACGCGAAGCGCGACGCCCCCTCCGGCACCGCGAAGTCGATCCTCGACGACGTGGAGGCCGTCCGCGAGGACCTCGACGAGCGCGTCCACGGCCGCGAGGGCGACGCCCCGCGGAGCCCGGGCGAGGTCGGCGTCCACGCCCGCCGCGCGGGCGACGTGACCGGCGAGCACGAGGTCCTCTTAGCGGGGAACCGCGAGACGCTGGAGCTCACGCACCGCGCCGGCGACCGCGGGGTGTTCGCCGAGGGCGCGCTCGACGCCGCCGCGTGGCTCGCCGGCCGCGACCCGGGCTGGTACGGGTTCGGCGACGTGCTGGACGCGGGCGGCACCGAATGACCGTGGGACATACGCACATCGACATATAAATACCGACACTCATCCATACACTACCCAATGAGCCTCGAAGCCGACGTAGGCGACCTCTGGAACCGCTATCAGGACGGACTGACCGCCGCGGACGCGACGGACGCGGACGCCAAAGTCATCGACGAGTTCCTCGCCGCCCTGGAGGCCGGTGAGGTCCGCGCCGCCGAGAAGACCGGCGACGACGTGACCTCGTGGGAGGCCAACGAGTGGGTCAAGCGGGGCATCCTGCTCAACTTCGGGCTGCGCGAGACCGAGGCGCGCGAGTACGGGGGCGTCACCTACTACGACGTGCTCCCGCTGCGCGACACGGAGGATCTCGGCGAGCGCGGCACCCGGAACACGCCCGACGGCACCGCGATCCGCCGCGGCGCCTACCTCGGCAGCGACTGCATCATGATGAGCCCCTCGTTCGTCAACATGGGCGCGTACGTCGGCGACGGCACGCTCGTCGACTCCTGTGACACCGTCGGCTCCTGCGCCCAGCTCGGCGAGAACGTCAAGCTCGGCGCCAACACGCTGATCGGGGGCGTCCTCGAACCCGTGGAGGACGCGCCCGTCATCGTCGAGGACGGCGTCTCGCTGGGCGCGGGCTGCCGGGTCACCTCGGGGTTCCGCGTCGGCGAGAACTCGATCGTCGGCGAGAACACCCTTTTGACGCCGCGGATTCCGGTCTACGATCTCGTCGAGGAGGAAGTCATCTACGGCCACCTCCCGGCCGACCGCCGCGCGTTCACCCGGATGGTGGAGTCGTCCGTCGGCGATCACGAACTGTTCGAGGGCGGCGCGTACAAGCCCGCCGTCGTGGCGACGCACGTCGAGGAGGACACCCTCGAAGCGACGCAGCGGGAGGACGCCCTCCGCGAATGAGCGACCGCGACGCGGGCGGTCGGGGCGACGCGACCGGGGAGGAAGCGGGCGAGCCCGCAGCCGACAACCCGCCGGTCCGCCGCGTGAGCGACTGGGACGCCGAGCGTCTCCGCGGGCTCGCGGGCGAGCACGAGACGCCCCTCTACGTCCAGGACCTCGACCGCGTCCGCGAGAACTGCGAGCGCCTGCTCGCGGCGTTCCCCGACGCCGACGTGCGGTACGCCGTCAAGGCGCACACCGGGCGAGCCGTCCTCGAAGCGGTGCGCGACGCCGGGCTCGACGCCGAGTGCGCCTCGGCGGGCGAGGTCGACCGCGCGCTCGCGGCCGGCTTCGACGGCTCGCGACTCCACTACACCGCGGTCAACCCGCCCGCCCGCGACCTCGACTACGTCGCCGGCGTCGCCGAGGCGGAGCCGGAGCTCACGGTCACCGTCGGCGCGGTCGACGCGCTCGACCGCCTCGCGGAGCGCGGCTACGACGGCCGGGTCTGCGTCCGCGTGAACCCCGGCGTCGGCGCGGGGCACCACAAGAAGGTCACCACCGGCGGCGCCGCGAAGTTCGGGATCCCCTACGACCGGGCCGCAGAGGCGACCCGGGACGCGGCCGGGCGCTTCGACGTGGTCGGACTCCACGCCCACGCCGGCTCCGGTATCGACCCCGACCAGCTGGACAGCCACCGCGAGCTGGTCGCGCGGATGGGCGAGCTGGCGCGCGACCTCTCCGAACCGAGCGACCGGGACGGCGACGACCCCCGCGACGCGGACCCGATCGACCTCGAATACGTCGACGTCGGCGGCGGGTTCGGCGTCCCCTACGAGGAGGACGCCCCGGCCCTCGACCTGCCGGCCGTCGCGGAGGCCACCCGAGAGGCGGTCGCGCCGCTCCCCGCGGGCGTCGACCTCGCGATAGAGCCGGGGCGCTACGTCGTCGCCGACGCGGGCGTCCTCCTCACGCGCGTGAACACCGTGAAGCCGACGCCGGACGAGACGGTCGTCGGCG
Organism: Halorubrum distributum JCM 10118; assembly: GCF_000337335.1. GTDB lineage: Archaea > Halobacteriota > Halobacteria > Halobacteriales > Haloferacaceae > Halorubrum > Halorubrum distributum. The sequence continues at coordinate 48,331 of NZ_AOJN01000048.1, read as the reverse complement.
TCGACGCGGGGATGACGGACCTCCTCCGCCCGGCGATGTACGACGCGTACCACCCGATCCGCAATCTCGGCGGGGCGTCGGGAGAACCACCGGTCGCCGAGCGGGAGGCAACCCCTGTCACGGTCGCCGGACCTATCTGTGAGACCGGTGATACGCTGGGTAGGAACCGAGCGCTCGCCGACCCGAGCCGCGGGGACCTCCTCGCGGTCGGCGTCGCGGGCGCGTACGGATACGAGATGGCGAGCCAATACAACTCACGACCGCGGCCCGCGGAGGTCGCGCTCGACGACGGACGCGCGGCGGTCACCCGGCGCAGAGAGACGCTCGGCGACCTGACGACGGTCGAGCGCGAGGCCGACCGCGACCGAACCGACCGACCGGAGGGCGACCGATGAGCACTCACGCCGTCCCGGTCGAGAAGTACCACGGCACGGGCAACGACTTCCTCGTCGTCGACGCGGCCGCCGAGAACGTCGGCGACCGCGCGGCGTTCGCGCGCGCCCACTGCGACCGCGAGACGGGCGTCGACGGCCGCGACTTCGGCGCCGACGCCGACGAGCGCGGCGCGCCTGCGGACCGGCGCGGCGCCGACGGCGTCCTCTTCCTCAGCGTCGAGGAGCGGTTCGACCCGACGCGCGTCGTGATGACGCTGGTCCAGCCGGACGGCTCGACGGCGACGATGTGCGGTAACGGCGCCCGCGTCGTCGCGCGGTGGGCCCACGATCGAACGGGCGATCACGAGTTCATGATCGACACGCAGGCCGGCACCCGGCGCGCCACCGTGACCGCGGACGCGACCGCGGCCACCATCGAGATGGGCGAGCCGACGTTCGACCCCCGCCGCGTTCCGGTCGCCCGCGACGGCGCGCTCGCTGACGATTCCCTCGTCGACGAACCGGTCGAGGGACTGACCGTCACCGCCGTCAACACCGGCGTCCCGCACGCGGTCGCGTTCGTCGACGGCGGGCGCGACGACCCCGACGGCATCGACGCGGTCGACCTCGACGCGGTCGCGCCGCCGGTTCGCTACGCCGACGTCTTCCCCGAGGGCGCGAACGTGAACCTCGCCGCGGTCGTCGACGACGGCGCCGGCGACGGTCCCGCAGTTCTCGACCAGCGCACCTTCGAGCGCGGCGTCGAGGGCGAGACGCGCTCCTGCGGCACCGGCGCGGTCGCGGTCGTCGCGGCCGCCCGCCGACTCGGCCTGATCGACGGCGACGCCGCAGTGAGCCGCCCGCCGGGCGGCGAACTGGAGATCGAGGTCCCCGACGCCGGCCACGCCACCCTCACCGGCCCCGTCGCTCACGAGTTCTCGGGGACGCTCCCCGCCGACCCGCGATGAGCCCCGGGAGCGACGCCGACCCGGGCCGCAGCGCCGAGTTCGACCCGGTCTCGTTCCTCGAGGACGCGGTCCGGATTCCCTCCCACGAGTCGCCCGACGAGATGCGCGAGTTCGTCGTCGACCTGCTGGGCGACCTGGGGGCCGACCCCGCGGTCGTCGCCGACGGCTGCGTCGTCGCGGAGAAGCGCTCGCCGGCGCCCGACGCCGGTCCGCACCTCGTGTTGAACACCCACCTCGACACGGTGACGCCACACGTCCCGTTTGAGCGGGGCGAGGCGGCGGCGGACGAGCGCGGTGGTTCCGAGTCGGACGCGGCGGCCGACGAAGCGGTGATCCGCGGACGCGGCGCCTGCGACGCGAAGGGGCCGCTCGCGGCGCTTTTACACGCCTTCCTCGCCGCCGACCCCGACCGCGGGCGGCTCACGCTCGCGCTCACGCCCGACGAGGAAGCGCTCTCGCTCGGGGCAGCAGCCCTGACGGGGCGGCTCCCGGGGACGGACGACCGGCTCGACGGCGACCTGTACCTCGTCGGGGAGCCGACCGGCCTCGACGCGTGCACCGCTGCGAAGGGTCGGTTTCAGGCGACCGTCGAACTGTCCGGGACGGCGGCGCACGCCGCGGAGTTCGCCGGGGCGAACGCGGTCGCCGCCGCGGAGGACGCGCTCGCGGCGATCCGGACGTTCGACGACGGGGTCGACGCGCACCCGCAGCTCGGCCCGCCGAAGCTCACTCCGACGGTCATCGAGGGCGGCGCGGCGACGAACCAGGTCCCGGCGGACTGCGCGATGACCGTCGACCGGCGGAGCGTCCCCCCGGAGACAGCCGAGGGGTTCCGGTCGTCGCTCGCGGCCGCAGTGCGGGAGTCGCTGGCGTCCGGCGCGGAGGGTGGCGACGCCGGCGCTCGCGCGACCGACCGCGACGTCGACGCCGCGGTGGCGCTGACCGACCGCGAGTCGCCGTTCCTGGAGGCGTTCGCGACGGATCCCGACCACGAACTCGTCCGCGCGGTCGCGGGAGCGGCGCGCGAGGCGGGCGACGCGGTCGGTCTCCCGAGCGAGCGCGGCGGCGACGCCCGGCCGTTCGGCGCCGCGACGGAGGCCTCCTACTTCGCGCCGGCGCCGACGGTCGTGTTCGGGCCCGGCGACCTCGCCGACGAGGCCGGCGCCGTCGCCCACGCCGAGCGGGAGTACGTTCGGGTTCGCGAGGTCCGGGCGGCCGCGGCGGCGGTCGAGCGAACCGTCGCCTCGCTGCTCGGCGACGTGTAGCGGAACGCCGCAGACGCGCGACCGACTACAGCAGGAAGGTGTCCTCCTTCTCCGCGAGGTCGACGAAGTCGTCGGCGGCCTCGATCAGCTCGTCGGCGGCGGAGTTGCCGAACCCCATCGCCTCGACGCGGACGCCCTCGTGGCGGAGGTGCGAGCAGAGCCGGGCGAAGTCGCCGTCGCCGGTGCAGAGGACCACGGTGTCGACGTGGCTCGCTAAGGAGACGGCGTCGAGGCTCATCCCGAGGTCCCAGTCGGCCTTCTTCGAGCCGTCGGCGAACGTCTTGATCTCCTTGATCTTCGTCTCGAAGCCGATGTCGCGGAGCGCCTCGAAGAAGCTCTCCTCCTCCGGCGAGTCGGCGCGGATCACGTACGCGATGGCGCGGACGAGCGACCGGTCCGCGACGGCCTCGTCGAGCAGGCCGGAGTAGTCGATGTTCCGCGAGTAGACGCTCTGTGCGGAGTGATACAGGTTCTGTGAGTCCGCCAGCACGGCGACGCGCTGGTCCGGGTGAATCTCGCTCATGCCTCCCCCTTCACAGCCCGCCGTTAGGGGCTTTGGGATCCGCGCGACCGCGATTACGGGGCCCGTCGCGGCCGCGGTAGCCGCAACGACCACCATGGTTTATGTCAAGCGCTGGCCACCGTGGCCCATGGACGAAAAGCGGTTCGTCGTCGCCCTCTTTGGCCTCGCGGTCGCGCTCGTCGCCGGCTACGTGGCCTATCGGTTCGTCGCCCCGCTCACCGTCGCGGTCTTCCTCTACTACTCGACGCGGCGCTTCTACCACCGGCTCGAGCGCTTCCGGCTCCCTTCCCGGGTGCGCGCGGTGGTGTCGCTGTCGGTCATCGGCGTCCCGCTCATCGGCCTGGTGAGCTACACGCTGGTGTTGCTAATCTTGGAGGCGCGCCGGTTCATCGAGACGTACCCGGTGGCCGACACCATCGGCACGGAGAACTCGGTGATCGGCGACCTCGCGGAGCTGTCCAACCCGACGATGGACGAGCTGCTCGCGGCGTACCGCTCCGGCCAGTTCGACCCGCTCATCGACCTCGTCTCCGAGCAGGCGTCGCTGCTGGCGAGCACGCTGTCGGGGCTCGCCCTGAACCTGCTCATCACCGTGATCGTCACGTACTACCTGCTCATCGACGGCTCCAAGCTCCACGACTGGCTGCTCCGCTTCGACGACGACGCGATCGTCCGCGAGTACCTCGAGACCGCCGACGACGAGCTGGAGGCCGTGCTGTACGGGAACCTGCTCAACGTCATCGCCATCTCGATCATCGCGGTCGTCACGTACCTGGCGTACAACGCGGTCGCCCCCGCCGCGGTCGAGATCCCGTACCCGACGCTCGCGGGCGCGCTCACCGGGGTCGCCAGCCTGATCCCCGTGATCGGGATGAAGATCGTCTACATCCCGATCGCGGCCGCGATGTCGATACCGATCGCGCTCGACGGCGACCTCGCGTTGCTCGCCTACGTCGCCGGGTTCCTCGCCGTCGTGGTCGTAGTCGTCGACACTATCCCCGACATCGTCCTCCGGCCGTACTTCAGCGGCGAGACCACCCACGTCGGCCTGCTCATGCTGGCGTACATCTTCGGTCCGGTCGTGTTCGGTTTCCACGGGCTGTTCCTCGCGCCGATCATCCTCGTGGTGGCGCTGACGTTCGCGGACACCGCGCTGTTGCGCCTGCTCGGCGTCGAGCCGGAGCCGGGGCCGGAGATCCCCGCGGATCAGCGCCGGCTCGAGGAGTTCTGAGCCGTCGCGGGCGCCCGGCGGTCCGGTCCTGGCGGCGGCGTTTGATCGCAGCGGCAGACCCCGACCACGACGGGGGAACCCGACCGGACATGGCGCCCGACCGCTCGGCCGCAATTCGCGCCGAGCCGAAGTCATATATCCCCGGTCGACGACCGCCCCACGTATGCGACTACACGTCATCGGCCTCGGCGGAGCCGGGGGGCGGATCGCCGACCGCCTTGCCGCCGACCACGGCGACGACCCGTTCCTCGCGGGCGTCCACGCCTTCGACACCGACATGGACGCGCTCGAGGCCTTAGACGCGCTCGGCGAGGAGCGCCGGTACCGGTTCGGCGACGCCGCGGGCGGGGACGGGCTTGAGGGCGACCTCCACGCCGGGCGCCGCCTCGGCGACGCGCACGCGAGCGAGCTCGGCCGGGCCATGGACGACCAAGGGCCGTCGATCGCCGAGGCGTTCCTGATCGTCGTCGGCCTCGGCGGCGCGGCCGGCGCGGGCGCGGCCCCGGCGCTCGCCGCGGAGCTCTCGCGGCTCTACGACGCCCCGGTCTACGCCTTCGGGTTCCTCCCCACCCGCGACGAGACCGAGGAACCGGACGACGGCGGGCCGCGGAGCGCGTCCTCCGGAGGGCCGGGCGGCGCGGCGTCGAGTGCGGGAGCCGGCGGCGCGGCGTCCTCCGGAGACGAGCCGGCGCCGCCGGCGGTCCACCGCCCGCTGGCCGAGCGGAACGCGGCGCGGACCCTCGACGCGCTCTCGGACGAGTGCGCGGCGGTCTTCCCGTTCGACAACGCGGCGTGGCTCCGCCCGAGCGAGACGCTCGCCGGGGCCCGCGATCGGCTCAACGAGGTCGCCGCCGAGCGGATCGCGGCGCTGTTCGGCGCCGGCGAGACGCCCGAGGGGACGGCGACACCCCAACAGGTGCTCGACGCGAGCGACGTCGCCCGTGCGGCGGGGGACGACGGAGAGATAGCGGTGATCGGCCACGCGACACAGGCGGTGGAGCCCCCCGATTCGGGCTCGAAGTTCGGGCTCGGGCTGTTCGGCTCCTCGGAGCCGGCCGAGGTCGACACGAGCGCGGCCGTGTCGGCGATAGAGACGGTCATTCGGAAGGCAGCCCGCGGGAAGAACACGGTCGAGGCCCCCGAGGGGCGCGCCGACCGGACCCTGCTCGTGGTCGGCGGCCCGCCCGCGTGGCTCAACCGGGAAGCGATCGCCGACGGGCGGCGCTGGCTCGCGGAGGAGACCGGCTCGGACGCCATCCTGAGCGGGGACGCGCCGGTCCCCGACGGCGACGCGGTCTCAGCGGTCGTGGTCCGCTCGGGGGTCGACGAGCCGGACCGGATCCGCGAGATCCGCGAGACGATCGAGTGACTTGCGCGTCCCCGCTGCGAACCGGGGATCGAGCGCCGCCGGCCGACCCGAACCGGTTAACCGGATGGCGCGCTCACTGAGACCGTGACGACGCAGGCAGACCTCGGGATCGACCTCGACGTGCGCGACGCCGCGGCCGTCGCGGAGCGCCGCGACGAGCTCGTCGCCGCGGTGCGCGACCACGCGGGGCAGATCGCCTACCAGCTCGCGCGGCTCCAGGGCGGCGACTACGGCCGCGAGACGCTGTCGACGCCGGGCGGCGAGTGGACGGTGAAACACGAGGCGGGCGAGCTGGAGTTCCTGCTGTTCTCGCCGAACTCGGGCTCGGACACGTACGTCATCTCGACGAAGCAGCCGCCGGAGCCGGCTGCGCTCGCGACCGCGCTCGACGACTACGCCGCGTTCGTGGCGGCGTGGAACGACCACGTCGACTCGCTGTCCGGCGTCCTCGACGGCGTGAGCGCCGAGTTCCCCGAGCCGGCGACCACCGAGGGCGTGGTGGCCGAGCGCGACCGCGTCCTCGATCAGATCCGCGACACCTGCGCGGTCATCGCCGGCGAGATCCACCGGTACGAGAGCGACAACTACGGGACGTTCACCGCGCGCGTCGAGGGCGACCGCTGGGAGCTGAAGTACGACGAGGGGGCGGTCTCGTACCTCCGGGTCGGCGGGTCGGGCGGGCTCTACCTCCTCTCGCAGTACGGCGCGCCCTCCGCGGCCGACGTCCGCGAGTACGCCGACCGATTCCGCGGGTTCGTCGCGGCGTACAACGAGTTCGTCGAGGAGCTGGAGAGCGACCTCGAACGGATCTCGGTCTGACTCGGCGGCGCGCTCGCCTGGCATATCGATCCGTATCTGTGCGTATTCGTCGGCTTGTTTGGCAATACTTATTCACTCTTGTCCAGTACCGACTCACACATGTCGATCACTCTTCCGGGGCCGACGCTCGGCGTCGTCGGCGGCGGACAGCTGGGCCGAATGCTGGCGGAGGCCGCCGCGCCGCTCGGCGTCGACCTCGTCGTGTTGGACCCGACGCCCGACTGCCCGGCGGCGCCCGTCGCGAGCGACCAGATCGTCGGCGACTTCGACGACGCGGACGCGATAGACGAGCTCGCGGCCCGCGTCGACGCCCTGACCTTCGAGATCGAGCTCGCGGACCCGGCCGTCCTCGCGGCCGCGAGCGAGGAGCACGGCGTGCCGGTCCACCCCGACCCGGGCACGCTGGAGACGATCCAGGACAAGCTGGTCCAGAAGGAGGCGCTCGCGGACGCCGGGATCCCCGTCCCCGAGTTCGTCGCGGTCGCGACCGCCGAGGGGCTCGAACGCGTCGTCGAGGAGTTCGGCGGCGTCATGCTGAAGGCCCGCGAGGGCGGCTACGACGGCCGCGGAAACGTCCCGGTCGAGGCGCCCGCCGAGGCCGCGGACGCGCTCGACGCGGTCGGCGGCGCCGCGATGGCCGAGGAGTTCCTCGACTTCGAGCGCGAGATCGCCGTGATGGGTCTGAAGGGCGCTGACGGCGAGACGCGGACCTACCCCGTCACGGAGACGGTCCACCGGGAGGAGATCCTCCGCGAGAGCGTCAGTCCCGCCCGCGCCGGCGACGCGGTCGTCGCCGAGGCCGAGTCGGTCGCGCGCGACGTGCTCGACGTCCTCGACGGCCGCGGCGTCTACGGGATCGAGCTGTTCGAGACGAAGGAGGGCGAGGTGCTGGTCAACGAGATCGCGCCGCGCCCGCACAATTCGGGCCACTGGACGATCGAGGGCGCGCGCACCTCGCAGTTCGAGAACCACGTCCGGGCCGTGCTGGGGTGGCCGCTCGGCCCGACCGACCTCGTCGCGCCCGCGGTCACCGCGAACCTCCTCGGCGACGTGGACGAGCGAGGGGCCGCCACGCTCCGGAACGTCGAGACGGTCCTCGGCGCTCCCGACGCCGACCTCCACTGGTACGGCAAAGACGACGTCTACCCGCTCCGGAAGATGGGGCATCTGACGGTGACGGAGCGGGACGCGGCGCGGGCCGCGGCCGACGAAGTCGACCGCGACGCGCTGCTCTCGCGGGCTCGAGACCTCCGCGACGGGCTGACGTTTCGGGACGCGTAGCCGCGGGCCGATGTCTGACAACGCTCCCGGCGGCGTCGCGCCTGACGCGCCTCGCGAGCACCAGTCGATCCGGCTCCCGTCGGACCGGATCGAGGCGCTCCGCGAATGGGCCGAAGAGGGGACTGCCCTGACGGCCGCCGCCCGCGTCCGCGACCCCGACGGTCGGACCGCGTTCGTGAGGACCTCGTGGTCGGACGGCTGGGTCCTCCCGGGCGGAGCGGTCGAACCGAGCGAGTCGCCGGCGACCGCGGCGGCGCGAGAGGTGCGCGAGGAGACCGGACTGACCGCGCGGGTCGCCGACCCGGTCGTCGTCTTCGAGCAGTCGTACGTCGACGCCGAGCGCGACTCGGTCGCGTTCGAGGCCGAGTACGTCGTCTACGCGGCCCGCGCCGAGGGGCGGATTCCCGACGCGGCCGACCTCGGAGTCGATCCGGACGAGATCCGCGCCGCGCGGTGGTTCGAGGCGGTTCCGGAGAACCTACACGACGGCGACCTCCTCCGCGCGTACCTCTCAGGAGAGGACCACTAACCGCCCGCTTCCGCTTTCCCCCGCCACCGTCGCGAACAGCGTCCCGTCGGCGGCGGTGACGTAGCTGGCACCGCCGTCGACCCCGTGCTCGAACCGTGTCTCGCCGACGCGGACGGAGCGGACCCCGACGCCACCACCGACGCCGACCCCGTGGAGTCGTTCCCCGCCGACGTATATCGTGTCGCCCACGAGCGCCGGCGGCGTCGGTCGAGTGGCGTTTCCGATATCGGTCCGCCACGCGTGATTTCCGCTCTCGGCATTCAGCGCGTACAGCCGTCCGCCGGAGACCGCGAACACTCCGCCGTGACCGGCCGCTATTCCCCCCTCGACGAACCCGCGAAGACCGGTGCGCCACCGGTGTGCCCCGGTCGGGTCGAAACAGCGGACCGACCCGTCCCCATCGCCGACCACCACGTCCCCCGACCCCCGTATCGAATTGCCGTTCGGCCCGCGTGACCCGACGACGGTCGGCGCGGTACGGATCCCGGCGTTGACGGTCCGGTTCCAGCGTACGCGGCCGTCGTGGTCGACCGCGTACAGCTCTCCGCCGGTGGTCGCGGCGTAGACGGTGCCGTACACCGACGCCAGTGCGCGGGCGGCGGGTCCCCGGACGATGCCGTCCAACCGGCGCTCCCACCGCAATTCCCCCGTCGCGCCGTCGAACGCCCGGAGGTACTCGCCGGCGCCGATCACCACTCGGTGGTCGTCCCCGCGATCGATCACGAGGGGGGTCGTCTCCCTGAAGACGTACTCGAACCCCCGGCTCCACAGCCGCTCGCCGGTGTCGAGGTCGCGCGCGACCAGCGTGTCCCTCTCCGGGACGTACGCCACGCCGTCCGCGACGGCCGGCGCCCCGGTGTAGCTAAACGCGCCGTTGTCGTCGGGAGCGACGGACCAGCGTCGGCTCAGGTCCTCTCGATCGAACGCGATCACGTCCACGCCGGTGTTCAGGAGAACCGTTCCGGCCGTCACCACCGGATCGCCGGCGGGGATCCCGTCGAACTCGTGCGTGCGATCGACGGTCGGGTCGTCGCGCGGCGCAGTCCCGTTCGGAACCGCTCGCGAGTTCCAGTCGTTGCCGCCACCGCTCGGCCAGCCGTACGTCTCGTCGCTGCCGGGCTCGGCGTCGAATCCGGCGAGACAGCCGGCGGTAGCCGTCAGTCCGGCCGCTCCGAGGCCGGAGAGAAACGCGCGTCTGGAGGGCATGTTCGTCCCACGGTTCCGCGGCCGAACCTTTCGGCCTTGCGGTCGTCGGGGCGTCTACCGTCGGCGTGCCGATCGGTCGCCGTACCGGCACGATTTACAACCCGCCTCGCGTCACCCACACCTATGACCGCGGTGGACGACCTGATCGACCGGCTGGAATCGGAGGCGGCGACCGACGCGGACCCGGCGACCACCCCGGACGTGGGGATCATCATGGGGTCGGACTCGGACCTCCCCGTCATGGCGGACGCCTACGAGGCGCTCGACGACCTCGGCTTCGCGGAGCAGACCGACTTTCACGACGCGCCCGACGCGCGGTTCACCTACGAGAGCTACGTCGTCTCCGCGCACCGGACCCCCGAGCTCATGTACGCGTACGGGGAGACGGCGACGGAGCGCGGGCTCGACGTCATCATCGCCGGCGCGGGCGGGAAGTCCGCGGACCTCCCGAACATGACCGCCTCGATCGCCTACCCGGTGCCCGTGATCGGCGTGCCGGTTCAGGAGAAGTCGGTCGATTCCGTCATCGGGATGCCGACCGGGGCGCCGATCGTCGCCGTCGACGCCGGAAAGTCGTACAACGCGGCGCTGTCGGCGGCGCAGGTGCTCGCACGCGAACACGACGAGATCGAGGAGCGCCTGGTCGACCTCCACGACGAGCAGAAGGCGGGCGTCGCGGACGATTCCGCCGCCCTCCACGACCTCGGGATCGACGGGTTCCGAGATCGGTGAGGAGTGACCGGCGTGGTGGCCGCGCCCGAATACCCGACCGTTTGTTTATAAATAGTGCCGCGGGGATTCGGCAGGCTCCTATAAACCCTCAGTCGCTCAGCGCTACGCCGGTGACGGTAGCTCGGTCAAGAACCTCTCCAAGTCCTCAGGCGTTTATTTATAAATGGTAAACCGGAGATCAACGGCGAACACCGCTAAAGCCCCAGTCGCGAGGCGGACGCACGCTCGCTGCGCTCTTCAGTCGCTCGCGTTGCTCGCTCCTTCCAGTGCTTACTTCGCCTGCGTCCGCCTCGCGACTGCCCCGTTGAGTCCCGCCCCGCACCGCACAGCACCACCGGAAGACGGTCCTGATCGCTCACTGCGTTCGCTGCGCGGGCTGCGACTTCCGTACTCCCGCTCGCTCCCTCCGGTCGCTCGCGGGACCGCAGCCTCACGCCTCCCCAGCCTCGTCGGGCGCGTCCTGCGGGCTCCCTCCGGTCGCCCTCNCTCCCGCTCGCTCCCTCCGGTCGCTCGCGGGACCGCAGCCTCACGCCTCCCCAGCCTCGTCGGGCGCGTCCTGCGGGCTCCCTCCGGTCGCCCTCGCCGCGCCCGACTCCCTCGCGCGTGCGACATCGCGCCCTGCGGGCGCTCGTCGGCACGCGCCGACCGCACCGGCGCTCATTTATGAACGAACATCGTTCCGCGCGCCCCAAAATCGGTGCGCTTCCGTCGACTCGCCCTCCGATCCGGATCGAGTGTTCTCACTCACTTCGCCGGCGCTTCGACCGCGAACGGGCAATACCGGCCCGCACGCACGCGGACGCACAAGACTCAACGCTTATGAGGGGGCGGTCCAAACGCCAGCACGTTACGGAGACCTATATGAGCGATTGGATAGCGATTGGCGCCTTGGCGGTCGTCGGCCTGCTCATCCCGATAGCGATGATGACAGTGTCGGCGTTGCTCCGTCCGAGCGTGCCTGAGACCGGTAAAAGTACCACCTACGAGTCCGGCGAGACCCCGACGGGCGGGACGCGGATCCGGTTCAACATCCAGTACTACATGGTCGCGTTGTTGTTCGTCGTGTTCGACATCGAGACCGTGTTGCTGTTCCCGTGGGCGGTCATCTATCGCCCGGCCGTTCAGGCCGGCGTGCCGATGGCCGACCTGCTGTGGCCGATGTTGGCGTTCGTCGGAATCCTCGCGGTCGGACTCGTCTGGGCGTGGCGGTCGGGGGCGATCAGCTGGGCTCGCAGCCCCCGCGCGACCAGCAGAAAGACGACGGAGGACATCAACTAATGAGCAGCGATCAACCGTTTATCACCGACGATTCGCAAGTCGTAACCGAGACTCGAGACGCCCGGATGACCGGGCAGGGAGACCGGTTCAACTCCCGCCTGCGTGAGGCGTTCGGCTCCTCGCCGTTCATCCTCACCAAGTTCGACAAGTTCCTGAACTGGTGTCGGGGCTCCTCGATGTTCATGCTGCAGTTCGGCATCGCCTGCTGCAGCATCGAGATGATGCACACCTACGCGGTGAAACACGACCTCGACCGCTTCGGGTCGGGCGTCCCCCGCGCCTCGCCGCGGCAGGCCGACGTGATGATCGTCCCCGGGACGATCGTCTCGAAGTTCGCCCCGCGGATGAAGCGCGTCTACGACCAGATGCCCGAGCCGAAGTTCGTCGTCGGCATGGGCTCGTGTACCATCTCCGGCGGCCCGTTCCAGGAGGGGTACAACGTGATCAAGGGCGCCGAGGAGGTCATCCCGATCGACATCCACGTCCCCGGCTGCCCGCCCCGCCCCGAGGCGCTCGTGTACGGCGTCGTGAAGCTCCAGGAGCGCGTCGCCAACGGCGAGGCCGCGCCCGTCACCGTCAAGCCGTACGAGCTGGAGGAGTTCTCGGACCTCGAACGCGACGAACTCGTCGAGAAGCTGACCGACCAGATCGACGACGACGAGCTCGTCATGCGATACAACTTCGCTGATTCGCCATGAGCCTCGAACGACCGGACACCGTCGACGACGGCGCCGTCGAGCGCACGCCCGACGAGCTGGAGGCGCTGCTCGGGGACCTCGTCGTCGACCGCGACGACCACCTGAACGCGCCCGGCTTCGTCATCCGCCCGGACACCGTTCAGGAGACGCTTCGGACCCTGAAAGAGCAGGCGGGGTACGACCACCTCTCCGTCGTCTCCGCACAGGAGTACGAGAACCGCTACGAGTCGATCTACCACCTGAAGAAGTACGACGATCCGACCCAGGAGGTCAGTATCGTCGTCCCCGCGGACAAGGACGACCCCGTCTCCGAGTCCGCCGAGCCCGTCTTCCGCACGGCCGACTGGCACGAGCGTGAGGCGTACGACCTGATCGGGATCGAGTACGACGACCACCCCGACCTGCGCCGGATCCTGCTGCCGGAGACCTGGCAGGGCCACCCCCTGTCGATGGACTACGACAAGGACCGGCCGCAGATCGCCACGCTGCCGGAGCACGCGAACCCGCTCGAGGACCACCACAAGGACGCCGAGTCCGACACGATGTTCCTCAACATCGGGCCGCACCACCCGGCGACCCACGGCGTCCTCCACCTGAAGACGGTCCTCGACGGCGAACAGGTCGCCGACGTCGAGCCCGACATCGGCTACCTCCACCGCAGCGAGGAGCAGATGGCACAGTCCGGCACGTACCGCCACCAGATCATGCCGTACCCGGACCGCTGGGACTACATCTCGGCGGGGCTGCTCAACGAGTGGGCGTACGCCCGCGCGGCGGAGGACCTCGCGGACATCGAGGTGCCCGAATACGCGCAGGTCATCCGGACGATGGGCGCGGAGATGTGCCGGATCGCCGCGCACATGCTCGCGCTCGCCACGTTCGCGCTCGACATCAACGGCGACTTCACGGCGACGTTCATGTACGCCATCAACGACCGCGAGCGCGTCCAGAACCTCCTCGAGGATCTGACGGGCCAGCGGCTGATGTTCAACTACTTCCGGCTCGGCGGGGTCGTTTGGGACCTGCCCGAGCCCCGCGAGGAGTTCTTCTCGGACACCCGCGACTTCCTCGACCAGCTCCCGGAGTCGATCGAGGAGTACCACAACCTGATCACCTCGAACGAGATCTTCCAGATGCGGACGATCGACACCGGCATCCTCCCGCCGGAGGTCGCGAAGAACTACGGCGCGACGGGGCCCGTCGCCCGCGGCTCCGGGGTCGACTACGACCTGCGCCGCGACGACCCGTACGGCTACTACGACGAGCTCGATTGGGACGTCGTCACCGAGGACGGCTGCGACAACTTCAGCCGCCTTCTCGTCCGGATGCGCGAGGTCGAGGAGTCCGCGAAGATCATCGAGCAGTGCGTCGACCTGCTCGAAGACTGGCCCGAAGACGAGCGGAACATCCAGGCGAACGTGCCGCGCACGCTCCGCCCGGACGACGACACGGAGATCTACCGCGCCGTCGAGGGCGCAAAGGGCGAACTCGGCATCTACATCCGCGCGGACGGGACGGACAAGCCGGCCCGGTTCAAGATCCGATCGCCGTGCTTCTCGAACCTCCAGACGCTGCCGGAGATGGCGAACGGGGAGTACATTCCCGACGTCATCGCCGCGCTCGGTAGCCTCGACGTCGTTCTCGGGGAGGTGGACCGCTGATGGGCACGGCGCCCGCGCAGCTGTTCCCCGAGTTCATCGTCGATACCCTCGGGCTCGACAGCGTCATCGGCGAGGTCGCGGCATCGCTCGTCGCCGCGTTCGTCGTCGGGAACATCATCCTCGCGTTCACGGGCGTCGCTGGCCCGTGGGCGAAACGGAAGATCACGGCCGCGTTCACCGACCGGATCGCGGTCGACCGGATCGGCCCCTACGGACTGTTAATCATCCCGGCGGCCGCGGTCCAGCTCCTCGCGAAGGAGCTCATCATCCCCGAGGGCGTCGACCGCCCCTCGTGGGACATCGCGCCGATCCTCCTGCCGGCGTCGGCGCTGCTCGGCTTCTCCGTCATCCCGATGGGGCAGCTCGGGCCGATCAACCTCCAGCTCGCGGACCCCGAGGTCGGGTTCGCGTTGGTGTTCGCGTTCGCGTCGATCGCGTCCGTCTCGCTGGTGATGGCCGGCTACGCGTCGAACAACAAGTACTCGCTGCTCGGCGGGCTCCGCGCGGTCGCGCAGAACCTCGCGTACGAGATTCCGCTCATCGTCACGGCGATGTCGGTCGTGATCTTCGCCGGCACCCTCCAGATGAGCGGCATCGTCGGCGCGCAGACGGAGACGCTGGTGGCGGTCGCCGGGGTCTCGATCCCGTCGTGGTACGCGTTCGTGAACCCGTTCGCGTTCGTGCTGTTCCTCACGGCGAACATGGCCGAGATCGGGCGGAACCCGTTCGACATCCCCGAGGCGCCGACGGAGATCGTCGGCGGGTACCAGACGGAGTACTCCTCTGCGTACTTCGTCCTCTTCTACCTCGGGGAGTTCGTCCACATCTTCCTCGGCGGGGCGATCCTCGCCGTGACGTTCCTCGGCGGCGCCTCCGGGCCCGGCCCGGAGAGCATCGGCTTCATCTGGTTCGTGGTGAAGATCTGGGGCTTCTTCCTGTTCACACAGTGGGCCCGCGCGGCGCTGCCCCGCGTCCGTATCGACCAGCTGATCGAGATCGGCTGGAAGGGAATGCTGGTGCTGTCGTTCGCGAACCTGGTGCTCACGGCCGTAATCGTGGGGGTGATCGCGTAACATGATCGGACTCATGAAATCCATGGCGACGACGATGAAACACGCGCTGGACGGGTCGACGTTCACGGTGGAATACCCGGAGGACGCGCCCGAGGTGAGCCCGCGGTTCCGCGGGGTCCACAAGTTCAGCCAAGAGCGGTGTATCTGGTGCCGCCAGTGCGAGAACGTCTGTCCGAACGACACGATCCAGATCGTTCAGGACGACCAGCGAAACGGCGAGCAGTACAACCTCCACATCGGGCAGTGCATCTACTGCCGGCTCTGCGAGGAGGTCTGCCCCGTCGACGCCATCCTGCTGACGCAGAACTTCGAGTTCACCGCCGACACGAAGGACGACTTCGTGTTCAACAAAGAACAGCTCAAGAACGTCCCGTGGTACAAGGGAATCGACCCGCTGGAGTCCCGCAACCCCGATCGCGGCGCGTGGATCGGGGAGGGCGACGGCGAGGTCGACTACCAGTAGCGGGCACGTCTCGAAATCTTCAAAGGGGTTCTCATAGGAGACAAACACAATGGTTTATCCTACCATCGCGTTCGGGCTGTTCGCCGCGGTCACGCTGGCGTTCGCCCTCGGGGTCGTCCTGGCGCGCGACGTGTTCCACGCCGCGCTGCTTCTGGGCGGAGCCCTCACGAGCGTCGCGGTGCACTACGTGATGCTGCGGGCGGAGTTCATTGCCGCCATGCAGATCCTCGTCTACGTGGGCGGGGTCCTCATCCTAGTCACGTTCGCCGTGATGCTCACGCGATCGGACACAGAAACGGAGGTGAGTAGCGCGTGAGCAACGACGAGAGCCGCGGCTCCCGGATCGCACCCGCGATCGCCGTGGGCGGGCTGTTCGCGGTGTTGGCCGCGACGGTCAACGGGGCGACGTTCGGCTTCGGGGAGGTCGGCTTCCCGGCGGACGCGTCGGTCGTCCACAACATCGGGTACGCCCTCTTCAACCTCGCCGAGTACGAGCTCGGCGCGGTGCCGTCCGAGGGGTTCCTCGCGGCCTTCCTGATCGCCGCGGTCGCGCTCGACGTCGCGGTCGACGGCGCCGTCTACCTGGCGAAGCGCGAGGAGGACGACACGGTCGTCTCCGCGCTCGGGCAGGCGTTGACCGACGGCGGACGCGACGGGGGTGACCGCCGGTGACCGCCGTCGCCGCCTCGATCCCGCCGTCGTGGTACCTGCTGCTGGCGTCGGCCGTGTTCTGTATCGGACTGTTCGGCGTCCTGACGCGGCGGAGCGCGCTCTACTTCCTCATGAGCGTCGAGCTCATGATGAACGCGGCCAACATCAACTTCGTCGCGTTCGCGCTGTACTACGGCGACCTCACGGGGCAGGTGTTCGCGCTGTTCGTCATCGCGCTCGCCGCCGCGGAGGTCGCCATCGGCATCGGCATCATACTCGTGTTATACCGCAACTTCGGCACGACAGACGTGACTGTTCCCGCGGAGATGAGGTGGTAAGATGGTGAACGCATTCGCATACGTTCCGGCGATCGTACTCTTACCGTTCTTCTCGTTCCTGGTCGCGCTCGGCGCGGGCAGGTACCTCCCGAAGGGGGGCGCCTTCGGCGGCATCGCGGCGACGGCCGGCTCGTTCCTGCTATCGATCTGGGTCGCCGCGACCGTCGCGGGTGGGCGGGCGTACAACGAGACGCTGTACTACTGGGCGAGCGAGGGCGGCGCCGGGATCGGCCCGACCGACATCGAACTCACGTTCGGCGTCCTGATCGACCCGCTGTCGGCGCTCATGCTCGTCATCGTGACGCTCGTGGCCTTGCTCGTCCACGTGTTCTCGCTCGGCTACATGAACGACGAGGGCGAGACGGGCCTGCCGCGCTACTACGCCGGGCTCGGCCTGTTCACGGCGTCGATGCTCGGCTTCGTCGTCGCCGACAACCTGCTCATGGCGTTCATGTTCTTCGAGCTGGTCGGGCTCTGCTCGTACCTGCTCATCGGCTTCCACTTCCGGGAGCCGGGCCCGCCGTCGGCCGCGAAGAAGGCGTTCCTCGTCACCCGCTTCGGGGACTACTTCTTCCTCGTCGGCGTCGTCGCGGTGTTCGCCACCTTCGGCACGGCGCAGTTCGCCGGCCCCGAGTCGTTCCCGGCGCTCGCTGAGGCGGCGCTCGACGGCTCCGGCTCCGTCGCGTGGACGCCCGGCGGCCTCGACCTCGGGACGTGGCTGACGGTCGTCGGCCTGCTCGTCCTGGGCGGCGTCGTCGGCAAGTCGGCGCAGTTCCCGCTTCACACGTGGCTCCCCGACGCGATGGAGGGCCCGACGCCCGTCTCCGCGCTCATCCACGCCGCGACGATGGTCGCGGCGGGCGTCTACCTCGTCGCGCGGATGTACGGCTTCTACGTGCTGACGCCGACGACGATGGCGGTCATCGCCTTCGTCGGCGGCTTCACGGCCCTGTTCGCGGCGACGATGGGCGTGGTGAAAGACGAGCTGAAGCAGGTGCTCGCGTACTCCACCATCTCGCAGTACGGCTACATGATGCTCGCGCTCGGCGCGGGCGGATACGTGGCCGCGGTCTTCCACCTCACCACCCACGCGTTCTTCAAGGCGCTGCTGTTCCTCGGCGCCGGGTCGGTCATCATCGCGATGCACCACAACGAGGACATGTGGGACATGGGCGGGCTCAAGTCGCGGATGCCCGTCACCTACTACACCTTCCTCGCCGGCTCGCTGGCGCTCGCGGGCATCTTCCCGTTCGCCGGCTTCTGGTCGAAAGACGAGATCCTCTACGAGGCGCTCGTCCACGGCCTCAACGACCCGCTGCTGCTCGGTGGCTACCTGATGGGGCTGCTCGCGGTGCCGGTCACCGCGTTCTACACCTTCCGGATGGTGTTCCTGACCTTCCACGGCGAGCCACGGAGCGACACCGCCCGCGACCCCGAACCCGTCGGCTGGAACGTGAAGGGTCCGCTGACGGTCCTCGGTTCGCTGGCCGTCGTCACCGGGCTCATCAACATGGTTCCGGTCAAGAAGGTACTCGGGATCAAGGGGATCGACGTGCTACACCGCTGGCTCGACAACGAGTGGGGCGGCATCGAGGGGCTCTCCTCGCACCACTACGCGGACATCGGTCCGTACAGCAGCGCGTACCTCGTCGGCGGTGAGGTCGGAACCGTCCTCGTCGGCGCGGCCGTCTCGCTCGGCCTCGCGCTGCTCGGACTCGGACTCGCCTGGCGGCTCTACGACGTGGCGTCGCCGACGGAACACACCGCCAAACTCGGCGGGGTCAAAGACGTGCTGTACAACAACTACTACCTCGACGAACTGCAGGTCTGGCTCGCGTATCGAACGGAAGACGTCGCGGGCGGCGCGAACACCTTCGACCAGGGGATCATCGACGGCGTCGTGAACGGCGTCTCGTCGGTGAGCCTGACCGGCGGCGGCCGGATCCGGAAGCTCCAGTCGGGGGTCGTCTCCCAGTACGCCGCGCTGCTGACCTTCGGACTGGTCGCGCTGTTGCTCGTGCTCGGCGCGACCGGGGGGTGGTTCCTGTGATACTCGAAGCGCTCATGGCGGCCGCGTTCGTCGGCGCGCTGACGGTGTTCCTCGCGCCCGACGAGTGGGCCGGCCGGCTGGCGTTCGCGATCAGCCTGATTCCGTTCGTCGGCAGCCTCTACCTCTGGTCCGGCTTCGAGGCCGGCGGCAACGCGCTGCTCGGCGGCGAGATCGCGTACGCGACGCAGATAGAGTGGCTCGAAGTGGGCGGCCGCAGCGTCTCGTGGTTCGTCGGGCTCGACGGCATCAGCCTCCCGCTGTTCGTGCTCACGACGTTCCTCGTGCCGCTGGCGATCCTCAGCGCGTGGACGCCCGTCGACACGCGACAGAGCCAGTTCTACGGGCTCATGCTGTTCATGGAGGCGAACCTGCTCGGCGTGTTCGCCGCGCTCGACTTCTTCCTCTGGTTCGTCTTCTGGGAGGCCGTGCTGGTCCCGATGTACTTCCTCATCGGGATCTGGGGCGGTCCGCGCCGCAAGTACGCCGCGATCAAGTTCTTCGTCTACACGAACGCGGCGTCGCTGCTGATGTTCATCGGGTTCATGAGCCTCGTGTTCGCGCTCGGCGGCTCGGTGTCGTCGTTCGCGCTGCCCGAGATCGCACAGGCGATCGCCGCCGGCGGCCTGGGGACGTGGTTCGGCATCCCGCCGGACCGGATCGCGATGGTGGCGTTCCTCGCGATGTTCCTCGGGTTCGCGGTGAAGGTCCCGATCGTGCCGTTCCACACGTGGCTCCCGGACGCCCACGTTCAGGCGCCGACGCCCGCGTCGGTGCTCCTGGCCGGCGTCCTCCTGAAGATGGGGACGTACGCGCTGCTTCGGTTCAACTTCACGATGCTGCCCGAACAGGCGTCGATGCTCGCGATCCCGATCGCCGCCATCGCCGTCATCAGCGTCATCTACGGCGCGATGTTGGCGCTGGCACAGAAGGACCTCAAGCGGATCGTCGCCTACTCCTCCGTCTCGTCGATGGGATACGTCATCCTCGGGCTGGTCGTCTTCACCGAGTACGGGATCGGCGGCGCGACGTTCCAGATGGTCGCGCACGGCCTCATCTCGGGGCTGATGTTCATGGCGGTCGGCGTCATCTACAACGCGACCCACACCCGGATGGTCGGCGACATGGCCGGGATGGCCGACCGGATGCCGGTCACCGTCGGCATCCTCGTCGCCGGCGCCTTCGGCTACATGGGGCTGCCCCTGATGGCCGGCTTCGCCGGCGAGTTCTTCATCTTCGTCGGCTCGCTGTCCGCGCCGGCGCTCCCGTACGCCCCGGTGTTCACGGCGCTCGCGATGTTCGGTATCGTCATCGTCGCCGGGTACCTGCTGTCGGCGATGCAGAGCACGCTGTTCGGGCCGTTCGAACTGGAGACCGACTACGACGTCGGGCCCGCGGCGTTCCACGACGTCGCCCCGCTCGCGGTGCTGCTCGTGGCGATCATCGTGCTGGGCGTCGCGCCCGACATCTTCTTCGAGATGATCCGTGACGCTGCCCTGCCGGTCGTCGAGGGGGTGACCGTCGATGGTTAACGGACTTCCCGCCGTGACGGCGCTGCTGCCGGCGCTGCTCCTGGCGTTCACCGGCCTCGCGCTGCTGTTGGTCGACACGATCCGTCCGGACGCGCGGTCGAACACGTCGATGGCTGTCGTCGGCACGCTCGGCTCGCTCGCCGCGCTGGCGGCCACCGTCTGGCTCACCGCGAGCGGCGGGGTGAGCCCTGACGGCGGCGCGGTGCTCCTGTTCGCCGACGCGATCAAGGTGGACACATTGGCGTTATTCTTCACCGCCATCTTCGCGTCGGTGACCGCGCTGGTGCTGGTCGCCGCGCACGACTACTTCCACGACCACGCCAACCCGGCGGCGTTCTACTCGCTCGTGACGTTCGCCGCGACCGGGATGGCGCTGCTCGCGGCCGCGAACTCGCTCGCGGTCGTGTTCGTCGCCCTGGAGATGGTGTCGCTGCCGTCGTACGTGCTCGTCGCGTACCTCAAGCAGAACCGCGGGAGCGTCGAGGCGGGGCTGAAGTACTTCCTCGTCGGCGCGCTCTCGTCCGCGATCTTCCTGTTCGGCATCTCGCTCGTGTACGCCGCGACCGGCTCGCTGATCCTCGCCGACATCGCGTCGGCGTCGGTCGAGGGGGTCACCGGCGTCCTCGGCGTCGGCGTCGTGATGATGATCGGCGGCGTGGCGTTCAAGACGGCCTCCGTCCCGTTCCACTTCTGGGCGCCGGAGGCGTACGAGGGCGCGCCCGCACCGGTGAGCGCGTTCCTCTCGTCGGCCTCGAAGGCCGCCGGGTTCGTCGTCGCGTTCCGCGTGTTCACCGAGGCGTTCCCGCTGGAGCTGGCGGTCTCGGCGAACGTCGACTGGATGCTCGCGTTCGCGGTCCTCGCGGCCGTCACGATGACGCTCGGTAACTTCGCGGCCGCGGTCCAAGAGGAGGTCAAGCGGATGCTCGCGTACTCCTCCATCGGGCACGCCGGGTACGCGCTCATCGGCGTCGCCGCGCTCACGGTCGACGGGCCCGCGAACGGCACCGTCATGGGCGCCGCGATGGCGCACCTGCTCGTCTACGGGTTCATGAACACCGGCGCGTTCCTCTTCGTCGCGATGGCGGAGCGGTGGGGCGTCGGCCGGACCTTCGCGGACTACGCGGGGCTCTGGCGGCGCGCGCCGGTCGCCTCCGTCGCGATGGCCGTGTTCATGTTCTCGCTCGCGGGGCTCCCGCCGTTCGCCGGGTTCTTCTCGAAGTACTTCCTGTTCCAGGCGGCCATCGACAACGGCTTCCTGTGGCTCGCCGGCCTCGGCGCGATAAACAGCGTCGTCTCGCTGTACTACTACAGCCGGGTCGTGAAGGCGCTGTTCTTAGACGAGCCCGAGTCGCCGAGCGCGCTCGACGCGATCGACGTGCGGCCGACGGCGCTGTACGCCGCGGTCGTCTTCGCGGCGGTCGCGACGGTGCTGCTCTTGCCCGGCTTTGGTCCCGTCATCGAGACGGCCGAGGCGGCGGCGTCCGCGCTGTTCTGAGCGTCCGGTCTTTCTTTCTCTTTCGACGCGTTCGACGCCTACAGCGGCGACTCCCGGCGTGACGGCTCTCGACGCGACGGCTCTCGACGCGACGGGGTTCGCTCGGCGAGCCGCGCGCCGCCGACCACAGATACTCGTACGTTCGGCTCCTCCGTGTACTCGTGTCTCGGACCCACACCTATCGGTGTCTGAGCTGTCTCGACGAGGTCGTCACGCGATCGTTCGACACGTCGCACCTCTCGCGGACCTGCCCGAACTGCGGCTCGTTCGAGCGGTTCGCCAACCAGTCGGTCGTCGACCGGTTCGAGTCGTTGGAGGCGTCGCCGCCGGCCGAACTCGACTGGGAGCGGCTGGAGCGACGGGAGAAGCTGGTCGTCGCCGAGCGGCTCGCGCGCACGGAGAGGACGCTCGACGACTTCGACGTGACCGACGCCACCGACGCGGTCGCGGCGGAGTGACCGAGGAGAGCGTTACCGCGCGTACAGCTTGCCGCCGACGAGGTCGGCGAGTCCGACGCCGTCGCCGGGCGTGACGGCCACGTACGGCTGGTCGACCGGCCCGAACACGTCGACGACGCGCCCGACCGTCGAGAGCGACTCGTCGACGACGCTCGCGCCGATCCGGGGGGGCTCGGCGTCGGGGTCGCCGCGGGCGATCGCGAGCCCCCCGGCGGTCCGGACGACGGTGCCGACGCGCCGCACGGTTACTCCCGGAGCACGCCGAGGTACGCGGCGATCGCCTGAACGAGGTCGTTCTTCGCGGTGTCCTCTGTGCCCTTGACCACGACGGATCCGCGGGGTTCGAACTCCCGGGAGTACGTCGCGTCGCGCTCGACGACCGCGTCGTAGCCGACCTGCTGGACGGCCTTCGCGATCTCGTCGACGGTCGGCGCTTCGACCGCCAGGTCCGTCGGGACGCGGCGGCCCTCCGAGCGCGACAGCTCTGCGTCGAAGTAGGCGGGGTAGACGACGTTCTCGACCATACCTGATACCTTCGCGCGCGGCGTAAGGTCGTTTCGGACCGGCGCGCGTCCGACGGCCGCTCAGCCGGTTCGGAACTCGAAGCGGGCCCCGCCGTCCGCGCCGGCGAGCGCGTGGGCGGTCCACCCGTGCGCCTCGGCGATGCGCTCGCTGATGGCGAGCCCGAGCCCCGTGCCCGACTCCTCGGTGGTGAACCCGCTGTCGAACACTCGGTCCGCGTCGTCGGGGAGTCCGGTCCCGTCGTCTTCGACGTAGAACCCCGGGACTTCCTCGCCGTCGTCGTCGCGGAGCGTCCCCGCCCCGACGCGGACCGAGAGCGGGTCCTCGGGGGAGTCGCGGCCGTGTTCGGCGCTGTTGCGGAAGACGTTCTCGAGGAGTTCGCGCAGCCGCGTCCGGTTCGCTTCCAGCGTTCCGTCGGCCTCGACGGTCAGCGTCGCCCCGCCCGTGTCGACGCTGCTCCACGCCTCGCGCGCGACCGTCGCCAGCGAGACGGGGTCCGTCTCGCCCACCGACCGCCCTTCCCTGGCCAGCGACAGAAGATCCTCGACCAGCTCGTCCATCCGGTCGATGGCGTCGGCCGCCCTGTCGAGGTGGTCGGTGTCGCCCGTCTCGCGCGCGAGGTCGACGTATCCCTCCGCGACCGACAGCGGGTTCCGGAGGTCGTGGGAGACGATGGAGGCGAACTCGTCGAGCCGCTCGTTCTGCCGCCGGAGCGTCTCCTCGCGCTCGCGTCGGTCGGTGACGTCGGTGTAGATGGCGTAGCCCGCCGCGTTCGCGGCGTCGAGGTGGATCGGGATGACGTGAAGGATAAAGTGACGCGGCCCGTCGGCGGTAATCCGCGTCACCTCCCTGCGGACGTTCTCGCCGCGCTGGAGCTGCTCGTTGAGGTCGTTGGCCTCCGATTCGGCGTCCGGAGGGACGATGTAGTCGTCGACGGACTCGCCGATGACCGCCTCCGGCTCGTACCCGAACGTCGCCTCGAACGCGTCGTTCACCTGGCGGACGATCGGGTCGCCGTCGACGTAGTCGTAGGCGATGGCGGGGTCGGGAACGTTCGTGAACAGCGCGAGCAGCCGGTCCCGTTCGGCCCTGAGCGTCTCGGTGACGTCGATCCGATCGAGGGTCTCCTCGAGATGGGATGCGAGCAGCTCCGCCAACCGGCGGTCGGCGTCGTCGAACTCGGCGCCGCTGCCGGTGTCGTCGCTCGCGAGCTGGAAGACGACGTCGTCGCCCACGGGAACGGTGAGCACCGTGTCGAACCGGCTCTCCGGGTTCGGGTTCGGCGCGATCGAGGCGTCGCCGGTCTGAACGGCCCTGCCGGCCACGCCGCTCCCGACGCGGACCCGGTTACAGTCCTCGACGGGCGTCCCGCTGGAGGCGACCACGGGTTCGACCCACTCGCCGTCGCGGACCGCAACCACTCCCTGGTATCCGGGAAACACCTGCTCGGCGACCGCGATGGTCGCCCGGTACGCCTCGTCGACCGACCTGACGGCGGCGAGCTCGGTCATCCCGGCGTTGAGCTGTTCGATCCGAGAGGGGGTCCGCGTCGGCGCCGACCGCGCGACGGAGCGCCGGTCCCGTGCGAGCAGCCACGACGCCGTCTCTGAAAGCGCCTCGCGCGACCCGGCGACCGCGTCCACGAGCGGGTCGGTCGCGACGCGGCCCGTCGGGTCGTCGACGTACGCGACCACGGCGCCGACGCGGTCGACCGGCCGGACCCGTTCGAGCCCCGCCTCGTCGACGACGACCGTCACGTCGGCCCCGGCGAGGCGGTCGTCGTCGACGCCGTCAGGGGCGGCGGCGAACGTCTCGACCGCACCGCCGTCGTCGGAGTCGCGGCGCTCGGCGCCGAGGTGGGACCCGAGCTCCTCGGCGAGTTCGGGGTCGTCGTTGAGCACGAGGACCGACGCGTGCTCGCCCAACGCGGAGGTCACAATTGTACGTGATAGGCGCCGCGGAGCGTATAAATCCTCGTACCGGTCGGCGAAGCCCGGTGCCGTCGTCCGGTTCCGATCGATCGCGACGTTCGTCGTGTGCCGCGTTCCTGTTTCCCAGGTCCCCCGGCGACCGGTCGCCGTCGCTCCGCCCGAGAATCCCCGTCGAGCCCGTCTCGCGGTGGCGAGCGGCGCCGTCGCGGGCGACGAGCGACCCCGGAACCCTTTTGGAGCAACACGGGCCACGTTCGTGTAATGAGCGATCTCGAAGCGGAGTACCGTCTCGACTACTTCGAGGAGGAGGGGTTCGAGCGCAAGGAGTGCACCTCCTGTGGCGCGCACTTCTGGACCCGCGACGCGGACCGAGAGCTGTGCGGCGAGCCGCCCTGCGAGGACTACAGCTTCATCGACGACCCCGGGTTCCCGGAGGCCCGCTCGCTGTCGGAGATGCGCGAGGCGTTCCTCTCCTTCTTCGAGGAGCACGGCCACGAGCGGATCGACCCGTACCCGGTCGCCGCGAACCGCTGGCGCGACGACGTCCTCCTGACGCAGGCGTCCATCTACGACTTCCAGCCGCTCGTCACGTCCGGGCAGACGCCGCCGCCCGCGAACCCGCTGACCATCTCACAGCCCTGTATTCGGATGCAGGACATCGACAACGTCGGCAAGACGGGTCGCCACACGATGGCGTTCGAGATGATGGCCCACCACGCGTTCAACACGCGCGAGGAGGTCGAGGAGGACGAGTACGCCTACCACGGCGAGGTGTACTGGAAAGACGAGACGGTCCGGTACTGCGACGAGCTGTTCGAGAGCCTCGGGGCGGACCTCGAGGAGATAACCTACATCGAGGACCCGTGGGTCGGCGGCGGCAACGCCGGCCCGGCCATCGAGGTCATTTATAAAGGCGCCGAGCTGGCGACGCTCGTCTTCATGTGTATGGAGCAGGACCCGGACGGCGACTACGAGATGAAGGACGGGAACACGTACTCGTTCATGGACACGTACATCGTCGACACCGGGTACGGGCTCGAACGGTGGACGTGGATGAGCCAGGGGACCGCGACGGTGTACGAGGCCGTCTACCCCGACGCGATCGACTTCCTGAAGGACAACGCCGGGATCGAACACACCGAGGCGGAACGCGAGATCGTCCACCGCGCCGCGAAGCTCTCCGGGCGGCTCGACATCGACGACGTCGACGACGTGGAGGCCGCCCGCGGCGAGATCGCCGACCGGCTCGACGTCGACGTCGACCGGCTGCGCGAGCTGGTCGAACCCTTGGAGTCTATCTACGCGATCGCCGACCACTCGCGGACGCTCGCGTACATGTTCGGCGACGAGATCGTCCCGTCGAACGTCGGCACGGGCTACCTCGCCCGGATGGTGTTACGGCGGATGAAGCGGCTCGTCGACGAGGTCGGCGTCGACGCCCCCCTCGACGAGCTCGTCGACATGCAGGCCGATCGGCTCGGCTACGAGAACCGCGACACGATCCGCGAGATCGTCCGCAGCGAGGAGCGGAAGTACGAGCGGACGCTGGAGCGGGGCGCCCGCAAGGTCGAACAGCTCGCCGACGAGTACGCCGGCACCGGCGAACCGATCCCGACCGAAGAGCTGCTGGAGCTGTACGACTCCCACGGGATCCAGCCCGATATGGTCGCCGACATCGCCGACGACCGCGGCGCGAGCGTCGACGTGCCCGACGACTTCTACGCGCTCGTCGCCGACCGCCACGAGGAGGGCGACGCCGCGGCGGCGGCCGACGAGCGCGACGAGCGGCTCGCCGACCTCCCCGAGACGGAGAAGCTGTTCTACGACGACCAGGGGCGCACGGAGTTCGAGGCGGTCGTCCTCGACGTGGTCGACGCCGAGGAGGGGTACGACGTCGTGTTGGACCAGACCATGTTCTACCCCGAAGGCGGCGGCCAACCGGCCGACAGGGGCCAGCTCACGGTCGGCGAGACCACCGTCGACGTCACCGACGTTCAGGAGGCAGACGGCGTCGTCCTCCACCGCACGGACGCGGACCCCGGGAAAGGCGAGTTCGTCCGCGGGCAGGTCGACGGCGACCGCCGCGAGCGGCTCCGCGCGCACCACACCGCGACCCACCTGATCGGTCACGCCGCCCGCGAGGTCCTCGGCGACCACGTCCGGCAGGCGGGTGCCCAGAAGGGGACCGACTCCGCGCGGCTCGACGTGCGCCACTTCGAGCGCATCACCCGCGAGGACGTGAAGACGATCGAGCGCGTCGCCAACGAGTTGGTCCGCGACGACGTGCCGGTGCGCCAGGAGTGGCCCGACCGCAACGAGGCGGAGGCGGAACACGGCTTCGACCTGTATCAGGGCGGCGTCCCGCCGGGAACGAACGTCCGGCTGATCCACGTCGGCGACGCCGACGTCCAGGCCTGCGCGGGCACCCACGTCGACCGGACCGGCGAGATCGGCGCCGTGAAGGTGCTGAAGACGGAGCCGGTTCAGGACGGGGTCGAGCGGATCGTCTTCGCCGCGGGCGCCGCGGCGGTCGAGTCGACCCAGCGCACCGAGGACGCGTTATACGACGCCGCCGACGTGTTGGACGTCGACCCGCTCGACGTGCCCGAGACGGCGGAGCGCTTCTTCGAGGAGTGGAAGGCGCGGGGCAAGGAGATCGAGTCGCTCAAGGAGGAGCTCGCGACCGCGCGCGCCTCCGGCGGCGCCGACGCGGAAGAGGTCGAGGTCGCCGGAACCGCCGCGGTGATCCAGCGGCTCGACGGGGACGCCGACGAGCTCCGCGCGACCGCGAACGCACACGTCGACGACGGGAAGGTCGCCGTGATCGGCAGCGGCACCGACGGCTCCGCGAGCTTCGTCGTCGGCGTCCCCGACGGCGTCGACGTGAACGCCGGGCAGGTCGTCTCGGAGCTCGCCGGGCGCGTCGGCGGCGGCGGCGGCGGCCCGCCGGACTTCGCGCAGGGAGGCGGCCCGGACGCGGACGCGCTCGACGACGCGCTCGCGGCGGCGCCGGACGTCCTTCGCAGCCTCCAGGAGGCATAGTCTCTTCCCCGCGAGTTCGAGATGCCCTACGCGACCAACGCCGGCACCGAGATCCGGTACGAGGTGGACGCCCCCGACGCGGGCGACCCCGACGAGGCGGTCGTCTTCTGCGGCGACGTCGGGCTCGGCGCCTGGCAGTTCGGCTGGCAGCACGCCGCGCTTGCGGGGCCGCACACGGTGATCACGCCCGAGACGCGCGGCGTCGGCCGGTCGGACGCCCCGCCCGGTCCCTACCGGATCGAGTCGCTCGCCGCCGACCTCGACGCGGTCTGCGCGGCCGAGGGGATCCGGAACGCCCACCTCGTCGGCTACGGCCTCGGCGGGATGGTCGCCCTCACCGCCGCGCGGACCGCCTCCCGGCCGGCGAGCGTCGCCGTGGTGGGAACGCCCCCCGCGGGCGACGCGTTCAACCCCGACGGCGTCTGGGCCGACCCGACCGACCCGGCCGCGGTCGAGGGGTCGCTCTCCGGGCTGCTCTCGCCCGACTTCCGCGAGGCGCATCCGGACGCGCTCTCGCGGATCGCGGAGTGGCGCCTCGCGGAGGACGCCGACCGCGAGGCGTACGAGGCGCACCGCGCCGCGGTCGAGGGGTTCGACCTGACCGACGGGCTGTTCGAGGTCACCACGCCGACCCTCGTCGTCCACGGGAGCGACGACACGGTCTGTCCGGTCACGGCCGGCGAGACGCTCGCCGAGGGGCTCCCGCGCGGCGAGTTCCACGCGGTCGAGGGCGCCCGGCACCTCGTCGGCGTCGAGGCGTCGGCGGCGGTCAACGACCTGCTCTCGGGCTGGCTCGCCGAGCACGCGGCCGACCGGTTCGAGTAGCGCCGGCGTACCCCGGTGGGCGGACGCCGCGGTTCGAGCGGCGCCCACGCGTCCGCGTCGGCGGCCGGCACGTCCGACGCCGCAACCGTTTTGTGACTCTCGCGTCTCCGTTCGGTCGATGACTCGCCTCCGGTTCGCACTCTTGAACGCCGCCCACGACGGCGCGAACACCCGTCGGAACTTCCGCCGGGAGCTCGACGCCGACCTCGTCGAGTTCGACGCGGTCGACGGCGACCTCCCCGACCACACCGAGTTCGACGGCGTCGTGGTGACGGGGTCTCGCTCCTCTGTCTACTGGGACGAGGCGTGGATCCCGCCGCTCGTCGACTACGTCGCCGAGGCCGCCGACGCCGGCGTTCCGGTCCTCGGCGTCTGTTACGGCCACCAGGTGCTCGCTGAGGCGCTCGGCGGCCGCGTCGCGGGGATGGACGGGTTCGAGATCGGCTACAACGAGATCCGCCGCGTCCGCGACGACCCGCTGTTCGAGGGGATCGGCGAGTCGTTCACCGCCTTCACGACCCACGGCGACGCGGTCGTCGAGCTCCCGCCGTCGGCGACGCTGCTCGCCGAGAACGACCGCGGCGTCCACGCGTTCCGCGACGGCCACTGCTGGGGCGTCCAGTTCCACCCCGAGTACGACGCCGAGACCGCCCGCGAGGTGACGGACGGCAAGCGAGACCAGATCGGCGACGCCCGCGTGGACGGCGTCCTCGAATCGATCACCCCGGAGGCGTACGACGCCGCCTGCGAGGCGAAGGCGCTGTTCGAGAACTTCACCGCCTACGCCGAGCGGCTGGCGGCCGAGCGGGCGGAGCGGGCGGCCGCGGACGACTGAGCGGTTTCTCTCGCAGTAGACGACCAGAGCGCCCCCGGTCGAACACCCTTATACGGTTCCCGGACCGAACTTCGGTATGAACGTAGTACCGGACACGAGCGCGGTCGTCGACGGCCGCGTGTCCGAACGCGTCGCGGACGGGACCTACGAGTCGGTCACCGTGTTCGTCCCCGAGGCGGTCGTGGGCGAGCTGGAGTCGCAGGCGAACGACGGGCTCGAATCGGGCTGGGACGGGCTGAGCGAGCTGAAGCGGCTCGCGGACTACGCCGACGACGGGGAAATCGAGCTGCGGTACGTCGGCGAGCGCGCCAGCGGCGACGCCCGCTCGAACGCCCACGAGGGCGACGTGGACGCGCTGATCCGCGACCTGGCCGCCGACCACGACGCGACGCTCCTGTCGAGCGACGTGGTCCAGGCAGAGGTCGCCCGCGCGAAGGGGCTGGACGTCGAGTACGTCGAGCCCGTCGCCCGCGGCGTCGTCGACGACCTTCCGATTCAGCAGTTCTTCACCGAGGAGACGATGTCCGTCCACCTCAAGACGGGGACCGTCCCGAAGGCGAAGCGCGGGACGCTGGGCGAGATGCGGTACGTCGAGATCGACGACGAGCCGACCGAAGAGGGCCAGATGCGCGAGTGGGCCAACTCGATCGTCGACCTGGCCCGCCAGTCGAGCGACGGGTTCATCGAGCTCTCCGACGACGGGATGGACATCGTCCAGTTCCGCGACTACCGGATCGCGGTCGCGCGGCCGCCCTTCGCGGACGGGATCGAGATCACCGCGGTCAGACCGATCGCGAAGACGACCCTCGACGACTACGAGTTCGCCGACGAGCTGCGCGACCGGTTCACGGAGCGGAAGCGCGGCGTGCTCATCTCTGGGTCGCCCGGCGCCGGGAAGTCGACGTTCGCGCAGGCGGTCGCGGAGTTCTTAAACGACAGCGACTACGCCGTGAAGACGATGGAGAAGCCGCGCGACCTCCAGGTCGGTCCGGAGATCACCCAGTACGGCGCGCTCGGCGGCGAGATGGAGAACACCGCCGACTCCCTCCTCCTCGTCCGGCCGGACTACACCATCTACGACGAGGTCCGGAAGACGAACGACTTCGAGGTGTTCTCTGACATGCGGATGGCGGGCGTCGGCATGGTCGGCGTCGTCCACGCCTCCCGCGCGATCGACGCGCTCCAGCGGCTTGTCGGCCGCGTCGAGCTCGGGATGATCCCCCAGATCGTCGACACCGTCGTCTACATCGAGGCCGGCGAGGTCCACACGGTCTACGACGTGACGACGGAGGTGAAGGTGCCGGCGGGGCTCACCGCCGAGGACCTCGCCCGCCCGGTCATCCAGGTGTCGAACTTCGAGACCGGTCGGCCGGAGTACGAGATCTACACGTTCAACCGGCAGGTCGTCACCGTCCCGCTCGACGAGGACGGCGGCGAGGCGGAGGGAGACTCCGGCGTCGGCCGCATCGCCAAAAAGGAGATCGAACGCGAGATCAAGTCGGTCGCGCACGGCCGCGTCGACGTGACGCTCAACGGCGACGACGAGGCGGTCGTCTACGTCACCGAGGGCGACATCGGCACAGTGATCGGGAAGGGCGGCGGCCGCATCGCCGACATCGAAAGCCGCCTCGGGATCGACATCGACGTCCGCACGCACGACGAGAAGCCCGGCGGGTCGGGAGGCGGCTCCGCCGGCGGTGCCGCGGGGAACGGCCGCGGCGACGGACAGGTCGGTGCCGAGCGTGGGACGGTCGTCGCGCCGGAGATCACCTCGCGGCACGTCGTCATCGACGTCGACGACGGCGTCGGCGAGACGGTCGAGGTGCGCGCCGACGGCGAGTACCTCTTCACCGCTACGGTCGGTCGCGGCGGCGAAGTCCAGGTCTCTCGCGGCTCCGCCATCGCCGAGGAGCTGGAGGACGCGATCGACCGGAACCGGACGGTGACGGTCGTCCCGGCGCGCTGAGGCGGGAGGCGCCCGGCGGCGGCGCGCCGAGCCCACGGCCGTCCGGTCCGCCCGCGACCGGACGCGGACGTTTCCGAACCCTGTCACGTCGTCGTCCGACGCGGTGGCGTACCACGATCGACGTATCGTATTCCTCCTGAAAGATAACGCTTTTTTGCCGTTGGTCGGAACGACGTGGTATGGCCGATGAGTTAAAACGCGGGCTCGAGGGCGTCCTCGTCGCGGAGTCGGATCTGAGCTACGTCGACGGCGAGGTCGGGAAGCTCGTGTATCGCGGGTACGACATCGAGGACCTCGCGCGGGGTGCGAGCTACGAGGAGGTGCTGTACCTGCTGTGGCACGGTTCCCTGCCCACTGCCGCGGAGCTCGACTCGTTCGCCGCCGACCTCGCGGCGGAGCGCGAGGTGAACGACGACGTCATCGAGACGGTCCGCGCGCTCGCGGACGCCGACGAGCGGCCGATGGCCGCGCTCCGGACCGCGACGTCGATGCTGTCCGCGTACGATCCCGACGG
The DNA here is from genome assembly GCF_000337335.1 of Halorubrum distributum JCM 10118. GTDB lineage: Archaea > Halobacteriota > Halobacteria > Halobacteriales > Haloferacaceae > Halorubrum > Halorubrum distributum. The sequence continues at coordinate 16,705 of NZ_AOJN01000048.1, read as the reverse complement.
CGAGAGCGACGACGGCGAGTCAGCCCTCCGCCAGGGCCGACGGATCACGGCGAAAATCCCGACGGTCCTCGCCGCGTTCGAGCGCGTCCGGCAGGGCGAAGAGCCGGTCGCCCCCGACCCGGACCTGTCGCACGCCGGGAACTTCCTCTACATGCTAACCGGGACCGAGCCGGACGCCGTGAGCGAGGAGACGTTCGACATGGCGCTCACGCTCCACGCCGACCACGGGCTCAACGCCTCCACGTTCACCGCGATGGTGATCGGTTCGACGATGGCCGACGTCTACTCCGGCGTCACGGGCGGTATCGGCGCGCTCTCGGGGCCGCTCCACGGCGGCGCCAATCAGGACGTGATGGAGGTGCTCCACGAGATCGACGCCTCCTCGAAGGACCCGGTCCAGTGGGTGAAAGACGTCCGCGCTGACGGCGGACGAATCCCCGGGTTCGGCCACCGCGTCTACAAGGTGAAAGACCCCCGCGCGAAGATCCTCGAAGAGAAGCTCCGCGACCTCTCGGAGTCGTCCGGCGACACGAAGTGGCTCGACTACACCACCGCGATCGAGGAGTATCTCACCGACCAAGGGCTCGTCGAGAAGGGGATCGCCCCGAACGTCGACTTCTACTCCGGCTCCGTCTACGACTCGCTCGGCATCCCGGTCGACATGTACACGCCCATCTTCGCGATGAGCCGCGTCGGCGGGTGGATCGCCCACGTCGCCGAGTACCAAGAAGACAACCGCCTCATCCGCCCGCGCGCCCGGTACACCGGTCCCGAGGACGCCGAGTTCATCCCCCTCGACGAGCGGTAGCGGACGTCGCGTCCCTCGACGCGTTCCGCTTTCCCTCCCGTCCTCGTCTCCTTCCTCACTCGAACGCGGCGACCGCCGTCAGGTCCTCGCCGGGCACCAGTGTGTGGATGTCGGTGCCATCGTAGGTGTAGACGGGTTCGAAGCTCGCCATGTGGCGCATCGGCGAGTAGTCGGCCGTAATCCCGTAGCGCGCCTGCGAGACACCACAGCGGGGCCCCTTCATACCGCTCACGCCGGGGAGGACGTTCCCCCCGGGAACGAGACGTTCCGGAGGCTGATCTCGCCGGCGATCGACGCCCGCAGCGAGAGGATCGTTCGTGCGCGTCGCGTCGGCGAAGGCGGTTCCCTCGACGTCGCCGCGACCGGAATCTGCGCCCGGCGTTGTCCGTCCCCCCTCTCAGGCCCCGAACCACTCGCTGGCGAACTTCGCGAGCAGCGGGGCGTCGTCGAGGTGGAGAAGCTTCGCCATCGCGCTCTTGTCGCCCTGGTTCGCCTTTTCGAGGGTGTTGTCGTCGGTTCGACGGAGGTCGCGCATGAACCGGTCGTACCGCTCGTTGGGCGCGAGGTACAACAGCCGCGTGAGCATCAGCCGCGCCTTCATCCGCGGGGCCACGTCCCGGTGCCAGAGCCGCTCGTACACCTCGAGGCTCTCCGCGTCGAGGCGACGCTTCGAGTCGGTGAGACACCGGTCGACGGTGGCGGCCGCGGCGCGGGCCGACTTCATCCCCTTGTGGATCCCCTCGCCCCACAGCGGGTCGATGGAGGGAACCGTGTCGCCGATCGCGAGGAAGCGGTCGGTGTGCATCTCGTCGGGCATCTGGATGTGCGCGGAGCCGCGGTGGACCTTCCCGTCGATCTTCTCGGCGTCGGCGAAGCGGGGGTCGCGGCTCACCCAGTCGTCGAGGTAGCCGTCGACGGTCTTCCCCGCCTCGGCGAACTCGCGGTGGCGGTCGTTCTGGATGTAACAGATCCCCACCTTGGCGGTGTCCTCGCCGGTCGCGAAGATCCACGAGTAGCCGCCGGGCGCGATGTCGTGGTCCAAGCGCAGCATCATCGCGCGCCGGAGGTCCGCGTACTCGGGGTGGTTCATCTCGACGCCCTCCATCTCGTACTCGATCCCGATCGCCTGGTTCTCGCGTTCGAGGTCGACGACGTCGAGCGCGCTCGCGAGCGGCGCGGCCGGGCCGGTCGCGTCGATCACGACGTCGGCGTACACCTCCTCGTCGCCGTTGTACCGGACACCCTCGATGACGCCGTCGTCGTCGAGGATCGGCCGCGAGACGCGCGCGTCGAAGCGGTACTCCGCGCCGTTGTCGCGGCCGTCCTCGACGAGGAACCGCTTGAACTCCGCGAACTCCAACACCGCCCCGGGCTGGTAGCTCTCGTAGTACTCGTTGGGCGACTCCAACACGACGTCGTCGGTGTACGACATCACGACGTCGTCGGGGATGCCGAACGAGGACATCATCGACGGGAAGGTGCCCGCCGTCGACTTGTTGCTCTGTCGCGGGAACTCGTCTTCAGACTCCGTCTCCAAGACGACGACGTCGTAGTCGCGCGTCGCCAGGTCGCGGGCGCACTGGGCGCCCGCCGGCCCCGCACCGGCGACAGCGACGTCGTAGCGATCAACCATACACGGGAGTTACGGACCCTCCTAATTAGGCTTGCTGAAACTTGCCGAAAAATCCGCTCGAACCCGCCCGTTCGGCCGGTTTTGCCCGTCGAGAGAGGTCGGAATCCCCCCGGCCACGTCCGGCGGTCTCAGTAGAACTCGCGGACGAGGTCGGTCGCGCCCTCGGGGGCGCCGTCCGGGATGACGGACATGTCCTCGTCGACGCCGTGCTGCTCGTGGTACGGCACCGACGACTCGTCTTTGTAGATGACGCCCTGGTGTTCCTTCTCGTTGTCGAGGATGACGTCCTTCGCGTCCTCGCGGGAGGTCGGGTCGTGGTCCGCCTCCTTCAGGTCGACGAGCGAGTCGCGGAAGTAGTCGTACGTGTCGACGTCGTTGAAGGTGACGCAGGGGGAGTAGACGTTGACGAAGCCGAACCCGTCGTGCTCGATGGCCTCTTGGATGATCTCCTGATGGCGGAGCGCGTCCGAGGAGAACGACTGCGCGATGAACGTCGCTCCCGAGGCGAGCGCCAGCGCGTGCGGGTTCACCGGGGGCTGTTTCGGGCCCTCGGGGCTCGTCGAGGTCTCGAAGTCCTCGCGGGAGGTCGGGGAGGCCTGCCCCTTCGTCAGCCCGTAGATGCGGTTGTCCATCACGACGTACGTCATGTCGACGTTGCGCCGGACGGCGTGGACGAAGTGGCCCGCGCCGATGGAGTAGCCGTCGCCGTCGCCGCCGGCGACCATCACTTCGATGTCGGGCCGCGCCATCTTGACGCCGGTCCCGACGGGGAGCGCGCGCCCGTGAACGCCGTGGAGCGCGTAGCTGTGCATGTACGTGCCGATCTTCCCGGAGCAGCCGATACCGGCGACGACGAAGGTGTTGTCGGGGTCGTTCCCCGTCTCCGCGAGCGCCTTCATCATCCCGTTCATCGTCCCGAAGTCGCCGCATCCCGGGCACCACGTCGGCTGCTTGTCGGACTTGAAGTCGGTGAATCGAATGTCTGAGCTCATTGGTTACGCCTCCGCCCCCGCTTCGAGGGTCGACTTGATCTCCGCTGCGAGTTCGTCGGCCTTGTACCGCACGCCGTTGTACTTGTTCACGCGATCGACCCGTTCGAGCACGTCGTGCTCGACGAGGTCCGCGAACTGCCCCTGCTCGTTACACTCGACGACGACCGTCGTCTCGGCCGCCTCGACGTCCGCCGAGAGGTCCGGTCGCGGGAAGATGTACGGGACCGAGAGGACCCGCACGTCCTGTCCCTCGTCGTCGAGGATGTCGACCGCCTCGGCGAGCGCGCCCTCGTTCGACCCCCACGTGATGACGAGGTCGTCGGCGTCCTCGTCGCCGAACTCGCGCGGGCTCCAGTCCTCGCGCTCGCGGGCCGTCTCCACCTTCCGGTTGCGCTTGTCGACCTGCGCGACGCGCATCTCCGTGTCCTCCGTCCGGCGGCCCTGCTCGTCGTGTTCGAGGCCGGTGGACATGTGCGCGCCGTCGGCCGTCCCGGGGAACGCGCGGGGCGAGATCCCGTCGTCGGTGATCTCGTGGGGCTGGAAGCCGCCCGACTCGCTCATGTGGTCGTCGATCGTCGCCTCGTCGACGACGTTGCCGCGGTCGACCTCCACCTCGTCCATGTCGAAGGTCTCCGGGGAGAACGTCTGCTCCGTGACCGCCATCGAGAGGTCGGCGGTGAGGTAGACCGGGAGCTGGTACTTCTCGGCGAGGTTGAACGCCTCGACCGTCTTCCAGAAGCACTCGTCGATGGTGGTCGGCGCGAGGACGAAGCGCGGCACCTCGCCGTGGCCGCCGTACAGCATCTGATTTAAGTCGCCCTGCTCCTGTTTCGTCGGCATCCCCGTCGAGGGGCCCGAGCGCATCACGTTACAGATGACGAGCGGCGTCTCCGAGGTGGCGATGAGCCCGAACGTCTCGGTCATCAGGTCGATCCCCGGCCCGGAGGTCGCCGTCATCGCGCGGGCGCCGCCGCGGGCCGCGCCGAGCGCCATGTTGATCGCGGAGAGCTCGTCCTCCGCCTGGACGACGTGGCCGCCGTACCGCTCGATGCGGCCGGTGAGGTACGTCATCACGTCGGTCGCGGGCGTGATCGGGTAGCCGGCGTAGAAGCGGCAGCCGGCCGCGATGGCGCCCATGCCGATCGCCTCGTCGCCGTTGAGGAGGACGTAGTCCTCGTCGGTGGTCTCGAGGTCGTAGTCGAACTCGTGGTCGTACTCGTCGGCGACGTACGACTGACCGGCGCGCGCGGCCTCCTTGTTGTTGTCGACGAGCTTCTGCCCCTTGTCCTTGAACCGCTTCTCGAGGGCGGAGTCGAGGTTCTCGATGGGGAACTCGGCGACCTCGCAGGCGGCGCCGAGCGCGACGACGTTCCGCATGATGGCCCCCCCGGCCTCCTCGGCCAGGCTCTTGAGCGGCACGTCGAGCCCGATCATCCCCTCCGGGATCTCGACGTCCTGCATCGTGGTCCGCTCGCCGTCGTAGATGATCACCGACCCCTCGTGGAGCTCGTCGAGGTTCTCCTCGATCGTCCGGGGAGTCAACGCGATGAGCACGTCGAGTCGGTCAACGACGCTCTGTACCTTGTCGACGGAGGTCCGCACCTTGTAGGCGGTGTACCCGCCTCGGATCCGCGATGCGAAGTCCTTCGACGTGAACACGTGTCGACCCGCGCGGGAAAGCGCCTGTGCGAAGATCTTCCCCGTCGAGTCGATGCCGTCGCCGGCCTCTCCGCCGACAGCCCAGTTGAAATCCGCGGCCATGTGCTATGGGCAAGGTTCCGGCGGACTCATCAAAAGGCTTCTGGAAGGAGCCACCGAAGCGTTTCTGGACGAACGTATTCGCTCTCGCGAATATTGTCGCCTCTGGGTGCTGTATCAGACCGTAATAGGAGTATAATTGAACATACATCCACCAGATTCATCACGATCGACCCCTCGCGTCGGACCCGTTTTCGACGATCATCGAATATTCTCGGCCGGGAACGGCCCTCCAAGACGCGTCGGCGAGGGCGGGCGTGTGACGAGGGTGCGTGCGTCTCCGAGAGCGCGCCTCGGCGAGAGTCGAGCGTGTGACGACGGGGCGCGCATCGACCAGAGCGTGCGTTCAGAGTCGGGGCGCGCCGCGGGACCGGTTTCGACACGGGCAGGACCGACGCCGACGGGAAGGGGTTTGTGTCTCCCCCGCCGATCCGACGTATGGACACGACAGCGACGGTCGAGGCGGTCGAGGCGGTCGGCCCCGACACGTACGCCCTCCGCTTCCGCGCGCCCGACGGGTTCGCGGCCGAACCCGGACAGTTCGTGAAGCTCGGCACCGAGATCGACGGCGAGTCGGTCGCGCGCTTCTACACCCTCTCGTCGCCCCGCGTCGGCGAGACGTTCGAGGTCACGGTCGGCATCGACCCCGACGAGGGCGGCGACTTCTCGGCGTTCCTCTCGGACGCCGAGGCCGGGACCGAGATGACCCTCTCCGGCCCGTTCGGCGACCAGCACTACGACGGCGAGCCCCGTGCGGTCGTGATCGCGGGCGGTCCCGGGGTCGGCCCCGCGGTCGCCATCGCGGAGCGCGCGCTCGACGAGGGCGCCGAGGCCGCGGTCGTCTACCGCGACGGCGACGTCGCCCACGCCGACCGGATCGATTCCCTTCGCGAGCGCGGCGCCGCCGTCCGACTGCTCGACGCGGACGAGCCCCTCACTGACGCCGTCACTGAGGTCCTCACCGGCGCGGACGGCGAGACCGTGTTCGTCTACGGGTTCGCCGAGCTCGTCGCCGACGCCGAGACCGCCGTGGAGGCGGCCGGCGGCGACGCGGACGCCGCGAAGGTCGAGAACTTCGGATAGGCGCGCTCCCCGAGAGTCCCGCTCTCCCGCCGGCCTCGCCCGCCGGTGCCGCCACGCTTTACGTACTCCCCCGAGAGGTGTGGATATGGACTACCGGCGACTGGGAAACACGGGGCTCAGCGTCTCGGAGCTCTGCTTCGGGACGTGGCGGTTCGGGCGCGAGACGAACGGCGTCGTGGAGACGGGCCGCGAGGAGTCGCACGAGCTGCTCGACGCGGCCGCGGACCGCGGGATCAACTTCATCGACACGGCCAACGTGTACGGGTCGCCGCACGGGACGAGCGAGGAGTACATCGGCGAGTGGCTCGCCGACCGCGACCGTGAGGACTACGTGATCGCCTCGAAGGTGTACTTCCCGTTCGACGGGCGCGGCGAGCCGGGGCCGAACGACTCTGGGCTCGGCCGGAAACACATCCACGCGCAGGTCGAGGGCACGCTCGACCGGCTCGACACGGACTACCTCGACGTCTACTACATCCACCGCTGGGACGAGGAGACGCCGATCGAGGAGACGATGCGCGCGCTCGACGAGCTCGTCGCCGAGGGGAAAGTGCACCACCTCGGCGCGTCGACGATGGCGGCCTGGCAGCTGACGAAGGCGCAGTGGACCGCCGACGTCAACGACTACGCGTCCTTCGACGTGGTCCAGCCGCTCCACCACGCTGGCTACTACGAGGACGTGAGCGAGTACCTCGACGTCTGTATCGACCAGGACCTGGCTGTCTGCCCGTACTCCCCGCTCGCGGGCGGGTTCCTCACCGGGAAGTACGAGCGCGCCGACCCGGACGACCCGGAGCAGGTGATCGCGCCGGACGGCTCGCGCGCGAGCTTCGACGACCGGTTCGAGCGCTTCTACCTCTCCGAGCGCGGGTGGAAGGTGCTCGACGCGGTCCGCGAGGTCGCCGGCGAGCTCAACGCGACGCCCGCGCAGGTCGCGCTCGCGTGGCTCACCGAGTGGGACGAGTTCACCTGCGTCCCCATCGTGGGCGCGCGCACGGTCGACCAGCTCGACGAGAACGTCGCGGCCGCCGACCTGGACCTCTCCGACGAGCAGTGGGACCGGATCATGGACGCGCGCTACGACCCGGACGGGAACCGCTGGGGCCACTGAGCCGTCGCCTTCCGTCCACAAGCGGCCGCTACTCGTCGAAGTCCGGCAGGTCGTCCGGCGCCTCGAAGTCGGCCTCCCAGTCGATGTACTCCTCCTTGAGCGTCTCGCAGACGATCTGTCCGAGTTCGGTCAGGCCGGCGTTGATCGCGGAGACGGTCCCCCACGAGTCGAGGTCCGGGTGGAGGTCGCGCTCCTTCCAGTCCTCGGGGAGCCCGGGCGCGTGGTAGCCGACGCGGTCGGCGAAGTCGTCCCAGAAGAAGTCGAACCGGGAGACGAGGCCCAGGTCGACCGCGATGGCCCAGTCGGACTCGTCCATGTCGGTGGCGTCGGCCCACTCCGAGAATGCGTCCTCCCACGCCCCCTCGCGGAGGAGCGCCTCCAGGTCGTCGCGGCGGTACTCGCCGCCGGCGACCTCGGCGTCCTCGTACTCGTTGGGGTCGACCGCGGCGAGTTCGGGGGGCTCCGGCGTCTCGACGTCGAGTGACATACGACGGGATGGGCGCCGACGGGGCAAAACCCTACGGGAACGGCTCGTTCTGACGCCGTCGTCTCACGTCCGGCGGGGCCGCGCCCGATCCGGTCCTTTTACCGCGCCGCCGTCCCGAGGGCGGGTATGGACCTCCGCGCCGTCTCGCGTCGCGTCGGGATCGCCGCCGCCGTCGTCACCGTCGTCGCGCTCGTCGCGCCGTACGCGGTCATCACGGGGCCGGAGTACGCGAGCCAGCTGGCGACCTACTACGCCTCCGGTGTCGTCGGCTGGACCGGGATCGCGCTGTTCGCGCTGCTCTCCGCGGTCGTCATCGCATCGGTCGAGCGGGGGAACGTCGACCCCGGGACGCTCGCGGGAACAGCGGTCGTCCTCGGCGTCGCGACGACCGCGAGCGCGGCGACGTGGGCGCTGGCGGTCGAGCCGAGCCCGGTGTTCCGCGACCACCTCTGGCTGGTGTGGCACGCGCGCGTCGTCGTCGCGCTCTCCGTCCCCGTGCCGCTCGCCGCCGGGGTGTACGCTCGGGAGTTGTTGACGTAGGGGCCGGCCGCCGAACGAAAGGCCCTTATGCCGCACCCGAATATCGTCGAACGGACTAGGTCGGGCGGTTAGGCCCCGCTCGCAACCCGTGAGGCAGTCTTTAGCGGGGACCGAACAGCGGGCACGTCCGGTCAGACCGGCGCGGGCCCCGAGAGCCAACGTGGAAGCCTCGTCCGCCGGGGACAGCGGTCCGCGGCGCCCGCTCGCAGGAGCGGTCCGTCGCGGTTCGTCGGCGACACTGGGTCAGGCGCGGAAGCGAGCAGCCCACCGCCGGACGCCCGTCGCTCGTCGGGTCGCGGGGTGGAGGAGGCAATCGGGATACCCCGTGCCGGAACGCCGGGCTACCCCGCCTGTCCGCCATTCATACCGGTTCTCGTTCGCTGAGTGGTGACGCTACGATGTTGTTGCCGCCGGCGTCAGCGTCGAAATTGCGAGCGTTTATTTATAAGTGGATGCTGCCTGCTCTGAGCTCTATTTATAAGTAACCGACACCGCCGCCGCGAACACCGCCGAAGCCCCAGCCGCCCGCTGATAAACACCTGCTGGCAGATCAGCGACGAACACCGCCGAAGCCCCAGCCGCGAGGACAGCGCACGCTCGCTGTGCTCCTCACTCGGTCGCTCACTCCGTTCGCTCCCTCGTTCCGGTGCTTACGTCGCCTGCGCTGTCCTCGCGGCTGCCCCTTCGAGTCCCGCCCCGCACCGCACGGCACCGCAGCCTCACGCCTCCCCAGCCTCGCCGCTCGCTTCGCTCGCGGCGTCCCTCGCGCGTGCTCCTCGCGGCCGCCCCCGGCGGCCGCTCGCAGGCACGCGCCGACCGCAACCGCGGAAAACAGGGGGTTGTCGCGACTCAGCGACCGGTGTCGTACTTGTAGGTCGCCGAGTCCGGGTCGATTCCGAAGTCCTCGGCGGACTCCTCCGGCTCGTCGTCGCCGGTCGGCTCGGCGTCTTTGAACGCCGTCCGGAGGCTGCTCGGCATCTCGAACGCGTCGACCGCGAGTTCGAGGCCGACGACCCCGCCGCCGAGGAACTCGCGCTTCTCGGTGAGGCGGTCCGAGAGCGCGGGCGGGAGGTCGTCGGTGTCGACGCGCTCGAAGCCGAACTGCGCGAGGTACTCGGGCTGGTCGGTGAGCACGTACACCGTCTCGAACCCGTCCGCGGCCGCGGTGTCGACGAGGCGCTCGACGACGTGCGCCCCGACTCCCCGGTGCCGCCACTCGGGGAGCACCCCGATCCCGGTGAGCTCGATCCGGTTCTCCTCGTCCCCGTCGCCGCGGTGGAGGCGGAGCCGGCCGAACCCCGCCCGGTCGCCCGACTCCTCGTCGACCGCGATCACGTAGTCCCGTGACCGGAAGGCGACGTCGTCGAGCCCGAGCTGCTCGATCGCGTCCAACAACCACGCCTCGTCACGGTTTTTGGCGTCGCGGACGTACATAGAGAGCCGTACGAGACCGGAGGTGAAAAGCGGTTCCCCGGCGACCCCTCCCGCGTTCCTCGACTGCGACGCCGGCTCGGACCGGCTCGCGCAGCCGAGGCGGGCCGCTTTTGACGGCCGCCCCCCGACCGGACGCGTATGGAGTTCGCCGCGCTGGCGGAACGGGCGGAACGGGTGGCCGCGAACGACGGCGACATCGAGACGACGCTCGCCGTCGCCGCTCTGCTCGCGGACGCCGGCGCCGCCGACGGCGGCGAGGACGACGGCACCGAGCGCGACGGTTCCACCGACGACCTCCCCGTCGTCGTCCGGTTCCTCCTCGGCCGCGTCTTCCCCGCCCACGACACCCGGACCCTCGACGTCGGCCCCGCACTGTGTCGCGAGGCCATCGCCCGCGCCGCGGGTCAGAACGTCTCCGCGGCGGACGTCGAGGACCGCCTCGCCGAGCGCGGCGAGATCGGCGCCGTCGCGGCCGACTACGACTTCGGCGGCCAGCGGGGGCTCGCCGCGTTCGGGAGCGGCCGCGACGCGCTCACGGTGGCCGCGCTCGACGAGGAACTGCGCGACCTCGCGGCCGAGAGCGGTGACGGGAGCGAGTCGCGCAAGCGGGACGCGCTGTTCGGGCTGTTCACGCGCTGCTCGCCGAGCGAGGCGGCGTTCCTCGCCCGGCTGGTCCTCGGCGAGATGCGGCTCGGCGTCGGCGAGGGGACCGTCCGGGACGCGATCGCGGAGGCGTTCCTCGCGCCGGACGAGACGCCCGACCCCGGCGACGACTCCGGCGGGGCGTCCGAGTCGGACGCCCCGGAGCTCGTTGCCTCCGAAGACGCCGTCGCGGCCGTCGAGCGCGCGCTCCAGGTGACCAACGACTACGGACGAGTCGCGGTCCGCGCCCGCGACGAGGGGATCGCGGGGCTCCGCGAGGAGTCCCTGCGCGTCGGCCGCCCGGTTCAGGCGATGCTGGCGCAGGCGGGCACCGCGACCGACGCGGTCGACGCCTTCGGCGAGGTCGCCGTGGAGACGAAGTTCGACGGGGCCCGCGTCCAGGTCCACTACGCGCCGGCCGACGCCGGGCCGGGAGGAACCGAAGCGCTCGGCCCGCGGCTCTACTCGCGAAACATGGACGACGTGACCGAAGCGCTCCCGGAGATCGTCGAGCACGTCGCCGAGCGCGTCGACGCCCCGGTCATCCTCGACGGCGAGGTCGTCGCGGTCGACGACGACGGCGACCCGCTCCCGTTCCAAGAGGTGCTGCGGCGGTTCCGTCGGAAGCACGACGTCGAGCGCATGCGCGAGGCCGTCTCCCTGCGGCTCCACGCCTTCGACTGCCTCCACGCCGACGGCGACGACCTGCTCGACGAGCCCCTCCGCGACCGCCACGACCGACTCCGGGAGGTCCTCCCGGACGCGGCCGCCGACCTTACGCTCGCCGACGACGCGGAGGCGATCGCGGCCGCGGAGCGGGCGGCGCTCGACGCGGGCCACGAGGGCGTCATGCTGAAGAACCCCGCGGCGGCGTACACGCCCGGCGACCGCGGGCGCGACTGGCTGAAGCGCAAGCCGGACGTGGAGACGCTCGACGCCGTCGTCGTCGGCGCCGAGTGGGGCGAGGGGCGCCGCGCCGAGCTGTTCGGGACGTTCTTGCTCGCGGTTCGCGCGGAGAACGAGGCGAACGGTCCCCCCGACCGCGACGTCGACGGCCCCGCGCCCGCGGGGTACGCCACGGTCGGGAAGGTGGCCACGGGGATCACCGACGAGGCGCTCGCGGACCTCACCGAGCGGCTGGAGCCGCACGTCGTCGACGAGACGGGGACGACGGTCGCGTTCGATCCCGAACTGGTGGTCGAGGTCGGCTACGAGGAGATCCAGACCTCGCCGACGTACTCGGCCGGCTACGCCCTCCGGTTCCCCCGTTTCGTCGGCGTCCGCGAGGACAAGGGCGTCGACGACGCCGACTCGCTCGCCCGCGTCCGTCGGCTCGCCGGCGACGACTGACGTGCCGCCACGCGAAGCCCCTTGACCCTCGGGCCCGTACGCCCGGACATGCCAGGTCCGCTCGGCGACGCCACGCGACGCGACCTCGCCGACGCGGCGGCCGCCCGACTCGCGGCCGACGGGTTCGAGGTCGAGCGCCCGGAGAGCGGCGCCGAGCCGCCGGCGGTCGCGGCCCGCGGCGACGACCGGGTCGCGGTGGAGCCGCTCGCCGCGGACGACGCGACGCCGACCGTGATCGTCTCGCGGCTGGGCCACGCGCTCGACCGCGACCGCCGGGTCCTGTTCGTCGCCCGCGACGCCGACACCGCGGCGGCCGTGCGCGACCTCCTCGCCGACCCGCCGCTGCTCGCCGAGCGGACCGACGGTCGACGAACCTTCCACCTCGGCCCGGACCGGATCCCCGTCTCCGGAGGCGGCTACGCCTGCGTCCGCGCCGAGGGGCCCGGCGCCCCGACGTTCGCGTGGCGCGAGACGGACACCCCAGTCGGCCCCGTCCCGGCCCATCCCGACGTCGACGCCGCCGCGGTCGACGACGACGGTCGGCCCGCGGTCCCGCGGCTCGTCTGCGAGGTCGACGGAGAGCCGGTCACCGTCCTCGCCGGCGTCGATAGCCTCCAGACCCCGCCGGACGAGGCGTTCCCGTTCGCGTACCGCCGCGATCCGGACGACAAGCGGTTCCGCGTCCGGCGAGGGGAGGACGGGGCCGTCGTCGAGACGGTCGGGGGGTTCGCCGCGCTGCGCGAGGCCGGGTACGTCCCGGTTCCGATGCCGCTCGTCCCAGAGCACGCGCTAGGGCGGTCGATCGACGACGAGACGCTCACGGCGGCGTGGGACCTGCTCGTGATCGGTGAGGGCGAATCGGTCGACGACGGCTCGGTCGACGACGGGACGATCGGCGACACGGCCCTCGACGCCGAGCGCGACCGCGACCGATAGCCACCCTCAAGACGCCCGCGGCCGCAGACGGTAACATGACGGTCCGCTACGAGGATTTCTCGGTGGAGTGGCTCGGCTACGCGACGGCGCGGCTGGAGACGGACGCGGGGCCGGTCGCCTACACCGACCCCGGCCGGTACGGCGTCCTCGACGACTACTGGGCGCGCGACGGCGACCTCGTCGTCGTCACGCACGACCACCACTACGAAAGCGACGGGATCCGCTCCGTCGCGAGCGAGGACGCGACGCTCGTGATCTACGAGGCGGTCGACCCCGCCGGCATCGACCGCGACGTGGAGCCGATCGACGCGCTCGCGGCCGACTACGACGTGGTCCGCGTCGGCGAGGAGGAGCGCGTCGACGTCGAGACGCCCGCCGGCGAGGTACGGGTGTGGTCGGTCCCGGCCCACAACGACCCCGAGGGACCGAACGCGGACGCCGACGGCTCGGTGGCGCATCCGCCCGGCTTCGGCTGCGGCTTCCTGTTGTCGCTCGGCGGCCGCACCGTCTTCTGGCCGGGCGACGCCGACGCGCTCGACGGGTTCGCGGAGCTCGACGTCTCCGTCTTCCTCGCGAACATCGGCGGGGGCGGCATCGTCGCCGACCGGCGCGAGACGGCCGACCTGGCCGAGGCGATGGCCCCCGACCTCGTCGTCCCGATCCACTACGACACCTTCGACCTGCTCGAAGCGGACGGCGAGGCGTTCGCCGGCGACGTCGCGAGCCGGTCGATCCCCGTCGCGCTCGACGCGCGCTCGGCGAACCAGTAGGGCGAGGACTCGGCGAGCCGGGGGAGAGAGCCCCTCGGAGACGTCGTGGGAACCCGCCCCGAACGCTCTCGCGGCCGGTGACCTTTTTAATCCGCCGCGTCCTTGCTCGGTCGCATGACCACCGAGTCCGCGCTCGCCGACGGGGTCCGGGAGGCGCTTTCGGTCGACGCCGAGGCGTTCGCCGAGCGCGCGGCCGAGGAGGCCGAGATCGTCAAACAGGAGCTGCGCGACGGCTCCTTCGACAACCACCAGTCGATCGTCGGCTTCGAGTACGAGTTCTACGCGGTCGGCGACGGGCGGTGGAGCGAGGAGTCGCGGGCGGGCGAGTACGCGCTGATGCGCGTCCCCCGCCGGATGCTGGAGCTGATGGGGTTCGAGAAGGAGTTGGGCCTCCACAACGCCGAGATGTGTACGAGCCCGCAGCCGCTCTCCGACCACGGGCTCCGCGCGCAGCTCGCCGAGGTCCGCGCGCGGTTGGAGGCCGCCGAGAACACCGCGGGCGTCGAGGGGATGCGCCTGGTCTCCGACGGACTCTGGACGATCCCGCCGGCGGGCGAGACCGCCCGCGAGTACCTCACCGACAGCGTCGAGGTCGACGGGGTAACCGTGGCGGTCAACATGAGCGACTCCGTCCGGTACCACGCGATGGCGAACGCGGCCGGCGGCGAGGGAGCCGACGGCGCGGAGCCGGACGGCGGGGACGGGACTCCGGCCGAGCCGGCCGGGGGCGCCGAGGTCGAGCTCTCCGCCCCGGGCGTGTCGCTGGCGGCGGACACGGTGATGCCCGAGAGCCTCATCACCTCGATCCAGCCGCACTACCAGGTCGCGCACGCCGAGACGCTGCCGCGGCACTTCCGGTACGCGCTCCGGATCGCCGGGCCGCTGCTGGCGCTCGGCGTCAACTCTCCCTTTTTCCCGCCGGACCTGTACGACGACGGCTGGGACGGCGAGCGGGTTCTCGCCGAGGGGGCGACCGAGAACCGCGTCCACGTGTTCGAGTCCGTCCTCAACGCGCGGACCGACGCGGACAAGGTGCGGTTCCCGCGCGACTTCCGCGACGTCGAGACCGCGGTCGACCGCGTCGCGGGCGACGAGACCCTGATCCCGATGCCAGACCCGGGCGGCAGCGACCGCTTCGACGACGACTTCGCGACCTTCCGGACGAAACACGGCAGCTACTGGCGGTGGGTCCGCCCCGTCTTCGAGGGGGCGAGCCGCTCGGCCGCCAACGCCCGGATCGAGTTCCGCCCGATCCCCGGCCAGCCCACGGTCCGCGACTCCATCGCGTTCCAGGCGGCGTTCGCGGGGCTGATGCAGGCGCTCGCCCAGCGGGAACACCCCGTCATCGGGCTCGACTGGGAGACCGCCCGCGACAACTTCTACGCCGCGGTCGCGGACGGGCTCGACGCCGACATGGAGTGGATCGGCCGCGACGGGGAGCGGACGACGGACGCGGACGCGCTGTACGACGACCTCCTCGACCACGCCGAGGCGGGGCTCCGGACCGCCGGCTGCGCCGACGACGAGGCCGCCAAGTGGGTGGCCCCGCTCCGCTGGCGCGTCGCGAACCGCACGACGCCGGCGAGCTGGAAGCGCGACCGCGTCCGCGCCCGCCTCGACGACGGCGACGACTTCGAGACCGCGGTCCACGACACCCAGCGCGAGTACATCCGCCAGCAGGCCGACACGCTCATCGACGGCGGCTTCTCGGCGTGGACGGACGACTAAATCAGCAGGTTGAGCCCTTTTTGTGATTGTTACGCGGTGGCGCGTGCCTGTGAGCGGTCGCCGCAGGCGACCGCGAACAGCACCGCGCGAGGGACGCCGCGAACGACGTGGGTGACCATCGGGAACCCACGAGTGAGCGGCAAGGCTGGGGAGGCGTGAGGCTGCGGTCGCAGTGCCGTGAGATTTGAATGGAGAGCCGCGAGTGTGGACTCGATTCATGAACGCATAATTTGGCAATAAAAATAACTAGTTGGTCAGTAAGAGATAGCTATGGACTGCGACCACTGCGGTCGCGACATCGACGGGATGCCGTATACCTGTAACAGGTGCGGCGAAACCCACTGTAGTGATCACCGGTTACCCGAGTACCACGAATGTGTTCACGTTCAGACCAGCGAGCGCTCGTGGGAAAACTACGCTTCAGCTCAAGCAGAAGAGAGATCATCTGGGTCAAGTAACTCCCTGTCGAGGGTGGCTGATGTTTTTTGGCTACTGATCTCAATTCCATATTGGATCGGCAGTAGTATAATCGGATTTCTCAAGTTCACACGAAAGTATCCAGCTACGGGACTGTGGAAGATCTCGAAGTTTGTAATCGTGGCCGCTGTACTCGTACTAATCGCAGGCCAGGCTGGTTTCGGTCCAATCGATTCTCCGCAGGAACAGGTCGTTTCTCCATTTTCCAGTACAGTATCAAACGTAACCGAATCCACTGAAATAAATGAAACACAGGTAGAACAGCTGGTCCGCGAAGAGGTGAATCAAAGACGATCAGAGCGTGGCCTCTCCCGACTATCGGGATCTGCCAGTCTCAACGAGCAATCTCGCCTACACAGTGATGATATGGCGGCACATGACGAACTGGCACATGATCTGCGGGGGTCAACTACCGACGAACGACTGTCAGAAGCATCCTGTCCTTCCGGCGGTGAAAATGTAGCTCAATCGTGGGTATTTGAAGATATAGAAACCGAGTCAGGTACGGAATACCTAGCTGACGAAGAGGAACTTGCGGACTCTCTGACGCGTCAGTGGATGAACTCTCCCGGTCATCGTGAGAACATGCTCAGAACGCAGTGGTCAGAAACAGGAGTCGGGATCACAGTTACTGATGAAAATAAAGTGTACGCTACACAGATGTTCTGCGCGTGAATTAGATTATCAAAATCTTCTGTAATCGCCGCGTCTTCCCAGAACAGATAACTTGTTTCTAATCAAAGAGGTCGTATGGACTGCGACCACTGCGGTCGCGATGTAGATCAGCTCCCATACACCTGTAAAGGGTGTAACCAGCAGTTTTGTGTGGATCACCGGTTGCCCGAAGAGCACGACTGTATACAATTAAACGCTCTTCTGTAGGAGATTGTTGATACTGCTGAGCTGCTGCTGTCGAGTCGAAGAGGACAAGGACACCGCGTCAGCGGTGTCCGACA
>NZ_AOJN01000047.1 GCF_000337335.1 Halorubrum distributum JCM 10118 | reverse complement strand
TAGAACTCTATCGCAAACCAGGACGAGAAGCTCTCAAACACGCCGTCAAAGCCACTCTCTGAAATCAACAATGTGCTACACAAGAGCGTACAATTAAAAGCTGAAGAGGCTGCACGGGAGCTAAAACAGGACGAAGATAGCGTCAAACCGTGGTTTAAAGAGGAATTTCGCCTTTCGAATGTGGAATCGTCGTCAAGCTCTTCGGAAGGGGGAAGGCAGAACAAAAACCAGTCAGATGTTCCGACCGCAGAGTGCTCGGACTGCGGCAAACGACTTCGTGAACACGAAATCGCAGGGTGTCCACACTGCGGAGAGCCGTACTGTGGAGAGCACGTTGCTGGCCACCGGCGTGATTGTGAAGAGCGGGAGCGGGACGAGACCGAGTCAACAACGACTGTCGCGGAGCATTATCAAGAGCGGACGGGAAAAAAGCAGCAGGAACGAAAAACACGAACTGACGAATTAGAACAGAAACGGGCAGAGCGTTTTTCGAGTCCAGATGTGAATCCGGACGGCAGTCTTTCGGACCCAGATTATGAGGAGGACATCCAATCGATCAGCCCCAGTGATGAAGACCCTGGTAACCCGGAGGATACGGGTAGAATTTTGAAGATGACAATCGCGATTCTCACAGTTGTCCTGATAGCTTATTTAGGGTATATATTTGTACTCTAACTTCATTTAAATAACTCTCCAGATCTCGATCTGCGTATCCGCAACACAGTACAGTTATCGGCGCGCCGCGTCACCCAACCGTATGGACGAGCTGATCGCCGCGGCGCGCGAGGCCTTGGAGGCCGCCCACGTCCCGTACTCCGAGTACCGCGTCGGCGCCGCGCTCCGGACCGCCGACGGCACCGTCTACACCGGCTGTAACATCGAGAACGCGAACTACTCCAACAGCCTCCACGCCGAGGAGGTCGCGCTCGCGGAGGCGGTGAAGAACGGCCACCGCGAGTTCGACCGGATCGCGGTCTCGTCGGGCGTCCGAGACGGCGTCACCCCCTGCGGGATGTGCCGGCAGACGCTCGCGGAGTTCGCGGCCGACGACCTCGTCGTCGCCTGCGACGAGGGCGGCGACGCCGTGACGGAGTACACGCTCGGCGAACTCCTCCCGAACACCATCAACGAGGGGACCCTCGACGACGCCAGGGAGGACTGACGGCACGGCGGTCCGGAGGCGGCGCGGCGTCCCCGAGCGACCGAGACGGAACTACTTTTAAACGGCTCGCCGAAGGGCGGAGACATGACCGACGACAGCGAGGACCCCAACGACGAGGCGGGGTACCACGTCGAGGCCGCGCCCGAGGACGTCGCGGACGCGGTCCTCCTCCCGGGCAACCCCGAGCGGGTCGACAAGATCACGGCGCTGTGGGACGACCACGAGGAGGTCGCGCGCCACCGCGAGTACCGCACCGCGACCGGCACGTACGACGGCGCACCGATCTCGGTGACGTCGACCGGGATCGGCTCTCCCTCGGCCGCCATCGCCGTCGAGGAACTCGCGCGCGTGGGCGTCGACACGTTCATCCGGGTCGGCTCCTGCGGCGCGATCCAGCCGGAGATGGAGGTGGGCGACCTGGTGATCACGACCGGTGCCGTCCGCCAGGAGGGGACGAGCGACGAGTACGTCCGCGAGGACTACCCCGCGGCCGCGGACGGCGAGGTGGTCTCCGCGCTGGTCGCCGCCGCCGAGCGGCTGGGCCACGACTACCACACCGGGGTCACGATGAGCGCCGACTCATTCTACGCGGGCCAGGGCCGCCCCGGCTTCGAGGGGTTCGAGGCCGCGGGCTCCGACGAGCTCGTCCGGGAACTTCAGGACGCGAACGTGAAGAACATCGAGATGGAGGCGTCGTCGATCCTCACGATCGCGAGCGTGTACGGGCTCCGCGCGGGCGCGGTCTGCTCGGTGTACGCCAACCGCGTGACCGGCGAGTTCCGGACGGAGGGCGAGTCGCGGGCGGCCGAGACCGCGAGCCTCGCGGTGAAGCTGCTCGCGCGGATGGACGAGGTCAAGCGGGAGGCGGGCGCCGACCGCTGGCACGCCGGGCTCTCGCTGTAGCGGCCGCGCGGTCCCGTCGCGGCGGACCGCGCCCGCCGCGTCGGCGATTCTCGCCTGCGAGCGTTCCAAAGCGACTTTATCTGCGCACCGTGGAGGTACTGGCATGAGTACACAGGTCGTCGTCGTCGGTTCCGGGTACGCCGGCGCAGGGGCGGTGAAGGCGTTCGAAGACGAGGTCGGCGAGGGCGAGGCCGAGCTCACGTGGATCTCGGAGCACGACTACCACCTCGTCTTACACGAGGTCCACCGCGCGATCCGCAACCCCGCCGTCGAGGACAAGATCACGATCCCCGTCGACGAGATCAAGTCGCCCGAGTCCGACTTCGTCCAGGGCCGGGTCGTCGACGTCGACACCGACGAGCGCGTCGTCGAGACCGACGACGGGACGACCGTCGACTACGACTACCTCCTCCTCGGCATCGGCTCCACGACCGCCTTCTTCGGCATCGAGGGGCTGAAGGAGCACGCCCACCAGCTGAAGGGGCTCGACGACGCGAAGGCGATCCACGAGGACGTGCGCGAGGCGGCCGCGGACGCGACCCGCTCGGACCCCGCGCAGGTGATCGTCGGCGGCGCCGGTCTCTCCGGCATCCAGACGGCCGGCGAGATCGCCGAGTACCGCGACAAACACCGCGCGCCGCTCGACATCAAGCTGGTCGAGGGGCTCGACGAGGTGTTCCCCGGTAACGACCCGCAGATCCAGGGGGCGCTCCGCCAGCGGCTGGAGGACGCCGACGTCGAGATCCTCACCGGCGACTTCATCTCGGAGGCCGACGAGGACGCCGTCTACCTCGGCGGCGGCGAGGACGAAGAGCCCGAGGAGCTCGGCTACGACGTGCTGATCTGGACCGGCGGCATCACGGGTCAGCCCGAGCTCAAGAACGTCGAGGTCGAGAAGGACGACCGCTCGAACCGCGTCCACGCCGGCTCCGACTTCGCTACCAGCGACGACCGCGTGTTCGCCATCGGCGACACCGCGCTCGTCGAGCAGGGTGACGACGACGTCGCGCCGCCGACCGCGCAGGCCGCCTGGCAGGCCGCCGAGGTCGCGGGCGCGAACCTCGCGCGCGCCGCCCGCGGCGCGCCGCTCCGCTCGTGGACCCACGAGGACAAGGGAACGGTCATCTCCGTCGGCGAGGAGGCGGTCGCCCACGACGTGATGGGCATGCCGATCAAGACGTTCGGCGGCAAGCCCGCGAAGCTGCTGAAGAAGGCCATCGCCACGCGCTGGATCGCCAAGGTCTCCTCCGCGAGCCGCGGCGTCAGCGCGTTCGGCGACATGTGAGCGCGGGCGACCCACGGCGAGGACGACGCTGTTCGCGGCTCCGGAGTTCCGACTCTTCTCAGTGACGAACCGGTCCGTTATCTCCGGCAGAAAAGCTCTCGAAGCGGTCGGAGAATCCCCCTCTCGCAGTCAGTGCTCGGCCGGCTCGTCGGGCGCCCGCATGTCGTCGATCCGCAGGATGAGAATGTTGGCGGTGTCGTCTTTCCCGTCGACGGTGCCGTCGATGACGAGCTTCGAAAGCGGCGTCGGCCCGACGGTGACGCTGTCGCCCTCGTGGAAGTCGCGGACCGAGCCCTGAACGTGGATCTCGGCGCGGCACAGCTCGGGGTGGTGGACGCTGGAGAGATCGATCCCGTCGACGTTGATCCCCTCTACCTGCCCGCCCTCGTGGTAGATCGGGACGTCGGCCGGCTCGTCCATGCGCTGGATGTCGAGCGCCTCGTAGGCGTTCGAGGTGGGCTTGTAGCCGCCCTTCGGACCGGGTACCCCCTCGACCAGCTGGAGGGCCTTGAGGCTCTGCATCTGGTTGCGGATCGTCCCGGGGTTGCGGTCGACTTCCTCGGCGATCGCCTCGCCTTTCACGGCGTCCTCCTGTTCCCCGTAGAGGTTGATGAGGGCCGTGAGGATGCTCTTCTGGCTCGACGTGAGCTCGATCGATGACATGGTGCCAAATACAGAGCGCCCCCGCTTAAATGCGATGGAATTCACTTATAAATGATCGTGTGGGATCCGGTCGACGAGCGCGCTCCGGCGGCGCTGCGCGCGCCGGTCTACTCGCCGCGCAGCCGCTTCATCCGGACGTACGCGAGCGGGCTCGACAGCGCCACCACGACGCCGACGCCGACCAGCGCGACCCCGAGGTCGACGGCGACGAACGAGACCGCGGCGCCGACCAGGCCGATCGCCGCGCCGGTGAACGCGACCGCGATGGTCGCGCCGATCGGCTCGATGTCGGCGGGGTCGACCGAGTAGGGATCGGAGCTGTCCATGGTCCCCCGTGGCGGGCCGGGCGCAAAACGATGTCCGATCCGGCGAGGCGAGAGCGGGGGACCAACGGCGTTCGAGCGCGGCGCGGGCGCGTCGACCCGCGGCGGGCGCGTCGATCCCCACCATTGAAGCGCCGGCGCGCCGCGTTGCCGGTATGAACACGGTCAGGATCATCGGCGCGCCGACCGACTACGGGGCGAACCGACGCGGGGTCGACATGGGACCGTCGGCGATCCGGTACGGCGGGCTCGCCGACCAGCTCGCCGGCGCGGGCGTCGAGACCGTCGACGCGGGCGACCTCCTCGTCCCCCGGGCGGAGGAGCGCGACCCCGACGCGGACGCGCCCAGCGAGGGGAAAGCGAAGTTCCTCCGCGAGACGGCCGACGTCTGCCGGCGGCTCGGCGACGAGGTCGCCGCGACGCTCGACGCCGGCGAGGTGCCGCTGGCGCTCGGCGGCGACCACTCCATCGCCATCGGGAGCCTCTCCGGATCGGCACGCGACGCGGAGATCGGCGCCGTCTGGTTCGACGCGCACGCCGACCTCAACACCCCCGCGACGACGCCGTCCGGCAACGTCCACGGGATGCCGCTGGCTGCCGCGCTCGGGATCGACGAGTTCGCGGACACCGAGTGGGCGAACGCGGCGGGGCTCTCGCCGGAGAACGTCGCCCTCGTCGGGCTCCGGTCGGTCGACGGGGCGGAGGCGGAGCTAATCCGAGAGCGCGGCTTCGCCGCGTACACGATGTCCGACATCGACGAGCGGGGGATCACGGAGGTCACGGAGGAGGCGCTCGAAGTCGCCGCGGACGGCGTCGACGGGATCCACGTCAGCCTCGACCTGGACTTCCTCGACCCGAACGCCGCGCCCGGCGTCGGGACGCCGGTCCGCGGCGGCGTCACCTACCGCGAGGCGCACAGCGCGATGGAGATCGTCGACGAGACGGACGCGCTCCGCTCGATGGAGATCGTCGAGGTGAACCCGACGCTGGACCAGCACAACGAGACGGCCGAGCTGGCGACGGAGCTGGCGGCGAGCGCGTTCGGGAAGCGGGTCTTGTGAATCGCGGTCGGGGAGTCGAGGAGAGGTCGCGTTCGGGAGGTCGGGCTCGGGAGGTGGCTCAGAAGGTTGGGCTCAGGAGGTCAGGCTCGGGAGGTCAGGCTCGGGAGCTATGTCAGACGCCCCGGTCGAGCTCCTCGACGACCCGTTGGAGGTCGGCCGCCGACTCGATCTCGCCTTTGATCTCCTCGCGGCGGCGGACCGCCGCCGAGTCGGCGTCGTACGCGCGGACGAACTCCGCCCGGGTGTGCTCGTCGAACGCGTGGCGGATCGCGAAGTAGCCGTCCGGGACGATGGTGCCGCAGACCTTGCACTCGTGGCGCTGATGCTCGTTCGTCTGGTGGACGATCGCCGCCTCCACGTCGTCGAAGGCGGCGTCGCAGTCGCCGATGCCGCACGTCCAGCGAGGGGCCATACCCCGAACTCTCGCCCGAGGGGGATTAACGGTTTCCCAAGCCGTCGAGAGCTCCTCCCGGCGGCGGCCGGTGTTCGCCGCCGTGACCGTCCCCGCCCGCGGTCGCGGCACCGTCGTCGTCGAACGATACGTCTTTGCGCCGCCGCGACGACCGTCCGACCGTGACCCGACCGCAAACGCGCGTCGACGCCCACGTCAAGGTGCTCGACGACGAGGTCGTCGCCCGCGCGAAAGATCGCGGGATCGACGCGCTCGTGTACGCGCCCCACTTCACGCGCCTCCCGACGATCCGCGAGCGCGCGGCGCGGTACACCGACGACGAGCTGACCGTCGTCCCCGCCCGCGAGGTGTTCACCGGCGACTGGGGGAACCGGCGCCACCTCCTCGTGCTCGGGCTCTCCGACCCGGTCCCAGACTACATCACCTTCGAGGGCGCAATGGCCGAGTTCGAGCGGCAGGACGCGGCGGTCCTCGTCCCGCATCCCGGCTTCGCCACCATCTCGCTCACGCGCCCCGAGGTCGACGCGCACGCCGCACGGCTCGACGCGATCGAGACGTACAACACGAAGCTGCTCCCTCATCAGAACTCCCGGGCGCGCCGGACCGCGGAAGAGACCGGCTGCGCCGGGTTCGGCTCGTCGTACGCCCACCTCACGGGCACGGTCGGCGAGGCGTGGACCGCCTTCGAGGGCGACCTCGACGACGCCGAGGCGGTTGCGCGGGCGTTCCGCGAACGGCGTCCCCGGACGGTGATCCACCGCGGCGGCGCCGGCCACCAGCTCCGCGGGCTCGTGGAGTTCGCGCACCTCGCTTACGAGAACACGTGGGCGAAGCTCGACCGGATGTTCCTCTCGGGCAACGAGCCGACGCTCCCGTCGAACGTCGCCTACGAGGGGCGGTTCGACGACGTGAGCGTCTACGAGTAGGCGGGGATCGGAATCCGGCGGTTCGCTCCCCGGTCGACGGGTGACACGCGTGTCCCCGCCCACGTTATACGGACGGAGGCCCACGTGAGAGACATGAATCAGCTCGTGAACGGCGAGTGGCGGACGGATACCTACGAGACGACCGACGAGGAGGGCGCGTTCCAGCGCGGCGAGACGACCTTCCGGAACTGGATCGCGGGCAGCGACGTGCCCGGCCACGTCGACGCGGAGCCCGACGAGCGCTTCCAGCCGGAGGCCGGCCGGTACCACCTGTACGTCTCGTACGCCTGCCCGTGGGCCCACCGCACGCTGCTCGCGCGGTCGCTGCTCGGCCTCGAGGACGCGATCGGCGTCTCGGTCGTCGACCCCTACCGCGACGAGGACGGCTGGCAGTTCACCCCGGAGAAGGACGGCTGCACGCCCGACCACCTCCACGACAGCGACTACCTCCGCGAGCTGTACGTGGCGGCCGACCCCGACGCCACCTGCCGGGTGACCGTCCCCGTGCTGTGGGACACCGAGGAGGAGACGATCGTCAACAACGAGTCGCGCGAGATCCTCCGGATGCTCTCGACCGCGTTCGCCGACCTCGGGAACGGCGTCTCGCTGCTCCCGGATGCTGACGACGACGCGACCGTCGCGGACGTCGACGAGGTCATTACCGACATCTACGAGCCGATCAACAACGGCGTCTACCGCGCCGGCTTCGCCACCTCGCAGAGCGCATACGAGGAGGCGATCGACGATCTGTTCGGCGCGCTCGACGCCTACGACGAGCGGCTCGCTGACCAGCGCTACCTCGTCGGCGACTCCCTGACGGAGGCGGACATCTGCATGTTCACCACGCTGGTCCGCTTCGATCAGGTGTACCACACCCACTTCATGTGCAACCGGCAGTTCGTCCACCAGTACGACAACCTCTGGCCGTACCTGCGCGACCTCTACCAGACGCCGGGCGTCGCGGAGACGGTGAACATAGCCCACATCAAGGAGCACTACTACACCACGCACCCGGACGTGACCCCCTCGGGCATCATCGCGCGCGGCCCCGACCTCGACTTCGAGGCCGACCACGACCGCGAGCGACTCGGTGGCGAGGCGCCGACGCCGACCGCCGACGACTGAGCGGAGGCGGTTCGGGCCGACTGCGGCTCTTTTCGGAACGGTTTCGCGGTGGCGCGTGCCGACGAGCGCCCACTGGGCGCGAGTCGCACGCGCGAGGGAGCGGTGAGCGCTCGGAGAGCGCGAACCGCGAGGCTGGGGAGGCGTGAGGTGCCGTGCGGAGCGGGGCGGTGTCGACGATCGACCGCGGGCCGGATCGATCAGGGGGAAAGACTGCGCGAAAACGAGAACCGCGAAAACGAGAGACGAGAACCGTAGATCGGCCGAAGGCGGACCGCGCTCGGTCCGTTATCCTTCCATCCCGCCGAACGAGAGCCCGTCCTCGACGGAGCGCTGGGCCGCGAAGTAGACGATCGCGACCGGCAGCGCGAACAGGTTCGCGAACGCCGCGAACCGCGTCCACGGCGTCGAGAACCGGCCCTCGGTCGCGATGTTGTACAGCTCCACCGACAGCGGGTAGTTCTCGGGGCGGAGCAGCGTCTGCGCGATGATGAACTCGTTCCAGCCGGCGAGCCAGACGAAGATGAGCACGACGGCGAGCCCCGGCTTCGTCAGCGGGAGGATCACCTCCCGGATCGTGTCGAGGAAGCTCGCGCCGTCGACCATCGCCGCCTCCTCGTAGGAGACGGGGATGTTGTCCATGTACGTCTTCAGCAGCCACGTGTTGAACGGGATCGCCCCCGCGGCGTAGAACAGCCCGAGGACGAACAGGTTGTTCGTGAGCCCGTAGGTGCTGAACAGCGAGTACAGCGCCACGAGCGTCGCGATCGATAGGCCGGCGCCGATCTGGGTGAAGAGGACGTAGCCGTAGAGGATGCGCTTGCGGCCGACGAACTGCCGGCGCGAGAACGCGTACGCCGCCGGGACGATCATCCCGAACCCGGCCGCGAGCGTCACGCTGACGATGTAGAGGCTGTTGAACACGGCCCCGGGACCGGTCTCCGTGCCGGCCCACCGGAAGCTGACGAGCCCATCCCCGCCGCCGAGGACCAGCTGGGGGTACCCCCAGTCGCCGTCGACGAAGAAGAAGTCGGACTCGAATATCACCCACCGATACGCGCCGAGGTTGTACGTCGACGGGTCCGGGAAGATGCCGCTCGTGTTGAACAGCCGTGACCCCTCCGCGAGCGACGCAGTCGTGATCCAGAACAGCGGGAACAGCAGCACGAGCACCATCGCGAGGCCGAACAGCGTCATCAGGACGCTTTTCGCAACGTCCCACGTGCTGCGTTTCCCCGTGCGGACGTCGTATATCGCCCGCTGGACCATCACGGCGAACCGCTTGGGCGCGGTGACGAGCGCGACGAGCTTCGCGCGGACCATGCCGACCACGGAGGCGACCAGCGCGGTCGCGGACGCGGCCAGCCCGGCCGCGGAGTCTCGGGAGCTCATTCGTCACCCACCCCCTCGGCGAGGCCGCCGTAGCGCACGGCGGCGTACATGAACAGCCCGACGAACCCGATCCCGACGATCAAGATTGCGGCCGACAGGCCGAACTGGTTGAACGTGATCGCCTCGCGGTAGCCGTACACGATGATCAGCTCGTTCTGTCTCGACGGCCCTCCCTGGTTGAACACCCACGGGATCAGGAACTGCTGGAACGACGTCGCGGCCGTGAGGATCGACGCGAACAGCACCGGCCCCTTGATCGCGGGCAGCGTCACGGTGCGGAACCGCTGGAGCGCGCCCGCCCCGTCGACCATTGCCGCCTCGTGGAGCGACTTGGGCACGTCCTGAAGCGCGCTCACGATGATGATCACCATGAACGGGTACGCCAGCCACACCTCCGTGGTGACGTACGCGAAGAACGCCTCCCAGCGGCCGCTAAGGAACCCGATCGGCACGTCGAACAGCAGGGCCTGCGGGGCCGACAGCGACGACATGAACTCGTTGTACCGGCCAAGGATGGTGTTGAACACGCCGTAGCGCGCGTCGCTGAACATCCCGCGCCAGACGGTGATCGTGAAGATGCCGGGGAACCCCAGCGGGACGATCACCGCCGCGCGCATGTAGCGCTTGCCGGCGACCCGAACGTGGTTCAGCAGGAGGGCGATCCCCACGGCGAGGAACACCTTGACGACGAGCGAGACGGCGACGAACAGCCACGTCACTCCCATCGACGTGCGGAACTGCGGGTCGCTGATCAGTTGGGCGTAGTTCGCCAGCCCGATCAGCTCGGCGCCGCCGCCGATCACCGACCCGGCGAACGTGGCGTCGGTGAGCGAGATATAGAAGAGGTAGAAGATGGGGTACAGCATGAAGCTCGAAAAGAGGATCATGCCGGGCGCGACGAGGAGCAGCCCCCAGTCGCGACTGGAGAACGGCAGCGCCGACCGGAGGCGCGCCAGTCCGCTCACGCCGGTTCCGGGTTGCGAAGAGGCCATCGCTCCGAGCGGGGCCTACAGCGCCTCCCGGATCTCGGAGGCGGCCTGGTCGAGTGCGGCGTCGCTGTCCTGTTCGCCGTTGAATACGCGCTCCAGCGCCTCCGTCACGGGCGTCCAGACGCTGTTCATGTCCGGGTGACTCGGCATCGGGACGCCGTGTTCGACCTGCTGGGCGAACGCCTGGACCTCGGACGAGAGGTCGCCGTTGCCGACGACGTCGGTCAAGACCGGGATGTACCCCTGCTCTGCGGCGTTGGTCTGGATTATCTCCTCGTTCGTGGTGTACCACTCGGCGAGACCGGTCGCGGCGTCGACCGTGGACTGGTCGGCGTCGGCCAGCATCGACGAGAAGTAGAACAGCTGGATGCCGGAGTACGAGCGCGGGTGGTTCCCGTCGACGGTCGGCAGCGTTGTGACGCCGAGGTTGTCGACGTCATCCTGAAGATTGCTGAGCGCCCACGGACCGTTGATCGCGAACGGTGCGAGCCCGTCCGAGAACGCGACGATCTGTGACTCGTAGCCCGGATCGGCGGGCATGTACTCGTAGAGCGTTTCGAGTGCGTCCATACCCTGCTTACATGCGTCGCTGTCGACGCCGACTTCGAGGGTGCCCTCGTCGAAAAGGTCGCCGCCATACGCCTGAATGAACCCGCTCGCCTGATACGGGTCAACGCCAGGGAAGGAGAGCCCGTACTGACCGTTTTCGGGATCGTGGTGCTCCTCCATGAGCGCAACCATCTCCTCTAAGGTCTCCGGCGGCTCGTCGACCATGTCGGCGTTGTAGTACAGCGCGGCGGTCTCCGAGGCGAACGGCAGGCCGTAGAGCCCACCGTCGAACTGGGCCGCCCGCTGTGCGGTCTCGGTGTAGCTGTCGAGCGAGACATCGACGTCGTCGCTCGCGTCGTAGAGGAACGGCGGGTCCTCGCGGACCGCGAACCGACCGACCCAGTCGTGCGCCCAGATCCACGAGTCGGGACCGTCGCCGGCCGGAATCGCGGTTTCGAGCTGCTGGTCCAGCTCGCCGCCGGGCGCCTCTTTATTGATCGTGTTGCCCGTCTCCGACTCGTACTGATCGATGTAGTCGGTAATGGCCTCGTCTTCGGCGTCGGTGAGGTCGGTCCACAGCCGCGCGGAGCCGGTGGTGCCGCCGTCGGAGCCGTCGCTGCCGTCCGATCCGTCCCCGCCGTCGGAGCCGTCGCCGCCGTCGCCGCCGGTGCTGATACAGCCCGCGAGGCCCGCGAGCGCAGTCGTTCCCCCCATCGCCTTGAGCAGCGTTCTACGTTTCTCGTTCATGTGTCCAGAACAAATGATGAATTATATTTTCATACATTTAGTGTTTGGGGTACGTCCCGATCGATCCGGATCGATCCCTGTCGACTGTGACGATCGACGATCGACTCGATCGCCGGGAATGGCCAATATTTGAGAAGAGATTGTTCACCATATATCAGAAAAACAGCAAAGAACTCATATGCCAGCGGACCGGTCTTCAGGGAAATGGCACGCGTCACGCTCGACACGCTCCGGAAGGAGTTCGACCGAGGAACGATCGTCGCCGTCGACGACCTCGACTTGGAGATCGACGACGGCGAGTTCGTGACCGTGGTCGGGCCGTCGGGCTGCGGGAAGACGACCACGCTCCGGATGGTCGCGGGGCTCGAAGAGCCGACGTCCGGCACCGTCAGCTTCGACGACGAGGACGTCACCGACATCCACGCGAAGGAGCGTCCCGTCGCGATGGTGTTCCAGAACTACGCCTTATACCCGCACAAGACGGTCCGCGAGAACATGGCGTTCGGGCTCAAGATGAGCACCGACATGACGACCGAGGAGCGCCACGAGCGCGTCCGCGAGATGGCGGAGATGATGGGCATCGCGGACCTCCTCGACGACAAGCCCGACGAGCTCTCCGGCGGGCAGAAGCAGCGCGTCGCGCTCGGCCGCGCCATCGCGCGCGAGCCCGAGGTGTTCCTCTTCGACGAGCCGCTCTCGAACCTCGACGCGAAGCTCCGCACGGAGATGCGCGCGGAGATCCAGAAGCTCCAGAAGGAGTTCGGCGTGACCGCGATGTACGTCACCCACGACCAGGAGGAGGCGATGACGATGGGCGACCGCCTCGCCATCCTGAACGACGGCGAGCTCCAGCAGGTCGGGGCGCCCACCGAGGTGTACCAGAACCCCGTGAACAAGTTCGTCGCCGGCTTCATCGGCTCGCCGTCGATGAACTTCCTCGACGTCGACGTGGAGACGGACGGGACCTCGGCGACGATCCGCGACGAGTCCTCGGGGCTCGCGTTCACACTCACCCGCGACTACGTCGCGGGCCACGACCTCGAAAGCGGTCCGTACACGCTCGGGATCCGCCCCGAGAACATCGGGATCGTCGAGGATCCGACCGGCGAGGAGACGCTGACCGCGACCGTCGAAGTCGTCGAGCCGATCGGCTCCGACAACTACGTCCACCTCGACGTGAACGACGACTTCCTCGCGCGGGCGCCCGCGAACGTCCAGCCCGAGGCGGGCGACGAGGTCGGCGTCGTCTTCGAGGAGACGGACCTCCACCTGTTCGACGTGGAGACCGGCGAGGACGTGTTCCTCACCGACGAGGAGATCGCGGCCGCAGTCGCTTAAGAAGAGCCGATTTTCGGATTGGATCTTCATCTGTGAACCGATCGTTCGTACTTTCTCTCTGATTCGGAGAGTGCGAACGCTGCTACTCGATCGGAAACCGCTGTTACCGCGGAGAACGCCCCCAAATCCCAGTCGCTCACTTATAAATGGTTGCTGGCGGATCGGCGGCTGACGCCGCCAAAGCCCCAGCCGCTCGCTTATAAATGACTGACCGCTGAACGGCGGCAAACTACTCCAAAGCCCCAGCCGCGAGGACTCGCGCGGCTCGCTGCGCTCCTCGCTCAGTCGCTGGCGCTCCTTCGCTGCGGTGCTTGCGTCGCCGTGCTTCGTCCTCGCGGCTGCCCCTTTGAGCCCCACCCCTCACAGCACCGCACCTCTCACCTCCCCAGCCTCGTCGGGCGCGTCCATCGGGCTCCCTTCGGTCGCCCTCGGCGCGCCCGACTCCCTCGCGCGTGCTCCTCGCGCCCGCTGGGCGCTCGGAGGCACGCGCCACCGCAGTTTGGTTTATAAATGGCGTATTCGTTGGGCTAGTCCGTCTCGCGTCGCCGCGGTCGACAACGGCTTGAAGTGCGCGCTCGTCAGACGGAGCGTACGAATGGAGCCGCCAGACATCGAGCGGTTGGACGAGCGGACCGTCCAGCGGATCGCGGCCGGCGAGGTCGTCGAGCGGCCCGCGAGCGTCGTGAAGGAGCTGGTCGAGAACAGCCTCGACGCGGGCGCGAGCCGCGTGGCGGTGTCGGTCGAGTCGGGCGGCACCGAGGGGATCCGCGTCCGCGACGACGGCGTCGGGATCCCCGAAGACCAGCTGGAGGCGGCCGTCGCGGAGCACGCCACCTCGAAGATCGGCGACATCGAGGACCTCGACCGCGGCGTCGCCACGCTCGGCTTCCGCGGCGAGGCGCTGTACACCGTCGGCGCCGTCTCCCGACTCACCGTGCGCTCGCGCCCCCCGGACGCCGAGGCGGGCGCGGAGATCACCGTCGAGGGCGGCGAGGTCGGCGAGGTCCGCCCCGCCGGCTGTCCGGCGGGCACGACCGTCGAGGTCGACGACCTCTTTTATAACACGCCCGCTCGCGAGAAGTTCCTCAAGCGGACCGCCACCGAGTTTGACCACGTGAACACCGTGGTGACGAGCTACGCGCTGGCGAACCCGGACGTCGCGGTCTCGCTGGAACACGACGGCCGCGAGACGTTCGCCACCGAGGGGAACGGCGACCTCCGCTCGGCCGTCCTCGCCGTCTACGGCCGCGAGGTGGCCGAGTCGATGATCGACGTCGAGTGGACGCCCGAAGATGGACCGGGAGGCGAAGAGACCGACGCCCCCGTCAGGCGGGTCTCCGGGCTCGTCTCGCACCCCGAGACGGCGCGCTCGACCCGCGACTACCTCTCGACGTACGTCAACGGCCGGTACGTCACCGCGAGCGCGCTCCGCGAGGCGACGCTCGACGCCTACGGCGGCCAGCTGGCGCCCGACCGCTACCCGTTCGCCGTCCTCTTCGTCGAGGTCCCGGCCGGCGACGTCGACGTGAACGTCCACCCGCGCAAGCTGGAGGTCCGCTTCGACGAGGAGCCGGCGGTCCGCTCGGCCGTCGAGGACGCGGTCGAGTCGGCCCTGCTCGACCACGGCCTGATCCGCTCGACGGCGCCCCGCGGCCAGTCGGCGCCCGACGAGACCGCGGTCGACCCCGAGACCCCCGACGTCGAGGCCGTCGGGGGCGCGAACACCGGCCACGAGCGCGCCGCGCGCGAGGGGCGCGAGCACGCGAGCGCAGACGCCGAGGCCGACACTAACGCGGCCCAGACCGACCCCGACACCGACGACCCCGCGGCGCCGACCGAACTGGACCCCTCGGACGACGCGGCGTGGGCGGTCGACGACGTGGGCGGCGAGGACGGAACTGCGAACGGATCGACCGCCGGACAGACGGAGCGGGGACTCGGCGACGCGGCCGACGACGCCCGCCCCTCGCCGCGGAGCTGGCAGGACGACGCCGCGGGACGAGACGTCGAGCCGCCGACGGGGGGCGACGAGGCCCCGAGCGGAGCCGACGAGGCCGCGGAGACGGTGGCCGACGCGGTCGACCGCGACGCCGACGCCTCGGACGCGGACACGCCACCCCGAACGCCCGCAGTCGACGAAGGACCGGACCGCGGCGACGGGTCCGTCGAGGAGGACGCGTCGGTCGCGAGCGAGGACGCCACGCGCCCGACCGCCCGAACGCGCCCCGCGACCCGGCAGCGAACCCTCGACGGCGACGGGACGGAGAGCGAGCGCGGGTTCGACTCGCTGCCCTCGCTGCGGGTGCTCGGACAGCTCCACGAGACGTACGTGGTCGCGGAGGCGCCCGACGGACTCGTGCTGATCGACCAGCACGCGGCCGACGAGCGGGTGAACTACGAGCGGCTGAAGGCGGCGTTCGCGGACGGCGCGGACGCGCAGGCGCTCGCGAAGCCGGTCCGCATCGAGCTGACCGCGCGCGAGGCGGCGCTGTTCGAGGAGTTCGTCGACGACCTGTCTGAGATCGGGTTCCGGGCCGAGCGCGCGGGCGACCGCGAGGTCGCGGTGACGGCGGTCCCCGCGGTCTTCGACGCCGCGCTCGACCCCGACCTCCTGCGCGACGTGCTCTCCGCGCTGGTCGACGACGCCGCCGCGGGCGACGAGCCGGTCGCGGACGTCGTCGACGAGCTGCTCGCCGACCTCGCGTGTTACCCCTCCGTCACCGGGAACACCTCGCTGACCGAGGGGCGGGTCGTCGACCTCCTCGACCGGCTCGACGCCTGCGAGAACCCCTACGCCTGCCCGCACGGGCGCCCGGTCGTCATTCGGCTCGACCGCGACGAGATCGGATCGCGGTTCGAGCGCGACTACCCCGGTCACGGGGGCCGGCGAGCGGAGTGAGTCGGCGGGGAAGGCCTCCCTCTCCGTCGACCGCAGAGAGGTACGTTTTAGGCGACTCCGGTGGACCCACGCGTATGGAACGCGTAGCGATCGTCGGCGCGTCGATGACCCAATTCGGGCAGCGCGACGCCTGGGTGCGGGAGCTGCTGGCGGAGGCGGGCGCGGCCGCGCTCGACGACGCCGGCGTCGACGGCGACGACCTCGATCACCTGTACGTCTCGAACATGGCCAGCGGCGAGTTCGAGGGCCAGACCGGCGTCCCGAACGCGCTCGCCCACGACCTCGCGGCCCAGCCGGCCTACACGGCCCGTATCGACCAGACCTCCTCGTCGGGCGGGGCGGGCGTGTACGCGGCGTGGCAGTCGATCGCCTCCGGCGCGAGCGACCTCACGATGCTCGTCGGCGGCGAGAAGATGACCCACCGGACGACGTCGGAGGCGACCGACGTGATCGCGTCGCTCACGCACCCGGTCGAGTACAAGCAGGGCGTGACGCTCCCCTCGTTCGCGGGGCTCACAGCGCGGCTGTACCTCGACGAGTACGACGCGCCCCGCGAGAGCCTCGGGAAGGTCGCGGTGAAGAACCACAAGAACGGCGTGGACAACCCCCACGCGCAGTTCCAAAAAGAAGTGGACCTGGACACCGTCCTCGACTCGCCGATCGTCGCCGACCCGCTCCGGCTGTACGACTTCTGTCCGATCACGGACGGCTCCGCCGCGCTCGTGTTCTGCCCGGAGTCCGTCGCCGAGGAGTACGCGCCCGACGGCAGCTACGCCGTCATCTCGGGGATCGGCGGCGCGACCGACACCCACGTCGTCCACGAGCGCGCGGACCCGACGACGATGGGCGGGGTCGTCGACTCCTCCGATATCGCCTACGAGATGGCCGGCATCGGCCCGGACGACGTCGACGTGGCGGAGCTCCACGACATGTTCACCATCCTCGAGTTCCTCCAGAGCGAGGACCTCGGCTTCTTCGAGAAGGGCGAGGGGTGGAAGGCGGTCGAGGAGGGCGTCACCGACCGCGACGGCGAGCTCCCGATCAACACCTCCGGCGGCCTCAAGTCGAAGGGCCACCCGCTCGGGGCGAGCGGCGTCGCGCAGGTGTACGAGATATTCAAGCAGGTCACGGGCGACGCCGGGCCGCGACAGGTCGAGGCCGACACGGGACTCGCCTGCAACGTCGGCGGGTTCGGGAACTGCGTGACCACCACCATCTTGGAGGGAAGCCAATGAGCGACCACGAGCACGACGACGCGACCGGAAGCGACGGCGAGGCGTCCAGCGGCGACGAACCGACGTTCGAGGCGGCGGAGTACGCGGACGGGACGGTCACCTACCCGCCCCACACCGTGAGCCCGAACGGCGCCGAGCGCGTCGGGACGGTCGACCTCCGCGAGTACGAGGCGCGCGTGGTGACGTGGACGACCTCGACCGCGACGCCCCCGGGCGTCCGCGAGCCGAACACCCTCGCCATCGTCGAGTTCGAGATGGGCGACGGGTACGACGGCCCGCCGGTCCGCGCGCTCGGGCAGATCGCGGAGCGCGACGGGGAGGGCGGCGGCGGCGCGGGCGCCGACGGCGAGCAGTTCGCCGTCGACATCGGCGACTGCGTCGAGCCGGTCTACGCCGACGAGCTGCGCGAGCCGGGCGCCGGCATCCGCGAGCCCGAGAGCCAGGACTGGGACGGGTTCCGGTTCCGCCCGGTCGAGTAGCTGGACTTCTCCCGCGATTCGAACATCAGGCTCGGAACCGCGCCGCGCCGGAGTCACCGAGCGCGCCGAGCCGCTCCTCGTGGACCCCGTCGAGCGTGTACACGTCGGGCCGATACCGGATCGCCTCGGTCACCCCGTGGACCTCCCTGAGTCGCCGTCGCACCCGGTCGACGTCCGCGCGGTCGAAGTAGTTCGGCGTGAACACCAACACCGCGTGGTCCGTCTCGCCGAACGCCTCGCGGCCGGCGCGGGTCGTGACCTTCGCATCCCAGAACCGGCCGGCTTCGACGTCCTCGACGACCGCCCGCCAGAAGTCGTCGACCGCCGCCGCGAGGCGCTCGACGAGCCACTTCCCGCTCAGGTAGGTCGTCTCCAGCGCGAGGCGGTCGACGTCGCGGACGGTCTCGGGATCGGCCGGGAGCGACACCTCTCGCCCCTGGTCGATCCTCGGCAGGTCCGCCTCGGGGTCGACCTCCGGCAGGTCCGCCTCGCTCGTCGCGGCCGGCCGCGTGACGTCGTGGTCCGGGAAGTAGCCGTCGCGGGCCTGTCGCGGAAATCCGGTCACGTGCTTGACCCGGAGCCAGTGCCACCCCTCGTCGTCGATCTCGCTCGGGGAGCGGTCGGTGACCATGGAACGGGTTGTGCGCCGCGGGGCAAAACGCTCCCGCCGTCGGAGGGAGCGACGGGACGACCGCCCCGCGGGGCTCAGACCCGCCGGTAGTCGCCGAGCCGCGTCCCGTCGAGGAGGTACGCGTCCGCGTGCGGCAGCGCGGCCGGCAGGTACGGCGCGAGGAACGACTGTCCCTCGACGTTCACCCACGTCCCACCGGAGCGCTCGTTGAATGCGGGGAAGACGACGAGTTCTGGCGGGTCGGCGTCGCGGGCGTCCCCGACGGCGTCCGCGCCGTCCTCGGTGAACGCCGCGGGGTCGAGTTCGCCGCGGAGCCACGCGCGCTCGACGCGCGAGCCGCCGACCGCGTCCTCCAGCCGGACCTGCGGGTGTTCGTGGCCGGTACACACCACGTCGGCGTCGAGGAGGCTCGGGTCCGGCCACGTGTGGCCGTGGACGACGCCGACGTCGCCGTCGAGCACGCCGCCGCCGGGGGGAATCACGTCGAGGTCATCCGCGAACGTCTCCGCGACGCCCGCGTCGTGGTTCCCCTCGACGAGCGTCATCGGGACGCGGTCGGTGACGGCGCGGATCAGCGTCTCCAGCTCCTCGCGCTCGTCGCCGTCGGGGGCGCCGATCCGGTGCGCGAGGTCGCCGAGGACGACGAGCCGGTCGGCGTCGGTCTCGGCAATCAGCCGGCAGAGGCGTTCGCGCCGCGCGTCGGCCCGGGAGTCCAGTTCGACGCCGCGCTCGTAGCGCAGGCCGACCTCGACGCCGGCGTGGACGTCCGCGACGAGCAGCGCGCGCTCGGCGCCGAGGTCGGCCACGGCGGCCGGCTCGCCGACGACCGGCTCGACGGTGACCGGCTCGCCCCGCGCCATCAGATCGGCTTGAGCAGTCCGTCGCCGGGCTCGTAACACTGCCCGCTCATCAGCGCGTCCTGGATGGCGTCCTCGACCGCGCCCGGCTCGACGCCGTGCTCGTCCGCGACGCGCTCGACGACCGCCTCGCGGGGCGCGCCGTCGCCGTCGTCGAGGTCGTCCATCGCCGCGACCGCCGCGGCCTCGAGGTCGACGTCCTCGGCGTCGGTGTCGGTATCGGTCTCCCCATCGTCGGCGGTCATGGAGTCGGCCTCGTCGCTTTCAGCACCGGGCGCGGACGCCTCCTCCGCGGCCGCAGCGGGGTCCTCGGCCCCCTCGGCGAGCTCCTCCGGGTCGGGCACGTCGATGTCGGCCTCGCCGGGCTCGTCGACCTCGGTCCCGGTCGAGAAGTCGGTGCCGAACTCGGACTCGATCTCCTCCCGCTCCTCGTCGTCGAGCTGGTACATGTCGTCGGCGTCCGCGTCCGGATCGAGGTCCGGGCTCGCGTCCGCGTCGCCGTCGGCGTCGAACTCCGCGGGTGCGTCTTCCCCGTCGCCGGCGTCGAAGTCACCGAGTCCGCCCTCGTCGGTCGCGGCGTCGCCCTCGTCGGTCGCGGCGTCGCCCTCGTCGGTCGTCCCGGTGGAGTCGCTCGCATCGTCACCGAGCGGGTCTGAGTCGGCGGTCGGAGTCGACTCCGACTCGGTCGAGTCGTCGAGCGACGAGTCGGTATCGGTTGTCGACGGGTCGGAGCCCGTGGTCGAGTCGGAGCCCGTGGTCGGTTCCGACTCCGTGGTCGATTCCGACTCCGCGGTCGACGCCGACTCCGCGGTCGGTTCGGCATCGGTCTCCTCGGGGGACGGTTCCGGCTCGGAGCCGGCGTCCTCGCCCGCGACCTCCTTGCTTTCGGCCGTCGCGGACGGCTCGGCGATCGTCACGTCGGTTTCGGGGAGCGGCCCGATCGCGGTCGCGTCGCCCTCGTCGGGGGCGATCTCGAGGGCGCGGACCTCGTCGCGGTCGCCCGCGATCATCTCGAGGGCGTCGACCGCGAGCCGGCGGACCGCCTCGGCGTACGCCGCGGTCGTCCCGTAGTGGTCGAGCGCCTTCGGGATCCCGGCGGCCAGCGGGGCCGGCGCGCCCCCGGCCTCCAGCGCCGCGCGGAGGTCGTCGCCGCGCAGGTCGGCGTCGAGCGCCTTCGCGAACACCGCGAGCCGGTCGAGCGTCGCCTCCGCGGCGGAGACGACCCACCGGTCGCGGGTGTCGGCGTCGACCTCGTTGAGGCTCTCCGGGCGGACGGAGGTGAACACGCGGTCGGAGTCCTCGGGCTCGAAGGTGCGCGCCTTCCCGGTGAGCGCGACGAACGCCGGCGGTTCGGCGCGTTCGAGGAAGGTCTGCGCCTCCGGCTGGTACTGCCCGGCGTAGGTGACGAAGGCGCCCGAGGGATCGACGACGCGGCCGCGGCGCGTCTCGTCGTTGACGCGCTCGACCTCGGTGAGCACGCCGGCGGTGAACAGGCGGTTCACGCGCGCGCCGGTCGGCGTGACGACGTAGTTCGGGGCGCGCTCCTCGTCGCTCTCGGAGTAGGAGAGGGAGGCGTCGTCGAACTCGGCGGCGAACACCCGGTAGGCGACCTCCCGGGCGCCCGGCCCGTCGTCGCTCATTCGCCCACCTCCGCGAGCGCGGCGCGGGCGTGGTCGGCCGGGTCGTCGTCCGCGAGCTCGAACTCGACGGCGTCGAGGGTGGCGCCGTAGTCGTCGACCGAGAGGTTCCCCCGGACGCGGTAGGCGCGCCCGACGAGCGTGTCGGCGATGTCGTCGGCGACGACCTGCTTGTCCATCGCGTCCTTCGCGGCGGCGAGGGCGTCGTCGAGGCCGCCGCCGTACACCTCGGCGGTGAGCTCGTCGTCGAGGACGACCGTCACCGTGTCGGTGCCGTCGTCGAGGATGGCCTTCACGCGGAGGTCGTCCTCGCCGTCCACGTCGCCGTGGCTCCGGCACTGGCCGTTCTGGACGACGCGGCCGCACTCCGGACAGCGCTCGATGAGCCCGGAGCCGTCGCGGACCTCCAGCACGTTCCCGACGACCTCGACGTCGAACATCCCGCCGGAGCCGACCGCGTCGGCGACCGAGAGGCGGGGGGCGTCCTCCGCGACCTCGACGGGGTCGGGGAGCGGCGTCACCGTCGAGAACTCGGTGAGGTTGATCGAGGGGACGCCGCGGAACTCCCGGACGTACACGTCCTCGATCCGGAGGTCGGCGCCGGCCTCGATCTCGGAGCGGGGCTGCCAGTCGGTGAAGGGGAGCTTCGCCGTCTCGTCGCCGACGACCCCTTCGAGGATCTCCGTCTCGCCGTCGCGCCCGGAGATGGTCTTCTCGTCGACCTCCAGCACGCGGACCTCCACGTTGCGGCCGCGGTCGCCGGCCGCGATGTCGACGAGGCTCCGGTCGCCGCCGACCTCGCGGTCGACCTCGACCTCCTCGTCGGCGATGGCGACCGTCGTCGAGTCGTTGAGGTTGAGCTCCGGCGCCCCCTCCCACTCGCGGACGCCGGCGTTGCCGATCGTCAGCGAGTCGCCCGGCTCGAAGCCGAAGTCCTGCCAGGCGGTGTAGGAGATGACGCCCGTCTCGTCGGCGATCTCCCCCTCGCGGATCGTCAGGTCGTCGCCCTGGTAGCGGATCGTGCGCGTCCCCTGCGTCAGCACGCGGACGGTGACCGTCACGCCGTCGTGGTCGGTCGTGATCTCGCCGACGTCGACCGCGTCGGGCGTGGGGGACGACCCGCCGCCACCGCCGCCGTGCTTCCGGCGGACGCTCTGTTTGGCCTCGTCGATCGGGACGCTGTACTCCAGTAGGTTCTCCAGGTCGGCTTTGACCTCCTCTTTGTCGACGCCGAGGTCGGAGGCGAGCTCCTCGGCATGGCTGTTGACGTCCATCGAAGCGAGGTTCGGCGCCGCCGCACAAAAGGATTCACCACCGACGGGGGGCCAGCGGCGAGATTCCCGTCGGCCCGCGGCGCAACTCCCGCCGCGCCGCCGGCACAGCTAAACCGCTCCCGGTCGCAGGGGCCCACATGGACGACACCGACATCGATGTCGACGCGCGGATCGCCGAGGACCGCACGGTCATCGACGTGACGGGCACGCGGGACGTCGCCGTCGTCGTGCGGTCGGAAGGCGGCGAGCGGATCTACCTCCCGCCCGAGGGGTTCGACGACCCGGTCTCCGGCTCGCCGTACACCTCGCCGTACCAGGGCGCCGGCGCGGGCGGCGAGGAGAGTCCGTACGGCGGCGCGACCGGCAGCACGCGCGGCGTGATGGAGACCGCGGACGGCTTCCGGATCACGCACCCGGAGCCGGTGACGGAGTTCGACGTGTTCCGGGGCGCCGGGGACTGAACGGGGGAGAGAGAACGGCTGCGGGAGCTACGCGACGTCTTCGTACACGGCGAGCGTGTCCTCGGCGACGTCGCCCCACTCGCGGCGCTCGTACTGCGGCGGCTCCTCGCGGTCGAGCGCCTCGATGAGGCCGTCGACGATTGACTCGGAGTCCGTCTCGACCTCGACGAGGCAGCCGTCGGGGAGCACCTCGGCGACGCCGGAACGGGTCGCGACCACCTGCGTCCCCGCCTCGAGCGCCTCCGTGATCGTGATCCCGAACGGCTCCGCGTAGGAGGGCGAGACGAACGCGTCGGAGGCGGCGTAGTAGTCGCCCAGCTCGGCCTCGGGGACGTAGCCGGCGAACTCGACGCGGTCGTCGATGCCGAGCAGCTCCGCGAACCGCTTCAGCTGGTCGGTCTGGTGGCCCGACCCGCCGACGACGAGCGTCACGTCGCGGCCGCGCAGCTTCTTGGTCGCGTACAGGAGGTGGGAGATCCCCTTCTGGTCGGTGTGGCGGCCGACGAAGAACAGCATCTCGCCGTCGATGTCCAGGTCCGCGCGCACGTCCTTCCCGGAGAACTTCGGCGTCGAGAAGCCGTTGTACACGACCCGCGAGTCGGCGTCGTACAGCTCCCGGATGTCCTCGCGGACGATCTCGCTGACCGCGATGTTCGTGTCGGCGGCGTTCGCGAGCCGGCGCTCGGTCTCGACCTCGCGGCTCGGCGGGTCGATGTTCCGGTCGCTCGCCAGCGAGTGGAACGAGGAGACCCACGTCGCGTCGGACTCGCGGGCGGCGGCGCGCCCGGGTCCGTAGCCGAACCAGTCGTGCGTGTGGATCACGTCGTGGTCGGGCGCGAGTTCGGCGAAGCGGTCGGAGAGCTCACCGACGCGCGCCGCGACGTCGCCCTCGCCGGTCTCGACGGGTTCGAGCCCCGGCTCGTCGTCGGGAGCGAACTCCGCGGGCAACACCAGCGTCACGTCGACGCCGAGGTCGTCGCGGAGCCCGGTGAACAGTTCCCCTACGTGGACGTCCAGCCCGCCGGTGATGTTCGGCGGGAACCCCCATCCCAGCATGAGTACGCTCGGCGGCATACTCCCCCGTTTCGGGAGTCGGCACTTAGGTATGCCCCTCGTGGCGTCCGGCGGAGCGAGGCGGAAGGGGGTGGAGGAGGTCGGAGAGAGTCGGGCGGAGGAGAGAGTGGAGGGGATCGGAGAGAGTCGGGCGGAGAAGGGAGTCGGACCGCGGTCGGACCGCGCCCGCGGTCAGGCGGCGCGGACCGCGTCGCGCAGCGCGTCGGTGCGCTCGGTGATGGAGCCGGCGGCGTCCGCGAGCACGTCGAGCGGGTCGCCCTCCTCGGCCTTGACGGTGAGGACGGGCTCGGTCTGGCCCCCGGACTGCTCGGGGTTCATGTCGTAGGTCGCGGCCGCGACGTCGTCCGACTCCAGCAGGGCGCCCTTCAGCACGTTCATGAACGTGTGGTCCTCGCCCGCGATCTCGATGTGGAGTTCCGTGTCGGTCTTCTCGATGACCCGCAGTTCCATACCCGAGAGGTCGGGCGAGCGGCGTTTCAAGCTTTCGTCTCCCGAATATCGACGGATGCGGACGGATCGCACGCGACCCGAAAGCGTATGTCGCCCGCTCCGGTGGCCGCCGTATGGAGATCCGACGGTTACCGACCGACGAGGACGCCCTCCGCCGCTACGCCGCCGAGCTGTGGCTTCCCTACCACCGCGACCTCGCGGCCGCTGTGGAGAGCCACGCGCTCGCCGACCGGCCCGGCGAGGAGCTGATCGCCGCGGAGGCGGCGTTCCGGCTCGACCTGCTCCGCGAGAACGCGGACCGCCGCCTGTGGGTCGTCGCGGTCGACCCGGAGGTCGGTCCGGGCGGCGTCGATTCCGAGACCGCCGATCCCGAGCGCCTCGATCCCGAGGAGCCCGCGCCCGCCGGCGTTCCCGAGCCGGACCGCGACCTCGTCGCGTTCGTCTCGACGAGCGTCGACGAGTGTCCGGAGGTGTTCGATCGTCCGGACCGGCTCGTGGTCGGCGACATCTACGTGGACGAGTCGTATCGCGGGAGTGGGTTGGCGGACCGGCTGATGGAGCGCGCGGCGGCCGACGCGCGCGAGCAGGACTGCGGCGAACTCCGCCTCGACGTGGACGTCGACAACGAGCGCGCGGCGGCGTTCTACGAGAAACGGGGATTCGAGCCGTACCGGGAGCAGCTGACGCGAGAGGTGGAGTGAGTGGACGGTTTATAAGTCGTTGTTCGCGGCTCGGCGGCGAACGCCTCCAACGTCTCAGCCGCTCGCTTATAAATGGATGCTGGCAGATCGACGACGAACACCGCCAAAGCCCCAGCCGCGAGGCGGGCCCACGCTCGCTGCGGTCCTCAGTCACTCGCTCCGCTCGTTCCTTGCGGTCCTTGCGTCGCCTGGGCCCGCCTCGCGACTGCCCCTTCGAGTCCCGCCCCGAACCGCACAGCACCGCAGTCTCACGCCTCCCCAGCCTCGTCGGCGGCTCTCGCCGGTCGCCGCCGACTCCCTCGCACGCGCTCCTCGCGCCTTTGAAAGGCGCTCGGAGGCGCGCGCCACCGCACAGCGGTCAGGAGTTGTACTTATAAATAGAGCCACCGACGGCGCCCCCGTTCACGACGACCTGCCCGCGCGCCGGCGCGGCCGCTACGCGGTCGATAAAACGCAAAACGGGCGCGTCGCTCGGACGAGTCGTTACTCGTCGGCGTCGACGGCCACTTCGTCGGCGTCGACGTCGACGGCGACCTCCTCCTCGGCGGCGACCTCGGACGGCCGCGCTTCGAGGGTCAGCTTCTGGACCTCGACGCGGCGGAGCGGGTAGATCTCCTTGGCGTCGCCGTAGATGGCCGACGAGAGGTTCCCGTCGACGATCGCGTCGACGAACGCCTCGAAGGTCCGCTCCTCGGCGGCGGCGTGGACCTTGTCGATCATCACGCGGCGGATCGCCTTCTCCTGCGAGCGGTCCGCCTTCTTCGTCGTCAGCGCGACGGGCTGGACGCGGATCCGGTAGTCGTCCGTCGTCAGGACCGTGATCGACGCCTCGACCTTCGAGGCGCCGCGGCGGACGAGCGAGCGCAGGTAGTCCCGCGTCAGCTCGTACTTGATGAACTCGGTGTACGCCGAGTCGCTGCCGACGTCGGTGATCTTGAAGGTTAGCTTCGTGTTGTTCGCGTTGGAGTCGCCCGTCAGCTCGTCGAGCGTCGTCGTGATCGTACGGCCGACGACCTGCTGGGGCTCCTCGGCGAGGGTCTCGCCGAGCTCCTGTCGGTCGAACTGTTCGGGCGCCAGCACGGTGTACCAGCGCTTCTGTTCTCTGCTCTTGGATACGGATCGTTCGCTCATGTGTCGGGTTGTGTGTCGGTGTCGGTCGTCTGCGGTTCGTCTGTGGAGTCGAGTGCGTCGGTGGAGTCAGCGGCTGCGGCGAGATGCGACCGAGCGCGGTCGATCACGCGGTCGGCGACGCGCAGGTTCACGAGGTGGTCGTCCAGCGTCGACTGGAGCCCGCCGGTGGTCGGTCGCGCGACGGTACAGGCGACGACGTCGCCGTCGACGCGCGTGCGCATCGAGTCGGTCTCGTCCGGCCCGAGCGCGGCCGCGACCGTCGCGGCGTCGGCGTGCGTCGTCCGGACCGTCGCGGTCCGTTTCGCGTCGCCGGCGGTCGGCGCGGCGTCGTCGACCATCTCAGATCGCCTCCCTGAGCGCGGCCAGCGCCGCGGTGATGTCGCCGTCGTCGACCGAAACGTGACCTCGCATCGGCGTCCCCCAGCCGTCGCCGCCGACCTCGCCGGCGGCGGTCCGGCAGGCGTCGCCGAGTCCGACCGGGCCGGCGGCCGCGTCGCCCGCTGCGCGGCCACCGCCGGTCGCGGCGGCCGCCAGCCGGCCCGCGCTCTCGTCGAGCGCGACCGCGACCGGCTCCGGCGACCGGAAGTCCCGGACGAGCCGGGCGACCGTCGGCAGGACCGCCCCCGAGGCGTCGACGCGGGCGACGACGCAGCCGTCGTACCGGCCGACCGTCGCGGCGTCGAGCGCGCGGTGAGCCGCCAGGCCGTGGCGGCGCCACGCGTCGAGCGCGGCCGTCCGGAGCGACGCGTCGGGGTCGCTCGCGAGCGCGAGCGCGACGCCCGTCCCGGGCGCCTCCCGGGCGAGCGCGTCGAGCACGTCGGCGTAGCCGCCGACCGTCTCGAACGGGCCGTCCGTCGCGTACGGGCGGAGCGCGCGCTCGACCGCCGAGGCCGCGCGCTCGCTCGCGTCGTCGCCGTCGACCGCGTCGACCGCGACCAGCGACGCGAGGCGTCGGTGATCGTCCGAGTCGGGGTCCGCCGGCAGTCCCAGGGGGGCGAGCGCGTCGCGCGCCGCCTCGGGGTCGCCGGAGTACCGCGTCGACGCGAGCGTCGAGGCCGCGAGGGCTTCGGCCCGCGAGGGCGCGTCCGGGAGTTCGCCGGCCTCGTTTCCACCCGAGACCGGGAGCGCGACGCCGGGGCGCCGCTCGACGCGGTCGGCCCGCTCCGCGGCGTCGAGCGCGTCCCCGGAGCCGTCGGCGCCCGGGATCGACCCGGCCGCGACGACGCCGGCGAGCGCGACCACGGGGTCGGGCTCGGCGCCGAGCGCGCGGGCGACCGCGAAGGCCGCCGTGCTGGCCGGCCGTCCCGTCCCGGGAATCGCGTGCGGGCCGCGGTCGACGCCGACGGCCACCGCGACGCCGTCGTCGACGTCGGCGGGGACCGGATCGGGGTCGACGCGCGCCTGGAACGGCGTGCCCGTCGCTCGGAGCGCTCGCGCGAGCAGCCCCGCGGCTGCCAGCGCGTCGCCGTCGTCGGTCGCGACGAGCCGGACGAACGGCGCGTCTGCGAGGACGCCGGCGAGCGCGTCGGGGGCGGGCGTGGCGGACGTCGCTTCGGTCATTGGTGGGGTCTCGTGGGCCGCTGTCGCCGCGTCGGACGCTTACTCCTCGAGGTACTCGACGGCGTTCTCGTAGGTGTACGTGAACTCCTCGTCGATCTCGTCGCCGCGGTAGTAGTTCGCGAGGCGGCGGATCTTCGACTCCGTGTTCTGGAGCGCGCGCTTGTTCTGGTGGTCCTGCCCGTTCTCCTCCATGTGCTCGCGCAGGCGGATCGCCTGTGACATGAGGTTGCGGAGGTCTTCCGGGATGTCGGCGTCGGCGTCGTGTTCCTCGAGGATCTCGGTGATCTTCTTGTCGGTCGCCAGCTTCACGTCGGGGACCGGGACGCCCTTGACGCCCTCGTCGCGCAGCTTGAGGCCGATGACGCTGGGGTCGTGGCCCTGCTCCGCCAGTTCGACGACGCGGGACTCGATGTCCTCGGCGTCGACGTCGCTCCACTCCGGGGTCTCGTCCGTCGCCGGCTTGTCCGAACCGGACGAACCGCGACGGCGCGTGTGCATTCGTGCCATTGTCTGTCTGGTTGGAACGGCACAACCGCAACGTGACCGCGACTCCGCGCGGCGCGGCTACGAATCCCTCGCGGAGCGAGCGATCCGACCGGACGGGCCGCGCGAGCGGCCCGCCCGACCGCGACGCCGGAGGCGTCGGCGCACTGCTACATTCCCAAGCCGCGGGCGAAAGGGCCCCGGCGAGTCGGAT
This sequence comes from Halorubrum distributum JCM 10118, assembly GCF_000337335.1. Taxonomy (GTDB): domain Archaea; phylum Halobacteriota; class Halobacteria; order Halobacteriales; family Haloferacaceae; genus Halorubrum; species Halorubrum distributum. Next base: position 134,677 of record NZ_AOJN01000047.1, on the reverse strand, counting down.
CTGCAGCTGTGCTGTTCCCGTGTTCGGAGTCGCCGTCAGGGTTCTTAAGCGTGTTCTTGTGGGTCGGAGCGGCGGAGGCGTCCTCGCTTCCGCCTCCGCTTCGTGCCGCTTGAGTGCGGATGTCGCTCCGCGCAAGCTCTCCGCGGAGGGGAGGTTTTAGGTGGGTCGTCGGTATCGGGAGGGTTGTGAACGATCGATGACCGACACGACAGACGCGGCTCCGCCGGCGACCGACGGCGGGGACCCGCCCGACGGGAGCGAGTTCGGCGTCGGCGAGCAGAACAGCGACGGCCCGCGGATCGAGTTCCGCGGGGGGAAGTGGATGAGCACGGTCCCGATCGCGTTTTTCATTCTCTGGGCCGTCTTCCAGAGCGGAATCCTCGGAGTCGGCGGCGCGGACGGGCTCGTGATCGGGGCACTGATCGGGACGATCCTCGGGATGTTCTTCGTTCGCGGGAGCTGGAAGGCGTACGCGGACACCATCTTCGAGGGGATGACCCAGCGCGTCGCCGCCACGGCGATCGTCGCGTGGCTGTGGGCCGGGATGTTCGCCGACACGCTACAGGTCGGCCAGTTCGTCAACGGGCTCATCTTCGCCGCCGACGCGTTGAACGTCGGCGGAGCGACGTTCCCGGCGGCCGCATTCATCCTCTGTGGGCTGCTCGCGACCGGAATCGGGACGGGGTACGGCGCCACTATCGCGTTCGTGACCCTCTTTTTCCCGGCCGGAGTGCTCCTCGGCGCGAACCCGGTGCTGCTGTTCGCCGCGATCCTCTCGGGCGCCGTCTTCGGTGACAACCTCGCGCCCGTCAGCGACACGACGATCGTGAGCGCGGTGACCCAAGACGCCGACATCGGCGGCGTGGTCGCCTCGCGGTTCAAGTACGCGATCCTCGCGGCGGTGCCCGCGTTCGTCGCCTATCTGGTCATGGGGTCGGTGCTGCCGGGCACGAGCCTCGAGGGCGCTGCCGAGCTCGACGCGGCCGCGGCGGGGCTGGTCCATCTGGTCTCGATGGGCATCGTGATCGTGACCGCGGTCGCGGGCCGACACATCGTCGAGGCGATCTCGTGGGGGATCGTCGTCGCCGTCGCGTTCAACCTCCTGTTCGGGCTCTCGTCGGTGAGCGACATCCTCGTGTTCACCGTGAGCGAGGCCGGGACGTTCACCTCGCTGCCGTTCGTCGCGGTCGGCGAGACCACGGGCGTGGGCGGGAGCCTCTACACGGGCGCGACCGGCTTCTTCCCGCTCATCGTGTTGACGCTGCTGATCGTGTCGATGGCGCAGATCATGATCCGCGGCGGCGGCTTCGAGGCGATCCAGACGTTCCTCCTCGACCGCGTCGCGACGACGGTCCGCCGGGCGGAGCTGACGATGGTGCTCGGCACCGCGACGATCAACGGGATGATCACGATCAACACCGCGGCGGAGATCGCGATCGCCCCGTACGTCGCCCGCATCGGCGAGAAGTTCAACATCAACGGCTACCGTCGCGCGAACATTCTCGACGCCAACACCTCCGCGCTCGGCTACATCTTCCCGTGGGCGGGCGGCGTGCTCGTGGGGTACCAGGTGATGGTCGGCCCCGACGGGCTCGGCGCCGAGTACGGCCCCGAGATGGTCGTCAACCCGATCGAGGTCGTCCCGTACGTGTTCCACGGCTGGTTCCTCGTGGCGATATTCATCCTCGCCGCGGTCACCGGCTTCGGGCGGGAGTACATTCCCGACCGCGTCTCCGAGGAGGTGTCGCGCGCATGAGCGTCTTCGACAAGTTCCTCGCCGGCTGGTCGTTCCGGGGGTCGAGGCCGGACTACGCGGCCGGCGACGTCCTCGAAGTGATGGTGACCGGCGAGGGGGACGGCGGCCACGTCGCCCGGATCGGCGACTCGACGCTGCGGATCGAGGGCGCGCCGGAAGACGCGATCAACACTCGGATCATCGTCGACGTGGAGTCGTGGGACGACTCGGCGCACACCGGCCGAGCGACCTACCGGAAGACGGTGGGCGAGAGCGCGTTCTGATCGGTACCCGAAGCGTCTTTTTTCGAGTTCGTCGATTCAGCCGCTCATTTATAAACAACCGCCGGTAGATCGGCGGCGAACACCGCCAAAGCCCCAGTCGTGAGGCGGGCGCACGCTCGTTGCGGTCCTCGGTCGGTCGCTCGTTTCACTCGCTCCCTCTCTGTGGTCCTTACGTCCCCTGCGCCCGCCTCACGGCTGCCCCTTCGAGTCCCCACCCCGCACAGCACCTCGCGCCTCCCCAGCCTCGCCGCTCGCGCTTAAAAGCGCTCGCGGCGTCCCTCGCGCGTGCGACCCGCGCCCTGCGGGCGCTCGTCGGCACGCGCCACCGCGGTCTGTTTTTAAATACCACGTCGCCACAGCGATGTTCAGCCGCCGCGAATCTCCTGAGACCCGCGCGGACCGGGGCGCTTTTTATGACCACGCTCGAAGCAGTGCGTGTGCTATCGGTCGAGCTACACGCGCACTCCGCGCTGTCGTACGACGGGCGCGACCCGGTCGAGCTCCTCTTGGAGCAGGCGGCCGCGGTCGGGCTCGACGCGCTCGCCGTCACCGACCACGACGAGATCGACGCCAGCATCGAGGCGGCCGAGAAGGCCCCCGACTACGGCCTCGTCGGCGTCGTCGGCATGGAGGTGACCTCCGCGGTCGGCCACGTCCTCGCGTTCGGCATCGAGGAGCGTATCGAGAGCGGCCTCCCCTTCGACGAGACGCTCGACCGCATCCGCGATCAGGGCGGGATCGCGGTCGTCCCCCACCCCTTCCAGAAGTCCCGCCACGGCGTCGCCGCGCACATCAGCGACGAGCAGCTGGCGAGCGCCGACGCCCTCGAAGTGTACAACTCCCGGCTGTTCACCGGGCGCTCGAACCGCCAGGCCGAGAAGTTCGCCGTCCGCAACGGCCTCCCGATGACCGCCGGCAGCGACGCCCACATCTCCGAGATGGTCGGACAGGCGGTGACCGAGGTGGGCGCCGACGAGCGCTCCGCGGCCGCGATCCTCTCGGGCATCGCCGACGGCCGGACGAGCGTCGTCGGCAAGCGCACCCCGTGGCGGATCTCGCTCAAGCAGTTCGGCGGGGGGGCCAAGCGCCGCGCGCTCCGCACGCTCGACGCCCTCCGGTGAGCCCGATGGCGCCCGACGCCTCCTCCGAGGACCAGTCCTCCGACCTGCGCGGCGCCTCCCCGGACCGAGTCCGCGCCGCGCTCCGCGACGACGACCCCCTCCCCGGCGGCCGCGGCTTCGCCGGCCTGCTGGCCGACCTGCCGAAGTGGGACTCGCCGGACCGCGACGCTCCGAACCGCGAGGGGGCGGCCCTCGTCCGCGGCGTCCTCGGCCGGCAGCCGCTGTTCGCCGAGGCCACGGCGCTCGACCCCGACACTGAGCGTCGGTCGACGGCCCCCGACGCGTGGGCCTTCGACCGGACCGACCTCAAGGATCCCGAACCGGTCCCGGCCGGAAGCGTCGTCTCGGCAACGGGGACCGAACGCGTCTGGCGCCTCCCCGATCCCGGTCCGGAACCGGACCGGGAGGCGGCGCTGTCGGCGGTCGACGACGCGGTGAGCGCAGCGCTCGACGACCTCGCGTCCTCACTCTCTCCGGCGAGTGCCGAGGGAACCGCTGACGGCGACCTCGCGGTCGCCTTCTCGGGCGGGGTCGACTCCGGGCTCGTCGCGGCCGCCGTCCCCGAGGCCCCCTGTTACGTCGCCGGCTTCGAGGGGAGTCACGACGTCGCCGCCGCGCGCGAGGCAGCGAGCGCGATGGAGCGCGACCTGCGGGTCGTCGAGATCACGCACGAGGACCTCAGGCGCGCCGTCCGCGCCGTCGCGGCCGCGACCGGTCGCCGGAACCCGATGGACGTCGCCATCGCGGTGCCGCTGTTCCTGACGGCCGAAGCGGCCGCCGCGGACGGGTTCGACCGGCTCGCGGTCGGGCAGGGCGCCGACGAGCTGTTCGGCGGGTACAGCAAGGTGGTCGACCCGGCGGCGGACCCTCGCGTCGAGGCCGACACCGTCCGCGGGGCGCGGACGGAGACCGTCCGCACGCTACCCGGTCAACTGGAGCGGGACGTCCTCGCGCTCCGCGCCGCCGGCGTCGAGCCCGCGACGCCGCTGCTCGACGACCGGGTCGTCGCCGCCGCGCTGGCGCTCCCCGACGACCTGCTCGTCGACAGCGACGAGCGGAAGGTCGCGCTCCGCCGGGTCGCGGCCGGGCGCGTGCCGGAATCGGTTCACGGCGCGGACAAGAAGGCGGTCCAGTACGGCACGTACGTCTCCCGCGAGCTCGACCGACTCGCGCGGCAGGCGGGCTACAAGCGGCGGATGGACGACCACGTCGGGAAGTACATCGAGGCGCTGTGTAGCGAGGAAAAACCGGCCGGTGAGGGCCGGAGCTGACCAAGTCGCCGCGCGGAGTACCAGTCCTGCGGCCGACGCCCGTTCGAGCGGGCGTCTACTGAAATATCGGCAGGAGAGGTATAAAATCCGGGCAGTAGCGACAAATATGACTCGATCGCGGCCGGGCAGAAAACGATCGTCCGCGGATGCGAGCGATTACTGCCGAATCCCCGCATCGGGAACCCGCTTTGCCGGAGAAATTTCACGTCTATCCGGGAGAAAACCGACGAGTTCGCGGACTCGCGGGCGGTCGCTGCGTCAGCGGACCAGGTACGGCTCGTTGCCGGCGACGAACCGTCCGAGGTCGCTCTCGCGCCGGAAGTCGGTCGAGCGCAGCTCCCCGAGCGAGTCGACGAGCCGGTCGGCGTCGCCGTCGGTCCAGTCGGCGGGGTCCTTGATCGGGACGACGAGCCAGCCGGCGCCGAGCAGCTCCTCGCCGTGGAGCGCGTCCATGTCGATCTCGGTCTTCCGGGCCCGCGCGGTGTAGGTCTCGAGGACGTGTTCGGTCGCCCGCGCGCCCACCGGGAGCAGCACGTGGGCCGCGATGGCGCGGAGCTCGGCGTCGAAGAACCGCTCCATGTCGTCGTAGGCGCCCTCGTCCGGCGCCCCCTCGCTCTCGCACATGTGGAGATACGAGAAGAACGTCCGGTCGGTCCGGACGGGGTCGATCGCCGTCGGGTCGCCGTCGATCGCGACGCCGTCGGGCGCGACGCCGTCGGCGAGTCCCGCGATCAGTCCGGCCGCCGCGAGCGCCGACAGGAACGCGGGCGACCACGCCTCTCCGGTGAAGGGGACGCCCGACTCGGTCCCGCCGTGGACGCCGGGGTAGTCGCCGACGACGTGGAAGTCGGCGTTGGCGTCGCCGTAGCCGGGGACGAACGATGGGCAGTCGGGACGCATCCCGAAGGGGTTCCGGATCCGGTCCGTGACGTTCTTCACGCGACCGGGTAGGCGCTCACTCGGTTAAATCCCGTTCGGTCCGGCGCGGTGCGACCCACGCGCGGTCGGAGCCGGCGGGACAGTGCCGGGCGCGAAGCGCCGATGCGAGGCGCACGAACCGCCGTGAATTCTCATAAGTTACGGAGATAAACGGGGTCAAACCGGGCTGGGATACGCGTCGATCGGCGCGGGACGGGGGAAGTTTCAGGATCGTTAATTTATGACCGAAAACCGCAAGACTGCGACGGGGTCGACTCGGCGGCAGGCACGGAAGATATTTATATATCCCCGCGTTCGGGTGGAGCAGAAGTCCAATGTTCGACCGCATCCGAACCGCGGCCCTCTTCGGGCTGCACCAAGCGACCGTCGCCGTCGGGATCTCGCTGTTCCCGATGGCCGTCTTCGCGCGTCAGCGCCTCGATATCAACGTCCCCGTCGGCCGGCTCGTCGAGACCACCACCGAGGCGTTCGAGACCGCCGCCGAGGAGTGACCGCGCCGCCGTAGCGACTCGTTTTGCCCAGCCGACCGAACGCCGAACCGACCCGGAGCGACAGTACCGTCGGTGACGCGGGCGCCTCGTCACCCGTCTTGGACGCGCCCGTCCGGTCGCCGTCGACCGGTCGCAACCCGGCGACGGATAGGCCCGTCGGAACCGGTCGGCGGCCCCCGAAGGGTTGCCTTTATCAGCGCGCCGAGCCAACGAGCGTGTAATGCGAACACCGACTGGCGACCTCTCAGACGGCCCGGCAGCGGACCTCGGCCGCGACCAGCCCGTCTTCGGACCGGAGCTCGGCGAGTTCGAACACAGCGAGCGCCGCGCCGCGAAGGCGGAGGAGGACGGCGAGATGAAGACCGGCACCACGACCGTCGGCATCAAGGCCGACGACGGCGTCGTGATGGCGACCGACATGCGCGCCTCCCTCGGCGGCATGGTCTCCTCGAAGGACGTCCAGAAGGTCGAGGAGATCCACCCGCGCGGCGCCTTGACCATCGCGGGCTCCGTCTCGGCGGCCCAGAACCTCATCTCGACGCTCCGCGCCGAGACGAGCCTCTACGAGGCCCGCCGCGGCAAGGACATGTCGATGGAGGCGCTGTCGACCCTGACGGGGAACCTCCTCCGCTCCGGGGCGTTCTTCGTCGTCCAGCCGATCCTGGGCGGCGTCGACGACGAGGGCGCGCACATCTACTCCATCGACGCCCTCGGCGGCACGACCGAGGAGGAGTACACCGTCACCGGCTCCGGGTCGCAGTACGCGCTCGGTGTCCTCGAACAGGAGTACGACGACGACGTCACCATCGACGAGGCGAAGACCATCGCCGCGAAGGCGATCCAGTCCGCCGTCGAGCGCGACCTCGCCTCCGGCAACGGGATCAACGTCGCGGTCGTCACCGACGACGGCGTCGAGATCACCCGGTACAAGGAGTTCGACGACCTGCTGTAAGGCGGCCCGCCGACGAGGCGAGCTCGCCGACCGCTCTTCGCTGCGATTTTCGACGATAGTCCGCCCGCTACCGACGAGTCCGTTCGCCGGTCCGTTCCGAACGCTCGCCGCTCCGCTCCGAACTCACCGCCGAAGACCCGGCGGCGCGCGGATCCCGTCGCCCCAGTAGAACCGCGGGCCGAGCAGGAGGTAGCCGAACGAGAGGAACAGCAGCGCGAACGCGAACCCCTCGCCGATCCACGCCGGGAGCGCGCCCGTCGCCATGTGGCCCGCGGGGGTGAGGATCACGGCGGCCTGAACGACGCCCATCACGAGCGCGTCCTGCGCGTGGAGGTCGGGGTACGTGACCGTCGAGCCCATGAGCAGCGCGAACGCGGTCGTCGCTCCAACGAGGAGGAGGGGCGCGGTGTAGCCCGCGATGACGGCGGCCGCGAGCACCGTCGCCGCCAGCGTGGTCGGGACGCCCACCGTCTCGCGGGCGCCGTCCTCGTCGACCGTGTAGAGCCCGAGTCGGGCGACCGCGGCGGCGACGAACAGGGCGCCCGCGCCGACGCCGGCGCCGACGAGGACGGGGTCCGTCGCGAACGAGCGCCCGTCGCGGACGACGGCGGCCACGAGGAAGGCGGGCGCCACGCCGAACGAGGCGACGTCTGCCAGCGAGTCGAGGTACGGCCCGGCGGGCGTCGACCCCCGGTGACGGGCGACGACGCCGTCGAGCCCGTCCGCGACCGCGGCGAGGAGCACGAGGCGGGCCGCGAGCGCGACGTCGACCGTCGCGGCGACGACGGCGAGGAAGCCGACGGCGGCGTTGGCCACGGTGACCGCGTCCGCGAGCCCGAGGCGCCGAGCGAACCGCAGAGGCATACCGTATCGGTCGACGAGCCGGGTTTTAGGGCTTGTTATCTCGTCGACGCGGGCGGGCGGTTCGCGTCGCGAGCGCGGTCTCGCCGACGCGATCGGCCGCCGTCAGGGCACGTACCAGATGCCGCGTCCGAAGTCGAGCCATTCCCCGACCACGACGTGCGGCATCGCGATGACGCAGACGAAGATGGTGTAGAAGGCGACGGCGCCGGAGAGCAGCGACCCGCCGGCCAGCGGGTTCGGGGCGACGGTCCACAGGGCGGCCGCGACGGTCGCCGTCACCAGCGCGCCGACGACGAGGACGCCCCACGCGACGACGAGCGAGACCCCCTCCGTCCGGTCGGGCTGCTCCTGCTCGACCACCATGCTCCGCGCCGACTGGCGCAGCGAGTACCACAGCGGGAAGTAGAGCCCGATGGCGACGACGACGGGCACCAAGGCGAAGTACGCGACGAGCAGCAGCGTCTCCGCGGCGTCGAGGAGCCACGACCGGCTCACGCCGCCGGTCGAGCGGAGGCTGGTGACGAGGCCGCCGCCGAGGTGCGTGACCACGCCGAGCCCGAAGACCGCGCCGAGCGCCGTGGTGAACGTCTCGGGGTTCGAGGCGGCCGGGCCGGCCAGCCGGCCGTCGAAGACGCCCAGCATGATGCCGGTGAAGCTGTAGTAGGTCTCGGTCCAGAAGACGGCGGGGACGATCATCACGGCCCCGCCGCGGATCAGGGCGGCGAGCGCCCGCTGCGGCTTGGTCGTGAGGTGCTCGGTGCCGACCAGCGCGTCCATCACGCGGAGGTCGCCGTGCCCGCCCTTCGCGACCGCCGTCCCGAACGCGAGCGCGAGCGCCGGCAGGGGCGCGACGACGAACAGCGCCACGAACGAGGCGACGAAGCCGAGGTATAAGCCGACGTACCGCGCGCCGAACGGGAGCCCCCGCCGGCGGAGGTTCGAGAAGTGTTCGTACCCCCCGTGTGGGAGGTTCAGCGCGACCATCCCGACGAGGTACGCGATCATCTGCGTCCGGAGCGACACGTCGGTACCGGCCGCGGACAGGGCGCCGAACCCCACTGCGAGCAGGAGCAACGCCGCGCGGGACGCACCGATGGCCGTCCGTTCCGGTTCGCCGAGGAGTCGCCGCACCGGACTCGCCGTCGACGTCGACATGGGTGTCGTTAGGGGCGTTAGAGGGTTAGGGCCTCGTCGCCATTATTCGGTCTTTTATATTCTCGGCTCTGTCGGAACCCCCACTTTTCGGATGAATTTCGTCTGAAACGGTCGGTCGCCGAAGAGTGTTTCCTGATCGGTTTCGGGAGTGAGTGTAGTACGTTGTGAGTGAGGCCATTTATAAGTGGAATTGCGGTGTCCCTGTCGGCTGTTTATAAGTGAGACGCTACTGCGGCGAGTGCCTCCAAAGTCCCGCCTCGACGGCTGCCCCTTTGAGTCCCGCCCCACCGGAAGACGTTCCTGCTCGCTCCCTTCGGTCGCTGTGCGGGCTGCGGCTTCCGTGCTCCCGCTCGCTTCGCTCGCGGGAACGCACAGCAACCGCACCTCACGCCTCCCCAGCCTCGCGGTCTCCGCTTCGCTCCGGCCGCTCGCGGGCGCGCCACCGCACCCCTTTTATAAGAGCTCGTCGCCGTCGCCCGTGGGTATTTAAATACCACATCGCGGCCGCCGATCTGCGATACTCACTCCCGCTATCGCTCGCCGGTACGTCTGCACTGACCAGCGCCAGTTCAGAACGCGTCACCTGTGAGGGTTCGACGGAGCCGCGTGTCCGTTCGGCGACGCGCTGAGCGGAGAGCGAGGGGTTCGGAACGGGCTCAGTACGTGTGGATCACTTCGCCGCAGCGCGTGCACTCGATCGTGTCCGACCGGAACAGCCGCTCCTTCTTTTCCGTGGGGCCGTTACACTCGGGGCAGACCCCGAGATTCCGGCCGTCCGCGACCCGCGCGGACAGATCGAGGAACTGGTTCTCCAGCTTGTCTATCTGTTCGGACTGCTCTTCGACGACCGACCGGAGCTCCTCGATCGTCTCGTCGCGCTCCTCGACCGCGGTGGACAGCTCCTCGATGCGCTGCTCGTACTCGTCGATCGCCTCGACGTCGATGGTGACGTCGTCGACCGCCTCCGTTTCGTCCTCTCGCTCCGCGGTGGTTTCTGTCGTCGACTCCGCCTCCGCTTCGGTGTCGTCGTCGGCCATACAGCATCACTGGGGCCCCAGGTTGATTACTTTCGGGCCGACAACGTATCCCCCGACGGGCAACGCGACGGGGGCAGCGACCACCGAGGGACCCCGACGGTCGACCGCCCGCGGACGCCGATACCTGACTGGGTTGGCATCGATCTGAATAGAGTATACGGTATATCATGAGGTGGGTATGGACCCGATAGCGCTACAGGCGGGATACGACCTGCTCGGGGACGGACGTCCCGAGACGCTTTGGTTGGGTATAGGCACGCTACTAATGCTCATCGGGACCTTCTACTTCATCGTCAAAGGATGGGGGGTCACCGACAAGGAGGCCCGTGAGTACTACTCGATTACGATCCTCGTGCCGGGGATCGCGTCGGCGGCGTACCTGTCGATGTTCTTCGGAATCGGCCTGACGGAAGTCACGGTCGCCGGAGAAGTGCTCGACATCTACTACGCGCGGTACGCGGACTGGCTGTTCACCACGCCGCTGCTGCTGCTCGACCTCGCGCTGCTGGCGAAGGTCGACCGCGTGAGCATCGGGACGCTCGTCGGCGTCGACGCGCTGATGATCGTCACCGGCCTCATCGGCGCGCTCTCGCACACGCCGCTCGCGCGGTACTCCTGGTGGCTGTTCAGCACGATCTGCATGATCGTCGTGCTGTACTTCCTCGCCACGAGCCTGCGCGCCGCGGCGAAGGAGCGCGGCCCCGAAGTCGCGAGCACGTTCAACACGCTGACCGCGTTGGTGCTCGTCCTCTGGACCGCGTACCCGATCCTCTGGATCATCGGTACTGAGGGAGCCGGCGTCGTCGGCCTCGGCATCGAGACCCTCCTGTTCATGGTTCTCGACGTGACCGCCAAGGTCGGCTTCGGCTTCATCCTGCTCCGCAGCCGCGCGATCCTCGGCGACACCGAGGCCCCGGAGCCCTCCGCGGGCGCTGAGGCCTCCGCCGCGGACTGATCGGCCGGCGGACTCGACGCGACCGAACAACACGGTTCAACCGTTTCCACCGTTCATTTTTCGACATGACTGACACTCCCACCGAACAGCCGCCAGTGATGAATACCCGGTCCGTGGTCGGGCTGGCCGCGTGCGCCGTGATCGCTCTCGTCGGTATCTTCCTGATCCCGACGCTACAGGAGCCGAGCGGCGGACTGAACGTCCGGTTCTGGACGATGGCGGCCCTGGAGCTACTCGCCATGGGCGGCGTTGTCTACTTCGTCCTGAACCTCCACGAAGAGCCGGAGTAAGGCGAGGTTCGTCGGCCGGGGAGTCCGGGTCCCTGCCGGCCGCTCACTCCGCCGGCGAGTCGCGTCCCGCTCGCTCGGCGTCCGCGCGCCCGTCGCTCGTCGACGGCGACGTCTCGGCCAAGGCGCGCTCGAAGTGGTCGCGCCCGACGGTCGGGTCGGCGGGCGGCCCGTCGTCGACGATGGCGTCCTCGATGGCGAGCAGCCCGGCCTCGCGGACCAAGGCCGCGAGGTCGCCGCCGCTGTACCCGGCCGTGCGGTCGGCGAGGGAGTCGAGGTCGACGCCCGACGCCACCGGCATCTCCTGCGCGTGGATCCGCAGGATATCGCGGCGCGCCTCGCGGTCCGGGAGCGGCGTCTCGACCGCCTTCTCGATGCGACCGGGGCGCAACAGCGCCTCGTCGATGTTGTCCGGGCGGTTCGTCGCCGCGATCACCACCACGTCGGTGAGCGGCTCCAGCCCGTCGAGCTCGGTCAGCAGCTGCGACACCACGCGCTCGCCGGCGCCGGTGTCGTCGCCCCGGCGCTTCGGCGAGATGGCGTCGACCTCGTCGAAGAAGATCACCGCCGGCGCGTTCTCGCGCGCCGTCGCGAACAGGTCGCGCACGGCCTGCTCGCTCGCGCCGACGTACTTGTCGAGCAGCTCGGGCCCGTTCACCGGGATGAAGTTCGCGTCGCTGAGGCTCGCCGCCGCGCGGGCGAGCAGCGTCTTCCCGGTGCCGGGCGGCCCGTACAGGAGCACGCCGGAGGGCGGGTCGATCCCCAGCGCCGCGAAGCGGTCGGCGTACTCCAGCGGCCAGTACACCGCGCGCACCAGCTCGCGCTTGGCGTCGTCGAGGCCGCCGACCTCGTCCCAGCCGACCGCGGGGAACTCGACGGTGACCTCGCGGAGCCCGGTGGGCTCGACGTCGTCGAGCGCGGCCTCGAAGTCGGCCATCCGGATCGCGGTCCGGCCGTCGCGGCGGACCGCCCGCTCCAGGGCCGCGTCCACGAGGACGGCTAGGTCGGCGAACACGTAGCCGTTGAGCCGCGCGGCGACGCCATCGAAGTCGACGTCCATCGCGAGCGGTGCGCCCTCGCAGAGGGCTTCGAGCGCGTCGCGTCGCTCGGCGGTCGTCAGGGGCTCGACCACCATCTCGCGGTCGAACCGCCCGCCGCGGCGCAGCGCCGACGGCACGGCGTTCGGGTCCGTCGCCACGCCTATCACGACCGTTCGGTCCCCATCGCGGAGCTCGTCGACGGTCGAGCGGAGGCGGTCGGCGAGCGCGGAGCCCCCGCCGTCGTCGGCCCCGAGCGCCTCGAGGTCGTCGAGGAGGACCACGGTCGGCTCTCCGGCCGGGACGGCCTCGACGACGCGGTCGAGCCCGTCCGACTGGTCGCTCGCGCGCTCGCCCCGGAGCCGGGCCGCGGAGGTGCGGACGAGCGACGCGTCGGTCGCGGCCGCGACGGCCTCGACGAGCGTCGTCTTCCCCGACCCGCGCGGGCCGTGGAGGAGCAGCCCCAGCGTCGACGAGCCCGCGGACTCGAACGTCTCGGCCGCGTCGAACCGGGTCGCGACCGCGTCCCGGAGGCGCTCGAACGTCGCCGTCGGGACGAAGCCGTCGCCGGCGCCGGTCCCGCCGGGGCGCTCGGCCTCGACCGCCGGCGCCCCGTCGTCGGCCGCGACGGTGATCTCGGTCTCGTCGCCGACGACCGCCGGCGAGGTGGGGGCCACGTCCCGCACGTCGAACCGGAGCGTGAGCGCGCCGCCGAGGCGGGTGACCTCGACCTCGTCGCCGACGGCGACCGCGCGCCGATCGAGCCGGCGGCGGATCGCGTCCTCGCTCCGCTCCAGGTCGACCGACTGGCGGAGCCGCAGCGTGACCGAGGAGGCGACCGGGAGGGACGACGCCGCCACGGTCGCGGCGTCGCCCGGCTCGACCCCGGCCGTCCGCCGGAGCCGCTCGGGGAGGAAGACGGCCCGGGCCCCGCCGTCGACCGCGACGACCGGGGCGGCGACGCGCCGCGCGCCCTCGACGGTCACCGAATCGCCGAGGCCGATCCCGAGGTCGGCGAGGACGGCCTCGGGGAGCCCCACGCGGTCGCCGGGAACGGACGTGGGGGGCTCCCGGACGGGGACGCGCACGCTCATGGTTCGTGGGCCCGCTCGCGGGATGGCTCCTCGGCGGCGATAGTCGACACCATGCGTCGATCTCACGCCCAGCGACCTCAAAGTACCCGGGCCTAACTGGACAGTCGCGCCCCGACGGCCCCCGCGGTCGGCCGGTCGGACGCCGAGGCTTCGGACCCTCGGAACGTAGGCAACCGTTAACCCGTATGGGTGCGAACGGATGCCCATGGCGAACGCTCGAGCGCTCCTCGTCCACCCGGAGGAGGGGAGCGATCGGATCGAGACGGCGCTCGGGGCCGCGGGGTTCGACGTGACCCGCACGGACACCGCGGCGTCCGCGGTCGCAAAGGCAACGACCGGGGAGTACGACTGCGTCGTCAGCGAGTACGCGCTGGACGGCGACGACGGGGTGGCCCTCGCGACCGCAATCGAAGAGTCCGACGCCGGCGTGCCCGTCGTGATGTTCACGGAGACGGACGAGGAGGGGGTGCCGGAGGCCGCCTTCGAGAACGGCGTCGACAGGTTCCTCCAGAAGAACGGGTCGGCGTCGATCGATAAGCTCGTCTCCGACGTCTCGACGGTCTGTTCGGGAGTCCCGACCTCGGAGCCGCGACGGGACATCTCTGACCACGAGCCGTCGGCGACGGACGTGACGCGGGCCGTCGAGGACGCGCCGATCGGGATCAGCATCAGCGACCCGGACCTCCCGGACTATCCCCTCGTGTACGTCAACAACGCCTGGGAGGAACACACGGGCTACCCGGTCGAGGAGGCGCTCGGCCGCAACCCGCGGTTCCTCCAGGGACCGGGGACGGACCCGGAGACCGTCGAGGAGATCGGGGACGCGATCGCGAACGAGGAGGAGGCGACCGTCGAGATACGGAACTACCGGCGCGACGGAACGCCCTTCTGGAACGAGCTGACGGTCGCGCCGATATACGACGAGGACGGCGACCTGGCCCACTACGTCGGCTTCCAGAACGACATCAGCGACCGAAAGGAGGCGGAGCGGCTCGCCGAGGAGCGCGCCGAGAAGCTCGCGACTGAGCGGCGCTCGCTCGACAGGGTCCTCGGTCGGGTGAACGGGCTCTTCAGCGACATCAGTCGCATCCTCGTCGAGAACCGGGACCCGAACGTCATCCCCGAGCGCGTCTGCGAGGTCGTCGCCGGCGAGCCGGGGTACGCAGGCGGTTGGATCGGCGAGGTGTCGTCGGCGACCGGGCGGCTCGAGATCCGCGCCGCGAAGGGCGTGGCGGTCGAGCCGGGCGCGGCGTTCGACGTCAGCGAGACGCCGCAGGAGGTACAGGAGGCGATCGAGAGCGAGGAGCTCCGGACCGGGTCGATAGAGGACGCGTCCGACGGCCCGCTCGAACCGAAGTCCGCGGGCGGTCGGCGGCTCCTCGTCGTGCCGCTCACCTACGGCGACCGCCAGTACGGCCTGTTGGGGATCTACGGCAGCGGCGCGGACGTGCTCGACCGCCGCGAGCGACGGGTGTGCGAGTCGGTCGGGAAGATGATCGCGAACGGACTCCACTCCATCGAGACGACGGAGATGCTCACGACCGACCGCGTCGTGGAGCTCGTCGTCGAGATACGGGACTCGACGGGGCCGCTCGCCCGGATCGCCGACGCGGTCGGCGGGAAGGTAGACCACCTCGGGACGACGCGGCTCGACGACGACGCGTGCGAGCTGTACTTCCACGCCGACGGCGAGGACCCGGACCTCGACGAGCTCGCCGCCCTCCCGCTGGTCGAATCGATGCGGACCGTCTCGGAGACGAACGACGGCGTCAGCTTCGCCGTCACCGCCACCGAGTCGCCGCCGCTCACGCAGCTGGCCGACCACGGCGGCGTCGTCGCCGAGGCGACCGCCACGCCTGAGGGAGCGACCCTGACGATCGAGGCGCCGCCCGAGCACGACGTCCGGTCGATCCTCGACGTGTTCCGCGGCGAGTACGAGGGCGTCGAACTCCGGTCGCGCGTCGAACGGGAGAGCCGCGACCGCACCGTCGCGGAGTTCGCGGCCGCGGTCGACGAGCGGCTCACCGAGCGCCAGCGCGCCGCCCTGAAGACCGCCGAGCTGAACGGCTACTTCGAGTGGCCGCGACCGGTCGACGGCTCGGAGATCGCGGAGCAGATGGGGATCACCCGGCAGACGTTCCACCAGCACCTCCGCGCGGCCGAGCGCAAGCTGGTCGAGGCGTACGTCGACCCCCGATCAGGCGAATGAGCCGGAAGCGCGCCGCGACCTCGGGGGGCGACGCGTGAGCGACGAGGAGCCGGAGCCGGGCGACGAACCGTCCGTCGCGGGAGCGGACCCGTTCGCCGCGAGCGACGCCGTCGTCGTCGCGGCCGATCCGGAGTCCGTGTTCGCGTTCCTCGACGACCCCGCGAACCACGCGGCGATCACGCCCGGGCTCACGGACGTGAGAGACGTCGAGCCGCTGGCGAACGGCGGGAAGCGACTTTCGTACACCTACCGGATGGCCGGGATCGGGATCGACGGGGAGATCGTCCAGACGGTCCACGAGCCGCCCGAGCGCCACGCGTTCGAGCTCCGCGGCCGGCTCACCGGCACCATCGACCTCCGGCTCGACCCCGTCGACGGCGGGACGAAGCTGACGTACGCCGCGACGTACGACCTGCCGGAGAACGCGCTCACGCGGGTCGGCGCGCCCGTGATCCGTCGGTTCAACGAGCGGCAGCTCCGGGCGGCGCTGGAGAACGTCGCCGCGGAGCTCGACGCGGGCGGGTGAGGACGTTCGACAGATCCGTCCGCAGGGGTCGCCAGCGCGACGAGCCGACCGGGAGACGGCGCACCGATTCGGGGGCGGGCGAACTATTAAGCGTGCGATGGCCTAAACGGGAGGCATGGATCCGATCACCCTCCAAGCCGGGCTCGGTCTCGGGCTCGTAAGCGTCGGCCTGCTCGCGCTCCTGCTCGTGGTCGTCACGCTCTGGCAGTCGTTCGAGATCGTCGACGCCTACGAGAAGAAGACGCTCACCGTCTTCGGCGAGTACCGCAAGCTGCTCGAACCGGGCATCAACCTCATCCCGCCGTTCGTCTCCCGCACGTACCCGTTCGACATGCGGACCCAGACGCTGGACGTCCCCCGCCAGGAGGCGATCACGCGGGACAACTCCCCCGTGACCGCCGACGCCGTCGTCTACATCAAGGTGATGGACGCGAAGAAGGCGTTCCTTGAGGTCGACGACTACAAGAAGGCCGTCTCGAACCTCGCGCAGACCACCCTCCGGGCCGTCCTCGGCGACATGGAGCTCGACGACACGCTGAACAAGCGGCAGGAGATCAACGCGAAGATCCGCAAGGAGCTCGACGAGCCCACCGACGAGTGGGGGATCCGCGTCGAGAGCGTCGAGGTCCGCGAGGTCAACCCCTCGAAGGACGTCCAGCAGGCGATGGAGCAGCAGACCTCCGCAGAGCGCCGCCGCCGCGCGATGATCCTCGAAGCGCAGGGGGAACGCCGCTCCGCGGTCGAGCAGGCCGAGGGTGACAAGCAGTCCAACATCATCCGCGCGCAGGGGGAAAAGCAGTCGCAGATCCTCGAGGCGCAGGGGGACGCCATCTCGACCGTCCTCCGCGCGCGCTCTGCGGAGTCGATGGGCGAGCGCGCCATCATCGAGCGCGGCATGGAGACCCTCGAGGAGATCGGCAAAGGCGAGTCGACCACCTTCGTCCTCCCGCAGGAGCTCACGAGCCTGGTGGGGCGCTACGGCAAGGCCCTCTCCGGCTCCGACGTCCAGGAGATGGAGGGGCTCGACGGCAAGGAGTTCGACGACGACACCCGGAAGATGCTCGGGCTCGACGACATCGACGAGATCCTCGGCCAGATCGAGGAGTCCGCGGAGATGAACGTCGAGGAGCTCGAGAAGGAGGCCGAGGCCGTGAAAGCGGGCGACGCCGGCGCGAGCATCAGGTCCGCGGACGAGGTCATCCAGGAGATGGACGACGAGGAGGCGCCCGCGGAAGTCGAGAAAGAGGAGTAGCTCGGCGCGAAACGCGTCCGTAGCCGCATTTTCCGACACGATTCGGCCGCGAGCGAAGTGTTTTTGTCGAGGCGCCGACTAATACGGCCGTGACAGAGGGGTTCGACGGTCAAAAGCGCGAGACGCTCCGGCGGTTCGCAGCGGTCGGAGCCGCCGCGCCGTTCGTCGGGACCGCGAGCGCAGACGACGGGACCGACGAGAACGAGACGCGGGAGGCGATCCGCGGCTACGTGCCGACGACCCCCGGCGCGCACTTCTCGAAGCTCCGCGACGACCTCCGCCTCGGCACCGGCGAGGCGCAGTACCACCTCCGGAAGCTGGAGGAGGCGGGCGCGATCGAGTCGGTAAAAGACGCCGACTACCGGCGCTTCTTCCCCGCCGGCCGGTTCGACGAGACGGACAAGCGGGCGCTCGGCTACCTCCGCCGGGAGACGCCGCGCGGGATGATCCTCGCGCTGCTGCGTGACCCCGACGCGACCGGCGCCGACCTCGCGAGCGCGCTCGGCGTCTCCCGGCCGACGATAAGCGCCGCGGCCGCCGACCTCGAAGCCGCCGGCCTCCTCGACCGGACCGACGGCTACGCGCTGACCGAGCCGGAGCGGCTGCTCACGCTCGTCGTCCGCTACGCCGACTCCTTCGACGCCGAGGCCGTCGCGTTCGCCGACGAGGCGGCGTCGCTGGTCGCGTACGATCCCTGACTCGACTCAGCGCGCGACGGCGACCGTCAGGCCGTGACCATCCACGTCGTCCCCGACGAGTAGCCCCACTTCTCGACGTCGACATCGGTGGCCGCGTCGGCGACGGCGCTCATGTTCGCGCCGACCTCCTTCGCCGAGAGCCCGAGGTCGTCGGCGATCAGCCGCGACTTGAAGTAGGTGCGGTCGGCCGCGTTCTCGCGGAGGTAGCGGAGGATACGCGCCTGTTTCGCGGAGAGACCGGTCGATTCGGCCGCGACCGCGTCCGGGTGGGCAGTGCTCATACGCTCACCACGTCACCACGCCGCATAAGGCGGTTGGTAGACCGGGTTAACACGCCGCAGTCTGGCGATTTTACGCGTCATCGGGGCCGTGAGTACCATCCCACGACCGCGTTTGGGTACGGCCTTCGAACCACGGCGGCGCCGCACCGGTGCCGCCGCGCCGGAGTCAGTACAGATCGGTGACGAACGGACCGAGCGCACCGCTCACCCCGGCCGCGAGCGCCTCGGCGCGGTCGACGCGGCCGTTCGTGAGCGCGCCGGCCGCGCCGCCGCGCTCCGCGATCCCGTCGGTGTCGAGGAGGACGTCCATCACCGGACCCAGTTCCTCGCCGTCGTCGATGCGGGCGGCGACGTCGGCCGGCAGCGCGAGGCTCGGGCCGGCCGCGCGGCCGACCCGGTCGCCGTCGGTCACCGCCGCCCACATGATCAGGTAGCGGCCGTCGGCGCCGTCGAACCCCGCGACGCCGCCCTCGACGCCGACGCCGAGGTCGTACGTCGCGCCGTCGTCCGGCGCGCCGGCGCCGCCTCTCGGTTCCGCGTCGAGGACGGCCGCCGCCCGGTTCTCGGCGCCCGCGATCGTCTCCGCGTGGCCCGTCGGCTGTTCGCTCACGCCGGAGTCGACGGGGACGGATTCGACCGCGACGCCGGTCGGATCGCTCGGGAGGTCGTCGTCCGCCGCCGCTCCGAGGGCCAGTTCGACCGCGCGCCGCTTCACCGGGTTCCCGCTGCCGACGCCGACTCGCAGGGTCGTCATGTCCGGTCGTCGGCGTCGGCGACTGAAAACGCGTCGGGATGGAACAGGCGCGCCAGCCGCTCGACCCCCTCGAGGAGCGCGGGACTCGGCTGGTTGAGGAGGGAGTCGTCGATCACGTGAACGGGCGCGTCGACCCAGTCGCGCTCGCCGACCGTCGCGGGGTCGACCCGGTCGCCGTGGCCGCAGACGTGGACGACGACGCGGTCGGGGTCGGCCCGCTCGACCGCGGCGGGGTCGACCTCGCGGGAGCGCTCGCCGGCGTCGACGAACGGGTAGCGCCCGCCCGCGGCGCAGACGGCGTCGGGGACCCAGTTGCCGGCCGCCATCGGCGGGTCGGACCACTCCTCGCAGTAGACAGTCGGTCGAGGGCGGTCGGCGACGGCGTCGGCGACCCGGTCGAGTCGGCCGCGCGCGTCGGCGGCGAGCCGCTCGCCGGCCTCGGGGCGACCGACGTCCCTCCCCCGGGCCGCGAACCCGTCGACCGCGTCGTCGAGGGTCGCGGGCTCGCGGTGCGCGACGTCGAGGCCGTGCTCCCGGCAGGCGTCGGCGAGGTCCGACTGGAGCGCGTCGCTCGTGAGGACGACATCGGGGTCCAGCTCGGCGACTCGGTCGAGGTCGGGGTTCAGCCAGCCGCCGACGACGGTCGGGGACTCCTCGCCGTGCGCGGACCCGGCGTTCGGCTCGTCGGCGAGGTCGCAGTGGGCGGTGACGCCGACGAGGCGGTCGGCCCCGCCGAGCGCGGCGACCGTCGCGGTCGCGCTCGGCGCGAGGGAGACGACGCGTGGCGCGGACATGGCGTCCGATCCGGCCGCGACCGTGTCAACGGTTTCGGTCCCGGCGGCGCGCCGGTGGGACGGGATCCGGAGACCGGCGAAAACACGTGATAGATCGTGTCCTTTCGTCGGGTTTCGAGCGACACGTTCCGGTCGTTTTAAGTTGTGTTCCGCCGAGGGTAAACCAAGATCGCTTCGGGCGGTTTGAGTTTCCCGGGGCAACCGAGCTATGAGTGAACGACTACACACACGGGGGAGTCGCTCCCGAACGGAGACGAACGAGGAGGAATCGGAGAGCACCGACGAGACGCTCAGCTGCCCGGAGTGCGGGGGTCACGTTATCAACGACGAGGAGCACGGCGAGACGGTCTGTAGCGACTGCGGGCTCGTCGTCGAGGCGGACTCGGTCGACCGCGGGCCGGAGTGGCGCGCGTTCGACTCCCGCGAGAAGGACGAGAAGAGCCGCGTCGGCGCCCCGACCACGAACACGATGCACGACAAGGGGCTCTCGACGAACATCGACTGGCGCGACAAGGACGCGTACGGCCGCTCGCTCGGCGCCCGCCAGCGCCAGAAGATGCAGCGGCTCCGCAAGTGGAACGAGCGGTTCCGCACCCGCGACTCGAAGGAGCGCAACCTGAAGCAGGCGCTCGGCGAGATCGACCGGATGGCCTCGGCGCAGGGGCTCCCGGACAACGTCCGCGAGACGGCCTCCGTCATCTACCGCCGCGCGCTCGACGAGGACCTGCTCCCCGGTCGCTCCATCGAGGGCGTCTCCACCTCCTGCGTGTACGCCGCCGCCCGGATGGCCGGCGTCCCGCGCAGCCTCGACGAGATCGCCGACGTGTCGCGCGTCGAGAAGGCAGAGATCGCGCGGACGTACCGCTACGTCGTCCGCGAGCTCAAGCTCGAAGTGAAGCCGGCCGACCCCGAGCAGTACGTCCCCCGGTTCGCCTCCGACCTGGAGCTCTCCGAGGAGTCCGAGATGCGCGCGAAGAGCCTCCTCCGCAACGCGAAGGAGAAGGGCGTTCACTCCGGCAAGTCGCCGGTGGGCCTCGCCGCGGCCGCCGTCTACGCCGCCGCGCTCCTCACCAACGAGAAGACGACGCAGGCCGCGGTCTCGGAGGTCGCCGACATCTCCGAGGTCACGATCCGCAACCGGTACCACGAGCTCCTCGAGGCCGAGGACGGCCTCGTCGCGTAACCCGCGCGCTTTTCGCCGACTCGTTTCGCTGACTCGTTCCGACCCCGCAAGCGGTTCCAACCCGACCAGCTAAGTCCCCGCCCGCGGAAGCCTCGCGTATGTTCGAGGAGTTCGTTCTCGCCGCGAGCACGGCCGACCTCACCGAGGAGCCGCGCGCCAGCGAGGACGCCGACGCCGTGGAGTTCCGGATGGACCTCGCGAGCGACCCGCTCGACCAGCTGGCGGGCTACGACGGCGAGCTCCCGCTGCTCGTCACGAACCGGGCGTCGTGGGAGGGCGGCGAGGCCGAGGGGCTCGGCCGCTACGACGCGCTCTCGACGGCGATCGGTACCGACGCGGTGGCCGCGGTCGACATCGAGCTCGCGGCGCTGCGCGGGACGCATCCGGACCCGGCCGAGGAGTCGCACGCGACCGCGCTGCGCGAGGCGGCCCGCGAGGCGGGAGTCGAGGTCGTCGCGTCCGTCCACGACTTCGAGTCGACGCCCGAGTCCGCCGCGCTCGTGGACCTGCTCGCCGACGCCGCGAGCGAGGGCGACGTGGGGAAGCTGGCGACGACCGCGACCGCGCCGGCCGACGCGCTCGCGATGATCGAGGCGACCTACGAGGCGACCGCCGCCGGCCACCGCGTCGCGACGATGTGTATGGGCGAGCCGGGGCGGCACACCCGCGCCGTCACGCCCGTGTACGGCTCGAAGATCGGCTACGCGCCGGTCGACCCCGCGAACGCGACCGCGCCGGGCCAGTATCCGCTCGCGACGCTCAGAGAGCTCGTCGACGGGCTGAGAGAGGGCGGAGCGGACGGGTGACTATTTACAAGTGATTAACCACGCCTGCGGCGACTATTTATAAATAAATACGGTGCGGTGGCGCGTGCCGACGAGCGCCCGCAGGGCGCGAGTCGCACGCGCGAGGGACGCCGCGAACGCCCGAAGGGCGTGAGCGGCGAGGCTGGGGAGGCGTGAGGCTGCGGTTGCGGTGCGGGGCGGGACTCAAAGGGGCAACCGCGAGGGCGAAGCACGGCGACGCAAGCACCGGAGGAAGCGAACGAAGTGAGCGACCGAGGAGCGCAGCGAGCCGCGCGAGTCCTCGCGGCTGGGGCTTTGTAGGAATCCGTCACCGTGATGCCATCAACTACCACTTATAAATCATTACTAGGGCCGCCATCCGTCGCAGAAGAAACCACGTATAGAGCCAAACCGCTTTACGACCGCCCCCGTAACACACGTCAATGGCGACGTGCGACGTGTGTGGGGAGTACGAGAACCTCCCGTACCAGTGTAAGCGGTGCGGCCAGACGTTCTGTGCCGAACACCGACTGCCCGAGAACCACGACTGCCCGGGCCTCGCCGAGTGGGACGACCCCGGGGGCGTCTTCGACAGCGGGTTCGACGAGAGCGTCGAGGGCGGGTCGGGGAGCGGCACCACCGATGCCCGGAGCGGCGCGTCCGCAGGCGTCGTCGACCGAGTCAAGCGCCGGATAGACCGCGAAACCGGCACCGGCGGCATCCTGGGGTACTTCCGCAACAACGCGACGTACGCCCTGCTGTTGGCGATGTGGGTCACCTTCGTCGCGCAGTTGGCGGTGCTGTACTTCGGCGGGCAGTCCCTTCACAACACGCTGTTCGTGCTCCAGTCGGACGAGCTCGCCAACGTGTGGACCTGGGTGACGTCCGTGTTCTCGCACTCTCCCGGACTGCTGTACCACATCATCGGCAACAGCATCGTCATCCTGTTCTTCGGCCCCCTCGTCGAGCGGGCGGTTGGGTCGAAGCGGTTCGTCGGGTTCTTCCTCCTCTCGGGGATCCTCGCCGGCCTCGGCCACGTCCTGTTCGCGATCGCGACCGGCGGGCCGCCGACCGGCGTCCTCGGCGCCAGCGGCGCGGGCTTCGCGATACTCGGCGTCCTCACCGTCTGGCGGCCGAACATGCAGGTCCTCCTCTTCTTCGTCATCCCGATGAAGATCAAGTACCTCACGTGGGGGATCGCGCTCGTCTCGGCGGTCCTCGTCGTCCAGAGCCTCCAGGCCGGCGGCGCCGGCAGCGCCGGCGGCATCGCGCACCTCGCGCACCTGATCGGCTTCGCGATCGGCCTCGCGTTCGGTAAGCGCAACGAGGGGCTCGCGCGCTCCGCGGGCGGGGCGGGCGGCGTCTCGATGGGGGGCGCGCGCGGCCCGCGCGGACCGGGCGGCCCCGGCGGCCCCGGCGGGCGGTTCTGATGGGCCTCGCGCGGCCCGACCTCCGGCCGGACCCGTCGCTGTCCCGCGCGGAGATGGAGGGTCTCCAGCGCGACATCGCGGCGGCCGCGACGTTTGAGGACGACCACGGGCTCGACCCGGCCGCCGTCGCGGTCGAGGAGGCGACCTCGCTCGCGGACGGCCTCCCGCCGGCGCGCGACGGCGCGCAGGAGCGGTTGGGCACCGGCGACGAGGGCAGCGCCGACACGACGCCCGATCCGGACGGTCCGACCGTCGTCGGCGTCGACCAGGCGTTCCTCACCGACCGCGACGGCGACCGCCCCGACGCCGCCGTCTCCGCCGCGGTCGCGTTCCGCGCCGGGACCGTGGTCGAGTACGCGAGCGCGACGACGCCGCTGTCGATCCCGTACGTTCCCGGCCTGCTCGCGTTCCGGGAGGGAGAGCCGATACTCGCCGCGCTCGACGCGCTCGACGCCGACCCCGACCTGCTGATCTGTGACGGCTCCGGCCGGATCCACTTCCGAGAGGCGGGGCTCGCGACCCACGTCGGCGTCCTCCGCGACGTGCCGAGCGTCGGCGTCGCCAAGAGCCTCCTCTGCGGGGAGCCAGACGAACCGACGGTCGAGCGGCCCGAGGGCTGGCGGACGCCGGTCCGCGCCGACGACGCCGTGACGACCGCCGAGCCGGGAACCGTCATCGGCCACGCGTTCCAGTCGCGCCAGTACCCGAACAGCAAACGGGTGAACCCGCTGTACGTCAGCCCCGGCCATCGCGTGTCGGCGGCGACCGCGGTCGAGTTCGTCGCGGCGCTTTGCGCGGGGTACAAGCTCCCCAAGCCGACGCGGCTCGCGGACGCGTACGCCGATACGGTGAAGCGGGACGCGGACTGAGACGCGGACGGCGGCGACGGGCGCGGGGGGCGTCGGCGCGGCGTCGCTTCCGTGCCACCGATTGCCACGGGCAGGCGGTTTTTAGACGATCGACTGCGAACGCGAACGCATGGGAGACGACGACGCGGAAAGTCCGATGTCCGCCGAGGAGTTCCGGTCGCTGACCGACGGGTTGGTGCGACAGAGTTCGGGCGGGGGGACGACCGTCTACAAGAACGCGGCGGGCGTCGGCTGCCCGAACCCCGACTGCGACCGCGGCGTCTTCCAGACGCTGTTCGTCAGCGACCACGGCTGGCAGCAGATCGGCGCGACCCGCGACGGGATCGACCTCTGTCTGGTCAACACGGAGTCGAAGCGGCTCGTCTTCATCCACGACGAGTAATCAGGCTGCGGGGACGATACCGGCCCCTCAGTCGTCCGCGGCGGATCCCGCGTCGGGCTCGGCCGCGCAGCGGTTCGGCCCGAGTTCGAGTTCGATCGCCGCGGTCTCGTCGGGCGGCGACTCGACGCCGCGGTTGGCCGCGATCACCGACTCGTAGTTCGGCGGCTTCTCCGGGAGCGTCCGGGTGATCCGCTCGACGAAGTCGGCCGCGTCGAGGTCGAGGACGTCGATCTCGCGGCGCGCGTCCCCGACCGTCGCGAAGACGGGTTCGCCCGGGACGACGTCGCCGGTCGTCCCGTCGTTCGCGACCGCGAAGTGCCCGGGGCAGACGACGACGCCGTCCGGCTCGGCGAGCAGCGTGCCGTGGAGCGAGTCGTAGAGCCGGCGGGCCGCGCCCGCGGCGCCCTCGTCGGCGGCGCCGTCAACTTCGCCGTCGTCTCCGTCACCGTCGCCGCCCGCCGAGAACTGGAGCTCCGTTCGTCCGACGCTGTCGGTGAACAGCGTGTCGCCCGTGAGGACCGCCGCGTCGCCGACGAGGTAGCTGGCGCCGTCGTCGGTGTGCCCGGGCGTCGCGAGCGCCTTCAGGTCGATCCCGCCGACGTCGAGCGTCTCGTTCCGGTCGATCGGCTCGAACGAGTACGCCACGTCGCGCTCGGCGGCCGCGGCGGGGAGGTAGTACGGCACGCCGAGCTCGTCTGCGAGCGCTCGCCCGCCCGAGAGGTGGTCGGCGTGGACGTGCGTGTCGAGGACGGTCGCGATCGACGCGTCGCGCTCGGCGGCCGCTTCGATCCACTCGTCGCCGTGTCTGGAGACGTCGATAGCGACCGCGACGCGGTCGGAGCCGTCGGACGCCGCGGGGACGTGGTCCGCCGTGCCCGCCTCGCGCCCGCCGACGACGAGGTACCCCAGACACCCCTTCGCGCGGCGCTGGACCTGGACGACGTCGAGCGGCGGAGCCGCGTCGGGGGCGTCGGGGAGCGAAACCTCGGTTCGGTCGTACACCGCGGACCACCCGCGCATGCCGTCGGCGACGACGGTCACGTCGTCGTACCCGGCCGCGTCGAGTTCGGCGGCGAAGTCGTCCGAGGCCTTCCCCTTCGCGCACAGGGTTATCACGGTGTCGTCGGGCGAGAGGCCGGTCTCGCGCTCGAAGTCGTCGACGTCGAACTCGTGGAACGGCTTGTAGAAGTAGTGGACGGCGTCCGCCACGCGCCACCCCGCGAAGCTCTCCTCGGGCCGCGTGTCGACGATGACGAACGAACGCTCGCCGCGGCGTCGCTCATCGATCCTGTCGCGGAACTCGTCGGCGGAGATCGTTTCGACCATACCGAAGTGTTGTTCCGCGCGATCAAAAGCGCTCGGTGGGCGGGAAGTACGAGGGAATCGGCAGCGGCGAGATCAACGCTGCGTTCTGGGACTCGCCGGCGGATTACAGATAAGTGAACAACGGCGCTGCGGCGAATGCCTCCGATTCCCCGGCCGCTCGTTTATAAATATCCGACTGCGGATCGACTGCTGACACCTCCAAAGCCTCAGCTACTCGCGTATAAATAATCGACTGCGGATCGACGACTGACACCGCCAAAGCCCCAGCTGCTCGCTTATAAATAATCAACTACGGACCGACTGCGGACACCGCCAAAGCCCCAGCCGCGAGGCGGCCGTAGGCGACGCAAGCACCGCAGCGAAGGAACGGAGTGACTGAGCGAGGAGCGCAGCGAGCGTACGGCCGCCTCGCGGCTGCCCCTTTGAGTCCCGCCCCGCACGGCACCGCAGCCTCACGCCTCCCCAACCTCGTCGGCGGTCCTCCGCTTCGCTCCGGACCGCCGACTCCAGCGAGAATCGGAGATTCTCTGGCAGCCGGCGCGTAGCGCCGGCGACCTCGCGCGTGCGACTCGCGCCCTTCGGGCGCTCATCGGCACGCGCCACCGCAACCGCAACAGATGCGGAATCCGTCGCGACCGCGATGGGTAGCTTTTATTCGGAGCGCCCGGCGAGCGGGCGTATGGTCGAGGCGTTCGCGGTCGCCAGCGGGAAGGGCGGCACGGGGAAGACGACGAGCACGCTCGCGCTCGGGATGGCGCTCGCCGAGGACCACGACGTGACGGTCGTGGACGCCGACACCGGCATGGCGAACCTCCTCTTTCACGCCGGACTCGACGACGCGGCGGTCACCCTCCACGACCTGCTCGTCGAGGGCACCGCGACGGACGTGACCGAGGCCACCTACGACCGGTTCGGGCTCTCGGTCGTCCCCTGCGGCACCTCGCTGGCCGGGTTCGAGGCCGCGGAACCGGAGCGCCTCCGCGACGTTGTGGCGGAGCTCGCGCGCGACACCGACGTGCTCCTGCTCGACTCGCCGGCCGCGCTCGGGTCGAAGTCGGCCGTCCTGCCCGTTGTGCTCGCCGACCGCGTCGTGGTCGTCGTCGAGCCGACGATCCCGGCGCTCTCGGACGGCCTGAAGGTCCAGGAGTACGCGCGCTCGTACGGCACGGAGACGGCGGGCGTCCTGTTCAACAAGGTCCGCGACGAGGCCGACGACGTCGCCGCGCAGGCGGAGCGCCACTTCGGCGGCCCCGTCCTCGCGAACGTCCCCGAGAGCGACGACGTTCGGGCGGCGCGCCGAGCGGGGAAACCCCTGCTCGCGCACGCGCCGGAAAGCGAGGCCGCCACGCGCTACCGGCGGGCCGCCGACCGGCTCAACGTGCGCGACGGCGACGGCGACGCGGTCGCCGACCGATTCCGCAGCGCGGTCGTCCCCGACACGCCATGAGCGGGAGCCCGGAGAACGACGGCTCAGACGGCGACCGCCCGGACGGCGACAGCCCCGGCGGCGACCGCTCGGAGCCGGCCACCCTCACCATCCCACGGGGGACGCTCCTCCGCTCGCGGGTGGTCTCCGACGTGGGGACGACGCTCTCGCGCGCGCTCGACCGCGGGCTTACCGGCTACGCGACGCTCGTCCCGCAGGAGACGCTGCTGCTCTCCGGCGAGGCCCGCGGCGTCATCACGTTCGACGACGGCGTGCCCGTGCTGGCGTACAACACCGTGACGGACAGCGGGGGCCCGGACGCGCTCGCGGAGCTGGCAGTGCCCGGCCCCTACCGCGTCGAGCTGTACGCCGTCGACGCGACCGGGCTTGCGGCGGCCCACGAGGAGGAGGCGCTGCGGGTCGCGCCCGACGCGGCCGCGACCGAGCTGGCCGACGACGCCGACCTCGCCGACCGGACCCGCGACGCGGCGCCCGACGAGCGGCTTCGGGCGGCCGACGACGAGGACGACGCCGTCGCCGCCTTCCTCGCCGACGACGACCGGATCGACGCGATCCGCGAGCAGGCGCGGTCGGAGGCCCGCGACCGCGCCGCCGAGTGGGGGCTCGACGACGCGCTCGACGATCCGGAGGAGATGGCGGAAAGCGACGCCCCCGACGATCCGGGTGGGATGGGAGAGCGCGACGCCGGCGGCGCCGGCGACGGCTGACCGACCGAACGGTTATCTCGACGCGGGCCCTCCGATCGGTATCACCGTCCTCCGACTCCTGCGGCTGACGACGCCCGCCGACTTCGCGGCCTGGTACGCCGCCGGCCGCGCGTACACGACCGGCGTCGCCGAGGGGATGGGGTTTTCCGGCGTCGACGCCCTCGACGACGACCGAATCGCGCGTCGGCTCCGAACGACCCCCGACGAGCTGACGCCCGCCGAGGCCCGCTCGGTCGCGGCGACGCTGCTCGCTGACGGCGCGTTCTCGGAGCCGTACTGCGAGTGGCTGCCGACCTGGTACGAGCTCGCGCTGATCGCGCCGGTCCGCTACGGCGACTGGCGGCTGCGGCGGGTCGCCGGCGCGGTCGCCGAGCGCGCGTCCGCGACCGCGACCGCGCCGCGGTTCTCGCGCCCGACGGACGTCCGAATCGACGGCGCCCCGGCGCTGTCGCGGGTCTCCGGCTTCCGCGAGCGGTTCCTCCTCGCGGACTCGCTGCTCCACCTGGAGTGGTTCGACCACGTCGCCGCCGCCGACGGGATCGAGGTGCCCGACGGCCTCGTCGCGCGGACCCGCGAGGAGTCGCTGTCCTACTACGGCGGGGAGCGCGACCGCCTCTCGCCCGAAGTCCGGCGGTTCCAGCGACACCTGTTCGCCGACGACCGCTGGGTCAGCCGGGTCGACGAGGCGTACGGCCTCGACAGCGCCCTGTTCGGGCTCTGGGAGCGGCTGCTCCGAGACGAGCGGCGGCGGCTCGGCGGCGACTGATTGGGGACGGCGGTCGACCGACTCGCGGTTCGAGCCGACGGCGTTGAACTGCTACAGCTTCCGTAACAAGTTACGGACCCTAATCGCGAAACGGGAGGTAAGTATAGACGGATCACTCCATTACTGCGTTGTACGAACCACGTTTCGGTTCGCTGTCCCCGACGTTCGGCCCTCGTTTTCGCTCGCGGTCGCAGGGTTCCCGACCCGGTTCCTTTCGCCTCGTTCAACTTCCGTCTGCCGCGGACGAACACAACTCGGCGGCGAGTAATCTTTTATTCATCGTTACGGCTGTCGGAAGCTTCATACGTCGGCTCGCGGATCCTCCGGGTACACGAATGGCAGTACTCTTGCTGGAGGACGTCGACGCCGACGACGTCGGGACCGTCGGCGGAAAGGCCGCGTCGCTCGGCGAACTCATCGGTGCGGGGCTCCCGGTTCCGCCGGGGTTCGCCGTCACCGCGGGCACGTACCGCACGTTCATCGAGGAGGCCGGAATCGACGACGAGCTGTTCGACGCCGTCGACGTCGACCCGGAAGACTCCGCCGCGCTCCGGGAGGCCGAGGCGCGCGCGGAGGAGCTCATCCTCGACACCCCGTTCCCCGAGGAGGTGCGTGAGGAGATCCTCGAACAGTATCGGGCGATGGCCGAGGACGGCGAGGAGGCGTTCGTCGCGGTGCGCTCGTCCGCCACGGCCGAGGACCTGCCCGACTCCTCGTTCGCCGGCCAGCAGGAGACGTTCCTCAACGTCCGCGAGGACGACCTCCTCCGGCGCGTGAAGGAGTGCTGGGCCTCGCTTTTCACCCAGCGCGCGATCTACTACCGACAGCAGCGGGGGTTCCCGCACTCCGAGGTCGACATCGCGGTCGTCGTCCAGCGGATGGTCGACGCCGACAAGTCCGGCGTGATGTTCACCAGCCACCCCTCGACGGGCGAGCCGCAGGTCACCATCGAGGCAGCGTGGGGGCTCGGCGAGGCGGTCGTCTCCGGGACCGTCTCCCCCGATAACTACGTGTACGACCGCGAGCGCGGCGAGGTCGACCAGGTCACCGTCGCGGACAAGAAGGTGGAGATGGTGAAAGACGAAGAGACCGGCGAGACGGTCCAGCTCGACGTCGACGAGGACCGCCGGAACGAGCGGGTGCTCTCGGACGCGGATATCGGCGACCTCGTCGAGCTCGGCGAGCTGGTCGAGGACCACTACGGCGCTCCCCAAGACGTCGAGTGGGCGATCTACGACGGCGAGATATACATGCTCCAGTCGCGCCCCATCACGACGATCCAGGAGGACGCCGGCGACGAGGCGGACGGGGACGCGGGCGGAACCGGCGGCGAGACGCCGAGAAAGTCCACCGTCGGGGACGCGGCGTCCGGCCAGCCCGGCGCGGCCAACGGCGGATCAGCCGACTCGGACGCGGACGTCCTCGTCGACGGGCTCGGCGCCAGTCCGGGGGTCGTCTCCGGGGCGGTCCGGATCGTCCACAAGCTCGACCACCTCGATCAGGTCCAGGAGGGCGACGTGATGGTGACGGAGATGACGATGCCGGACATGGTCCCCGCGATGAAGCGCGCCGCCGGCATCGTCACCGACGAGGGGGGGATGACGAGCCACGCGGCGATCATCTCCCGCGAGCTCGGCGTCCCCGCGGTCGTCGGGACCGGCAACGGGACCCGCGTCCTCGAAGACGGGCAGCAGGTCACGCTCGACGGCGACAAGGGGACGATCCGCGCGGGCGAGTCCGCGTCGGCCGAGCCCGGCGAGGAGTTCGAACCGGTGGAGGCCGCGCGCCCGGAGACCCCCGTCAAGCCGATGACGGCGACGGAGGTGAAGGTGAACGTCTCGATCCCCGAGGCGGCCGAGCGCGCCGCGGCGACGGGCGCCGACGGCGTCGGGCTGCTCCGGATCGAACACATGGTGCTGTCGCTCGGGAAGACGCCCGAGAAGTACATCGCCGACCACGGCGCCCGGGCGTACCAGGACGAGCTGATCGAGGGCGTCCGCCGCGTCGCCGACGAGTTCTACCCCCGACCGGTCCGGGTGCGCACCATCGACGCGCCGACCGACGAGTTCCGCGAGCTGGAGGGCGGGGAGGGCGAACCCGCCGAGCACAACCCGATGCTCGGCTGGCGCGGGATCCGCCGGAGCCTCGACAAGCCGGAGCCGTTCCGCCAGGAGCTGGCCGCGTTCGCGCGGCTCTACGACATGGGCTACGACAACCTCGAGGTGATGTTCCCCCTGGTTAACGACGCGGCCGACGTCGAGGGGATCACCGGCCACATGCGCGAGGCCGGGATCGACCCCGAGACGCACCGCTGGGGCGTGATGATCGAGACGCCCGCCAGCGCGCTCCAGATCGAGGACCTCGCCGAGGCGGGGATCGACTTCGCCTCCTTCGGCACCAACGACCTCACGCAGTACACGCTCGCGGTCGACCGCAACAACGAGCACGTCGCCGACCGGTTCGACGAGCTCCACCCGGCCGTGCTGCGGCTCATCGGGGACACGATCGAGACGTGCCGCGAGCTCGGCGTCGACACCAGCATCTGCGGGCAGGCCGGCTCGAAGCCCGAGATGGTCGAGTTCCTCGTCGAGAAGGGGGTCTCCTCCATCTCCGCGAACATCGACGCGGTCCGGGACGTGCAACACGAGGTCAAGCGGACCGAACAGCGCCTGTTGCTCGACTCGGTCCGCTGAGGCCGCTCGCGGTCAGTTTCTCGACGCACCCGAGAGCGGAACCGGTAAGAGCCGCCCCCGACAACAGCGGGGCAGATGCGACAGCCGGAACCGGAGCCGCAGTCGTTCGACCGGGTGCTCTCCTCGATGTGTACCGAGCCGCACCCGGACGCCCGCGCGGCCGCCGAGCGGTTCCTCGCGACGAACCCCGGCGACCCCGCGACCTACGAGGCGGTGGCGGACCTCGAGGCGCGCGCGGTCGAGGGGCTCGCGACGCTCGCGGCCCACCCGGACCCGGAGACCGCCGCGGGGTACGTCACCTCCGGCGGCACCGAGGCGAACGTCCAGGCGGTGCGGTCGGCGCGGAACCGACACGAGGGGAGCGACGCCGAGAACGGCGAGCGCGACGTCAACGTCGTCGCGCCGGCCAGCGCACACTTCTCGTTCCACAAGGCGGCGGAGCTTCTGGGCGTCGAGCTCCGGACGGTCCCCCTCGACGGCGACTACCGCGCCGCCCCCGACGCCGTCGCGGCCGCGGTCGACGAGGGGACGGCGCTCGTCGTCGGTGTCGCCGGCAGCACCGAGTACGGCCGGGTCGACCCGATCCCCGAGCTGGCGTCGATCGCCGAGGAGGCGGGAGCGCGGTTCCACGTCGACGCCGCGTGGGGCGGGTTCGTCCTCCCCTTCACCGACCACGCGTGGGCGTTCGCCGACGCGCCGGTCGACACGCTGACGATCGACCCCCACAAGTTCGGGCAGGCGCCGGTCCCGGCGGGGGGACTGTTGGCCCGCGAGGACGCCGCGCTCGACGCGCTCGCGGTCGAGACCCCCTACCTGGAGACGCGGTCGCAGGCGACGCTGACCGGGACCCGGAGCGGCGCCGGAGTCGCGGGCGCCGTCGCGGCGATGGACGCGCTGTGGCCCGACGGCTACCGCGAGGCGGCCGAGCGCGCGGCCGAGAACGCCGAGTGGCTCGCAGAGGGGCTCGCCGACCGCGGGTACGACGTCGTCGAGCCCGAACTTCCGCTCGTCGCGGCCGACGTGCCCGAGTCGGAGTTCCAGGCGCTCCGCGACGCCGGCTGGAAGGTGTCGCGGACCGGAACCGGAGAGCTCCGCGTGGTGTGTATGCCGCACGTGACGCGGGCGGCGCTGCGGGCGTTCCTCGACGACGTCGACGGGATCCGGCGGTAGGCCTCTTTTAAATACTCGACCGCGGTGACGACTGTTCCTTATAAATATGTCACGCGGTGGCGCGTGCCGACGAGCGCCCGCAGGGCGCGAGTCGCACGCGCGAGGGAGTCGGGCGCGACGAGGGCGACCGAAGGGAGCCCGAAGACGCGCCCGACGAGGCTGGGGAGGCGTGAGGCGCGGTTGCGGTGCTGTCGGGGGAGGGACTCAAAGGGGCAGTCGCGAGGACGCCGTAGGAGACGCAAGGACCGCAGGGAGCGAGCGAAGCGAGCGACTGAGGACCGCAGCGAGCGTACGGCGTCCTCGCGGCTGGGGCTTTGTGGGCCTTCTCCACTGTTCGAGAGGCAGCCACGTACAACCGAGCGACTGGGGCTTTGTGGGCCTTCTCCGCCGTTCGAGAGGCAGCCACGTACAACCGAGCGACTGGGGCTTTGTGGGCCTTCTCCGCCGTTCGAGAGGCAGCCACGTACAACCGAGCGGCCGGGGCGTTGGCGGTGTTCGTCGCCAATCTACTGTCAACTATTTATAAATGAGCGGCCGGGAGTTCAGAGAAGTCCGCCGCAGGGCCGCAACCCATTTATAAACAATCACTGGCACCGAGCGACCCGTGATCCCGCGTTCGGATCAACATATTCACTACGGGTCACCACGAACCGGCCTGTATGAGTTCGGACGACGTCTCTCGGCGCGCGTTCATGCGGACGGCCGGCGGTGCGGCGGCCGCCGCCGGCGCGGCGACGGCGACGGCGGGGACGGCGGCTGCACAGGAAGTGGAACCCGACTGGCCGAGCGCCACCAAGGGCAACGTCGGGTCGTACACCGACGCCCGCGGCCAGGACTCGGTGACCATCTCGGTCGGCGCCGGCGACCAGGGGCTCGCGTTCGATCCGACCCTGGTGTGGGTCGACGAGGGGACGACGATCACCTGGGAGTGGACCGGGAACGGCGGCAACCACAACGTCCAGACGGTCGACGGCGGCGGCCCGGCCAGCCTCGACAGCGGCGACCCCGTCGGCGAGGAGGGCGCCACCTACGAGTACGAGACGTCGAGCGAGGACGCCGGCATCACCCACTACCACTGCGTGCCCCACACCGCGGTCGGCATGCACGCCGGCCTCGCCGTCGGCGAGGACATCGCCACCGTCGAGGTCGGCGGCGGCGGGTCGGACGCGGTGTTCGTCCCGGACGCCGCCCGCGCGCTCGGCATCGCGACGTTCATCGCGATGGTGAGCACGCTGGGGCTGGCGTTCGTCTTCATGAAGTACGGCGGCACGATCACCCGGCAGGACCAGGCGTAACCCTCCGGCCTGTTTTCGCCCGGGACATCGGCGAGCACCCCCAGAGCGGACCGAGTGACACGCCGCCCGAAGAGCTTTTCAGTCGTCGCCCGACGTCAGCCCGTGTTCCGCGGTGGCGTCGACCGCCCGCCGTCGGACCGGTTTCACAGGCGGTACGGCGACCTCGTGGTCACGCACCGCGACCTGGGGATGTGGTTCGGCGACGTCGAGCCGGACGAGCTCTCGCTGGTGGGGACGCACGGCGGCATCAGTCCGGCGGAGATGCTGGTCCCGTTCGGGGCGGCCCGCCTCTCGGCGCTCGCCTGACCGCGTCCCGTCCGGCGCGGGACGCGCGCGTCTCACTCGTCGCCGACGAGGTCCTCGTACAGCGCGACGTAGCGGTCGATCACGGCCTCGTGGTCGAAGGAGGCGAACTCGCGGTCGATCGACCGCCGCTCCAAGTCGCCGACGGCGACGAACTCGTCGGCCAGCTCGGCCGGGCTCGTCACGAGCCGCCCGCGTTCGCGCCCCTCGACGAGCTCGTGGGCGCTGGAGTCCGCCTGGTACTCGACGAGCGCGACGCAGCCGCACGCGACCGCCCACAGCAGGTCGGTCGCGAACGTCTCCCACGTCGCCGTCGCGACCGCGACGTGCGTTCCCTTGAATATCGGAATCCGCTCTTCGGTCGGGAGGTCGCCGAGGAACTCGACCCGGTCGTCGATCCGGAGGTCGCTCGCGGTCGACTCGATCCGGCCGCGCTCGGGGCCGTCGCCGATCACCGCCGCGGTCCAGTCGCGGCCGCGCAGCTCGGCGAGTCCGAGGAGGAACGTCTCGACGTTGGCGTGGCGGTCGAGCCGCCGCGAGTACACCGCGTCGAACCGGTCGTCGACGCCCGCGGCCTCGACGGCGTCGAAATCGATGCTCTCGGGGAGCACGCGCACGTCGTCGCCGTCGGCGCCGTGTTCGCGGACGCGCGTCTTGGTGGTCCGAGAGGGGGTCGCCACCGCGTCCGCGCGGCGCGCGAGCGGCCGATACCAGCGGCGGGCGTCGGCCGGGTGGTCGCGCCACCAGTCGACGACGACGGGCGCCCGCGAGAGCGACCCCGCGACCGTGGCGGCGAGCGCGGGCGTCGGCGGGCTGTTGACCGCGTGGACGACGTCGGGCCCGACGCGCCGGAGCGCGGCCGGGAGCTTCGCGGCGAACGCGACCGGCGCGGGCTCGACGGTGACCGACCGGTACTCGATCCCGTCCTCGGAGAAGGCGCCGTGGTCGCCGCCCCACCACTGCGCGCAGAGCCAGACCACGTCGTGGCCGCGGTCGGCGAGGGCGCGGGCGGTCCGCAGCGTTCGCGTTCGCGCGGGGGTCTCCCCGTGTCCGGGGGCGAAGAGCGAGACGAACGCGACGCGCATACGCCGACCGCACGGGGGGCGCCGGTAAAAAGACACGGCATCCGGCCGGGAGACGGCGCGTCGACGGCGGGGCGGCGTCGCCCGGCCGCTCCGCCCGCGGCCGACCGTCGGCGCGGCGCGACGGTCTACGGGGTTCCGTCACCCGAAACGGTTTCACGGGGCGCGCGGAACCGAGTGGCATGCGACAGTACGACATCGAGCGCTACCTCAACGTGCGGAACGCGGGCGGCGCCGACCTCGGCCCCGACGGACGGCTGTCCTTTCTCCTCGACACGACCGGGACCGGACAGGTGTGGTCGGTCCGCGAGCCCGAGTCGTGGCCCGAACAGCACACGTTCTTCGAGGAGTCCGTCTCCTTCGTCGACTCCTCGCCGGAGCGCTCCGAGGCCGTCTTCGGCATGGACGAGGGTGGCAACGAGCGCGCGCAGCTGTACCGGCTTGACTACGAGTCGGGCGCGATCACGAACCTCACCGACATGCCCGAGGCGAAACACCGGTGGGGCGGCTGGGACTCGACGGGCGACCGCTTCGCGTTCGCGTCGAACCGCCGCGACGAGGCCGTCTTCGACGTGTACGTCCAGGGCCGCGACGAGACGGGCGACGACGCCGAACTCGTCTACGAGGGCGACGGCTGGCTCTCGGTCGCCGGCTGGTCGCCGAGCGACGACCGGCTGATCGTCCACGAGGCGCACTCCTCGTTCGACCACGACGTGTACACCCTCGATCTGGCGACCGGGGACCTGACCCACCACACGCCCCACGAGGGGGACGTGCGCTACTCCGGCCCGGAGTGGGGCCCTGACGGCGAGGGGGTCTACCTCGTCACCGACCGCGACACGGACACGCTGCGCCTGGAGCGGCTCGACCTGGAGACCGACGAGTTCGCGGTCGTCGCCGACGGCGGCGAGTGGAACGTCGACGGCGTCGCGATAGACGACGAGTCCCGTCGGGTCGTCTACTCCCGGAACGTCGACGGCTACACCGAGCTCACCGCCGGCGAGCTCGTCGCGCCCGACCGGATCGACGAGTTCCCGGACCCGGACCTGCCTGACGGCGTCGCGGGCGGCGTGAGCTTCGGTCCCGACGGCGACCGGTTCGCGGTGACGGCGACGGGGAGCACGCACAACGCGAACGTCTACGTGGTGGAGGCGACCACTGGCGAGGCGGAGCGGTGGACGCGCGCCTCGACCGCGGGGATTCCCGCGGACACGTTCGTCGAGCGCGAGCTGGTCCACTACCCGACCTTCGACGGGCGCGAGATTCCCGCCTTCTTCTCCGTGCCGGAGACGGAGCCGCCGGAGTCGGGCTACCCGGTCGTCGTCGACATCCACGGCGGGCCGGAGTCGCAGCGGCGGCCCTCCTTCGCCTCGGTCACGCAGTACCTGCTGAACAACGGGTACGCCGTCTTCGAGCCCAACGTCCGCGGCTCCTCGGGGTACGGGAAGGCGTACTCCGGGCTCGACGACGTGGAAAATCGGATGGATTCGGTGAAAGACGTCCGGGAGGCCGTCGGCTGGCTCCACGACCACCCCGAGGTCGATCCGGACCGCGTCGTCGCGATGGGCGGCTCCTACGGCGGCTTCATGGTGCTGGCGTCGCTGACGGAGTACCCCGAGCTGTGGGCCGCCGGCGTCGACATCGTCGGCATCGCGAACTTCGTCACGTTCCTCGAGAACACCGGCGACTGGCGCCGCTCGCTGCGCGAGGCAGAGTACGGGTCGCTCGAAGCCGACCGCGAGTTCCTCGAGTCCGTCTCGCCGATCAACAACATCGAGTCGATCGAGGCTCCCCTCTTCGTCCTCCACGGCGAGAACGACCCGCGGGTGCCCGTCGGCGAGGCCGAGCAGATCGTCGAGGAGGCCCGCGAGCAGGGCGTCCCGGTCCGGAAGCTGATCTTCGACGACGAGGGGCACGGCTTCGCGAAGCTCGACAACCGGATCGAGGCGTATCGAGAGATCGTCGGCTTCCTCGCCGAGCACGTCTGAGGCGGTCCGAAGCGGCCGGTCCCGTGCGTGGTGGCTCCACCACGACGGTCCGGCGGTGACGGTCGTCCGGCACGGGCTAATCCGGCCGTGACGGTTATGAGACGCGCGTGAGAAGGGGGCGTCCATGAGCCGGTCCGATCCGCACGGGGTGCTGCTCGATCAGGCCCAAGACAAGGTCGCCCTGCTGGACGAGACTGGAACGTACACGTACGTCAACGCGACCGCGGAGCG
The DNA here is from genome assembly GCF_000337335.1 of Halorubrum distributum JCM 10118. Classification (GTDB taxonomy): domain Archaea; phylum Halobacteriota; class Halobacteria; order Halobacteriales; family Haloferacaceae; genus Halorubrum; species Halorubrum distributum. Next base: position 97,284 of record NZ_AOJN01000047.1, on the reverse strand, counting down.
GATCCTCGGATTCGATCGCGACGAACTGATCGGGACGAACGCCTTCGAGTACATCCACCCGGACGAGCGGGAGGCCGTGCGACGCACCTTCGAGGGCGCCATCCGGACCGCGGGGTTCACCGAGGTGACGGCGGATTACCGGCACCGGACGCGCGACGGCTCGTGGGTGTGGTTGGAGAGCCGGATGTCGAACCTCATCGACGGGGAGCTCGACGGGTACGTGATCAGTTCCCGCGACGTGACCGACCGCGTCCGCGCGGAGCGTCAGCGGGAGGAGGCCGCCTCGCACCTCCGGGAGATCGCGTCGGTCTCCAGCGACGTCCTCTGGATGTTCGACGCCGACTGGTCGGAGCTCCTCTTCGTGAACCCCGCCTACGAGGAGATATACGGCGCGTCGACCGACGAGCTCCGTGGCGACCCGAACAAGTTCCTCGAGGCGACCCACCCCGACGACCGACCCGCGGTCGAGGAGGCGATGGAGCTGCTCGCCGCAGGCTCGTCGGTGGACATCGAGTACCGGGTGAACGCCGACGAGGACTACGGCCGGTGGGTCTGGGTTCAGGGAGAGCCGATAACGGAGGACGGCGAGGTGGTCCGGATCACGGGGTTCACGAAGGACATCACGGACCGGCGACGGCGCGAGCGGCAGCTGGTGGTGATGGACAACCTCCTGCGCCACAACCTCCGGAACGACCTCAACGTCGTCTTCGGCGAGCTGGAGGAGCTCGACGACGACGTGCCGGAGGCGGCGGAACACACCGCGGTGATCCGGCGGATGGGCGAGGGCCTCCTCGAGACCGCCCAGAAGGAACGCGAGGTCATCAAACTCATCACCGACCAGCGGGAGACCGATCGGATCGACCTCCGGAGCGTGGTCGAGGAGTGCGTCGGGACCGTCAGGGACCGATACCCCGAGGGGTCGATCGCGGTGGACGCCCTCGATCCGGTCACCGTCGACGGGCGCTGCGAGCTCCGGTCGGCGGTGATCGAGCTCTTAGAGAACCCGTTCCAGCACAGCGAGGACCGAGCGCCGACGGTGACGGTGCGTCTCAGTCGAACCGAGGACGGCGCGGATCTCGTGATCGAAGACGACCTCGCGGCGATACCGGCCGTCGAGGCCGACGTGCTCACCGGCGACCACGACATGACGAACGTCTACCACAGCAGCGGTCTCGGCTTCTGGCTCATCTACTGGAGCGTGGAGCTGTCAAACGGGAGCATCGCGGTCGACGCCGACCCGACGGGTCGCGAGCGCGGTAACCGGATCACGGTGTCGCTCCCCCGGGCGACGGAGTGAGGGGGGCGCTCTTGCCGCCTACCAGTCCGGCCCGAAGTCGGGGTTGAGCTGGCGGTCGGTCCTGCCGAGCGAGTCGATGCGCTCGACGTCCTCGTCGTCGAGCGTCAGGTCGACGCTCGCGAGGTTGTCGCGGATGTGGTCGATCCCGGTCGCCTTCGGGATGGCGGTGACGCCCGTCTCGCGGAGCCACGCGAGGCTCACCTGCGCCGCGCTGACGCCGTGTTTCTCCGCGATGTCGACGATGTCCGGATCGTCGAGGATCTCCCCGCGGGCGAGCGGCGAGTAGGCCACCAGCTCGACGTCGTTGGCGTCGGCGTACTCGCGAAGCTCCTCCTGGCGGAGCAGCGGGTGCATCTCGACCTGGTTCGCGAACGGCGCCTCGCCGAGCGCGTCCGTCGCGGCGTCGAGGTGGTGCGGCTCGAAGTTCGAGACGCCGATCCGGTCGATCAGCCCGTCGTCGCGGAGCTCCGCGAACGCCGGCAGCGTCTCCTCGGGCTCGTACTCGCCGGCCGGCCAGTGGACGTACATGAGGTCGACCGCGTCGACGCCGAGCTTGTCGAGGCTCTCGCGGGTCGACGAGGCCACGTCGGCGGGCGAGAGCTCGTCGATCCACACCTTCGACGCGAGGAAGATGTCCTCGCGGTCGACGTCGCTTTTCGCGATCCCCTCGCCGACGGCCGCCTCGTTGCCGTAGATTTGGGCGGTGTCGACGTGGCGGTAGCCGGCGTCGAGCGCGTTCGCGACCGATTCGGTACACTGCGCGGGGTCGTCGTTCTCCCACGTGCCGAGCCCGAGAACGGGCATTCCGTTGCGGGTCGGTACCGCGGGCTGCTGCTGTTGGTCTGTCATCGTCACCGTCTACTCGCGTGAGCCGAAAATCGCTTGCGGTAGGGGCGGGCGCGGCCGGGTCACGGGGCCGGCGGACGGGTCGCGAGAGCGGCGACCGCGAACCCGCGGGGCGCTCAGTCGAACTCGTCGACGAGCACGAAGAGGTAGCCGACGACCGCGAGGTCGAGCGCGAGCGCGGCCGCGGGGGCGACGAGGCCGCCGCCGCCCCGGAGCGCGAAGAGCAGCTCGCCGGTCGACACCATGGCCCCGACGCCGAAGAACAGGAAGGTGAGGCCGAGTGCCCGGGCGCTGCCTCGGCGGAGCCCGAGCGCGGCCCAGCACTTCACCGCCCCGATCGCGGCGACCGGGACCCCGATCAGGAACAGCGGGCTCGCGACCAGCGCCAGCCCCCCGACCAGGTCCGTGAGCCCGCTGATCAGCGCGAGCGCGACGATCAGGGTGACGCCGAGCCGACGGTCGGTCTCGCCGTCGCCCCGGTCGTCGTCGGACGAGGAGGACCGCCGGTCGCGGCGCCGCTCGGCTTCGTGGAGGGACATGCGCGGCGGCACGGCCGGGACAGAAAAGTGCCTTCGGGTCGCGGCCGCGGGCGCCGCCCGCTCGGTCCACGGGGCGGCAGCACCGCCCGCTCACTCGTCGGAGAGCAGCGCTCGCGAGGAGTTCGTCACCACGAGCAGGCTCGACGCGCCCATCGCGACGGCGGCGAACAGCGGGTTCAGGAGTCCGGTCGCCGCGAGCGGGATGGCGACCGCGTTGTAGCAGAACGCCCAGCCGATGTTCCCCTTCACGCGCCGGCCCGCCGCCCGCGCGAGCTCGAAGACGGTCGCCACGGAGCCGAGGTCGTCGTCGACGATCGCCACGTCGGCGGCGTCGGCCGCCATCGCGGTGCCGCCGCCGAGCGCGATCCCGAGGTCGGCCGCGGCCAGCGCAGGGGCGTCGTTGGTCCCGTCGCCGACCATCACGGTGACGCCGCGCTCCTTCAGTCGCCCGACGGCCTCGGCCTTCCCCTCCGGCGGCACGCCGGCGAACACCGACGAGACCGCGTCGTGCTCGCTGAAGACGGTCGCCGCGCGCTCGTCGTCGCCGGTGAGGACGATCACCTCGACGCCCGAGCGATCGAGCGCGGTCACCGTCTCCTCCCACCCGTCGCGCAGCTCGTCGCCGACCACGACGAACCCCTCGGCGACGCCGTCGCGACCGACCGCGACCGGGACGCGCCCCACGTCGCGCGCGTCGGCGACCGCCTCGCGGACCTCGTCCGGGACGCTCCAGCCGCGCTCGTCGAACAGGTCGGGGTGGCCGACCACGACCTCGACGCCGTCGACGACACCGGAGACGCCGCGGGCGTGGCTCTCGAAGGACTCGACCGCGGGGGCGTCGCCTCCCTCGCCGGTCTCGCCGTCGACCGGCTCCGCCCCGCCGTCCACCGCCTCGCCGTCCACCGCCTCCGCCCCGCCGTCCGCGACCGCCGGCGTCGCGCCGCCCTCGCCGAGAGCGGCGTCGGCCGCGCCAGCCGCGGACCGCGCCGCGGCGATCGCCTGCCCCACCGGGTGCGCGGAGCGCGATTCGAGCGCGGCCGCGAGCCGGAGCAGATCGTCGTCGATCCGGCGGTCGATCAGCCGCATCTCGCCGGTCGTCAGCGTCCCGGTCTTGTCGAAGACGACCGTGTCGGCGTCGCGGATCCGCTCGAAGACGGTGTCGTCGAAGACCACGATGCTGCGTTCGAGGGCGTCGCGGATCCCGGCGGCGACCGCGAGCGGCGTCGCCAGCCCGAGCGCGCACGGACACGAGACGATCAGCACCGTCAACCCGACGAGCATCGCGTTCGTCGGGCTTCCGCCGAGCGCGAGCGACGCGCCGGCCGCGACGACCGCGATGACGAGGACGGCCGGGACGAAGACGGTGGCGAGCCGGTCCGCGAGCTTCTGGACGCCGTGGTTCCCGCTCTGGAGGTCGTACACCAGCTCCGCGACGCGGTCGAGGCTGGAGGTCGCGTCCGGGCCGACCGCGACCGTGAGCGAGCCGTCGGTCACGACGGAGCCGCCGACGACCGCGTCGCCCGCGACCTTCCGGACCGGGAGCGACTCGCCGGTGACGACCGACTCGTCGACCGCGGCGTCGCCGTCGACCGCCTCGCCGTCGACCGGGACCCGCTCGCCGGCGCGCACGAGGAGCCGGTCGCCGGGGTCGAGGGCCTCGACGGCGACCGATTCGGTGTCGCCGTCGGCGGTCAGCCGCCGCGCGTCGTCGACCTGGACCGCGGTGACCTCGGAGAGCAGCTCCGTCGCGCGGTCTTTCACCGAGTCCTCGTAGTGGTTCCCCACCGTGACGATGACGATGATCGCGACGGTCACGTCGTAGTAGATCGAGGGCGACTCGACGAAGATCACGGCGAGCGTGCTGTAGAGGTACGCGCTCACCGCCGCGATGGCGACGAGCAGGTCCATGTTCGGCGAGCGCGTCCTCGCGCTGACGTACGCCCCCCGAAGGATCGGCTTCCCGGTGAAGAAGAGGACGATGGTGGTCAGGACGCCGATGACGATGAAGAAGTACGTGCCGGAGGTCGAGGCCATCGCCTCGTTGAGGTACGTGAGGGTCCGTTCGTCGTAGAACGGGAACGCGAAGTACGTCGGGTAGATGAGCACGATGTACTGCAGCATGACGGCCATCCCGACGAGCACGCCCGCCGCGAGCCGCGCGGTCGCCATGTTGCTCGCCTGCCGCCGCGAGAAGGCGTCGTCGCGGGCGTACGCGCTGTACCCCAGCCCGCTCACCGTCTCCGTGAGGTCCTCGACGGTGACCGCGTCGGGGTCGCGGTCGATCCGCACCGTGTCGGTGACGTAGCTCGCGCTCGCGCCGCTGACGCCCTCGGCGTCGGTCGCCACCGTCTCGATGAACGCCTCGCAGGTCGCGCAGTGCATCCCGTCGACCTCCAGGTACGTCGCCTCGTGGCCGTCGGGCACGTCGCGGTCGCCGTCGTCCGCGGGGGCGCCGTCCTCGACTCCGGCCCCTCCGTCACCCGCGTCCGCCCGCCGCCGCTCGCGGACCGCGTCGGCGTCGACGTCGACGTCGCCGAGGGCGCCGTACACGTCGCGGCAGCCGGTACAGCAGAAGCGGTTCCCGTCGCCGTCGGTCACGTCGACGCCCTCGGTCGGGAGTTCACAGAGGGTACACGCGGCGGGGTCGTCGGCCGAGCCGTCGTCGCGAGTCGCGCTCATCTCACATCCCCCCGTGGCCGGCGCCGGCCACGTCGAGCGGGTTCCAGAACGGGAGCCGCGGGTGCGGCACGTGGATCCCGACCGACATCAGCCCGTGGGCGAACAGCACGTAGCCGAGCGCGACGAACGCGACCCCCAGCAGCCGATGGATCCGGCGGCGGTGGACCGGGTCGACGCTCTCGATCAGGGTCCCGTACGCGAAGACGGCCGGGATCGTGCCGAGCCCGAGGGCGCCGAGCGCGACGCCGCCCGCGACCGCCGAGCCGCTCGCGAAGGCGTACAGGTACGCCGGGTAGAGGATCGGACAGGGGAGGAGGCCGTGGACCGCGCCGAGCGCGACGATCCCCGGTCCGTTCGCGAGCCGGTCGACGTGGCCCGTGAGCCACCCGGTGACGCGTTCGAGCCCGGGAAGGTGGACGCCGCCGGTGGCGCCGCCGAGGAGGTATCGAATGCCGACGAGGATCACGGCCGCGCCGACGAGGAGGCCGACCCCGCCGCGGACGGTCTCGGCGGCGCCGGTGAGGGTCGCGGTGGTGACGAACACCGCGCCGCCGAGCGCGCCGAGAAGGGTCCCGATCGTCGCGTAGCTCGCCGCGCGCCCGAGGTTGAACAGCGCGTGCTGGCGGACCTCGTAGGTTGTCAGGTGTCCTTCGCGGCCGGAGGTCCCGCTCGCGGTGCGCGCGGCGCCCGCCTCGCCGCCGTCGGTCCGCCCGGCGTCGGCGTCCATCCGGCTCGCGTACACCGTGACGAGCGGGCCGCACATCCCGATGCAGTGGGCGCCGCCGAGCAGCCCGATGGCTGCGAACAGCAACACGTCGGTTCCGAGGAGCGGCGAGAGGGCCATGGAGATCAGTCACCGACCGTTCGGCGCGCGGGCGGAAACGGGTTTCGGCGGCCGGATTCGGCGGAGCAAGCCGCAGTTGGTCGGACGGGGTCGGCGGCGCGGGGCGCGGTTGGTCGGACGGTGGCGAGACGGGCCACGCGGATCACTCCTCCACGACGACGGTCCCGAACATCCCGCCCTCGCGGTGGGGGATACAGACGTACTCGTAGGCGCCGGAGACGGTGAAGGTGTGCTCGAAGCGGTCGCCGTTCTCCATCCTGCCGCCGAAGTCGGACTGCCACGCGGACAGCGCGGTCTCGTAGTCGTCGAAGCCGCCGGAGGCGAAGAACTCCGCGTCGTCGGGGATCCCGCCCGCGGTCGCGGTGACGGTGTGCGACCGCGCGCTCGTGTTCTCCCAGACGACGGTGTCGCCGACCGAGACCGTGATCTCTCTCGGTTGGTAGGCGGACGCGAGCATCCCGACGTCGAAGTCCGGTTCGCCGCCGACGCCCGCGCACCCGGCGAGGCCGACGGTCGCCGCCGCGCCCCCGGCGGCGCCGGCCGACCGGAGGAACCGTCTGCGATACATACCTTACCTGGGCACCTGAACGGTTTCAATACCGCGGTCGCCCCCGCCGCGTGAGAACGGATTTCTGGCCCCGGGCGAGGGGCGAGCCGACCCCGACGCGCCGGGGCGACCGCGGCGGGCCTCACCCGCCGACGAGGTCATCGAAGACGCGGCGCTGCGCCGCCGCGAGGTGTTCCGAGAAGGTCGCGCGGGCGATCCCGATCGCGTCGGCCACCTCGGTCGCGCTCGCCTCGCGGGGGTGTTCGAAGTAGCCGAGCCGGTGGGCGGTCCGAACCACCTCGCGCTGCCGCTCCGTGAGCCGCCCCCGGTCGACGATGACTGGGTCCGAGCGGGTGTCGGCCCCGCCGGAGCTGGTGAGCCGTTCGAGCCGCACCGAGCCGCCGGTCGCCTCCAGCGCGTCGATCACGTCCCCCAGCGGGTCGGCCGCGGGCAGGGAGAGCCCGAGCCGAACGCGGTCGGGCGCCGTCCGGACCGTGACCGACGAGACGGGGTAGCCGAGCGACTCGACGGCGTCGGACGGGAACTGGTCCGGCGCCCGACTCCGGCAGCGGTAGACGAACTCGTCGCCCCCGTCGAAGACGAGTTCGGCGTCGACGGCGCGGTCGGCGCGGAACTGCGAGACTGCGGCGCCGTCGACGCGGAGGCGGTCGACGTCCTCCGCGACCGCGCCCGGCGGCAGCGCCGCCGCCACCGGCGCGGGCGTCGGGTCGCGGACCACAACCTCAACGCGGACGCCGGCGCCGCCGGAGCCGACCGCACCGGTGGACCGCCCGGCGTCTCGCGCCGCGTCCGAGCCGCTCCGGGCCGCGTCCGAGGTGCCACCGCCGTCAGAGCCCGAGGGGCCGACCGATCCCGGGCGTTCGGCGCGGCTGGAGTCGGACGACCGCGACCGCTGTCCCATGTGTCGATCTCGGGGGCGAAGCCGGAAAAAAAGGACCCCGAACGAGTACGCCTCGCGGCGGGCCGGCGGCCCGCTTGATAAAGCCCCGTCGAGAGTTGGCAACCACTCACACGGCACGAGTCCCTACCGTACCCATGAGCGACGAGTCGCTCCGCGGGGAGTCGGTAGGGGTAGTGGGCGGCGGCGTCGGCGGGCTCTCGGCGGCGGCCTACCTCGCGGCCGCCGGTGCGGAGGTGACGGTGTACGAGCGGGCCGAGCGCGTCGGGGGCGTCGCCGGGCGACTGGAGCTCGACGGGTTCCGGTTCGACACCGGCCCGTCGTGGTACCTGCTCCCGGACCTCTTCGAACGGTTCTTCGACGACTTCGGCCGCTCGCCCGAGGAGTTCTACGAGCTGACGCGGCTCGACCCGCACTACCGCGTGTTCTGGGACGACGGCGACCGCGCCGACGTCCCCGCCGACCCCGCGGCCGCCGCCGACCTGTTCGAGTCGTACGAGGACGGGGCGGGAGCGGCGTTCCGCGAGTACCTCGACGACGCGGAGCGGGCGTACGACGCCGGCATGGAGCGGTTCGTGCTCCCCGGGCGGTCGCGCTTCCGCGACTACCTCTCGCTGGACGTCCTCGCCGGGGGGCGGGAGCTGGATCTCCTGTCCAGCCTCGACGAGACGGTGCGGTCGTACGTCGACCACCCGAAGCTCAGGCAGCTGCTGGAGTACACGCTCGTCTTCCTCGGCGGGTCGCCGCACAACACGCCGGCGCTGTACCAGCTGATGAGCCACGTCGACTACGGGCTCGGCGTCTACTACCCGATGGGCGGGATGTACGAGGTGATCGAGGCCGTCGAGACGGTCGCCCGCGACGCCGGCGCCGACGTCCACACCGGCGTCGAGGTGACGGGGCTGGAGCCGATCGACGGCGGCGTCGAGGCCGAGCTCGGCGGCGACCGCTACGTCCACGACCGGGTCGTCTGTAACGCGCCGCCCGCGCACGTCGAGCGCGAGCTGCTCCCCGAGGGGACGGTGCCGCGGCTCGGCGACTACTGGGGCCGCCGGACGTACGGCCCCTCGGCGCACCTGCTGTACCTCGGCGTCGAGGGGGAGCTGCCGGAGCTGGAGCACCACACGCTCGCGCTCCCGACGGACTGGGACCCGCACTTCGCGGCCATCTTCGACGACCCCGGGTGGCCGACCGGCGACACGGAACCGGTGGTGTACGTGAACGTCCCGTCGCGGACGGACCCGTCGGTCGCCCCCGACGGCCACGAGGCGGTCGTGACGCTCGTGCCGCTCGCGCCGGGGCTCGACGACACCCCGGACCGGCGGGCGGCGCTCAGGGAGCGGGTCTTGGAGGCGGTGGCGTCCCGGACCGGCGTCGACCTTCGAGACCGAATCGTCGCCGAGGAGTCGGTGTGCGTCTCCGAGTTCGCGGGGCGGTTCGACCAGCCCGGCGGAAGCGCGCTCGGGCTCGCGCACACGATGTCGCAGACCGGGCCGCTCCGTCCCGGACCGCGCGTCCGCGGGACCGACCGGCTCTACTACGTCGGCGGGAGCAGCAACCCCGGGATCGGCGTGCCGATGTGCCTGCTCGGAGGCGAGCACTGCGCGGCCGCGGTCGAGGCGGACGCGGCCGGTGGGGGGCCCCTCGATCGGCTGCCGCTGGTGGGTCGGTGAGTGGCGCCGGGAAGAGCGGAGCGGCGAGGCGCAGAGCGGGGCGGACAAAGAACGAAACGAACGTCCACAGTTAGTGATAAGAGAAAAAATATTTCGAAAAATAGGCCGCGAGATCGAAAACGGACAGAAAAACCTTACCAGTCAGGTTAGTACATTTAATAAATACGCCACGTGATTAGCACTGTCGCATGATCGAAACAGCAGCGGCTGACTTACTCGCAAGCGGAACAGTCCCGCTCGAAATGACGCAGACCGAGATATTCCAGTTCATCCAGAGCAACACGCTCTTGAGCGCGTCGCTCTGGGTGAACATCGCCCTCGCGGGCCTGTCGATCCTCCTGTTCGTCTATATGGGACGGAACGTGGAGGACCCGCGCGCGCAGCTCATCTTCGTCGCGACCCTGATGGTACCGCTGGTGTCCATCTCCAGTTACACGGGGCTCGTCTCCGGACTCACGGTGAGCTTCCTCGAGATGCCGGCGGGACACGCGCTCGCCGGCGCTGGCGCCGGACCGGAGGGCGGCGTGTTCACCCCGTGGGGCCGATACCTCACGTGGGCGTTCTCGACGCCGATGATCCTCGTCGCGCTCGGCCTGCTCGCCGGGTCGAACCTGAGCAAGCTGTTCACCGCCGTGGTGGCCGATGTCGGGATGTGTATCACCGGGCTCGCGGCCGCGCTGACCACGTCCTCCCTCCTGCTGCGGTGGGTCTGGTACGGGATCAGCTGCGCGTTCTTCGTCGTCGTCCTCTACATCCTGCTCGCCGAGTGGGCGCGGGACGCGGAGGTCGCCGGCACCGCGGACATCTTCAACACGCTGAAGGTGCTCACCGTGGTCCTCTGGCTCGGCTACCCGATCTTCTGGGCGCTCGGCGCCGAGGGGATCGCGGTGCTGGACGTCGCGATCACCTCGTGGGCGTACAGCGGGATGGACATCATCGCGAAGTACCTCTTCGCGTTCCTCCTGCTGCGCTGGGTCGTCAACAACGAGCGGACGGTCGGCGACATGGCGGCCGGCCTCGGCTCGGCCTCCCGCGGCGGCGCGGCGCCCGCCGACGACTGATCGGCCGCGGTCGGTCCCCCGCCCCTTCCTATTTCGACCGGCGACGACGAGCCCCGCGGCTCGGCGGCGGAGAGAAAAGCGCTAAACCCGCGGCGGCGGTGGAGACGGTATGAAACAGGCCATCGTCGCCCGGACGGACATCGGCATGGGCGAGGGGAAGCTCGCCGCGCAGGTCGCGCACGCGTCGCTGTCGGCGTACCAGGACGCGGGGAAGCGCGCCCGGAAGAAGTGGCAGGGCGAGGGACAGAAGAAGGTCGTGCTGAAGGGCGACTCCGAAAGCCAGCTGTTCGGGCTGGCCGACAAGGCCGACAAGGAGGGGCTCCCGTACGCGATCGTCCGCGACGCCGGTCACACCCAACTCGAACCGGGGACCGTCACCGCGCTCGCGGTCGGGCCCGCCCGCGACGACAGCGTCGATCGCGTGACCGGCGACCTCTCGCTGTATTGAATGGCCCCCGAACGCACGCTTCGCGAGGCGCACCCGACCGAGCGCGCGGTCGGCATCGAGTACTACGTCAGCGACGCCGACGGCATCGGCGGCCGGCTCCGCGAGTCGCCCGAGGACTTCCGGGTCCGCGAGCTGGAGGCGTTCGACGCGGAGCCGCTCGACGCCGAACCCGGAAGCTACCCCGAGCTCGTCCTCCGGGCGACCCTCCGCGACTGGGACACGAACGACTTCGCGCGCCGCCTCTCGGACGCGCTCGGAATCAGCCGCGAGCGCGTCTCGTGGGCGGGGACGAAGGACAAGCGCGCCGTCACCACGCAGCTGTTCACGGTCCGCGGGATCGGCGCCGACGAGCTCCCCGAGATCCGCGGCGCCGAGATCGAGGCGCTCGGCCGGTCGGGGCGGAGCCTCTCGTTCGGCGACCTCGCCGGCAACGCCTTCGAGATCCGGGTCGCGGACGCGGTCGAGGAGGCGCCCGACCGCGTCGCCGACGCGGTGCGGGATCTGCGGGCGTTCGCGGGCGACGGAGAGGCTCCTCCCGACGGCGAGGGAGGAGCTCCGACCGAGGCGACCGTCGGCGTCCCGAACTACTTCGGCCAGCAGCGGTTCGGTAGCCGGCGGCCGGTGACGCACCTCGTGGGGCTCGCGATCGCGCGGAAGGACCCGCGCGAGGCGGTCCGGCTGTACGCCGGCAACCCGGCCGAGACGGAGCCCGACGACACCCGGGCCGCGCGCGACCGCGTCGACGCGGCGTTCGGCGTCGACGAGGGCTCCGGCTCCGACGACGCCGACCGCGCCGCCGCCGACGGCACGGGCGACGGCGACTGGGCCGCCTGCCTCGAGGCGATCCCCGGCAAGCTCCGGTTCGAGCGGTCGATGGTCCACCGGCTCGCCGACCGCGGCGTCGACCCAGACGCGCCGCCCGACGACGAGGACTGGTGGCACGCCTTGGAGGCGGTGCCCTCGAACCTCCAGCGGCTGTTCGTCAACGCCGCGCAGTCGTACTGCTTCAACCGGGTCGTGAGCGAGCGGCTGCGCCGCGGGCTCCCGTTCGACCGCCCCGTCGCCGGCGACGTGGTGTGTTTCGCGGACGCCGACGCGCCCGACGAACTGTACGCGCCCGACACCGACCGGCTCCAGCGGGTCGACGCCGACCGGGTCGACGTGGTCTCGCGGCACTGCGAGCGCGGGCGGGCGTTCGTCACCGCGCCGCTCGTCGGCACCGAGACGGAGCTCGGCGACGGCGAGCCGGGCGAGATCGAGCGCGAGGTCCTCGCCGACGCCGGGGTCGAGCCGGGCGACTTCGCGCTCCCCCGCGAGTTCGACTCCCGTGGGACGCGGCGCGCGGTCCTCCTGCGCACCGACCTCGACGTGACGTTCGAAGGGGGCGATCCGCGGTTCGCCTTCGCGCTCCCGAGCGGCTCGTACGCGACCGTGCTGCTCCGCGAGTTCACGAAGCGCGGTCCGTTGGACCTCTGATCGATCCGCGTTTGTGTATTGAAGCTGGAACTCAGTAGCCGAAATCACCACGATACTGCGCTCCGTTCCGAGCCGCTTTTGTGCGACAGCCCGCAACCGGAGGCATGACCCGGATCGTCGTCATCGACCTCCACGGCCAGTTCACCCACCTCGAACGGCGGGCGCTCCGCGACCTCGGCGTCGACACCGAGATTATCTCGGCGGACGCGCCGGCCGACGAGGTCGACGCGGACGGGGTCGTCCTCTCGGGCGGCCCGGACATGGACCGCGTCGGCAACGCGCCCGACTACCTCGACCGCGATATTCCCGTCCTCGGCATCTGCCTCGGGATGCAGCTGATCGCGAGCGAGCTCGACGGCGCGGTGGGCGCGGGCGACTACGGCGGCTACGCCGACGTCGACGTCGAGATAACCGACGACGCAGACCCGCTCGTCGGCTCGCTCGCGCCGGAGACGCGCGTCTGGGCCTCCCACGCCGACGAGGTGACGGCGCTGCCCGACGGGTTCGCCCGCACCGCCACCTCCGACGTCTGCGGCATCGAGGCGATGTCGAACCCGGACGCGGGGCTGTACGGCGTCCAGTGGCATCCCGAGGTCGCGCACACGGAGCGCGGCGAGGAGGTCTTCGAGAACTTCGTCGCGATCTGCGAGTCGGCGTAGGGCCTCCGACGGGAGCAGAAGACTATTCTCTGATGTGCGCCGTCAACACCGGGAGTTCGCTGTGTCGCACGACCCGCTCGGCGACCGACCCCGCCGTGACGAAGCGCCCGATCCCGGTGCGGCCGTGAGTCCCCATCACGATCAGGTCGGCCCCGTAGTCAGTCGCGGCGTCGAGTATCTCCTCGTGCGGGCGACCGCGACGGAGGTGGAGCTCAGTTTCGACGCCCCGCTCCGCGGCCGCCTCCGCGACCGCGTCGAGCGCGCGTTCTCCGCGCTCCTCCTCGCGTTCGACGACCAGATCCCACTCGTCGGCGCCGGCGATACCCTCGTCGACGACGAACAGCGCGTGGATCCGGGCGCCCGTCAGCGCGGCGAGCCCGCAGGCCTGTTCGATCGCGGCGGCGCTCCCGGCGCTTCCGTCGGTCGGACACAGGATCGCGTCGTACATCGGTATCGGTCTCGCGCCCCCGTCTCAGAGCCGGTACCGCCGAACCGTGGTGTCGCCACAGCCGGGGCACTCGTGGCGGTACTCGACGGTCGCGCCCGTCGTCGCGGCCGCCCACTCGCTCTCCTCGTCGACGAACCCGCACTCCTCGCAGGCGAAGGTCCGGCCGTCGAAGCGCGCCCGGAGCCGGTCGAACGCCGTGGTACCGCCGTCACGAGATGACATGTGGCAACGGTACTCAATGTCATTATTAATAGTTTACTACGAGAGGGGGAGAGCAGCTGCGCCTAGCGGCAGAAGCGGCTCCTCGGGTCCGACATCGACTCCGGAAAAACGGGTGTGCCGCCCGGCTGACGGGCGTGCCGCCTGACAGACGGGCGCGCGGCCTACTCGGCGAACAGCTCGTCGACGGCCTCGCCCGCGGTCTCGACGGCCTCCTGCGCGACCGCCTCGCGGTCGGGCTCCGCGTCCTCGGGCGCGTTGAGGTAGACGTCCACGTCGAGGACGCCCTCCTCGAACGTGACGGTGACGTCGAGGTCCGTGACCGTCGACTGGTCGTAGTGCTTGAACACGATCCCCTCGGCCGCCTCGGCGGCGGTGCGAACGACCTCGTCGTCGCTCGGCCCCGCGGCGTCGTCCGCGCCGCCGTCGGCCTCGGAAGCGTCGGTTCCGTCGTCGGTCACGGCCTTACGCGCCGCCGGCGCCCGGGCCGCCCGGTCCCATCGGGCCGCCGCCGCCCGCGCCGCCCTGGAGCATCTGCTGGAGCTCGCTCTGGAGGTCGTCGAACTGCTCCTCGACGCGCTCCTCCTGCTTCTGGAGCTGCTCGACGCGGACCTCGAGCGAGTCGACCTTGTTTTCGAGGTCGTCGTAGGCGGACTCGTAGTCCGTCTCGACGAGGACCTCGCCGATCTCGCGGTACATCCCCGCGTCCTCGTCGACGTCTTCGAGGGCGTCGAGGGCGGTCTTCGACTCGTTGAGCGCGGACTCCGCCTGCTCCTTCTGCTCGGCGACCTGCTGTGCGGTCTCCTGAAGCTCCTGAAGTTCCTCGATCTTCTCCTGTGCCTCGGGCGGCATGTTCCCTTGCATGGGCGGACCGAGGCGACCCGGACAGAAAAACCCCTTACTTCTCGGACGACGGGGTATTCGGAGCGCAGCGGCCCGAGAGGGGGCGGTATCGGCGTATCCGGTGAGCCTCAATCCCGTCCCGCGCCGACGCCATCGGCGACGGAGACCAGCCGCGACCAGCTGTTGACGCCGGCGCGCAGCGCCACGAGGTCGTCGGCGAGCACGCGGACGCGGACCGCGTCGCCCTCGCGGTCGACGGTCGCGCTCGACCGGGCGTCGTCAATCTCGCCGACTTCGGGACCGAGCGCGGCGGCCACGACCCGTGCGCGCCGCTCGGAGGGGTAGGTGAACGAGAGGACCGTCTCGTGTGCGCGCGTCACGGTCCGAGAGGGAGACGAAAGCGTCGGATTACTCGACGTTCACTTCCTTCACGTCGCCGCCGCGCTCCTTCAGGAGGACGCGGTGGCCGCAGTACGGGCAGCGCACGCCGCCGTACTCGTCGAGGGTGACGTCGCGCTTACAGCGGGAGCACTTGTAGCTCATCGTCCTATTCCTCGTCGGCGAGCGCGGCGCGGATGGAGCGGCGGACGGTGCGACCGCCGGGCGTCTCGGGGCGGTACGCACCGCCCGTGAACGTCTCGCCGGTCTCCTCGTTGACCCAAATGCCGGTACCCACGCGCTTGACGTCGTCGCCGTCGACGGTCGCGTTGCGCATCTCCGCTTCGATGTCTTGGACCCGCTTGCGGGAGACCCGGCCGTAGCGAGCGCCGAATCGGCCCGCGCTGCCGGTGCTTCGAGCCTTGTCCTCAGCCATAGTAGCCACTTCTACCGCCAGCGTAGGTAAAAAGGCTGCGAGTCGCGGCGGTCGGAACGGTACGCGCGACGATAGCAGACGACCCGACGCGGCGGTGGCGCGTGCCTGCGAGGCCGCATCTGCGGCCGAGCAGCACGCGCGAGGGAGCGGTGAGCGACGGGCGACCGGAGGAAGCCCGGAGCGAACCGCGAGGCTGGGGAGGCGTGAGGCTGCTGTGCGGGGCGGTGCGGGCGGGACTCAAAGCCCCAGTCGCGCGTCTTCGTCCTCGCGACTGGGGCTTTGGCGGTGTTCGCCGCCGGTCTGCCGGAAGATCTTATATATACAACTCCGCATCGACCGCAACGTATTTCACAACCAAGTAATACTACCAAGTTGTATGAAGGGATTCAACGGCTTCGCGGACGTGAGCGAGACGGACGTAACGAGAGCCATCGGCACCGAGTGGACCGACGGGTTCCTCGACTTCACGGACTCCGAGGTGATCATTCTCGGCGGCGGCCCCTCCGGGCTGATGGCCGCGAAGGAGCTGGCCGAGCGCGGCGTGAAGGTGATGATCGTCGAGAAGAACAACTACCTCGGCGGCGGCTTCTGGCTCGGCGGGTTCCTGATGAACACGGTGACCGTGCGCGACCCGGCCCAGGAGATCCTCGACGACCTCGACGTGGAGTACGAGCCGGTAGACGACGTCGACGGCCTCTACACCGCCGCGGGGCCGGAGGCCTGCTCCGGGCTGATCAAGGCGGCGTGCGACGCCGGCGCGCGCGTCCAGAACATGACCGAGTTCACGGACCTCGTCGTCCGCGACGACCACGAGGTCGGCGGGATCGTGATGAACTGGACGCCGGTCCACGCGCTCCCGCGCGAGATCACCTGCGTCGACCCGATCGCGGTCGAGTCCGACCTCGTCATCGACGCGACCGGTCACGACGCCGTCGCGATCAGCAAGCTCGACGAGCGCGGCGTCCTCTCGGCGCCCGGCATCGAACACGCGAAGGAGCACAACACCGGCATGGACCAGACGGCCGACGGCGAGTACGGCGCCCCCGGCCACGACTCGCCCGGCCACGACTCGATGTGGGTCGGCGAGAGCGAGGACGCCGTCGTCGAGCACACCGGCGTCGTCCACGACGGCCTGATCGCCTCCGGGATGGCGGTCGCGACCGCCCACGGCCTCCCGCGCATGGGCCCGACGTTCGGGGCGATGCTGGTGTCGGGGAAGCGCGCCGCACAGACCGCGCTCGACGAGCTGGAGGTCGACGCGCCCGAAGTGAACCTCTCGACCGGCAGCGCGCCCGCCCCCGCGGACGACTGAGAACCCACCGCTGACGCTTCGAGGACGGCCCCCTCCACGCACTCGGCCGGTCTTTTATAACTGGCTGCCGACGAAGCGACGGCGAACGCCGCCAACGCTCCGACAGCTCACTTATAAATAACTGGCCGCGGATCGACGGCGAACGCCGCCAAAGCCCCAGTCGCGAAGAGCGCGGACGCTCGCTGCGGTCCTCGGTCACTCGCTACGCTCGTTCCCTGCGGTCCTTACGTCGCCTCCGCGCTCTTCGCGACTGCCCCTTTGAGTCCCGCCCCGCACCGCAACCGCACCTCGCACCCCCCCAGCCTCGCGGTTCGCTCGGGGCTCCCTCCGGTCGCCCGTCGCTCACCGCTCCCTCGCGCGTGCTCCTCGCGCCCTGGCGGGCGCTCGGAGGCACGCGCCGCCACGTGTTCGTTTATAAACAGTCACCGCAGCCCAGACCTGGAATCGACTGCGATCGTCCTTCACGAACGTTTACTCGGGAGCGACGCAACCGGGTGCCTTTTTCCGGCGCTACGTCGAACCCGGCGACATGCGAAACGCCAAGATCGTCTGTACGATCGGTCCCGCCTCGGACGACCGGGACACGATCCGCGGCCTCGCCAACGCGGGGATGTCCGTCGTCCGGCTCAACGCCAGCCACGGAACGACCGACCACCGGGAGACGGTGATCGAGCGCGCCCGCGCCGTCGACGAGGAGATCGACGACCCGCTCGCGGTGATGGTCGACCTGAAGGGCCCGGAGGTCCGCACCGCCGAGATCGACGAGCCGATCGAACTCGCGACGGACTCCGAGGTCACCTTCCTCGAAGGCGACGACGCGACGCCCGAGCGCGTCGGCCTCACCCACTCGATCGGGGCCGCCGAACCGGGCGACACGATCCTGCTGGACGACGGCCGGATCGAGTGTCGCGTCGAGGACGTCGAGGGCGAGTCCGTGGTCGCGACGGTCGTCTCCGGCGGGAAGCTCGGCTCCCGGAAGGGCGTGAACCTCCCGGGCGTCGCCATCGACGTCGACCTCATCACCCCGGAGGACGAGGCGGAGCTCGACCTCGCGGCCCGGACGAACGCCGACTTCGTCGCCGCCTCCTTCGTGCGCGACGCCGACGACGTGTACAAGATCGCCGACGAGCTGGAGGCCCGCGGCGGCGACGACATCCCGATCGTCGCGAAGATCGAGCGCGCCGGCGCGGTCGAGAACTTAGAGGAGATCGTCGACGCCGCCGACGGCGTGATGGTCGCCCGCGGCGACCTCGGCGTCGAGTGCCCGCTGGAGGACGTTCCGGTGATCCAAAAGCGGATCATCCGGACCTGCGTCAACGAGGGCGTCCCCGTCATCACCGCGACGGAGATGCTCGACTCCATGGTCTCCTCGCGGCGGCCCACCCGCGCGGAGGCCTCCGACGTGGCGAACGCCGTCCTCGACGGCACCGACGCCGTCATGCTCTCCGGCGAGACCGCCATCGGCGAGGACCCCGTCAACGTCGTCGAGACGATGGACCGGATCGTCCGGCAGGTCGAGGCCAGCGGCGAGTACGCCGAGACGCGCGAGCAGCGCGTCCCGACGGCCGACGAGGGATCGCGCACCGAGGCGCTGGCTCGCTCGGCGCGGTACCTCGCGCGCGACATCGGCGCCTCGACGGTGGTCGCCGTCTCCGAGTCCGGCTTCACCGCCCGCAAGACCGCGATGTTCCGGCCGGGGGTCCCCGTCGTCGCGACGACGCCGAACGACCGCGTCCGCCGACAGCTCGCGCTCTCGTGGGGCGTTCGCCCCGTGTTGACCGAGTACGCCCACGACATGGAGGCGGTCCTCGACAACGCCGTCGACGCCGCCCTCGACACCGGCGGGGCCGAGTCGGGTGACACGCTCGTCGTCCTCTCCGGCATGCTCACCGAGTTCGAGGGGACGAACACGACGAACACCCTGAAGGTCCACGTGGCCGCCGAGACGCTCGTGACCGGGAAGGCGGTCGTCGCCGGCCGCGTCGCCGGCCCCGTCCACCGGACCGCTGACGGCGACCTCGACGCGCTGCCGGACGGCGCCGTCGTCGCGCTCGGCGCCGACTTCGACGGCGAGTTCTCCGGCGACCTCGACCGGATCGCCGGGGTCATCGACGCCCGCGAGGGGATGACCGGCTACCCCGCCGTCGTCGCGCGCGAACTCGGCGTGCCGATGGTCTCCGGCGCCGGCCTGCCCGAGTCCGTCGCGGACGGGACCACGGTGACCGTCGACGGCGAACGCGGCGTCGTCTACGACGGCGACGTCCTCCGGGCGGCCCGCGAGCGGTAGGCCGCTCCGCCGAACCGGGCCCGCCGTCCCGCCCCGTCCCGCGCGGACCCCATCCGCCAGACCGATCCGACCGCCCGCGCCCGCCAGCCATTTATTACGGAGTCGCGTACGCTCGTCCATGAGCGACGAATCCGGCGACGACGCCCGCGAGGAGAACTCGGCCGGCGCCCCGGAGTCGGCGGAGTTCGGCGAGCGGACGCGGGCCAACGACGCCGGCGAAGAGAGCCCGGACGACGGGCGCGAGTGGCGCTTCGCGGTCGACGACGTCGGGCCGGACGGGGTCACGGAAGACACCGCCACGCCCGCGGACGAGCCGATAGAGCCCGGGGACGTCACCCTCGAACACGCGGTCTTCGTCGTCCTCGGAGTCGCGCTCACGGTCGGCGTCCTGCTGGTCGGGTTCTGAGCCAGGTCGCCGCCGGTCGGGCGCGAACCGAGAGGGGACGGCCGCTCGACCGACACCGCGGCCGCGCACCACTTATCAGGCCGCGGCCGTAGGACCGAACATGAACGCGCTCGCACAGTCCGGGCTCCTCTCGCCGGACACTCTCCCGCTCCTGCTTCTGACCGCGGGGCTGCTGCTCTCGATGGCGGAGGCGCTCGCCCCGGGAGCGAACTTCATCGTCGTCGGTATCGCGCTCATCGGCGCGGGGCTCGGCGGGCTCGTGTTGAGTTCGCTCGGCGTCGCCGGCGTCCTCCTCACGCTGCTCATGGCGTTCTTGACGCTCGCCTTCGGCGCCGCCGCCTTCTACGGCTACCACGAGTTCGACCTCTACGGCGGGAAAGGGCAGCAACAGACCAGCGACAGCGACTCGCTGAAGGGGAAGACGGGGACGGTCACGGAGCGGGTGACCCCTACAGGCGGCGAGGTGAAACTCACCGGCGGCGGCTTCAGCCCCCACTACTCCGCCCGGTCGATCGACGGCGAGATCGACGAGGGCGAGGAGGTGATGGTTGTCGACCCCGGCGGCGGCAACGTCGTCACCGTGGAGTCGATGGGGTACGTCGAGGACGACATCGATCGCGAACTGGCGGCCGACCGCGCGCGGAAGGCCGCCGCGAGCGAGGCCGAGGAGACCGACGCCGACGCGGAGACCGAACTCGACCGGGAGTGACGCGGCCCGCGTGAGGCGTCGGATCGGTCCCGGACCGCGGTCGCCGCCACCGAGCGGAAAA
The DNA here is from genome assembly GCF_000337335.1 of Halorubrum distributum JCM 10118. Classification (GTDB taxonomy): domain Archaea; phylum Halobacteriota; class Halobacteria; order Halobacteriales; family Haloferacaceae; genus Halorubrum; species Halorubrum distributum. The sequence continues at coordinate 77,197 of NZ_AOJN01000047.1, read as the reverse complement.
GCACTTGTCCGTCGGCGGCGATGACCCGCCGATGCCCTCCCCGTTCGCCGCCCTCGCGAGTCTGCCCGGCAGCCTCATCGACCGCGTCCGCGACGCCTTCGGCTCCCCCCGAGCCGGGACCGTCGCGGTCGCGATGCTGGTCGTCGTCACGATCGGCACCAGCGTCGGAATCATCGCGCTCGGGGCCGTCTTCGACGCGACGGTCGACCAGCAGATCACCGTCGACAACCCGGATCGCCCCTCGGAGTCGACCTGCGAGACGTTCGGCGACGACCCCGACTCCGTGATCGGCGAGCAGTGCGACGAGCCGAAGCGGATCGAGGTCGACGCGGGGGAGGAACTGCGCGACGCCGCGGGCGGATACATCCACTACGGCCTGCTGGGCGTGCCGCTCTGGTGGGTGATGTTCGCGCTCGCGCTCCACGTCGGGGCGCTCGTCGCCGGCGGCTCCGGCTCCGTCGCCGACTCCTTCGTGATCGCCGGGTGGGCCCTCGGCGCGGAGCTGCTCCGGCTCGGCGCCGGGATCGTCGCGATCTGGTACACGCTCTCGAACGCGGCGCCCGCGGGGTCGTCGTTCGAGGCGCTCACGACGGACCTCGTCGCCGCGATCACGAGCGCGACGGGCCCGCTGCTGGTCGCGTCCGCGGTAGCGATCGCGATCCAGTGGGTCGTGGTCGTCGGCGGGCTGGAGGCCGAACACGACCTCGGTCGCGGGGCGGCGGCGGGCGTGGCGACGTTCTTCGCCGCGATCGCGCTCGTGATCGCGGCGGTTTGAGTCCCACCGGACCGGTCGGCCGCGCCAGCCGCGGGGACGCCCGCGACCGCGGATTCGGGAGTTTTTAACCCGCTGGCGCTCCCCCTCTCGGTATGATCCTGTCGGACGCCGACATCCTCGACCGGCTCGCGGAGGGCGACCTCGCGATCGAGCCGCTCGACGACGTCGACCAGCAGGTCCAGCCCGCGAGCGTGGACCTGCGCCTCGGCGAGCGGTTCCTGGAGTTCCAGCGCACCAACATCCCCTGCATCCACCCGACCGACGCGGGCGAGGTGAGCGAGTACGTCACCGAGACGACCGTCGACGAGGGCGACGAGTTCATCCTCCACCCCGGCGACTTCGTCCTCGGGACCACCGTCGAGCGCGTCGCGATCCCGGACGACCTCGTCGCCCACGTCGAGGGCCGCTCCTCGCTCGGCCGGCTCGCGATCGTCGTCCACGCGACCGCGGGCCTCTGTGACCCGGGCTACGAGGGCCAGATCACCCTCGAACTCTCGAACCTCGGGACCGCCCCCGTGGCGCTCTCGCCCGGCATGCGCGTCTCGCAGCTCACCTTCACGGAGCTGAAGCGGCCCGCAGAGCGGCCGTACGGCGCCGAGCGCGGCTCAAAGTACCAGAACCAGGACGGGCCGCAGGCGTCGCGGATCGGCGACGACCCGGAGTTCGACGACGCCGACCGGGCGGCGGACGTGGAGCGGGGTGACGGGCGATGAGGTTCATCGAGGAGGTCGTCGTCGACGAGTTCCTGCCGACCGTCCGCTCGATGCTCGCGGAGGACCTCCGCGACCGCGGGTTCACGCAGTCTGAGGTCGCCGACGCCCTCGGCATCTCCCAGTCGGCGGTCTCGAAGTACGCCGCCGGCGACGTGGCCAGACACGAGGACATCGTCGACGACGAGCGCGTGCGAAACCTCGTCGAGCGCGTGGGCGAGGGGCTCGCGAGCGGCGATCTCACGCCGGTGGCCGCGCTCGTCGAGATCGAGGTGCTGATCCGCCAGCTGGAGGAGGGCGACCTCCTCGCCGACCTCCACGAGGCGGCGATGCCCGCGCTCGCCGAGGCGGACGTGGAGTTCTCGGTCCACGACCCCGACAGCGGGCTTCGCGAGCGCGAGCGCGTCCTCACCTCGGTCCGGCGCGGCCTTCGGACCCTGACGAACGCCTCCGGCTTCGCCGGGCTCATCCCGAACGTCGGCGCGAACGTCGCCGAGTGCCTCGCCGACGCCGCCACCGTCGACGACGTCGCCGCGGTCCCCGGCCGGCTCGTCGACGTGAAGGGCCGGGCGATGGTGCCCGGGGAGCCGGAGTTCGGCGTGAGCGAACACGTCGCGACGGTGCTGCTCGCGGCCCGCGAGGCGGGCGCCCCCGTCCGGGGCGCGGTGAACCTCCGCTACGACCCGGAGACGGTCGACACGCTCGCGGCCGACCACCCGACCGTGGAGTTCGACGCGGAGCGACCGACGCGCGAGGCGGTCGCCGACGCGGTCGCGGCCGCCGACCTCCCGGCGGACGGCGAAACGCTCGTCCTGTACCAGACCGGCGCGGTCGGCATTGAGCCGATCGTGTACGTGCTCGCGCCGACGGCGTCCGAGGCGGCCGCGATCGTCCGCGAGATCCTGTAGGCGGGGCGCAGCGGGACGAAGCGGTCCGCCCGCCCGGACCGTGGTTGGTATTCATTAGCGTACGCCACGACGATCGCGTATGGAGAGCACGGACGCGGTTCGGATGGCGGACGACGAGCGCGACGAGTTCCTCGGGCGGTCGGGAACGGGGGTCCTCTCCCTGTCGACGGCCCGCGACGAGCCCCCGCACTCGGTGCCGGTGTCGTACGGGTACGACCCGGTCGAGGAGGTGTTTTACTTCCGCCTCGCCGTCGGGAAAGAGAGCGGAAAGGCGAACCCTACCGACCGCGGCGTCACGTTCGTCACCTACGGGGAAGCGAACGGACGGTGGAAGAGCGTGGTGGCGAGCGGTCGGTTGGTGTCGACCACCGACGACGCGGACTCGACGGAGTCGCTCGCCGGCCTCGAACGCACGGAGCGGATTCCGATAGTCGACGTCTTCGGCGAGCCGACGAGCGAGGTGACGTTCGAGTTCTACCGGCTCGATCCGGACCGACTCACCGGCCGCGCCGAGCGGGCGATGGAGCCCTGAGGCCTCGGCCGAGACCGCCGTCAACCCGGCTCGGGGCGACGCTTTTTAGACGGGACCGTCCGAAGCGTGAAGCGTGACACGGCGTCGACGGTCCGAGATGCGGATGCGCTCCTTTTAGCGACGGGTGGACCCGTCGCGTCGCCGTCGGCCGGTAACGCGGCCGGCGCCGACGCGGCGGCGAATCCCGTCGCCCTCCGCAGCGTCCGGGCCGTCGATCGCGCGAGCCGCGGAGCGGACGGCGATCCGCGACCGCGACCGATCGCCGCGCCGGCGACGGCCCCGAACCAGCGGGCTTTAGACCCGATCGACCGACACACGACATACACACACCACATGAGCCACGACGACTTCCCCACCGATCGCCCGGCGGTGGTGACCTGTGGACTGCCGTACGCCAACGGCGACCTCCACATCGGTCACCTCCGCACCTACGTCGGCGGCGACGTGTACAGCCGCGCGCTCGAACGGCTCGGCCAAGAGACCGCATTCGTCTCCGGCTCCGACATGCACGGCACGCCGGTCGCGGTCAACGCCGAGCAGGAGGGCGTCTCCCCCGAGGAGTTCGCGCTCGACTGGCACGAGCGCTACGCCGAGACGTTCCCGAAGTTCAACGTCGACTTCGACAACTACGGCCACACCCACGACGAGACGAACACCGAGATCACCCAGCAGCTCGTCCGCGACCTCGACGAGGCCGGCCACCTCTACGAGAAGGAGATCATGGTGGCGTACGACCCCGTCGACGACCAGTACCTCCCCGACCGCTACGTCGAGGGGACCTGCCCGTACTGCGGCGCGCACGCCCGCGGCGACGAGTGCGACGAGGGGTGCCAGCGCCACCTCGAACCCGGCGAGGTCGAAGATCCCGAATCGACGATCACCGGCAACCCCGCGGAGTACCGCGAGCGGACCCACAAGTTCTTCGCGGTCTCCGAGTTCGCTGACTACCTCTCCGACTTCCTCGACCGCCTGGAGGGCACCTCGAACGCCCGCAACCAGCCCCGCGAGTGGATCGAGCAGGGGCTTCAGGACTGGTGTATCACCCGCGACATGGACTGGGGGATCGACCTGCCGGGGGAGAACCCGCAGGACCTCGTCTTATACGTCTGGGTCGACGCCCCGATCGAGTACATCTCCTCGACGAAGCAGTACTCCGAGCGCGTCGGCGCCGACGCGTTCGACTGGGAGGCCGCCTGGAAGGAGGGCGTGAGCGACGACCACCCCGAGGGCGGCGAGATCGTTCACGTGATCGGCCGCGACATCATCCAGCACCACACCATCTTCTGGCCCGCGATGCTTGAGGCGACCGACCACGCGGAGCCGCGCGCGGTGATGGCGAGCGGGTTCGTCACGCTCGGCGGCAAGGGCTTTTCGACCAGCCGCGACCGCGCGGTCTGGGCCGACGAGTACCTCGACGAGGGGTTCCACCCCGACCCGCTGCGCTACTACCTCGCGACCAACGGCGGGTTCCAACAGGACGTCGACTTCTCGTGGGAGAAGTTCGCCGAGCGCGTCAACACCGAGCTCGTGGGCACCGTCGGCAACTTCCTCTACCGCTCCCTGCTCTTCGCCCACCGCAACTACGAGGACGGCCCCGACGCCGACGCCCCGAGCGACGAGGTGGCGGCGCGGATCGACGAGGCCGTCGAGGAGTTCGCGGCCGCGGTCAACGACTACTCGGTCCGCGCGCTGGGCGACGCCGTCACCGACCTCGCGCGCTACGGCAACGAGTACATCCAGCGCAACGAGCCGTGGAAGCTCGTCGACGAGGAGCCCGCGGAGGCGGAACGGGTCATCTACGACTGCGTCGCGCTCGCGAAGGCGATCGCCGTCCTCTTCGAGCCGCTGGCCCCCGAGAAGAGCGAGCGGCTCTGGGCCCAGCTCGGCGAGCCCGGCACCGTCCACGAGGCGACCGTCGAGGCCGCCCGCGAGGGGCCCGCCGGCGACCTGAGCGAGCCGACCGAGCTGTTCGAACAGGTCGAAGACGAGCGCGTCGAGGACCTGAACGAGAAGCTCGAAGCGCGCGTCGCCGAGTCGGAGGACGGCGACGGCGACGAGAGCGACGACGACGGCGGCGAGGCAGACGGAAGCGCCGCCGACGAGAACGACGACGACACCGACGACACCGACATGACCGACATCGAACCCCTCAGCGACGACCGCATCAGCTTCGACGACTTCCAGGAACTGGACATCCGCGTGGGGCGGATCGAGGCGGCCGAAGGGATCGAGGGCGCCGACGACCTCGTGAAGCTCACCGTCGATCTGGGCGCCGAGACCCGAACGATCGTCGCGGGCCTGAAGCAGCTCCACGACGTGAGCGACCTTCCCGACACGAAGGTGATCGTGCTCGCGAACATGGAGAAGGCCGAGCTGTTCGGCGTCGAGTCGAACGGGATGGTCCTCGCGGCCGGCGAGGAGGCCGACCTCCTCACCACCTACGAGGACGCCGGACCGGGTACGAAGGTGAAGTGAGGGCCGCACGGGGCCGCGACAGCCGCCGGACCCGCGCGTCCGCTCGAACTTTTATCTGATCGCGGAGCGCAGGACCGTTCGTAATGGCCCTCCTCGCGTGGTTCGACGCGCTCTCGTTTCAGGCACGGCTACTCCTCGTCGCGGTCGTCTGCGACCCGGTCGGGTTCGCCGGCGGCTACCTGCTCGCGCCCGAGTTCGGCGTCGAGCCGATCCTCGGCGGCGTGTACGGACTCGTCGCGGCGAGCGTCCCGCTGTCGCTGCTCGTGCTCCGCGAGTCGATGGCGGGGTAGGCCGCCGCGGGGGCCGCCCGCGCGGTCCGGGACGCTCCTCAGGCGTCCAGCACCTCGATCAGGTTCCCCTCCGGGTCCCGGACGAACAGGACGGTCGTCCCGCTCTCGGTCGTCCGCGGCGGGCTCAGCGTCTCGACGCCGTCCGCGAGGTCGGCGTAGAACGCCTCGACGTCGTCGACCGTGAGCCCGAGGTGCGTGGCCCCCTGCCGGTTCAGTTCGGGGTCGCCGCCGGAGTCGACGGTGGGGTCGTACGCGACGAGTTCGACGCGGACGCCGTCGGCGTCGAGGTGGGCGAACTCGGCAGCGGCGCCGTCGACGGCGACCGCCTCGGCGAAGGCGTCGCCGCCGACGGTGAACTCGGCGACGACGTCGAGGTCGAACGTCTCGGCGTAGAACTCGACGGCGCGGTCGAGGTCGGACACGGTGATCCCGACGTGGTGCGCGGTTGGGTCGGACACGGGTGGGCGCTCGGTCGGGGCCGGCTAAACCGTGTCGGGTCAGAGCCCGAAGAGGCGAGCGGCGAGGCCCGCGAGCGCGACCAGCGCCCCGAGGACGAACGTGCCCGGGACCGGGAGGACGAACAGGAGCGCGCCGACCAGGATGAGAATCGTCGACGTTCTCATGGGGGTCGGTTCGGTCTCGCGCCGGATACGCGTTGGGACGGGATCGACCGCCACCCGACCGAAACGACCATTCCGCGTCCGGACGACCCTCGCATATGCACGTGGTCGTCAACGCGGCCCAGAGCGTCGACGGGAAGCTCGCCACCCGCCGCCGGGAACAGCTCCGGATCTCCGGGCCCGAGGACTTCGATCGGGTCGACCGCGTCCGGGCGGCCGCGGACGCGGTGCTCGTGGGGGTCGGGACGGTCCTCGCGGACGACCCGCGCCTCACGCTCGACGAGGAGGACCGCCGCGTCGAGCGCCTGCGGAACGGGCGACCCGGCGACCCTGCCCGCGTGGTGGTCGACTCCACCGGCCGGACGCCGACCGACGCCCGGATCCTCGACGACGCGGCGACGACGTACCTGCTCGTCTCGGCCGCGACCGACCGAGAGCGACGGGAGGCGCTCGCCGACGCGGGCGCGGAGGTGATCGTGGCCGGCGAGGAGCGCGTCGACGTCGCCGAGGGGGTCGATGCGCTCGCCGACCGCGGCGTCGACCGCCTGATGGTCGAGGGGGGCGGCGAGGTGATCTTCTCCTGCTTCGAGGCCGGCGTGGTGGACGAGCTCCACGTCTACGTCGGCTCGCTCGTGATCGGCGGCCGCGACGCCCCTACGCTGGCGGACGGCGCCGGCTTCACCGAGGGGTTCCCAGAACTGACGCTCGCGGAGACGGAACGACTCGACGACGGGGTCGTCCTCTCGTACGAGGTCGGGGACGCCGGCGAGTCCTGATCGGCGGCCGTCGATCCCCGGACCCGTGTGAACGGTAACCACAAGAATCGTCGGGTACACGCGCCGTGGCACCGGTACGCACGAAAATCACCGAAGTATTTATGTATCGGCCGGGGGTAGTTGCGGGTACCAGAACGCCTCTGGCGCTGGTGGAATCGCACGCTGAAATGAACGGGAGTTCTTGCAGACGGCCCGACGCACCACAGCGAGCGTCCGCTATCGCCGGAGCGGTGATGGAGAGATAACAAATGGTAACGAAAGAAGAAGTCATCGAGCAGTACGACGTGGAACCGATGGACGAGGCGGACAACGTGGACCTTTCTGAGGACGACCTGGAGAACGGCTCCAAGGGTCAGCTCATCAAACGCGCCGGCCAGCTGCGAGACCGACGCAACGAGCTGAACCAGATGGCGTCCGAGCGCGCCTCCAAGCGCGACGACCTCAACGCGAAGACGCGCGAGAAGGTCGACGAGGCCCAGGAACACCGCGAGCAGCGCGACGAGCTCAACGAGCAGGTCCAGGAGCACAAGGACAAGCGCAACGAGCTCAACGCCGAGGCCAACGAGCTGTTCGACGAGGTCGAGGAGCTCAAACAGGACCTCGAGCTCGGCTCCGGCAAGTCCATCGAGGAGCTCGAAGAGGAGATCGAGGACCTCGAGTTCCGCCAGCAGACCGAGGTGCTCGACGCGGAAGACGAGCGCGAGCTCATCGAGAAGATCGACGACAAACGCGAGAAGCTCGCCGAGAAGAAGGAGAAGGTCGACGACACGAGCGAGCTCGACGAGCTCGTCGAGGAGGCCGAGGAGGTCCGATCCGAGGCGTCCCAGCACCACCAGAAGGTGACGGAGCTCGCGGACAAGGCCCAGGAGCACCACAACCAGATGATCGAGGCCTACCGCGAGGCCGACGACATCCGCGACGAGGCCGACGAGATGCACGAGCTCTTCGTCGAGGCCCAGGAGGCGGCCGACCGCCATCACGAGGACTTCGTCCGCGTCCAGAAGCGCCTGCGCGAGCTCGACAAGAAGGAGGAGGAGGAGCGGCAGGACGAGCGCGCCGAGAAGCGCGAAGAGGAGAAGGAGGAGGCCGAGGAGATCTATCAGAAGTTCAAGGAGGGCGAGACGCTCGACACCGAGGACCTGATGAAGCTCCAGAAGACCGGCCTCCTGTAAGTCGGTCGAGTCCCCCGGTTCCGACGCGGTTTTCTGCGGTTTTTCGCGACGAGTGGCGTGACGGGCAGCGTCGCGGCCGCGACGATCGAGCCGGGGCCGGCGGCGACGGTCGGCGCCGGCCACGGCTTATAAACGCGTGCGCCGTCAATCGCTGGTATGGACGACGCGCCGACGAACGGACGGAAGGGGCTGCTCGCGGCCGCCGCGGTGGGTGCGGCGACGACGATCGCGGGCCGCGCGCTCCTCGGGCGCCTCACCGGCGGGCGGTTCGGTGACGCGGACGAGTACAACACGGCGAAGGTGACCGTGTCGGGACCGATCCGGCGGAATCAGGGGCGACCCTCGCCGCTGTCGGGCCCGGGCGGCGCGACCGCGGACGACGTGGTCGAGCAGATCGAGGCGGCCAACGAGGACGAGGACGTCGAGGCGCTGCTCGTCGAGCTCAACACGCCCGGCGGCGAGGTCGTCCCGAGCGACGACATTCGGCGGGCCGCCGCCGACTTCGACGGGCCGACGGTGGCGTACGCGACCGACCTCTGCGCGTCCGGCGGCTACTGGATCGCGAGCGGCTGCGACGAGCTGTGGGCCCGCGACGCCAGCCTCGTTGGCTCCATCGGCGTCGTCGGGTCCCGGCCGAACGCCAAGGGGCTGGCGGACAAGCTCGGCATCTCCTACGAGCAGTTCACCGCCGGCGAGTACAAGGACGCCGGCGTCCCGCTGAAAGAGATCGAGGAGGACGAGCGCGAGTACCTCCAGGGGATCATCGACGGCTACTACGAGCAGTTCGTCGAGACCGTGAGCGAGGGCCGCGACATGGACCCCGAGGAGATCCGCGAGACCGAGGCGCGGGTGTACCTCGGCGACGACGCCGCGGAGATCGGGCTTGTCGACGAGCTTGGCACCGAGGACGACGTCGAGGACCGGCTCGCCGACCTGCTCGGGACGGAACCAGCGGTCCGGGAGTTCACCCCGGACCGGGGGCTCGCAGAGCGGCTCGGCATCGGCGCCGAGCGCGTCGCGTTCGCCGCCGGGAGCGGCGTCTCGGACGCCTTCGTCGACGACGGCGGCGACATCGACGTGGAACTCCGATAGCGGGCGAGAGAGCGGCTGGGGAGACCGAACGCCGCGGGGCGGCCAACGGGGAGGATTTTTGTCCGGCCGCGGTGTGGAACGACACGTGACGACGCTGGTCATCTGCGTCGACCGGTCCGGGGCGATCGGTCGCGCCACCAACGTCCCGATGCCGGTCGCCGGCTGGGAGGCCGTCCGGTCGCTGGTCACGGACGCCGGGCTGGACGACCCCGAGGACGCCAGCGTGAACTGCCTGCTGGAGTCGCTGCGCGTCGCGCGCGACCTCAGGGACGAGCGCGAGGAGTCGGTGGTGGCGGTCGTCTCCGCCGAGAGCGACACGGCGGTCGGCGCCGACCGCTCCATCGCCTCCCAGCTCGACGACCTCGTGGACCGGTACGACCCGCGGGCCGCGATCGTCGTCGTCGACTCCGCGGAGGACGAACGGGTCCTCCCGGTCGTGGAGTCGCGGATCCCGGTCGACTCGGTCGACCGCGTCGTCGTCCGGCAGGCCCGCGACATCGAGTCCACCTACTACCTGCTGAAGCAGTTCCTCGCCGACGAGCAGCTGCGGTCGACGGTGCTGGTCCCCATCGGCGTCGCGCTGCTGCTCTTGCCAGTGCTGTTCTCCCAGTTCTCCGCTGGCGAGGCGATCGCGGGCGTCGCCGGGCTGCTCGGCGCCGCGCTCCTTTATAAAGGACTCGCGATCGACCGGTTCGTGGCGGGCATGCCCGAGCGGGTCCGCGAGGCGCTGTACGCCGGGCAGGTGTCGGTCGTGACGTACGTGGTGGCGGGCGGGCTGGCGCTGGTCGGCGGGTTCTTCGGCTTCCTCGCCGCCTCGGACCTGGGCCCCGGGTCGCCCCGGATCGTCGAGGTCGTTGAGTTCGCCTACGCGGCGGTCCCGTGGTTCGCCGTCGCCGGCGTGACCGCGGCCGTGGGGCGGCTCCTCGACGAGCTGATCCGCGACGAGGGGATCCGGACGCCGTACCTCAACCTCCCGTTCGTTATCGCCGCGGTCGCCCTCGTCGTCCGCGGGTTCGCCGGCTACTTCCTCGCGCAGGAGGCGATCCACGAGCCGCTGTCGATGTACGGGATGACGATGACCCCGGTCCAGCAGCTCGCGGCGTTCATCGTCGGCGGCATCGTCGTGTCGCTCGTCGGCGTCAAGGTCGCCAGCGACGTCGGCACCGAGACCCTCGAAGACGTCATCGACGCGGAGCGGGACGCCGACGGCCGGCGGGAGTGAATCCCCGGTCGGAACCGGCGGACCGGGACCGCGACCGACCGCCTTTTGTCGGTCGCGGCCGCGTGAGCGGGCATGGACGTGTACGGACTGATCGGGAACCCGGTCGGCCACTCGCTGTCACCGCCGATGCACGAGGCTGGCTACGAGGCGCTCGGCCTCGACGGGCGGTACGTGACCTTCGAGCCGGACGCCGACGCCGCGGCCGCGGCGATCGCCGGCGCCGCCGACCTCGGCGTGGCGGGGCTCAACGTGACGGTGCCGTTCAAGCGCGACGCCCTCGACGCGGTCGACCCCGCCCCGCTCGCCGAGCGCATCGGCGCGGTCAACACGGTCGACTACGGGCCGGTCCGGGCCGGCGAGGCCGAGCGGCCGCGCGGCCACAACACCGACGCGGCCGGGGTGACGCGGGCGCTCGCGCACCACGACGTGCCCGTCGACGGGCGCGACGCGCTCGTCGTCGGCGCGGGCGGCGCGGGACGGGCGGCTGCGTTCGCCCTCGCCGACGCAGGTGCGGCGGTCCACGTCGCGAACCGCACCGCGGAGCGCGCGACGGAGTTGGCCGCGGACGTGCCGGACGCGACCGGCGGCGGCCTCGACGACCTCGCTCACCGCGTCGCGACCGCCGACCTGCTCGTCAACGCGACGAGCGTCGGGATGGAGGCGCCCGAGGAGACGCCGGTCCCCGCAGACCACCTCCACGGCGACCTCGCGGTCCTCGACGCGGTGTACGCGCCGATCGAGACCCGGCTGCTGCGCGAGGCCGCCGCCGCGGGCGCGACGACCGTCGACGGCGCGTGGATGCTGCTGTACCAAGGGGTCGAGGCGTTCGAGATCTGGACCGGCGAGGACGCGCCGGTCGACGCGATGAACGCGGCGCTGCGCGCGGAGTTGGAGTGAGGCGGCGGCGCAACTATTTATAAATAGAACTGCGGCGGCGCGTGCCGACGAGCGGCCGGAGGCCGCGAGTCGCACGCGCGAGGGAGTCAGTCGCCGGAGCGAAGCGACGGCGACTGACGAGGCTGGGGAGGTGTGAGGCGCTGTGCGGTGCGGGGTGGGACTCAAAGGGGCAGCCGTGAGGCGGGCGCAGGCGAAGCAAGTACCGGAGTGAGCGACCGAGGAACACAGCGAGCGTGCGCCCGCCTCACGGCTGGGGCTTTGGAGGTATCCTCCGCCGATCTGTTGTCAGCCGTTTATAAGCGAGCGACTGGGGCTTTGGAGCTATTCGCCGCCGATCTGCTATTAGCTATTTATAAGCTGTCGATGACATCTTAAAGGAACCCGACTACCCGAACTAAGCCTCGTTAAAACAATCCAGGACTCGCGAGCAGCCCGGCGGTGACGATCAGCCCGACGGAGACGGCGGACGCGCCGTAGAGGAACGGCTTCGCGTCGCGAGCGGGCTCCCGGAGCTTGCCGGCGTCGAGGCCGTCGGCCAGCTTCGAGCCGGCGACCTCGACGAGCCCGGTTCCGACGAACCACAGGCCGAGCATCGTCAACACGAGGTGGCCGCGGGGCGACCCCGTCAGCCCCTCGAACGTGTACAGCGTGCCGGCCATGTGGCCGCCGGTGGCGACGAACGCGACCGCGCCGATCCGGGTGATCCAGCGCAGGCGGCCGACGACCGAGCCGAGCGCGTCGCCGCCGATGTCGCCGCGGAGCGCGGGCGGGAGGATCGCGAGGGTGACGAACAGCACGCTGCCGACCCAGAGGACGGCGAAGCCGACGTGGACCGACCACATGACCGGATTGAGAACGTCCATACGGTCGGAAGGCGCCGGCCCCACTTATAAACCGGCGGGACGGCGGCGGCGGGCGGTTGCGTCGGAGACGGTTTTTAAATATCTCGCACGTGTAGCCGCCGGCAATGGCTCTACTCCAGAAGCTCAAAGAGAAGCTCGGATTCGGGAGCGGTTCGGGCGAGCGCGAGTCCGGCGAGACGGAAGTGACGGTCGAGCGCGAATCGGAGCCGGCGGCCGAGTCCGAGCCGGCCGCCGAGGCGCCCGATGCGGACGACGAACCGGCGGACGAGGCCGGGTCGGCGGCCGCCGCGGCGGACGAGGCAGATGAGGACGACGAGCCGGTCGCCGCGGAGACGGAGGCCGCCGCCTCGACCGAGTCGCTCGTCGGCGAGGAGGCGGCCGCGAGCGACGCCGAGACGGCGGCCGAACCGGCGGAGGCCGCGGCGGCCGAGGACGGCGAGGCCGACGTCGACGACGCCGAGGACGAGGCGGCCGCCGACGCCGACGAGGCCGACGGCGACCGCGGCCCGAGCGTCGAGGAGATCAAGGGGATCGGCCCGGCGTACGCCGAGCGCCTCGCGGAGATCGGCATCGAGACGGTCGACGACCTCGCCGGCGCGGACGCCGCCGCGGTGGCCGAGGGGACGAGCGTCGGCGAGAAGCGCGCCGCGACGTGGATCGACCGCGCGAGCGAGTTCTGAGGTCGGCCGGTTCCGACGACCGCAACTGTTTCACCGCCCCCGCCGAACAGGGTTCCATGAGGCGAACGGTACACACCGACCGGGACCGGTTCCGCGCGGTCGCCGCCGTGGCGCCGGACGGCGCGAGGGTACCGGTCGAACTCCGGGTCGCCGTCGACGACCCCTTCGCGGCCTACCGCCGGGCGCGCGACGGCCCCGGCGGCGTCTTCTACGAGACGACCGGCGGCCAGTCCGGGTGGGGGTACTTCGGCGTCGACCCGGTCGAGCGGCTGACCGTCTCCGGCGAAGCGGTCGTCGCGGACGGCGACCCGGAGCGATCTGACAGCAGCCCGGAGCGGTCCGGCGACGGAGACGACTCCGGGGCCGCGGGCGACTACCGGCGCCCCTCGCCCTCGCTCGCGGCGCTGGAGGGCGTCCTCGACGGCGAGCGGCTGGCCCGCGGGGACTGCGAGGTGCCGTACCCCTGCGGCGCGTTCGGCTGGCTCTCCTACGACGCCGCCCGCGAACTGGAGGACTTCCCGCCGGCGGCGCCCGACGGCCCCGGCGCGGTCGACGACCGGGGGCTCCCGCGGCTCCGGGCCGCGCTCTTCGACCGGATCGCGGCGTGGGAGTGTCCGGTGGACGGCGGCGACGGTGACGTCGACGGGACCGTCACGCTCCGCGTCACCGCCTGTCCCCGGGTGCCGGCGGGGCTCGACGACCCAGACGACGACCGCGACGCGCTCGACGCGCTGTTCGACGAGGGGCGGACGCGGGCCGCCGACCTGATAGACCGGATCGAGAACGGCGATCCGGCAGCGGGACCGGCGCCGGACCCGACCGCCGAGAGCGCGACCTTCGAGAGCGACGTGGGCCGCGAGGGGTACGCCGACGCGGTCCGGCGGGTCAAGGAATACATTCGCGAGGGCGACACGTTCCAGGCGAACGTCTCCCAGCGGCTCACCGCGCCGGCCGCGGTCCACGCCGTCGAGGCGTACGACGCGCTCCGCGAGGTGAACCCGGCGCCGTACTCCGGGCTGATCGAGTTCGGCGGGAGCGGAGAGGCCGGGACCGGCGAAACCGAGTCCGACCGGCCGAGCGGCGTCGACCTCGTGAGCGCGAGCCCGGAGCTCCTCCTGGAACGCGAGCCGACCGACGACCCCGAGCGCGGCGCGCGGCTCGTCACGGAGCCGATCGCGGGGACGCGACCGCGGGGGGACTCGGAGGCGGCGGACGCCGGACTGGAGACCGAGCTGACCGGCGACGCGAAGGAGCGCGCCGAACACGCGATGCTGGTCGACTTAGAGCGCAACGACCTCGGGAAGGTGTCCCGGTTCGGCACCGTCGACGTCGCGGAGTACCGCCGCGTTGACCGCTACAGCGAGGTGATGCACCTCGTGAGCCTGATCGAGGGGGAGGCCCGCCCGGACGCCGGGTTCGCGGACGCGGTCGCCGCCTGCTTCCCCGGCGGGACCATCACGGGCGCGCCGAAGCCGCGGACGATGGAGATAATCGACGAGCTGGAGCCGACGCGCCGGGGGCCGTACACCGGGTCGATGTTCGCCGCCGGGTTCGACGGGCGCGCGACGCTGAACATCGTCATTCGGACGCTGGTGCGCCACGCCGCCGAGTACCACCTCCGGGTCGGGGCCGGGATCGTCCACGACTCCGACCCGGACGCCGAGTACGAGGAGACGCTCGCGAAGGCCCGCGCCCTCGTGAGCGCCGTCGACGAGGCGCTCGCCGCCGGCGGGATGGCGGTCGGCGAGGCGATCGGGGAGGCCGACGAGCCGACCGAGGAGGCGGTCGAGCGATGACGGGCGGCAGCACTGACTCGGAGCCGACGGAGGGGAGGGACGGCTGGCGCCCCGGCGCGGGCGAGTCCGACGCGCGGGTCCTCGTCGTCGACAACTACGACTCGTTCGCGTACAACCTCGTCCAGTACGTCGGCGAGGTCGCCGGCGCGGTGACGGTCCGGCGGAACGACGCGGTCGACCTCGCGGGGATCCGCGCGCTCGACCCGGACGGCGTCGTCGTCTCGCCGGGCCCGGGCACCCCCGCGGAGGCGGGGATTTCGACCGCGGTCTTCGAGCTCGACCGGCCAGTGTTCGGCGTCTGTCTCGGCCATCAGGCGCTGTGCGCGAGCCGCGGGAGCCGCGTCGGCCACGCCCCCGAGGTCGTCCACGGGAAGCCCTCGACGATCAGCCACGACGGCGAGGGCGTCTTCGCCGGCCTCCCCGACCGCCTCCGCGTCGGGCGCTACCACTCGCTGTGCGTCGAGCGCGAGGACCTCCCGGACGAGCTGGTCGAGACCGCGCGCACCGACGAGGAGCGAGAGGTCGTGATGGGCGTGCGCCACCGCGAGAAGCCCCACGTCGGCGTCCAGTTCCACCCGGAGAGCATCCTCACGCCGCGCGGGAAGCGCATGGTCCGGAACTTCGTGGAGGGGTGCGAAGCGCATGAGTGACGACGGCGAAGGGTCCGAGGCGGCCGGCGACGACGACCCGCTGCGGTACCACGTCGACGGCGACCTCGTCCCCGCCCCGGAGGCGACCGTTTCGGTGGAGGACCGCGGGTTCGCCTACGGCGACGCCGCCTTCGAGACGATGCGCGCGTACGGCGGCGACGTCTTCCGGTGGGAGGCGCACGCGGAGCGCCTCGCGGACACCTGCGAGACGCTGGCGCTCGACCACGGGGTCGCCGACGCGGAGCTGAAGCGGCGGGTCGACGAGACGCTGGCCGCGAACGACCTCGCGGACGCGTACGTGAAGCTCTCGATCTCGCGGGGGGTCCAGCCCGGCACGCTCGACCCGCAGCCCGAGGTCGACCCCACCGTCGTCGTCATCGCGAAGCCGCTCCCGCGGGGCGGCGTCGGGAGCGACCCCGTCCACGACGGCCCCGCCGCGCTCCAGACGACGAAGACGCGCAAGGTCGCGGACCGCGCGATCCCGGCCGCGGCGAAGACGCACAACTACCTCAACGGAATCCTCGCCCGCCTGGAGCTCCGCGTCACCGACGCCGACGAGGCGCTGATGCTCGACCCCGACGGCAACGTCGCCGAGGGCGCGACCGCGAACCTCTTCTTCGTCGACGGGACGGCCCTCAAGACCCCCTCGCTCGACGGGCCGATCCTGCCCGGCGTCACCAGACGGACCGTGATCGAGGTCGCGGAGTCGGAGGGGATCCCGGTCGAGGAGGGGACGTACGCGCCGGACGCGGTCCGCGAGGCCGACGAGGTCTTCCTCACGAACTCGACGTGGGAGATCCGACCCGTGGCGACCGTCGACGGCATCGCGGTCGACGGCGACGGCGAGGGGGTCGCCGGGCCGCTCACGACGCTCCTCTCGCGGCTGTTCGACCGGCGGATCGAGGAGGGGTCCTACGACGGCGAGCGGTTGTGATCGGATTTCCCGCCGCAGAAGCGGTTTCGCCGCCAATTTTGACCACACCGTTATCCCGCCGGGAGCCGTAGACGGTGGATGGCAGACGACAAGGACGGACGAGAGAAACAGGCCGCAGACGAGGACCGCCGACAGCGCGAGCGCGACGTCGAGGCCGAGCTGGAGCGCGGCGACGAGGCCGAGCCCCCGATCGACCCCGACGAGGTCGACGAGTTCGAGGCGGCGCTCGAACCGCTGACGTTCCCGGCGACGGGCCGCGAGATCGTCGCCGAGGTCGGCGAGCGCGAACTCGAATCGTCGACCCGCGTGTACGCCGTCGCCGACCTGCTCCCCGACGCCGACATGGAGGCGTTCGACACGCCCGCGACCGTCCGGGAGCGCGTCCGTCGCCCGGCGGTCGCGGCCGCGATGAAGCGGGTCGTCGAGGCGGCCGCGACGCTCGAGAACGAGGAGTTCGGCCGGTCGCAACACGAGGCGTTCGAGCGGACCTTCCGCGCGCTGAGCGACGTCGACGAGCTCGACGACGAGGAGGGCGTCCGCGCGATCGCCGACTGGGTCGCCGACCGGATCGCGGAGAAGGAGACGGTCCCCGGGTCGCGAGACGTGCGCCGACAGGCCGCGAAGTACTGTCGGAAACACGGCTACGAGGTGCGCGACGACGAGTGGCTCGGGGTCTGAGGGGACTCCGGCCCGCGTCGGACCGGGGAAGTCGTCCTCGACGCGGGAACGCACAACGTTCAAGCCGGTCGCCGGCCTCGCACGGACATGGACGAGCACCGCCGGATCGCCGGCGTCGAGGAGGTTCCCGAGGAGAGCACGCTGCTCGCGACGCTGCGCCCGGTCGACCCCGAGTCGGTCGACGAGGGCGAGGGCGACCTCGGCGAGGGCGAGGACGGGGACCCCGAGGTCGAGGCGGTCCTCACGCGGGCCGCCGGCGAGGTGCGCGCGTTCCGGAACTACTGTCAACACTGGACGGACGTCCGGCTCGACAAGGACGACGGCGCGTTCGTGCGCGACGGCGAGGTGTTCTGTCAGACCCACGGCGCGACGTTCGAGGCCGACGGCGGCTACTGTAACTTCGGCCCCTGCGAGGGCGCCGTCCTCGAATCGGTTGACGTGACGGTCGACGGCGACGCGGTGTACCTCGACGACGACGGCTACGAGTTCGTCCGGCTCGGCCCCTCGGCGGGGAAGGGCGACGGCAGCGGCTCGCGGATCGATTTCACCGGGAACTGAACCTCCCGAAGAAGACCGGTCAGAACCGCGTGCGGCCGCTCCCGCCGCCGGCGTCCTCGCGCCCGAGCGCCTTCTTTAAGAAGTTCATCCACCGCTTCTGGTCGGCCGCCTCCTGCCGCTTCGCCTCGGTCTCCGGATCGGGCGCGTCGAGCCCCTCCAGCGCCTCCAGCGCGCGGTCGATGCCGATTATCGACGACGCCAGCCGCTCGCCCTCCTCGTAGCTCACCTCGTTCTCCTCGATGGATTCGAGCCGGTCGAGCCGCTCGCGCCGGAGGTTCCGCTTCGCGCGCTCGACGCGGTCGCGCTCGCCCGGCGGGACAGAGTCGCGGCGCTTGATCTCGAAGACGAACGACCGCAGGTCGATCGCCTCGCCCTGGATCTCGATCGACTCCGGGATGTCGACGCCGATCGTCGAAGACTCCCGCTCGACCCGTTCCAGGAGCTGTTTTCGCTCGAACTCCTTCACGCCGGGTCTGTAGGGAGCGGGCGCACTTCGCTCCTTCGCCCCTGGGCCGTCGCCCGCCGACCGAGGCGGGCGTCACTCGAAGAGACGACGTTAACCGCGTCGCGCCGCAACCGGGTCGCATGGAGTCGCTCGAAGCCGAACTCGCCGCGGCCCGCGACCTCGACGTCGCGGAGCTGGCGGACGCCATCGAGTCCATCGGCTTCGAGTGTACGCGCTGCGGCGGCTGCTGTACCGGCTACGCCCCGGACGAGCCGGGCGGCGCGCCCGCGGGAGAGGGCGCGGACGAGGACGACGGAGCGGGAAGCGCCGAGAGCGGCGCCGGGTGCCACGACGACGGCGCGGTCGGCGACGCCGACCGCGAGCCCCACACCGCGACCGTCTTCCCGGACGAGGTCCGGCGCGTCGCCGACGCCGCCGAGGAGGCGTTCGGGGAAGGGTACGACTGGCGCGACGTGGCGCGGCCGATGCCGTTCGGCCTCGACGCCGACGCGGACGGCGACCCGGTCGGCGAGACGTTCGAGTGGGCGCTCGCGACCGACGACTGCGGCGACTGTACCTTCTACGAGGAGTCCGACGGGGAGGGGGCGTGTACGGTCCACGACGCCCGGCCGCTTATCTGTCGGACGTACCCGTTCAGCGTCGCGCTGGAGGGGACGAGCCAGCCGATGGGCGAGGCGGTCGACGAGGCGGGCGTCGTTCGCGCCCACGAGTGCGAGGGGCTCGGCCGCGACATCTCCCGGGAGGACGCCGAGGAGCTGGCGGCCGCGCTGAAGGAGCGCGCCGTGCGGGAGCTGGAGGAGGCGATCGGCGTCCGCGACACCTACGATCCGAACGCACGGGAGCGGGCCGACGGCGACGTCGTCGTCTTCGACTCCGAGGGCCCGAAGGAGGCCGACGGGGGCCCGATCGGCGGGGGGTAGGGGACCGAGTCCGGCGCCGCTTCGCCCCCGTCGCCTCTCAGACCACGTCCAGCGCCGCGTCCACGTCGGCGCGGATCGCCCCGCGGGCGTCCTCGTCCGGGAGCGTGAGCGGCGGGCGCACGGCCGGGTCCGGAATGTACCCGCGGTGGGCGGCCGCGACCTTCGTCGCGGGCGCGAAGCCGTGGTCGGCGCAGCGGGCGAACAGCGGCCTGACCGCGCGGCGGTGGAGCGTCAGCGCGCGCTCGTCGTCGCCGTCGCGGATCGCTTCGCCGAGCGCGACGAAGACCTCCGGGATCACCTGCGAGAGCGCGTGGATCCCGCCGTCGACGCCGAGGCTCGCGCTCGGGTACAACAGCGCGTCGACGCCCTGAAAGACGGTGAACTCGTCCGGGGTCCGGTCGACGGCGGTGTCGACCGCCGAGACGTCGCCGCTCGTGTCCTTCAGCCCGACGATCGAGTCGCGCTCGGCGGCGGCCGCGAGGACGTCGGGGGCGATCGGCTCGCCGACCGTCGACGGGATGTCGTAGAGGTAGATCGGAAGCGGGGCATCGTCGGCGACCGCGTCCAGGAAGGCACGCTGTCCCGCCGGCGCCGTCGAGTTGTGGTAGTACGGGAGGGTGACGAGCCCCGCGTCGGCACCGACCTCGGCCGCGAATCGGAGCCGGTCGCGGACCCCCGCGACCGTCGTGTCCGCCGCGCCGGCGAGCACGGGAATGCGACCGTCGACCGCCTCGACGACGGTCTCGACGACCGTTCGGTGTTCCTCGTCGGTGAGGCTCGCGAACTCGCCGGTCGTCCCGCAGGGGACGACCCCGTCGAGGCCGGCGTCGACGAGCGTCTCAGCGTGGTCCGCGAGCACGTCGGCGTCCACGTTCCCGTCGGCGTCGAACGGGGTGACGATCGGCGGCGAGACGGCGGCGTGGGGGAAATCGATGTCGTCCATGCGCCCCGGTTCGACGGGCCGCGACAAAGGCCTTGGTCCGGCGGCGAGATCCGTCCCGGAGCGCGCCGTCAGTCGGCGGCCACCGCCTCCTGATCGGAAGCGGCTCCGGAATCGCGACCGCGGTACCTGTCGTTCAGCGCGAGCGCGAGCGAACCGAGGCCGAGCAGCAGCACGAGGAGTTCCGCGAGCCCGCCGACCCACGGGAGGAGCCCGATCAGGGCGAGTGCGACGACGCCGAGGAACAGTGCGAGCCAGCGGTTCGGGCTTCCGAGCCGGTCGAGAACCCACGACCCGACGGCGTACTGGCCGTAGACGGACCCGACCCAGATCGCGACGCCGTAGACCGCGAACCCGACGAGCGCCAGCGGGATCCCGACGATCGTGATCGCCACGAGAAGGAGGGCGAGCGGGGTGACGACGAGCGCGAGGAGGCCGACTCCGCCGCTGACGAACGTGTCGCTGCCGACGCGGTCCCCGACGGAGCGGGAGAACCGGGGGAACACGAGCAGCAGGACGGCGCCCAGCGCGAGGTTGACGGCGACGCCGTAGGCGGTGCCGACCCACGAGGGCAGGAACGATCCCCCGCCGCCGATGCCTGGGCCGCCGTCGCCGCCGAGGCTCGGGTCCTCGACGACGCCGCCGGCGACCGACGCGCTCGAGCTCCGGGTGAACTCCTCGGCGTCGTATCGGAACTCGCCGTCGACGACCGCGTTTGGACCGAGGACGACCGATTCGCCGGCCGCGCGGACATCGCCGCCGACCGCGCCGTCGACCGTTATCGAGCCCGCGCCGACGTCGAGCGACCCGTCGATCCGCCCGGTCTCCGTCAGCTCGAAGGCGCCGGCGCCGACCTCGACGTCGCCGGCGACCGTCCCGTCGATGCTGACCGTTCCGGCGGCGGAGTCGACGTTTCCGCCGACTCGACCCGTCTCGGCGATCCGGATCGACCCGGCCGCGCCGGAGACGTCTCCCTCGACGGTGCCGCGCACGACGATCGTCGCGGCCGCGGTCTCGACACTGTCGACCGTCTCGCCCTCGTCGACGACCACGGAGGCGGACGGCGTCTGTACCGACTGTGCCGCCGCGACCCCCGTAGCGAGCGGCGAGAGGAGTGCGACCGCCGCAAGCAGGAGGGCGATTCGGCGGCGCGCGTTGCCGTCTGAGAGGACCATGCGCGAGGTATCTCCGTCGAGGCATATATGTCTATTCGACAACTGGTGACGAACGCCTCGCTCGGTCGGCCGGGACCGACGTCGGCGCGACGCCTGACTGTGTCGGCGGTACAACTATACTGGCTCGCGATCAGATTCCGGTGGAGTCTACTATGGAAATCTCCGAGAAGCTCCTCTGTCTGTTCAGCGCGGAAGTTCGCGAGGCCGACGACGGCGAGTACGTCGTCGACGTGCCCAACCGAGAGATCGACGCCGGATCGCTGGAGCCGGGCGAGACGTACCGCGTCGCGCTCGTCGCCCGCGACGGGACCGCGGCGTCGGCAGACGACGCCGACGCCTCCCCCTCGCGGAGCGACGACGGGCCGCAGCCGCCGGTCGAGCCGGGCGAGATGCGGTACGTCGAGATCGAGGACCTCGGCAAGCAGGGCGACGGGATCGCCCGCGTCGAGCGCGGGTACGTGATCATCGTCCCCGACACCGAGGTCGGCGAGCGCGTGAAGATCGAAGTGACCGAAGTGAAGTCCAACTTCGCCGTCGGCGAAGTCGTCGAAGAGGCGGGCTGAGCGGCGGCGAGGCGGCTACTCCTCCTCCGGCACCCTGGCGTCCCAGTACGATACCGAGGCGACGTAGTCGCCGGGAATCGTGTCGCCCGCGAGCTCGTCGAGGGCCCGGAACGGCTTCGCGACGGCGCCCGGGAGCTCGCGGTAGAAGCCGTACGGCAACACGAAGTCGTGTTCCTCGTTCGCGAGCGTGAGTCCCGCCTCGCCGAGCATCGCGGCGACCTGTCGCTCCGAGTAGAGCCGCGACCCCATCGGGAGCAGCCAGGTGTACAGCGTCCGCAGGCTGCGGCCGTTGAACGTGTCGAAGAACACCTGATCGCGGCTCACCCGGCGGAGCTCCTTCGCGAACGGGACCGGGTCGTCCATCAGGTGGAAGAAGCGCATCGCGACGACCGTGTCGAAGTGGTCGTCCGGGAACGGGAGCCGCGAGGCGTCGCCCCGGAGGAACTCGACCGTGTCGGCGTGCCCGGCGGCGGCGACCTTCTCGCGGGCCTGTTCGAGCATCTCGCGGGAGACGTCGAGCCCGACGACGTCCGCCCCCTGGTCGGCGAGCATCGTCGTGAACCGCCCGGTGCCGCAGGCGACCTCCAGCACGCGGTGGCCCGGGTCGATCGGGCCCAGCGCGGCGAGGACGGCCTCCTTCTCCCGGCGATCGATGAGCTGTCCGCCGCCGGAGAACCGGACGTCGTCGTACTCCTCGGCGACCTCGTCGGCCTGGTACCAGTCCTGTCCCTTCACGTTGTCCGTGATGGAGTCCGGACCGACAAAACCGTACTGGATGCGGGCGGGCGGCGACCTCGGTGGTGTCCGTCGGAACGGCTCGGCCGGCGGCCCTCGCTCACCCGCTCGTTGCTACGTTCTCGGCCGGAATCTTGACGATCACGCGCTCGCCCTCCTCCTCGTCGTGGTGGGGGTACTCGTCGACGCCGAAGTACCGGCGGGCGAGCTCGTCGATGTGTTCGCGCGCGCCCTCCTCGGTCAGCTCGGCCTCGCCGCGGACGGAGACGTACCGGTACGGGTCGTCGGGGTCGAGCACGCTGACGCCGACCTTCGGGTTCTCGCGGACGTTCCGCTCCTTGCGTCGCCCGCGGGCGGTGTTGACGAGGACGTACTCGCGGTCCTCGTGGTCGACCCACACCGGGGTGACGTGGGGGAGCCCGTCCGGCCCGACGGTCGCGAAGTGCGCGTACGACTCGGCTTCGAGGATGTCGACGTGGGACTCGGGGATCACGGGGCCGCGTACGGGCCGCCGTCGGAAAACCTGCCTGATAGATCGTCTACGATAACCGGGCGAAGAGTGATATTAACACATTATATTATCACAGGCGAATTCCCCTATATGTAGCCAACCTTTACCACTACCCACGGGATTCGTGTGAGACATGAGTACCAGTCCCGCGGAGACCGCTGACCAAGACCGCCTGTCGGAGACCGAGTACCGCGACCGCCTGCGCGAGCTGCCCCCGAGCGCGAAGCTCGTCGCGAAGGTACTGGAGGGGGACGCCCCCCTCTCGCAGGGCGGCCTCGCCGAGGAGTCGCTGCTCCCCGACCGCACCGTCCGCTACGCGCTCAACCGCCTCGAGGAGGAGGACCTCGTCGACTCGCGGTACAGCTTCAAGGACGCGCGCAAGCAGGTGTACTACCTGACCATCTGAACGGCTCCGGACCGCCGTCGTGACCAGCTGAACGGCTCCGGACCGCCGTCGCCGGCCGTGGTCGGCTCGGCGCCGGATCGGGCCGCACCGAACGCACACGTTGCCCTTTTTACCTCCTCGCCCCGATAACGCCTCGTATGGACCTCTCGGTCGTCGTCCCGACGCTCAACGGTCGGGACCGGTTGGCCGCCTGCCTCGACGCGCTGGCGGCCGACGCCACCGACGCCGAGGTGATCGTGGTCAACGGTCCCTCGGCCGACGGCACGACCGGCATGGTGCGCGACCGCGACGACGTCGACGTGCTGGTCGAGATCTCCGACCGCACCGTCAACGTCGCCCGCAACGCCGGCATCGAGGTGGCGACGGGCGACGCGGTCGCGCTGGTGGACTACGACAACCGGATCGAGCCGGGGTGGCGCGACGCGGTCGCCGACGGCCTCGACGCGGCCCCCGTTGTCTCGGGGCCGGTGACGCCGATCCCGCCGAGCGAGGCGGCCGAGAGAGCGGAGACCGAGGCGGTGGGACCGGCGGAGACCGACTCGGAGCGCGATCCGACCGAGCCGGAGCGCAACCGGATCGCTGGCAGAGACGTCACCTACTTCGAGAGCGGGAACGTCGCGTTCCGGCGGGACGCCCTCCGGGACCTCGACGGCTTCGACGAGTACCTCCGGGTCGGCGGCGCGCGCGACGCGGCCCACCGGCTCGCGCGAATGGACCGCGAGGTGGCGTGGCGGCCGGCGATGGCCACGCGGAAGGAGCTCCCGACCCCGACCGCCGCGGACGGCGGGCGCAGCGCCCACGAGTGGGGCTGGAAGTACCGGGGGCTCGCCTACCGGCTGCTGAAGAACTACGGCGTGCGGCCGACCGTCCTCCTCCGGACGGGGTCGCACGCGGTCGGCGACGCCATCGGCGCGGCGAAGGACGTGGTCCGCGGCGAGTCGACTCCCTCGCGGTGGGCCGCGACGGGTCGCGACGTGCTGGTGGGACTCACCGGCGGGTGCTCCGACGGGTTCGTCGCGCGGCGTCGCGACCGGAGCCCCGCGCGGAACCCGAACGGCATCTCGACGCGCGCGGACCGCGCCGTCGCGAAGTACGACCGGCGGACGGAGGCAGAGCGGGGCGAGCGCGGTCGCTCCGGAGACGAAAGCGGAGCCATCGAGGCTGACGGCGATCCCGAGTGAGCCCCGGGCATTTTAACCGAGGGCGCGGCCTACGCTCCGGCAACGAATGGGACTCACGAAGCGCATCATTCCCTGTATCGACGTCGACCTCGACGACGACGGCGACGCCGCGGTGTACACCGGCGTCAACTTCGAGAACCTGGAGTACACCGGCGACCCCGTCGAGCTGGCGAAGAAGTACAACGAGGCGGGCGCCGACGAGTTCGTCTTCCTCGACATCACCGCCAGCGCCGAGGGGCGGGAGACGATGCTCGACGTGGTGAACGCGGTCGCCGACGAGTGTTTCATCCCGCTGACGGTCGGCGGCGGCATCCGGACGAAAGCGGACATCAAGGAGACGCTCCGGGCCGGCGCGGACAAGGTGTCGATCACGACCGGCGCCCTCGAACGCCCCGAGCTCATCGAGGAGGGCGCGGCCGCGTTCGGCAGCCAGTGCATCGTCATCTCGGTCGACGCCCGCCGCCGGTACGACGACGCGGGCGACCACTTCTACGAGGACGAGGACGGCGAGACGGTGTGGTTCGAGTGCACGAAGAAGGGGGGCCGCGAGGGCACCGGGATCGACGCCGTCTCGTGGGCGAAGGAGGCCGAGGAGCGCGGCGCGGGCGAGCTGTTCGTCAACTCCATCGACAAGGACGGCACGAAGGACGGCTACGACATCCCCCTGATGAAGGCGGTCGGCGAGGCCGTCTCGACCCCCCTCATCGCCTCCTCCGGCTGCGGGAGCCCCGAGGACATGTACGACGTGTTCACCGAGGCGAACGCGGACGCCGGGCTCGCGGCCTCCATCTTCCACTTCGGCGACTACTCCATCGAGGAGACGAAGGCGTACCTCGACGAGCGCGGCGTGCCGGTGCGGCGCTGAGCGTGGGATCCCGGTGCGCCGCTGAGCTCGGCGTGTCGGTGGTGCGTTAACTACCACAGTAGTGTCTATTTTTCCGCGTCCGAAACCAACAGTTATTATCCGACGGAGCGCGAACTGTGACGTATGTCCACGTCCACGTCACCCACGCGTGTTCGCGACGGCTCGCCGGAGCTCGTCTGTAAACGGACCGACGACGGTGACGACGGCGGCGAGGTGACGTTCTTCGAGCGGGACGTCGACCCGGACGAGCGGACCACCCGGTGGATCACGGTCCGCGAGTCAGACTGCGTCTCCCGCGACGAGTGGCGATAGGAGGAATTTTGTGGCAGTTTTGGTGGTTATTTATAAATCGGTGTTAGCGGAGCGATGACAATTACCTCCGGAACTCCAGCCGCTCATTTATAAATAACAGACGGTAGATCGACGGCGAACACCTCCAAAGCCCCAGCCGCGAGGCGGGCGCACGCTCGCTGCGCTCCTCGGTCGGTCGCTCGTTTCACTCGCTCTCTCCCTGCGGTGCTTACGTCGCCTGCGCCCGCCTCGCGGCTGCCCCTTTGAGTCCCGCCCCGCACAGCAACCACACCTCACGCCTCCCCAGCCTCGCGGCTCCCTCCGCTTCGCTCCGGTCGCCGCGTCCCTCGCGCGTGCTCCTCACGTCCTTCGGACGCTCGGAGGCACGCGCCACCGCGGATCTATTTATAAATACTCACCGTGTTCGCCCGGTTTAGGACAGAATCTCCACGTCGTACCCCTCGGCTTCGAGCGCATCCACGATGTCGGCGGCGTGTTCGGCGTCGTCGGTCTCCAGTTCCAGTTCGAGTTCGGCGGCGTTGACGGCCACGTCCCGCGAGGTGCGGTCGTGGTGGACCGCGTACACGTTCGCGCCGGTGCGCGCGACGATGCTGGAGACGCGCTCCAGTTCGCCGGGGCGGTCTTTTAAATCGATCGTGATCTTGAGGTACCGGCCCATCTGGACGAGCCCGCGCCGGATCACCGTGCCGAGGCGGTTGAGGTCGATGTTGCCGCCGCAGAGCGCGGCGACGATCGTCTCGCCGTCGTCGTACTCGAACGCGTCGGAGAGCACCGCGGCGAGCGCGACCGCGCCGGCGCCCTCGACGAGCGTCTTCGCGCGCTCCAAGAGCAGCGTGAGGGCCAGGGCGATCTCGCGGTCGTCGACGGTGACGACCTCGTCGACGTACTCCGCCATCACCTCCAGGGTCTCCTCGCCGACCGACCGCGTCGCGATCCCGTCGGCGATCGTGTCGACGCTGTCGATCTCCGTCACCTCTCCCGCCTCCAGCGACTTCGCGGCCGAGGCCGCCCCCTCCGCTTGGACGCCGACGACGCGCACGTCGGGGAGCTGTGCTTTGATCGCGACCGCGACCCCCGAGATCAGCCCGCCGCCGCCGATCGGGACGACGACGGTGTCGAGTTCGGGGCAGTCGTCGACGATCTCGAGGCCGAGCGTCCCCTGCCCGGCCATCACGACCGGGTCGTCGAACGCGTGGACGTAGGTGCGGTCCTCCTCCTGCTCCAGCCGGTGCGCGTACGCCTGCGCCTCGTCGTAGTCGACGCCCTCCAGGCGGACGCTCGCGCCGTACCCGCGGGTGGCCTTCACCTTCGAGACGGGCGCGAACTTCGGCATCACGACGGTGGCGTCGACCCCCGCGCGGCTCGCCGCCAGCGCCACGCCCTGCGCGTGATTGCCGGCGCTCGCGGTGACGACGCCGGCCTCGCGCTCCGCGTCCGAGAGCGTCTGGATCCGGTTCATCGCGCCGCGGATCTTGAACGCGCCGGTGCGCTGGAAGTTCTCCAGCTTCAGGTGGAGGTCCGCGCCGCTCATCTCGGAGAAGGAGCGCGACCGCTCGAGCGGCGTGTGCCGGGCGACGCCCGAGACCCGCTCGCGCGCCTCGCGGATGTCGGCAAGACTGAGCATGCCACCTCGTCGCCGCGCCGGCCGCTAATCGGTTCCGGTCGACCCCGCGCGAGAACGGACGGCAAGCGGCCGCGCGTCGCGGCCGCGGCGCCGCGGTCGCCGCCCCGGCCGCCGCGCCGATCCGGGTCGACGGCCCGGCGGCTCACGGGTGATAAGGGGGGAATGCACGCGTGTGACGTGCACCTGAAACGAGGCGACGGGAACACAAAAAGGTGAGGCTACCAGAGCGAAAGTGAAACCGCACGACTGCGGCGCCGTCATCGCTCCGTCAGACGGGATCTCGGGGGGTGAGCCGCACCCGCACGTCGCGCTCGTCGAGGACCGATCGAACCCGCTCGCCGAACGGGCCGGAGCCCGGCCACGTCGCGTCCGCGTCGAGCCGGTCGGGGTCGCCGACGTACACCGAGGCAGTGTCCGGGTGCTCGCTCGGGGCGTCGAGCGGCACGGTCTCGCGGACGTACAGGCCGCCGTCGACGTCCTCGTACGCGTCGAGCGCGTCGACCTCGTCCGTCCGGAGGAGCCGCCCAGCCGTCTCGCCGCCCGGCGCGAGCGTCGGGTACCGCCCCTCGACGAGCCGGAGCCCGTCGAGCGTCGCCGGGCCGACGAAGACGTACGAGCCGAGGACCGCGGCGACCCGCTCCGGCTCGGTCAGCGTGCCGTACACGAAGACGTCCATGGGGGCCGTGCGTCGCTCGCGGGCTTCAACGTTCGGGCGCTCACCGTCCGATGCTGTCGGTCGGAGATGCGATCGGCCCCCTGCGACGCCGAGTGCCGGCGACGCCGACCGGCTCCGGTATATCAATACCGCGGGGGCTCGTCGAACGCGACGCATGGACTTCCCGCGGCTGCGGCGCGTCTGGAAGCGCGTGTTCTCGCTCGCGTGGCCCGTCATGGCCGAGCAGACGTTCCGCACCGCGATGCGGACGACCGATATCCTCGTCACCGCGCTGTTCTCGCCGGCCGCGGTCGTCGCCATCGGCCTCGCGGACCTGTACGCCCGGTTCCCGCTGCGGATCGGGCTCGGCCTCGGCGGCGGCGCCATCGCGCTCTCCTCGCAGGACACCGGCGCCGGCGCCGCGGAGAACCGCGACGAGGCGGTGACGCAGGCGATCCTGCTCGGCGCGCTCGCGGGGATCCCGTTCGTCCTCTTCGGGTTCCTCTTCGGCGAGCTCGCGATCGACGTGTTCGGTCGGCTCGTCGGCGAGCGGACCTCGCCCGCGGTCGTCGACCTCGGCTCGACGTACCTCGCGATCGTGTTCGCGACCGCCCCCGCCCGCCACGTCGCCCTGGTCGGCGCCCGCGCGCTCCAAGGGACCGGCGACACCCGGACGCCGATGTACGTCAACATCGCCGCAAACTCCGTCAACATCGCGGGGTCGGTCGTCCTCGGCCTGGGCCTGTTCGGCCTCCCGCGGCTGGAGGTCGTCGGCGTCGGCCTCGCCACCGCGGGCGCCAACGTGCTCACGGCCGGGCTGCTCTGTTTCGCAATCTGGGGCTCGTGGACCGACGCGGACTTCGCGCGGCCGCGCGACCTCACTGTCGCGAAACAGCTCCTCGTCGTGAGCGCCCCCCGCGTGCTGGAGGGGTTCGGCTCCGAGATCGCGGAGTTCCCGTTCAACGCCCTGCTGCTCGGCTTCGGCGAGACGGTCAACGCCGGCTTCCAGATCGGCCGCCGCGTCTACCAGCAGGTGACCGGACCGCTCTCGCGCGGCTACAACGTCGCGGCGTCGATCCTCGTCGGGCAGGCGCTCGGCGAGGGCGACCCCGAGGGCGCGCGGTTCAACGGGTGGGCCGTCGCGAGCCTCGGCGTGCTCACGGTCGGCGCGATCGGGCTCGGACTCGTCGTCGCTGCCCCGCGGATCGTCCCGGTGTTCACCGACGACGCGGCGACGGTCGCGTCCGCGGTCGACTTCGCGCGGGTGTACGGCGTCGCGGGCGCAGCCCTCGCCTGCTTCTCCGCGCTCTCCGGCTCGCTCCAGGGCGCCAGCGAGACGCGGATCCCCCTCGTCGCGCGCGTCTCGGGCATGTTCGGCCTCTTCTTGGGGCTCTCGTGGCTGCTCGGGCGCACCGCGGGGTTCGGTCCCGAAGGCGCGTACGTCGGGGTGTTCGCCGCCTACGCCTGGATGGCGCTCGTCGTCGCCGCCGGCTTCCGGTACACGGACTGGGCGAACCGCGCCGCGGACATGATGGACGCGCGCGGGTCCGGGCCCGGCGCCGAGTCCGACGCGACGTCCGGCGACGGCTCGCCCGCGGACGACTCGCCGTGACGCGGCGCGGACGGCGCGGGGAGAAGAACAATGATACGGCCGGCGTCCGTCACCGGCGTATGTCGAACGAGACGCTGTACGAACGCCTCGGCGGCGAACCGGCGATCGGCGCGATCGTCAGCGAGTTCTACGACCGGGTGCTCGCCGACGACCGGGTGAACCACTACTTCGACGACGTGGACATGGCCGACCAGGCGCTCGCACCAGACGAAGTTCCTGAGCGCCGTCACCGGCGGCCCGATCCGGTACGAGGGCGAGGAGATGGCGACCGCACACGAGGAGCTGGCGATCACCGACGCGGAGTTCGAGATCGTCGCGACCCACCTCGACGACGCGCTGCGCGAGTTCGACGTCGGGGACGCCGACCGCGAGGCCGTCATGGAGGCGGTCTCCGGGTTCGAGGGGGACGTCGTCGGCCCGCCAGCGGACGAGTAGCGCGACCCGCCAGCGGACGAGTGACCGCCGGTCAGGGCTCGCCGCCGAGCGACTCCTGCTCGGAGCCCGCGTCGCCGCGGAGCCGCCGCCGGCGCTTGTCGTAGGCGGCCTCCAGCTTCGCGTTCGTCGCCCGGGAGACGAGGTAACAGTCGGCGTCGCCGTCGTCGCGGGGGTGCGCGCTCGCGACCCAGACGTGGCCGTCGCCGGCCGAGAGGTCGTCCGCCCAGCGCTCGGCGGCCGCGCGGCTCTCGAACGCGTGGCGGGTCCCGTCCTCGAAGACGAGTTTGCCCACCTTCGCGTTCCGCTTGCGTGCGGACGGTTTGATCGCGACGACGACGCTCACACCCCGAGGTCGGACGCCATCATGTAAAAACCTCGTCAGACGCGGCGCGCACGGCCGCCGCTCAGTCGTCGGCGACGGCGCCCGGCTCGGCGTCCGCGGCGTCCGCTTCCGCGGCCAGCAGGCGGTCAAGCCCGTCGACCATCCCGACGACGCTCGCGCGGGTGATGTCCGCGTCCGACGCCGAGACGCTCACCGAGCGGTCGCCGCGCGAGAGGTCGACCTCGACGGTGACGACCGCGTCCGTGCCGCCCGTGATGGCGTCGACGTGGTAGGAGTCGAGCTCGAAGGCGACGCCGTCGCGTTCGTCGTCGCTCCCGCGCTCGCCGTCCCCGCCGCCCGCCAGCGCCGTGCGGACCGCCTCAAGCCCCGCGTCGACCGGGCCGGCGCCCGTGCCGGAGGCGACGCGCTCGTCGTCGCCGACGCGGAGCCGCACCGAGGCGGTCGGGAGGTTTCCCCCGGAGGTCGCCGAGAGGTCGACGAGCTCGACGTGTCGCTCGCGCTCGCGCCCGCGAACGTCGTCGGCGATCGCGAGCAGGTCGGCGTCCGTGACGCGCTTGCCGCGCTCGCCGAGCTCCTTCACGCGGGCGACGACCTCGCGCAGCTCGTCGTCGTCGACCGCCACGTCGTGCTCGGCGAGCGCGGCCTTCACGCCGGCGCGGCCCGCGTGCTTCCCGAGGACGAGCCGGCGCTCGCGGCCGACCGTCTCCGGCGGGTACGGCTCGTACATCGTCCCGTCCTTCAGCGTGCCGTCGGTGTGGATGCCGGACTCGTGGGCGAAGGCGTTGGCGCCGCAGACGGCCTTATTCGGCGGGAGCGCGACGCCGGTCGCCTCCGAGACCGTCCGGCAGAGCCGGTAGAGCCGTTCGAGCTCGACGGTGTCGACGTCGTACGACTCGCCGAGCGCGATCGCGACCTCTTCGAGGGCGACGTTGCCCGCGCGCTCGCCGACGCCGAGGACGGTGCCGTGGACGGTGTCGGCGCCCGCCGCCAGCCCCGCGTGGACGTTCGCCAGCCCGAACCCGAGGTCGTCGTGGGTGTGGAGGCTCGTCGGGCCGCGGTCGGCGAGCCGCGAGACGACTTCGGCGGTGCGCTCGGGGTCGGCCGCGCCGACCGTGTCGCAGTAGCAGATCCGGTCCGCGCCGGCGTCGAGGCCGGCGCCGAGCAGGCGGTCGAGGTAGTCGAGGTCGGCCCGCGAGCCGTCCTCGCCGAGCACCTCCACCCACAGGCCGTGCTCTTTGGCGTACTCGACGAGTTCGACCGTCGTCTCGACGACCTCGTCGCGGGTCGACCCCACCTTCGTCTCGACGTGCTTGTCGGAGGCGGGAACGACGAGGTTCACGCCGTCGACGCCGCAGTCGAGCGCGTGGTCGACGTCGCGTTTCACGCCGCGGGCGAAGCTCGTCACGGTCGCGTCGAGGTCCTCGTCGGCGACGCGGCGGATCGCCTCGCGCTCGCCTTCCGAGGTGCACGCCGAGCCGGCCTCGACCAGGTGGACGCCGGCGGCGTCGAGCTCGCGGGCCACGTCGACCTTCTCGCCGGGCGTCAGGGAGACGCCGGGCATCTGTTCGCCGTCGCGTAAGGTGGTGTCCAGCAGCTGTACCTCGTCGAGGTCGGTGAGTGGTGTTCGGGTCAAAAGGGAGTCCGTCGGCTCTGCGGTGGTCTCGGGGTCGGTGCCGCCGCGGGGCGGTCGTGCCCCGGAGTCGTTATCGTCGGAGAATTTCGCGGCCAGCCGCCGCGAGGCGACTTCCTCTATCCTCCGAACGATCGCGAGTGTCTCGCGTCATTCGTACCCGTGCGAACGATGTACACACGTATAAACTGCCGGGTCGCGTCAGGTTTGGCCGAGCGATCCTCGCTGTGACCCGGGTTTCGTCGAGGGATCCTCGATGCGACCGCCGGTAGCGTTAGGAGGGACCCCTGCGACCGACCCCGCATGGAGCGAGCCGCGATCGACGACGTCGACGTCGTCACGAACCCGATGGGCGTTCACGACATCCGAAAGCCGGTCTCGCGCGCGCTCGGCGCCGACCACGTCGCGATGAACTACTTCGAGCTCGCGCCCGGCGACGGCTTCTCCGGCGGTCTCCACACTCACGGCGACCAGGAGGAGATATTCTACGTGCGCTCGGGCACCGCCACGTTCGAGGTCGGGCGCGAGCGCGAGCGCGTCGAGGTCGGCCCCGACGAGGCGATCCGATTCGCGCCCGGCGAGTTCCAGTCCGGGTTCGTGGCCGAGGACGCCGACGAGGAGGTGGTCGCGTGGGCGATCGGCGCGCCGGGCGCGCGCCACGACTGGGACCAGATCGAGTCGATCGTCGAGTGCCGCGACTGCGGCGAAGAACGGGTCCACGACACGGAACTCACCGACGAGGGCCGGTTCCGGTTCACCTGTACCGAGTGCGGGACCTCCTTTTCGCCCTGATCGCGGCCCGCGGGGCGGTGTCGACCGCCGCGCGCCGCGTCACCCCAGCAGCGACCGCAGCGACCGCCGCCGGGTGCCGCACTCGGCCGCGTAGTCGCAGACGTTACACCGGTCGTCGTCGACGCGCGGCGGCGGGCCGTCGATCGATCGTGCCGCGCGGAGTGCCTCGCGATACGCGGCCTTCTTCCGCAGCGTCAGTCGGACTTCGCGCACGACGCCCACCGCGGGGTACTCGACCAGCGCGCGCTCGATCTCGCGTTCGCGCTCCCACGCCAGCGCCTTCGCGAGCCCGACCGCGCGCACCGCCTGCGGCTCCCACACGCCGTTCTCCGGCGGCTCGCCCGACGAGACCAGCGTCGGAATCGGCGGTGGCGACGGTTCCGTCTCGTCCGGGTCGTCGGGCTCTCCGCTCGGTTCCAGCACCTTGTGAACGGTGCCGTGGCAGTCCTTGCCCGAGAGGAACCCGCGCTCGCTCGCGGGGTCGACGAGGGAGTCGTACGCCTCGCGCTCGCGGAGTCGGTCCAGATTCCGGCGGTACGCGGCCGGGGACCGATGGAGCGGCAGTTGCCGCAACACCCGCTCCGGCGCGTCGACCAGTTCGTCGTACCGGAACGCGAGGTCGATGCGATCGCGCGCCTTCGGCGGGACGCTCCGCTCGTCGTCGCGCCGGACGTAGTAGAGCTGTCGGGGGCAGTACGCCGCGCGGGCCAGGTCGCTGAACGGAACGAGGGTCACGAGACGGGCTGGCCGCGGCTTCGCTTATAAACAGAACCGCGGTGGCGCGTGCCTCCGAGCGCCCACCGGGCGCGAGGAGCACGCGCGAGGGAGTCAGTCGCCGGAGCGAAGCGGAGGCGACTGACGAGGCTGGGGAGGCGTGAGGTGCGGCTGCTGTGCGGTGGGGCGGGACTCAAAGGGGCAGCCGCGAGGAGTCCGTAGGCGACGCAAGCACCGCAGGAACGAGCGAAGCGAGTGACGAGGAGCGCAGCAAGCGTACGGGCTCCTCGCGGCTGGGGCTTTGGAGGTGTTCGCCGTCGATTCGAAGTCAGTCATTTATAAGCGAGCGGTTGGGGCTTCGGAACCGCTCATCCGCGCCTCTGCTGCTACTTATAAAGAAACGTCCGTCTCGATGTCCTCGGTCGCTTCGCGGAGGCCGTCCTCGCGGGCGTCGCTCGCGAGCGACCCCTCGATGTCGGCGTCGGTGAGGAGGTCGCGGAACGCGTCGTGGAAGCGGTCGTTCGCCCGGGTGGAGGCGATGTCCGTCCGCGCGACGGCGGCGTACCGGGCGACCGTGTCGGGCCGTGCGTCCAACTCCTCGGCGCACTCGACGATGGAGTTCCCGGCCGCGGTGAGCCGCTTCAGGTCGGCGTACTCGAACGCGGGATCGGAGTCGCCGCCGCCCGCGTCGACCTCCCGGTCCGACTCGCGCACGAGGTGGAGGTCGAAGCGCGCCTTCCGGACGGTTTCGGCGTCGACGTCCGCGGGATCGACGTCGCTGTCGCCGTCCGTGTCGGGCAGCGCGTCGCGGATCGCCGCCGCGATCGCCGCGTCGTCCGCGTTGTCGAACCGGCCGCGGGCGACCAGCGCGTAGGCGGCGTCGTCGAGCGGCGTCGAGAAGCCGTACCGTTCGCGCATCGCGGCGACGAGGTCGCGGACCCCCTCGCTGGCGTCGTCGCGATTGACGAGGGTCCCCCGCTCCGCCTCCTGGCGTTCGGTGACCGTCTCCGAGCCGGTGGCGTCGACGAACAGGTCGCGGAGTTCGGCGGTCTTCTCGTCCATGGGGTTCGAACTACGGGGGCAGGGTGGAAAAGCCTCGTGTCGGCGCCGCGTCCGCTCGGGCGGCGGCGCGCCGCTCGCTCGGCCTTCGAGCAGCCTCACACCAGCCCGCCGACCGTGAACACCACGTAACAGCACGCAACGAGCACGCCCGAGTGGAGCAAGGCCGCATATCGCCCCCGCGCCGCGGTGCCGGCGAACCACCCGGACGCGAGCACCGTCGCCTGCGTGACGACGTACAGCCGGAACCGCTCCAGTTCCGGATACACGCCCTCCGGCTCCGTCACCGCCTCCGAGGCGGCGGCGATCTCCGCGAGCCGCGCGGCGTCGACCACCTGCGTGTTCACGACCGCGACGACGCCGGCGACGAGGACCGCCGCGGCCCAGCCGACCGCGATGTACGGCTGCATCGACGAGCGGAGCGCGCGCTGCTCGCTGTACAGGCGCCCGACCTCGATCCGGAGCGTC
This sequence comes from Halorubrum distributum JCM 10118, assembly GCF_000337335.1. Lineage (GTDB taxonomy): Archaea > Halobacteriota > Halobacteria > Halobacteriales > Haloferacaceae > Halorubrum > Halorubrum distributum. Next base: position 42,163 of record NZ_AOJN01000047.1, on the reverse strand, counting down.
TCGAACACCGCGTCGGCGTCGCCGCCGGCGTCGAGCGCGCCCGTGACGAGCCCGAGCGTCCGCGCCGCCAGCGGGGTGTCCACGCGGTAGACGACGACCTCGACCGGGATGCCGGCGAACTCGACGGCGTACTGCGCGAGCCGCTCGGCGGCCACGCGCTCCACGTAGTCCGCGTCGGCGTCGATCCCGGTCTCCAGCGGCGCGAACGTCTCGGTGTGGACCACCAGCTCGCGGTCGTCGCCCACGTCCGCGACCTCGATCCGGTCGTCGAGGGCGACCGGCGTGAGCTCGCCGAGCAGCCGGAACTCCCGCAGCGCGTGGTAGTCGATCCGCCGCCGCGCCGCCGCGCTCGCGTCGACCAGCCGGTCGATAGCCGTCGCGTACTTCGGCTCGAACCCGCGCTCGGCGCGCTCGACCACCCCGACCCGGGTGAGCGGGCGGCGGTGTCGCACGGCGGAGAAGCGGTCGCGGACCCGGTCGAGCGCGCGCTCGTCGGCGGGCGACAGCGGCGGCTCGCGGACGTCGTAGCCGAACCGCCCGCCGTCGCGCTCGCGGACGGTCGCCACCACGCCGGGCGCCGCCTCGTACTGCGCCCGGACGTCCGGCGCGTATCACGCCTCCGGGTCGCCCGGCGGCACCGGCGCGGGGACCGCGCCGCCCGGGTCGTCGTCGGGCTCGTCGACGATCCGGAGGGTCGCGCCGTCGCTCACGGTTCGAACACCCGTTTCGCCGGTCGATCCGTCGCCCCGCTCGCGTCGCCGCACCGTGTCATTCTTCGAATCGCCTCCGGCTCGCCAGCGCCGCAGTTTAAGCGTTATTTTTTGTCGGAACGCTGTCGTTTCTGCGGGCTGAAACCTCCGCGCTGACGACGCCGCGCTTTTGTGCGTTCGCGCCGCACCGACGGTATGCGCGCAGCCGTCTTCAACGCCCCCGGCGAGATCGACGTGGAAGAGCGACCGCGCCCCGAGATCGAGGCCCCGACGGACGCGATCGTCCGCGTCACTCACACCGCGATCTGCGGCTCCGACCTCTGGTTCTACCGCGGCGACAGCGACCGCGACGCGGGCTCACCGGTCGGCCACGAGCCAATGGGGATCGTCGAGGCGGTCGGCGACGACGTCACCTCCGTCGAGCCGGGCGACCGCGTGCTCGCGCCGTTCGCGATCTCCTGCGGCGAGTGCGAGTTCTGTCGGAAGGGGCTCCACACCTCCTGCGAGAACGGCGACTCGTGGGGCGGCGACAACGGCGGCGGCCAGGGCGAGTACGTTCGTTCGACCCACGCCGACGGCACGCTCGTTCGCGTTCCCGACCGCCACGCTGACGACGAGGACACCCTCCGTTCGCTGCTCCCCCTGACCGACGTGATGGGGACCGGCCACCACGCGGCCGTGAGTGCGGGCGTCGAGGTGGGCTCGACAGTGGCCGTCATCGGCGACGGCGCGGTCGGGCTCTGCGGCGTCCTCGCGGCCCGCCGGCTCGGCGCGGAGCGCATCATCGCGGTCGGGCACCACGAGGACCGCCTCGAACTCGCGGAGGAGTTCGGCGCGACCGAGACCGTCTCCGAGCGCGGCGAGGCCGCCGTCGAGCGGATCCGCGAGCTCACGTACGGCGGGCCGAACCACGTGATGGAGTGCGTCGGCGCCGCGAGCGCGATGAACACCGCCATCGACGCCGTCCGCCCCGGCGGCACGATCGGGTACGTCGGCGTCCCCTACGGCGTTGAAGACGAGGGCCTCGACGTGTTCGGCATGTTCGGGCAGAACGTGACGCTCGCGGGCGGCGTCGCCCCCGTCCGCGCGTACGCCGAGGAGCTGATGGCCGACGTGCTCCAGGGGACGCTCGACCCCGCGCCGATCTTCACCGAGACGGTGGGTCTCGACGACGTCGCCGAGGGGTACCGCATGATGGACGAACGGGAGGCGATCAAGGTGCTCGTCAAACCGCACGGCGACGCGTAGACGGCCGCGACACCCGTCATCCACGCTGACGCTACTGACTTCATTTTTAAGCGGTGGCGCGTGCCTCCGAGCGCCCCTCGGGCGCGAGGAGCACGCGCGAGGGAGTCGCTGGCGGCGCCAGCCGCCAGCGACGAGGCTGGGGAGGAATGAGGTGCTGTGCTGTCGCGGTCGGGTGGGACTCAAAGGGGCAGTCACCGACGGTGAAGCCGCCGGTTGCCCGTGGCGCGTAGCGCCTCGCGACTGGGGCTTTGGAGGTGTCTATCGCGGAGTCGCCAGTAGCTATTCATAAACGGTCTGCCGGGGCTTTGGCGGTGCTGGCCGTCGATCCACGGACGCCAATTTATAAACGAACGGCTGAGGTTTGGTCGTGTTCATCGCCGAGGTGTAGTCGCTCATTTATAAGCGAGCGGTCGTGGATTCCGCTGCCGTCGACGGACTAGTAGCCGCCGATGGGCATTCGGGCACATGGCAGACAGAACCGCTCAAGCGTCCTATTTCGACCGTATCGGCGTGACTTTTATCACGCCCAATACCTTGTTACCTGTTGTCATGTGCCACCATTACGACGAGGCGCGCACGTGGACGGAGGTCAAGGCGCGTCACCGGTCCGAGGAGGCGGACGAACTCGACGAGGCTCCCGACGTCGACGCGGTCGACGAGCCGGCGGACGAGACGGAGGAACCCGAGCCCCCGGCGGAGCCGCGCGCTCCGGCCGACGACTGACGCGGTCGGGCACGACCCCGCCTCGAACCCCCACTTTCTATCGCGCGTTGCCCGAACCCCGAGCGGCCGCCTCGCCTCGGCCTCCCCCGACTCCCGATCCACAAATTTACAACTGCTTATCATGTACTCCGGTCCGTGCCGCCCTCCACTCGAACGCTCGCGCTCCTCGCCCTCCTCGTCGTCGGTCTCGGACTCAGCTTCGCCTTTCACGCAACCGCGGGCGACACGCAGATCACTTACGAGGCGACGGCCGTCGAACCCGGCGAGGACCCGGCGTCGGTCGCGGACGCGGCGCGCAACGTCACCGACCTCGATGAGCGGCTCTCGGACACGTCCGATCGGCACCGGGAGCCGGTCCGGACCGCTGCCGCGACCGGGTCGTTCGAGGGGTCGCTCTCCCCGGAGTTGGACATCGCGCTCGACGACGCCGACTCGCCGTACGTCGCGTACAACGGGAGCTATTACGAGTGGACGCTGTCGACGCGCGGCGAGACGACGAACGCGACGATCGAGATGCGTGAGACCGGCCCCGAGACGGTGTTCGACGCCGTCGCGCGCCCGGCGGCCGCGGCGTCGTCCGGCGTGCGGACCGCTATCGACGAGGGGACCGCGACGAACGGGTCCCTCCGGTCGGGACTGTACCGGCAGGACGGGGCGTACTACGCCGTCGCGGTCGAAAGCGAGGCGGCCGTCTTCGCGCAGGTCGCGAGCTCCATCGTCGGCTTCGTCCTCACGCCGGTCGGCCGCGGGTACGCGGCGGTCGCGCTCGGCCTCCTCGCGTACCGCTACCGCGATCCGACGCGCGACCGCCTCCTCACCCCGCGCCGAGCCGCCGCTGTCGCCGCGCTCGCGCTCCCCGTCGCGCTCGTCGGCACCGCCCTGTTCGAGAGCGGCTCGCTCTCCCGCATCGTCACCGGTCCCGCGAGCGCGACGGTCGTCGCGGCAGGCGTCCTCGCCGGCGTCCTCGCCGCTCAGCGTCGGTGGGCCTTGCTCGCCGGCACGACGGTCGGAATCGGGCTCCTCGCCACGGCGGCGATCGCGGGCGCGCTCGGGGTCGTCGGGCTGATCTTCGGACCGCTTGCGGTTCTGATCGGCGTCGCGACCGGCGCCGTTCCGTTCGGGTACGGGTACTGGTTCGCGCGGCCCGCGCCGGAGGTATCGGCCGGGTAGCACGGGAGCCGATCGACTCCGGGATCCCGACCGACGCGGTCGACGCGTTTGCCTTGGATTTCAGGCCCATCCTGAACGACCCTCAGGATCCCACCGAAGTCGTTCTATCGGCGAAATACTATGCGTGTCGCGGTACTCACTCCGATAGCTTCGCCACTGAATTCCACGCATGAGTTCAATACGCCGCCGCACCCGAACCGACGACGCAGGCACGACAGTGATCGCCGGATGAGACGAGCCTCGGTCCGTGTCCCGACGCTCGTCGTGATCGTCGCGCTGCTGCTCGCTGTCGGCGTCGGGTTCGCGGGAAGCCCGCTCGCACAGAACGACGGCGACGTGAACGGGGCGTTCATCGACGAGAGCGGCAACCCGATCGCCGCCGACCAGCCGATCGACACCGCCGCCGCGACCGCCGAGCCGGCGCTGGTCTCGCCCGAGACGCTCGGCGCGGTCGGGGTCGCCGTCGCGGTCGCGTTACTCGTCGTCGCTGCGGTCCGCCGCGCAGACCGCTAACCCGATTCCCGTCGAACGCGGTTCGCGACGCCCGCTCAGAGCGGCTCGATCAGTTCGACGACGTGGCCGTCGGGGTCCTTCACGAAGGCGACCCGCGCGCCGGCCTCCGGGTGATCGGTCGGCGCCTCCCTGACGCCGTGGTGATCGATCTCCGCGAACGCCGCGTCCACGTCGTCGACGCCGACGGCGACGTGGTCGTAGCGGTCGCCGTCCGCGCTCGGCGCCTCGCCATCGGTGTCCGACAGCTGGAACTCGACGCCGTTCCCGTCCGCGACGTACACGTTGCGGGTGTCGCCGTCCGCGGTGGTGAACTCCCACGACCGCTCGAAGCCGAGCTCGTCGACGTACCAGTCCGCGGTCCGGTCGGCGTCCGCCACGTTCAGACAGGTGTGGAGAATCTCCATGCGTCGGCCTCGCGCCCCGCCGTGATAAATTCCCGACCGCCGGTTCCCGACCGCCGCCCCCCGCGGCCGACGCGGCACCGGCTCGCCCGAGCAATCATGTCGCTGGCGCACCTTCCGTCCGTATGGACCGCAACGCGGTGCGCCGCGCCTGGGACGCGGTCGCCGAGACGTACGCCGCCCGCCGCGACCCCGACGGCTCGGACGCGGCGCTGATCGACGACTTGCTCGACGCGCTCGCCGGCGACCCCGCGGCCGGCGACGGCGACCCGCTCGTCCTCGACGTCGGCTGCGGCGACGGCGCCCGGACCCTCGCGAACCTCCCGCCGGGCAGCGTCGGCCTCGACGTCTCCCGACGCGGCCTCGAACTCGCTCGCGAAACCGTCCCCGACGCGCGGCTCGTCCACGGCGAGATGTCCGCGCTCCCGTTCGCGGCCGACCGCTTCGACGCGATCACGGCGTACCACGCGGTGTTTCACGTCGACCGCGAGCGCCACCCGGACGTGTACGACGAGTTCGCGCGCGTCCTCCGCCCCGGCGGCCGGCTCCTCGCGACGCTGCCGAGCGGCCGCTTCGAGACGGTGCGGCAAGGCTGGATGGGCGGCGAGATGTTCTTCTCCGCGCCCGGCCGCGAGCGCACCCTCGACCAGCTCCGCGCGGCGGGGTTCGCCGACGTCGAGACGCGGACCGCGACCGACCCGCTCGGGAGCAGCACCGAGTTCGCGTTCGCGAAAGTAAAAGGGGACGCGGCGCCCGACGGGGGCGCCACCGAGTCGGGGGCGACCGACCCGTGACCGACTCCGACGAGGTCCCCCACGACGTGCGCGCCAGCCTCGATCAGCTGCTCGCGGAGGCCCGCGTGGCCGCCGAGCGCGGCGACGTCGACACCGCGCGGCCCCTGCTCGAGACGGCCGAGACGGTGGCGACGAACAAGCTGCCGGCCGGCGAGCGCCGCGACCGCGTCCGGTGGGGGTGTGCGGCCGCGCTCGACGCGCTGCCGAACGCCGACCTCGCAGCGGCGTACGCAACGGCGACCGCGGACGTCGTCGGCGCGTCGGACCCCTCACTTTAGGCCCTCGCGCGACTTGGAGCCAGACATGCGCGTCGCCTCGCTTCTCCCTTCCGCCACGGAGACGCTGTTCGCCCTCGGCGTCGAGCCGGTCGGCGTCTCCCACAGCTGCGACCACCCCCCGGCAGCCCGCGACCTCCCGACGCTGACGAGCACGGTCGTCGACCACGCGGACCGCTCGGCGGCCGACATCGACGAACAGATGCGCGAGGTCGACGGCGCGGTCTACGACCTCGACGAGGCGCGGCTCGCGGACCTGGAGCCGGACCTGCTCGTCACGCAGGCCACCTGCGACGTCTGCGCGGTCGACGCGAGCGAGGTCCGAGCCGCCGCCGAACGCCTCGACCCGGCGCCCGACGTACTCGCCTGCGACCCGCACTCGTTCGAAGACGCGCTCGACGACGTGGTGCGGATCGGCGCGGCGGTCGGCGAGGAAGCGGCCGCGAGCGACCTCCGGGCGGACCTCCGCGAGCGCGTCGACGCGGTCCGCGAGCGGGCCGAGCGCGCCGTCGCCGACGAGGGGCGCCCCCGGACCGCCGTCCTTGACTGGACCGACCCGCCGATCCGCGCGGGCCACTGGGTGCGCGACATGGTCGAACTCGCGGGCGGCGACCCCGCGTTCCAGCCCGACGGCCCTTCAGAGCCGGTGTCTTGGGAGGACGTGTGCGCGCACGACCCCGAGGCGCTCGTCGTCGCGCCCTGCGGCTTCGACCGCGACCGCGCCGTCGACTCGGTCGCCGACCTCGCCGCCCGCGCCGGCTTCGACGAGATCACGGCGGTCGTCGATGACCGAGCCTACGCGGTCGACGGCAACGGCCTGTTCAACCGACCGAGCCACCGGCTCGTCGACTCGCTGGAGGCGCTTTTCGCCTGTCTCCACCCCGAGTACGCCGCGACGACGCCCGCCGCACACGACCGAGTCGCGCGCGTCGACCGCGCAGCGATGCCGTCCGTCTGCCCCGACGGCGGGTGAGCGGTCCCGGCCGCCGCGTCAGGCACCCGTCTCCGTTGACTCCCGGAGCGCGGAGAGCGTCTCTGCCGTGCGCAGGTCCGCGACCGTACAATACCACGCGCCGCGGACGCCGTTCAGGTCGTTGTCGACCGGGCGCTCCAGCGGCACGAGGTCGTCGAGCTCGAAGATCACGACCACGCGCTCCTCGGAGAACGGGTCGATGAGCGCCGCCCAGTCCGCCTCGTCCATCGGTCCCGGCTCGCCTCGCGTCTGCTCGGTCCGGTCGACGACGCGAGCGTAGTGCGTGACCGCCGACACCGGCGCGGTCCGGTAAAACGCCATGTACTCGAACTCGGCACGGGTGCGGTCGTACGAGCGCGGCGCGGGGTAGAAGCCGGCGCGGCAGCGCTCGAAGGTCTCTTGCTGCGTGGCGACGACGCAGATGCGGGCGTCGCCGGGCGCGTCATCCTCGGGGACGTCCGCGGCGAAGCGGTCGAGGTCCACACGCGGGATCGCCGCCGAGCGCGGATATATCCGCCGGCAGCCCGTACGACGGGGCGATGGCACGGAGCGCGACGAGCGCGCGCGGTGGTCCCCGCGAGCGCGACGAGACGGACGCGGCACGCGGCGCAGAGTCGCCCGACGGCGAGCCCGACCCGCCGGCGCTCGCGGTCGAGGGGCTCACGAAGCGGTTCGGCGACGGCGACGACGCGGTGGTGGCCGTCGACGACGTGAGCCTCACGGTCGAGCGCGGGTCGGTCGTCGGCCTGCTCGGGCCGAACGGCGCCGGCAAGACGACGCTGATCAAGTGCGCGCTGGGGATCGTCGTCCCCGACGCGGGCTCGGTGCGGGTGTTCGGGAACGACGTGCGCGACGGCCGGCGGGCGGCGTACGCCGACGTGGACGCGATGCTGGAGGGCGCGCGCAACGACTACTGGCGGCTCACGGTCCGGGAGAACCTGCGGTACTTCGCGACGATCAGCGGGGTCGACCCCGACTCCGTGGCGGCGCGCCACGACCGGCTGCTCGACCGGCTCGACCTCGCGGACAAGGCCGACACGGCGGTTCGCGACCTCTCCCGGGGGATGAAACAGAAGGTGTCGCTCGCGAGCGTGCTGGCGGGCGGCGCCGAACTCGTGTTCCTCGACGAGCCCACGCTCGGGCTCGACGTCGAGAGCGCGCGGACGCTCCGGGCGGAGCTGCGCCGGCTCGCGGCCGAGGAGGGGCTCACCATCGTCGTCAGCAGCCACGACATGACGACGATCGAGGCGGTGTGCGACCGCGTCGTCATGCTGTCGAACGGCCGGATCGTCGCCGACGACACCGTCGAGGCGCTGCTCGGCGCGGCCGCGAGCGACGCGGTGCGGGTGGCGAGCCCGGACCTCACGCCCGAGACGGTCGCCGACCTGCGCGAGCGATTCGAGGTCGTCGGGGTCGACCGCGACGCGCGCCCGCCCGCGGTGACGGTCGCGGCCGGGGGCGATCGGATCTACGACCTGACCGACGCGCTGCGGGCGGCCGGCGTCACCGTCTCGGACATTCGGACGGTTCAGCCCGACCTCGAAGAGGTGTTCTTGGAGCGCACCGGGACCGGGCTCGGCGCCGCCGGCCCCGCGTCCGGGGGTGAGGGTTCGTGAGCGGCGACGCGTCCGCGGGGACGGCGTCGACGGCGGAATCGACCGCCGACGGCGCGTCCGGTGACGCGACGGCCGTCGACGACCAGCCCCGCCCGGCGACCTACTACCACTTGGCCCGGGCGGTGCTGTACCGGGAGTTCCTGATCTTCGTGCGGTACCCGGCCAACGCCATCGGGGGGATCGTGGTGTCGTTGTTCTTTTTCGCCGCGCTGTTTCTCGGCGGCCAACTGCTCGCCGGGCAGGCGCTGACGGACTCGATCGAGGGGATCGTCGTCGGCTACTTCCTCTGGACGCTGTCGGTGGGCGCGTACTCGTCGGTGTCGAACGACATCGGCAGCGAGGTGCAGTGGGGCACCCTCGAGCGTCACATCACCACCCCGTTCGGCTTCGCGCCCGTCGCGCTGCTGAAGGGGGTCGCGAAGGTGGTGCGGACGTTCCTCACCAGCGCCGTGATCCTCGCCGTCATGCTCCTCGCGACCGGGACGCGGCTGAGTCTCGCCCCGGTGACGGTTGTGGCGATCGCGGGGCTGTCGATCACGTCTGTCCTCGGACTCGGCTTCGCCGCGGGCGGGGTGACGGTCCTCTACAAGCGGATCGGCAACTGGCTCAACCTGCTTCAGTTCGGCTTCGTCGCGCTGATCTCGGCGCCCGTTTTCGACCTGCCGTGGACGCGCGTCCTCCCCTTGGCGCACGGCAGCGCCATGCTCCAGCGCGCGATGGTCGACGGCGTCCGACTCTGGGAGTTCCCGCTCGTCGACCTGGCGCTGCTCGTCGCGGTCGCCGTCGGCTACCTGCTCGGCGGCTACCTCGTGTTCGAGTACGCGACGGCGCGGGCGCGGCGGCTCGGCGTGCTCGGCGACTACTGAGCGCGCCGGGGCACAGATCGGCGGGCGTGACTCGGGACGTGGACGGGTCTCACCCGGCCGCGTCCCCCTCGCCCGCCGTCACGACGGCGTAGATTAGCGCCACCGGGATCGCCGCGCCGAGCGCGGCCGTCGGGATCAGCGCCGTCGACGCGCCGACCGCCGTCAACAGCCCGATCGCCACCCCGCTCGCCGCGAGGCCGACGAGGAGCACCGCTGCGGCTCTCCGCATGCCCGATCGACGACTCCGGGCTCACATGGACGTGTCGCTCTCGGGCCCGCGGAGCGGGACTCTGATCCGCCTACCGATCTTCGTCCGGCTCCGCTGCGAGCGCCTCGTCGCGGAGCTCGCGGCAGCGCTCGCCCGTGATCTCCAGTTCGGGAACGGGCGTCGGGTTCCCGTCCGCGTCGACGGCGACGAACACGAAGTACGACTCCGTGGTGAGTTCGCGCTCGCCGGTTCGCGGCGACTCGCGGTACGCGCGGATCCGCGTCCGGAGGCTCGTGCGCCCGACCGCGTACACGTACGACTCGATGACGCAGGTGTCGCCCTGCGGGACCGGGCGCTTGAAGTCGAGCCCGTTGATCTTGGCCGTGACGCAGGTCTCGCCGGCGGCGCGCATCGCGGACATTGCGCCGATCTCGTCCATCCACTTGACGACGTTCCCCCCGTGTGCGGAGGCGTAGTTGTTCGTGTGGGTGGGCTGGACGCGCTGGCGGTTCTCGATGTACGTGTCGCTGACGCTGGGCATACTCGCCGGTGGCGCGGCCGGGGGAAAAGCCCGGCCCTCGGATCGACTGACCGTCGTGATCCGGAACCGGGCGAGCGACACGAACGGTCGCGTTCGGGGATCTCGAAGCCGGTCGAGAACGCGGCCCGGCCGCTCAAATTATTGTCTCGTATAATTCGGCCTTCACTCCTAAGTGGGGAGTCTTATTTCCTTCAGACAACACGTATGTTGAACGCAATCACCACGCGGTACGGGCGACGGGTCGGCGCCTCCGTCATCCTGACGCTCGCCGTGACGCTCGGCTTCGTCGCTCTCTTTGCGGGCCACGTAGCGACGGTCGGCACGCCGGCGGCGGCGACGGCGGCGCTGACGTCGGTCGGCGTCGTCGTCACGCTGAACCTCGGTTTGCTGGGCATCGTGCTGGTCGGCAACGTCGCGGTCGAACTGCGGCGGCTGACGGAGACCGCCGAGGCGGTCGGGCGCGGCGAGTTCGACGCGAGCGCCACGTCCGACCGCCGCGACGAGATCGGGCGCCTGTTCGCCGCCTTCGACGAGACGCGGCGGTCGCTCCGGGACGCGGTCGCCGAGTCCGAGCGGGCCCAGAGCGAGGCGGAGGCGGCCCGCGAGGAGGCGGAGTCCATGTCGGAGACGCTGTTGGAGCGCGCCGACGAGATCGGCGGCGCCATGGAGGACGCCGCCGACGGCGACCTCACCCACCGGCTCGACGAGGAGAGCGACGTCGACGCGATCGAGCGCATCACGGCCGCGTACAACGAGATGACGGGCGGGCTCTCGACCACCGTCGAGGACATCCAGTCGTTCGCGGGCGACGTGGAGGCGACGAGCGAGGAGATGGCCGCGGAGGCCGACGAGGTCGCCGCGATGAACGAGGAGGTGGCCGCCGAGATGCGCGGGCTGGCCGACGAGCTGGACGAGCAGACCGACCGGCTGCGCGAGACGGCCGCCGACACCGACGACTTCTCGGCGACCGTCGAGGAGATCGCGTCGACGACCGACGAGGTGGCGGGCGACGCGAGCGCCGCGGCCGACCTCGGCGAGGAGGGCGAACAGCGGGCGACCGAGGCGGTCGAGGCGATCGCCGCGATCGGCGACCTGCTCGCGGAGCTCGACGACCTCGTGACGGGGCTCGACGACCGGATGGACGGCGTCGCGGAGACCACCGACGTGATCGCCGACATCGCCGAGCAGACCAACATCCTCGCGTTGAACGCCTCGATCGAGGCGTCGCGAGCGGGCGGCGACGGCGACGGGTTCGCGGTCGTCGCCGACGAGGTGAAGGGGCTCGCCGAGGAGACCCGCGAGTCGACGACCGAGATCGAGGCGACGATCGGCGAGGTGACCGAGGACGTGTCGGCGGTCGCCGGCGAGATGGACCGGACGATGACCGAGCTGGACGAGACGACCGCGGCGGTTGAGGCCGCCGGGGAGGCGATCGAGGAGCTCACCGGCACCGTCGAGAACGTCGACGTCGCGATGGGGGACATCGCGCGGGCGACCGACGAGGGCGCCGAGGGGATCGAGTCGGTCGCGGCGCGCGTCGAGGCCGTCCACGGCTCGGCGACCGACGCCGCCGACCGCGCGCGCTCGCTCGCGGAGACCGCGGACGAGACGGCCGAGACCGTCGGCGACCTCGCCGAGACGGCGACCGCGCTCGCCGAGCGCACCGCGTCGCTCACCGAGCGGCTCGACCAGTTCGAGACGCGGGCGGACGCGGGCGGCGCCGGCGGCGGGGTCGCGGCCGCCGCGAGCCCGGCCGCCGGCGACGCGGAGGTGAGCGCCGATGATTGAGCCGTCGACGGTGCGGTTCGCCTCCGCGGGGATCTACGCCGTCTCCGCGGTCGTGCTGCTCGCGCTGGCGCGGCACAAGCCCGCCGACCTGCGGCGGTACTGCTACCCGTTCGTCGCGGTCGTCGCGTTCGCGGGCGTCGGGATCGCGAGCTGGGGCGCCGGGATCGGGGCGTTCGACGTCGGGGCCGGCACGCTGGAGGCCGGGCAACTGCTCAGCGACTACGTGGCGTACCCGTTCCTGTTCGGGTTCGCGGCGTTCGTCTCGGGGGCGGGCCGGCGGTACGTCGGGGGGATCGTCGCGCTCACCGTCGCGATGCGGCTCGGGTACGACTTCGCGGAGGTGTTCGCGGGCCCGCTCGCGACGGCGGGCACCCTCGGGATCCTCGTCGGCTACGCGACGCTCGTCGGGCTGTTCTTCGGGCCGGTGGCGAGCGCGGCGGCGCGGCAGGCGCCCGAACGCGAGCTGTTCTACAAGAAGACGCGGAACCTCGCGCTGTTCGCGTTCGGCGTGCTGATCGCGTGGGCAATGTTACAGATCGCCGGGCTGTTCGATACGTTCACCGCGGCGGTGACCTTAGAGTACCTCGACCTCCTGTTGCGGGTCGGCTTCGCGGGCTTCGTGTTCGCGAACGTGGAGACGCTGGCGGCTGAGGTGGGGTCTGGGGTCGACGAGGACGGCGGCGATGTCGGTTTGAGCGCGGGCGCGACGACTGCGGCGTCGAACGCGGACTGAGTCGGCGCAGTCGGCTTCTCTGGGCTGTCTGTATTGTCATCGATCACCAATCCACTCACTGTTAATCCGGGAGGGTGTTTTTTGTCGGCGTTCACTGATACCCTGCCATGGGCCTGTACGATGTCGTGCTGGTCGCAGATGGCGTCAGGCTGCCGAAGTTTCCGGCCGACGCCAGCCCGTCCGATATCGAGTGGCAGACGAAAGATATCGGCCGGCCAGCCATGCAAGCGTACAAGCTGACCGCAGACGGACGGCTCCTGCGACGCGAGCGGGAGTTCCGTGAGAAGACGCCCGAAGAAAAGCAGACGGCGGCCGCCGATCACGGGTTCGACTCGTGGGAGGAGTACGTCTCGTATTGTGAGGACGCAGCCCCAGATGACCGCATCCAACGTGGAATCGGTCTTGGAGCACCGGATCCCCAGACCGTCGACGAGGAGTTCTGGCTCGACCACAATATGCACGGCAGCTTCGAATTCCATGGGCGGAGCGACGACATCGAAGACGGACTTCACTGGTCGTACGAAGCACGGTTCACGCGCGGGGAACTCGACGCGATCGTCTTTCTCGGCGAGCGAGGGGGTGGCTCCCTCGATGACTACCGGCCCGAAGCGCCTGTCCGCGTCGAGTTTTCGTGACTAAACCAAACGAACGTGGATTGTGAGGTCGGACATCGCGTCGGGCACGTCGTCGTCACCGAACGCGAGACCGTGCCGACGGCAAACACCATCTCCGGAACGTTTCGCGGGGCTGGCCGAGGACGACCGGGAGGTCGACGCCTATCGCGAACGGGTCGAGGCCGAGTACGAGGAGACCGCCACCGAGCGGGAGCAGGACCGCCGGGAGTTCGTCGGTCGGCTCGCGACGGGAGACATATAGATGGTCGACGCGGTTGTCGGTGTTGCTTGCTTCTACCCCGTTGTAACCGCTTGAACGGCGACAGTCCGACCTCCACAAGACTAAGGTATTACGAGAAGTATTACTAGATATGAGCAAGTCCACGCGTGTCACTGAGAAGGGCCAAGCGACGATCCCTCACGAACTCCGCGAAAAGTACGACTTACAGCCCGGTGACGAGGTCGTCTGGATGGACACCGACGAGGGGATCGTTGTAAAGAAGCGCACCCGCACTGGTGGCCGTGGGATGCTCGTTCCCGAGGGCACCTCCGCGGAGAAGCGTGAGGAGATCGCAGCGGAACTGGGTCAGCGCGTCCGCGACCGCCGCGACCGTAACTACGAGGACGCTTGAGATGGCGACGTACACCGCCGACGCCGTCTCGCTACTGGCGTATCTCGTCGATGCGCTCCCGCACGGGGCCGACCAGGTGTTCGCCGAGGCAGAAGCCGGGGAAACGGTCATCGAGGCACCGAGTACGGCTCTCGCCGAGGTACTGTACTCGGTCTCCCGCGACAAGGACGTCCGAGGGATCACACTCACCGGGACGCCCGAGGATGCCCGGCAGGCGTTGGTCGGAAACGGGCCGGTCTCGGTCGCCCCCGTCGACGAGCCGGAGCTGGCGACGTACGCGCAACTGCTGGACGAGTTCAGCATCCACGACGGGCTGATCGTCGCCAGCCACCGCGCACGGGAGACGGACGCGATCCTCACGACCGACGGTGTCATCCGCGACGCCGGGTACGAAACGATCTGGGAGTCAGTGGCCCGCGACTGAAGCCGTAGATTCGCTCGTATCGACGCCGTCAAATCGTCCGACGACGGCCGGCTCGACATCGTCGCTCCGACTGGCACCGAACTCGAACTGGCGGCCAAACTGTCCGCTTCGCAAACAGCGACACGCACGCTCTCGCGTCGGTGGCGACCGAGCGTCGATCCCGGGTCCGTCGGTGTCACGCTCCGAGACAATCGAAGCGGGACGCATCTCTCGTCCCCGTGCGTAACAGGTGCTCGATCGGACGCGACAGCATATTTATCCGTGGTTCCGACGTAGCGCCGCGTATGTCCGGGCTCGGAGCAGATCTCGATGCCATCGCGGCCGCCGGCGGCTACGACGACACCGACGCCGTGGTCGAGGAGGCCGTCCGCGAGCTGTTGCGTCGGCGTCCGGAGCTTCGGCTCTCGCTCGCGGTCGAGAAGTACCGCACCGGTGCGGTGAGTCTCAACCGAGGGGCAGAACTGGCCGGCGTCTCGACTGAGTCCTTCAAACGCGAACTCGCGGAACGGGGGATCGACCGGGAGGCCGGACTCCTGAGCGAGTCCGCCCGCGAGGATCGGCTGGAAACGTTCCTCGAGTAATCGGCGGATGGCGCTCGTCGAGACCACCGTCTCAACTTCGCTCGGAGCGGTCGATCGGTTGGAACTGCTGTCTGGGATGTCCGTGACCGTCGTCGGGTAGCGGTGAAATCGCTTGCTACTGTTCGGCGTCGAACAGCGACGTGAGTTCTCGGATTCCGTACAGCGACGCGTCGGATCGCTCGTCGACGGCGGTCCGTAACTCCTCGGTGAAGCCGGCTCGGGAAAAGACCGCGTACCGTACATCCCGGTCGCGTCCCCGCCATCGGACCTCCGGTTCGAGCGCCGTGAGATCGTCGAACACCGCTCGCCCGACGGGATCTGTGGTCCACTTGCATTCGCCGAGCAACAGGGTCTCGGTCTCTTGATTGATCCCGACGACGTCTATCTCCTCGCCGTCGTACCACCACCGGCCGACTCGCGAGCAGGAGACGGGAAACGCCGACGTCCGAACCGCCTGCTGGCACACGGTCTCGAAGGTCCGACTCGTGTGCGTCGGCAGCGTCTCGGCGATCGCCGACCGGACCGGTTCCGTGCGCCCCTGTTCGAGCGTTCCTCGATTGGGTGCCACGTACCGAAACCAGAATCGAAGGAAATCGTCCGTCAATCGATACAGTCCCCGGCCGTCAGGATCCGTTACCGGGTGTTCTCGCTCGAGGATCGCCAGCTGCGTGAGGTTCTGGAGGTACCGGGAGAGACTGCTCGCGTCGCGGCCGATCTCGTTGGCGATCTCGGTGACACGCGTGGCGCCACCGGCGATGGCCTCGAGGATCGCCATGTACGTCGCAGGCTCACGAAGCTCCTGCCGTAACAGAAACTCCGGCTCCTCGTATAGGAACTCGCCTTTCGAGAGGACGGCCCGCTCGACGTTCTCGAGGAGGCTCCGCTCCGGGTCGAACTGTTCGAGATACGCGGGGACGCCGCCGAGGACGCTGTACACTTGGATCTGCGTCTCCAGGTCCTCGTCCGGGAAGAACCCGCGAACGTCCGCGAACGAGAGCGGAGCGAGCTCCCACTGTCCGGTCCGGCGTCCGTATAACGGGCTCTCGTAGCTCAACACGCCCTCCTTCATCATCGAAATCGACGACCCCAACAACACGAGCGAGACGTCCGTCCCCGCGAGCACGTCGTCGACGACGGTCTGAAACACCGACGGGACGGTGTCGTCTTCGGCGACGAGATACGAGAACTCGTCTAACGCCACGACGCACGGCCCGTCGACGCGGGCCGTGAGGTACCGAAACGCGTCGACGAACCCGTCGACGTCCGGCGTGACGTCGTCGAACGTTTCGGCGCACTGTGCCGCGAACCGGCGGGCGTTGTGCGTCGCGCCCCGCTCGTCACAGAGGTAGTAGACCGACGCGTCGTCGAGCGTCTCGAGCGCCGTCGTCACCAGCGTCGTCTTCCCGACCCGCCGTCGGCCGTACACGACGAGCAGCTGTCGCTCCGCGCGCGTGAGATGCGACGTGAGCCACTCGAGCTCCGCCTCCCGGTTTATCATTATGCGTGCGATAATATTATCGCGTTCATAATAGTTGTTCGGGTCGGTGACGGCGATCCTTCGCCGGCTACCAAACGGCTTTGTCCCCCGCCACACCGGTCTACGGCACGGCGGGAGCAAACCACGGGGAACCGCCCGTCGAGGGCGTGGACGTGGCGGCGATTCGGTGGTATCTCGCGGAGGCGGACGTCCGCTTCGCGATTCTGCTCGGCCCGCGAGTCCGCGGCGAGTGTTCGAGACGACCGTCAGTCCCGAGCGTACTCGACGTCGAGCGCGAGGTCCGCCGCGGTGTCGTGACGTTCGACCTCGCGCTCGCCGAGCAGCGGTTGGAACCCCGCCTCCGAGAGCCCGGCCAGCTCCCGTGCCGTCCCGAAGGAGAGGTACTCCGCTCGGTACAGCGAGACGGCGAGCTCCTGCCGGACGATGGGCTCGCGGTCTGCCGGCGGTGCCGCGATCGCGTCCAGCACCCCGGACGGCAGATCGATACTACTCATATCGCTCATTTCGGCGCTGTGGAACGTAATATCGCCGCTCAGGGGGCCGACCCGTAGCACAAATTCAACCACCCTCGTCGTAGTACAGCGGTCGCGTCATACGGAGGCCGGCTCGGAGGACGATGGCCGGAAGTCGTCGATGTGGTCTAGTAGTACGCGAGCGCTTGGTGAACGCCGCCGAGCGTGAGATCGGGGTACAGCTGGGTGATCTCGTCGGGGCTGTACCCGGGGTGATCTCGTCGGGGCTGTACCCGCTGTGTTCGTACGCGGACGCGATGTCCTTGACACGAATTCCTGTCTCCTCGACGGTCGGCGCCCCGTCGCTGTGGTCGCTATCCCGAACGATTCCCATACCGGAGAATCGACTCGTACCGGCTTGAAACGCATGGTCCAGCGGATCGTCGTCGAGACCTCATCTCGGATCACTCGCTGGCCACCAAACGGTTTTGTCCCCCGCCGTACTGGTGGACGATATGGCGGGAGCGAACCACGAGGAACCGCCCGTCGAGGGCGTGGACGTGGCGGCGATTCGGCGGTATCTCGCGCAGACGGACGTCCGCTTCGCGGTCTTGTTCGGCTCGCGAGTCCGCGGCGACGCCCACGAGTCGTCCGACGCCGACGTCGCCCTCCGGTTCCCGGACGATTTGTCTCCCACGGAGCGGTTCCGCCGACGGAACCGGATCGACGCGGACCTCCAGAGTCACGCGGACGCCTTCGTCGACGTGAGCGACATCGACAATCTGCCACTCCCGATCGCGCGCGCCGCCCTCCGGGACGGGATTCGGCTGGTCGGAGACGACCGGGACATCGACGCCTATCGCGAACGGGTCGAGGCCGAGTACGACGAAACCGCCACCGAACGGGAGCGGGATCGTCGGGAATTCGTCGATCGGCTCGCAAAGGGAGACATATAGATGGTCGACGAGGAGGTCGTCGCGACGAAACTGCGGCAGGCACACGAGTACACGAACGACCTCGAAGAGATGCGAGGGATCTCAAAAGCGGAGTACGTCTCGGACGTCGTCATCCAGCGGGCGGTCGAGCGGACACTGATGAATCTAATTCAGTCCTGTATCGATCTCGCGCAACACGTTCGGGCGGCGAACGAGCTCTCGTCCGGGGGGACGGCGAAAGACGAGATTCAGGCACTGGGAGAGCTGGGCATCATTTCTCAAGACACGCGGGAGAGAATTGAGGAGGCGGTCGGCTTCCGAAACGTCCTCGCACACCGCTACGGAGAGGTCGACCACGAGGTGGTCTACGAGGTGCTCCACGAAGATCTCCTCTGGTTCGAGCGCTTCCAGCAGGAAGTCGCACAGTGGCTTCGCGACCGCGATTCGTAGTTTTTGGACTGTGTAAACGGTGTATTGAAACGCATTGTCGGCCGAGCGGAGCACGGCCGGGGGACCGACAAGATCACACGATGAGCGCGATCCCGCCCCCGCCGACGATCGCGAGCGCACCGAGCGCGAAACACACCGTCGCGAACGGCACCCGCTCGACGACGCGCATGAGCGCGTCGATCGTCAGGTAGCCGACGACGCCGCTGACGCCGAGCGCGACCGCCGCGGGCACCGGCGCGATACCGGGAAGGCCGCCCGCGCCGGCGACGGTGAGCGCGGCGGCGCCAATGGACGCGGGAATCGACAGCAGAAAGGAGAGCCGAAACGCGGTCGGCGGGTCGTAGCTACGGAACAGCAGCGTGCTTGCCGTCACGCCCGACCGCGAGATACCGGGGAGGATGGCGAACCCCTGCGCGCTGCCGACGAGGATCGAATCGACGAGCGACGGTGTTTCGCGGCCGCCCATGCTGACGCTATCTGAGGCCCGCTGGAGGAGGCCGGTAATCACGAGGAGGACGCCAATCGCGGCGATGAAGACGCCGCCTGTGAGGTCGCTGACGAGATCCACGGCGAGGATATATAGTGGAATACCGACGAGCCCGGTGAACAGCGACGCCACGACGACGTACGTCGCGATCGCGTGGTCGCCGTCGTACGCTTTCGTGGGACGCCACCCGGGGAGTGTTTTGAGGATGGTCGCGATCTCTGTGCGGTAGTAGGTCGCGGCCGACAGCGTCGTGCCCAACTGGAGGAACAGGGCGAGCTGGACGGCGACGGCGGGATCCGTGCCGACGAACGTGAGTACGAGCGAGAGGTTCCCCTGACTCGAGACGGGGAGCCACTCGACGACGCCCTGAACAATCCCGGCGAGTATCGCAACGAGCAGCTCCGTGGTGGTCACTATCGAAATCGGAGGCGGGTGGACAGGTAAAAGGCGACGATTGCGGGTTACTGGTCGGCGTTCGGTCGCTTGTCAGTGTCCCCTTCCTGCTCGGGCGGGTCGGGGTCGGGTTCGTCAGTATCGGTTGCCGTGGGATCTCGTTTGCCGTCGGTTGGGGCTGCGCTTGGCTCCGACTCGTCCGGGGGCTCGGGGGGTTCGAGTGCGGCAACCAGGAGTTCGACCGGGCGCGTCTCGCGGAGCTCGGCCCAACTCCGGCGCTCACGCGTAGCGCTCACGCCTACAACGGTGAGGCCGGCCGCGAGGCCGAGCCGTGTCGTGCCGAGGGTTCCGGCCGCGATGCTCACCAGCACGAGGGCGAGGCCTGCCACGAGGACTGCCAGCCCGCCCACCACCGCCGGCGCTGCCAGCGTGGACGCTGCGCCGGTGCGGGCCGCCGCTGCGACCCGCGAGTCGTCGAGCGCGGGGAGCAGTCGATCGAGGATCGCATCGAGGAGGCGGATGACCGGGTCGACCGTCCACGTCTCCCGCAGGTCGATCACGATCACCTCCGGATCCGGCTCCGCGGTGAGCCAGCGATACAGATAGGAACTGCGGACGGCGGTGGCCGCTCGACGCCACAACTGGCCCAGACGTGACTGGTGGGCTGCTCGCCGGAGCACGCTTCCGGCCTGTGTGCCCGTCCCCCTCTCGTCACCCATCTGTTTGGACCTTCGCGTCCGGCCTCATGTGTGTTGCGTCTGTGTCCGGAAGTTGGCCGATGACGCCCACTGGAGATCTCGCGGCGCGTGTATGGTGGCTGTGGCCACCGTCTCCGCTGGGTGCGTTACCGGTTCACGGAGACGACTGTCGCCTCCACGGTAGCCGTGCCGAGATCGAGCGTGACGGTCGATCCTTGGCGAATTTGGTCGCCCTTGAACGCGAGCCCACTTGGGGTCTCCCGCAGCTGGAGTTCTGCGGTGATTGTCACCTCGCGGTTGACTGGGTGATCGACGATGTTGACGCTGCCGTCGTCCCCGGTGGCGATGATGAGCGAGGGCTCCGTTTCCACGCCGGTGACGCGTGCGATAGTGGTGTCGCCGGTGCGCTCGGCCATCCCCGGCTCGATGGCGTCCGCGAAGTCCTCGCGGACCTCTTCCATCCGGAGGGTAACGGTCTGCGTCGTCGTCGCACCCACATTGATGTCGCCACCGATCTGTTC
Organism: Halorubrum distributum JCM 10118; assembly: GCF_000337335.1. Classification (GTDB taxonomy): domain Archaea; phylum Halobacteriota; class Halobacteria; order Halobacteriales; family Haloferacaceae; genus Halorubrum; species Halorubrum distributum. The sequence continues at coordinate 21,919 of NZ_AOJN01000047.1, read as the reverse complement.
GATCTGTCCTTCGAGCGTGTAATCGCTCGTCGGGAGGGTAATTGTCTGGCCGCGTCTGACCGTACTGTCGCCGAAACGGAGCCGATCCTGCTGGCGGTGGGCTGTGAGTGTCGCCTTGACGAGGAGTTGTCGTTGGGTCGACCGGTTGGTCGCGTAGGTGGTCACGTCTTCGATATGGGCGACGGTGCGGCCACTCAGGCGGATCTCATCGCCGGGAGTTACGTCCGCTGCGGTGCCCGCGTCGACCTGACTGGACAGGAGTACGCGCTGTTTTTCGGTGGCCAATGCGTCGCTGTCGCCCACAGAACGGATCTGCCCGTCGATCTGGTAGCGGTCGGTGGTGATGTCGAGCGTCCGCCCGAGCCGCGGCGGGGCCCCTGCGTACGTGAGACTGTCCTGATTGTTGCGTTCGCCTTCAAGTGCCACGCGGAGGACAACACGGGTGTCCTCGCCTTGTGGCGTGAGATGCACATCTGTTATCCGGAGCGCCGACGCGCCGTCGGGTTCATAGGAATCACCCTCCTCGATTGCGTCGACGACGTATGGTGAGACAGTGCCGACATCGAGCGTCGCGTAGGTGGTGTTTGTCTCCGGTGCCGGAGCCGAATCGTCGGTTAACATGAACGCAGCACCCGCAACGACGACGGCGACAATCAGCAACACGACGAGCGCGTCGATGACGTTAACGCGGCCGAACAACCGCCCCTCGTCGTCGATCAACTCCATGGAGGTACCTCCGAGCGCAGCATTACCATCGATGACCGGCGCGCGGGTAAAAAGCGTACCCGTTCGACGCCCTGAACCCGTAGGCTTTTGTCGGTCGTTCAGGAGAGTGGACACAATGAGTCGTTTGCGGCTCCCGCTTGTGCCGCGTTCCTTCCGACTAGCGAGCGTTGTCGCGGTTGCGGCGACGATCCTCTACTTTTCAGTGGTCACCCCGCCGGGTAGTGGAGTAATTCGGACGGGACCGTTCGGTATCCTCCCGTACAGCACGTGGCTCCACGGGCTAGCGTACGCCGGCCTCGCAGTGACGCTCGCGTACGCGCTCCAAGACCGGTCATGGCGCGACTGGACCGTGTTGGTTGTCGTGTTCTTTGTTGCCGTCGGGTACGGGGGCAGTATTGAGCTACTTCAGTCGACACTGGACGCGCGCACCGCCGATTTCGGTGACTTACTCGTGAATGCAGTCGGAGCGGCCGTCGCGGTCGTGTGCTGGCGGGTGGTAACGCGATGGGTGCGTTTCTACCGGGTGCGGCGGGTAGACGAACTTGAAGCGCCTGTTTGACCGGCTGGGCGGAAACAGCCCGGTTAACCGACGGCTGTTCCGATAACTGGCGCAACAAACATCATCCCAGCACCAAATCCGGCAATTCGCGCCATCGCACGTCGTGATCGCTGCTCGGTCCAGCCGGTGTCTCCGTCGAGGAACTCCTGTGTGGCCTCGATAGCTTCGCCGGACGCCACAGATCCGGCCCAGCCAAGAAGAGCGAACCCAAACCAGAGGCCGCCGAATGCGAACGCCGTTTCGGCGGCAGCCAGTGGCCCAATACCTCCAATTATGTTTGTTCCGACGACAAAAACCGGCGTGGCAGCGGCCCCGACGACAGCACCGCCAGCAACGAGTCGGCTCCGCTCCCAAAGAACCGGTGGCAATAACATTGATCAGTCGACTGCTTCTCGCATCCGGGGGTCAAGCGCGTCCCGCATCCCGTCGCCAAGCAGATTGAACCCGAGGACGGTCAGTGCGAGGAACAGTCCGGGGAAGAACGACCACCACCAGACGCCGGTGAGCAGCCCTTGACTCACACCGTTTGAGAGCATTAGCCCCCATGAAGGTGTGCCGGCAGAGGCACCGAACCCGAGGAATGAGAGCGCGGCTAAGTCGATTATTGCCAGCCCGAAATTCAGTGTTGATTGAACAGTAATCGGCGCGAGGCAATTCGGTAACACGTGCCGGACGAGTACCCGGGGATCTGCGGCACCTAGGGCAACAGTCGCGTCGACATATTCATTTTCCAACACCGTGAGTGCGGCTCCACGGACGACACGGGCAAACCGCGGCGTGTACACTAGTGTGAGTGCCGCAACTGCCCGCCAGAGTCCGAGTTCGTCCGGGAAAATAGAGACGAGTGCGAGCGCTAAGAGCAGCGAGGGGAACGCTAACAGCACGTCCATTGTCCGCATGATCACGTTGTCGGTGATGTCACCGTAGTAGGCGGCGATAATCCCAAGGCCAACTCCCAGCACCGTTGATGCCCCGACGGTCACCGTACCAAACAGCATCGCGTACCACGCGCCGTATCCAACACGCGGAAGTAGGGCTCGCGCCTGCCCGTCGGTCCCAAATGGGTACTCCAAACTCGGAGCGGCGCGGTTCGGATTCGTACCGAGTTGTGATCGAGAGATGACTTCCAAGTCAAGCGTTAATCGCGCATAGATCGCGACCACGAGCATCGCAACAATGATACCGAGTCCAGCCAGCGCGAGCCGATTCGACAACAGTTGTGAGAGGAACGGCGAGGCGCGAACCCGGTCGATGAACCCACGACTCTTCGTCTCTGTCTCTCCGTCGGTGAGTGTTTCGGTGCTCATTGTTGGATCCTCGGATCGAGGTACGAGTAGGTTACGTCGACGATGAGATTCACCAGCGTAAACAGGAGCGCGAACGTCAGGACGGTTCCTTGGACAATCGGATAATCGCCGACCCTGATCGCCTCAACAAGGAGGGTTCCGATCCCACCGATCGCGAACACAGTCTCGGTCAGCACTGCGCCACCGAGGAGGCCCCCGAACTGGATGCCGATAATCGTGACAACCGGAATCAGGGCGTTACGAAATCCATGTTTCAACACGGTGATCTTCGCACCTTGGCCCTTTGCGCGGGCCGTACGCATGTAATCTTGCCTGACGACTTCTAGCATCGATGAGCGCATCATTCGTGAAATAAGCGCCATCGAGTACACGCCGATCACAAGCGCCGGTAAGAGCATGTGTCTGACCGCTGAACGGAACATCTCCCAATTACCGGCCAGAAGAGTGTCTATTGTTACCATTCCTGTAACGCGGATATCGACAACACTGTACACTGATGAGATCCGCCCGCTGGTTGGGAGGATACCGAGTACCTGCGCAAACAACAGGATCAGCAATGGGCCGCTCCAGAAGATCGGCACGCTGATGCCGGTAAGCGCGCCGACCCGCGTGGCGTGATCGGTAATCGTGTCCTGTTTCACCGCGCTCAACACGCCAAGCGGGATCCCAAACAGGATGCCGAATAATTGACCGTACAGCGCCAGCTCAAGTGTCACCGGGAGGGTGTCGGTGAGTACTTCCCGCACGCTGGTGTTCCGGTTAATGACATATGACTCCCCGAAGTCGAACTGCGCGACGTTCCCGAGGAAATCAATATATTGGACCCAGATCGGATCGTTGAGCCCTAAGTCAGCGCGAATGCGCTCAACAAACTCTTGGCTTGCGCGCTCCCCGGCGATTGTGAGTGCTGGATCGCCCGGCGAAAGATGAAGGATAGAGAAAACTAGCGTCGCCACTCCAATTAACACCGGAACGAGCAACAGCAGCCGCTTCAGTACAAATCGTTTTGGAAACATCAACGGATAGGTGAGGTGGAGTGTTTGACTACTCCAGCGAGACCAGGTTCAGGTACGGGCCGCTGATCGCGGCAATCTGGAATCCACTGACTCTGTCGGCCACTCCTCGTAACTCTTCAGCGTAGTCTAGGTACACCCACGGTGCCTCGTCGTGAGCGATTTCCATCGCCTCGTTGTACAACTCTACGCGGTCACTCTCGGTGGTTGTCTGCTGAGATTCCTCGACGAGTGACATGTACTCGCTGTTCGCCCACGCCGAGCGGTTACTTGTGTTGTACCCCTCAGCGTCAAAGCTGACCCAGTCTTGGCCATCGGTGAGTTCGCTGTCCTCGACCTGCGGATGGAGGAGAACGTACGCGAAGTTATCTGGGTCCGCGTTGTCAGTGTACCATCCGAGGAAGCAGGCGTCGTGGCGACCCTGTGCGGTGTACTCGAGGAATGGAGCAAACGACTGCTGATTGATCTCTACCTCGATGCCGACTTCACTGAGGTTGGAGGCGACAGTCTCGGCCGTCTGGATCGGCGAGGGGTTGTATCCGCGGGGGTTCTGGAACGTCGCCAGCTCGAAAGAGAATCCGTCACCATAGCCAGCTTCCTCAAGCAAGGTCTGTGCTTGCTCTGGGTCGTATGCGTATGGATCGAGGTCGTCATTGTGACCCATCACGTTTGGCGGCAGGGGCTGGCTGGCCTCCGTCGCGAAGCCGGAGTAGATTTGGTTGACGATTGCTTCGGTGTTGATCGCGTGGCTAACCGCCTGCCGGACGCGGCGGTCTTGGAACTCCTCAACCTCCGCGATGTTGAACGCCATGTAGCCGATGTTGATACCCTCGGTGCGTACCAGTTCGACGCCGTCAGTGCCTTCTACCTGCTGGGAGGATTGTGCGCCGAGTCCGTCGATGATGTCGAGTTCACCACTCGCGAGCGACTGCGCACGGGTGGAGTTCTCACCGACCGTGACAAATACGACTTCATCGACTTCCGGGCCGTCGCCCCAGTAATCGTCGTATGCGGTGAGTCGAACCTGTTCGTTAGAGTCGTCGAGGGTGTCGAGTTCAAACGCACCCGTCCCGACTGCGTTCTCTGACAGATCGGTTCCGTACTCCTCAATGGCGGCCTCAGAGTGTACCGCGGCTGCGAACATCGCTAGGTTACGCAGGAACGGCGCGTACGTTTGTGTGAGCTGAATTGTCAGCTCGTAGTCGCCGTCAACCTGAATCTCATCAATCCAGCTGCCAAGCGTGAACGGACCGTACGCCGAGACATAGTCGTCTCCGGCGTAGTTCTCGTACTCAGAATCGACGAAGCGGCGATACGTCGCCACGAAGTCCTGTGCGGTGAACTCTTCGCCGTTGTGGAACGTAACTCCCTCCTTCAGTGTGAGCGACGCCGTCTCGCCTTCGAGCGTGTAATCCGAGGCGAGCCCGTCGGTGAGCGTTGACTCGCCCGGCTCGAAATTAACGAGCGTGTCGTAGATCTGTTCGGTGACTTTTGCGACCTCGCCGCTTGTGCTGTTCTGGAAGTCCAGCGTCGCGGAATGGCTTCCGCGGCCATACCGGAGGAGGCTGGAGTCTCCGCCATCGGAGCCGTCCGCTCCGTCTGAACCATCGGAACCGTTTGAGTCGTTACCGGAACAGCCAGCGAGCCCAACCGTCACTGCGGCGCCGCCAGCAGCTCCAAGGAACTTTCGCCGTGAAACGTCCGTGTCGCCGGATGACATAGATACTATCTGAGCATTTACCAGTATAAACCTACCGAACGAATCGGATAGATTGTTCTGATCCACCTAATTGTTTGCTTTCGAAGTCTGTCTCTCCATCTTATTTTCTCCCACCCTGCTGGTCTGTGCTTGTGTAGCTGTCGCGGCATAGCACCCGATCAGTTGCGTAACACGACAGCTCCAACGAGAGAGCCGTTCAGTCGATCAGGTGACACGCTGCCGGGTGGTCACCGTCTGAAAGCGTTGGATCCTTGCGCTCGCAGACGCTTGCGAACGTTTCCGCTAAGATCTCTGCTGCTTCTTCCCACTGCCCGCCGATCACCAACTTGAGAGAGCGATCGACGACCTCTCCAGCTCGTCCCTCTGGGGGTCGATCGAACTGGGCATTACGGACCGCCTCAACTGCATCGAGCGGGACCGAGTCGCCGGTAGCTTGAGCGGTAGGCGCGGAACCGCCGTCGGTTGCCGCCTGTTCAGGTGTGGTGTCGGCCGTCTCGAGAATTGTCTCGACATCGATCGCCTCTCGCTCGACGCGTTGACGGTAGTCCATTACTGCCCGGTACATCTCCTGTTCGATATCAAGATCATCTGGTGGGATCACTGAGGGACACCGGGTCCGGAAATGACATCCCGAAGGTGGGTCGATCGGCGACGGTACGTCGCCTTCGAGTATAACTCGATCATCTGTATCTGCCGTCGGATCCGGCTCAGGGATCGCAGAGAGCAGTGCCCTTGTGTACGGATGCTGTGGATCCGCGAACAGCTCGTTGGTGGCGGCCACCTCGACGATTTCTCCGAGGTACATAACGGCGACCCGATCGCTGATGTGCCGTACCACCGAGAGGTCGTGTGCGATGAACAGGTACGTTAGATCGAACCGATCCTGAAGGTCTTCCATCAGGTTGAGGATCTGCGCTTGGACGCTCACGTCGAGTGCGGAAACAGGCTCATCGGCGACGATGAACTCTGGGTCAACTGCGAGCGCCCGTGCGATGCCAACACGCTGGCGCTGCCCCCCAGATAGTTCGTGGGGATACCGATCGTATTGTCCCACCTCAAGCCCAACTGCCTCTAGTAGCTGTCGGACCCGCCGCTGCCGGCGAAGCCGGTCGCTGTCGCCGGCAGAAACTTTCACTGAGATCCGTTTGATGTCGCCGGCGTCAGTGCGCTCGACAGTCCCCTCGACGCCGAGGTGTTCACGGACATCGACATCAACCGTGTCGCCCGTGACCGTTACGTCGATGTGAGCAGTTGCCACACCGTCACCAGAGCCAACGACAGCGTCGATACCATTGTCAACTGTCACGTCGACCCGGTCGCGAGCGATCCCAGAGACTGTCACTGCGGCCTCAGTCGTGACCTTCGGGTCGCTCTCAGGTAGGTCGTGAATCGATAGTGGTTCACGGATTGTTTGGCCGACGGTTTGTCTCGGATCAAGCGATGAGAGCGGATCTTGGAAGATCATCTGGAGATCTTTCCGGGTCTTTCGTAGTTCCGACCCGTCGAGATCCGTGAGATCAGTCCCAGCGAATACTACTCGTCCGTCGGTGGGTTCGGTAAGGTGTAACAGCGCTCGACCGGCAGTTGACTTCCCGCAGCCGGATTCGCCAACGAGCCCCAGCGTCTCCCCGCGGTTTATTGTAAAGTCGATCCCGTCAACTGCCTTCACGCTCCGATCGTCAGCACCAAGAACCCGGTCAAGCACGCTGTCGGCCTGCTCATAGTACTTCCTGAGTCCGTCGATTTCAACGAGCGGCTCGCCGATCGAACGAGAACGTCCAGGAGAGACCGCGCCGTCGCCGTAGTCATCTGTGTCGAACGACTCCATGACACACTTTGAGCGGTGGTCGATGTCTTCTCCCCCATGTTGGAGGTACGGGATCTCGCCGTCCGTACACTCCTCGGTTGCCCACGGACACCGCGGCGCGAAGTGGCATCCGGTCGGCATATCAATGAGATCAGGGACGTTTCCCTCGATCGGTGTGAGTCGTTCTTTCTCTTCGGTGGGGAGCGACTCCAAGAGAGTGTACGTGTACGGATGCGACGGATTCCCGAATATCTCCTCAACTGGCCCTTCCTCGACAATCTCGCCCGCATACATGACTGCGACGCGATCACAGGTTTCGGCAACGACTCCTAGGTCATGGGTGATCATCAACACAGACATCCCCAACTCGGCTTGGAGGTCATCAATCAAATCGAGGATCTGTGCTTGGATGGTGACGTCAAGCGCGGTCGTCGGCTCGTCCGCCACGAGCAATCCCGGCTGACAGGCCAATGCGATCGCGATGAGCACTCGCTGGCGCATCCCGCCGGAGAACTCGTGCGGGTACTCGTCAACCCGCGCGCCGGGTTCTGGGATACCCACTTCCTCGAGTACCTCGATAGTCTCTTCACGAATTTCTTCGTCTATGTCACGGCTGATCTTCGGAATGATCTCCCGCACCGCATTGAGCCAGGAGTCTTTGCGACGCCCCCCGTACTGGTGGAGACGGAGGCTCTCGGCGACCTGCTCACCGACAGTTACCGATGGATTTAGTGATGTCATCGGGTCTTGGAAGATCATACTCACTTCCCGGCCACGGACGAACCGGAGTGCCTCTTCAGGGGCGGCGGTGAGGTCGATTGTGTCACCAGAAATAAACCCGGTAGCGTCGTACCGGCTACGGAGTTCGTCAGCGAGTCGCGCGTCGGTCAACTCGACGCTCCCGCTGACGATCTCACCAGGATCATCAACAAGGCCCATTGTTGATAGCGCAGTGACGCTTTTTCCGGAGCCTGATTCGCCGACAAGACCGACTGTTTCGCCCTCGCGAACTTCGAGATCGATTCCGTCGACTGCCTTTACCTGTCCCCGTTCTGTCGAGAACTGGGTGTGGAGATCAGAAAGTGAAAGCAGCGGAGGCATATGGCGATTATCCGACTGTCAATGGATATAGTTTTGGCTTCCGTTCTATATCAGGGTCACTGTCTTTTTTTGTCATTATACAGAATCGAGGAGAAAACCTGCGGCTTCAGCCGCAGGATGAATCCGACAACTGGCGATCAAACAGCGGTTCGGTAGCAGGTTTTGGGTTTCCAACCCATCCGTTCAAGTGAGAAAAACCACTACACAACGGTAAGGTCAGGTCGGAACGGGGCGGATTCCGAACGGCCTTTGGAGGCGGCCTTGCCGCTTAATCCAATGAGACAGTATCCGAAACGCCGACGCGGTGAACGCGAATCCTCGAAGGGTTCGTCTCGTGCCCGTCAGTTGAGCAAGCCCGAAGATATCTCCGAATCCCCTGACGTGTCAGCGACTCCCTGCTGGCAAAAACAACAGATGGGAGCCAACGGCATCGAGGATAGGAGTAACGGCGGTTTGGCACCGTCCTCAGAAATCGAAGATTTCTGATGTGCGAACGAGAACTCCGTTCTCGTCAACGCCAGACAGCCACCGACCACGACGACTGGGTTAAACAAGTTCCCGTAAACTGGCGGCGTCCGTGGTTGCGAGCCTGGAAATCCCACCGCTCGGGATTCCTCCGCGTTCACGCGGAGGAGGATGTCAATACCGAGGCTATATCCGGATCGATGGAGCACAGGATCACATGAAGTCGACACGAAAGGGACTCCGTGATGATGACCTATACAAGGACACCTATCAGCGCCTTACTTGTACAGACTGTGAGAAAGTATTAAACACGACGACTGATTCGAACACTGTGTTTGATCTTCGCACCTGTCCAGAGTGCGGCACACAATACAAAGATCTGCCGTGACTGGCCGTTGCGGGTCTTGTGGTGTGGCCGGATATCACCAATACATCGATAGATAGGAGGGAAGTTTTACCGGCCGTCGACTGCCTACGCCGTGTATGGACTTTGAAGAGCATCCACTCGCCGACGACGACGATACTTGGAACACGGTTATTGAGGAGTGTCGTGCGACCGCTGAAGAGTACCGAGACCGTGGCTGGACAGTGTTTGCCCCGGTCCCCGGTGACGTCGTCCCGGTCCCCGCACCCGGTGACTCCGCAGATGCGAAGGTCGGGCTTGACGTGCTATTGTCTGGTGCGGAATTTGAACGGTTAGTGGAGTTAGTTGAGATGGATGAGTTTGATGAGTTCGAAGCGTTCCGTGCCCATGAGAACGGAATTGTCTATTTGACGCTGGTGTTTCGGGCAACGACAACTCAAACCGTGTTTTGTCTTCCCCTGTACTACCGAGTTACCGAAGCGGATCGCATGCTTGATCGCGTCCGGGCTGGTGACGCGATGACGACCTACTGTCACGCTCTCTCTGGAGACGAGCGGATTGAGTTCGACCATGACGATCCGACCCCACTGTTTCCGCCTCAGGACACTGGAGACGCGTAACGTCGCGGTCGCTATCTCCTAACTGGAGCCGCTTCTTGTTGAGCAGGCAGACGACGACCGCAGCCAATAAACCCTGTCCTCTTGTCGACATCAGACAGGTACGGAGTCGTGCTTGCGGCCGGCCGTGGGACTCGCATGCGGCCGCTGACGGATCGCCGCCCGAAACCGCTGCTTCCAGTGGGGGACCGCTCACTACTTGAACGCGCCTTTGACACTGCGGTTGGGGTTGTCGGCGAATTCGTTGTCGTCACTGGCTATCTTTCTTTGAGGAGAGAATCCCGGCGTTTACGCCGGGAGTGAATCCGACAACTCTTACCCAATCCACCGCCGATGGCAGACCGGATATTCCACGCTAATCCACACCATTAAGTAGAATTATCTACGCCTGTGGAGACTGCACTCCCTACGGACACCACTCAGGTGTCTGCAAAGCGCGTCATCGAAACAGGAAGCCCCACCTTCAACGAAGCGGCGTCAGCCGCTGAGTAGGGTGGGGTAGTTCACGTCGCCCGATTTGCCCTTTGTTGGTGACTCAGCCGCAGTGCTTGAGAATTCCCTCGAGTGACCTACTTATTCGATTCCCACTCTGGACGTGGTGTCGGAGACGGGAGTTCGTCAACCGCGGTTCGAAGCTCGTCCTCTGTCGTCCACGGGACGCATCGATCGTGGAGTTCGAATTTGCGGAACTTGTTGAGATGGACCCAACTGTACGTTGCTGGCTCTGTTTGCTCATTTGTCCGCTCGTCGATCAGATCCCAAACATCAGTACATCACAAAGCCGGTTAGTTGAGACGTCTGCTTGCAGAAGGTGTGTCTAAAACCCAGCAAGCAGACGATGAAATCCACGAAGANTCAGTACATCACAAAGCCGGTTAGTTGAGACGTCTGCTTGCAGAAGGTGTGTCTAAAACCCAGCAAGCAGACGATGAAATCCACGAAGACCAACTCCTTAACTTCCTCGTCAACGCTCTTGACGAGGAAGTTGCTCTCACACTCGCTGAAAACGCCGAGATCGATGCTGAAGACATCTACGAGGTCCTCGTCGGCGCGTGCGCCGACGGGACCTCGGTCTCAACGCTCTGTGAGAAAAGTGAAGACGCCCCCCACGAAAATTCGGTTCTCTACCATCTCCACACCAAATTCGACCTTGAGACGCTTGAGCAAGTCGGAAACGCGCTCCTTCAGAAGGACGTTCTCGACGTCCTTCCCCAGCAGGTGGAGGTCGTTTCAGACCTCCACCTGCGGCCCTACTACGGCGACGAAGATGGGACAGACGGCCTGTACCACTCACAAGCGAAGCGTGGAACGACTGCGTTCCACGCCTANGCCACACTCTACGCGCGTGTGAAGAACAAACGCTACACGCTGGCGGTGCGCCGTCTCGAAGACGGCGACACCGCCAGCAGTGTCCTCGCAGAGTTTCTCGGTATCCTCGACGGCCTTGACCTCGAGGTCAAGGCCGTCTTTCTTGACCGCGAATTCTACGACAGCAAGTGTTTGACGCTGCTTCAGGCACACAACCACGCCTACGTCATGCCGATCGTCCGCTGGGGACAGACGATCAAGCAAGAACTCTCGGAAGGCTGGAGTCGCGTGATTCAACACGACATGACGGCGAAACTCGACGGTCACAGCTGGACCGTCGAGTTTCCCGTCTACATCGACTGTACGTACCAAAACGGACGGTACGACGAACATGGAGNGGCGAAACTCGACGGTCACAGCTGGACCGTCGAGTTTCCCGTCTACATCGACTGTACGTACCAAAACGGACGGTACGACGAACATGGAGTGGCGCGTCACGGCTACGCCGCTGACGCGCCGTTCATCGATTCACCACGAGACGCTCGATACCACTACGCGAAACGCTTTGGTATCGAGGCCAGCTACCGACTCTCCGAGCAAAGTATTGCGACGACCTCGACACAAAATCCGGTCGTACGGCTGCTGTACGTCGTGGTGAGCTTGTTGTTACAGAACGTCTGGCGGTATTTACACTGGGAATACGTGGCGACGCCCCGCCGTGGGGGGCGTCGCCTCTGGAAGTGGTCGTTCAAGGAGTTCATCAACATGATTCAACGGGCAGCGTGGACGGCCCTCGCGACGCGTCGGGCCGTCCCCGCAAACCGACCACCAGACGACCGGTTTACCCGCTAATCTCCGACCGGGCTAGCCTCCGCCAGAAGTGGCAACGCTGTCGCGTCGGCGGCAGCCGCCGCCGACAGCGACAGCTCTCCGTCGGTTCGTCGACGATCTTCTCGTCAAGACCACCCAGCACAACCGCTCCGCCACAGAACTCAGGCTTCAGAAACAGCTAGCTGAGGATGCTTTGTGAGGTACTGAAAATTCGTCAATGCCCGAAGGGCGACAAGAACAGCAAGGGCTACCACAGCAGAGGCGACCAGCTTCTGATTCTCGTGGGAAACCATGTCGCAAATCCAGAGAATTGAGCAAAGTACCTACCGAAAAGTGGTTCCCCTGTACTGACCACAACCGGGGCAGAATCTATCACTTTCTAAGGATTTCAACAGAGCCACATCGGTATATAAAATCATGAGCGTAGAAGCTTCCGGTAGATTCGTTTTAAGTACTGTTTCGGAATAAGACGGATCGGTATTCTAATACAGAGATTCACAAATGCGATTCCCCATCCATAGAACCCTGATTGAACGATAGCATATTGTAACTGGACTTCACGACGGGCAATTTCGCGCCCTTGCCGTCGTGTTATCAGATCTGTCGCTCGAACTTTCGCTAGTGTTTCTGGTATATTAGCGAGCTTCTTACCATTCGCTAATAGGCGACACCAAAGTTCGTAATCTTCTCCATATTCTATCTCTCGATAATTTCCCACATCAAGTACGGTATCGCGCCGAAACATTACTGTTGGATGATTAATCGGACACCGATAATATGACATTTTCTTTATATCATCTAATTCTGTCGGTACTTCGCGAACAGATGTAATGTCAGCAGACTCCGTTTCAAATTCTCCAATATATCCTCCAACAACGTCGGTTGATGGATTCACGTCAAAATATTCTAACTGTCTACTCAGCCGATTTGGACACGCTATATCATCAGCATCGATAATAGCAATAAACTTTGAGGTTGCTCTTTCTACGCCAACTCTCCGGGCATGCCCTCGCCCCTGCTCGTCGATAGTAATGTCGTTTACCGAAAAGGGGGCATTCATTTCGAACTCAGCAATCACTTTGACCAGTTCAGATGGAAGATTATATCCCCTTACAATAATCACCTCATCGGGTTGCCGTTTTTGTTCTAATAAACTAGTAAAACAGTCCCGTAATTCGGCATGATCATCTCCAGAATATGTTGTCATTACGACCGAAACGGTTGTATCCATATCTCTTTGTTGAGTACATTACGTATTTAATTCTGGTAGTCTCACGCGAGTGGCATCCTCCGGTGAGAGTTCTTCGGAACCCCCACGCCTGTTTCTGATTTGTCCAACCAGCGCATAAATACATCCCCTGATCTCCATTACCGGTTACGAGGGTATCATCGACAATGTAACTGCTTAGGGGACCAAATTACGTTATGGCGGGTACGATGGTTCGGAAAACACTCGATAGACGGAACGACTTGGACACAAACATCAGTCGGGGTGGTGCCAGCACTGTCTCATCTGAACCTCTGTCGGAATTCGACTCGTTTTTTATGTGGTCGCCATTCTATCAAGACAGAATTCGGCTCGGGTACAGTGCCACCAACTGGCCGGCATAGGGTTGGACTACAATAGCCGTGATGAGAGAACACGATGTCCAAAGATCGAGAGAAAATTACGTCTGAGCTGGAGTCAATTTCGTCCGGTAGCTACTGGTTTTTGTTCGGTTGGGCGTTTAAGTACATAGTCGGCTTGTTGACCCAGATCTTGTTGACTAACTCTCTCTCGACTGCCTCGTATGGCGTTTACGCGTTTATCAGGAAGCTAATTGCGCTGTCCGTCGGACTATTTTCGGGTGGTTCTAATACGGCTCTTAATAGGTTCTTGTCGAAGTATATCGACGAACCATCCAAACAGGACAGTATACTGGGCCTATCACTCGTGTTCTCTGTTGTTGGAAGTGCCCTCATCGGCAGCAGTTTATACATATTGGCACCGGTGCTGTCTGCCCTGACGTTCACCGGCGAACTGACGGTCGGGTATGTTCGAGTAGTCGCTGTCACTATTCCTCTCCTCTCCGTAGTTAAGACCTTAAGTGGTGCATTTCGGGCAATGGAACGGATTCGGATGAAAATCCTCATCGAAAAGATCATTCGTCCTGGAGTCCTATTTGTCGTTGTCGGCGGTATAGCTCTGTTTGACCCGTCACTCGGCCGTGTTGTACAAGGCCTTTTCGTCGCAAGCGTTGCGACTCTCGCGCTGAGTGTGGTTTTATTTGTGGTATACACAGACCGCGTTCCTTCGTTAAGTGATTCGAGGTCAATAGTCAGCGACCACTTCCAATATTCTTTCTTGATGTCACTTTCGCACTCATCCGCGCTGTTATTTAGAAGAATTGATATTTTTATGCTCAGCTATTTGTCTGTCTCGACAGCAGTGGGGGTATATAATGTATCACTCCTTCTGTCTGGGACGTTGCTACTGCCTCTGGCTGGGTTTAGTCAGTTATTCCCGCCAATTGCCTCCAGATTATACGAAAAGGCAGACATAGACCAGCTTGAAAAACTCTACAGTATCGTGACGAGGTGGTCAATTATATTAACTTCTGCAGGATTTGTAGGCCTTATGATCTATCGTACAGATTTACTCTCTATCTTTGGATCTGACTACACCGCAGGGGGCAAAATTTTATTCGTTTTGGCTGTTGGCCAGTTGGTAAACTCGGCCGCCGGCCCAGCGGATCATCTCTTGGCGATGACGGATCATCGGTACGTCCTGTTAGCTAATCAGATGAGTATGGGTATCTCCAATATTATTCTCAACTATTTGCTATTTATAAAATATGGTCCAATCGGTGCCGCAGTGGCAACCGCGCTGGTCTTTGCCGCCTTGAACATCGCTCGTGTCGTCGAAATTTATGTGCTGGAGGGGATATTTCCGTACGACAGTTCATACCTAAAGTTCTTTCCTGCCCTCTGTTTGGGGGGTTTCAGCATGTTCTCGGTTCAATCCCTCCTAGCGACTCCGTTGTCATATGTGGGAATCCCACTGGGGTTACTCGTGTATCTAGTCTCATTATACATGTTCGGGTTGGAACAAGTAGACAGAGATCTAATAGACCATTTTTTCCCTAATTGAAGAACGCTCTTCTGTAGGAGATTGTTGATACTGGTGAGCTATCGCTGTGGAGTCGAAGAGGACAAGGACACCGCGTCAGCGGTGTCCGACACGAATGATTCCGCTCGATGTGTTTGGGTCGGAATCGGTCGCAGCGGACCTGCTCCAACAGGTTCGCTGGCGTGACGGTGTTTCCTGTCCTCGCTGCCGTTCTGACCGAACGGTCAGAAACGGCAGCTACGGGCACTTTCAGCGGTATCTCTGTAAGGATTGCGGCCGCACGTTNCTGCCGTTCTGACCGAACGGTCAGAAACGGCAGCTACGGGCACTTTCAGCGGTATCTCTGTAAGGATTGCGGCCGCACGTTCAACGATAAAACCGGCACAATCTTCGCTCATTCGAAGATCGCGCTCCGCAAGTGGCTGTTTTCGATCTACGCGTTTTTGCGGTTTAACACGAGTCTCAGGCAGTTACAGTGTGAAATCGAAGTCACCTACAAAACGATCCACAGCCGTGTCGAGCGCTTCAGCGAAGCGCTCGACGCGCCGTCACTCGAGCTCCGTGGTCCGGTCGAAATTGACGAGTTCTACGTCTCTGCCGGCTTGAAAGGCCGCGAGCGCGACCGCTGGTCGCGCTCTCGCGGTCTCTCTCGACGCGGGCGCGGGACATATGAACAAGACAAACCGCCCGTGTTCGTACTCGTAGATCGCGGCACCGATCAGCGGTACGTTGTGCCAGCAAAATCCGCAGACGAATCGACAATTCGGCTCCTGCTGGCTAACCGCCAGCAGGAGCCTCTCACCGTCTATACTGACGGATTTTGCGCGTATGATCCGCTTGAAGAAGACGACCAATTCGACCGCGAATACGTCGTTCACGGAGACGGTGAGTACGCCGACGAGACGGTCCACGTGAACACCTGCGAGAGCCACGCGCCGCTGGCGCGACGGTGGCTCTCGCCGCATCGAGGTATCTCAAAAGATCGTCTCACACAGTACCTCCGAGCGTTCCAACTCAGACGAGAACTCTACCGCAAACCCGGACGAGAAGCGCTCAAACACGCTGTCAAAGCGACTCTCTGAAATCAACAATGTGCTACACAAGAGCGATTGAAGAATATTCAGTACAAGGTTCCATTGTATGTCTCTGCGGGGCTCGTCGGCAGACACTGAACGATTCGGGTCTTTAGCAGCCCTCATCAAGTAGATAAATCAGCGGTGAAACCTCGGATCCACCCGCTTCGGCCACAAGTCGGCTAGTCACGCTACGCTCGTCGGTCACGCTGCGCTTCTCGGTATAGATCTGTGGTCATCTTGGCAATCCGCCCCCAAGAATATGTATTATTAGCAAGTTCCGCGACGGAATCACCCATCTCTTCTCGTCGATTCTCGTCTCCAAGAAGCTCAGCCAAGGCACTGCTGAGTGCGTCGGCGTTATCCGGTGGTACTAGCCGACCGTGTACACCGTCGGTGAGCACGTCTATGAAGCCACCTACCTCCGTGGCGATCACCGGTTTTCCAAACGGGAGAGCCGTCATCAGCGCGCCGCTTTGGTCGATATGTCGATATGGAAAGACGACAACATCGCTCTCTTGGAAGTACGCGCCGACACGTTCGTGCTCAATAAATCCGAGTTCCCAGGTAATTGAATCAGTTACGCCATGCTTGCGGGCTCTTTGCTTAAGTTCGTCAGTGGATCCATGTGGACGCCCAGCAATGACGAGACGTAACTTCTGTCTGACCTCCGGTGGGAGACGAGCGACGGCATCAATTAGTACGTCGACACCTTTGTAGGGTTTCACATTCCCGAAGAACAACACAGTAGTCACGTCGGAAGTGTTTGTTGGCAGGCGGTCCGTACTGGGGTGCCGGATCACACCATGTGGGATGACAGATATATCTGCTTGGGAGACACCGGTGTTGACGAGTTCGACTTTTGTCTTCTCTGTGTGGACGATGACTTGGTCGACAACTCGGGGACCCTTGTCGGCCATGAACCGCTGGATACGGGACGTGGCGGCCCCCTGAAACGGAGTACTGTCGTGGACCGTGAAGACTGTCGGAGCGATGTGCCCCACTAGACGTACAAGTGGGATGTCAACGACTGGGAGAGGGAGCCACTGGAAATGTATAATATCTGGATCCCACTGATTGAGACGTTGTATCAACTGAAACATACCGATAATGTGTTCCGTACCTTTGCCGATCACCCGAATCCTTTCCGGGAGAACGTCCACCACACGTTCCTCTGTGAGCGGGTAGAACGCCAGAACACGTTCGTAATTCTCAGATGTCCAGTTTGTCTCGCCAGAGGTGAACAACTTAACCTCCCAACCAGTGTCCGCGAGCCCTTCGCACAGGTGATGATTATACGGTGGTGTAAAATTCGACGGATCGATTACCGCAACTCTGTCACTCGTCATCGGTCTATTGTCCCTCGTTCCACGTTCTACCTGTGTCGTCAAATTTGGAGCGGTTCACTGTTACGAGAAATAGCCCGGCCAGTAAGAACGAGCACCACCTTGCCGGACGGATGTGACCTGTCTGGAACAAAATCATGGCTCCCGCGAGTACGCTGCCGGCCAGAGCAACTCCGAGATCTGCGACCCGGGTTCGCGAAGAGTGTTCCCGAGGGGTGACGACAAGCTTACAGAACAAGTATGTGATAAACAAAATAAATAGCCCGGCGCCGACAGCACCAGTATCGACCAGTAGTTGGAGGTACGAATTGCTGCTGGAGGTACCTTGTACTGCGGATGTATTCGTAATAGAATTTAATCCTTGTCCGAAGAGCATATGTACCGGATCTAGAGAGGCCCAGTACTGTAGGGCCTGATAGTTATTGGTAAGACGAACGGTGGCGGATGCGAACGAAAGAACTGCCTCGTTCCCTGTTTGGAGCCAGACGATAATTTCCCAAGACAACTCAACGAGTTCCAAAGCTACGAGTCGCAGAATTGGAACGCTGGCCACAACGAGTGCGCCGGCGGTGGTAGCACTTAGCACGTGACGAAACCGGAAAGGACCACGATAGACGGACACCGGTACGACATACATCAATAAAGCCCCTAGGAGGGTAATGTAAGCGGTTATAGAGGCCGACTGTACAACACCACCGACCAGTATCGCGGTCGCTCCCACCAGTGACCACCGCGAACGAAATAGTGTCTTTCGGCTATCCTGGGCCACGAGTACGAGACAGAGTACCGTTGGTGGAAGCAGGTGTGCGCCGTACCATGATGGCTCCGCGAACACGCTAGCGACTCTCAACACATCAGGAAACAACGTGTCGTAGCCGGCACGCTGTATAGTGCCTGATTTGGGAATATTGAATTTAAGATACGCAAGCGGTAGCGAGAAGATTCGTGCGACGCCCTGGTAGAACCCGAACAACGCCATAGAGATGGCGGAGAGAACCCACAGACGGACGAGCGCCACTACGCTATTTTCCGAGACTCTGACATTCACTACGGCCACATAAGTACCGACCAACAACACTAATTGTAAGAATACGGTCGTGAAGTCGAGTATATGTCTGCCAGTCAAGGATATCCAGACGCCAACTCCGATGATTTCGGCTATCCATCCGAGTAGCAACAGGCTAGGGATGTCGATTTGAACTCGGTGACGGAACAGCACGCTCATACTGACGTAGACGGTGAGGAGCCCAATCGCAAGCAGGTCCGGTCGACCTACTGGGAAAGACCCAAATCTAAACAACGCCCAGCCATAGAACGGCACAGCTAGGACAACCGCGCTGAGGAGTAGCGTTTCTACGACGTACTCCTGACTGTCTGTCGTTCCCTCTTCAACCGTACTCATTTACAGTTTATTTGTCGCCAGTGTGCGAGTATATCTTTGGCGATATCTGTGAACTTGATTTACGCCGTCGGTGAACACCTGAGCTAGCCCCAGTTCGCGCGTTTGACCTCGGTCAGGATCGCATCGACGCCCCCCCTATATCTCCGCGAGGCCCGATGCGGACGACGCTGGTCGTCGGTACTAGCGTCAGCTCCTCACAAAACCGGCCACTGCTTGTTGCTGTTTGCTCTCAAACGCGCTATTCGAAGATGCTATACAATCAGTAATATGCTACGGGTGAGCGATTGTAAATACTTAGGTGTGACGCGATGGGCAGAAATAATATGACGGAACATTTCGTTCTCATTACCGACACATTTCTTGGGAACCCAGACAACTACGAGGGTGTTGAACCTGACGAGCTAATTGGCGGTGCGGAAATCAACCTCTACCAGACAGCTCAGTTGCTCATGGATATGGGACACGACGTGACAGTCATTCAGCAGGATACGGGCAACGAAATTGAGCAGTATGATGGTATCGATATTGAATACTTATCTGTGCCGGACTTGCCAGGGCGGGCCAAGCAAGTTGCGTTCAACCTCACTTGGCAGCGAAACGTGCCAGACGACGCTATCATCCACGCCCATTCGATGGATTACACGATTCCATTGTTCGGGCGTGTTGATTCGGTAAATCAGCAGGGACTGACCTGGGATGTTCCGGAAGGTAGTGGTCTCACCACACGAATTAAGCGTCATTACGTGAAGAGAGCCCTCAAATCCGGAGCGTTTGTGCGTGCCTCCGACAACTCATTTCTGACCTACACGCAGTCGGAACACACTTCGGCGCGTAATCAGGTATTTCCCGTCCCGAACGGAGTTGACACTGATCGCTTTGCCCCGGCCGATTACCCGCCGGAGTCGCTGGGTATCGATCCTAGGTCCTCACTTATTCTCTTTCCTCGGACTCTGAGGATTGCTCGGGGTGCACATCTATTTGTGGACGCCCTTGCGACACTCAGAGACAATGGTTATGATATCCTTGGCCTCTTCCTAGGCGCCGAGGATATTGAAGACGCTGAGGTTGTACGCGATCGAATTGACCAGTACAACCTCTACGACTCGGTGAAGTTTCTCGGCCACATTCCTCACGATCAAATGCACAAATATTATAATGCAGCCGATATAGTGACAATTCCTACTTACCATTCGGAGGGGTCGTCGATCGCCTGTATCGAGGCGATGGCTTGCGGAAAGCCGTTCGTTGTCACGGATGTTGGTGGGTTGAAAGAACTTGTCTACCAGAGTGAGACCGATGGAGGTATTAAAGTCAAGCCAACTGCGCCAGCACTATCAGACGCGCTGGAGACACTCGTCGCGAATCCAGAAACCCGACAGATACTGGGCAAAAGAGCCCGTAAACGGGCACTCAAGTACTACACTAACGAGCGCTGGGAAGAGCAGATGCGGACTTATTTCAACACGGTAGTCGAGAAACGCGGATGATACTCATCTCTAATGATAATCTATCTGTGATGCTGCCGATACAGCAAAACAAATTCAGAGGAGACATTCTAAACCCTCTCGTCTGATGTCGAAAGAACAGTGTCGACAATCTTTTTCGACGCCGTTCCATCGCCGAAGGGGTTGTTCCAGTCACCGTCGGCGTTGACCATTGTAATCGTTCTGTCCAGAACTGTGTCAGGGTCGGTCCCGGCGATGACGTTTGCTCCCACCTCGACGGTCTCGGGGCGTTCGGTGTTCTCGCGGAGCGTCACGCACGGTACACCCATTATACAGGCCTCTTCCTGAATTCCGCCGCTGTCGGTCATCGCTAGTGCTGTTTCTCCGAGAAGTTTAATGAAATCGAGGTAGCTTAGCGGGTCAACGAGGCAGAGGTTATCAATAGTGTCGATGCGCTCTTGGAGATTGAATTTAGCTAGGCGATCTTCTGTTCGCGGATGGATAGGATAGACAACTGGCATATTAAGCTGCTCAGATGTTCGTTCTATAATCTCGATGAGGTCTGTGAGGGTGGACTTGTCATCGACATTCTCCTCCCGGTGGGCGGTAAAGACTACGTAATCACCGGGGGTAACGCCTAGGTCATCGCAAACCGAACTCTCACTCCGAGCCACATCAAGATTGCGCTGAAGCGCGTCAACTACGGTGTTTCCGGTGACCAAGACCTTGCCCTTAACATTATCCTCGGTGGCGTTCTCTACTGCACGTTCAGTCGGTGCGAAGAGATAGTCGGAGATGTGGTCGATCATGACTCGGTTGTGCTCCTCAGGCATCCGCCAGTCGTCACTCCGAAGGCCAGCCTCAACGTGCCCGAGCGTCAAGCGGAGCTTTCGAGCGGCGAGGGCGCCAGCAAGGTTGAAATTGGCGTCGCCACAGACGAGGACATTCTCCGGTTGCTCCTCAAGAAGCGCGCGCTCGATTCCAGTAAGCATCGCCGCGGTCTGTTCGCCATGATGCGTCTTCTTTTTAACATTTTCGAGGTGGTAGTCTGGTTCGTCGAGGCGCAGGTCCTCGAATATCTGGCCGTCAAGGCTGTGCGAGTAATGCTGACCCGCGTGGATGATGAATGAATCGACATCTCTGTTATCGAGTTCATCAATAATCGGCGACATCTTGATGATTCCTGGACGTGTGCCTACGATCACACACGTCTTGTCTGGCACAGTATCTTCGAGAAACTTCGCGTCTGTCATATCGGCCTTAATTGCCCCCGGGATTTTATACTTCCCTATCGAGTTTATATTCCACTGGTTCAACAGAGCCACAATACACATGTACAGTTCCTCAACCTCGACCGAACCTTCCAATTGTGGCCGATTCCTACTTCCGATCTTGGGTGGGGCCAGCACACCGGACTAATTACGAGGCGGAACTGATTGAGGCACTAGAGAATTACATCGAATCTGAAGACACCGTAACGATCGTTGGAGAATGATGTGGAGTGAAGACAGTAACGGCCGCCAGAGAGGTTGTTCCCGGCGGGTCGGTCACCGTCTAAAGGGTTCTAATCAATTTACAGACCGGGTGCCAACGGTAATTGACCGCAACGATGATGCCGATTCGGTTAGTGTGGATAACCTCAGTACATCACAAAGCCGGTTAGTTGAGACGTCTGCTTGCAGAAGGTGTGTCTAAAACCCAGCAAGCAGACGATGAAATCCACGAA
>NZ_AOJN01000046.1 GCF_000337335.1 Halorubrum distributum JCM 10118 | reverse complement strand
AGCGCTGATCAGCCACTACCGACGACTCATTGTAACAGAATAGGTGACTCAGGTCAGGTTCGCTGACGATGCTTTGTGAGGTACTGAGAATAGAGACATATTCTTCTAATCGTCTCTCGATCGTAGTACGATTTCGTGTGATTAGTGGTAGACGGAGTGGGCTTCAACAGGGGTTCGACTGTCCGTGTGTCGATAAGCGCCTTGGCCTCTAACTCAACAGTATTTCTTTGAGAAAATTAATACAGCCGCTTAGTGATGTACACGAGGTGTTCTAAAAGGACCTGCGGCTCAAACTGCCTTCAGCAGATAATTCCCTGAGGGGAGACTGCCTTGGTGAGAGACTGGAACGAACTTTTCCGTATTCTGTCGGTGGTCGGCAACATGTATATCGAACCCAGATTTGTCCAACAACTGAACCAAATCCCACGGCTCGTCTCCAAACTCCTCCATACGGCCAGTATGTATCTCTACGTAAATTTTTATGTTCTCGTGTAGATTCTCCTCAAGTCCGCGTAATACTTCGCCCTCGGCACCTTCGACGTCTATTTTTATGATATCTGGGTGTGGGTTCTCCGATAGGTACTCGTCCAACGAAAGATCGCTCTTTCCGTCGGATACAAAGGCGTTAGTAAGATTATCTGTCTCAGTATGATTCTGCTGGAGGACCCAGAACGCTAGTTTGTCGCCTTCGAACGCATGTATCTGTGATTCTGGTATCCCTAGTTCCCTTAGTAACAGCGTATGATACCCAAAGCGAGCGCCAACGTCATAGAAGACCGTGTCTGCTTTCAGATTCTTATTAAGTTCTTGAGCCAATAGAGGTTCGTGTTCTTCTCCCTTAGGTCCTGCTTTTATCAGGAACGGGTGGCCCTTTGGAACCAGCATCTCAAACGAGGTAACAGGTGTATGAAACTGCTCTCGTGTAAGTTCGGTAGTAGAGATCTGATACCGTCGATACAGGGATTCGACTATCGTCCCAGACAGACGGGTGCGAACTGTCTTTGGGATAAACGGGTGGATCATACAAAAACACGAGAGCCACCAAGGCATTATATTTACCCTTTTAAAGTGGTTTTATTGGCATAAACTTCGGAGCTGTGTCCGTAGTTAGAACCTCTTCTCGAACTGACTTCACAAGGTAACTGAAGTTGCTAAATCGGATAGTGTTTACACGGTATCCGGTAAACAATGTATGTGGTTTTCATGACATATTCTACACGAGTTCAACTAAGGACGAGCGATTCAACTAGCGTCATCTGCCAGATCACGATGATAGAGACGCTCCGTCCAGCGCGCGTGACAGCTTCGGTCCTTGCGTTCATCCCAGCTAGTAGTCTTATTATATTATCGTGTATATTTAACCAAAATATACTCACAGTTGAGTTCCAGAAGACGGACTGACGGAGAGATGAGCTTGTACCTCACGGTTCGGTCTGAACATCGACGATGTACTTCATAAGATTGATTCGATAAGTTGATAACTGTAGGATGAACCAAAATATACACTATGAACGTAGCTGTCATCGTTATTGATGCGCTGAGAGCTTCTGATGTCGGCTATATGGGACGATCCGAGGAAATTACTCCAAACATCGACTCTCTCGCCGAACGATCGCTTGTATTTGAGAAGTGCTTCTCAATGTCGAACTATACGGATGCGTGTATGTCCAGTATCTTTTCCGGGAAAGCGCCGCGAGAGCACGGCGTCACTCACCACGGTACCGCGTACACCAAAGATAATCTGAGCCGCATAAATGAGCGGAACACCGATTTTCTCCCCGAAATCCTCTCTGAGAGTGAATACGAGACGCTTGGTGTCGATTGGATGGGTCGTTGGCATAGTTGGGGATACGATACGTATGGCGTCGACAAACAGGACGCAGAGGGTGACGAAGAGGCGATTGGAGAGGTGCTACAGCAAAAATTGAAGAGGAAGGTTAAGGAACTTCCGGATCCTCTACTACGACCTCTCCTCTCTCAGTACTACAATCGGTTCGGTCGGAGAGATCTTAGAGTTGACTGTGAGGAGCTAACCGACATCGCTATTCGGCGGTTGGACTCGGTACAAGAACCATTTTTCCTGATGTGTCACTACTGGGATGTCCATCCTCCTTACATTCCACCTGAAGAACACGAGGCGATGTTCGATCACGAGGATGGCGATCACCTTTCAAGGTATTTCGGTCCAGACGCAAAAGGACCACTTTCCGCCGAGTATCAGATGTATGCACGGAAAGAACACGAAACGATGGGGGATGCGAAGGAGGCGTACGACGGGGCCGTTCGATGGGTCGATCAACAGGTCGGCCGACTGATCGGCTATCTTGAAAGAAATGAGTTGATGGAAGATACCATGATCGTGCTTACTGCTGACCACGGTCACAATTTCGGAGAACACGGTATCTTTTCGGATAACTCTGGACTCTACGACACGTCGATCCACGTTCCGCTCGTCGTCCATCATCCAGACAAACCCGCGGAGCGGGTGAGCGGTATCGTCCAGCATATCGACATCGTTCCAACTATATTGGACTATGCAGGGCTCGAAATCCCTGATGACTTACGGGGTAACGTGCTCCCTGCTGTCCACGAGTTCGCCTTCGCTGAGACGATCGAACAGACGATGGCCATGATTCGCACGAAAGACTGGAAACTAATTCAAACAAGAAAGAAGGAGCAGCTGAAGTCGGAGTACTGGTACCAGGACGACGGCGAATTCACACTCTATGATCTGAACGAGGATCCGGGTGAACAGAGAGACGTAGCTGACCAGAACCTTTCCACCGTTCGCCATCTTCGGAAACAGCTAGAACGCGAGTTAAAACGACAAACAAACACGGTCCAAGCCGAATCCTCAAAGTCGGCCGAAATTGACGAGGATGAACTTGACGGAATTCAGGAACGGCTAGAAGCCTTGGGATATGCTGAGAGAGACAACACGTGAGCGGCGGGATGTTGAACGTATGATACAGTCATGAAAGAAGTTGCACTTATCGCAGGTCCATACCTGTCGCCTGATAGTATCAAACCGTGGGAGCATCTACATAACAATAGTGAGATTAACGTTACCGCCTTCGAGAGCAAGCCACCAAAATTCGATACATCAACCCTTTCTGTCCCCGTCGAAAAGTTACACTGGATCGACGGAAAAGCAGATTTGTTCGGTCACGAGTACTTTTTTGCGAAAGCTCTGAGGAAACTCCGCTTCCCGTCTAATATCTTGACTGGTATGCGGAAATTGAGAGAGTACGACGTCATCCACATTCTGGAGAATTACCACGTGTTCTCGTTACAGGCCGCTCTTGTCGCGCGAAGATCGAACACGCATCTATTCATGTCCGCCGGAGAAAACATCCCCTATCCGCTGTACCAGCGAAATCCCCTACAGTGGTGGACGAAAAAGTTCGTAAACGACTCCGTCGATGCAGTGAATACAACGACCCCGAAGGCGAAGCGGGCGCTGATCCACGAGGGAGTGGATCATGAGAAAATATCGGTGATCCCAAATGCCGTCGATACTTCGAAATTTGAACCGATCTCTGACCCCAATATTTCCGACCTGAGTCTGCCGGATGATATCGGGGATTCGTTGAATATACTGTTCGTTCACGGTCTCAAAGAACAGAAAGGTGTTCCGTATCTCTTGGACGCCTTCGAACAAATCCGGACGGACTTTGACGCGCGCCTCATCCTCCTCGGTGAAGACAGACTGTCCGACGAGCGGACCGAGATAATACATGATTCTGATGATATTATCTGGCGAGAACGTATTCCCTACTCAGAAATGTCCAAGGTATACAATATTTCTGACGTGTCAATCCTTCCGAGCGTGACGATGGTGAACAATCAGGAACAGTTCGGAGTAGCCGTCCTCGAAGCGATGGCCTGTGGCTTGCCGACGGTCGTCACCGATGTCGGCGGCCTCCCTTACGTCGTGGAGGCAGGAGAGACATCTCGGGTAATTCAGGAACGATCAGTCGATCAGATCGTCTCCGCTCTCGAGGAGTTACTTGAATCCTCTCGACTCCGAAGTAGACTGGGGAAGAACGGACGAGAGCGGGTAGTCTCTGAATTCTGTAAAGAAGTTGTTGCAGACCAGCTCTTCGAATATTACAAGAACGGCCTAAGGTGAACGGATGAACTGCGGTGAGAACCGCCCGATGGTAGGGTCTTTCCAGGCTTTTCGCCCGAAAGGGTGCTAGTAGCTCAGTACTCTCCGGCTGATTACACGGGTTCTCTGGGAGGTCTGATATCGACACACGAGGTGTCTTATATAGAATTGTTCACAAACCTAGATTTTTCTTAAATTTATTGGCGACCCGGGAGAGTTGCCAGTCTAATTGTGCTACAGTGGCTGGGGCACCTATCCGCGGGAGGAGAGCAGCATCCGAAGAGATGTTGGTCGACCGATCCGCTATAAGTCCACATCGATGTGTCTCTTCGACGACCGCGCGTGACTCCTCGTTATAACTCCCGTAAGGATACGCGAATCGTTCGATCGTTAGATCGAACTCCTCCTCTAATACGTGTTTGCCCCTGACGATTTGTTCCTTGATTTCCGTTTCGGAGAGGTCGTCCAGGTTGGGATGTGAAAGCGTATGGTTTCCAATGGTAACGAGGTTGTGTTCTGCTAACTCTCTGACCTGGTTTGCACTCATTATTACGCCGTTCTCTCCCTCAGGAACTCCCAGCCGCGAGTACAATATCTCTGAACGATCATCAATGAATGCTCCGTTCACGAACACCGTCGCCGGTACGTCGTGCTCTTCAAGGAGAGGGACGACAGTGTCGTAGAAGTCTCTGTAGCCATCGTCAAATGTCAGCACTACCCCCCGCTTGGTATCGAACAGCTCGTCGAGGTCGACGATCTCGTAGTGGTTTTTCAGGAATTGGATTTGCCTTTCAAATTGCCTGACCGATGTTTCACTCCACGGTTTCTCACCGATCGAATGGTATAGGAGGATGACTCGGTCGACCGGTGAGAAATCGATACATCGTCTAGATTCGTGGTAGAGATGACCGACAGATCGCCAAATAGTCCGACTAAGTGACATCATGGATTTATGTGACTCATGGCGAGTCTATGGCTAAATGTGGCATCGATATAGTCCCTTCGGTGGAGAACGCTTCTATCGGCTATTGACTGGGACTGTAACTAATGACGGCCACACCACCAAGGAAGCAGTATCCACCGATACACCTCCAAAACCCCTAAGGGACAGTCAACCTAGATTCAGTACCTCACAAAGCATCGTCAGCTAACCTGACCTGAGCCACCTATTCTGTTATAATGAGCCGTCGGTAGCGGTTGATCAACGCCGCTCGAAGCCGGAGCTGTCGCTGTCGGCGGCGCTCAGCCGCCGACGCGACAGCGTAGCCACTCACAAAGTGGCGTACTCGGTCGGTGACTACCGGTGGAATCGGTCGTCTGGTGGCCGATTCGCGGGGACGGCCCGACGCACCGCGAGGGCCGTCCACGCGGCCCGTCGAACCATATTCACGAACTCTTTGTACGGCCACCACCAGAGGCGACGCCCGCCACGGCGGGGCGTCGCCACATATTCGTAGTGGAGATACGCCAAACGTTCTGTAACAGCAGACTCACCACGACGTACAGCAGTCTCACCGTCGCATCTCGTGTCGTTGTTGTCGCTATCGCTTGCTCGGACAAGCGATAGCTCGACTCGATACCGAAGCGTTTCGCGTAGTGGTATCGAGCGTCGCGTGGTGTCTCGATGAACGGCGCGTCAGCGGCGTAGCCGTGACGCGCCACACCATGTTTGTCGTACTTCCCGTTTAGGTACGTACAATCGATGTAGACGGGAAACTCGACGGTCCAGCTGTGACCGTCGAGTTTCCCTGTCAAATCATGCTGAATGACACGACTCCACCCTTCCAAGAGCTCTTGCTGAATCGTCTTCCCCCACCGGATGATCGGGATCACGTACGCGTAGTTATGCGCTTGAAGCAGCGTGAGGCACTTGCTGTCGTAGAATCCGCGATCAAGACAGACGGCCTTGACCTCGGTGTCAAGGCCGTCGAGGACACCGAAGAACTCAGCGAGGACGCTGCTGGCGGTGTCGCCGTCTTCGAGACGGCGCACCGCCAGCGTGTAGGGTTTGTTCTTTACACGCGCGTAGAGTGTGGCGTAGGCGTGGAACGCGGTGGTTCCACGCTTGGCTTCCGAGTGATAGAGGTTCTCCGTGTCGTCTTCATCACCATAGTAGGGCCGCAGGTGGAGGTCTGCGCAGACCTCCACCTGCTCAGGAAGCAGTTCGACGATATCTTGTCGAAGGAGCGTGTTAGCGACTCGTTCGAGCCGTTCCGGCTCGAACTTCGTCCGGAGATGGTAGAGGATCGTGTTGGCAGCGGGGCCGTTCTGACTCGACGCACAGAGCGTCGAGATCGAGGTCCCGTCGGCG
>NZ_AOJN01000045.1 GCF_000337335.1 Halorubrum distributum JCM 10118 | reverse complement strand
TCTCGTCAAGACCACCCAGCACAACCGCTCCGCCACAGAACTCAGGCTTCAGAAACAGCTAGCTGAGGATGCTTTGTGAGGTACTGAACTTCCTCGTCAAGGCGGTTGACGAGAAAGTTAAGAAGCTGGTCCTCATGAATCTCACTGTCTGCTTGCTGGGTCGTAGACACACCTTCAGCAAGCAGACGTTCTAACTAAGCGGCTTTGTGAAGTACTGAGNCCTCATGAATCTCACTGTCTGCTTGCTGGGTCGTAGACACACCTTCAGCAAGCAGACGTTCTAACTAAGCGGCTTTGTGAAGTACTGAGTCTCTGTTTAAGACAGAGGCCGGAAGTAACCCGTTCGCGACGCACTTCCGTCAGGTCTACCTCGACGGGGACGCTGGCAACGTCGAGGCCATGCTAGACTGGGACGGAGGAGGTGCACCCAACTGGTTCGGCATCATCTTGGCTTACCCGAAAACGGACCTCTCCGGTACCACGTCGCGAATATTCGACGCAGATCCGTTTTCCGGGGAGGTGCGTGTGTTCAATGTTGGCGGTCAGCCGGAGGAGGTCGTTAACAGATACTTCGCCGGCAACATCGGGTATATCAATTACGAACCCAACTCGGCCCCGTCGTCTCCGGTTGATACTATTATCTTTATCAATGGTTCTTCGACGGCGTTTAACTTGGAAAACCTGGTCGTAACCGGATCAGACGCCGATTACGATTACGCTTTCGCCCAGTACAACGGTGGTCGGAACTATTGGCCGATGGTTGACGACGGAGCGAATGGCCCCAACACGGCCATTCTCCAGAACCGGAGCGACACCAACGACACTGTGGTCTACGAGGGTCCGAGTGGGGACGTTAGCGAGGAAAGCGGTGGGACGCTAACGACCCCGATCGCGTGTCTTGGCGACCTAACGACAGTTAGCTAATGAGACGCGTTGATTTGTCAACAATGTATGACGATAGTATCACGGTCTCGGATGGAGGAGCAGCCATCTCCCTTGGGAGCGTTAACTACGACCCGATAACTAGCAGCGAACCCCATTACATGGCGTACTATTCATCTTGGCTTGCAGTCCTTCACTTTGATATTTTCTCCGTCTCGATACACAATAGCCTGACAATCATCTCTCCATGGTGAATCGGTGGCCGTTGCTATTTTTGGTCCTTTGTTATCTCCCCCGATAAACTGTCTCTCTTGAACTACCACATCAGAATAAATTAAGACCCGGGCAGCAGCCGCTTGCCCAAAGTAATTTTGAGACTGTGAGTACTGCCAGTCTCCGACGAACACAATTTCTTGGGCTTCAGTTATATCCCTCGACTTAATTTCTTGGCCTGCTTGGACTGCTGAGCCGTGTTCAACGGTCCCTTGGTCCATCGGCGTTAGTGGCGCGGCCAATGGACTGGTTACCGCTCCTGCAAGCGGAATTTCTGTTCCCGCGAGCAATCCCAACTCGAATACGCCAATATAGACAAGCATCAAACAGAGTCCGGTTGCAACTACTCCATACATGAGCCGATCTTCGGGCAGTGAATATTCAGCCGTTAGATGCTCTATGGCGGACTTCCCAAGCTTAGTACCAGAAAGGGCAATTGGGACTGTGAGTGCCCAGACGTAATACCAATGGTGAGCGCCGCCAGGCAACGCAAGCGGAATCGTCAACGCACTCACAAGCCACGATGAAAGGAGAACATCTACCTCTTCTTTCTCTTGATATGCACGCCATGTGAACACAATAGCGAGTATACACCCAAGCGGGATGAGAAGAGTTGCGGTGATCGATAACGGGTGAAGCGAAGATACTCCGAACCACCAGTCGGCCGTGAATAGCAACTCCCAATGGTTCTGGACGCCATAGGCGACAAGCGATGAAGCACCAGACGGTTTCGGTTGAAGGCCAGATAGATGTCGGACCACGGCGACAGTTGTTATTGCTACCCCACCAGTTAGAATCGCGGTTTTGAATCGGCGATGGTACACCAATATCGCAGTTGCGGGGAGGAGGATTGTCGCTTCCCACATGTGATTAGTGATCGCTAAAACGAGGGAGAAGAGTGCGAGGAGGTGCCATTTTCGCTCATTCGTGCTGCAATACCGGAGGACGCCGATGATCACTGCCGTCGTCAAGGCAATACTGAGTGTTTCAGGCCATGAGCGAGAGGAAAATCGGAGGAAGGTAGGGGAAAGCCACAGAAAAACAGGAGCAAGAATCAGACCGCGATCTCCCCAGTAGTAATGCCCGATATACGCGACGAGAAGGGCAGAGATGCTAGCACCAATTAGGGCGATCAGTCGCCCACCTTGAAGAAATTCGAGTTCAACAAGAGGAGCAGATAGGACACTGTGGAGATGCAATGCACTGTAACTTTCTTCAGGCGTCAGATATGTATAGGAGCTAAGAGGGTTTCGGGCAAATGCAAGGGCTTGGAAATATGATGCAATCTCACGTGCACGATTGTCGACGGTTGGTACTGGCGCTGTCAGCATTGGTAATAACGCAAGGGTTGGCACCGTTACGATCAGCGTGAGGAGACGTTTTTGATTGAATCTCATGCCTCCTACTTTTAATTTGTTCTTTAAATTGGTACCTATCTCGGAGATTGTATGAAAAGTACTGAAACCTGGTAGGTGTATCGCCACTTAGGAAATACGCTGTTTCGGCAGACTGCAGTTCGAGGCTGAAAAGCGTCTCGCCATCCATCATCTCTCAAGAAACGCCGGACAGAGGCCAGCGTCGAACCCCTATCCCGCCAGTAGTGGCCAATCAGGGATGGGCTCGAAATCGCCTGTGATAATATGGTTATTGACCTGCGCTGAAACGATCCTGGAAGTGGCGAGGGACGTCCCGGAATGAATCGATAGGTGGGTATCCGACTCGAAGATAGACGGAATCACCGTAACTCGATAAGATTTCTGACCAACAGAGCGGGTCTCGAACGAGTCTAACTGGCCCTAATCTCGAGCGCGACGACGGCTTGGATGCTAGAGTACGACTGGCGTCGGTCGATTGTCGGGGAGCAAGTCGCTTGAAGGCTATCGCCAGTTTTGAGGAAACCGGAATTTGTCCGATAGCCCATTCATATCAGAACTGGCCAATTCTAAATAGGAAATGTTTTGAAAGGTAAATGATGAAACTAATACAGTGGTTGATACACAAGTTAGCATCGTCCTCCCCGCCTACAACGAGGAGGATAGCATTGAACAGACGGTAATGATCTCACTTGAGACACTTGTCGACTTTCTACCGACGGGTACATTTGAGGTGATTATCGCAGAGGACGGCTGCGAGGACCGGACACCCGACATTGCGACCCAGCTCGCGGAGACTGACGATCGGATTCGGCACGTCCACAGCGACGAGAGACTCGGTCGGGGCGGGGCGCTTGAGTTCGCTTTCAATCAGGCGAACGGGGAGACGCTGGTGTACTACGACACCGACCTCGCGACAGATATGCGCCACCTTGAGGAACTGGTTGAAAGTGTCAGATTGGACGGTTACGACGTCGCGACGGGTTCACGGTGGCTGCCCGAGCACCAAGCAGAGCGACCGGCCAAACGCGGCATCCCGAGCCTTGGATTCAATATGCTCGTCCGCACCATACTTCGGTCAGATCTGAAGGATCATCAGTGTGGGTTCAAAGCAATCTCCCGATCTGCCTTCGAACAGCTTGGTCCTTCTATCAAAGACGAACACTGGTTCTGGGATACTGAACTGCTTGTGAAAGCCCAGCGAGAGGGATTCCGTGTCAAGGAATTTTCTGTCGACTGGGAACCGAAAGGCGATTCAAAAGTTGACCTTGTCCGTGATGTCTTCGGCATGGGGAGCCAGATACTTCGCACCTTTTGGGAACTGTCAGTTAGCCCGCGTATCACTCAGCGGGTGTCGCTGGGAGCCGGTACTCTGCTAGTTGCCCTCGCTATCTTACTGATGACGCAGTATCTGAATCCACAGACCATCCTCAACGAAATGGCCGGCGCAGCACCGGAACTCGTGGTCCTGAGCGCAATTATCTACTCTGTTTCGTGGCCGCTCCGCGGGCTTCGGTATCGTGATATCCTCAACTCAATGGGCTTTCACGAACAATGGGAATTCCTCACTGGTGCGATCTTTATCAGCCAAACTGGGAATCTTGTCTTCCCCGCTCGGCTTGGTGACGGAGTACGTGCCTACGTTGTGAAAGCCCGCCGGTCTATCCCATATGCTTCTGGATTTGCGTCGCTAGCCGCCGAGCGCGTTTTTGACCTGTTAACAATCACTGTGCTCGCTGGCACCGTAATGATAGGACTGGCTGCCACCGGCTCAGTTGGTGAGTTAATGTCTGCGCTGACTGGTGAGATGGTTGGCGGCGACACCAAGCAGAGTGGTCAGACTGCCGTCTATGTCGCTGCCGCCGTAGGATTTGCTGCCATCGGTGCTGTTGTCGCAATTATCGCCAGT
This sequence comes from Halorubrum distributum JCM 10118, assembly GCF_000337335.1. Classification (GTDB taxonomy): domain Archaea; phylum Halobacteriota; class Halobacteria; order Halobacteriales; family Haloferacaceae; genus Halorubrum; species Halorubrum distributum. Next base: position 10,224 of record NZ_AOJN01000045.1, on the reverse strand, counting down.
ACACACACCGAGGCAAACCTCGTTCGCACCACTATTAGCCGACTGAGCGACGACTCCTACGCCGACTATGTGGCTAGAATCGTTGAGGGCTTTGTTGCTGACATCCAGACTGTCACCACAGATGGATCGACTTTTGCCCGCGTCGGAATCAGTAGCTTAGCTATCTGGACGTTTGATGTCTTGACCGCATTGACTGTCTTTGCGGCTTTTGGATACCCGCTAACGCCCCTACTCGTTGCTGTCAGTTTCTTCGCTGTCAGCGTCGGGAATCTCGCCAAGGTCCTTCCTTTAACTCCCGGCGGTGTTGGCCTTTATGAGGGCGCATTTACGATCATTGTGGCGCCACTAACGCCAGTCAGCGTAGCTGCTGCGCTCAGCATTGCAATCGTTGACCACGCAGTCAAGAACATCGTCACCATCTTGGGCGGTATCGTCTCGATGGTATGGCTCAACGTTTCGCTGACGACTGCGGTAGAGCAGGCACAGACTGTAGACGAAGGTACTAAGGATCAAATCGGAGATACTTAATATAACTCATGCAGCTAGACGCTGAAATTGCCGTAGTCGGTGGCGGCATCGCTGGGCTCACGGCAGCATATCGGCTCCAAGAGCATGGATTCGATGTGTGCGTTTTCGAAGCGAGTGATGACCTTGGAGGACTAGCTTCCGTATATGAGACCTCCGGAGATCCAATTGAAAAATTCTATCACCACCTCTCAAAGTCAGAAGAAACTATTGTTGAACTCGCCGAAGAACTCGGTATAGGGAAAGACATTGAATGGCAGATCGGCAAGAACGCTTACTACATTAACGGTGATATTCACCCGATGGACAAGCCTTGGGAAATCTTCTCTTTTCCTTACTGGAACCTCTATGATAAGTTCCGCTTAGGCATGCTCACGCTTGATATCGATGTCCGTGGGGGAATTCCGAAATTCGACACCTACGAACAGTTGTCGGACTTCGAGGATGTTCCTGTCGAGGAGTTCGCTCGTGAGCACACTACCCCTAATGTCTATGAGACTTTCTTTGAACCACTGCTTGACGCCAAATTTGGTTCTCGCAAAGACGACGTTAGCGCCGCTTGGCTGCTAGGACGAATCAAATTCCGCGGAGAGCGTGACATGTTGAGGGGAGAGATTCTGGGCTATCTTGACGGCGGTTTCGGCCGTTTGCTTGACGCTCTTATTAATGCGGTGGGTCGGGAAAATATTGAATCCAATACCCGAGTGACAGACATCCAAACTGTGGACAACGAAGTCACTGGCCTAACCGCCGAACGTGAAAACGAAACCGGTGAGTCGGTGACTGAGAGTCATAACGTGGACAGCGTCGTTGTTGCGACAATGCCGAACGTCCTTGAAGATCTCACCGGCTATTCCTGCGATATTGACTTCCAGGGGACTGTCTGCTCGGTCATCAGTATGGAGGAATCTCTGCTCGAAACCTACTGGCTCAATATCGCTGATGATGCTCCCTTCGGAGCTCTCATCGAGCACACCAACTTCATCGAAAAAGAGCGCTACGGTGGCGAACATCTCTTGTACGTCGCGCGCTACATCCAGTCGCCTGAAGAGGAGGTCTGGCAACAGACCGATGACGAGATTCGCGAGACGTGGCTCTCAGGCATCGAGTCACTGTTTCCTGAGTTTGATCGTGATTCAGTCAATTGGGTGCGAACCGCCCGGAATCCTCGGACAGCACCGGTCTATGAACGAGGGTACCTCGACATGGTTGTCCCTTACGACCTTGGCGACGAGGTAGCTGACGAGGTCTACTACGCAGGCATGGCATCCTCAGCCCAATACCCTGAGCGCAGTCTCAATGGTGGAATAGTCGCAGGCTCTGAAGTGGCAGATCGCATTGTAGACAAATAATCTGCGGATCCTACCAGGACGCATCTCTGTCCCAAGTCAATGCGTGTTATGGCAGTGAGTTGATTTCCACACCACCCCCATTAGCGACCAAGATTCCTGGCTAGTAACACAGACCCCTGTTCAGTATTGGTGACGTTGAGACTCTGGTTGATTGTCCTATTCGAATATTCCATCTAGAGAGCATCGCGTGGTTCCTATTCTGAACAATTGTACTCCAGAATCCTGAGATCATCGACATCGAAATGGACGCTACTCATCTAGATTACCGATCTTAATGTCGTCGGTCGTCAACAGTTCATCGACTATCGGTCGATCAACTCGGTCGCCCCCAGTGGCGACATCTCGAGCACTGTCTAGATATGTACGTTGAGCATCTCGATCAGGGTGACGCCCACGCACCGCTGTCGTCGACACGCTTGAGGAGTAATCCATCGTGGCAGCATGATTAATATGACAAAGAACGCTCCTCGGTCGTCGGCATCAAGCGTCCACTCTCCACAGCGACATGGTCGCTCGACCGTCGTGGCTGGCTTTGAGGAACGATTCGGTGAAGTAGCCGTCAATGCACTCAGTTATCCTATCATAATGAAAACATACTTGCTCTTTTAAAAGCCAACACAGAGTTCGGCAGTTTGTCGAATGCGAGTCTAATCCGGGACAGGTTCTCTAAAATTCGGCCTCGCAGAGTAGATCGTACCCTACCTCAAGATCGACACACGGAACCACCGAGACAACTCTACCGGCCTATAGTGGGGATCGCGACGTTCATTTCGAGGGAAACTACTACAGAACACCGAAATCTGTTTGCTAACGTGCTGTCTACTCAGATAAGGTGGCTTGTATCGACATCGTCTGCCCTCATATATTCCTAATGACAGGAACGACTAGAGAGAGTACATCTCGTGTGCTTTCACTGCGTGTGTTCGGCGATCTCCGTCAGCGTCTCTAAGACGATCGCCGGATCGAGATCCAACTCATACTCGTCGTACTGCCCCCCGCTCAATCCCTTGTTCTGCCCGTGACGTCTAAGGAACCCCAGCATGTGGAGGTCCGAAAGATGATCTTGGATGCTCTTCAGCGTCGACAGCGGCGAGGTGGCGTGCGACTCCGCCACCCGCTCGTACGTTCGCTGGATCTCCTTCGACCGCGCCAGAACCTCGCCACTCGTCTGGCGGGTCGCGATCGCTTCCAAGGTACACGACACGTGCTCAGTTTGATCTCGGATCTTGTTCGCGACCCGACCGCGCTGTACTCGTTCCCGTGCGGTCTCGATATGGTCGTCCGTGACCGGCGCCTCGCCGTGCTGCTCCGCCAACTCCGCGCCAACGCGAAGCAGATTGAGCGCCTGCCGCGCGTTCCCCACCTCCTGCGCGGCCAACACTGCCGCCTTCGCGATCCCCGACGTGTCACGCGCCTCGTCGACGACAGCACGCACCGCCCAGTACTCCAGCATGGTTCACAGTGCCGCAGGGTCGGACGGACTGACGGAGCTTTCGGTCTCCATGGGCGTGTCCGTCACAGTCGGCGAGAGCGTCTGTCGAATCGTGTCGTCGGTGCCGACCCCGGGCACGCCGACTGTCGCGCCCGTGATGTGACCGTTTGCTCTCGCGCGTGGTAGTTCATACAGCAGCGTGTTCGCGTCCTCCAGATGGTCGATCTCGTCGCACACGACGCGGTGCGTCCCGCCGATGCGATCGAACTGTCGGTACAGTTCGTCGAACGCGTCTCCGGTCCCGAGTCCCCGCTCCGGGAATCGGCTGGCGAGTTCCAGAAAACCCGTCAACGAGACTGCGAACCCCGATTCCAAACACCGACGGGAGTACCGAAGAACGCCTCGTGGGCAGCGACTACTCGCCAACGCTGTTGAGCGCGCTGTTCAACTCGAAGAGCTCGCGGACGACATCGCTGTCCGCGACCCGATACCGTCGTGGTGATGTGTTCGGAACGTCCTCAATGAGTTCAACCTCACACAAGAGGTCGGTGTAGTTGCCAACAGTTTGGCGCGTGACGCCGGCGTGTGCTGCGAGTTCGGTTTTGTTGAACTCACGATTCGGCGGGAGATCAAGCAACGCGTCGACGAGAATCGGGATCGCATCGTGCTGCGTGAGATACAGCCACCCGCTTGGGTGCTCCTTCCGAAGTTCCTTCTTCGCCCCGCGGTCATCCGCGTGCTCCATACTGCTCATACAGAAAGCCACCATCTACGTGTATAAGCGTTCTCACGAGTATTAACGGTCATTAACACCTTTCTGTGAAAGTAGATTCAACTCTCCGCTATGGAGAAGCCGTCGGTGAAATGTGCCCTCTTGGCGACGATGTGAGCGAAACACAAGTGGGGCACACCGATTACCCGTTTGGGTCCGACAAATCGACGGTCGATTGGCGATTAGCTGTGTATTCAGAGTCGCAGAGGGCATCTGCCGAAATGATATGACGGTGGGTTCCGTACTGCCACGTATGACAATCGCCCGTGACGACGATGTTCTCGGCGGTGAACCCCGAATTAACGGGACGAGAGTCGGTGTTCGCCACGTCGCTGCCAGGGTGATCGACGGCGGTCAGTCGCCCGCTCACGTCGCAGACCAGTTCGATCTCCCGATTTCAGATGTCTACGAGGCGCTCTCGTACTACTACGGACACATCGAGGAGATGCGCGATCTCGAACGAGAGAACGAAGCGGCGTTCGATCGCGTCCGAGAGGTGTCGCTGAAGCCGAAAGAACCGGTTCAGTGACGACCGCTCAAATCCTGCTTGACGAACACGTCGGTCGCGTCTTCGAGCGACTGCTCCGGGAACGTGGACACGAGGTTGCGCAGGCTAAGGACTGATTTGGCGAGTACACGAGTAAAGACCGATTGCGGCCCCCTCGGGCTCATCACTACTCCCACCCCACCGTGTCAAGTGTTCTCTCCGGGGCAGGGTGGGACGCCTTCCGCTGAGACCCCACTGTGTCGAGTGTTCGAACGAGACGCTCCGGGGACCATCTGAAAGGACCCCGGTTTAATCCCCCGGTCACGTGATCCGCGCTGCTACACCCTTTGGAAGCACGATAGTGTTGGAGTCCCGAACTACGTCGTCGACGACACCGAGGTTGACGTCGAACTCGTACTGGCAACGTCGGGCCCTCCGGGCGGGCAGTACGAGGGACACACCGTACACCAAGTGAAATCAAGAGATGAAACCCTGTCAAACCGTCGTCAAACACGTCGAACCGAGTGACACCTGCCGAAACGGTACAACGCAGCCAACGTACCCAGTTCAGTTAGGACGACACCCCGACCAGGCTCTAGGCTCACAGACACACTTCCTACCGAGTGAGTTCCAACCAAAGTGAACAGACCGCAAAGTCCATCATCTCACCACCAAGGCCCGAATTGCCCGGCTTCTTTACTCTACCAGCAGCACAACGGTCGCCAATTTCACTCGGTGCCTAATGTGTGAGAGTAAGCTGTGTAGTATTTATACACTATCCAAACCCGGTCTAGAAGAGATAGAATTCGTCTGTTGTGTTCCTCACTCGGTACAGGGTCGGTGGCATTTCATGAGCTGAAGTATTTACCGCATCCTTGGTTCATCGCCACCCCCACCCCACCATGTCAAGTGTTCTTCCCGGGACGGAACGGAACCGCTGAGACCCTCCACATCCAGTGTTCGTACAACTCTGGCCGGAGCCATCCGAATGAATCCGAGCGAACTCACTCGATCCGCGCTGTCACGCCCTTCGGGAGCGCAATAGAATCAAAATCCCGAACAACATCGCCGACAATATCGAGGTCGACATCGAACTCGTACTGGTAGTAGTGCCCACCAGCCCGCCCCTCGTTTTTCATTTGCCGGTCGAGGATGCCGAGCATCGCCAGATCCGCGAGGTGGTCGTGCATACGACGACGAACGAGCGGGTCGACGTTGGAGCCCTCCGCGATACGTCGATACAGCGGGTACACGTCGCGGATCCGCGCCGGGGTCTCCTGCTCGAACGCGAGCTGTAACATGGCCACGAGCGCGAGATGCCCGTGTTTCGTCAGCTCGCGCATCCCGTGTTCGACCTGACTCTGCTCGAGCTTCTCGCGAGCCTGATGCACGTGCTCCTCTGTTAGTCGCTCCTCGCTGTTCGTCCGCGCAATCTCACCGGATTTATAGAGGATATCTAATGCCTGCCGGGCACTTCCCGTGTCCTGCGCCGCGATAGCGGCACACAGCGCGATCACGGCGTCGTCCACCGCGTCGTCGTACATCGCACCGGTCACTCGCTCTTCGAGGATGGCGCGCAGTTCCGGGGCGTTGTACGGCGAGAAGTGAATCTCCTCCTCACAGAGAGTGTCCTTCACCTTCGGAGAGAGGTCATCGCGGAAGCCGAAATCGTTGCTGATGCCGATCACGCCCGGCTTCGCGTTCGAGAGATAGCCATTTGACCGGGCTCGCGGGATCTCGTACAGAATTTCGTCGTCGCTGCCGATGTGGTCGATCTCGTCGAATACGAGGAGGATCGTCCCGCCGATCTGGTCGAGCTCCTCGTACAGGATATCGAACACGCGCTGTTGGGGATACCCGGTCGTGCTGATCCGGTCGTCTGCGGGTCGCAGCTGATTCACGAGGTTGACCGCGACCTGGTAGGAAGATGAGAGGTTCGTACAGTTGAGCCAGCAGACCGAGAGTTCGACGTCGTCGTACTGCTCCGTATCTCGCTGTAGTTGCTTCAACAGGTACCGAGAAACGGCTGTCTTCCCGACACCCGTTTTTCCGTACAAGAAGATATTTCGGGGTTGTGCGCCGTTGACGATCGGCTGAAGCGCGGCCATGTACGTCGAAATCTCGTCCTCGCGAGCGGTAATCGAATCCGGCTGGTAATCCTCGCGGAGCATGTCCTCATTGCGGAATATCTCCGTGTCCCGTGTGAACGTCGCCATCTTCCATCGCGTTCGACTCGGCCCATACGCATAAAACCACCGTGTCAAGTGTATCGTATGAAAATACAGATTATCGAAGTCTATCGGTTAGCACTTGACGTAGTGGAGTGTCTCTCGGTCAGTCCTCGTCGATAGCAACCGAGAGGAACACTCGACACGGTGGGGTGGGTTTCCTACGACACGACGGCTGGACCGGTTTCACTTGGTACAAGCTGTGGGCACATCCCAGCCTCCTATTTCAGTTCGATGCAAGTGGACCGCCTCGCAGTCGACCGAACCAGTTGTCGTTCGCGACTCCGGACAATCGACACCGGTCAACGCCTCCCGAGACGGTTCCCACGCACGAAACACTCGACACGGTGGGGTGAGAGATCTGACTCCTACTCCGGCAAGGAAAGCACTTGACATGGTGGGGTGTCACGTATCACTTCCTCCCGTCCCATTCACCCGCTGGCTTACCCATATATCGTCGCATCCTCGCGAGAAAGAGACGGAAAGCACACGAAACGTACTCTCTCTCACCAACTACTCTTTTGATCCGGCCGCAAGCTGAATCCCGTGTAGACTACATACCCGACCAAGCCCGATGATCGATCGCGCCCCCGTCGCTTTCATCGCTACCCCCATTGCGTCGAGTGTTCTTCCCGGAACGAGGTGAGACGAGCGGTGTCCGGTCGCCTACATCGAACACTCGACGCAGTGGGGTATGATACTGATCTATCCTCGATTCTATACAAGAACACTTGACACGGTGGGGTGGGGGATCCGACTGCTACTCCAACGAGATAAGCACTCGACACAGTGGGGAGTCGAGCGCTTACCCCGCCGACTCGCTCGCTTGCTCTCTCCTCAGGGTTGGCGGCGAAGTGACGAAGAAGCGCGGCGACGACGCTATCGACGATTCGCACATTGTCGAGGCTCAGGACCTCGTCCAGTGCGGCCGATTACGCAACCGGATTCGCGACCAGACCCAGCACGCCCACCTGCTGCTCGAACCGCTCGCGTCCCTCGAACAACGAGGCGCGACGCCGGCCCGGTCGAAGACGATCAAAACCTGGTACGAGCGCGTGACGAACGCACACGCCGTGGACTCGCGTACGACGCTGAAAAGCATCCAGAAGCACCTCTCGGATCTCCACAAGCTCGGCTTCCTCCAACGGACGAACCGAAACCGCGGGGAGAGCGGCGGCCGGTACGACGAGTACGATCTCGATCTCGCCCCCGAAATCGTCCTCGACAGCAGTGACGAGATCGAAACGGAACGCGACCGGTGATACCCCGCCGTAAAGACAGACGAAACGGACTCTCTCGCTTTGCTGGTGAGCGAGTGAGAATTGGGGGAAACCCCAGCACTTGTTCCCAGGTCTGTCTAGACGATCGGCTCGACGACGATGTGCTCCTGTGTCAGTCGGGGACTCTTCGCGTTGCCGTTCTTTTCGTACCGAACGATACCTAGCTCTGCGAGCTTCGCCAGATCTTGACTGACCTGCGATTTGTCTCGATCCAGCTCCCGGGCGAGTCCTCGAACAGACCCGATTTCCTTCTCGCGGAGCGTCTCGATAATCTCACGACGCTTCGGTGTGAGAGCGATCTCTGCGCTTTCCCAGCTGATCACTTGGACACCTTCCATCCCCCCTCGGGCGAGCGAGCGGGCCATCTCACCGCGAAGGTGACTGCGATCTTCCCGCCCTTCCATATCAATGGCAGTAGTTTCTGATTCAGTATCGGACATGTGTTAGTCTCCTTATCGTTGTTTTAGAACCACAACGAGTTAAATGTTTCTGAAAGGCTAATTTGCGACGAATAGGGGCAGTTTTGATACCACAACGGTCAAAATCAACAGATTTAATTTTATCCGACACGTATAGAATAAATGTAGGGGCGTTCTGCGCCTCTGAGACTGATTCACTACATACATGACTCGACAATCAGACTTTGAGTATGTCTACGAGGCGGATCGTGTTGGAGGAGTTGTGTTCCAGATCGGCGCGCGCGCCGATCCGAGCACAAACAATCCAGAGTCTTTTGCGGCCATCCTATTTTTCGAATTGGCTGATGGGTCCCGAATCGAGGTGGCAAAGGTGGATAACGCTGAACACGATGAGGGAGAAATCCACCTAGATCGGTTCTACCGGGAGACTGGTGCAGATATCAAGGATTTCCAAGTACCCATCTCAAATCTTTGGGAGGCTGAGGATCACCTCAATGAACACGCTCGAACGTACGGTGCCTTGTTTTGCCGCCTAGTGATGACGGTCTGGGACGCTCTTACTGTAATATTCCGTCAGATTAACCCGGAAATGGACGCCGTCTGGCNTGCCTTGTTTTGCCGCCTAGTGATGACGGTCTGGGACGCTCTTACTGTAATATTCCGTCAGATTAACCCGGAAATGGACGCCGTCTGGCGATATGGCATCGCTCAGACGGCTTGCTTGGATGTGTCGAGATCTTGCCAAACAGCATGTTGATGATCCGGACGTACCCGCCGCGCCGGACGGCGCGGACGGGTACGCCGAGTGGGTGCAGATCGCGTTGATCCTGTATCGCGTCGAACTCGAAAAGAGTCTCCGTGAGACCGAAGACTACCTCAACGAGATGCCCGGCGTCCTCGCCGTGTTTGATCTTGACGACGCACCGCACTACAGCTCGTTTTGTCGGTGGGAAAATGAGTACCGAATGCGTGAACTCCGCCGCCTGCTCCGCACTTCGGCGGAGCAGGCGGGCTGGAGTGGTGAAGCTGCAATTGACGCAAGCGGCTTTCAACGCGATCAAACGAGTTACCACTACCGCGACCGCGCAGACTTCTCGTTCCAGTCGATGAAGACGACGATCTTGATCGACGTGAACTCACTAGCAATCAAAGACGTTCATTTCACGACGCAGAAGGCGTGGGACGGCCACATTGGGATGCAGGTCTTCCGCCGGAACGCGGAAGACCTGCGTGTGTTATCTGCCGACGCGAACTACTCATGGAGCGATCTCCGTGAGGAGTGTCGCTCCAACTCAACGCGACCACTGATCAAGCACAGAGAGCAAACACCGCTACAGAAGGCTCACAACGCCCGGATGAATGAGGATTACAACCAGCGCTGGATGAGTGAAACGGGCTTCTCGCAGTTGAAGGAAGACGACGGCGAGAAGCTACGCTCCCGGAGCTGGCACGGCCAGTTCCGGGAGTTCACGCGGAAGTGCATCATCCATAACCTAACGCAGGCGGCGAGTTAGGGCTCGCCGCCTGCTCCCCCTTCTCCGGACATATTTGGGAGAGGCATCGCCGTCGTCATCTGATCAAGGAAGTAAGCTACCATAGTTTTGACCCTTTGACAACCACCGCCAGCGGCAGCTACTGCATCTTCTGCGTGTAAGAACCAGTCTTTGACACCGTGAAACCGTGAGTTATCGACCCTACCCCGACGCTGTCTTGCGTTCAACAAGGCAAC
>NZ_AOJN01000044.1 GCF_000337335.1 Halorubrum distributum JCM 10118 | reverse complement strand
GTCATGCCGACAGGCCGTGAACCAGCAAATATCCCAACCCAGCGGTGTAGTGCCGTGGGAAGCCTCGCCGTTTACGGCGAGGAGGAGGTCACTCCCCGTCGAAGCCACTCCCACCCATACGCTCAACATCAGTGACCGGTTCGCGACCAACCGGCCGCCACCGACAGCCGGTCCACTCGTCGTCAATTCGCCACCAGCCGGGTCCGTCGTCGCGTTCGACGAACCGGATCCGACGACGTGACGACCTCGCGGGAACGAACGTGATGCTGATCGATTCTGTACCAGGAGCAGACTCCGGACCACCATCCGTCTCAGTCGCAGTGTTCGGTTCGTCGTCACGAGATGACGAGTCTACGACATCTCCCTGATCGCTCGCAGCGTCCGATGTAGCCTCCATAGGCTCGTCGCCGTCGGAAGCCGGTGATGGCTCGTGCTCGCGATACTTGTCGCTTTCTGGCGTGCCGTCGTCGTCACCGAACAGCCGTTCTGCCTCTTCACTGGAAATACGCGGCCCCTCGTAGTACTCTTTGTAGTGCGCATTCCAAGCGTTGCGATGTTCGATCGGGAGTTGCCGGTGCCACTGCCGGTAGGGCGGCTTGTCCACCTTGTGGATATGGACGTGACAGCTCTGACACAGCGGGATCACGTTGGCGACGCGATCGTCGGTGTCATCTCCGTTGAGATGATGGAGCGAAAGCTTGTCTTGCCGCCGTTCGCCGCGGGTGGTGTTGAGCCACCCATCGGGAGACCGCCCACAGACAAGACACGCGTCGCCCCAAGCGTTGCGGACAGCCTGTCGGAACTCGTCGTCGCTCATTGGTACTGTGCCTCCTCGATCTCCGATGGTGACTGAGCACCTGCCCGTTGGTGACCAACTGCCGACCACTGCTCGGACTCTTGCGGCCGAAGCGCTGCGTGACTTGATACAACTGGAACTCGTACACGTGCGACCGGATGCCACGTCGATAGTGTCGTCGTCGACGGAGGCGAAGCCACACGCATTGCTCTCGCTGGTTGTTTCATTTTCATACGAGAGAGCGCTGGGCATCACTCTCACCCACCACCCCTCGCACCCAATTCGAGGGATACAAACAGGACTAGTACCGGACCGCACCCTACTCGACTCAGCGAAATTAACCAACAGTGTTGTTCGTTGTGTTGGTTAATATGCTGGGCTGCGAGGACGGTGGTCGGATCGAAGCGAACTGCGTCATTGCCACCGCACGCGATCTAACATCTGCCAAGGAAGTAGAAGAGGCCGCCGGGTTGAGCGCCGTCCATTTGTTCGCATCGATGAAGGGGTGATTGGCGACGGGGAGGCGAAGGAGGAGGTACGCCTTCTGCTGGATGGTTTCCAGTGCGGAGCCGAAGCTGCCCGCTTCGGTGTCGTCCACTGCGAATTCGATGTCACCACGGTTTCGAACACCAGCGGGCGATCATGGTTCTCTGCGACGATATCCTCGTGGTTGACATCCTCCTCCGCCTGAAGGCGGAGGAATCCCGAGCGTTGGGATATTAGGGTTTGTAGACTCCCTGTTCTCTCGGTGTGAACCGTCCGCTCTCGCGGTCGAACAGGAAGACTCCGGGCTGTGCCAACCAGCCGTTACTCATATCCCCAGTCGGGGGACTCTGAGTTATCCTTCTGCGAATGTTCACCGCACCGTTCACGTCTGCGTTCATCGTCGTCTCGCACGACTCACAGACGTACAGACCGCGCTCCACTCGGTTGCTGTCTCGAATCTGCCCGCAACACGAACACGTCTTCGAGGTGTTCTCCTCGTCCACTCGGTCAACGAGGATGCCGTGTTCCTCGGCTTTGTATTCGAGGAGTCGGATGAAGCGGTCAAACTCCCACCCGTGGAGTTTCTTGTTCCCCGACGCGCCCCAGTTCCGTGACTCGCCGTTCTCATCCTCGCGGATGTCACTGAGGTCGCCAACGGCTATTTTCTCCACGCCTTCTTCGACACATCGTTCAACGATGTGTTTCGAGAGCGTGTGGAGGAAATGGTCTTTGCGCCGGGAGAGTTTCTGTCGAGCCTTCCGCGCACGCTTCGACGGGCCGTTCACGCCTTCGGTCTGGTACTCCTCGCGGGTGAAGTAGTGCTTGTCTTCTTTCAGCGTGTTCCCCGGATACAGTTCGCTCGCCCCCTCTTCGTAGTCGATGGCGAGATAGTTGTTGATCCCGAGGTCGATCCCCGCCGTGTTGTCACCCGGTGCGTCTTCGACTGGGATTTCTTTCTTACAGACGAGGTGGAGTTCCCAACGGTCGCCGTTCCAGACGGCACGCACCTGCTGGATGTTCTCGACTTCTATATCGGGACGGGTTTCGTACTCTGCGAGGATGAAGTCAGACCGCGACTCTTTCAGGTTGAAGCCTTTTGAGAGACGGAGTTGACCGTGGTTGTCGTCGTGTTTGATTCCTTTCCGTTTCCACGTCACGGTGGAGCGAGGGTGTCGATCGCCACGTTTCCGGTATCCGGGTGGGTTGTTGCCGTCGTCGGAGTTGTACCATCCGGTGAACGCCTCAGCAAGTTCTTCGAGAACTCGCTGACTTGACTGAGAATGTAGGTCACTGTAGCGTTCGTGGTTTTTCAACTCCGACTTCAGTTCGGCTTCGTCGGGTATCTCACCGTCTTCATCCCACCGGCCTTGGATGTAGTAGCGTCCGACGTTCCACAGTTTGGATGCGGAGAACCCGCACTGGTCGAGGTCGTCACGAACCTGTGAGTGGTTCGTGATGCGTGCGACGTAGGTACGGGTTGTCTCCAGCATCGAACTGTCTTCATAACACATTATGAGAAAACGTATATTAAAATCAACGACCGGACGTTGAATATCCGATTGGAGTGGCTTTGGTGGGGTGTCGGTCAGAGTGTCGGATTCATCCCGCGCCTAAAGGCGCGGGTATTCTCCTTGTTCTTCATAAATGGTGGTGCCGCGAAGAATCTCATCGATCACAGCAAGCAGTAAAATCACATTACAGCAGCTACAACAATCTTTCAGGAGGTTTAATCGATGTCAAACACGGAATTTGGCGTGTCCATCACGGATGAACTCGTTGAGGAGCTGGATGAACTGACCGAGCAGTGCGTCGATCTCCAAGCAAGCCGTTCAGAGGTTGTTGAGGCGATTTTGACTGCGTACTTCCAAGGCGACATCGACCACGAAGCACGAGTCCGTGAGCTGATCATCCGTCGTCGGAAAGGAACACTCTAACTAGCTGAATACTTGTTACAGCCGCTGCAACCATTCTTGAGTTCGTATTTTAGCATTGAGTGCGAGAGGCTACCCCTGGGTTTAAATACTCGAAACGGGACAGGGGTGTGTCTTCACCAACCTTGGTACCAGAGACTCGATGAACAGACGAAATGAGGGGTGTGTCTCTACCAGTTCGATATACTGGCGGAACGTTTCGCTCAAATACCGAGGCTATCTTTGATTGCCGAGTCGATTTTCATCATGTCTGATGACGGGACAGATCCAATGTTATTTTTTATACGTTCGTCAATGTCGATGACCCTGATTTGACTTAGATCTGCTACCGAATCGTGATCGAGGGCAGTATCCGAAGCTAGTACTTCCACCTCGAACGGGTACGTGTCTCCAGACGTGTACTGCGTTGTGAATGGAGCAATGATGGTTGTCGGTGAGTATTGATTCCCAACATCGTTCTGGATGACAACACAGGGCCGGCTCTTTCCGTGCTGCTCACTCCCTTTCGTGGGATTCAGTTCAACGATGACAATGTCGCCGCGGCGTACCTGCACACTTGACTCCAGAATTCACTCGCTCCAGCCGGGTGCGTCACCGAGATGTCCGGTTGCTTCTGCGGATGCTTCTTCCATTTCTTTAGCCAACTCACGAGACCGCTCGGCTCTCTTTCGATATCCTTCAGCAAGCCGTTCTTCATCTGTCGGCGGTTTGAGTATTATCTTGTCATTCACTTCGACGAATTCAATTTCGTCACCGCCTTCGATGCCACGACGGTCCCGCAATTCTTTCGGAATTGTCACCTGACCTCGGTCTCCGACTTTCCGTTTGTGTTCTGGCATATCTATTCATACTTTTTTCATACCTATATGGGTGTCGGTGCTGTAATCAAGACTGCTCAGACGTCGGCACCGGATCTGTAAGATCAACACATAAGACACCGTGATCAGACCACCACTCCGCAACGTACTGCGTCGTAGCCGTATGGTGGTAGTTATGATGCTGGAGAAACCGTCGACACGTCACTTCACCGGTGTAGCCAGTATGATCTATCTTGTAGGCAGACGCAATATCCTCCTCTGATGGGTCCGCAGTATCAACGCTCACCGGGCGCACGAAAATCAGATCCACGGTCGGATGTGTTCCGAGCCGGACGTACTCTCTCCTGGTAAAATGAGGGTGATACACGTCTGTGTTTAAGCGGAGCTCATCGTCCTGAGAGATGGCAACCGTCTCACCTGCCGAGCCGGTAGGCGTAGTGTGGTTGTTCATTGGAAGGAGCAGTACAATAGCTCGTTTATTATCAGCGCTAGCTATCCGTCTCTTGATTGTCTTTCGCTTTCCCTTCAATGTCGCTCCGATCAGCAAGCCCGTGAATCAACGGCTCCCGGAGCACGTCTTCAGCAGCAATGTTCCAGTGACTAGGGAAGTGTGGCGTCGTGCCGAGTCCAGGCAGGTCTGGGGAGACAAGCCCGCGAGGATAGCGGAACGAGACACCGGGATAGCACGGATCCATACCAAACTTCGTTGAGGTCCGCTCACGCTTGTGGTAGTCTTTTAAATACTTTCCGTAGATATTTTTCCCCGGATGGTCGTGGGTGCTGAGCCGTCCGATCCAGTCGCAGATAAACGGCCGGCAGTCCCGCTCGAGGATCGCGTCGTCGGTTTCGTGTTCGACGAGGAACGTCTCAAACGCCTGTTGATGGCTCCGTTCGTTTCGGCTTGAGGCTTGCTCGACGTCCCACTCGGCCGTCATCTCTTGCTGGACGAGCTCTCCAGTGTCCGGATTATAACAGTAGAGTGCCTCCACGAATCGGACATAGCTTAGATCAACCGGCCGATGGCACTGACGGACTTTGGTGTGTTCGATGTCTCTCTCATCGTCGTATGTCTGGACGGGCTTGTCGTACTTGTTTTCGACAACCCACTGGCCGTCGTTCTTGTAGTATCGCGGGAGATTGAACTCAAACGCCTCAAACGGCGCTGTTGCGTCCCCGCGAGCGAGTATTTCACCGTCATGAACGAGTAGATATTCCGCGTCCCGGGTCAACCACCACCGAGACTCAGAGACCCCTTCCGGCAACAGCATTGTTTTGCCGTCGACAGTAATCGTCTCCGAGCAGTTGTGAAGCTGTGTTTTCGTTGGATCGCGCTGTTTCATCGGAACCATGAGCTTGTCCAGCGCCCACGAGCCGAGTGTGTCGAGTGACTCGGTACGCCCGTCGTCGTCCGTCTGTGGTACCATTACGGTGATTGTTTTATACCCCCAGACTGCCTGCCGGATGAGATTCGTATAGAAGCTTCCCGGTTTCGACCGTGTTCGGTACTCGACTTCGACGGCGAAGATTTCGCCATCGTCACGCCGGATCCAGATATCTGGACGCGACCCCGTGTCTTGGGTGACAATTTCCACGTCGTACCCGTTGTTGTCGAAGGCGACAGCGACGCGTTTAATCCGCTCCCAGTGCTCATCAGTGCCGTCGTTGGCCGTCGTCCGGTCAGGATCGAATTCGCCGTCTTCGATCGGCTCTGTAACGCCAATTGTGACCTCATCCGGGAGCAGTTTCTCGGGGTCAACACCGACAGCATCAATATCAAGCCCCGTCGCCTGTGGGGCTTTCTGCCAGGGATCAACGCCCGGATTGACCGTGCCCAGCCCGACGTAGTGTTCAAGATCGATCTTTCGAGCAAGAAGACTCGTCCACGCACAGCGATCCTCAAGGATATCAGACGCTCCGTACTGCGCCCGCCGCATCTGTGTGAACTCTGTTTTCCCGGTGATACGGTCTTGTCCCGAACTAAAATCCGGAAGCTCAGTCGCTCGACTGGGCACCACCGACCCATCGTACAGCGAGACATTGTACCCGTCGTCAATGACGGCGAGACTCGACGAGACCCCAAGGTCCGCAAACGAATCCGCAGGATCACATTTTCGACCGTACCGAAGACAGTCGGCGTACTCACTTTCAGTGCTGATCTTATATGCTGGATTAAACAGGAAGATCCGGACCGTGACCTGATATTCGTAGCTTTCGGGGAGCCCGCTGGACCGACGGTACAGCGCGTAATAGAGGAACGGTTCGCCGGCGAGGTCCTCGAAGAGGGCGTTCGCGTCCGCCCCGGACACGCTCCCACGACGCGCAGGCTTCAGATTTTCCTCCTCCATCACGAGTCGCGTTCCAAGCGCCGGCGACGGTCCGAACAGTTCCAAAGGGAGTGCCCCGATACGGATATCGAGTGACTCCGGGAGTTCGCTGGTCAGTTTCTGATACGTTGTATGGAGCGGTTCCGGGAGCGCATCAGCGCTCTCTGGCTGGTTTGTAACTGTTACTTGGGTCGTTGACTCTCGAGATGGGGTATCTGCCCGAAACGCGTACATCATCCCATCGGTGACGGCCCAGGCGAACTGTTCGACTTGGTCGATTGTAATATCATCATTCCTTTCGTTATCGGACAGATCGGAAATCGCCGTCGCACCCCGTTCCGGCCCAGTCTCGAACGTCTCGGCCATTGAGGCGTCGACTTTCACGAAGACAACATTTGTCCGGTCTTTGTCGGAGCCTTCAGTGAGTGTTGGTTGAACGCCGATGCTGTGGTGATAGTCGGACGAGTCGTGCTCTGAGTCCGACTCAGCCGACGCTGATTCGGCTTCGTCGTCTAGTGTCGATTGGGTTGTTGCCATTGGATACGTTTTGAATACTGTAATACCGGTTTGCGGTCTTTGCGTCCGAGAGAGCCGACCGTCGGCAGCGTTACTCGCCTACTGTCGACGGGGGGACAGCCCACGCGCACCCTCGGAGCTGTCGGTGGGGTTCGCCAGCTTTCATTACGCGTTCGATTGTAAGACTCGGTTTAGCACCCAGTGCCTGACCGAGCAGACTCTTATTCAATGGAGAGCAGCCTTCTGCCTCAAGATGGCGCGAAACCACCGCAACAAACTCGTCATAGTCGATTCCCGCGCCCGGCGATGCGACCGTGTACTGCGCAAGTAGCCGGTCGACGAGCGCAGCTATCTCCCGATTCGCTTCGGTATCAGCACCGTCGCCGCGTTCGGACGGCCCCGCGACCGTCGTGACGCCGTCATCAGATCCGTCCGAGAGCGCATACACCGTACTCTCCGTGAGCGGTGCTGTCGGCTCGACGGTAAGCGGCCGTTTCACCGGCGTCCATGTCGTTGTCTCCGAGGCCGCCTGGTAGTCTGTCGTCGGTGTCACGGCGGGTCGATCCGTTGGACTCCGCTCCTGTTCGACGTCGGTCCAGCTCCCATGCTTGAGGGTGAGACTCTCATCTTCGAGGACGGCGGTTGCGAGAACGTCCCCAGCAGACCGCAGCTCGTAGCGACGATCGCGGTCCGCGTCGGCGGTAGTCCCGCAGACCCACCACGCTGGCGCAGCAGTTTCGCTCGCGGTGACGACCACCGCGTCGTCGCGTTCGAGTACTGCCGTTCCAGTATAGAACTGAAGACTGTCGCCAGTCGCTTCGGCAACGGGAGCCCGGAGCCAGTGGGTGACGAGAGCTCCGAGCCGCTTATTTCGGGCCACGATCACGTGACGAGCATCACGCTGGGTAGCCGCAGACGCCGCGCGAACTGCTCGTTGAGGCGTCTGTGAAGACGTGACAATTGTTACATCCGCCGGTTCGCCGTTAATCCGGCAGCGTAGTTGTACGCCCGGGCGGCCGCTCTCACGCGCGTGCGTGACCTCGGTGATCCCTGAGGTTTCCAATAGCGCCTCCGCCATCATCATCGACATTAGTTGGTGTTTGCTCATCGTTGTCTCGGGGGTCGATCCCCTACGACCACCATCAATAGGGAATGTAAAAATCGCTGTTAGAGTCAGGGGGGTTACTGATACTTATAAATAGCTCACGTAGGCAGCCAACAATCTCTGTAGAAAACACCGAGAACTTGCGGATGTCTCTTTTTGTTGTAGAGGGTTGGTCGTCGAGGTGTGAGTTTGTTGTAGAGGTTTAATCGTTGTAGTGTCGGGGGGTCGTCGGTGAGGTTTCGTTGTAGTGTCGGGGGGTCGTCGGTGAGGTTTCGTTGTAGTGTCGGGGGGTCGTCGGTGAGGTATTGTTGAGACATCGTCGGGGGAGCGTGGTGTCTCACTTAGACTGGAGACCGCACTGCGCATGGTCTCGAAACGTGCGAGGTACCTTGCGGTGGACTACTTGTGGTGTTCGCTGGACGGTCTTCTGATACGTAGTCGTGAATTCATTGAGGTTGATCTGGGTTCCAAGCACGCCCGTCGCTGATCGTCTGAGTGGGTGGAACCGTATGCTGGTAGCAGCCGTTCGGATCGCTCGCGTGTGTGTGTCGTATTCTTTGTTGGTGGCAGTTGGGTGCTTCAACGTGAGAGAGTCGGTGCGATGTTTTGAGAGAGTGCGTTGACAGTCGCCAGTTCGTACGGACGCAATGGGCTGTGTCTGCTGTCCATGAGCTATTTTTGGAGCTGTCTAGACCGATCGTTCTTGTGGGCTCGCTCCTGGCTCGCGTCTGCCCATAGTATGGGACTGGTCATGTCTCCGCGTGGGCGCTCGTTGTGCGCTGTTGGCTGTGCGTTCAGGGTAGTGTCCGAACGGTCCAGCGTTAGTCTGCGAGCGCTTCGAACTGTGGCCTCTGGTGGGTGGGGTCCTTCCGGTGCGTGCTGCTAGCGTGGTAACGTGAGCTGTACTGAGCTCGTCAAGAAAGACCGCGTGACCTCTGTCAGATTGCTGCTAGTGTGCCGGAAGTTTGCGTGGAGAGTCCGTGAGGTTTGCGTGAAGATCGACGGAGGATCGCTGGAGGATCGATGAAAGATTGACCGAGGATCGACAGAGGATCGACGGAAGATCGACGAAGGATTGACGGAGGATCGTTGGAGGATCGACGGAGGATTGACGGAGGATCCACGAAAGATTGACCGAGGATCGTTGGAGGATCGACGGAGGATCGCTGGGATATTGATACAGCAGTCCTAGGGATTATTGGTGCGACGACGCTGGTGAGTTCGGATCGATACTGGTTGTCGGGATGCTCTCTTATATCGAATACAACTCATACTGAGACAGCTACGCTCGACTCTTTGTTCGAGGTCTCGTAGACAACAGACCGCGATTCAGACCCGGCCCAGCGGATTGTGCCACCAATGATCCCAGCTGGACGGCACGCTGGAGGGCACCGACTGAGCTGTACGGAAGCAACCACCAAAATCGCATGACGAGAGCAACTTCAGGGCACCAAACACCGACTGATATAATACTAACGCTCTTGTGTAGCACATTGTTGATTTCAGAGAGTGGCTTTGACGGCGTGTTTGAGCGCTTTTCGTCCGGGTTTGTGGTAGAGTTCTT
>NZ_AOJN01000043.1 GCF_000337335.1 Halorubrum distributum JCM 10118 | reverse complement strand
CCGCTGACGCGGTGTCCTTGTCCTCTTCGACACGACAGCGACAGCTCGCCAGTATCAACAATCTCCTACGGAAGAGCGTAATACTAATATGGACCCATCACTGCGGAGTGACCAGGAGCCGACGGCAGCCATCTCAGGAGGGACCCAAGACAGCAACCAACCCAACCGCTCGCAACACACTTCAGGCCACGTCGCTGCCAATCCACCAACCAAATTCGAGTTGGGTACGCTCTGTTGTATCATACCCAACAGATCCTGACTACTGCGTCGCTGTCAGTAGCCAACTCCAGTCGAAACGATCCCCGTAGCAAGAATTGGCGCACAGTCGCAGTCGATCGACGACCCACCAATCGGGCCGGAATGTGTATCGGGCCGACCAACCCAATCCCGACGACGTACTGTCGACCGTCAGTTGCGACATCCACCGTCAACGCCAATCGAGCCACGATCGGAACCCCCACGATGACGAATCACGCCTGCCACGACAGCCAGCACCGATCCCAGACTGAGAGCACTCCCGCCGAAACGGTCTCCACCATTCGACGCCGAACTACGTCCACCGCCGAACCGATCACGCTCTCCACAAACCGACCCCAACAGCGAGTCGGCAAATTGGAATCGGATCTCCGGATCTTGTATGCCACTAAATGACACGCCCAACGAGGTGTAACTGACACACCCGACTCGTCGCCGGCGTGGTCGCGAAGAACTCCCGACCCAAAGGTTTGTGACACCTCCTCATGGTACGGCAGATGACTGCGACTGCTACATTGACGAGTCACAGTGGAACTCGATCCACAATCGATCCGCGAAACTGACCAACAAGGGCGACCGCACCCAAACGGATCGCGGTTCGATTCGTTGCCTGACTCCTCGCTGCCCGGGTGGAATCGATTCGGATCGGCCGGTCCCGATCGTGAGAGAAGATACCATCCGATTGGCTCTCGCGTCAGTATCGCAGATTGAAGCGTCCCCGTCGCAGATCAACGTGGCCGTGAGCAAGACACGTACCAGTACTGGGCACCAATCTCTGTTGGCGGACACACCGGTGGTGGATCCACCACCCAATGCGAACTAGTAACACGATATGTAAGTACCCTCTCACTATCGACGCACCAAACGGAGAGCATGATAGATCAGTACGAGTATATCAGAATAGTTATATTCCAATCGATTGAAGTACATTTGAGAGAAAACTATTGGGAACAACAGACCGTATTCGTGGGTCTTGCTGTGCGCCTTTGAACGATCCATCTCAACACTGAACTGAGCCATGAGACGCCTCCAAACGCCGATTACTCCGGGATGAACCAGCCTGCTTCGGTCCGGCTTGACTGCTCGTTGTAAGGGTGTCGACCTGTATTTTCAACAGGGGCTTTGTCATCCCATTCAGCCGCCTCAAGAATCTCCTGTCGATCGACGCGTTCGCGGGCGGGTGGTTGATACGTGAGCCCGATCGCTTCGAGTTTTCGGGGGAGATAGTCGGCCGCATACTCAACGTCAAACTCGGTTTTGAGGATGTCTTCGATTGTGGCTGTCGAGACTGGTTGTCGTTGGGCGATCTCGTCAAGAAACGCTGTCTCTGCTGCCGGTGATAGTTTTGGTGGTCGTCCGCCGCCATAGTCCGGGAGTAAGCCGTCAACGCCGCCCTCGTTCCACTTTTTCCGCCACCGATACCCCGTTGATGTTGAGCGTCCCTCTCGAGCAATTGCGTCCGACACGGAGTCTCCCTGATACAGATTCTTAATAAATCCGAGTCGCCGAGCGTGTTTGCCGCTGTCGGCCGCTTTCAGTGCCTGAGCCAGTGCTGTCTCGGAGAGGTGTCGTTGGACGGGTCCTGAGTCGCTCATTACCATCGATATTCCCAGTTGTTTTCTAAAGTATGTTGGTTGAGGACTATTTCTGTGCCTGACCAGTCTACTGGGTCAGCGTTGGGTTCCAAGTGGTCGTCGAAAGGTAGTGTCGCTCCGTGCGAGCGCTATAGAGCGGTGGGGCCCTAGCGGTGGCCGCCACCTGTCGGTTTACTCAGGATGGTCGGGAAATTACTCTGCCGCTCCTGGGTCCCTCCTGAATCAGTACTCACATTCTCTCGGCAGGGGTGATACGTATCGTTATTAGTATTATATCAGTCGGTGTCTGATGCCCTGAAGTCGCCGCATTCTTGCGGTTTTCAGCATCATAGCCCCACAGTCATATTGATGCCCCACACCGTGCTTCGCAGCGGTCCGACATGGAGATCGCACCGGCCTCCATCAGAGGTGGTCTGTGAGTTCCCGCCGGGGGCGGTCTGTGAGTTCCCGCCGGGGGCGGTCTGTGAGTTCCCGCCGGGGGCGGTCTGTGAGTTCCCGCCNGGGGCGGTCTGTGAGTTCCCGCCGGGGGCGGTCTGTGAGTTCCCGCCGGGGGCGGTCTGTGAGTTCCCGCCGGGGGCGGTCTGTGAGTTTTGTCGACCGCCCCCAGTGAATTTTCGCGCGCTCGGTTTGTGAATGAGGCGCTGAGTGCGATCGAACTAGCATCGACCGGGAACGAGACGCTCGAGTGTTCGTCGATCGACTTGCGAAGGGAAATAGCTAGCTGGTGGACGTAGGTGATCGGAACGTCGTCAAAGACACCGCCGAACGGTCGACGGTCTGGACCGCCTCGTAGCCGACGATCACGACCAGCCCGTCGGCCCCAGCCTTGACCGCCGTCTCAAAGACGTGCGCGAGCAGGGGGCGCCCCGCAACGTCGACGAGTCCCTTCCGCCGTCAGCTCGCCGAGGCGACTGCCACGCCCGGCAACGGGGATAACCGCGTCCATACGCGAGACTCTACACGCCGGTTACCTAACCCCATCGACGGGGACTATCGGGTCCAGAAGCCACGTTGGCGGGCTTCGATTTCCGAAAGCACCGTCGAGAGGACGTCACGCCAGTCGGTCGGGTGTGTCGTATCGTCACCCGGCGTCGGTGCGTCCGGTCCCGGATGGACGTGGTCACGAGTGTTGTGCCCAGACGGATGTCTGTCCCACCGATGATCGAACGCCCCCGTCTCGTGGGTTTCGTGATAGTGGAGCGAGAAATCCCCGTTTTCGAACCAGACAATCTCTAGACGGGCACTCCGAACCTGGTCAGGGTAGAGTTGCCGATTGTACTGACAGACTAGCCGTTCGGGCGCGAAGCCAGGCTGGTCATCAACTTCGGTGAACCGATCGTCCGTCGCGAAACGCTCTCGAATGACCGCTAGCCGGTCGAAATCGATCGGCCCACCGGAAATTGAACCCCCCGTCTCGTCCTCCCCACCGGCAGTCATGCCACGGATTCGCGATCTGTAGCCTCGCCGGACGCGGGGGTGAGTGCTCGTTCGAGGAGAAACACACGACGCCGAGCGGTTTCCCACGACGAGAGCTGCTCCCAGACGTCCTCGATGGACTGGTCGCTTGCTGCGGCATACTGTGTGATCGAGATGCCCGTCGGGGACTCGGCGTCAAATTCAGCTGCGAGTGCGTCCGCCCGCTCTGATTCCGACTGTAGCAGGTCGAGTAACTCTTCAGTTGTGTATTCGCTTCGGAGCGTCTGGACGCGTCGCCAGTTCAGGTACTCTTGATTCCGTTCGTAGGTGGCTGGCGAATCCGTAACCTTCGTGACGATGCCCATCCGTTCGAACCAGTCCAAGTATTCACGTGCGGCGTCGACCCCGTGTCCTGCACGCTCGGCAACTTCGCCTGCTGTCGCCGGATCGTCGAGTCCGAGCACGGCATCGAAAAAGTCGTCCCGTGTTCGATCACCACGAACGACCTCCTCCGGCGGGGTCAGCGCGTCGAAGTTCGGCGCCCGTTCGTCGGTGTCGGCTTGGATATCCGAACCCGGATCCTCCATATCCCACCATGCGGCTCAAAGCGTGATAAAACTTTCTTGGACGGATTATCCCGCTTCAAATGCGGGAGACCACGACCAGCCCGTCGGCCCCCGCCTCGACCGCCGTCTCAAACACATGCGCGAGCAGGGGTTACCCCGCGACGTCCACGAACCCCTTCGGTCGGGCCGCCGTCAGTTCGCCGAGTCGACTCCCTCGGTCTGCGGCGGGGATGACCGCGTCCATACGCGAGACATCACACGCTGGTCACCTAACCCCATCGCCGGGACTACCGGGTCCAGAAGCTACGTTGGCGGGCTTCGATCTCCGAACGCACCGTCGAGAGGACGTCACGCCAGTCGGTCGGGTGTGTCGTACCGTCGCAGGAAATTGGGACCTCTGGTTCCGGGTGGACGTGGTCACGGGCGGTGTGACAGTCGTTTGCGGCGATAGTCTGAAGTACACAGACTTCGAACTAACAAATATGACCGCTGATCACGACGGCGTTCGTTCGGACGGCGGGATCGACGCGCTGGACCCGCCACCGAGAGATGTGATGGATGAAGAGACGCTCAAGCCAGAGACGCTGGCCCGGAACGCTCCGCGACTCGAGACAGTCGTTCAGCTGCTCAACAACCCAGCGCTGGCCCGCGTCTACGTCTACGTCTGTTACTGGGGGCCGGTTGCCCCGCCGGAGATCATGGAGGCACTCGATATCTCGAAATCGACGACCTACGAGTACGTCGATCGGCTGGTCGACCTCGGCCTCGTCGACCGTGATGACTCGACGCGCCCCCAGCAACTGACTGCCGATCCGATCGTCATCGTCGAGCAGTACGCCCCGATCGTCATCACACCAACCGTCCTCCACGCGCTCGCGCTCCAAGAGGTCGACGAGGACGTCGCATACTTCATCGACCGCTACGGTATTGGGAAGCTCATCGCTGCGCTACGGGGGGCTGGACTCCATTTCGCAGGCAAGACAACCCAGCGGATGGTCGCCGCTGATATCGACGTTCGCGAAACGGAAGCAATGATGATCATCTACGCACTCAAACCGGCACTGGTTGTTGGCCGAGACCACGATCCGTTCTTCGAGTATCTGTTCCCGGATGTGGATGACGAAATGGATCTCCCCGACCTTGACGAAATATCTGATGCCCCGACCCGCTCGTCGGATCTCGATAGGTGAGTCGGTCGAATGGATGCCGACACACCATTCTCTGCTGACCAGGACATCCTTGTCGACGCGAATATTTTCTACGCAATAGGTGATCCTTCGAACTCTCAGTATCGGAGATTCCGGAGTGTAGTCCAAAGTGCTGGCGTGGTCTGTAAACTCCCTCAGCGCGTGATCGGTGAACTTGGAGGGCCAGAGACAGACCGTGTCCGAACGGCACTCGACGAGGGCTGGGCTACAATTATTGATGTACCCTCACCGACGGATGGCGACGCTGTCGCCGCGAGTGATATCGCCAAACGAACCATTGCGAACGAAACCGATCAGCCAGAACACGAGGTCGAAAAAACGGATGCGATTCTCGCCGGGTTAGCAATCCAGTACGTCAGAGACCGTTCAACGGCGGGTGTTATCGTCCTCACAGACGATAAGCCTGCCAAGAAGGGCATCAAGAACGCAGTCCGGGCGCAAGGGTACACGGACACGATCGCGGTTCACGGATTGGAAGATATCATCGGTGACGATTCGGGCGACTCGATGCGGCTGATATAGGTCAGGAGATGGCCGTTGTGCGGAAATCCCTCGGCCGCTTAAGAACCCGCGACCACAGCTGCGCGCCTCGTTCCTGCGGTGCTTGGCGCAGTCAGGGGACGATCGAGGCGGCCTCGTCCTAGCTGACCGCGTCCATACGCGAGACGCCACACGCCGATCGCCGAATCCTATCGACGAGACTACCCGGTCCAGAAGCCACGCTGGCGGGCTTCGATCTCCGAACGCACCGTTGAGAGGATGTCTCGCCAGCCGGTCGGGTGTGCCGTATCGTCTCCGGGTGTCGGTGCGTCCGTTCCCGGATGGACGTGGTCACCGGGGCGTCCGTTCCGTGAACGTCTCGTAGGCTTTGGCGATCGTCTCGACAATTTCGGCTTTGTCTTCGTCTGCGAGGCTATCGCCCCGAAATTCGATGAGCGAATCGAGGACGACTTCAAATTTTGATGGATCAGTAGCCTTTGCCACGACTGTCCAGCCGTCCGGGTCGGTGTATGCAAGAGACGTCACGACGTTCGCCGTGAACACGAGGATGTCCCGAATACCGCCAAGCGTTCCGTCGTCTCCGACAAGACTGTCCGGAGTCGCCGGCATCACAAGTAAGTCGTCACGCTCGTGGGACACTGTGAGTGTCTCGCTAGCCAAGAGCGGCCGGTCGGGGAGTCCGCTGATCATTCTGCTCTCGACTGGGCGTGATACTCTCGTCCGGTCTTAAACTGCGTCAACTCTTCGATCCGGCTCTCCAGTTCTTCGATCTCCTCGCGAAGTTCCGTGGCCTCGGGGTCGTCGCTCGTGGCGAGCCGATCTTTCAGTCCTTGTAGTCGCGTTTCTCGCTGTTCCTCATCCACTTCCGCCTTCCGGACGTACTCCGTCTCCTCGATGTCGTACACGTCCGATTCGGAGAGTTCCGTCACGTCGAGAGCGTCGTCGACCTTGTCGCGGTCGACGCTCAACACGCGCTCGCGGTCGATGCCTGCGTCCTCCAGCGTAGCCAGTACCTCCTCGTCGTCTCTGAGGTCTCGGTTACGACGCGCCGTTCGTTGTACGGAGCCGAACTGGCCGTGAACGGGCTGGTCGTGGTGCAGCCGATCCAACAACACGTTGGTCACGTTCTGGCGCAGGTCGTTGGCATCACGCTGGATGTCCGAGAGCAAGGTGTAGAGATTGATGAGGGCGGGCGTATCGAGCGCCTCGAGCGAGGAGAGATCGTTCCGCTCTAGCGCGTCGATGAGAAGGAGCGCATCGCTGTAGACATCCACGTCGGGCTCCGCGCGCTCGGTGGCTTCCTCCGCTGATTCGGTGTCGTCTGCTCCCCTGATGATCTGGCTTCCGGCCGGTTCATCGGTTTCGCGGATCACACCCGCACTCTCGTCGACCTCGAATCGGGGATGCAGACTCAACACGCCGGGATACGGATCGGCATCGAGCGGGAGCCGCGAAAGATCGAATCCATCGGGAGCGTCACTGATGCGCTCGTAGAGCGTCTCGAACTGGTCGCGCTGGAGCGGCCGTGTCTCGTCCACGTCACGGTCGAGAAATTCGACGACGATTCGGTGTTCCTGCACGTCGGTGATCTGGAAACGATCCTGAGAGAGTGGTGTGAGCAGAGTCGCATCCTCGGCGAGACCCTTGCACTCGTCAAGAAGCGTGTGCCATGTGACGCTGAACGGCATTACCGGGTGTATCGTCGGGAGACAGGTAAAGCGTGAGGGTGGTTCGCTCAGATACCGAGATCGCGGAACGTCCAGTCGTTCGGCAGGTTTGCGTCGAAGCCGGCCTCTTCGACGAGATCACGGATGCGCTGTTCGACTGTTTCGTCCAGCTCGAACGTGTAATCGAATTCCTCGTCCCAGTCGTAGTACCGCGGCATCCCCGGCCAGTGGTCGTCCGTCTTCAGCCCGTAGACGCAATCGAGAAGGTAGCGACGATACGGCATATCGTCACGGGTGATGCGAGGGAGCGTCCCGTCGATCGACTGATCTCTCACTAACGTTTCGAGCAGATCGACCGCCGCGTACTGGTCGGCGTAGAACGCGTGTTCGAGCGTCGGATTAACCGAAAAAATGTCCTCCGAGGCGCGGGCGCGGAGATGGTCGGCCACCGAGTGGTCGGGATGGCCGATTCCCCACCCGTACGCGTGGACTTCCTCCCGCGCAGTATCGGCCGTATCGGCGGCAGTGACTGCGATGGTATCGAGGTATTCGAGTGCCGCAACTGGAATCGCCGACACGCCGTCGGTCAACCGCGTGCGGATCAGATTCCGTCCCACGGCATTCGCGATCGTGGGCGTCACAAGCGGAATCTTGTCATCCGCAGTCGGATCGTGTGTATCGATCACATTCTCGAGGAATTTCCAGCCCGCTGATCGCGCCGCCTCGTCAAGGGCGTCACTAACCCGCTCGTGGTACGGCCAGAACACGTCCCGGTATGTATCGCCACTGGTGTCTTCCTCGAGCGCTGCCGAGAGTGCTGACTCGAACTCGACGAGTGCGTCGTGAAGGCCGTCTCTGTCACCGTCCGAGAACCGGTCGAGTAGAGTATCAAGTTCGGCGATGGACGCGTTTCGTTCGTCGGCTGGCGATGAACCTGTGGATTGTGACTGCTCGAGATCAGCCGAGCCAACGGTTGTCTCTGATTGGACATCGCCACAGTCGTGGAGGCGGAGACGGGTGAGTGTCTCGAACGACGCTCCGCAATCGTCGCACTCGTGAGCCATAGTCCTACTACGGGTATGTGGGCAAAATGCGTTCCTTCTTTGATCAGTGAAATACCCCACCCTCAACGAAGCCACGCCAGTGGCTGAGTAGGATGGGGTAGTTCACCCAGCCGAGCCGTCGTCACCTCGTACACCGCCCGCACCAACAACCCCACGGCCTCGCTCTCGAGACCATCGAGACCAAACCCCGAAGCACAGATATCTGTGCCAGCAAAATATATGTGTGCTTAGGGCGTAGCGTAGCGTATGCCTGACGAGCCACTGCCTCCTGACGGCCCCGACGAGTTTCCCACCGAAGCGGAACTACCGGACGATCCGGTAACCGTGGCTGATATTGACCCGTTCGCCGTTGCTGACGATGGCTTCGAGGATATCGATGACTTCGCGGCCGCAGAGTGGAAAAACGAGACCACTGCGAACGAGAGAATTCGCACGGTAATCGATAGAACGACGACTCCGAGATCGGCGGGCGACATCGCAGAGACAGCGCTAGTCTCAGAAACAAAAGCTAGAGCCACACTCAACAAGCTTGCTGACGAAGGTATTGTCAAAAGTCAGCAGACGGACTCCGGAAAACTGTACAGTCGAGACCCGGAGTGGCACCTTCTCAAGCAGATCAGGCGACTCGCCGGGAGCGAAACGCTCGTCGATCAAATCCACCGAGTGAAACAGGAGCTCGCAGCGTACAAAGCCAAATATGACGCAGCCGATCCAGAGGAACTCCTGATTTCAGACAAGGAACTCACCCAGAACGAACTCGACGACGTCTCTCACTGGCGGACAGCAGAACGAGAACTCAGCCACCTCAGAGCGGCATACCGCCTCAAAGAAGCAAAAGAACAGGCAACCACCGTAACTGAACCAAGAGACAGACAGACGGGGAATCAGACAACGGCCCCCGCTGGCGATCAGCCCCAACTCCAGTAATGGGGATGGGGAACGGCTCTCCAATTGATTCAGAAGCAATTGATGAGAGCGTAGAGCAGATACGCCACCAACTCGGTAACGGAGTCGTCAAGGTCCGATACCGGTATCAGAAAGGTCACCCGTTCAAACAGCGGGAAGGAGAAGATATCAGAGCGGCACGGGTCACTGTCACCCCTGGAATCCACGAGCGAGGTGGGTACTTCGATATCCAGTGGTGGGAGAATGGAGACTACAAATACCATTATCGGGAGGACGGACTGGAATTCAGGTTCGGGCGCGAAGGGGCGAATGAAACCACCAGTAAGCCGGTACGGCACTTTCATCCGCCAAGCGATCTCGACGCACACAGGCAATCCTGTATCGGGATCGAACGACCACCGACACTTGTCACAATTGCTGTCCTGAAGACGTGGTGGGCAGCAGTCAGGCGCGGTGATGAGAGTTTGGTGAACGCGCAAAACGGCTTGCCGTAATCGGAATCCCCTCGAAGGCGTGACCGAACCGGTCGACGATCTGGGGCGCCTCGTCCCCGACGATCACGATCAGCCCGTCGGCCCCGGCGTCGACCACCGTCTCGAAGGCGCACGCGAGGAGGGGCCGCCCCGCCACGTCGACGAGCCCCTTCGGTCGGCCCGCCGTCAGCTCGCCAAGCCGACTCTCTCGTCCGGCAGCAGGGATGATTTCGTCCATACGCGAGACGCCACGCGTGGCCGTTTCAACGCTGTCCCTGGCGTCGAACCTGTATTCTGACCGGGGAGCGACGGTGCTCACTCCGTGTCCATCTCGAGCGCGCGTTCGGACAGCGCGTCCGAGATCCAAAAGCCCGCCTCGCGGAGCGCGTCGAGTTCCGTTTCGAGGTCGACTTTTCCTCGGCTGGACGCCCGGAGGAGGATCCCCACAACGCCGGTCACCGATACATCGTGACGCGTAGCGGTCGCCCGGCCTTCACGCTCGTCGATGAGCACCCGGTCCGCGTCGACGTCGATGGCATGCGCGATGGCCGCGGCCTCTCCGCGATCGAGTTCCCGCTCGAACTAGATTCGGAGATCGGTCGGCTCCGGCGACACGACTCGAATCCCACCCTGATCGCGGAACGCTTCGATGCGGTCGCGGCCGTCGAACCCGGCTGTGAGCTCGTTCCAGACCGCCGTCGGAACGACCACCTCACCGAACTGGGCGTCGATCAGGTGAAGGCGTTCGATGAGTGCCAGATTCAACAGCGGTGAGGTGTTCGAGACGACCGTCATTCTCGCGCGTACTTGACGTCGAGCGCGAGATCCTCTTCGGTGTAGTGTCGCTCCACCCCACGTTCTCCGAGGAGCCGGTGGAACTCTGCCTTCGAGAGACCGGCCAGCTCTCGTGCCTTTCCGAAGGACAGGT
This sequence comes from Halorubrum distributum JCM 10118, assembly GCF_000337335.1. GTDB lineage: Archaea > Halobacteriota > Halobacteria > Halobacteriales > Haloferacaceae > Halorubrum > Halorubrum distributum. The sequence goes on along the minus strand of NZ_AOJN01000043.1, from coordinate 23,370 downwards.
ACTCCTCCCGGTACAGCGACACCGCGAGTTCCTGCCGGACGATCGGTTCGCGATCCTCCGGCGGTGCCGCGATCGCGTCCAACACGTCCGACGGGAGATCGATGCTGCTCATGTCGTTAGATCCGGCGTGGTGCTACTTAGTAACGCTGTTCGTCCACTCGTTTTGATCACGACGTTTGTTACCTTGACACTGCCCCAAACACGCACGAGCAGCGGTCGCCCCGCCACATCGACGAGCCTTTTCGGTCGGTCCGTCCTCAGCCCGCCGAGCCGGCTCCCTCGCCCGGCGGCCAGGATGACCGCGTCCATGGCGAATCGGCCGGCCACTCGCCACCTGAATCCGTCGGTCACTCCCGGTCCAGGCGCGTGCGATGCTCCTCTCACGGAATTTGCTCGATCGCGCTATCGAGCTCGTCGAGCGTCGACCACTCCACGACCCGGTCGTCCACTGCCGCCTCGAGGGCAGCCAGGTGCGAGGCGGCCATCCCGTTCTCGTATTTCGCCCGCTGTGTGTCCGGATCGTCGTACACGCGCTTCAGTAGCCACAACACGTCTCGCACGCTCGTCTGCTGGCGGTACAGGTATCCAAGCTCCCAGACGTGCCCGCCGTCGAAGTCCTCGATCACGCCGACGACCCACGTCGCCTGTGCCGACAACACCTCGAAGGCCGGCGCCCACAGATCGAGGTCGTCGGCGTCGAACCCGAACTCCTCTAACCGGAACGCGACGGCGTCCCGCCGATCGTCCAACCGAGAACACACGCGCCGTCGACGCTCCCCGGACTCACCCGATCCGCTACCCACTACGAGATACCGGCGGCCCGCACGACGGATATCGTTGAATCGGGCCCCGTGGAGCCCGTCCTTGAGCCGCTGGTGCTGCTCGGGGGTGAGCGACAACGTCGCGTCGTCCTGGAGGTCGTCATCCGCGACGTCACCGATCAGGTCAGTCTCTGCGTCCTCCGTGGCCCCACTGGGGGCCTCGTCGGCCGCACGCCTCCCGTTGTCGGCGTCGCCCCGATTGTCGTCGCCGTCGTCAGCGTCATCGGCTGGCATTCCACATCACGATCTATCTCACCGTTATATAGTGGTACTGATTGTGGAACTACCTGATTAACTGTTTGTACTCAGCGACCAAGTGTTTATGCGCCCCCGGTCCGTAACCACGCACATGAACCCCCGACTCGCGGAGACGAACTCGGCAGACGACGGTGGGGAGCCTGACGGGTTCGAGACGTGGACGGCGCTCCAGAAGGCGACGGACCAGACCCGCGCGAACCTGATCGCCGACATCGTCGGTCACCCACAGGGGGCCCCGAGCGTCAGGGAGCTTGAGTACATGAACCCCGCGCTCGGTGAGGACGCGATCCGTCGCCATCTCGGGGTGTTACGAGACGTCGGCGTCGTTGTGGAACTGGTCGTTGAGCCGGGCGATCGGGTACGCGGATACCCGTACAAGTTCTACCAGCTCACCCCGCAGGCGCGAGCGCTGTTCGATCGGAATGACCTGTTCCCCGCGGATGCCTGGCAGCGGCAGTACGCTCGCGTCGAGAAGACCGGTGAGATCGCCGAACTCGAAGAGATGCCGCGGCCTGAGTAATTCCCCCTGGCAGTGTGTCTACACTAGATCCGCTGTAACCCAACGACACACTCGACCTCGTTTCGAACTTTGGCCGCCTACGACGACCGCACCAACGGCTCGTACCACTCGCGGTTTGCCTGATACCACTCGATGAACTCGCCGACGCCCTCCGCGGTCGTCCGTGAGGGCTCGTAGCCGATCACCTCACCGACCTTCTCGACGGACGCGTGCGTGTGCTCAGCGTCGGCCTCACGCGCAGATTCATACACAATCTCCAACTCGGGCGCTGACTGGTCCCGGACCGTTTCGGCCAGTTCCTGAATCGAGATGTTGTCCGAACTCCCGATGTTCAACACGTCGCCGTCCGCTGCGTCCGACTCCAATAGCGTCCGGTTCGCGTCCACGATGTCGGCCACGTACGTGAAGTCACGCGTTTGCTGACCGTCCCCATAGATCACCGGGGGCTCGCCGTTCACGCACCGCGAGACAAAGTTCGAAATCGCCATGTTCGGGCGCATCCACGGGCCGTACACGGTGAAGTAGCGAAGACACACCGTCGGCAGCCTGTGGAACTCCGTGTACACCCGAGCCATGTGCTCCTGGGTCAGCTTCGTCACGCCGTACGGACTCACCGGCTCGGTCGGGTGGTCCTCCTCGTAGGGTAGGGACTTCGGCTTCCCGTACACCGACGACGAGCTCGCGAGGATCACCCGCTCAACGTCGGCCTCCTTCGACGCCTCCAGAAGGTTCACTGTCCCGTCGACGTTGATGTCGGTCACCTTCCGCGGATTATCGACACTCTCGCGAACCCCGGCCTGCGCCGCTTGGTGAACGACGACGTCTGCGTCGGCGACGACGTCCCGAACAGTCTCCGGATCTCGGACGTCTCCTTCGGCGAAGCGGTACTCGACATCCCGGCTCTCGGCCACCTCGCGGTGGACGTTGAGCGTGTGCCGTTTGATCCCCTCGGCGTAGAAGGGTTTGAGGTTGTCGAGGACCGTCACGCCGTGGCCGTCTTCGAGGAACGACTCGGCGAGGTGGCCGCCGACGAATCTAGCCCCGCCTGTCACGAGGCTTCGGACACGCGCTGTTCAGCCGGCCACCACAAAACTCGCGCGGTTCCACGAGAAGTAGACCTCATCACCGGGTTGATCTCGCTGTCCTCCTTGCCTCTCTTCTGGACACCAATTACTCATCAAAGAGATTCAATCTCAGAACCGAGCGATCGGCTGGGCTCGAACTCCAACTCATCACGAGCTTTCTGTATCGATGGTCGACTTCGCTCGATATCTCCGTCACGAGCTGCGACGTGAGTGATACGCGAGTCTGACTCAAATGTGTCGACGATCAGCTGCGCGAGACCATTGATGGTGATACTCTCCCCGGTGCCGATATTGTACGTCTCTCCGGGTGTTCCGTTCACCGCGGCAAGACAGTTTGCGGCAACGACGTCGTCGACGTGGACAAAATCGCGCGTCTGTTCGCCGTCCCCGTGAACGGTGATCTCTTCTCCACGACGCGCTTGCTTAAGGAAGATATCGATAACACCGCTGTACTGGCCACCGCGCTGGCGCGGTCCGTACACATTGAAATACCGGAGCGCAACCGTCTTTACGTTGTACAGCTCGTTATAGAGTCGACAATACTCATCGGCCGTGAGCTTTTCTAACCCATACGGAGACGCTGGTGCCTTCGGATCTGTTTCTCGAATTGGTACCGAGTCCGGAGTTCCGTACACTGCCGCGCTTGACGCGTAAATGAATCGGGCATCTTCCTCCCGAGCGCATTCAAGCAGCTGGAGCGTCGAATCCACGTTTACTTCGTGGCTGTCTACCGGCCCCTCGACGGATCGCTCAACGCTCACGTTTGCTGCTTCGTGAAAAATGATGTCTGCTCCCGCGGCCGCCTCTTCTACTGCCTCTGAATCTCGGATGTCGGCTTCAATGAGAGTCGCTTGGTCGGCAACCCACTCGCGACGGCCGCTCGTAAGATTATCGAGAACGGTGACGTCGTTGTCAGTAACCAGCGTCTCGACGAGGTGACTTCCGATAAAGCCGGCACCACCGGTCACGAGTATCGACTGACCTGTCGGCGTGTTCATAAGAGATGTCTATAGCTCAACCGTAAGTGCTGTCGGATTTCGATCTCTCTGCCGGTGACTGGTCGTCGCAAGTCACCACCATTTCCGAGGCTTCCAGCAGGGCATGACGCAAGGCGGTAACTCGGCAGCTTACTCCGATCTCCCCGTAACGAGAAGCATCGCATCCGCGAGTACCTTCCACACCTGCCGCGCGACGATTTTCGTATCGAAACTAAACGACTGCCGCTTGATGTACTGGAGGTCGTATCGGATCTTCCGATCCGGTTCCTTGCCCGTTACGTCGTTGATCTGCGCAAGCCCAGTCAGTCCGGGCTTCACGAACCACCGTTTCGGCCAGTCGTCGACGCCGTGCTGGATGTCGGCGTCGATCTCGGGACGCTCGGGCCGCGGTCCGACGACGCTCATCTTCCCCGCCAACACCGCCCACAGCTGCGGGATCTCGTCCAGGTGCGTTTGTCGCAGCACGCGCCCGACGCGTGTCACTCGGGGATCGACGCCGCCGTCATCTTCGTCGCTGATTTTCACACCCGTCGCCGACTCCGCGTCCTCGACCATTGACCGGAACTTGTACACGTCGAACGTCTCGCCGAACACGGCGGTCCGCTCCTGTTGATACAGGATCGATCCCCCGTCGTCGAGTTTTATCGCCACCGCGATCGTGAGGATGATCGGCGACAGTCCGAGCAGCCCGCCCCCCGCAAACGCGACGTCGAACGCGCGCTTCATGATGTGGTCCTGAACGTCCCACGGTTCAATGTCGATATCGACGAGAGTCCCCGGGTCGTCCTCCGCGAGCAACACCGCGTCTGCGCTGTCGCGATGGGCCTTCGCAGCGACGCCGTGTTCGTAGCAGGCGTCGAGCGCACCGAAGAACTCGGCCCGGTCCGTCTCGCCGAACGCCAAAATTACTGTATCGATATCGTGTGTGATCAGCACGTCTTCAAGCCGAGAGAGACCGCCGAGCTGTTCGAGGCTGCTATTCACCTCTCTTCCCCCATCTGCCACGGATGCGGCCCCAGCGCTTGTCGCGTCGCGGTCGTCTGCCGATTGACTGCGGGCTCCCGCATGCGCTTGTGTGGGGAACAGATATCCGAGCAGCGTCAGATCCGTTTCGCGGGCAGCCTTTTCGACCCGTGCGATTTCCGTGAGATCGTCCCCGACGATGATCGCGCGCTCGCTGCGCGCCTCGGGGCGGCGCAGCCAGATGAACCACGCCGGGAGCACAACCACCAACACCGGCGTGATCAACACCAGTGTGAGCCGCGGCACCTTGTACGTGTAATCGAAGTAGCCGATGGTCGCGAGGGCAAACACGGCCACAAAGGTGCGTTTGTGCGCGAGCGCGACGATATCGAGTATCCGCCGCGGCCGCGGCTTGTACAGCGGGACGAACGCGGCCGTTACCACCACGACGGTCAACGCCACCTCGATGACGAACTCCGCGCCGGCGGGCGGGTCCACGGGGAGGCGACCGAGCACAGGAACCATCGCCGCGGCCGCCTGAACAGTCGCGTTGTTGGCGAGCATCACCGCGAGCCCGACGAGGGCAGCGACGCCTCCCACGCTCGCGAGCCGGTACCGCCATCCGGTGTCCATTACTGATCCGTGACAAGTGTGTCAAGTTAAACACTATGTTTCCTCCGGTGGTCGGATCGAGGGGTCTCGCTCGCCCGCGACGCCTCCGAACCCGAGGGTGGGCCCGTCCACGACCGAAACCGCTAATCGGCGTGCCCGACAGGTGACAGCCAATGCCCTCGCCTGAGGAGACGACCGCGGCCGCGCGCGAGTTCCTCGCTGACCACCCCGAAGCGGAAGACGCCTTCGCGGCCCTCGTTGAGCGCGATGCCCGCGACGAGCCGTGGACGTTTGCCGACATCGACCTCGACTCCGGTCGCTTCGGCGAGCTTGTCGCCCGCGACCTCGCCCATGAGGTCGATAATGGCTACCGGCTCGAAAATCCGAACGCGATTCGCACCGCGATTGAGTCGGGGCCGGCCGACGCTGCCGATACGACTGACGCTGCCACTGACTCGTCCGCAGCCACCGAGGGAAGCGATGACGATGGCAGTGAGACAGCTGCCGGTGATATCGTGATGTCGCGAGTCTCCTCGGTAGCTGACGTCGACGTTCTCACCTTCCTCGGGCTTCTTGGAGGGCTGCTTGTGGTCGCCGGCGCGCGCCTCGTGGCCGCGCCTGCGGTGTTCCAGCGGGGCTTCGTCGTCTCCCCAAGCAACGACACGTACTTTTTCCGCTACTGGCAGGAGCATCTGGCCGCTCGCGCGGACGGAATCTTCGATCTGGGGCTGTTCGCAGACATGGGCAGCGCCGCGGGCACGCGTCCGCTTGCCCACGCGGTCAACTGGTGGCTGACGGTCCTGCTCGGTGGCGTCGACGCTGCGCCCGTGGTCGCCGCGTGGCTTCCGGTCGTGGCGTCCGTCTGTCTGGGATACTTCGTCTACTGGACCGCACGCCTGCTCACCAGCGATGTGCGTGTCGCGCTCGCCGCCGTGCTGTTCTACGGGCTCGCGCCCGTCAACGTCGTGTACACCTCCGTGGGCTTCCTTGACCATCAGGCCCACCAGTACCTGTGGCTCGGTCTCCTCGTTGCCACACTGACCGCGCTCGGTGTCGACCTTTCCCGCCGGGACGCCCAGTCCGGACCCGAACCAGACCGGCAGGCCATCGCGCGGGCCCACGCACATAACACAACGATGTGGCCCGTTGCACTCGCGCTCGCTGTCGCCGTAGCGGCGTCCGCTCACGCCTACGGCGGCTCGCCGCTCACGTTCATCCCAGTCGCGGCTGTCGTCGGGCTCCGCGTCGCGCTCGACGTTCGGCGGGACCTCTCCCCGACCTACGCAAACGCCCCCCTGCTTGCTGGGCTCGCGCTCGGCGCTGCGGGAGCGCTCGCCGCGCACCTCGCGCTGGGCTGGCACGAGTCGATCGCCGCGGTGACGCCCGTCCTCGTGGCCGGCGGCGCGTTTGTCGTTGTCGGGTTAGGGGAGTTGTGGCGCCGCGTCTCGCTTCCGCCGCTCGCCCTTGTCGCGGCCGAGGCGGTCGTCGCCGTGGGGGGGATCGTCGCCTACGCACGCCTGCGCCCGGGCGACATCGACCGCATTCGGACGCGCGCCGCCGACCTGTTCTTCCGTGAGGGGATCACCGAAACGGTTTCGCTATTCAGTCCGGACTTCGCGGTGGTGTTCGGGCCGCTGCTCCAACTCGGCCTCGGATTTTATTTCGCGATCGCAGTCCTTGCGGTCGCGACGTGGGCAACCGCGCGTCGCTACGAGCCCGGCTGGCTCGTCTTAGTCTGCTTCGCCTGGTACTACACGCTGCTCGCGACGGTTCAGGTCCGGTTTGCGGGCCAGTTGGCGATCATGATCGCGCCGTTCGCGGGGATTGGTCTTGTCTACCTCCTGTCGGCGATCGACATCGCGCGTCCAGTGGCCGCCCTCGGTCGCGGCGACGATGTCTCCCCGTCGACTCGCGGCCGATCGAGCCGCGGTCGACCGAGCCGCACTGGAGCGGACAGCGAACCGGGTGGAGAGACCGCGATCACGTCGCTTGCGCTGCCGGAGGAGACTCGCCTACGCGGGTACCTCGCCGCGACGGTCGCGCTCGTGCTGTTGTTCAACCTCCTCCTCGTCCCGTCGCTCGTCGGGCAGACGACCCACGACCGCGTGCAGTTCGACGCCGCGCTTACAGTCGATTCCCACGCCGAGGATGTCGACCGTGAGTACCCACAAAACTTCGTGTTGAGCCAGTGGGGCGACAATCGAATGTACAACTACTTCGTAAACGGTGAAGCCCGCAGCTACAGCTACGCACGAAGCAATTACGATCAGTTCCTTACCGCTACACACCCAGACGAGTGGTACAACCGCTTTCAAGATCGTGTCGGGTACGTCGTCGTTACTGAACGCGAAAACGCACCACCAACAGAGTCTACTTACACAACCCTCTATGATGGGCTCGGCGTCGGCGTCAACGACACCGCCGCAACCGGCCATTACCAGCTACTCACTGCCACTGAGGGGATCCGGACGTTTGCGGTTGTCCCCGGCGCGACGATCTCCGTGCCAGAGCCCAGTTCGGTTGGCGTCGAAAACGGGACGGTGACCGCAACAACAACTGTGACTGTACCCAATTCATCCGGTGAAGTCACAGCAACTGGCACAACGTTCGAGTATGAACGTCACGCTGCTGTCTCGAACGGAACCGCAACAATCCGGGTCGCACACCCTGGGGAGTATCAGGTTGGAACCCAGTCTGTGACCGTAACCAATGACGCTATTCACAATGGCAATCAAACAGTCGTTCAGTCGGGATAGTCCGTCTCGGTATCGGCTTTTTCTGTTAGTTAAACTCGTAGCGCGCAATCCCAGTGAACTACTCTCCCCTGCCCTACTCGCTCACTCCCGTGGCGACAGATATGTGAAGCCAAGAATCACTAATACGGTTACGATAATTCCGAATCCAGGAACCTCTGACTCTGTCCCCTCATCAGTTGTATTGGATGGTCCACCGTCTTGCTCAGTCTCTTGATTAGCAACATCATTGGATGTCCCAGTCTTATCATCCTCATCGTTAGAGGTGCCATTGAACTCCGCTGAGGTAGTATTCTCTTTACTCGATGTATCGGTGGTTGTCTGATTTTCGTCCACAGCCGTTTCATTCGCATCTACTGTTGTTTCGTTCGTATCCACAGCCGTTTCATTCGCATCTACTGTTGTTTCGTTCGCATCCACAGCCGTTTCATTCTCATCTACTGTTGTTTCGTCTTGCTCATTTTCGTCATTCCTGTCATCCTCGTCATTACCTGTGCCACCGGATCCATCTGTTCCACTTGTATCGTCTCTATCACCCTCTGATTGAAGATCTTCAACACCGTTTGCGAGCGTTTTTGTTGATTCGATAACGCTACGAGGCGCAGGCTGATTGAGGTAGTTATTGTTCAACACTACGTAATTATTGTTTTCACCCGCACTTGTGCTGGCATACGGCTGCCGCTCAAGGATCGACGCCTCAGAGTCTGTCACAACCATTAATTCAGGGTTGGTTTGGAGGATTACCTCATCCGAGAGCTGTGGATATCCATCTGCCTCTGACGCTGCGACGTTCGTAGTCCCACCAATCTGCATAATCTCGTTGATGAAGGTATTGTCAGCAGCGACATACCCGCCTCCAAGTGGNTGCGACGTTCGTAGTCCCACCAATCTGCATAATCTCGTTGATGAAGGTATTGTCAGCAGCGACATACCCGCCTCCAAGTGGATACAGTGCATCGGGGCGGTCAAGATCTGCGGTCTGGTTTTGAACATTCTCCACGGTCTGATTCATCTCATTGTTTATGTCAGTTGCCGCCTCGCAGTTTCCGACAAGACGGCCTGTGCGTTCCGTCTTCGAGGCAATATCCTCGGTATCAGTAGCAGCCGGGAAATGGTAGACCGTGAGATTCTGTGCACGAAGATCTGCGACTTGGCCAGCTGAGGCGTTCGGTGCTAACACAAGATCGGGATCAGTCGCAACGACCTTTTCGACGCTGACACCGAATTCTGCGGAGACATTCGTTTTGCTGTCAGTCCCGTTCAAGTACCCCGCAAATTCGGTTACACCAACAACNACAACCCGGTCTTGCGCACCGATCTCCCAGAGCGTTTGGGCTGCTGACGGGTTTGTTGTCGTGATCCGATCCGGCTGTTCATCAAGCGTAATTTCTGTCCCTGTCGCGTCTGTTACAGTAAGCGGGAACCCACATGTATCACTACTATCGGTCGTATCTTCTGTTTTGTCGGCTTGTAGGTCTTCAACAGCAGCTGCGAGCGTTTTTGTTGACTCAATCACGCTCCGGGGCGCCGGCTGGTTTAGATAACTTCTATTCATAACTACATAGTTATCATCAGCGCCAGCAGTTGTGCTGGCGTAGGGTTCTTTCTCAAGAATTGCGCCCTCTGTATCAGTTACAAGTACGACCTCAGGATCTGTTTTAAGGATGACTTCATCAGAAAGTTGTGGATATCCATCTGCTTCTGACGCTGCGACGTTCGTAGTCCCACCAATCTGCATAATCTCGTTGATGAAGGTATTGTCAGCAGCGACATACCCGCCTCCAAGTGGNGCTGCGACGTTCGTAGTCCCACCAATCTGCATAATCTCGTTGATGAAGGTATTGTCAGCAGCGACATACCCGCCTCCAAGTGGATACAGTGTATCGGGACGGTCAAGCTCAGCGGTCTGGCTTTCTACATTCTCTACAGTCTGGTTCATTTCATTATTCACCTCCGTTGCAGCCTCGCAGTTCCCGACAAGACGGCCTGTGCGCTCTGTTTTTGCCGCAATATCATCGGTATCGGTCGCGGCCGGGAAATGGTAGACCGTGAGATTCTGTGCACGAAGATCTGCGACTTGATCAGCTGAGGCGTTCGGTGCTAACACAAGATCGGGATCGGTTGCGACGACTTTTTCGACGCTGACACCGAATTCTGCGGAGACATTCGTTTTGCTGTCAGTCCCGTTCAAGTACCCCGCAAATTCGGTTACACCAACAACNCCAACAACCCGGTCTTGCGCACCGATCTCCCAGAGCGTTTGGGCTGCTGACGGGTTTGTTGTCGTGATCCGATCCGGCTGTTCATCAAGCGTGATTTCTGTCCCTGTCGCATCAGTCACGTTGAGCGGAAACTCACAGGTGTTATTTTCTGCTGTCTGCATCGGTTCCTGACCGCTGTAATCGGCAGACAGACTTTCACTCTCTGAGTGTTCGAACTCTGCTCCTGCCGGGTGTGCTCCAGCGGCGGTTCCTGCGGCTCCAACAACTGCTGTCACCACAATCACCGCCAGTAGAATCACTCGCAAGTTCTTCACAGTTGGCAGCCGGGTTTGTGAAATATAGTTTTTATTATCCCAATCTTGCTTGCGTTGGCATGTTTGTCTTGTATCTAGTCCAACTATCGATAGTCCCGTCTGACGCAGATTAATACGTCCCGAGCCATACGGTCCAGTATTCAATGGCCTGTTCCATAGCCACGTACTCAGGGTTCGATGAGGTCCATCCGCAACCAGCACACTTTCATACGGCTCAACGGAGTACCAATCAATGAAACTTGCAACGATCGGGGTCGGTAACGCAGGCAGCAAGCTTATCGACCAGATGATTGAGTTTGAGTTTGAGACTGGTCGTAACCTGTGCCGTCACGCACTTGTCATCAATACGGCTCGGACAGACCTCGCTAAACCACAACATCTCGATGAAGATCGCCGGGTGTTAATCGGCGACACCCACCAGAAAGCGCGTGGACACGGGGTTGGAGGTGATGCTGAAATTGGTGCTGAGGTTGCGCAAACTGACATTGATGAAATCAGGCGCGTCTTCGACGATGTTGAAATTCACGAGGTTGATGCCGTCTTAGTCGCAGCCGGCCTTGGTGGAGGCACTGGTAGTGGCGCTGCTCCCGTTGTTATCGACGAACTACAGAAGATGTACGATGAGCCAGTGTACGGACTTGGAGTATTACCTGGCACATACGAGGGCGGCCGGCCGGCACTCAACGCTGCCCGCTCGCTTCAGTCATTCGTCAACAAGGTTGACAACTTCATCGCGTTCGACAACGATGCGTGGCGTTCTCGGGGGCAGACTATTGAGCAGGGCTACGAAGAGATGAACGAAGAGCTTGCAACACGCATTGTCACTCTGCTCGCCGCTGGCGAAGTTGATGAGTCGGAGGTGGGTGAGAACGCAATGGATTCGAGTGACATTATGCGAACCCTCGACACTGGTGGTGTCTCTTCGATAGGATACGCATCTACTGATGTTACTCCCGCAAAAGAAGGACTGTTGGCCAATTTCAAAGAGGCTGATGACTCGCAGGGTGAATCAACAGATGCTGCAAAAATCAAAGGCTTGGTGCGTCGTGCGACGAACTCTCGGCTCACCGTTCCATGTGACGTTTCGAGTGCTGACCGTGCGTTGATTGTCTTTGCTGGACCGCCAGATGTGATCTCACGCAAAGGTGTTGAATCTGCCCGTGAATGGCTAGAACAAGAGGCCGACACCGTTGATGTGCTTGCTGGTGATGACCCTCGGCCTGACTCATCAACGCTTGCGGCAGTAGTGTTACTCTCCAATGTGACTGATACACCACGAATTAGTGAGATCCAAGATCAAGCTGTTGACGCACAAAACAAGATCCGAGAACAAGATGCTGTTCGCGAGGAGGAAATACAGTCGTTGATTACCGATGACGACAATGATCTGGACCCTATCGTCTGAGCGGATACGTGGCCGAACGCCCGTCCGACAGATGTATCACCACTCTGTTGGCCGCCACCATCACTCGCATCAGTTGGTGTGTGAATGAAGGTCGCACTTCTCGGCGTTGGTGGTTGTGGCACCCGACTCGTTGATCAGTTTGTCCGAGCTGAACGCCGCACAGGCCGGCCGGTAACCGATGGAAACGTTCTCGCGTTTCATACTGAGTCACAACCACTCTCACAAACAACAGCGCTCAGTACTGACCAGCACGTTCTCCTCGGTGATACACACCCCGCAGTACTTCGACGAGACTCGAACTCACCTGCTACTGACTCCCCAAATTCGTCCCACGATTCCCAACTACAATCAGAGACATCCACAACCACGAGTCAACAAGGTACCTCCAGTAACTCGCGCACGCGTGGATATGATATCAACGAGTATGGTGTCGGTGGCGATCCAGATGTTGGCGCACAAGTCGCCAAAGCGGATCGGCCAGAAATTCGACGGGCACTCGATAAAATCGATGAAACCGAAGTCGCAGCAACGATGGTTGTTGCTGGACTTGGCGGCGGCACTGGTGCTGGTGTCGGTAGTGTGTTGCTTGATGAACTCACCGACATTTATGAAACGGCAGTCTACACACTTGGCGTTCTCCCTGCTGACACAGAGTCAGACCAGCGAGCATTGACTGCTGCCCGTGGCCTTCGAACACTTGTCCCACAGGCCGAGTCGACGTTTCTTGTTGATAATAACACTTGGTGTCATGAGACTGATGCCGTTGCTGACTGTTATCAGTCGATTAATTCAATGACTGTCGATCGGCTATTGAGTGTTTTCGGCGCTGGCGAAGCCAACACCACATTTGAGTCTGAACTTCGGATTGACCCTGCTGATATCTCGCGTACCCTTGCTGTTGGTGGAGTAACGACTGTTGGTCGTGCCACGATTGAAATTAACAGTGAAACCCATGGACTCTTGGCCCGGATTCTTCGGTTGCTTGGTCGGTCCTCCCCATCTGGATCGACTCCTGTCGATGCAGCAAAAATAAAGACACTCATCAGCCGCGCAGTACAATCGAAACTGACGCTGCCATGTGATATCACCTCCGCAGACCGGGTTTTGCTCATCCTTAGTGGGCCCCCAGATACGATCTCTCGGAAAGGGTTTGAGACCGGCCGGTACCTTCTCGAAGACGAAACAGAGACGGTTGAGGTACTTGCTGGCGACGAACCGATCCAAAACACGACAGAGCTCACAGCGACTGTCGTCCTCGCAAATGTGACCTCTGTTCCGCAGATCGACCAACTTCAGCGTCGCGCAGTTGTAACACAAGACTCTGCTGCGACCACTCCAGCGACGACATCGTCCAGTCCAGAACAGACTGAAACAGCTGATAGCGTGCGAACACAGTCTGGTAAGTCGCAACCGGATGGTGACTCACACTCTGTTGAGTTCGACTTTGATGAGGTTGATACTGCCTCTGAGACGACAGAATCAACCGAATGACGACACGCGATCAATCGGATTCGAACTGGAGCGCCGCAGAAGAAGACATCATGGAAGCAACATACTCAGCATTGCTCAAACATGGCTACGCTGACCTCTCTATTGCTCGTATCGGTGATGAGTTTGAGCGATCAAAAGCCTCGATATACCATTACTATGACTCGAAAGACGACTTGCTTGTCACGCTGCTTGAATTTACTGTTGACCAGTTTGAATCATCTCTTAACACTGAGGCAAGCCAGAACCCGGCCCAAGATCTCAAACAGCTGATCGACAAGCTCCTCTCTCCGCACCCACTTGAGGATAGCCACCAGTTCCAAGCGGTGCTTGTTGGCTTCCGATCGCAGGCTCTCACGAACACTCGTATCCGCGCTCAGTTCACCCAGGTTGATGAGTATTTGGCGACCACTATTCAAGAACTCATTGACCGTGGTATTGCTGAAGATGTTTTTCATGATGTCAACGCCTCACAGGTTGCCGAATATATTCTCGCAACGATTAACGGTGTTATGTACAGCCGTCTCACAACAGACCGAGGCGACGCTATCGCGGCGGCGCACACATCGCTCATTTCGTATCTTGACTCAGAACTTATCGCAGAGCGAGGCGGAAACCACCCCGTTTAGCCCTGTCTCTGACGGAGAATCGAGGAGAAAGCCTCGCGCTTTAGCTCGGGGAGGATGTCAACCAAGCTTCGTTCTGATCTGTTCGATATCGGTTCGGATGGCTGTTCCAAGATCTCCAATCGCTGATAGCACTGGATACTGTGGCGCATCACTTTCCGCATACAGATACTCACAAAACATCAACTGTTCACCAGACGTGCTCTCAGTTGGTGGCTCAGCGATCGGCGGATCCCGGAGATCAGCTTGTCGTTGCTTGGCAATTTCATCCAGTTCCGTTTCAAGTTCTTGAAGCGCACACCAGATGTCGAATGCCGCTTCACCACGACGTGTCTGGACGGTGTCAAGATGTTCCCGGAGGTTGTGCTGCCGAGTCTCGATAGTAGTCAGTTCTGTTTGGTAATGTGTGAGTAGATCTATCTCATCAGTAATTGCATCTACAAGATCTTCGCGTGCGTCAATTGCATTTTGACTTCGATCAACAATCGCTTGCTGGACCGCTGGAATGAGGACCTTGTTTGTTGCTAATGATGTTACAATGTCTTCTCCGAGTTCAGCAGCAAGATTTTCAGCAAGTGTCTCTTCGTTTTCAATACTGTAATGCGGAACGGACCGTACTGTCTGCTCATACGTAGAGAGGACATACTTGAGCGTCGCATCACCTGGGTTTGAGGGTGCGTCCATTGCTCGTGACCGGTCACCCATATTTGTCTGTGAATCGTTTGGTGAATCGATTGTCACCGGATCAACTCGTCGTATTCGCGTCTGGAATTGTTGAAATGCGTCTCGCTCCGCAACAACGCACTCTCGTTCAGCTCGACACGCTTCAACCGCTGTCTGGAGTTCATCCATTACGGAAAATCGAGGAGAAAGCCTCGCGCTTTACAGTAGTTGCCGAATCAAATCTTGCTACGTACTAACCACGCCGTTGCGTTCGCGCATTTCACGATCGTCGCGGATTTCACTGTGACAGATTCAGTGAGAGAGCGAGGGAACGCCGCGCCAGCGGCGTTCCCGAGCGATGCCTCTCTGCGATAAGGCGTACTCACCGGTTATCCCGGTCAGATCCGAAGTGGACTCAACCGTAGTCTGTCGAGAGAACGAATCTGCGGAAGATCCGTGTTGAGATCAGCGGTGTCTCTGGAACTGTTTCAGCTGAAGCTAACACGTTGGCTAACACCCACAGATTGTACAACGACACCGCGAACAAAAAGTAGAACAATCGCACCGAGAACGTCGGTGACGACGTTCTCGGGAGAAAATCGCCGAGCTGTCGATATGACGTTTCGATCCCCCAGCGGCGGCGTTCCGCCGCCGCGTACGCCTTCGCTGTCGACGAATTGACGTCCAAACTCGTCACGAACCAGACGTGCTCGTCTTCGCTTGCACGGTGCGGAACCGCGAAGACTGTGACATCTACCGACGCCGTTGGTTTGCGCTTTCGCTGCATCGTATACTCGTCTGCGACCGTCTCAGCGCCGGCGCTGAGACGGTCTTTCATTCCACTGCTCGGCCGCGCACGCACGATATAATCAACATCCTGCTGTTCTAACTCTGTAACGACGTGGACTTGGTAGAATCCACGGTCGAGGTAGACGTGTCGAATTGAGACATACTGTTTGGCTGTTTCGAGCAAGGAGCGAACGGCTTCGCGCTTGGCGCGAAAGCCGTTCGCGTCCATCGGTACCACCGCAAGCGTAAATCGCGTGCGAGGAGCGACAATACACAGTGTTGCGAAGCAAAACGCTTTGTTCGTTCCGAGATCTGGATACGTGGTTAGGACGTGGTCAGTGTCGGCAGAGCCGTAGAAGCGCCACTCGTGGATATCGATGGCAACATCGACAAACGTGGGAAGTCGGCGCTGAGACCGGAGGACTTCGAACAGTCGATCTCGGACGCCATCGAACTGGTCGGTTATGGCGTCTGGTGAGAGATTACGCAAGTGATACAGCAGCGATTTAGCGAGCGAATTTCGCGCCGTAGCGGTGATATCGACGTACTCGTCACGATCAAGTTGGAGCGTTTTCCCACCCGTATTTGCGAACTCCTGATCAAAAGCAATCCGAGAGAGGATTTCTTGGAAATCCTCTCTCGTGTACTTCCCACACGGTTTCACGCCGAATTCGAGTTCGGGAAACAGTACCGTCGACGCAGCACGGCAAACCTGTTTCGCCTCAGCTGTCTGGACCATCTGGTGACCAACACAGCCCAGCGTGAAGAGCCTCAGTCAGGTTCGGCAACTACTGTTTAGCGCGGGGATGAATCCGACATTACCTTCGCAGTCCACCGTTCGATGACACGGCTGGATATTCTACGCTACTCCAATCAAAGTTTTCAACTTAGTTCATCTACATAGGTTACGTATGGCGAAACAGGTCGTTACTCGCACCTACACTGCGTCCATACGGAACCAGTCTCGGGTGCAAGATGACCTTGATTCGCTCGGGTTCGCTGCCTCGAAGCTCTGGAACGTCGGACGGTGGACGTGCAGTCGGATCTGGGATGAAATTGATCACATCCCGAACCACAACGAACTCACCACGTACCTCAAAACGCACGAACGCTATGATGACCTGCATTCGCAGTCAAGTCAGCGAGTCCTTCAAGAACTCACTGAGGCGTTCAACGGTTGGTACGGTAAACGACGCAGCGGAGATACGAGAGCGAACCCGCCCGGCTACCGCAAACACGGCGACGAACACCCGCGTTCGACGGTGACGTTCAAAGCTGCTGGCTTCAAACTCGACACCCAGTACAACCGCGTTCGACTCTCAAAGGGGTCGAACCTCAAGGAGTATTGGTCGGACTTCATCCTCTGCGAATACCAGACTCGCCCCGACGTTGATCTCTCCATCGTCGAGAACGTCCAACAGGTTCGGACAGTTTGGACGGGTGAGAAGTGGGAACTACACTTTGTCTGTAAGGTTGAAATCGACGTGGCTGAAGCCCCTGGTGAGAAGACGGTGGGCGTTGATCTCGGGATCAACAACTTCGCCGCGCTCGCCTATGAAGACGGGCACAGCGAGCTGTATCCGCTGAACTGTCTGAAACAAGACGACTACTACTTCAGCAAGCGGATTGCCCGGTGTGATGACTCGAACTCCGAGCAGGCCACCCGGCTGAACCAGAAGAAGTCGGCTCGTCGCACCCACTATTTCCATACGCTTTCGAAAAACATTGTTGAACGGTGTGTTGAGGAAGGCGTTGGAACGATTGTAGTGGGAGATCTCTCTGGGATTCGCGAAGACGATGACACTGACGAGTCGAAAAACTGGGGAAAACACGGTAACCTCGACTTGCACTCGTGGGCATTCGACCGGTTCACCGACCTCCTCGAATACAAGGCGGAGATGGAAGGTATTGTCGTCGAGGAAGTCTCCGAGGAGGACACGTCGAAGTCGTGTTCTTGCTGTGGTCGCAAACGTGACGCGAACCGTGTTGAACGCGGGTTGTACGTCTGTGATGAGTGCGGTACAGTGGCGAACGCTGACGTGAACGGAGCCGAGAATATCCGACAAAAAGTATCTCCGAGTTCACCGACTCTCTCGGTGAATAGGAGTAACGGCTGGTTGGCACAGCCATCGACGTTCCTGTTTGACAAGGAAACTGGTGCATTCGCACCTCAAGAACGGGCCACGTCGTAAACCACAATATTCCAACCCAGCGGCACGGTGCCGTGGGAATCCTCGCGCTTCAGCGCGGGGAGGATGTCAAGAGCAACAGTACTGCTCCAATGCTCGCGATTATCCCAACCACATGTGGTGACGCAAGCAGTTCTACCCCACAATACCACACGTTGACACACGCTTCGGGCTGGTCAGCAATGGGTAGGGGGAGTCTCATGATTTCCTGTACGATCAGTGTTGAACAGTTGTAGACGCTTTTACCCTGATCGCCTCCATGTCAGCCGCTGTCTGTGAGTCCACTACCGACACTCGGAGTCGCCCGTCGGAACTCGCCCACCGTGCCACGTCTGGCACCGTGTTGTTTTCGTCATCGATTGGGTTCACTGGCCTATGTCTCACAATGGTTATAGTTCTACCTGTGTGATTTAAGTCCTAGCCTTCCTGATATAGCGACATGCAACGAACGCGCCGTAACGTTCTCGTTGGTCTCGGCGCTGCTTCGAGCTTAGCTGGCTGTTTAAGCGTAGATGGAGTGAGATATCCAGATGAAATAGAATCGACGGACGGCTCAAATACTACGACAGAGCCTGGCACCGATCAGCCCTCTACTGACAATTCAACGGACGACAACGGAGGGTTGACTGGCCCACGGAAACCCATAGCTGAGACGACTCAGGCAGTTGTTTCTGATCTGATCTGGTTTGCTGTCTCGTACCAACAGGCAATCAAGTCGTACAAAAGCGCTATTGACGATGTGCTTGACACTGTAGCCGGGATTCGTGACACTATCCACCAGCCAAAGATGCCGACAGTAACCATGGTTGATCGGCTCGAAACTGCGGGATACAACGCTGCCGACCACGCCACGGAAGCGCTTGAACCCCATTTTTCTCCTGCTGACCTACTCCGGTCACGGACTGAGAAACATCTCCCAGCACTGAATCGTGCGGCCCGTCGGAACGACGCTGACCGATTTGTCGAGGAACTCGATCGGATGCGCCTCTCGTTTTTCCAAATTCAGACGTCGGCGTATATTGGGGGGCGCTTCTCACGGGCGCCAATTCACAACCGGTTGCTTGACCGGCTTGTTCCATGCGCCGTCGATGATGTTCTCGTAGAACTGGCGATTCCGACTCGTCGCACGTTTACAACGCTCGCGTATGAACCGTATGCGGATGAGAGTGAAAAATACTCTCCCACGTTCACTGCAGATCCGCTTCCGGCGACTCGTCGAGACAGCCTCCGGAATCGGTTAGGGCCGGTCGTCCAACCGTCAGGCCGTACTGACGAATTATTCTTCACATTCGCATCTCGTCCGGATCCTGTTGAACGCCGCCGCAACGCGTTTCGTGGCCCGCCCGGCGATCTAGACGGTACCCCACTACACGTTCAACACTACGACGATCGCGCGACTGCGCGCGAGCAAATTACAACTATGCTTGAGGCCGGGACCACCGAAGGGACTACCACAATTACCCCGGAGGGAACGTCGTCCACAGATTCAGTTGAGTGGTACCGCTACTATCACCACGAGGCAGGGAGCGATCGGACTAATCTTGATGACTTTCCGGGCGTTCAGTACGGATATCTGCTTCAGGCTGGTGCGTTCGTTTTTGCTACTGGCTTTTCTGGCGATGCGTGGGAAGAACGACCTCGCTGGCAGGGCCACCTTACTGACAGTTGGGTGCTTCAGGCTGACCCATGTGGTTAGGGTTTAATTTGGGTGCCATCAAATACCACGTATGACACAACCTTACCCTCGGCGGCAGCTCCTCGTTGCTGTTGGGTCTTTGTCCCTTGCTGGCTGCCTTGTTGAGAGTGAGACATCCTCGGCTGATGCGTCTGAGGAGTCGTCTCAGTCGCGTACAAACGATTCATCACATCCCCAAAGAAGGACGTCTACTGGGTCTCAATCAGCGGATTCTAGACCGCCGAATAACGCATCATCAGGTATCACAACTTCGCTTGATGCTGCCGGTATCGCTGTTAAGACAATTCGTATTGACCGTATCGTCGAATCGCTATATCAGTCACAGATTATTGCTGACATCGTCATCTCCAATGTCGGACCAGCACAGTATGGAACACTTGAGTTGCGTGCCGATGCCTACTATGAGCCGCCGGACGATGACCGGACGTATCATCCACCACGTGTTACTGATCGCACTGCTGTTGGACGGAGCTATATTGAGCGGACGTACGATTCGTTTGATTCGGGAACGCGCACCCTCAACGGTGTCATCATTCAGTACGACGCTGACGACGCGAATGGATCGACAGACCCTGCTGAGTTTGACATTGAAATCGCTGTCCGATGGGCTGAACCGCTTTGATATCCTCCTCTGTGTGAACGCGGAGGAATCCTGAGCGGTGGGAGTTTCAGGTTCGCAACCATGAGTCCGATTTCTGCTTCGGGAACCCGTTAAACCCATCACGAAACGGTGGCTGACTGGCGGTGCCAAACCGCCGTTACTCCGATCCTCAGCTTTGAACGTTAGTGTCCGCTGTTGAGTGAACGAAGAGGTGATCAATCTCTTCCATCAGGTCGTCGACGCTACGATCATCGTTGTCTCGAACCCACGAGAGAAGGTTGTAAACGGCTTCTTTCAGCGAGTGTTCGAGGTTCGCTCGAAGCGATGACGCTTTCGAGCGAACCGTCCCTAAGGCGCTCGATTCGGGATCAAGACGGATGAGACTGTAGGCAGCCATCAGAAGGTGCCAGTCGGCACTGGCACCTTCGTCGGTCTGTATCTCGCAGTCTCCCAAGCCGAGATCCTTCTTCGAGTCCTCGAAGAACGTTTCGATGCGCCACCGTATCCCGTAGGAGCGAATAATGTGCTCGGTCGGTGCGTCGATCTTGTTCGTGACGAGGTACTTGACTGGGTTCTCTTCGTCTTCTTCGTCGGTCTCTTTCTCAGCGAGCACCAGCTTCACGTCTCCCAATGGTGCCTAGTGAAAGTTATGAAGGTAGAGTCTGATGAGGGGGTATGTCTGGGGATCGCCGCAAAGAGATCGTCCGTCACCTCAGTGAGGACGATCTCGATCGACTCCTCGCGGAGTCTACGGATGAAAAACTCACTGAGCGGTTGATCTTCGTTAAACGGCTCTACAAGGGAGCAACCTTGGAGGACGCTGCCGACGATGTCGGCAGGTCCTCCGCGACAGGAACACGCTGGGCTCGCCGATGGAACAAGGGCGGTCTTGGACTTCTAATGCCGAACTTCGGGGGCGGCAGGCCCCGAAGCTCGGCGAAGAACAACAGCAACGCCTCTTGGAACTGCTCCGGGAGGGCCAACCGTGGAAGAAACAAGAGATACAACACCTCATCAACGAGGAGTTCGACGTTGAATTTCATCCAGCTCATCTCACTACGTTCCTCGAAAAGCTCGGCCTCTCCTACGCAATTCCGCGGACCAAGTGCCCATCACGGCCAGAGAATGCCGGAGAAGTCCTCGTCGAACGCGTCGCCGACGCGTTCGACGAGGGAGCTGATGAGCCGCACAACAAACGCGATGGAGACAATGAGGAAGGCTGGGTCGTCGACGAAGAGATCCGTACGGACGGTGGAAGTGTGCTTGGATTTCTCGACACATCGCATCCACAACCGTGGGACAACTCACAGCGACTCTACACCGTCGACGACCCTCACATCACCCGACCGCTGGTGAAGTTAGACGAACCAGCAGTCGGGTTCTATGTACTCTCCGGTGAGAGCGTGGTCCAGTTTCCAAGTAATCTGCTCTGTTGAATCCGCAGAAGGCGGCGTGATTGCGTCGCTCTGAAGGCGGAAGCGAAGCGGAAGAGCCGAATGTGTCCAAACTCCTCTTCCGCTTCGTTAAGCAAGCCGCGTCGCTGGCTCAAAAGCGCTGTGCCGCCAGTCCAACGGCGGTGAGTGATCCGACTGGCNAGCCGAATGTGTCCAAACTCCTCTTCCGCTTCGTTAAGCAAGCCGCGTCGCTGGCTCAAAAGCGCTGTGCCGCCAGTCCAACGGCGGTGAGTGATCCGACTGGCCACGGATTTCTCGGCTGGAAGCATGTGACGCTCCACTTTTTGCGGGTTCACATGGACGCGACGTACCGCGAGATTGTGGATTGGGCGAGTGAGATGGATCGCGTTCGTGGTCTGTTACAGCTCGCTCGAACGGCATTTCCCGCACCCTCAACGCTGTATCGGTCGTTTGAGAGGGTGCCCATGTCGATATGGCGTGGGTTCCTTCGTGAGTCCGCGAACATCTGCGATCCGGGCTCGCACGGTGCCATCGATGCCACGTTCTTCGACCGCGAAACGGCATCGAGACACTACCAACATCGCTCGGATCGCCACATACGCACGCTCAAAACGACGGCGCTCGTCGATACAGATTCGTGTGCCATCCTCGATATTCACTGCTCGGCACACTGGCCGCACGACACCCAAACTGGCCGTCAAGTCGCTCTTCGGAACACCGACAAAATCGAGAGTCTCGCCGGCGACAAAGGCTATGACGACCAATCTCTCCGGGACGCCCTCCGTTCAGAGGGCGTCCGGCCGTTGCTGCGTCACCGGCTGTTCGCTGCGTACGNTATGACGACCAATCTCTCCGGGACGCCCTCCGTTCAGAGGGCGTCCGGCCGTTGCTGCGTCACCGGCTGTTCGCTGCGTACGATCACGCCCACAACGCACGGTTGGACAGCGAGCTATACGGCCAGCGGTGGATGGCCGAGACCGCATTTTCGGCCATCAAGCGTCGGTTCGGCCCCGCTGTCCACCCTCGCGCTTGGTACCGCAAGTTCCGCGAACTCATGTTGACCGCCGCAGTCTACAACCTCGAACAAGCTCTCAAACAGTGATTCCCGCGCCGTCATCGGATTCAACAAAGCAAAGTAATCAGGAGAAGGAACGAATCTGCGAGTGTCTCGAAGGAATCCGCGAGCAGAATCCGAGTCAACGGATTCTGCTCGTCTTGAATAACTTCTCTTCTCACGTGTGCGAGTACACGCGTAAGCGAGCCCATCAACTCGGAATTGACCTCGTGTTTTTGCCCGTTGGTTCACCGGATCTCAATCCAATCGAGCAGATCTGGAAGAGTCTGAAATGGGAAGCGTCACCGTTGATTGTGGAGAGCGCGGCAGAGTACCGCGCTCTCCTTACCGAACTCTTTGAGAGGCTCACAGCTCAGCTTAGTTTTGCGGCCTCTTGGATCGACAATCATCTCAACGACTATCTTCAAAATTTACGCTAGGTACTACCGACTCGCGGACGGAAGGATCGTTCTCGAAGCGCAGAAGTGGAGACTAACGCTGGATCCTCGTTCAGCGCGTTCAAATGGCGGTTCTCCGGTGTAACGATCTGTATCTTGGGTATATTACTTATGGTTAAAAAGTGGAAGAATTATCAGATAGCGATCGTCGCAACGGCGCTAAAACTGCTCGTGTCGACTTTCTACATGCTGGAGCGTGAGGAGGTGTACGATCCACCGGGGGTGAGTGCCCGAGGGCCGCAGAGTTGGCGGCCCTCATCGGCCGGTGGCGGTTGTGAGTCACAGCTAATGCGTTCACGTTCTGACCGCCTGCCGGCTGGTTCCTGTGCCGTGACTGTCCCTGCTTGTAATTTCAGTACATCACAAAGCCGGTTAGTTGAGACGTCTGCTTGCAGAAGGTGTGTCTAAAACCCAGCAAGCAGACGATGAAATCCACGAAG
>NZ_AOJN01000042.1 GCF_000337335.1 Halorubrum distributum JCM 10118 | reverse complement strand
ACCTCGACACAAAATCCGGTCGTACGGCTGCTGTACGTCGTGGTGAGCTTGTTGTTACAGAACGTCTGGCGGTATTTACACTGGGAATATGTGGCGATGCCCCGCCGTGGGGGGCGTCGCCTCTGGAAGTGGTCGTTCATGCTCTATTGAAAATGCGGTACGGGAGCGGGATCATAGTGTTTTGGTGAGCTTCTTGAGGTTGTTGAGGGCGAACGAGAGGATGATCTCACGGAACTGTCGGTACCAGAATTGCGAACGCAGGGCGGAGTCCTGCGTTCGCTTGACCGTTGAGTAGGATGTTTCCGACATCCACCGCTGTGTGTAGCCTTTTGCCCGGATCAGCGCGTTGTTTGCTGCTGCCTTCGGGGTCGATCCACGGTACTGAATGAGGTAGTTCACATCTAATGCTGCGATCTCGTATTCGGTGTGCCAATCTTGAAATCCGTTATCGGCAGCGACGGCCCGCAGGTCGTCCGCGTTCCGGCGGACGACCCGCGGGCCAGCCTTCGTATCGTGCTCATGCTTGATACAGCAGTGAACGTCCAACACCGCCAGCGACTCTGTATCGGTCAATGTCGTCGCCTTGACCGTCTTTACCCTCCGTCCTTTCCGTTGACAATAATACTGGGAAGCGTTAGATCGCTCGAAGAACGTGCTGTCGAGGGCAACGTGGCCGGATTGCGGGTGTTGCTGCGCTGAAACGCGCAGCAACGCCCGCCAGACATCCATCGCATATCGATCAAACGAGTGGTAGAACGTGGTTGGATCGGGTGGAGCATCCGAGCTGATCCCGAGACGCTCACACACGTCCGGCATGAGACTGAGCCGATCTACGAGTTCGGCATAGCTGTGGCCTTCTTCCTTCCGAATACAGTGTGCGACGATGTGAGCCTCGCGGGCAAGCCCGCCCGAGACGGGCTTGCCCGCTCGCTTCCCCAACGCTTGTTTAGCTACACGTAGTGCTGTCTCAACGAGGTCGAGCAAGGCGACTCCCATTACCGCTTTCTCGACCTCGTTTTCCTAAACTCATTACGGCGTGATCCCGTTGCTATCTTCCATTTTCAATAGAGCAGTCGTTCAAGGAGTTCATCAACATGATTCAACGGGCAGCGTGGACGGCCCTCGCGACGCGACGGGCCGTCCCCGCAAACCGACCACCAGACGACCGGTTTACCCGCTAATCTCCGACCGGGCTAGCCTCCGCCAGGAGTGGCGACGCTGTCGCGTCGGCGGCAGCCGCCGCCGACAGCGACAGCTCTCCGTCGGTTCGTCGACGATCTTCTCGTCAAGACCACCCAGCACAACCGCTCCGCCACAGAACTCAGGCTTCAGAAACAGCTAGCTGAGGATGCTTTGTGAGGTACTGAATTTCCTTTCGTGACCAAGATCGGCATCGATATCGACGGAAAATATAGTATCGCAGACGTGGTTCGTTGAGCTTGTAAAGCCAAACTGTGGTTTTGTGCCTCTTGGCGTGTGTGTCATTCCCACGCCAATACCCCCACACAAAGCATATATATTAGGCAGATAGAAGCTAAATTGCGATCCCTACCCGACACAAGCGATGGAATTGTGAGTAATCTGATCCAAGTCCGGTTGCGCCCTCGACGTCCTGTTGGTCACCGACGAACGGGCGAATAAGGTGAAGACAAAGCATACTGTCGCAATGCAGACCAAAGAACACACAATGACAAACGACAATAATACACGAACGAAGGCCAATGCGGTCTTCTTCAGCGTCCTCATGGTTATCTCCATGGTGGCCGTTGGATTCGCGGCTGCACCCGCTGCTGCGGCTAATGCGGGCGATACAGCACACCGCGAGGAAATCACTACTGGAGATGGGGCGGATAGGATCAAGATTGCTGATGGAGAAGCAGTCTATCAAGGCGAAGAAAACCTTGCTTTCGTCAAAGATAATGGCGAGGTAATCTCAGCAACTAGTCTCGAAGGTACTTCCGGTAACCGGGAAGGCACTCCGCTGCAGATGCCTATTCCATCCGATCAAGACACCGGAACCTATGCTGAATTTGCCAATGGTTCTGGATTCACCACGACTGTCGTCACACCCCGGATCACCACCGCGGAGGTCCAGCTGAGTGACGACGACCTTAGCCAGGTTGGAAGCGATCGTGCTGATGAACTCACCATCTTCGGTGAATGGAACTTCAACGATGCTGAGAATGTTAGCCTAACAGTCGAAGATGCAAGCGGCGCAGACATCACAAACGAGGTCCTTGAACCTGAGAATCGTTCGCTGACTGGCGAAGGTCAGGGCTCTAACGCCCAGGACTCTGTCGGTCTCGACCTTGCCGGTGAAGATGCTGGTGAGTACACTGTCATCTTCGAAGGATCCAACAACCTTGACTACGACAGCGTCGTTGAGGAGTACACTGTTGAGATCACAAACCAGAACACTCTCAGCATAGATACTAGTCAGGATACGATCACTCAGGGAACGAATCTTGAGTACTCACTCAGCGGCGGCGTGAACGGTGACTACCACCTTGTCACGATCGACGCTGATGACTTCCGCAGCGAAGACATCTCCGACAATGTATTCCGAAACGTCGGAGACACGACAGAGGTTGGGTTTGCGAATGCTTCAGACACTGTTGACAGCGCCGCAGATGCGACCTACGCTTACGCAGTAGTCGAGATCGACGGGACTACTGCCTCTGGCTCCCTCCGAAGCTCGACGCTTGATGACACATCGATTGATCTCGATGTGTACGATCCCGACACGGGGGACCAGGACGGCAGCTGGTACGAACCTGGTGACGAGACGGAAGATGACACTGATTTCAGTGTTGAAGAGGGCGAGGTCGCCCTCGAAAATCCGACTGGCGATTACACCATTGGCTCCGAAGTCGATGTGAACGGTACTGCTGACAGCGCTGACAGTGTCGCACTCTACGTTCGCGATAACAACGACTGGGAGCCTGTTAGTGTCGGCGGCAATGGTGAGTACAGCAACGAGATCACGGTCGACTCGGACGACACGTTCGAGGAGACTGACGTCGTGATTTCCGGTCAGGACAAGCAGGCGGGTAACAATATTCTCTCGTTCGCCGGTCGCTACGACATCGGTGTGATTGATACCTCCGATGTTTCGGACGAGATTACTGACGATGATGGCGGTATCGGAACATCTGACTTCAGCAGTGCGTCGAGCACTCGTGCGACGATCACTGTGGAAGAAGGCGACCTGACCGCTAACTTCGGTACTATTAACGGTCAGATTTCCTCAGCTGACGAGGAGATTGACGTTGATGGTACTGCGGCTGGTCAGGATGAGGTCGTCGTGGCTTTC
The DNA here is from genome assembly GCF_000337335.1 of Halorubrum distributum JCM 10118. Lineage (GTDB taxonomy): Archaea > Halobacteriota > Halobacteria > Halobacteriales > Haloferacaceae > Halorubrum > Halorubrum distributum. The sequence goes on along the minus strand of NZ_AOJN01000042.1, from coordinate 1,315 downwards.
GTTGACCGCCGCGGCACCACTGTCGCCCGGACTGTTTCGGTTGACAGTGATGAAACCTTCGACCAGGACGATATCGACATCAGTAGCCTCTCGCAGGGTGCTGTCTCCGGCCATGTCATTTCGCAGGGCCGTGATAACGTAATTGGCGACGGTGACGACCTCCCGGGTCGGAACGGTTCGTCGCTCGTTGACCTGCGTGAATACATCAGGAACGAGGCGACTGGCAGCGGCGATCAGGTCCGCAGCCGCATCCTCTCGAACACCGTTGAAGCTGACGGTAGCGACGACTTGGCGGTTTCGACGTCGTTCCGTCTGAACGACGCGACGCTGGGAATCAACAATGTCTACCCCGACGCGGCTCAGGCAGAAGGCCTGAACCCGGTTGCGACCGGCGAGACGCTGGTCGTTGAGGGAGACACTAACCGTCAGTCTGACAATGCAGCAATTACGATTGAACTGCTGACTCAGGAAGACGAATCCGTTGGCTCGGCTTCCACTGATGAGTGGGAGAACGATGGCCAGTGGAGTGCCTCGGTTGACACTTCCGACGTCGAAACCGGTACGTACGTTCTCGAAGCTGACGATGGCGAGAGTACGGACCGTGTCGAAGTCGAAATTGTTGAGGAGCGCCAGACGGACGACGGCACCGACGATGGTGACGACGGCACCGACGATGGTGACGACGGCACCGACGATGGTGACGACGGCACCGACGATGGTGACGACGGTTCCGACGGCTCTGACGGTTCCGACGGTTCCGACGGTTCCGACGGCTCCGACGGTTCCGACGGTTCCGACGGTTCCGACGGTTCCGACGGTGACGGCAGTGGCGATGACAGTACTGACGACGGCACGCCCGGCTTCGGCGCGCTCGTCGCACTTGTTGCTCTCATCGCGGCTGCGCTGCTCGCGACCCGTCGCAACAACTAACGCCAGCTAATAACCGAACGGGCCTTCCGTTCGGCTCTCTGCGGTTCGCGGCTCCATTTTTCAACCCCAATACGTAACGAGCGAAAGCCACAGCTTCACATTCATTGCGAGGGTAGAGGCCCATGACTGTTGTCATGGTAGAAGTCTGATCGTATGAGGCAACAGAGCGTCAACACTGTTTCTTCCCAATTGGCCACGCGGAGTTCCCTCATCGAAATGGACGCCCGCTAGCCGACGCCCAACACTGGGGACTGCGATCATCACGCCGCGACAGGAACTTGCTTTCTTGATGCCTTGTTGCCTTGTTGAACGCAAGACAGCGTCGGGGTAGGGTCGATAACTCACGGTTTCACGGTGTCAAAGACTGGTTCTTACACGCAGAAGA
>NZ_AOJN01000041.1 GCF_000337335.1 Halorubrum distributum JCM 10118 | reverse complement strand
GCCAGACGGCGTCCATTTCCGGGTTAATCTGACGGAATATTACAGTAAGAGCGTCCCAGACCGTCATCACTAGGCGGCAAAACAAGGCATTTCTTGACCTACATTTCCGCTTTTGGTTGGTCTTACGGAATACAAGTTGACCAAGTTACTCAAGGGTAACTGTCGACAGAAAGTATTTACCCGGCACAGCGGTAGAGACGGATATCCAGATGAATACACGTATCGCTGCGGTCGTCGTGACCATTCTCCTCGTTAGCGCCGCCACCGCGCTTGCCGCTCCAGCGACGGCGCAGTCGGGACCCGCAGTCGGTTTTAGTGACGCCGAGACCACGACGACGCAGGGCGATATCGCGACGATTAATCTCCAGCTTCGTGACACTGATGAGGCCCTTTTACGCGTTCACTCTGCAGATCAGCAGTATAGAGCAACTGTGAGGGCACAAGATGGTGACAATGATGGAACTGTCAGTATTCGATTTAACACCTTTAGAGGTCCCGGAGAGGGTGACACAGCTGAGTTTACAGCTGTCGACGGTGACGACAGCGCTGACCTCATCGCTGAATCGAGCGAACAACCAGGAGCCGTACTTGACACCGGCCGATATAATCTGATCGCATCAACGGCGACGACAAGCGTCGCAGCTGTGCTCTTTCTTGAGCCCCCAGGTGAAGTAGGGAGCAACACGAGTGTTGTCGCGCCTGAAACGCCACTTTCAGCGTCCACAGCCTCCATGAACGAGTCCACAACGGGTGTTTTTGAGGGGTCCAACACTAGCACGTCGTCGACTACCACTCAGGTCCCGACTGCGGCTACTGGAGACCATGTCCGGACCCGATTCTCTGTCGGCGGTCTCGGGGGTGCCATTGAGGGGTCACTGCCAGGGAAGAACCTAATTTACCCTGAAGATAGTTCTCCGAGTGCCCGTACGAGCCACACGATGCAGACTTCGCCCAACCAATCGATTACTATGCGGTCGTTGACAATTGATTACGGTGCCGAAGAAAGCCCCCCGCCAGCAGCGGTATATCGGCTTACCAGAGGAGACATTAACACCCTTGGGGTTGATGAGACCGGTGACGGCTCTGTCGATCGATCTGTGAGTGCCGCTATCCAGAATATCCAGACAAGTACCGATGGGCAGGTCACGCTCAGTTTCGACCGCTCAATCACAGTTTCAGAGAATGACACTCTCCTCGCGGTCTACAAGGTCCGGAACCCTGAGACATCCGGATCGCAAGATGTCGCGGTCACGCTGACTGGAGAAAAAGCAACCTACCAAGAGCTGGGAACAGTTCTGTACGGGACTGCCGGTCAGGGTACACTCGGCTACGGTATTGACCTCCAGTTCGAATCAAGCGCGGACAAGTCGCCGCCAACAGCTCCCTTGTCGGCGCTCAATGTCACGTATGAATCCGACGCGAACGAACTTGTGGCCAATACAGATACCTCAGTGCTCACCACAGGGGAGTACGCAGTTCGACTTCAGACCAAGGATTCCGCGCCAGCAGACCTCCCACAGGTGGACCTAACAGAACGATTCAACGTTGCTACGCCCGATGCTGAAGTCACAAACTATTCTATTAGCGAGACTTCACAGCTATCTGTCACCGCAAGCACAAACCTTGCGCCGGAGAACACGGTCATTATTCGTGCTGACGGTCAAGAAGCAGATGGTGGTATTAGTCAGGTCCAGAATTGCGTGGCAACAGTTCAATCTGATGGAACTATCAGCTGTGAATTTGACTTTTCCGAGTCTGGATCTGACTACAAAATTGACGTTTTAGTTCGGCAAAACGACACTATAATTGCTGGACCGACCAGAGTAAACTGAAGTACAATTGTGGACTTGACATCCTCCCACGTCCTCAGGCGGGAGAGGTGTTAAAAACGGAGTTCTGCTAGTGATATCCTCATCGCCGCAAACGGCGAGGTTCCCATGCCGCAGGTGAGATATTTCCTGATCTACGACACGGCGCGTTCTCTCGTGTGAAACGTCCCGCTCTCGCGGACGAACAGGTATGTTGATGGCTGTGCCACACAGCCGCTACTCCTATCCTCGCCGTGAGGACTCGGAGTTATTTTCTGACGCATATTTTCCGCCGCGTTACAGTCCGCGTTGGCTACCAACTCGCACGACGAGCAGACGTACAGGCCACGTTCGACGCGGTTCGATTTCGTGTCGTCTCCACATCCCGAACACGTTTTTGAGGTGTTCCACTCGTTCTCTTTCCGTACCTCTACACCGCACATCTCGCCTTTGTATTCGAGGTACTGGTAGATGCGGTCGAACGCCCACGAGTGGAGCTTCTTGTTCCCGGTCTTGCCCCAGTCTGACGNGACGCTCGCACGTCTTCAGGCCAGCTCACCGCGAGCGTGCCAACACCGCGTTCGACACACTCCGCGATGATGGCGTCCGTCAACGTGTGGTAGTAATGTGTCTCACGTTCGGAGAGTTTCCGACGTGCCCACATCGACTGCTCTGACGGGCCGTTCTCTCCCTCGGTGTCGTACTTGGCACTGGTGAAGTAGTGTTTGTCTTCTTTGAGTGAGTTGCCGGGGTACAACACGTATTCATCTGGGAACGCGACCGTGGCGATGTTTGTGATGCCAAGGTCGATCCCTGCGATGCCGTCGCCAGCCGAATCCACTGTTTCGAGTTCGACCTTACACACGGAATGAAGTTCTCATTCGTCACCGTTCCAGACGGCACGAACATTCTGTACGCTGTTGACTTCCGAGAGGTCAACGTCTGGCCGGGTCTGGTACTCGCAAAGCAGGAAGTCTGAGAAGTGTTCTTTCCGCCGCGTTGAATAGCGGTCTCTGACCCATGGTGGAACAATACCGATTTTGAGACCACTGGGATAACCGCTAACAAGAGGACTCAAAACCTGTCCGCTCGCCGGCACCGCTACCCAACAGCGTACACGATTCAACAACACAAATTTTCATACCCAATGTCCAAGCAAGTATATTCCTCCCACGAGAACTATCCCTCCAAAGGCATCACGTGTACGGATTGGGAAAAGTGCTGGTGACTCTGTTCCGGAGTCTGACTGTGTCTTTTCTCCATCAGTAGTGTCTGTATCGTTGGTACTTTGATTAGTTGTATTTCTCTCAGATGTGTTTTGTGCTGTAGTATTAGTTTCCTCAGATTTTGTTGAGGTCGCATTGTTGGCGGACGCTGTACTATCGTTCGCGTCCTCTTGTGTGTCTGGAATATCTGGTGTGATTTTTGTTGAGTATTGTCCAGTGCGATAGCTTACCAGTACATATACCATCGTGTTTTCAGGAGAGGATCTAAGCTCTTGGTCAAAGTTGACACTATCAGTAAAGCTCCCCGCATCATACACCCGAACAAGATCGAGTCGTTCGCCCGTACGTGTGTTAACCGTCTCAACCGTAACTTGACTAATCTCTGCTTCTGAAACTGTCCCGGTGACGCGGACCGTCTCTGTTTCTACGTTGGTCGTTGCCTCTGTAACACTCACATCTGGCTGTGGATCATAGCTAATTGAAAGTGTTCTATTGCGTATGTTCCCTGCGGCGTCTTCTGCTGTAATCTGGAACTCGTTGTCATCATCATCGTCATATAACTCGACCGATGTATCGAAGCTATATTCAAGCAGATCTGGATTTGGCTTTGCGGTTCCACTCATCATCAGTATCTGTGATCCGTTATTCGAAGTCCGGTTTATTTCAACACGTTTAATTTTTGTTTCATCCCGAACTGTTCCACTAATGCTCGTGGTGTCAGTATAGCTTTGATTTTCGACTTCAAACTCGATCTCGGGATCCGTTTTATCATCAAGGACAAGGGTAAACCGATCAGTGTTTGTGCGGCCTCGACTGTCTGTATACTCGGCGACGATATCGTTTGTTCCGTTGGCGAGTAAGAGATCTTGAGAAAATGAATCTCCAGGGTTCGAAATGCGATGGATCCTTCGATCTTCTTTAGAGCTGTTCTCACCTGGCCCGTAGTTGCTAGTTCGTTCAATCCGAATCCGTTTAACATCTAACACCGTGTGAAGATCACCAGCTAGTGTAATCTGCCCACTAGTAACATTTACTGTACTATTCGGCCCGCCTTTGATGCTTGTCGAGAACGGCGAGATATATCGGACACGAGGCGCGGCGGTATGCTTTGTTACAGATGTCTCAACTGTTGTTACTCTATCCGTCTTCGCGATCACCTCGACGTCATTCTCGTTCGGGTCTAATTCAAGCGTAAGTGAACGATCAAACTGTGTTGAGTTTGGACGGTACGATCGGTAAACGTCCCCATTAACACGAAGTTCAACCAAATCAATTGGTGTCTCTGCCGTGACTGTAATGTTTGTATTCGGATCTTCTAATACCACCAACTCATCTCCAGCTGTAAGCTGTTCATCATCAATAGTCATATTGACTGCCGTCTCTTGTGCAGTTACAGCCCCGGCCCCGGTGTATATGAACAGAAATATGATACATACACCACACAAAACACTCCCCAAGCGCCTGTAAGTGGGCTTTTTGCCCAATCGAGTGACATTTAGTGTCATATTATACTGATGAGCTCCGCTGTATACCATTACCCAGCCGGCAAATCATATGACTGTACTGTCTCAGGTATCATAATTGATACCTGAGCAGTCATCCGTCTTTAACGCCGAGACGTTGAATGGGAGCGGCAAAATGAGTGCGTATAGTGGCGAACGCAGACGTGAACGGCGTTAACTCACTCGGGGGTCGTTGACTCTTCTCTGGCACGACCGAAGAACGCAACGGCTGCGCCAAGGAGTGTGACATTCTGGAGGAACGATGTTAGTTCTCCACCGCGATCTTCTTCATCGACTGCCCAGAAGTCATGCATTAGTGGCGTCACACCTATCAGAAACGCAGCGACAGCACCCGCAGATAGTTTTGGAGCTTTCCACACGCTAATTCCAAGACCTCCACCGAGCAGAAGACCACTCCCAGCAGGCACAAGCGTCTCTGCCTCAGGTACTCCCTTCGAATCAGCGTATGCAACCCGCCCATCGAGGTTCGTGAGATTCCGTATAGCCAACACTACAAGGCCAGCTCCGAACAGTAACCGGCCGAAGAGAGCTGTTTTCTCTGTGCTGTCGGAGTCTTTCTCAGACATTACTAGTTGGTAAATCTGCTAGCGATTTAACGGCTGTGATAATCCGAAGAAGTCATCGATTGATCTGCGAACAATCCTGTAACGACCGTGTCGATCAATGCTTTTTCAACTTCATCATAGGTTTCGTTTAGGACGACAGGTGTGTTCTGAGCTTGTGTAACGAACAGTAGCGACCGTAGGAGCCCTCGTACGATGTCCGGATTGTCTATCCGGACATCATCGCGCGCGACCCATTCTTCGGGCTGCGGTAACACGCGGAAATCTGCCTCACTACCAGCATTAGGGTTAGTACAGGTATTGTCTTCACTGATTATATCCGTGTCATTGCCGCCCCCGGTACTGGTAGCATCATCATAGTTTGTCCCATCCAATTGCTCATCGATCCGTCGAATTTCACCCTCGACGAACAGGCGGCGAATAAGAGGGTTCGATCGGACTTGCTCAAGCGTTGTCCGTAGGATCATCTCAGCTTCCGCTTGTGGTGTCTTCATTTCAGCGACTGCTGTTTCAAGATGTTCAAACAGTTGCTCGCGCTCAGAGGTCAGCACAACAAGATACAGCTCTTCTTTTGAGTCAAAGAATTGATAAAAGGTACTTGTGCCGATCCCCACCTCCTCTGTTATATCGCTTACACGCGTCCGATCGAACCCGAACTGTGTGAACAGTGTGTGACCCGCCTCGATCAGTTCTTTGCGGATACGCTCGCGATCCTTATCGGTAAACTGTGCCATTATAATTTCCTCGTATCTGGCATAATTGCCTTGTTTTTTGCTTCCATACTCTGGCCTATGAGCCTAAGAACAAAATGTTTATTGATTCGCGGAAGTAGTAGAGAATGTGCAACGAGCTTGTTACCTCCCATCGAATTGTTTCATCCCAGATTCCATCCAATCCCGGAATACAAATGCCACGACTACTGAGGTTGTATAACATATGCGAACTCGACACCTCTCTGTCGTGCTTGTGAGTGTGCTTCTCCTCACTAGTGGTCTCGGCATCGGTGCTGTCGGCGCCGAGTTGGTTGAGACTGACTCTGTGACAAGTACGACAGGAAGTGCCTCAATATCGAGTGGAACAGTCCCCGCACAAACCTCGAACGTTGGTGGCTCGCCTGATCTTGATGTCTTCGTCTCAAACCCGAATCTCGTTCCCGGCCAGACGAATCAGGTTGATCTGACGATTGCCAACGACGGGAACCTTCGGTTCGGCGACCCATCAGCGGCCGAGACGGTGACTACCGCACGGAACGTCCGGATCGACGCCGAGGCGAATGGTCCGCTCTCTGTCGAGTCCGGTGAGACCGCTATCGGCGGCGTGACGACGACCGCGCCGGGGTCGGCCCCCGTGAGCATTAACGTGCCTGACGACGTCGAACCTGGCACGTACACGCTCGACCTCGACCTCACCTACGCGTACTATTCTTCAGGCGAAGACCGCACTGTGACGGTCTCTCGACAAGTGGACCTCCGTGTCCGCGACGACGCCCGTTTCCAAGTTGTTGATGTCGAAAGTGACACCCAAGTCGGTGACTCTGGTACTGTCGAGGCGACAATCGAGAATGTTGGTTCAGAGGCGGCCCGTGACGCTGATGTGACCTTTCGCAGTCAGAGTAACAGCGTCTCCGTAAGTGGTGGCCAGTCCGACACAATCCGCGTGGCGGAGCTCGATCCCGGAGAAACGACAACTGTTGCTTACGATGTTGGGGTTGCCTCAGACCTCCCAGTTCAACAGTACACGCTCTCCGGTTCTGTAACGTTCGACGACCCTGATGGGATCTCTCGTACTGACGAGGGACTCTCACTCGGCGTTCTTCCGCTTGCTGAACAGGAGTTCTCACTCACCGACGTAGAGTCACAACTCCGCGTCGCCGAAGATGGTGACCTGGTTGGTACTGTACGCAACGAGGGTCCCGTTCCGGCCCGCAGTGTCGTCGTACAGTACGCTGGCGAGGATCAAAGCGTGATCCCGGCAGAGCGTTCGACCGCTGTAGGGACGCTTGATTCCGGTGAATCCGCGAACTTCACATTGCCAATGTCGATTAGTGGCGAGGCCGAGTCCGGCCTGCGCTCGCTCGATATGGCAGTCCAGTACCGAAACGGTGAAGATGAGTTGCGGGCCTTCGAAGACCTCGTCGTCGACGCTGAGGTTGCCCCTGAGCGCGACCGCTTCGACGTTGCGGTCGAGAACCGCACCATCCAGTCAGACGGGACTCGTGCCGTCGATGTCACCGTAACGAATAATCTCAACGAGACTGCCAGCGACGTCGAGGCACGGCTTTTCGCCGACGACCCGCTCGATACTGGTGATACCGACACGGGGTATGTTCAATCACTTGAGCCCGGGGAAACCACCACGATGACCTTCGAGTTGACCACGACGGGCTCTGCAACGCCAGGTAGCACGTACCCGATCTCGCTTGACTTCCGGTACGATGACGCGGACGGAGACAGCCAGCTGACAGACACTTACCGTGTCCCGATAGACGTGATCGAGAGTGAGGGCGGCGGACTGCCGCTGCCAGTCATCATCGTCGCGCTGCTTGTCGTCGGGACGGGGGCGCTTGTCGTCTACCGGAGGCGGCAGTAACCGATGTCTCTCGGCGAGCGGATCGAGGCGTGGACACGGCGACTTAACGACGCCATCGTCGACAGCCCGCGCCGAGTCATCATCATATTCCTCGTTCTCACGCTGGTGTTCACCGGCGGGATAGGCCTTGTCAGCACGGACACTGAGGCCACCGATTCGTTCACCGATGGTCTCGAGGAACAGCAGGCACTTGACGCGGTTAACGAAGAATTCGAAGATCCATTCGAATCCGATGATGAGTCCACACAACTCATCCACTCGGGAAGTAACGTTTTGACAAAAGAGGCGTTACTCAGAGAACTCCGGGTCCTTGAGGAGGTCGAGTCGCGAGACGACCTCCGGGTAGCCTCGGCCAACGGCCCGGCCACGGTCGTCGCACAGACGATCGACCCCTCGGCGACCACTGCAGCCGAACAGCGGCGCGTCTTGGAGTCGACGAGTGCGACCCGAGTCAGACAGGTCGTTCGCAGCCTCTCAGAGAATTCGCGGTTTACGGGGGCGGTTGCGACAGATTTCAATCCGACGAGCGTGAGCGCAAGCGCGTCGATTACGGTCATCTCACACGACGTGCCGGGAGGGTTCTCGGATGGGGACCTCCAAGAGGTTCAAACGACGATCCGATCGATTGCGGCTGATCAGCCCGGGGATCTTACGGCGTTCGGCAGCGGCGTGACGAACGCCGAGACGGCTAATGTCATCGGTGATTCGCTCACCATCGTAATGCCTGTCGTTGTGCTGTTGCTGCTGTTGTTCCTGGTCGTCGCCTACCGCGACCCGATCGACCTCGCGCTCGGGCTGCTGTCGCTTCTGATGACCATCATCTGGACGTTTGGGTTCCTCGGGTTCTCTGGAATCCCATTTAATCAACAGATGATTACCGTTCCCGTGCTGTTGCTTGCGGTCGGGGTCGACTTCGGAATCCACATCATCAACCGCTATCGCGAGGAGGTCGTCGACGGCTATGAGGCGACAGAGGCGATGCGCGAGGCGAACAACCAGCTAATGATCGCGTTCATCATCGTCACTGTAACCACTGTGTTCGGATTCGGGGCGAACGTGATCTCTGACCTCACGCCGATCCGAAACATGGGAATCGCCTCGGCGGTCGGGATCACCTTCACCTTCCTAATATTCGGGCTGTTCCTGCCGGCAGCAAAACTGGTCGTCGACAGGCTGCGAGAGCAGTACAATGTCCCGGAGTTCAACTCGGCCCCGATCTCCTCCGAGGACTCGACGCTTGGGAAGTTCCTGACGTTTCCGGCACAGGTTAGCCGGTACGCGCCAATCGCGTTCGTGGTCGTGCTGCTCGTGACAGGGGGGATGGCCGCGGCGTACGGCAGCGGCGTCGACACCTCTTTCGAGACTGAGGACTTCCTCCCCCCAGAGGAGCAACCGGACTACGTGACCAGCCTCCCTGAGCCGTTCGCACCGAGTGAGTACACTGTCACTGAGACGCTGAACCTGCTTGAAGACCGCTTCTCAACTAACCAGGATCAAACAGTGAAGTTGTACGTCGAAGGGAACTTTGAGGAGGGCCATGCGCTTGAGGCTCTCGCGGACCCGAACGACGATGCATCAGGCTCACTCGCAGTCGGTGATGGCGGGAGCGCCCAGCCAACAAGTATTGTGACTGTGATTCAATCGCATGCCGAACAGAATCCGGAGTTTGCCAAACTGGTTGCCCGCAACGATATCGACGGAAACGGAATTCCCGACCAAAATCTCGACCGTATCTACGACGTGCTGTTCGCCTCGTCGTCCGGCGATCGGGCTGAGCAGTACCTCACGCCGGATCGACGGAGTGCGCAGGTCGACTACGCGATCGACTCTGGGGCCTCGCAGGCTGAGGCCGCGGCCGACACTCGGGAGTTCGCTGAAGAGTTCCGGTACAAGACGACCGCCACCGGTCAGATCGTCGTTTTCGACGCGGTGACTGATATCATCTTCAATTCTTCAATTCAGGGACTGATCATCGCGATGGGGTTAACAGGATTGTTCCTCGTTATTGCCTACGCCGTATTGGAGAGCAAGCCGCTCCTCGGAATAGCGAATCTCTTCCCGATCTTAATCGCAATCGCATTCCTACTTGGGACAATGCGATACCTCGGGATATCACTGAACGCGCTGACTGGAACAATTCTATCGATTTCCATTGGGCTCGGAATTGCGTACTCAGTACACGCCACTCATCGGTTCATCGATGAGTACAACGCCGGCGCCGACGCTTACGAGTCGATGATTATCACGCTCTCGGGGACGGGCGGCGCCCTGCTCGGAAGCATGCTCACCACTTCGCTCGGGACGGGCGCGCTCGCGCTCGCCATCACACCCGTGCTTGGGGACTTCGGCCTCTTGATGGCGCTGAGCGTGATCTACTCCTTCGCGTTTACCGTGATCGCGCTCCCCCCAGCAGTGTTGTTGTGGGAACGCTACCAAGGCGTATGGAGTGGGATTAATCTGTCAGTCTCAGGCTGACATCTCAACAATATATTTTCTACTCCCGTCTCAGAGGTGGGAAGAATACGGGGAACCGGACACCTCTTGACGAATTTATCGAGAACAGAGGAGAACATCTGTGTCTTTGTGGGATGAATCCGGCTACTCTGTTGAATCCGCAGAAGGCGTCGGAATCGGGTCCTTCTGTGCTCGGTTTAGGACCGCTGCCGAGAGAATTCGGAGATGGAATCTTGGTAGAGAGCGAGAAGATCGAGATCACTAAGATCGATCCAATTCATCGACGACGAAGAGCGAGATAAACGCGCCTTCAGAGATCGTCATCCCCGTGCCGTCATCGGAATCAACAGAACAGATTCGTCGGAATTCATACTCATATTTGGTCCGCCCCTCAGATATGGATTGCCTTTACAACTCGCCAGACAGGCGCACTTTTGCCCGTCACGTCTATCTCTCAGCCATGAATTATCGACGCTAGTGAATATTCGAACGATTGATTGTTGAAAAAATGGGCCACCGATTCGCTTGGTATGACCTCAGTACTGATCGACATCTGATCAGAATATATCGCCTAGGGGGATTTCAACAAAGGATATCTCACTTGGGTCGCTGTGGGTGTCCTGTACCGATCGCCTTGGAGTATAGTTCTAGTGAGGGTGTCATAGAACGAGTAGCACACCAAAGAGCAGGGTGAACGCTGAGGTGGATGAGTTCAGCGACCCTGTAAGATGATCCTTCGGTAGAGTCGTTCTTCAATGTCGCGGAAACCGAGACGCTAGCGTTGTTTGAGTATCTCTCCTTCGAGTTTCTCGAAGAGTTCGACGTGTTCGCCCCGGCGGAGACGGGGCGAACACGAGAGCATGAACCACCAGAGTTGATGCGTGGCTTCCTCCACTGCTACTACCACGACATCTACGGGATTCGTCCCGTTGAACGAGAGCTTCGGAATACGGTTGTCTGGCTGAGCTGCGGCTTCGATCGACCGCCGTCGAGAGACGCGGTCGATCGCTTCCTCACCGACCTCGAACACGTTGTTGACGAAGTTTTTGACCGACTTGACTTACTGTATCGATTCAACCGACGTGAGGGCGATGCCCGCCGATCAAGACGCGTCGAAGTGCTACGATCCAACCGACGACGAGTACTACTACGGCTACGGTTGCACGATCGTCTCGACCGGGCAAAAGATCCCGATTGCGGCGGAGTTCACAGAGAGTAAGCAAGCGCCAGAGGAGACGGCGATGCGCGTCACGCGTGACGCGCTCGCCGTCGCCAAGCCGATCTAGATGGTCGGTGACAGCGCCTACGACACGCTCGACTGGCACGACCACCTGCTGGCCGCAGGGGTCGTGCCAGTCGCCCCGTACAACGCGCGAAACACCGACGACCCGAAAGACATCGAGTACAGGGTCGAAGACCGCATCACCGAACACAGCGAGGACGTTCAGCTGAAGCAGTCCACGTTGGATGAGACGTACAACCGCCGTACTGGAGTCGAACGAACCAACGAATCAGTGAAGGACTGCGGCCTCGGGCGAACGCACGCCCGAGGCCGCGTCCACGCACGAGCACAGGTGTTTCTTGCTCTGTGCCTTCGCCTCGTCGTCGCAATCACCAACTACGAACGCGGAGACAATCCGGGAAGCACGATCATCACGGTGTGAGAACTCTTCTATGACACCCTCTAACTAATTGAAACGAATTTTGCTGTGTCAGTCACAGTTCTGTCACGTAATTACGTATCGGGATTCTCAGATAATTCTGACGCTGTGAAGCCACCATCTTGAGCGAGATCTTGCGTAACACGAGACCAATTGGATTCACTCTGGGCATAAGTTCTTGCTAGAGGAATAGAATCTTGAGTCCTGACGAGCGAAAAGCTACTCACGTCATATCAACATACCTTTCTTGTAATGTGGGAGTTAGTCGGTAAATGAAATACAGCTCAGGACTACGACGGCGGATCCTCTTCGGATTTGGAGGGTTAGGATTAGTAACTGCTGTCGTTTTTGTTTTAATCCAGTTTCAGGCAACGCTCATATTTACAATCTTTCTCTACTACGCAAGCCGCCCAATTTATCGTAAACTCGAGAACCTCTCGCTTCCGTCGCGACTCCAAGGCCGTCGCGTTCCCTATCGCCGTCAAGTTCTTGCTATGGCTACAATTGCTATTTTCCTACTGCCGTTTCTCTTTTTGCTCACATACACCCTTGTACTGGTAGTTCCCGAAATCCAACGGCTCGCTGGCGGGGATGGTCCTGGTGTAGCATATCTGTCTGCACTACAGTCGGCACAAGGAAGTGGACTTCCGGGTCCACTCGTAGGGCTAGAAATCAGTGACATACTGGCACTGAGTCCTGAGGAAGTCGTAGCAATCCTCAACGACCCCGCAGTTCAGGCATGGGTCGAACAAATGGCTGCTACGCTGACCGGTTCAGTCGGGTTCATCGCAAACGCAGCACTCCATGGATTCATTCTTTTGGCCGGGACGTATTATATGCTTACCGACGGCTCGCGGCTTGTAGGCTGGTTCCTCGACAATTTTGATGAATCAGGTGTTGTCGAGTCATACGCAGTAGCTGTTGATGATGAACTGTCTTCCATTCTCTTCGGTAATATCCTAAACGCATTTGTGACGGGTATCATCGGAATTCTTGTCTTTTCTGGATATAATCTCGTTGCACCAGGAGCAGTAAACGTTCCATTCGCGCCCCTAGCCGGTGCACTCACAGGAGCAGGAAGTTTAATTCCAGTTGTTGGAATGAAAATTGTGTACCTGCCTATCGGTGTAATTCTCGCGATCGCTGCTGTCACCAGTGGTCAGGCAAGCGCGTTCGGCTTCGTGGTCCTATTTCTCGCTTTAGCGTTCGTAGTCGTTGATACGATTCCTGACTTTCTAATTCGCCCGTATGTGAGCGGCAACCGGACGCATGTGGGACTACTGATGTTTGCATATATTCTCGGACCGATCGCGTTCGGGTTCTACGGGATTTTTCTTGGCCCAATACTGCTTGTCTTCCTCGCAGAGTTCTTTAGAACTATTGCATCGTACGTACTCACCGGCAGACCGCCACATGAACAATCAAGTCTCTCGGACTACTGAATAGCCCGCTAATAGCAATGTTTGTCTCCATATCTGTGAACAGAAGCCGAGGCGCATCTTACCNGCCACATGAACAATCAAGTCTCTCGGACTACTGAATAGCCCGCTAATAGCAATGTTTGTCTCCATATCTGTGAACAGAAGCCGAGGCGCATCTTACCGACCAACACCTAGAGACATCGAATACTACCTGGACACAGCGGTCATTTGGATACGGACGGAAACGCATAGTTAGCTATGGACGGCTGTGTTGAATCGCTGTAAGACGGAGAGATTCACTGTTTGACGAAGCGTTTGACGTTATAGACGACACACATCAGCGCGATTTCGCGGAACTCACGGAACCATGACCGCGCTCGCACGGCGAAGCCGAGCGAGCGCTTCACAGCCGAGTTCACGGTTTCAGTCATTGAGCGCTGATTGTAGCGGGTATCGTCAATTCTGGCGTTGTGCGCGTGGTCGTACGGTGCGAAGATGCGGTGCTTGATCAGCGGTCTGATCTCGAGCTCACGCAGACCTTCGCGGAGCGATTGCTTGTCGTAGCCCTTATCGGCCGCGAGAGACCGCAGATCGCCCGCGTTCCGGCGGGCGATCTGCTCTGCGAGGTCCGCGTCACTCCCTTCCCGATTCGTTGAGCAGTGAACGTCAAGGACGGCTTGAGACGCTGTATCGACGAGGTTTGTGACTTTTAGCTTCTGAACGCGGTAGCTGATTCGCTGGCAGTAGTGGCGGCTAGCTGGTGAGCGGTTGTAGAACGTGGCGTCAATCGCGGCGTGTTCAGAGAGGTCGTGTAGCTGCGCCGACTGGCGCAGCAGCACTCGACAGACGCTCATGCTGATCCGGTCGAACGCCTTACACAGCGTGGATAGTGCGGAGAGATCGGCCACGTTGAGGCCGATCTCCCCGATTATTTGTGGCATCTCTTTGAGCAGGTCGATAGTCATGCGGTACGATGAATCGAGGTAAATCCGCAGACAGTGAAGGGAAACGAGTGCNATTATTTGTGGCATCTCTTTGAGCAGGTCGATAGTCATGCGGTACGATGAATCGAGGTAAATCCGCAGACAGTGAAGGGAAACGAGTGCATAGTCGGCGAATCCGCCGCCGCCGTCCGGGGCGGCGGGTTCGCCTCCATCGCCAGTAACTCTTTGAGCAACCGGCACAACTTCCCCGATGAAGCGGGAGATTTGTGTCATAGGCAACCGAATCTTCCCGCTTCAACTCCCTTGATTTAGTGGCCTACCCCGCTGCTGTATGGTGATTCAACACAGCCCTCAAAAGGGAAACCACTGCTCGGGATTGTGAACCTCTTTCCAATTGTAATCGCCATCGCGTTCCTCCTCGGGACGATGCGAGCTCTTGGGCTGTCACTCAACGCCTTGACTGCCACAATCCTCTCCATCTCGATTGGACTCGGGATTGCCTACTCCGTTCACGCAACGCACCGGTTCATCGACGAGTACAACGAGAACGCAGACGCTCTCCAGTCGATGGTAATCACCTTCTCTGGGACCGGTGGTGCGTTGCTCGGAAGTATGCTTACCACATCGCTCGGGACCGGTGCGCTTGCGCTCGCAATTACCTCTGTACTTGGAGACTTCGGCTTACTGATGGCGTTCAGCGTGATCTACTCATTTATTTTCACAATCGTCGCGTCCCGCCAGCCGTTCTGTTGTAGGAACGATATCAGGGCGTCTTGTCGAATACGGTACTGTCGCTGACCCCGTCTTTCCCCTGAGACGTTCGTTCCAAGTTCAGTGCTAGGGGTGAACCGCTGCGGGGTCTACCCCGTGGTGTTCGCCTCGACGACCTGTCTCTCATGTCTGTTTATGATACTACTCTGGTGGTTTCTGTAGAACAGCACTCTCAGATGTCCATGTGATTGTCTCTAGCATCTATCGGAGTGAACACCCGTCAGAGGCCTCGCCTTCACCATGACATTCGGTATGAAGCCGAGGATTGCTATCCAACCGACAGGTGTATTCTTGCTGGATGATAATCCATCCAAAATACTCATTTTATTATACTGATCTCTATAATTTATTTGTGATTGTCTCTTTGTTATTCTCGCTATCGGCCCTCGTGGGCCGACCCACACGTGGTTTTTCTTTATCCCGCTCATCCAGTGAGCGACAGCGAGTGGCAGTGCGCCTGATACGAGACCGCTGTTCTATGGCAAAATTTGCACGAACACTACAGATTGAAGTAGGGCTACCATCGATCATCGCGTGCCGGACGCTGTCACGCGACGACTACTGACAGTTGCCGTGGCACGGAACTCGCAGTCGAGTCGCGTGACGGTGTCTGGTACTATTAGATGAGCGGCTCGCCGCGGAGGCCGCGTTCCTCCACCCTGGAGCGAGATTCCGAAATCTGAGTTTGAGGTCACCTGAGCCCGCCACGCCACGGTGATACCCATGGTCGACACCACGCCGCCGTGACACCCAATGGAGCGCGAACGACTTTGGACCGAATCGACCTTCGTCGTGACCGTGAGTTCGTCCGGCGAGTTCCACGACGACGGAACGCCCGGCTTCGGTGCGCTCGTCGCGCTCATCGCGCTCATCGCCGCTGCGCTGCTCGCGACCCGTCGCAACGACTAACATCGTTGCCTAACGGTCGCGACTCGTAGCCTCGCAACCATCGGCCCACGCGGGCCGACCCACACACGGTCTTTCTTTATCGCGCCTCGCTTCGACCAGCGGCGGCGCTGGCGAGCGCGGTCCGACAGCCGGTAAGCGCGTTCGGATCAAGTCTCACCGAGAGTCGGGATCCCGGATAACTGTTACAACTGTCTGCCCTGTACGCCCGTACAGAACCATGTCGGCAGACAATCGCATCCCCGTGACCGAGGAAACCCGGAAGGAACTCCACGAGCTAAAGGAGCCGGGCCAGACGTACGACGACCTCCTGAAGCAACTCGCAAAGCAGCGACATCGACGCGATCTCGAACGAGGATTTCAGGAGTTGGAGGACGCGGATCGAGCCGAGCTAACGTCCCTTTCGGACGTTTGACTACGGGGTTCTGATAGACTCGATACTATCCACCTGCGGCCGTCTCTCAACGCTCGGTGTATTTAATGTAGTACAGTGCGTAGTACTTCGCATGAGTACTGACAATGAAAGCGACAATCGAACGACCCGTATCACACGAAAAGGGCAGGTGACTATCCCGAAAGCGCTCCGCGAGGAGTTTGGATTAGAGGAAGGCGACGAGCTTCGATGGGAGAAGACCGACGACGGAATTTGCGTCCGCAAGGCGACGGGATCGGCGGGCCGTGGGATGCTCGTCGACGAGGACGTCTCCGAAGCGAAGCGTGAGGAGATGGCCGCGGAAATGGAAGCCGAGATCCGTGAGAAGCGTCGAAGCGAGTGGCAGCCGTGACCCGCTACACCGTCGATGGCGTCGCGATGGCTCGGTACCTCGTCGACAGTCTGCCGCCCGCTGCCGACGACGTCTTTGAACGCGCCGAGCGCGGTGTCGACATCGTTGAGGCACCGACAGTTGCCGTCAGCGAGGCGATCTGGACCGCGGTCAACAAGGGATCGATCGCAGGCGTCGAGGTCGACACGACGCCGAACGCGGTGTTACGTGGGCTCGTGACCGACGGGCCGGTACGGATCGCTCCGAGCGACGACCACGACCTCGCGGTGTACGGTAGCCTGATCGACCAATACACGCTCCACGACGCGCTGCTCATCGCCAACCATCGCGTCCGGGGTACTGAAGCGATCGTCACCAACGACGAGAAGTTCGTAACTGAGTCGACCGTCTGGCGCTGAACGACACTGGGACTCCCTACTCCTCGTCCCGCTCGACGACGACGGTCCGACCCGTCAGCGTCTCGGGCGTGAAGCGGTAGAGCTCGATGTCCAGCTCCGGCTTGTCGTCGGCCCAGATCTCGAAGAGGGGGCGCTGCGTCTCGCCGTACTGCGCGATCGTCTCGGGGGTGAGCTCGTCGAGGTCGACCCGTTCGAGCGGGCCGACGCCGACGACGCTCGCGTACTCGTCGCCGTCCTCCTCGTAGACGACCACGCGGGCCTCCGGCGTCGACGCGAGGAACTCGCGCTTCTCGCTGTCGGGCGTCGACACCAGCCGGAGGTACAACGCGCGGTCGTCGGCGTCGTACCCGTAGGAGATCGGGATGGCGTACGGCGCGTCGTCGCGCGCGAGCGCGAGGACCCCCGTCTCGTGGCGGGACAGGTGCGCGTCCACCTCGGCCGGCGTCATCTCGACCTCGCTGTTCGTCGGCATACCCCGAATTTCTTCGCACGGCGGCTTAAAGGGCACGAGACGGCGCGGGCGGTGGGCTAGCAAGGGGTCGCGGGCGACGCGGTGCGGGGACCGCGGGGCGGTGTCGACGATGCGGCGCGGAGTCCGCGAGGCGATCGCTTCGCGGTCGCTCAGCTGATCGTCGGCGCCTCGCCGATGTCCTCCTCGGTGACCGGCGCGCCGCAGACGACACAGCCCGTCTCGAGCAGCGTCGCCCGCATCGCGTCGTCCACCTCGATCGAGCGCCGACACTCCGGGCAGACGAAGGTGTGGGTGGATTGCCCCGTCATACCCGTGAGTACGACACCCACGCCCATCAAACGGGACTCGGATTCTCGGGGGTTCGGAATGTTATGAACGATCGTTAATCCAGCAGCGCCCCGAACAGCTTCCGTTGGGCGGCCGCGACGTGTTCCGTGAACGTCGAGCGTCCGATCCCCAGCGACTCGGCCACCTCGCCGGCGTTGGCCCCCTTCGGGTGGTCGAAGTAGCCCGCCTCGTAGGCGGCCGCTAGCACCTCGCGCTGCCGCTCCGTCAGCTCGCTCCGGTCGACGGTCACCAGGTCCGACTCCGTCGGCGTCGTCGTCGACTGGAGCAGGCGCAACACCTCCATGTCCGGGCACGCGTCGCGGAACGCCTCCAACACCGACCGCAGCGTCGGCAGGTCGCTCGCGTGGAAGGTGAGCCGGAGCCGCCCGTCGCGGATCGTCGTCTCCGAGACGGGCGTCTCGTGGCGGTCGAGGACGGCGAACGGCGAGTCGGGGTCGACGGCCGCCTCGAAGCGGTACGCCGCCCGCCCGCCGTAGTCGAAGACGACCTCGGCCCCCTCGGGGACCGCGAGGTCGGTGTCCGCGATGAACTCCACGACCACGCGCTCGCGGTCGTCGGCGGGCGTACAGCGCGTCACCTCGGTGACCGGCGTCGCCCCGTCGACGACGCCGTCGAACGGGGACAGCGCGGTCGGCAGCGAGACCTCCGCCCGGATTCCCGATCCCATCTCGTTCGTCCGTACCCGCCCCGGGCAAAAACGTTGGCGGGCGCGCCGCCCGGTATAAAACACCCAGCATATGATGGGCCACCGTTCGGGGGCGTGGAGCCACTCTTTACAGATATGAAACGCCCCCCGCGCACGACCGACGCGACGACGACGACCGAGGGAGACGCGGCGCTCGACGCGACGTTCGAGGCGCTCGCCGACGCCGACTGCCGGGCGATCCTCGCGGCGGCGGCGACGCCGAAGACGACGAGCGAGCTCGCCGACGACTGCGACATCGCGCTTTCGACCGCCTACCGGAAGGTCGAGCTGCTGAGCGAGACGCCGCTGCTCGCCGAGGGGATCCGGTTCGACCCGGACGGCGACCACGCCGCCGAGTACGTCCGCGACGCCGAAGACGCCGCGATCGAACTCGATGACGACGGCGTGGCGCTCACGGTCGAGGACCTGTCTCTTATACACATCTCTGATGACG
>NZ_AOJN01000040.1 GCF_000337335.1 Halorubrum distributum JCM 10118 | reverse complement strand
CCTCGCGCCATCAGAGATGTGTATAAGAGACAGTCTCAGTTCAGGGTGGTCTCCGATATGTCTCGCTCGCCGGAGCCAGAGACCCTCATCGATCTCGCGCAGGACAAAATCGCGGTGATCGACGAGATGGGCCGGTTCCGGTACCTCAACGCGGCCACCCGCGAGCTGCTCGGGTTCGACCCGGACGAGCTCGTCGGGACGGACGCGTTCGACCTGATTCACCCCGACGACGTCGACCGCGTCCGGACGGCGTTCGAGGCGCTCGTCGCCGACGGCACGCGCCCAGACGCCCCCTTAGAGTACCGCTACCGGACCGTCGACGGCGACTGGGTGTGGTTCCGCACCCGCGTGTTTCCGCCGGTGGAGACCGGCCTCGACGGCTACGCGCTGAGCTCCCGCGACATCACCCTCGAGGTCGAGTCTCGGCGGCGCCTGGAGACCATCGCCTCGACGTCGCCGGACGTGTTGTGGATGTTCAGCGCCGACTGGAGCGAACTGCTGTTCGTCAACGGGGCGGCGAAGTCGGTGTTCGGGATCGCCCCCGAGACCCTCGAGCGCCGGCCGCGAGCGTTCTTGGAGGCCGTCCACCCCGAGGACCGGGCGGACGTCGAGTGCGCGATGGAGCAGCTCTCCGCCGGCGATCCGACGAACCTCGAGTACCGGATCGGCTCCCCGGACGGCCCGGCCACCTGGGTCAGGGTGCCCGCGCGCCCCGTCCGCGAGGACGGCGAGGTCGTCGCAGTCACCGGGTTCGCTCGCGACGTCACCGACGAGTACCGCCGCGAGCGCCAGCTCACGGTGATGGACAACCTGCTCCGGCACACCATCCGCAACGACATGAACATCGTCGACGGCACCGCGGAGCGGATCGTCGACCGCGTCGACGACGCCGTCAGCGCGGCCGCGACGGCGACCGAGGGGGACGACGCGGTGCCCGCGGACGTCGACTTGGCCGAGCTCGCCGCCGACCTGATCGACCACGCGGAGACGGTCCGCCGGGTCGCCGACGACCTGCTGACCACGGCCGAGAAGCAGCGCGGCGTGATCGACCTGCTCCGAGAACACGAGTCACCTCAGCCGCTCCGGGTCGCGCCGCTCGTCGAGCGCGCGGTGGCGGACGCCGTCGACGACGCGAACGAGGCGCCCGCGGACGTCACCGTCTCCTGTCCCGACGGGACGCGGGCGTTCACGCACCCCGAGCTCGACTACGCGATCGCCGAGCTGATCGAGAACGCGATCGAACACGCCGAGGGGCCGGCGACGGTCGAGATCGAGGTCACCGCGCCAGCCGACCGCGTCGAGATCGCGGTCCGCGACGACGCGCCGCCCATCCCGCCGGGCGAGCGGGACCCCATCACCGACCGGTGGAAGATGGACGACCTCAGACACACCGGCGGGATGGGACTGTGGCTCGTCTACTGGATCGCGGACCGCTCCGGGGGGGACCTCGCGTTCGACGCCGGCGCCGACGGCAACGAGGTGACGATCAGCGTCCCCGACGCCGACGGCGATCCCTCCTTCCCGGCGGCCGACCGCGGCCCGCCGCCGGTTTCCGAAGTCCGGCCGACGGCGGCCGAGCCGGACGGCGGCGCGACGGCGCCGGCCGCCGGCTCCAAGCCTGTCGCGGCCGAGTCCGGCGACACCGAGGCGGTCGGGGCCGAGACCGCCGTCGCCGATCCCGACGACCCCGACAACCGTGACGCCACCGTCTGTGGGCCGGTCGCGGACGGCGAGCCGATCGGGGGCCGCGAGTCGACCGCGGACGACGACCCCGACGACCCCGACGACCCCGACGCCGCCCCCGGTCCGTCGTGAGTATCGCCGGGGGGCCGACCGAAACCCGATCGATCGTTCACCATAGGACCCGATTTCGAAGAACCTCCCACGGATCTTAAGCCGTCGCTTCGCGTACTCCCGCGTTGATGGGTACGCTCAACGAGCTGTTCGACCCGGACCGGGTCGCCGTCGTCGGCGCCACCGCCCGCGAGGGCGCCGTCGGCCGCGCCGTCACGTCGAATCTCCTCGACGACTTCGACGGCGACACGGTCCCCGTCAACCCGAACTACGACGAGGTGCTCGACACGCCCTGCGTCGACGAGGTCGCCGACGCGGACGCCGACGTCGCGGTCGTCGTCGTGCCCCCCTCGATCGTGTTGGACGCCATCGAGGCGTGCGGCGAGGCGGGGGTCCGCAACGTCGTCGTGATCACCGCCGGGTTCGGCGAGACGGGAGAGGACGGAGCGGCGAGGGAGCGTCGCCTCGCAGAGCTAGCCGACGAGCACGACCTGAACCTCGTCGGCCCCAACAGCCTGGGGATTATGTCGACCCCCTCGGGGATGAACGCGACGTTCGGCCCCGAGAACGCCCTCCCCGGCGGGCTCTCCTTCATGAGCCAGTCCGGGGCGTTCGTCACCGCGGTCCTCGACTGGGCCAACGACAACGGAATCGGATTCAAGGACGTGGTCTCGCTCGGCAACAAGGCCGTCCTCGACGAGACCGACTTCGTCGACCACTGGGGATCGGACGAGGAGACCGACGTGATCATCGGCTACCTCGAGGGAATCGAAGACGGGCGCGAGTTCATCGAGACCGCCCGCGAGACGACCCAAGACACCCCGATCGTCGCCGTGAAGTCGGGGCGGACGAGCGCCGGCGCGCAGGCCGCCTCCTCCCACACCGGGACGCTCGCCGGCTCCGACAAGGCGTACGAGGCCGGCCTCGACCAGGCGGGCGTCATCCGCGCGGAGTCGGTCGACGAGCTGTTCGACTCGGCGGGCATCCTCGGGAGCCAGCCGCTGCCCGACACCGACAGCGTCGCCATCGTCACGAACGCCGGCGGTCCCGGCGTGATGGCGACCGACGCGGTGGGCGACGCCGACCTCGACATGGCGTCGTTCACGGGCGCGACGAGCGATCGGCTCGCCGAGTCGATGCCCGAGGAGGCGAACATCCACAACCCGGTCGACGTGATCGGCGACGCCGACGTCGAGCGGTTCCGCGAGGCGCTGGAGATCACCGTCGCCGACGACAACGTCGGCGCCGCGCTCGTGCTGGCCGCGCCGACGGCGACGATCGAGTTCGACGAGCTCGCGGACGCGATCGAGGCGGTCAGCGAGGAGATGGACGCGCCCGTCGCGGCCTGCCTGATGGGCGGCGACCGCACCCGCGAGCCCAAACAGCAGCTGCAGGCGAAGGGGATCCCCTGTTACTTCGACCCCGCGCGCGCCATCGACAGCCTCGCGACGCTCGCGCGCTACCGCGACATCAAGGCGCGCGACTACGCGCCCCCCATGGCGTTCGACGTCGACCGCGAGCGCGCCCGCGAGATCCTCGGAACGGTGCGCGACCGCGACGACAACCGCCTCGGCGTCGAGGCGATGGAACTGCTCGACGCGTACGGTATCCCAACGCCGGACGGCGAGATCGTCGACTCGCCCGAGCGCGCCCGCGAGGTCGCCGAAGGCGTCGACGGCGACGTGGTGATGAAGATCGTCTCGCCGGACATCCTGCATAAGTCCGACATCGGCGGCGTCGCCGTCGGCGTGAGCGACGACGACGTGGCCGACACCTACGAGGACCTCATCACCCGCGCGCGCAACTACCAGCCGGACGCGACCGTCCTCGGCGTCCAAGTCCAGGAGATGGTGAACCTCGACGACGGCGTCGAGACCATCGTCGGGATGAACCGCGACCCGCAGTTCGGCCCGCTGCTGATGTTCGGGCTCGGCGGCATCTTCGTGGAGGTGATGGAGGACACCACTTTCCGCGTTGCGCCCGTCTCCGAGCCCGAGGCGCGCGAGATGACCGAGGAGATCCAGTCGGCGCCGCTCCTGCGCGGCGCCCGCGGTCGCGATCCGGTCGACGTCGACGCCGTCATCGAGACGATCGGCCGGCTCTCGCAGCTGGTCACCGACTTCCCGGCCATCCTCGAGCTCGACATCAACCCCCTCGTCGCACTGCCCGACGACGACGGCGGCACGAACGCCGCCGCCGTCGACGTGAGACTCACCGTCGACCCGGAGGCGCTCGACGCGCCGGGGACCGACGCGGAGACCGACCCGAAGCCGCTCGACGCGGAGGAACCC
Source organism: Halorubrum distributum JCM 10118 (assembly GCF_000337335.1). Lineage (GTDB taxonomy): Archaea > Halobacteriota > Halobacteria > Halobacteriales > Haloferacaceae > Halorubrum > Halorubrum distributum. Next base: position 39,021 of record NZ_AOJN01000040.1, on the reverse strand, counting down.
ACCGATGACTGACACACCCACCACACTCGTCACCGCGACCGGAGACAGCGCCGGAAAGACAGCGATCACCGTCGCCCTCGCGCGGCTCGCGGCCGACCGCGACCGCAGCGTCGGCTACATGAAACCGAAGGGCACCCGGCTCCAGTCGAACGTCGGCAAGACGCTCGACCAGGACCCCATGCTCGCCCGCGAGGTGCTCGGCCTCGACGCCGAGATGCACCAGATGGAGCCCGTCGTCTACTCCCCGACGTTCGTCGAGGGCGCGATCCGCGGCACCGAGGACCCGGACGCCCTCCGCGACCGGATCCGCGAGGAGTACGACGACATCGCCGCCGACAACGACCAGGTGTTCGTCGAGGGCGGCGGCAGCTGGACCACCGGCGGCGTCGTCGACCTCACCGACGTCGACGTCGCGGAGCTGCTCGACGCGCGCGTCGTCCTCGTCGCCGAGTACGGCTCGCCGAACGACCTCGACGAGGTGCTCGCGGCCGCCGACGCGTTCGGCGACCGCCTCGCCGGCGTCGTCTTTAACAAGGTGTCCGACGACGCCTTCGAGTCGCTCGACCAGGACGGCATCCCGTTCCTCGAATCGAAGGGGATCACCGTCTTCGGCGCGATCCCCCACGAGAAGGAGCTCGCGGGCGTCACGGTCGGCGAGCTCGCCGACGAGCTGGGCGCCGAGCTGCTCACCGACGCGCCCACGGACGCGTTCGTCGAGCGGTTCCTCGTCGGCGCGATGGGCGGCGACGAGGCGCTCCGCTACTTCCGGCGCGCCCGCGACGCCGCCGTCATCACCGGCGGCGACCGCGCGGACGTTCAGACCGCGGCACTCGACGCCTCCGGCGTGGCCTGTCTCGTCCTCACCGGCGGCCACCGTCCCTCCGGCGCGGTGCTCGGGAAGGCGGCGGACGCCGGCAAGCCCGTCCTCGCCGTGAACACCGACACGGTCACCGCCATCGACCGCGCCGAGGGGGTCATCCGCGGCGGCCGCACGCGCGACGTCCGGACGGTCGACCGGATGGCCGAACTGCTCGGCGACCACGTCGACGTCGACGCGCTCGTCTGAGCCGGACGTCAACCCTTCCGTTTCGCCCGCGGTCCGTGATCGTCTGACGTACTGTTTTCACGGTGGACGACGTACCCCGCCTATGACCAGTCTCTCGGAGGCGTACGGTGGACGGGGGCGCTCCGGGGCCGACCCGCGGCGGCTGTACCTCGGCGTGGGATCGTTCGCCGCGGGGGCGCTGCTCCTCGTCGCGGGCATCCTCGCGGCGGCCGAGGTGGCGGTGCCTGCGGGGTACAGCTCCGCCGCGGCTCGGGAGCTCGGCGGGGTCCTCGGCGGCATCGGCGTCCCGCTCGTGTTGATCGGCGTGATGGCCGTGCTGCCGGCCGACCGCAGCACCTACGCAGCGGCGGTCGTCGGTGCGGCCGTCATGTGTCTCGGCGTGGCGGTTTTCACCTACGCGTACCCCGAGCGGTGGGTCGGCGGACCGCGCCCGGACCTCCCGAACCTCACCCTCCACACCGCCGGCGTCTACTTCCTCGGCGCCGCGACGACGCTGTGGAGCGTGTTCGTCGGCGTCGCCAACTTCAAGACCCGCAACGACCCCGGCGGCACCGTCTCGATGGAGGTGACCCACAAGGGGGAGACGAAGGTGGTCGAAGTCCCCCGAGACCAGCTCAGCGGCCCCGGCGGCGTCGGCCTCCTCGGCGGCACCCCCGACGGCGACGTGGAGACGCAGACGAACCGTCCCGACGACGCGAACCGGTCGGCGCGCGACGCGAACCGGCCGACGGACCGAGACGCCGCCGGCGCGGCGTCCGGCCCCGGGACGACGGCCGACTCCGGAGCGGCGACCGGCACCGGCGCGTCGGACACCACCGGCGGCCGGTCGAGCGGCGCGGGAGGCTCCGGCGCGGGCGGGCGGACGACCGACGCGGGCCGGTCCGGGACGGGCGGATCCCCCGTGCCCGGCTCGGCGGGCGTGAGCGACGGCGGCAGCGCCGACACCGACATCTCCTCGCCGCTCGACGAGGCGGGACCGGCGGGGCCGTCCTCGCCGTCGACGCCGGAGTCCGCGCCCTCGCCCGGCTCCCCCGCCGCGCGGGACGGCCCGGGCGACGCCTACTGCGGCAACTGCGCGAAGTTCGACTACGTCCGGACGGACGACGGGATGCGGCCCTACTGCGCGCACTACGACGAGCTGATGGACGACATGGAGGCGTGCGACTCCTGGACGCCGCGGTGAGCGCCGTCCGCACTTTCTTTCCGCTGCCTTAGACCGGCTCCGCCGACGGGAGCTGCGACTCCGCGACCGCGAACGCCAGCGTGCTCAACACGCCGATGAGCGTCCCGGCCGCGAGCGCCAACGCCAGCTCCGAGAGCCCGAGCGCCGTCACGCCGGGCGCGTCCGGGAGGAAAAAGCCGGAGACCGCGAACAGCACGACGGCGATGGCGGCCACGTAGAAGGGGGCGTTGAGGTAGCGCCACCGGAACCGACCGGCGAGGTACTCGTCGGTGATCTGCCCGAGGCTGGAGGTGACGCCCGCCACGCCGAGCCACTGGACGAACCCGTGGACGAACGCGGCGAGGGCGGTGCCGGCGGCGAGCGGACTCCCCTGTGCGGTCCGGACGACGTCGACGGTGTCGACGCCCTGAACGCCGCCCACGACGACCAAGGCGAGTGCGACGACGTAGGTGACGAGCGTCACCCGCCCGGTGTAGAGGACGTTGCGGACGCTCTCGGCGGCGCCGTCGACGGTGTCTTCGAGCCCCAGCCCGCGGAACAGCGAGTAGAGCCCGACCGCGCCGGAGAGGATTCCCAGCACTGCCGCGCCGGCCACGTCGAAGAGGTTCGCGACGACGACGAGCGGGTAGATGAGGAGGACCACGCCGAGCGGGATTAAGATGGTGCCGCGGGTCTCCGGGTCGGCGAGGACCTGCTTGATCGTGTAGTAGAGCGATTCGAGGTCCTGCGCCTGCCGGACGACGACGCGGCGCATCCCGTCGATCGGCATCCGCGACCGGATCACGGGGAGGACGGACTCGTCTTGGGCGCCGTCGGTGATCACGACCGCGGACACCTCCTCGCCGGTCGACAGCTCGGCGAGCACGCGGTCGACCTCTTGGCCGACCGCGCGGTTCGCCTTCACGTCGGGGCCGTCGACGCCGGTGACGGCCGCGACCTCCACGGCCTCGCCCTCGGCGGCGAGCTCGTCGTGGACGTTGACGCCCTGGAAGAGCACGTTCACGTCGGAGTCCTCTGGGTCGGCGGTCGCGAGCGCGACCGCGGCCTCGGTGACGTCGTCGGCGCCGATGACAGGGGTGGGGATCCCCGTCTTGCGGCCGAGGTCGTCGTCGAGGTCGACACAGAGGACGAGCAGCATCGTCCGAGGCTACGCGGGGGGGCGGCATATGTTTTCGGCTCGGGTCGCGCCCGGTGAACCCGGCGACTGCGCCGTCGCGGGCGGTCGCGTCGGTGAGGGTGGGCCCGCGTCGGCGACCGCGCTTAGTTCTCTTCGTTCGGTTCGTGTTCGAGCCCGTTCATCATGCGGCGGACGTTCTCGCCGTCGCTGAACGCGGCCGGATACGCCGCCAGCGGGAGGACGAAGTCGTCCTCGACCCCGACCGGCTCGCCGATGTGAAGCTCCAGTTCGGTGCTCGCGCCCGTCCCCTCGATCTCGCCGTCGGCCGTGTACACGACGACCTCGGCGTCGGAACCGAGCACCGCCGTCGAGTACTCCGAGCCGCGTTCGAGGTCGCCGACCCCCTCGTACCGGCTCAGGATGAGGTCGGCGCGCTCGCGGGTGCCCAGCTCGGCGATCGGGTTGAGCGCCCGGCCGAGCACCTCGATCTGCGGCGTCGTCACCGCGGCGAAGACGGCGGCCTGGTAGCGCTCGCCGAACAGCTCGACGGCCTTGTCGTACTCGGCGACCGTGTTCGTCACGCGCACCTCCCGCGTCTGTCCGCCGACCTCCACCTCCCGCGAGATCACCTCGTCGGACACCTCGTTGAGCTCGTACCCGCTCTCCGAGAGGGTCGTATCGCGCACCGTCGCGGTGCCCGCCGCGAACTCCGCGGGCCCGTCGCCGGTCGCGACGTCGAGCGCGGTACAGCCGGCGAGACTCGCGATCCCGACGGCGCCCGCGAGCCCGAACGCCCCCCGACGGGTGGTCGCGTCGGTCGTCGAGCGGTTCTCGTCGGCGGAGTCGAACGTCTCACCGGATTTCATGGCCTCACGTATCGGCGGCGGGGGTACATACTTTGTGTTCGCTCACCTCCGCTTCGGCGCCGCTCGGCTGGGCGTCGAACCGCCGAATCCGCGGCCGTGCCAACGGATCTCCCGGGAGCGTGCGGTTCGGACGCTTTTTGAGGCCGCAGCCGGTAGGAAGGGGTAGATGATCTCCAAGGGCTGTGAACAGTGCGCCAAGGGCGGGAAGATGGTGCTTTTCGTCTACGGGTACTGCGACCAGCGGGACTGCTTCTACTGCCCCCTCGGAGAGAACCGGAAGAACGTCACCGACGTGTACGCCAACGAGCGGAAAGTCGAGTCCGACGAGGACGTCATCGAGGAGGCCAAGCGCATGAGCGCGCTCGGCACCTCGATCACCGGCGGTGAGCCGCAGGAGGCGATGGCGAAGACGACCCGGTACCTCGAACTGCTGAAAGACGAGTTCGGCGAGGACCACCACACCCACCTCTACACCGGAATTACGGGCGGCCGCGAGAACATGCGGAAGCTCTCGGAGGCGGGCCTCGACGAGATCCGCTTCCACCCGCCCGTCGAGCTGTGGGGCGACATGCACGGCACCGAGTGGGAAGAGATCCTGTACATCGCCCGCGAGGAGGGGCTCACCCCCGCCTTCGAGATCCCGGGAATTCGCGCCGAGCCGGAGTTCCTGGAGTTCCTCGACGAGGGCGCCGCCGAGTTCTGTAACATCAACGAGTTCGAGATGTCCGACGGGAACTACCGCCGGATGCAAGAGGAGGGGTTCGAGCTCCAGGAGGGGCACATGTCCGCGGTCGAGGGGTCGAAGGACGCCATCCTCGAGGAGATGGCGAGCCACGAGCAGGTGTACTTCTGTACGTCGGTGTTCAAAGACGCCGCGCAACACCGGAACCGCCTGAAGCGCATGGCGAAGAACATCCGCCGCGAGTTCGACGAGGTGACCGACGACGGCACGCTCGTCTACGGGAAGGCGTTCGCCGAGCCCGAGCGGTTCGAGGCGCTCGGCGTTCCCGAGGAGTTTTACACCGTGAAGTCGGACCACGTCGAGGTCGCGTGGTGGCTCTTAGAGGAGATGGTCGAGGACGGCGACCTCGACGAAGGCGAAATCGTCGAGCAGTACCCGACCGTCGACGGCACGGTCGTCGAGCGCACGCCGGTCGCCTGAAGCGGTCGTTTCAGATCTTCTGAGCCGAATTTTCGGTTCGTCGTGTGATTACCGCCGGCGTGGAGCCACCGGTTTGCTGTGCGGTGGCGCGTGCCTGCGAGGCCGTCTCGCGGCCGAGCAGCACGCGCGAGGGACGCGGTGAGCGCTCGAAGAGCGCGAACCGCGAGGCTGGGGAGGCGTGAGGTGCGGTTGCTGTGCGGTGCGGGGCGGGACTCAAAGGGGCAGCCGGGAGGACGGCGCAGACGACGCAAGCACCGCAGGGAGCGAACGGAGTGAGCGACCGAGGAGCGCAACGAGTGTGCGCCGTCCTCCCGGCTGGGGCTTTGGCGGTGTTCGCAGCCGATCTGCTGGCGGTCATTTATAAGCGAGCAACTGGGGTCTCGGCGAAATCCACAGCCGATCCGTCGTCGGCACGAGCGGTGATTGCCACTTCTCTCCCGAGTGCGTGTCGTGCTACCTACTATCACAATTATAAGTGATAAACACGTACACCCGCACATGGCCTCCGAAGAACCCGTGTTCGCCGACGTGAGTATCGGCCAGTCCGTGTACAACGAGGACGGCGAGAAGCTCGGGTCGGTCCGCGGCGTCGACGACGACGGCTTCTACGTCTCGGCGCCGTCCGGCTCGGAGCCGCTGACGCTCACCGACGCCCGCGACGTGTTCGGCACCGCCTACGTGATGTGGCGCTGCTGGGAGTGCGGCGAGATGGGCGAGATCGGCACGGAGCTCCCCGAGAACTGTCCGAACTGCGACGCGCCCCGCGAAGAGCTGTACTACTGGGCCGAGGACTGAGAGGAGGTAGTCCCGCGATGAGTCGGTGGTGGAGACCGGTCGGTCCGATACCGACGGCCTACCCCTCTCACGGCTGACACCGCCAAAGCCCCAGTCGGGAGGCGGGCGCACGCTCGTTGCGCGCTTCAGTCGCTCGTTCCACTCGCTCCTTCCAGTGCTTACGTCGCCTGCGCCCGCCTCCCGACTGCCCCTTTGTGTCCCGCCCCGCACAGCACCGCCCCGCACCTCACGCCTCCCCAGCCTCGCGGCTCCCTCCGCTTCGCTCCGGTCGCCGCGTCCCTCGCACGCGCTCCTCGCGCCCGGTGGGCGCTCGGCGGCGCGCGCCGACCGCTTCGAGCAATTATGAGCTCTCCGTTTCCTCCTCCTCGAGCTCGTCCGGTTCGTCGCCGACCTGCTCGCGGAGGCGCTCGACCTCCTTCTCCAGCTCCGCGATCCGGTCGTCGTCAGCCGTCTCGCTGTCCGCCGTCTCGCCGTTCGCTGTCTCGTCGTCGGAGCGCGTCGCGAGGTACACCACCGCGCCCGCGACGAGGACGAGCGGCACGCCGAAGAGGACCACGGCGATAACGAGGATAATTATCAGCTCCGGACCGCCGGGCACGCCGCCGAACGCGGGGACGAGAGAGACCATACGCCGCCCACTCGGCGGCGTAACTAAAGCGATCGGGGCGGGGAGCCGTCGTGCCGCCGGTCAGTCCGCGTCGACGAAGTCCGCGAGGTTCGCTTGGAGCCCGGCGGCCATCGTCGACTTCCGCCGGAGGCGCCCCAGCGAGACGGGGAGCTGGTCGGCGACGCCGCGGACCGCCTCGCCGAACGTCTCCGCGGCGCCGAACTCGCCTTCGAACGCGTTGCGGACGGCCTCGCGCACCTGCCAGACGCCGACCGGGCCCCAGTAGTCGTCGGAGACGTGGCGGCAGACGAGCGCCTTCGCCTGCCGGCCGCGGTCGTCGAGGTGTTCGAGGACGCCGAGCCGGGCCGCGTAGTAGGCGCCCGCCGTCTCCTCGACGTAGCTGGTCCGCCCCTCGCGCCCCTCGCTGGCGGCCGCGAGGTAGACGCCGGCCTCCGGATCCGGATTCCAGATCGAGCCGGGCGATTTCATCTCGACGAGCTCGTACTCCCACTGTCCCGGCACCAGGATCACCCAGAACGCGTTGCCGAGGTACTCGTTGCGGTGGACCTCGATCCGGTCAATCGTCGGGTGATCGCGGATCGAGCCGCGGAGGAACTGGCCGACCGTGTCGTCGACGGCCGTGATCGACCAGCGCGTCGGGACGAGCCGCCGGTTCTCGCCCTGCCCGAGCGCGCCCGCCGAGAGGATCGTGTTGATCTCGTACACGTCGAACCCGCGGCGGTAGAGGTACGTCATCGCCCCCTCGGCGCGCCAGTCGTCGTCTTCGAGCGTCTTCTTCACCGGCCGCGGGACGTGGGGATTCTCGCCGAGGTCGGCGGTCCGGGCCGCGGCGCGCGGACCGGTCGGCGTCTTGATGTCCTCCGTGCCGACCTCGAAGTCGAGGTCCGGGCGGCCGTCGAGCCCGATCTCCACGTCGACCGGGCGGTCGGCGATCGCGACCTCGCGTTGGACGCCCAGCCAGCCGTCCCACGCGTCGTGGACGCTCTCGGCCGGCCCGCTCCCGCCGCCGACGGACTTCACCCCGCCGGTCGCGCCCGCGTCCGCGACGTCGACGCCCCGGGTCGAGTTGAGCAGGCTCGTCCGGCGGTCGAACACGTCCGAAATCGAGACCCCCTCGTCGTACCACGCGGCGGAGGTCTCGAACGCCGCCGCGCGCTCCTCGCGGCCGACCGGCGAGAGCAGCCCGGTCGAGACGTTCGGGTAGTCCGCGCGGCCGACGAAGATGGCGGGCGAGACGCTGCCGACGACGGCGTCGTCGGAGACGTGCTCGTCGAAGCGCCGCTCGAAGGAGTCGAGGTGGTCCAAGATTCCGTAGTCCTTCTCCGCGGCGAGGCGCCGCCGCTCGGCGCGCTCGTTCGCCTCGAACTCGATGAACTCGTCGAGCCGCATTCGGGTCGGCGTTGGCGGCGCACCGGCTTGAACGTTTCCGGCGCGGCGGAACGCGAAGCCCGGAAGCGAAAGCAGGGAAGCGAGAGAAGCGACCGCGAGACCGTCCTAACTGTGAATTCCCATCGCCTCAATCTGCTCTTGATACCGGTTGCGGATGGTGACTTCGGTGACCTGCGCGACGTCGGCGACCTCGCGCTGTGTCTTCTTCTCGTTGCAGAGCAGCGAGGCCGCGTAGATGGCGGCGGCGGCGTAGCCCGTCGGCGACTTCCCGGAGAGGAGGCCCTGTTCGGCGGTCGTCTCGATGATCTCGTTGGCCTTCGACTGGACTTCCTCGGAGAGCTCCAGCTCCGAGGAGAACCGCGGGACGTACTTCTTCGGGTCGACCGGGCGCATCTCCAAGCCGAGCTCCTGGGAGATGTAGCGGTACGTCCGGCCGATCTCCTTGCGGTCGACCCGCGAGACCTCGGAGATCTCCTCGAGGCTCCGCGGAATGCCCTCCTTGCGACAGGCGGCGTACAGGGCCGCGGTGGAGACGCCCTCGATGGAGCGCCCCCGAATGAGGTCCTCGTTGAGCGCGCGTCGGTAGATGACGGACGCGACCTCCCGTACCGAGCGCGGCACCCCGAGCGCGCTCGCCATCCGGTCGATCTCCGAGAGCGCGAACTGGAGGTTGCGCTCGCCCGCGTCCTTCGTCCGAATTCGCTCCTGCCACTTGCGCAGGCGGTGCATCTGCGACCGCTTCTTCGAGGAGATGGAGCGCCCGTAGGCGTCCTTGTCCTTCCAGTCGATCGTCGTCGTCAGCCCCTTGTCGTGCATCGTCTTGGTCGTCGGGGCGCCGACGCGCGACTTCTCCTGCCGCTCGTTGTGGTTGAACGCGCGCCACTCCGGGCCGGGATCGATCTGCTCGTCTTCGATGATCATCCCCGTCTCCTCGTGTATCAGCTCCCCGTCTGCCGTCCGGGTGAGGTCCTCCGGATCGAAGTCCTCGGGGTCCAACTCGTCAATGTCCTCGACCTCCTCGACGTCGATCTCGTCTTCCTCGGCCTCTTCGTCCCCCACGCGCTGCCGGTCGTGATCCCGTTGCCGGGTGGGCCGTGTCATCGCATTTATATGCTATCCAATCGGTTTTACTTAAAAGTTCGTTACCGTGCGGGTAGCTGTCACGGTTCGGTTCGCCCCCGACGAACGGCGGACCCCGGACGGACAGCCCTTTGTCCGCCGGGCGCGGAACCCGGACGAATGCCGACGATCGACTGCGACCCGACCGCCGCGCGCGAGCGACTCGCGGGCGAGGGCGTCCGGATCGACGAGGGGAACACCCCCCACGAGCGGTGGCGCGCCGAGCGCGAGGGGGCCGTCGCGGTCGCGTACGACGACAAGGTCGTCGTCCAGGGGAGCGACCCCACCCGACTGACCGCCCTGCTGCGCGACGGCGGGGGCCGCGCGCACGTCTACTTCGACGGCGCCTCCCGCGGGAACCCGGGCCCGGCCGCGGTCGGCTGGTGTCTGGTCACGTCCGACGGGGTCGTCGCCGAGGGCGGCGAGCGGATCGGCCGCGCCACCAACAACCAGGCCGAGTACGCCGCGCTGATCCGCGCGCTGGAGGCTGCCGACGAGTACGGCTTCGACGCCGTCGACGTCCGCGGCGACTCGCAGCTGACCGTCAAGCAGGTCCGCGGCGAGTGGAACGCCAACGACCCGGAGCTCCGCGAGCGCCGCGTCCGCGCCCGGGAGCTGCTGGAGCGGTTCGACCGCTGGTCGATCGCCCACGTACCGCGGGAGATAAACGAGCGCGCCGACGATCTGGCGAACGAGGCACTCGATGACGCGAACTGACGACGAACCGCCGGAGTGGGCGAAGGAACGGGCGCGGGAGATGATGGCGGTGGAAGAAGACGCGGAGGCGAACGGCCCCACCGACGCGGACGACCCCGCGGACGCCGCGGAGTCCCCCAACCGCGACGAGGAGCGCGTCCCGGACGTCCCGGTCGAGGCGGTCGACGAGGCCGAGCGGCTCACCCGGCTCGCCCGCGAGGCCGAGTCCGCGGAGCCGACGCCCGAGATCGAGCAGGCGGCCGACCAGTACCGCGAGCGGCGCGACGCGCTCGCGGCCGAGTACGGCTACACCGCGCGCGTCCGCGACGAGGACGACGCGCTCGTGTTGTACCCCGACGAGTGGATGGAGGAGGGGACGGTCCAGCTCGACCGCGTCGAGGACACCGACCGCGCGGTCGAGGTGTCGCTCTCCGGGCCGGGCGACGCCGACCGCTACCGCGAGGTCGCCGCGTACAACGAGGCGGTCGCCGAGGCGGTCGCCGAGCGCGAGGCGGACGTCCACGCCCGGACCGCGGAGACGTTCGCGGCGTTCATGAGCAACCACTACGTCCGCCCGGTCGACGACGCCACCCCGAAGATGCGCGCCGAGTTCCGCGAGGAGTACCTGGTCCGGAACGGCTGGCCGACCGACGAGCAGCTGGCCGCCGTTGAGGAATCGCTCTCCGTGATCGAGTCCGTCGCCGCCGACGTGGACGAGTCCGTCGCGGTCGAGGCCCTCGACGACCGAGAGTCGGCCGACGACGACGGTTCGACGTAGCGGTCGCTCAGCGGAAAGAGAACGCGGCTTTCGCCGCGCCGTGTGCCAGAATTTCAGTTGGAAACCGATACCGCGCGGGCGCCGGCGCTCCGGCTCACTCGAGCAGCGCGCGGACCTCGTCCGCGCGTTTCTCGTCGGTGACGAACCGGTCGAGGACCCACTCGATCTGGCCGAGGACGACGTCGTGGCCCTCGTCGGTGAGCTCGTACTGGTTCGTCCGCTTGTCGAGTTCGCTCTTCTCGACGAGCCCGTGGTCGACGAGGTCGTCGAGGTTGGGGTACAGGCGGCCGTGGTTCACTTCGGAGCCGTAGTACGCCTCCAGCTCCCGCTTGATTGCGAGGCCGTACATCGGCTCCTCGGCGAGGATGGTGAGGATGTTCTGCTGGAACGCCGTTAGATCGCTTGCCGCCGTCGATTCATCAGTGACTGTTTGTGCCTCTGACATGCCTGACGGGAAGGGACCCGAACTTATAATCTTTCTCAACATTCACGACCGTTGCGATGCGTAACCTCGCACGGTTGTCCGGATCTCTCGGTACCGACGGTCTCTCGGCGGACGCTCGTGGTATCCGGCGATGGAACGCGTTCGACTGATCGATTCCGCTTTCAGCGGGTGGACCGAGGGATCGTCGGTCGCGTTCGGCGTACGGCTCACGATCGAAACCGCGGAGATCCGGCCTCGCCCGGTGTCCCCCTTCGTGACCTCGGCTCCTCGTGGTTCGGTGGCGCCGGTCTCCCGTCGTTGCGACGGGGGTCAGTGGCGCCGGCCCTCCGTCGTTGCGACGGGGATCGGTGACCGACGCGCTCGCGCGATCCCGAAAGGACTTTGGCCGACTTCCACCCACCAACGGACACATGGCCAACCTCTGGGAGGATCTCGAGACGGGACCGAACGCGCCGGACGAGATCTACGCCGTCGTCGAGTGTCTCAAGGGCGAGCGGAACAAGTACGAGTACGACAAGGACATCCCCGGCGTCGTGCTCGACCGCGTGCTTCACTCGAACGTCCACTACCCGTACGACTACGGCTTCATCCCGCAGTCGTACTACGACGACGAGGACCCCTTCGACGTGATGGTGCTCGTCGAGGACCAGACGTTCCCCGGCTGCGTCGTCGAGGCCCGCCCCGTCGCCATGATGAAGATGGACGACGACGGCGAGCAGGACGACAAGGTGATCGCGGTGCCGACCGAGGACCCCCGATTCGATCACATCGAAGACCTCGAGGACATCCCCCAGCAGACCCTCGACGAGATAGACGAGTTCTTCGCGACCTACAAGAACCTCGAGGCCGGCAAGGAGGTCGAAACGCTCGGCTGGGAGGACAAAGCGGCGGCGAAAGAGGCGATCGAACACGCGCAGGACCTGTACGACGAACAGGTCGCGTAGCGGCCGTATAACCACTGAGCATCCGGGGCCCGCGCCCGGATGCGTTATGCCTATGGGTAATCTTTAGGGTGAGAGTCGCGTACACTCACGTAGAGCCATGAGCGCCACCACGCCCTCCGTCGGCATCGACCACCCGACGGTCGTTCCCGCGAACTTCGACCCGGACGACGACGCGACGACCGAGGCGCCCGGCGACGACGACGCCGCGAGCGACGACGCGTAGCGGTCGCTTTCCCCTTCTCAGGCGCGTTCGACGACCGCCGAGAGCCGCGTCGCGTCGTCTCGAAGCGACGCGAACGCGTTGTCGACCCAGTCGACCACCGTCTCGTCGGTCGATTCGAGCACGCACCGCGGGTTGTTCCGCTCGTCGTACGCGGTCACGCACGCGACGTCGTCACAGCGGACGAGCCCGTACTCGATCGATTCGGCGCTCACGTACACCGTCGCGTCGTCGTCCTCCAGCGCGCGGTCGGTCGCCGGGCCGAACTCCGCGACCGACGCGTCGACCACGTCGCGGTCGATGATCAGCTCGACGCTCGCGCCGCCGTCCAGCGCCGCGGCCGCCGCGTCGTTGAACTGCTGGAGGACGACCGGAGAGACGGCCCGGATCTCGGCCCCGCGGCTCTCGCGTAAGAGGTCGGTGAGGCGGTCGACGGCCGCCAGCGGGTTCTGGTCGGAGGCGACCGTGAGGTCGCTGTCGGGGATCCCCTCCGCGGGGAAGTCGACGCCGACGCGCTCGACCGTCTCGGCGAACCGACCGTAGCGGTCGCCGCGCTCGACCTCCGTCAGCAGCGTCTCGTACGCGTCGTGGACGCGTTCTCCGGTCGGCGTCACCCGGTAGGCGGCGCCGCGTTTCACGACCCAGTCGCGCTCGCGGAACCCTCCGAGGATCCGCTGGACCGTCGTTCGCGTGGCGTCGACCGCGTCGGTCAGCTCGGCCGGGCGCCGCGGCTCCTCGCGCAGCGCCCGGAGTATCGCGACCCGAACGGGCGAGCCGGCGAGGTACTGTGCGCCGTCGTGTCTCACCTCGGCCGTCATCGTATGATCCGTGTGTACGGGTACCGCCCTGTTAACCGTATCGCGTCGCAGGCCCGGGCACCGTGCTCGGGTCTCGGCCCGCCCGTCGGCCGCGTCAATCCCGGTAGCGGAACGACACGACGGTGCCGACGGTGTCCTCGCCGGCGATGCGCTCCGTGGTCACCGTCACGGCGGCGAGCGCGTCCGCGCCGAGCGCCTCCTCGATAACGGCTCGGAGCGCGTCGGGGTCGGCGCCCTCCTGTCTCACCGGCACGCGGATCTGTCGGCGGTTCACCGCGACGTCGCCGAGGTCGTACTCGGTGTGCTCGAACGCCTCTCGGATCGCCGCTTCGATGTCGGTCATGGCACGGTCCGTTCCGCGCCGCGCGGTGAAAAAACGCGGTCCTCGGTCGGCGTCGCGAGCGCGATCAGCATCGGTCATCTGTGAGCCCAGCAAACGCCTGATTCTCCGGCTCTCACGGGCCTGTTAATTTAATACAATAAAAACACATTTCAAATATCTCTGTTACTCAACCGCAGAACAATCTTAATATTTATTTATCCTGATACTTTTCGAATATGCACGAAAGTGTGGCAGATTACGTGGCAGAGCACCCGAAAATGGCCGGCGTCCTGTTCACCGCCCTCCTGCTGCTGACGCAGGCGGCGCCCGCGGCGGCAAATATGGCTACAGTTAATCCCGGTCCCTAGACGATAGTAGCTCGTCACTCCAAGTCAGACCGCCGTCACTAAATACTGGTACTGTCTCTAATTGTAAGAAATCATACACTTCATCAGGAGATATACTTGTCGCTGAAATTCCATTTGGGACATAGTAGTTTTTGCTAATTGTCCCTAAATTTAGTGAACTCATCGATCCGAGGCCGTATGGTCCATTAGGATAGATTTCCGTCGATATATCCCAACTTGAGTCAGGTCGCTGATCCATATTCAAAACGAGCGCGGCTCCACTCCGACTCTGACAGATCGTCGTTCCCCCGTCCCCCACCACGATGTACTGATGACCTGTAATCAGTTCGCGCTTCGCGACGTGGAGCGCGGTCCGGAGGTTGAACCCGCTGTTCATCAGACGGGCGATGATCCGGCCGAGTGTCGTCGCGGGCGAGTTCGCCACGTCGGAGAGGGTGACGATGCCGCCGCGCGAGCCGCGGTGGACCAAGGCCTCGCCCTGCTGGTAAGACTGGCAGGCGTTGAGCAGGAAGGCGCTGACGCCGATTTCGAGGTCTTCGTCGGTCAGGTCTAGGTACTCCTCGGCGCACTGCATCCCGCGGTCGTCGACGTGGCCGATGTAGTGGAGGAAGTCCACGTCGGATTCGAGGGTCTCGCGCATCTCCGCGCGCGTGAGGTCGTGGCGCACCTCGATGTCGAACTGGACCATGTCGCGGAGCCCGTAGAGGTCAGCGACGTTGCCCTCCTCTCGCATCTGCTCGTCGTTACAGACGACGAGGACGGAGATGCGCGACTGCTCGACTTGGCCCGCTTCGAGCCGGCGGTGGTACGCGTCGAGCGTCGCCTTGTTGGCGTCGAGCGGGACGCCGTCGCCGACCCACGCGTGCTCGACCGTGTCGACCGGCTCCGGCCGAACGAAGTCGGTCTGTGCCGCGACGGCGCCGCGGTCTGCCGAGGCGTCCGCGCCGCGGGTGGCCTCCGCGCTCGCGGCGCCGCGAACGAACTCGGCGTCGCCGAGGGCGCCGCCGTCGGGCGCGACGCCGCCGACCGGGACCTCTCGCCTCGTGGCCGCCGACGAGCTCCGGTCCGAACCGCCCAAGAAGCCGACGCCGACGCCGCCGTCGTCGTCCACCGGCGTGACGGTCTCCGGCGAGCGGACGATCGACAGCTCGCCGGCGACGAACGGGAGCATCTCCACGTTCGCCGGGTCGGGACGGACGTCCGTCGTCAGCGTCCACTGCGGAAGCTCCGGCTCGACCGCCTCGAACGGGACGTCGAGGTACTCGCCGAGCCGCGCCGCGAGCGGGAGGTCGTACAGCCGCTCCCAGTCGAGGTCGAGGTCGGTCGTCTCGCGCTCGTGGAGGTCGACCGGGTAGAACCCCTCCGTGCGGGCGAGACAGTCCATGTGGAACGACTGCCTGAGCACCTGCGCGGTCCGCGCCTCGAACCCGGGTTCGAGGGGGTACGACCACCCGTCGCCCTCGATCCGCGGGGCGTCGCCCGGGACGACCTCGGCCGCGAAGTAGTACGCCAGCGAGACGACGGGGTAGAGGTAGCGGTACTCCGGCGGGACGACGATCCGGACGCCGCTGTCGACCGGCTCGACACGCTCGGGTGCGTGAAACTCGTCGCCCGGCTCGACCAGCGGCGGGTGGCCCCGCAGGGTCGGGAACGACCGCTCGGGGCTCGTCGTCTGGAGCGCGGAGCCGAGCAGGGAGACGGCGCCCATCAGCGACTCCGGGTCCGTGGGGGTGGTGATCGTCCCCGCCGGCGTCTGGTGGAGCGACCGGAACCCGAGCCCGACGGCGCCCGGCGTGTCGAGGTCGATCCGAGTGGTCCGGTCGGTCGTCGAGACTGAGAACCCGGAGTCGAAGGCGAGGTACAGCTTCGTCGGCGCCGGGTTGATCCCGACGTGGTACGTCCCGTCCGGCATCGTGTAGCAGTCGCCGTGGGTGAGGAGCGTCCCGTCGCCCGCGCGCGTCTCGACGACCGCGACGCGCGGTATCTCGATCGATCCGGTCTCGACGGCGACGCTGGCGTCGACCGGGAAGTAGTGGTCCGACTCGGGCCGTCGGCGCGGCTCGACGGGTCGGTCGGTGTACACCTCGAACTGCGTGTTCTCGATGTGGTCGGTGACGGTGATCCCGTCGGCCTCGCGCAGCGGGTCGATGTCGATGCTCATGGGGACTCGCCGCGGTCGTCGAGACGGACGGGGGACCGGCGCCGCGGCGGTTGTGGGTATCTCTCATTGACGGAAAGCGGCGATAAAGCTTGCGTCGGCCGGATCGCCGCGGACCGAACGGATAAAGTCCCGGCCGCCCCACCTCCGCGTAATGATAACGCTGGGAACGGCCCGCGCCTCTCCGGGCGAGACGGACACGGGCCGTCTCGAGGTGGGGGAGATGCGGGACGGGAGCCCCGTTCGGCTGCCGGTCGCCGCGGTCAACGGCGCGGCCGACGGGCCGACGCTGTACGTCCAGGCGGTGAGCGACGGCGACGAGCTGAACGGGCTGGGCGTCGTCAACCGCGTCGTTCCGCGGCTCGATCCGGCCGAGCTGTCCGGGTCGGTCCTCGTCGTCGGCATCGTGAACCACTTCGCGTTCCAGGCCGCGGAACACCGGAACCCGGTCGACGACCGGAAGATGAACCGCGGCTACCCGGGCGACGCCGACGGGACGACCAGCGAGCGGATCGCCTACGAGACGTTTCAGATCGCCAAACGCGCGGACTACATCCTCGACCTCCACCAGGGGTCGACGAGCCGGATGATAAACGAGACCCGCGTGCGCTGCGGCGTCCGCCACCGCCTCCACGGGGAGTGCCTGGAGCTCGCGAAGGCGTTCGGCTGCGGGCACGTCCTCGACATCAAGGGCCCGGACGGTCAGCTCGCCCGCGCCGGCCCGGAGCACGGCATCCCCACCGTCGACCCCGAGCTCGGCGGCTGCGTCGGCTGGGACGAGGAGTCGATCCGGTACGGCGTCGAGGGCGTGTTCAACGTGCTCCGCCACTACGGGTTCCTCGACGGCGACGCGTCCCTCGAATCGCAGACGCGCGCCCGCGGCTTCGACCAGTACGGCTCGCCCGCCGGCGGCCTGGTCCGCTTCGAGCGCGAACTCGGCGAGCGCGTCTCGGCCGGCGACGTCCTCTTCGAGGTGACCGACACCTTCGGCGCCCTGGAGGGCCGCGTCACCGCCGACACGGACGGGATCTTCTGGCGGACGCGCCGGCTCCCGCAGGTGGCCGCCGGCGAGTACGTCTGCTCGATCGGCACCAACGTCGACGAGTACTGATGGGGAACTCCGACGGTTCCGGGCCGGCGGCGACCGGTCCCCGCCGGCTCGGCTGTCCCGAGTGCGGCGAGACGTACCGCGACCGCTGGCGCTGTCGGTGCGGCGCTCCGCTCGACTTCGCCGATCCGCCGACGCCCGAGGGCGCGGCGCCCGACCCCGACGCGTTCGACGCGCGCGACGGCCTGTGGGCGTTCGACGACCTGCTCGCCGTCGGCGACGACCTCCGCGACCGCGTGACGCTCGGTGAGGGGATGACGCCGCTCGTCGACGCCGACGAGGGGCGCGAACCGGCCGGGGACGGGGGGACCGACCGCCCTCCCTGGAACGCGTCGTTCAAGCTGGAGTACGTCTTCCCGACCGGCTCGTTCAAGGACCGCGGCGCGACGACGACGCTGACGCGGGCCCGCGAGCTGGGCGTCGAGCGCGTCGTCGAGGACTCCTCGGGCAACGCGGGCGCCGCGATCGCGACCTACGCCGCCCGCGCAGGCATCGACGCCGAGATCTACGTCCCCGCCGACGTCAAGGAGTCGAAGCTCCGCGCGATCCGGCGGGCGGGCGCGGAGCCCGTCCGGATCGAGGGGAGCCGGGGAGACGTGACGGACGCGTGTATCGCGGCGCTCGGTGAGGGGGACGACGCCGAGGGTGACGACGCGGACGCCGGCGTAGGCGACGGCGGCGACTCCGCCTGGTACGCCAGCCACGCCTGGAACCCCGCGTTCTTCGAGGGGACCGCCACGGTCGCGTACGAGATCGCGCTCCAGCGCGGCTGGGACGCCCCCGACGCGGTCGTGACGCCGCTCGGCCACGGGACGCTGTTCCTCGGCGCCTACCGGGGGTTCCGGCGGCTCGAACGCTCCGGCTGGGTCGACTCCGTCCCGCGGCTCTACGGGGCGCAGGCGGCCGGCGTCGCGCCGATCGTCCGAGCGCTCCACGGGCCGGAGGCGGCGGCCCCGGACGGCGCGGTCAACGAGGCGGCCGACGGGATCCAGATCGCCGAGCCGGTCCGCGACCGGGAGATCCGCGAGGCGATCGACGCGACCGGCGGCGACGCGCTCGCGGTCACCGAGGCGGCCGCGACGCGCGAACTCGACCGGCTCCACGCCGCCGGCTTCTACACGGAGCCGACCTGCGCGGTCGCGCCCGCGGCGCTCCGGGTTCTCCGCGAGCGCGGCGAGATCGGTCCCGACGAGGACGTGGTCGTGCCGCTGACCGGGAGCGGACTGAAGGGCTGAGCCGGCCGTTCCGGCCGTCCCCGACCCGCCCGACCGGTACCCCTATTTCGGTCGACGCGCGTGGTATTCCCATGGAGGTGCTCGTCTACGGCGCCGGCGCGCTCGGGAGCCTCGTGGGCGGGCTGCTGGCGCGCGACCACGACGTGACGCTCGTCGGGCGCGACCCGCACATGCGGACGATCCGGGAGGACGGGCTCCGGATCGACGGCGAAGTGGACGTCCGCGTCACGCCGCGCGCGCTCACCGACGGGACGCACCGCGCCGCCGACCTCGCCGTGGTCACGACGAAGGCGTACGACACCGACGCGGCCGCCCGCGCGCTCGCGACCGGCGAGTACGAGGCGGTCTGCTCGCTCCAGAACGGGCTCACCGAGGAGCGGCTGGTCGCCGCGCTCGACGCGACGGTGCTCGCCGGGACCGCGAGCTACGGGGCCCGGTTCGCGGAGCCGGGCCGGGTCACCTGTACCGGCGTCGGCGAGGTGGCCGTCGGGGCGCTCTCGGGCGGCGCGAGCCCGGCGGCCGCGCGGGTCGGGGCAGCCTTCGACGCGGCCGGTATCGAGACGGTCGTCGCCGAGGACATGCCGGCGCGCCGCTTCGAGAAGCTCGCGGTCAACGCCGGGATCAACGGCCCCTCGGCGCTGGCGCGGACCGAGAACGGACCGACACTCGACGGGCCCGCCGGCGGCGTCGCCCGCGCGGCCGCCCGCGAGACGGCCCGCGTCGCCCGAGCGGCCGGGGTCGACCTCGTCGACGACCGCGCGGTCGCCGCCGTCGAGCGCGTCGCCGCCGACACCGCCGCCAACCGGTCGTCGATGTACGAGGACGTCGCGAACGGACGCCGCACCGAGGTCGACGCCGTCTACGGCGCGGTCGTCGACCGGGCGGACCGCCACGGGGTCTCGACGCCGACCTGCCGAACTATCGGGTCGCTGCTCCGCGGCTGGGAGGCGGCGCGCGGGCTCCGTCCGGAGTAACGTCGAACCGCGAAACGGATCCGGGGCGGGCGGCGTTCGAGGCCGCTACGCGCTCAACACCACTCCTCGAGGACGGTCGCGTCGGTCTCGTCGACCGACACCCACGCGTCCTCCCGCGAGACGTCCGCGATGACGAGCTCCGGCCGCGACGACGAGGAGTCGATGGACGCCATCACGTCCGGCGCGTCGGCGGCGTCGAGCGCCGGATCCGTCGGCAGCGCCGTCCGGCGACGGTCGGGGTCCGGCTCGTCCCATGGGGTGGAACTCCGTGACATGGTTGTGAATAGTTCACAGTACGTATAAGAGTTGCGAACCGGACCGACGTCGACCGTCGGATCGGAGATTCCGGGGACTGTCCGCCGGCGCATCTCCCGAAAAACCGTCGCTCGGCCGACGATGTGCCCGAACGTGTCGAGTTTCTCATCGGCTCGCGTCCCCTCGCGGTACGCCGGCGGACGGCACCGGTTGCCGCCGATCCGTCGTCGCTCCGCCGCCGTTCCGACGCCGCGGGTCAGTGGTCCGGCTCCGCACACCTTCGCAGTATACAAGAGGTGGCACGCTGAAAGGCGGGCATGAACGTCGCAGACGCCATGACGCCCCGCTCGGAGCTCGTCGTCGTCGAGATTCCCGGGAGCCGGAACGACGTGCTGGAGTACATTCAAGAACACGGGTTCTCGTCGGTCCCGGTCGTGAAAGACGCCGGCGGCGAGGAGGTGTACCGCGGGCTCGTCACGCGCGACGACCTGATCGACCAGCCGGACGAGGACCAGCTCGCGCTGCTGATGCGCGAGGTCCCGACGGCCGGGGCCGACGACGACATCGTCGACGCCGCCCGGACGATGGTCGCGGAGGGGTCGCGCCGGCTCCCCGTGGTCGACGGCGACGAGCTGGTCGGTATCCTCACCGTCACCGACGTGGTCCGGGCCATCGCCCGCGGCGAGGTCGACGGCGAGACGCAGGTGGGGGAGCTCGCCACGCGCGAGGTCAACGCGACCCACGCGGGGACGCCGCTGCCGGTCGCCGAGCGCGAGATCGCGCTCTCCGGCGTCCCGTACGCGGTCGTCCTCGACGACGAGGCCGCGGTCGCGGGGATGCTCACCGAGGTCGACATCCTCGAGGTCGCCCGCGTCGTCGAGGGCGAGGCGAGCACGGGCGACTCGATCGCCGAGCAGGACTCCGAGTGGTCCTGGGAGGGGATCAAGGCGACCGGCGCGCGCTACCTCCCGACCCGGAACGTCGAGATCCCCGCCGAGGCGGTCCGCCACTTCATGACCGAGGAACTGATCACGGTCAACGCCACGCGGACGGCAAAAGAGGTCGCCCAGGAGCTCATCAGCAACGACATCGAGCAGGTCCCGCTCGTCTCGGGCACCGACCTCGACGGCATCGTCCGCGACGTGGACCTGCTGGAGGGGCTGTAGATGGCCGCGGACGCGCTCGCCGAACTCGCGAAGCGTCGCGGGTTCTTCTTCGGCTCGAACGGCGCGTACGGCGGCACCGCCGGCTTCTACACGTTTGGCCCGCAGGGGGCCGCCCTCAAGCGGAACGTCGAGGACGCGTGGCGCGACCGGTTCACCATCCGCGAGGGGAACCGCGAGATCGAGGCGCCGACGGTGATGCCGGAGGCGGTCTTCGAGGCGTCCGGCCACCTGGAGGGGTTCGACGACATGCTCGTCGAGTGCCCCGAGTGCGGCGAGTCCCACCGCGCCGACCACCTCGTCGAGGACGCCACGGACGTTGAGGACGCCGAGGCGCTGCCCGGCGAGGAGGTCGCCGAGCTGATCGCCGAGGAGGGGATCGCCTGCCCCGCGTGCGGCACCGAGCTCGCCGGCCAGCCGGTCGAGGCGTTCAACCTCATGTTCGCGACCGACATCGGCCCGGGCGACGCCCAGCCGGGGTACCTCCGCCCGGAGACCGCACAGGGCATCTTCGTGGAGTTCCCGCGACTGAAGGAGTACGCCCGGGGGAACCTCCCGTTCGGGATCACCCAGATCGGTCCCGCCTACCGCAACGAGATCTCGCCGCGCGGCGGGCTGCTCCGCCTCCGCGAGTTCACGCAGGCCGAGCTGGAGCAGTTCATCGATCCCGAAGAGGACGAGCCGCCGCTCGACCGCGTGCGCGACGTCGAGGTCCGCCTGTACCCCGCGACCGAGCAGGAGGCCGACGACGGCGACTACCTCGACACGACGGTCGGCGAGGCGGTCGACGAGGGCGTCATCGGCTCCCCGTGGGTCGGCTACTACCTCGGCGTCGCCCAGGAGTGGTACGAGCGCGTCGGCGTCGACCTCGACCGCTTCCGCTTCCGCCAGCACCTCGCCGGCGAGCGCGCCCACTACGCGGCCGACTGCTGGGACGCCGAGAGCGAGGTCGGCGGCGACTGGATCGAGATCGCCGGCTTCGCGTACCGCGGCGACTACGACCTCTCGAAGCACGACGAGTACGGCGACGACGCGTTCACGGTGTTCAAGCGCTACGACGAGCCGAAGACGGTCGAACGCGCGACCGTCGACCCCGACATGTCCGTGCTGGGGCCGGAGTTCGGCGGCGACGCCGCCGCGGTCGCCGAGGCGCTCGAAACGCTCGCAGAGCGCGACCCCGACTCGTTCGACGGCGAGACGGTGGCGGTCGACGTGAACGGGAAGACGCGCGAGGTCGACGCCGACGTCGCGAACTTCTCGGTCGAGGAGGTGACCGAGAGCGGCGAGCACATCACGCCCCACGTCGTCGAGCCGTCGTTCGGCGTCGGCCGCACCGTTCAGACGCTGCTCGCGCACGCGTACAGCGAGGACGAGGTCGACGGCGAGGAGCGCACCTACCTCTCCTTAGAACCCGCGGTCGCGCCGCAGGACGCCGCCGTCTTCCCGCTGGTGACGAACGACGACCGGCTGACCGCGCTGGCCGACGAGGTCGCGGCCGACCTGCGGGCCGCGGGGCTCGCGGTCGCGTACGACGACTCCGGCTCGATCGGGCGCCGCTACCGCCGGCAGGACGAGGTCGGCACGCCGTTCTGCGTCACGGTCGACCGCGACGGCATCGAGGGCGACGGCCCGGACACCGTGACGCTCCGCGAACGCGACTCCGCGGCGCAGGTCCGGGTCCCGGTCGCGGACTTGGCCGACGAGCTGACCGCGCTGCGCGAGGGCGAGCCGTTCGCGTCGGTCGCCGACCGGTACGACGCGGTCGACACCGACGTCGAGACCGCGGGGAACTGAGGGGTGACGCTCCCGGCCGCGGCGTGGCGCGAGCGCGTGGAGTTCGAGCGGCGGCTAGTCCACGCGAGCGGCACCCTCTACCCGGTCCCGTACCTGTTGGGCTGGATCTCTTGGGAGACGACCGGGCGGCTGATGATCCTCAGCGTCGCGGTCGCGGGGCTCCTCGAAGCGCTGCGGCTCTCCGGCTCCGCCGGCCCGCTCGACCCGCTGTACGACGCGCTCGTCCGCGACTACGAGGCCGACGGTGTCGCGGGCTACGCGCTGTATCAGGTCGGGATGGCCGCGGCCGCGCTCGCGTTCGCGCCGGTGTTCGCCGTGCCCGCGATGTGGATGCTCTCGGTCGGCGACCCGATAAGCGGCGGCCTCGGCGAGAACGCGGCGACGGAGCCGAAGCGGCTCTCAGTGGTGGCGGCGATGGTGTTCGTCTGCTTCGGGATCGCCGTCCCGTACGCGATCCCCGAGTTCGGCCCCGACCCGGGCGTGATCGTCGCGCTCGCCGGCGCGATCCCCGCGGCGATCGCGGACGGGCTCCCGCCGCTGATCTATGGCGTCGCCGTCGACGACAACCTCACCATCCCGCCGGCGGCCGCCGGCGGGATGTTCCTCGCGGCGGCGCTGATCGCGTAGCGGCGTCGCTCGGGGCAGTTCGTTCTCGGCGGCGACGGTGCCGCCGCTCGCCGGGCGGGACTGAGAGAAGCGCCGAGGCGGAGATTTGAACTCCGGTGTCCGAATGGACAGTAGATTTCGAATCTACCGCCTTGGCCAGGCTAGGCTACCTCGGCTCACTCCGACGTTGGCCGGTTCCGCTGTTATGCGTTTCGATCGCCGTCGCGGCGCGGCACCGCGATTCCTCCTCGGGTACTCCGCCCTCCCGCCGACAACGCTTTTCGGCCCGGCTCCCGTGCGGTCGGTATGGACGTCCCCGAAGCGGCCGACGCCTGCTCCCGCGTCGTCGACGAGGTCGGCGGCGCGGTCGTCGCCGACCGCGAGTTCCTTGACCGCGTCACGCTCGGCATCCTCGCCCGCGGCCACGTCCTCCTGGAGGACGTGCCCGGCACCGGCAAGACCCTCTCGGCGCGCTCGTTCGCGACCGCGCTCGGCCTGGAGTTCTCGCGGATCCAGTTCACCCCGGACCTCCTGCCCGCCGACGTCACCGGCACCAACGTGTTCGACGAGCGCGACGGCTCCTTCTCGTTTTCCCCGGGGCCGATCTTCGCGAACGTCGTCCTCGCCGACGAGATCAACCGCGCGCCGCCGAAGACGCAGGCCGCGCTGCTGGAGGCGATGGAGGAGGGCCAGGTGACCGTCGACGGCGAGACCCACGAGCTACCGAGCCCGTTCTACGTGATCGCGACGCAGAACCCGGTCGAGAGCGAGGGCGCGTTCCCGCTGCCGGAGGCGCAGCTCGACCGGTTCACGATCAAGACGTCGATCGGCTACCCCGACGAGGACGGCGAGCTCGAGCTGCTCCGCCGGCGCGCCGGGCGCGTCGAGCAGTCGCCGACGGTCGACCGCGTGCTCGACCCCGACGCCGTGGCCGCGCTGCGGGAGGTGCCCGAGTCCGTGCGGGTCGACGACGACCTGCTGCGCTACGCGGCGGCGCTCGCGCGGGCGACCCGCGAGGACCGCCGCGTCGAGGCCGGCGTCTCCCCGCGCGGCACCCAGCGGCTCTTCGAGACCGCCCGCGCGGCGGCCCTCCTCGCCGGCCGCGAGTTCGTCACGCCCGACGACGTGAAGCGCGTCGCGGAGCCGACGCTCGCGCACCGGCTCGTGTTGACGCCGGACGCGGCGGTCAACGACGTCGACGAGCGCGACGTGATCGCCGACGTGCTCGACCGGGTCGCGGTGCCGACGGTGGAGGCGCCGGAAGCGTGAGGTCGGTTTAAAAGGGGAAGCCGCGGACTACTCCGCGTCGCGCTCGTCGAGCAGCTCCGTCGCCGTGAGCAGCGACTCCAGCTCGACGTCGTGGTCGGCGAGACGCTCCGCGGCGCCCTCCTCGCGGTCGACGACGACGAGCACGCGGTCCACGGTCGCGCCCGCCTCGCGGAGCGCCTCGACCGCGTCGACCGCGGACTGCCCCGTCGTGGCGATGTCCTCGATCACGACGACCTCCTCGCCGTCGTCGAGCCGGCCTTCGATCCGGTTGCCCGTGCCGTACTCCTTCGCCTGCTTGCGGGCGATGACGTACGGCCGACCCAGCTCCGCAGCCGTCACGGCCACCAGGGGGACGGCTCCGAGGGCGACCCCCGCCAGCTTCGCGTCCGTGTCCGCGAGGCGGTCGGCGAACGCCTCGCTCACGAGGCGGAGCGCGTCCGGGTCGGTCTCGAAGAGGTACTTGTCGACGTAGTAGTCGCTCGTGCCGCCGTGCGACAGCTCGAACTCGCCGAACCGGACGGCGTCGGCGGCGGTGAGCGCGGCGATCAGCTCGCGTCGTCGGTCGTCGTCGGTCATACGCGGAGGAGGGCCGCGCCCGACAATAAACGGGTCGGAAGCGCGCGAACGCCGCGGGTCGGCTACCGCTCCGACTCGCCGTCGAACCCCGACCCGCCCCGCTCAGTCGCCGGGAGGACGAGCGTCACCGTCGTCCCCCCGCCGTCGAGCCCGTCGTCGAACCGGATCTCGCCGCCGTACGCCTCAACGACCCAGGCGGCGATCCACAGCCCGACGCCGGTGTTGTGCTGGAGCTGCGTCACCTCGCGGGTCCCCGTGATCACCTCCTGCACCGCGGTCGGGATCCCCGGGCCGTCGTCGGCGACGCGCACCGCCACGACCCCGTTGTCCGGGTCGCGCTCGGCGGTCACCGCGACGCGCGGGGCGTCCCCGCCGTGTTCGACGGCGTTCTCCACGAGGTGGTCGACCGCGATCGAGAGTCGGTCGTCGCCCCGCACCGCGATCCCCGCCGGCACGTCGGCGGTGATCCGCGCGTCGGGACGGCCGGTCGAGTGGCGCGTGACGACCTCCTCGACGACCGCGCCCACGTCGATCGGCTCGGGATCGGCCGCGTACCCCTCCTCGACGACCCGCCGGAGGGTGGCCGCCCCCTCCGCGACGCCGCTCAGTCGCTTGCCCGTGGCCTCGATCCGCTCCGCGAACTCGCGGATCCGGTCGTCGTCGGTCCGGTCGGCGATCTCGCCGGCGAAGCCGAACACGACGTTCAGCTCGTTGCGCAGGTTGTGTCTGAGGATCCGGTTGACGATCCGCACGTACCGCTCGCGGCGCTTCCGGTCGGTGATGTCGGTGTAGATGCCGAACGCCCGGCGGGTCCCCTCGGTCTCGTAGCTGAACCCGCGGAAGAGGAACTCGCGCGGTCCGTCGACGGTCCGCCGGCGGACCTCTTCGGTCGCGAACCCGCGTTCGCGGACCAGCGAGTCGAGGTCCGCCGCCCCGACCCCGCCGCGCCCCTCGCGGTCGCCGAGCCGGTCGTCGTGGATGTCCAACGCGTCGATCGTCCGGCCGCGGAGCGTCGTCTCGTCCACGCCGAACTGCGCCTCGAACGCGGGGTTGGCCCCGTCGATGACCGTCTCCTCCGGTTCGAGGACGACCTCGATCACCGGGTCCGGGATCCGGTCGAACAGCCGCCGGAAGCGGTCGCGCTCGGCCGACAGCTCGGTCCGCGTCCGGCGGAGGTCGGTCGTGTCAGACAGCGACCCGACGACGCCGGCGCCGTGGTCGGACAGCCGCGACAGCCGCAGTTCGCCGTGTCGCGACCGACGATCGCCGTCGCGGTCGGCGGTCAGGTCGACCGTCCGGGTCGGCTCCGGCGCCCCGCCGGCCTCGGTCGCCGCGTCGGTGAGCGCCGCGACCGCGTCGGCGACCCGCGGCGCGTCGGCCTCGTCGACGAGCGCATCGAGCGGCCTTCCGGCGACGTCGCCGAGGTCGTCGGCGCCGATCCACGAGACGAACGGCCCGGTGGCGTAGGTGACGGCGCCGTCGCCGTCGAGCACGCACACCATGTCGTCGACGTTCTTGAGCGCGTCCTCGTAGGTCCGGAGCCGGCGGCGGCGGTCGGCGGCGTCCATCGCCGCGACCGCGTTCGCGGCCAGCAGTTCGAGGACCGAAACGTCGCTCTCGTCGAAGGCGTCCGGGTCGACGGCGCCGACGATGAACACGCCGTGGTCGCCGAGCGGGACCGCCGCGACGGAACGCATCCCGTGGTACGGCCGGTCGTCCCCGGCCGCCGAGATGTCCTCCTCCACCCGGGGCTCCCCCCGCTCGAACACCCGGCCGGTGAACCCCTCGCCCGGGCGGCGCGGCCCGCGGCTGTCCGCGAACTGTTCGCCGAGGCCGTCGCTCGTGGCGACCAGCCGCAGCCGGTCGTCGTCGGGGTCGTACAGCCGCACGCCGCTGATCTCGTGGCCGAGGATCTCGTCCGCGGCCCCGATCAGCCGGTCGGCGACCGCCTCCCTGCTGTCGGTCCGCTGGAGCGCTTCGACGGTCCCGAGGAGCCGTTCGAGGACCCGTTCGCGCCGCTTTCGCTCCGTCGCGTCCGCGAAGAACACGGAGAGCCCGTCGGGCGAGGGGTACGCCGTCACCTCCGTCCACAGGTCCAGCGGCTCGTAGTAGCTCTCGAAGGAGACGGACTCCTGCGTCTCCATCGCCCGCCGGTAGTTCGTCTCGTACTCCTCGCCGATCGCTGCCGGGAACTCCGCCCAGACGTCGGCGCCGAGCAGCTCGTCGGGCTGGCGGTCGAGCAGCGCCGCCGCCTTCTCGTTGACGTAGGTGAACCGCCAGTCGTCGTCGAGCGCGAAGAACGCGTCGTCGATCCGTTCGAGCGTCTCCTCGAACCGCTCGACCGCCGCCTCGCGTTCCTCGCGGGCGATCTCCCGCTCGATCGCGCGGCCCAGCCAGTCGGCGAGCAGCTCGACGAACAGCCGCTCCGACTCGTCGAACGGGCGGTCGCGGCGCTCCGGGTCGAGGAAACAGAGGCTCCCGAACACCGCGTCGTCGACGACGACGCTGCCGCCGACGTAGCTGCCGAACCCGAACCGCTCGTACGCCGGGTCGTCGGCCAGCCCCGCGGCCTCGGGGTCCGTGAACGCGACCACGTCGTCGCCGCGCACCGTCTGCTGGCAGTAGGTCAGCTCCAGCGGGATCGACCGGTCCGCGTCGGGGTTGTTCTCGAGGAGCGCGTCCAGCATCCCCGTCCCGTCGCTGTACTGTCGGATCTCGAGCCGGTCGCCGTCGACGTGCGAGGAGTAGCCGATCGACAGCCCGAGCCGGTCGCGCCCCAGTTCGAGCAGCGCGTCGAGCTTCTCGTCGAGGTCGGTCGCCCGGTCCGAGACGATCCGGATGAACGGTTCGAGGACCGACGCCGCCTCGGCGCCGGATTCGAGCGCGCGCTCCCGCCCGTCGCCCGCCTCGCCTGCTCCCGCTCGCTCGGCCAGCCTGTCCGCGAGCGTCTCGCCGTCGGCCGCGAGCCGCCGCCCGGAGACGTACTCGACCCCGAGCCGGCTCGCGTCGATCGCGGCGTCGGGGGCGTCGTCGACCGTGTACGCGAGTATCGTCGCGTCCGGGTAGCGGTCGCAGAGGGCACGGAGACCGTCGGTCGCGACCGCTCCGTCGCCGGCAGCGAGGTCGGCGTTCGCGCGACCCGAACCGCTCTGTCCCGACGCGCCGCCGTCGTCCCCGTCCTCCCGGAGTCGAACGACGAGCCGCTCCGGACCACCGTCGGAGTCCGACTCCCCGGTGGCGCCGCTCCCGCCGTCGCTCGCTCGGCGGACGCGCGTCGGCTCGGGGAGCTCTCCCCACGGGTCGTCCACCGGATCGCCGACGTGAAGCGTCGGCTCAGCTGGCATCGGCGGCGAGACGGCTCCGCAGTGGTCGCCCGAGGCTCGAGGGGTCCTCAGCGCTCATTCACCTTGCGCGCCTCCCGTCTCGCGCGGCCAACGGCTGTCAGTCGGGCGACTCGAACTCGCCCGAGAGGGTCGTCGGTTCATTCGTTGCGCGAGGTAGGATCGGCCCCCTCATAATCGTTCGCTCCGGACTTTCGGATCTGCGAGCGTCGTTCGATGTCGCCTCGGCGCTCGTCGTCCCGACACGATTTAGGCGGCCCGCTCACAACTGGCGGGTAATGAGTACGCAGGCCGCGACGGCGGACCGGACAGTCGTGATCGGGCTGGAGGTCCACGTCCAGCTCGAGACCGACACGAAGATCTTCTGCGGCTGCTCGACGGAGCCCGCCGAGGACGAGGCGCCGAACACGCGCACCTGCCCGACCTGTCTCGGGCTGCCGGGCGCGCTCCCGGTCCTCAACGAGGGCGCGGTCGAGGCCGCGGTGAAGATCGGGAAGGCGATCGACGCCGACATCCCCGAGACCACCACGTTCCACCGGAAGAACTACTACTACCCCGACCTCCCGAAGAACTTCCAGCTCACCCAGTACGACGCGCCGATCTGCCAGTCGGGCAAGCTGGAGGTCCGCGTCGACGGCGACCCCCGCACGATCGGGATCACCCGCGCACACCTCGAGGAGGACCCCGGGAGCCTCCAGCACGCCGGCGGCTCGATCGAGTCGGCGACCCACACCCTCGTCAACTACAACCGCGCGGGCACGCCCCTCATGGAGATCGTCACGGAGCCGGACTTCCGCTCGCCGGCCGAGACGCGCGCGTTCCTCGCGAAGCTGGAGGAGGTCCTCGAATACCTCGGCGTCTTCGACCCCGGCCGCGACGGGAGCCTGCGGGTCGACGCCAACGTCTCGCTCGTCCCCGCCGAGCACGTCGCCGACGACGGGACGATCGACGGCGACGCGCTCGACGACGTGAACCGCGCCGAGGTGAAGAACATCTCCAGCCACAAGGGCGCGGAGCAGGCGCTCGCGTACGAGGTCACCAGACAGGAGAACGTCCTGCGTCGCGGCCGCGAGATCGAACAGGAGACGCGTCACTGGGACGAGGACCGCGGCGTCACCGTCGGGATGCGGTCGAAGGAGGCGGAGAAAGACTACCGCTACTTCCGCGAGGGCGACCTCCCCGCCTTGGAGGTGGCCGACTGGAAGGAGCAGATCGCGATCCCGGAGCTGCCCGACGCCCGCCGCGAGCGCTTCCGCGAGGAGTACGGACTGGACCGTGAGGCGGCCTCGAAGCTCACCTCCACGAAGGCGGTCGCGGACTTCTTCGAGGACGTGGCGAGCGAGTTCGACCCCGACCTGGCCGCGACGTGGGTCGCGGACAACCTCCTCGGCGAGCTCAACTACCGCGAGATGGAGATAACCGACGTCGAGGGCCGGCTCGATGAGTTCACGCGCCTGATCGAGCTGGTCGCCGCCGACGAGTTAACCGTGAAGAACGCCGAGGAGATCGTCCTCCGCGAGATGCTCGACGAGGGCGACGACCCCGAGACGGTCATCGAGCGCGAGGCGCTCGGGAAGGCCGAGAGCGGCGAGGTCGAGGCCGCGGTCGAGGCCGCCATCGACGAGAATCCCGACGCCGTCGCCGACTACCACGACGGCGACGAGGGCGCGATCAACTTCCTCGTCGGCCAGGTGATGCAGGCGACCGGCGGCAGCGCCGACCCCGGACAGGTGAACGGGCTGCTCCGCGAGGAGCTGGACGGCTGAGACGGTCGGCAATCGAGCGGTTTTGCGAAGAGACGAATCAGGTCGGTGGCAGCGAGGCGATATTTAAACATCCGCCAGCAGCGGCGATGTTCGCTTATAAATGGCAGTGCGGTCGGCGCGTGCCTGCGAGCGGCCGGAGCGAAGCGGAGGCCGCGAGGAGCACGCGCGAGGGACGCGGTGAGCGCTCGAAGAGCGCAAACCGCGAGGCTGGGGAGGCGTGAGGTTACGGTCCCGTGAGCGACCGGAGGGAGCGAACGGGAGTACGGAAGTCGCAGCCCGCGCAGCGAGCGGAGCGAGCGAGCAGGACCGTCTTCCGGTGGTGCTGTGCGGGCGGGTGGGACTCGAAGGGGCAGTCGCCGGCGGCGGAGCCGCCGGCTGCCCGTGGCGCGTAGCGCCACGCTGCCGCGAGGGCGACGGCGCGCAGCGAGCGCACCGAGCCCTCGCGGCTGGGGCTTTGGAGGTGTTCACCGTCGATCTCCGGTCAATTATTTATAAGCGAGCGGCTGGGGCTTCCGTGGTGTTCGCCGCGGCCTCGTCGTTCGGTTATAAATAGCCGCCAGCGATCTCACTCGGTCGATCCGATTCACCTGCGTCAACGATCAGCCGACTTTTATCCTAATCTCACGGTATACCCGCGTATGGCCCTCGCTTCCACCCTCCTGTCCGCCGTCCCGATCGCCCTGCTCCTCCTGCTCGCGTGGGCGATCCGGTATCGCGGGAAGGTCGGCCTGATCGCGGGCTACGACGGCGACCTCTCGCCCGAGCGCGAGGCGGAACTCGCCCGCGACGCGGCCCGGGTCCTCGTCGTCGCCGCGGCCGCGACGAGCCTCCTCATCGTCGACGCGTGGACCGGCTCGGTCCCCCGGCCCGACGTGCTGGTGACGGTCGCGATCGTCGTCGCAGTCACGTGGTTCCTTTACAAGTGGAACGTCCGCGAGCCGGCCGACGACTGAGCCGAGGCGTCGAAACCGTGCGATTGACGCCCGCCCGCCCGCTACCCCGTCCATGGACGTGACCGTCGAGGTCGTCGGGGAGGGCGCCGAGGAGTACAGCCTCGCCGCCGACGCGACGTACGACGACCTGATCCGCGCCGCGGGCTACCACCCGCAGGAGGCGTCGGCGCTGGTCGACGGCTCGCCGGTCCCGGGCGACCGCGTCGTCGACGCCGAGACGGTGCGGGTCCTGCGGCTGATAAAGGGCGGAACGGGCACGGGCGACTCGCCGTGACGGTCGACGGGAACCTCCCCGACCCGCCCGCGGACGTGACCGTCGAGCCCGCGGCCCCCGACGACCGCCTCGACGTCCTCCGAATCCTCGACGCCGCGATGTTGGAGACCGACGCGGACGCGGTCGACGACCGGACCGCGGCCGGCGACGCCCTCGTCGCGCGCTCGGCGCGGACCGACGGGGTCGTCGGCGCGCTGGTCGCCGTGCGTCCCGCCCCCGACCGCCTCCGCGTCGACGCCGTCGCGGTCAGGCGCGCGCGGCGCGGCCGAGGCATCGGCTCCGCGCTCGTCGCCGCCGCGGTCGACCTCGGCGAGTCGGACCCCGCGGTCGAAGCGGTCACCGCGACGTTCGACGCCGACCTGCGGGCGTTCTACGAGGACCTCGGGTTCGCGGTCCGGCCGGCGGGGGCGGCGAGCGACCCCGCGGACGGCGGGGCGGACGACGCCGGTGACGGGCGCGCGGGCGCCCCCGCCGACGGGAGTCCGGAGCGCCTCGAAGGACGGGTGTCGGTGCCCGGTCGCGAGCCGCCGTGAACCGGGCGCAAGCGGCGCGTCCGACTCGCGGCTGACTGAGCTTTTTCAGTGTGGTACGTGTACGCATGTCTCCCCACAGATGATGCCCTCAGCGTCCGGCTCGCTCGACCCCGGCAGCATCGACGTCGAGGCGGTGGACTCGATCGACGGTCCCCCGCCCCGATCGACCGCGTCCGCAGACGACCGCTCGAACGCCGACGATCGGCCCGCCGCGGACCGACGCGTCCGTGACGACGTCCCCGCGGCCGAGCGCGACCTCCCGGAGGAACGCGTCCGGCTGCTCGCGGACGAAGTCGCATCGCTCGAGGCGGAGGTGGCGGCGCTCGAAGCGGAAGTCGAGTCGAAGGAGCGGCAGCGCCAACAGGTGATCGACAACTACGAGTCGATCGTTGCGGCTCAGCGGACGTCCGACCGCTCGTCGGAGCCGACCCCCGACGCGTCGGCGTCGACCGGCAGATGGCGACCCTTCGCCGCGCTCGCGTCTCGCGTCGGGCGGGTCGCGGCGTGGCTCCGGGGACGGCGCGAGTAGGCGTCCGACGCCCGCATCTCGCGGACCGACCCGCGCCGAGCGGTCGACGCGCGCATTCGACGTTCATTTCCCGGTCGCCCCCGTCGTTGCGGGTATGAGCGCGAATTCGCCCGCGATCTCGGCGGTCCCCTCCCGGACCGCGGTGATCGAGGCATGAGCGGGAAGGACGACTACTACAACCGGTCCAAACAGCAGGGGTACCGCGCCCGGTCCGCCTACAAGCTGAAACAGATAGCCGAGGAGGCGGACCTGCTCGCCCCCGGCGACACCGTCGTCGACCTGGGCGCCGCCCCCGGCGGGTGGCTTCAGGTCGCCGCCGAGGAGGTGGGAGAGAGCGGCACCGTCGTCGGCGTCGACCTCCAGCGCATCGACGAACTCGACGAGCACGACGTCGAGACGATTCGCGGCGACATGACCGAGGAGCGCACCCGCCACTACCTGCGCGAGGCGGTCGGCGAGGGGGGCGCGGACGCGGTCCTCTCGGACATGGCGCCGAACATGACCGGCGAGTACAACCTCGACCACGCCCGGTCGGTCCACCTCGCGCGGCAGGCGCTCGACGCCGCCGACGAACTGCTCGCGCCCGGCGGCGACTTCGTCGTGAAGGTGTTCCAGGGCGAGGACCTCGACGCCTTCCGCGACGACGTGGCGGACTCCTTCCAGTACGTCCGGACCGTCTCGCCGCCGGCCTCGCGGGACGCCTCCTCGGAGGTGTACCTCGTCGCGAAGGGGTACACGACCTCGCCGGTCGCCGAGGGCGACCGCGTCGAGGTGACGATCGAGGAGGAGGGCGACGAGGGCGACGGTATCGCCTACGTCGAGGGGTACACGCTGTTCGTCGACGGCGACGTCGGCGAGACCCTCGCGGTCGAGGTCACCGACGTCAAGCCGCGGTTCGGGTTCGCGGAACCGGTCGACGAGGGCGGGCCGACAGCGTCGAACTGAGCCGCCACGGTCTGGCGGCCGCGGCGCCGACCGGGACCCGGGAGCGCCGCTATCACCCGGGATAATTCGACTCTGATTCTTATATACCCCCGTGGGCGAGTGGCGACAAATGAACGGCGACGACGCGAGCGACGGGTCCGGTCTGGGCCCCGGCGACGCGGACGGCTCGGCGGCAGCGACGGACAGGGACCGTTCGGCGGCATCGACGGACGCGGACGCGACCACCGACGGCGGGGTCGCGTCCGGCGAGAGGGCGGTCGCCTCCGGCGCCGCCGCGGGCGACGACGTTCCGGTCTCGGCGTTCCGCGAGGCCGCGGAGCGGCTCGCCGACGGCGACCTCGGGGCGCGGTTCCCGACCGAGGACGCGGACGGTGAGGCGGCGGCGCTCGCGGCGACGCTCAACGAGTTCGTCGACGGGGTCGCCGAGACGGTGTCCGCCGTCGACGGCTTCGGCGACGAGGTGGCGGGCGCGACCGAGCACGTCCGGTCGAACGTCGACCGGGTGAAGGCGCAGAGCGACGAGGTGTACGCCGCGGTCGACGACATCGAGGCGGCCGCGACCCGCCAGCGCGACGACATCGCGGCCGCGACGAGCGAGCTCCAGACCGTCTCGGCCGCCACCGAGGAGGTCGCGGCCTCCGCGGACGAGGTGGCCGAGACCGCGGCCGGCGTCGCCGAGCGGACCGCCGAGGGGACCGACGCCGCGACCGCCGCCATCGAGGAGCTCCGCGTCGTCGACGAGCGGACGGAGGAGGCCCTCGACCGCGTCAAGACGCTGGAGTCGGAGGTCGCGGCGATCGAGGACGTCACCGACCTGATCCAGGACNGAGACGAACATCCTCGCGCTCAACGCCTCGATCGAGGCGGCCCGCGCGGGCGAGGCCGGCGCCGGCTTCGAGGTGGTCGCCGAGGAGGTCAAGGGCCTCGCGGAGGAGGCGCGTGACGCGACCAGCGAGATCGAGTCGTCGATCCGGTCGGTGCGCGCGGAGACGGACGCGACCGTCGACGAGATGGCCGAGATGCGCGAGCGCGCCGACGAGGGGATAACCACCGCGGAGGCGGCGCTGGAGGCGTTCACCGACCTCGCCGCCGACGTCGAGGAGACGACGAGCGGCGTCGAGGAGATCCGCGACGCCACCGACGACCAGGCGACCTCGATCGAGGCGGTGGTCGACGCGGTCGAGTCGGTCGGCGACCTCGCCGAGGAGACGGCCGCGGACGCGGGCGACGCCACCGCCGTCGCGCACGCCCAGAAGACCTCGCTGGCGGAGGTGGCCGCCGGGGCCTCGACGCTCTCCGACCGGACCGGCACCCTGGACGACGCGCTCGACGCCTACGACGCGGACGGCGCCGCGGCCGACGACGCGGTCGTCCTCGACTTCTGGCACGCGTTCGGCGGGCGCAAGGCGCGGCTCCTCGACGAGTTCGCGGCCGAGTTCGCGGCCGAGGCCGACGGGGTCGCGGTCCGGCCCTCCTCGAAGGGGAGCTACCGCGGCGTGTTCGAGGCGACGCTCGCGGCGGCGGACAGGGGTGACCCGCCCGCGATCGCCCACCTCTACGAGATCGGCACCCAGCGCGCGCTCGACAGCGGGGCGTTCACGCCGGTCGAGCGCCTCCTCGACGCCGATTCGGGTGGTGTCGCCGGCACTGACGCCGCGGCCGGCCCGGCCGCCGCTTTCTCGCCCGACGACCTGCTCGACCCGGTCGCCAACTACTACCGGACCGACGGGGTGCTCCACTCGATGCCGTTCAACGCGTCGACGCCCGTGTTGTACTACGACCGCGCGGCGTTCGAGCGCGCCGGGCTGGATCCCGACGACCCGCCGGAGACGTTCGACGAGGTCCGCCGCTGCGCCGAGCGGCTGGTCGAGCGCGGCGCGACCGAGACGGGGATCACGTTCGCGACGTACTCGTGGTTCGTCGAGCAGTGGTTCGCCGAGGCCGGCGAGCCGCTCGTCGACGCCGACAACGGGCGGGGCGGCACGCCGACCGAGAGCCGGTTCGACGGGCCGGTCGGCGAGCGGGTCTACCGCTGGATCGCCGACATGGCGGCCGACGGCCTCTACCACGACCCCGGTATCGAGGCTCGCGGGCAGGCCCGCGAGGCGTTCCACGAGGGGCGCGCCGGGATGCTGATCGGCTCCACCTCCTCGATGGTCGGCGTGCGCGAGGGCGCCTCCTTCCCGGTCGGCGTCGGCTACTTCCCGGTCCCCGACGAGCGGCACGGCGTCGTCGTCGGCGGCGGGTCGCTGTGGGTCGCGGACGGCGCGTCGCCCGCCGAGCAGCGCGCCGCCGCGGCGTTCCTCGGTTGGCTCGCGGCGCCGGAGCGGCAGGCGCGCTGGCACCGCGAGACCGGCTACTTCCCGGTCCACGAGGGGGCGGTCGACCGGCTCGACCGCGACGGGTGGTTCGACGAGAACCCCGGCTACCGCACCGCGATAAACCAGCTGCTCGACGCCGAGGACGCCGTCGCCACGACCGGCGCCCGGATCGGCCCGTTCGACACGGTCCGGACGCTCGTCGCGGAGGCGTCCGTCGACGCCCGCGAGCACGGGGTCGAGTCCGCGGTCGAGCGGCTCGCGGACAGCACCGCCTTACAGCTCGAACGCTACGCCGAGGAGCGCGTCGACGGGTCGTAACCTCGACTATCGGTTCCCTGTCGGGGGCAGAGCCGCTCAGCGCTCCCGACGCGCCCACTCGCGCAGCGTGAACCGGTCGTACGGCGTCTCCGCCGCGATCTCCCACTCCCCTTCGTCCCACTCGGGGTAGCGCGTGTCGCCCTCGTAGGCGCCGTCGACGTGACTGAGGGCCATCGCGTCGAGGTGCGGTTGGAACAGGTCGTAGATCGCCCCGCCGCCGAGGACGTAGACGTGGTCGTCGGTCCCTCCGGCGGTGTCGCCCCCGCCGGCGCCCGCCGACTCCTCGGGTATCGGGTCCGCCTCGGCGGCGACTCGGTCCGCCTCGGCGGCGGCCCGGTCCGCGTCGGCGCCCGCTTCGGCGTCCGCCGTCGCGCCGGCGGCCGCCCCGACGAGGTCGCGGGCCAGCTCGAGCGCCTCCTCGACGCCGCTCGCGACGACCGCGGTCGGGGCGTCCACCGCCTCGACGCTCCGGCTCACGACGATCTGCCGGCTCCCCGGGAGGTCGTCGCGCATCGAGTCGAAGGTTCGGCGACCGAGGATTACCGGCGAGCCCGCGACGCGCTCGCGATACTGCCGCACGTCCGCCTCGATGTGGGGCCACGGCACCTCGCCGTCCCTCCCGATCACCCGGTTCTCCGCGAGCGCGGCGACGCTGACGAGTCTCACGGGTCGGATACGGGACGGACGGGCAAAAGCGACGCGTCGAGTCGGGGGTCGAGGCCGGACGGGCGAGCGGACACAGCCGCCGCGACCCGACGGGAGGCCTCAGCCGTCGAGGCCGAGCAGGTCGAACGGGTAGCCGTTGTCCAGCTCGTCGGCGCGCTCGTAGACGACGCGGGCGGCCGCCACGTCCTGGATCGCGAGCCCAGTCGAGTCGAAGACGCTGACGCCGCGCACGCCCTCTGCGTCCGCCGCCGTGCCGGGCGTGCCGGGGCGACCCGCGCGGCGGCCGACGACGATCTCGCCGATCTCGCCGTAGATGTCGTCGTCGGTGAGCGTCCCCGCTGCGTAGGGGACGTTGATCTCGCCGGAGTGGGTGCACTGCTCGTGGTCGTCGATGACGACGGTGGCGTCCGAGAGGAGGTCGTCCGCGAGCTCGTGTTTGCCCTCGGCGTCCGCGCCCATCGCGTTGATATGGGTGTGCTCGCCCACGTCCTCGGGGCCGACGATCGGGGTCTCGACGGGGGTCACCGTCGAGAGCACGTCGCAGTGGCCGGCCTCGGCGACCGAGCCCGCGCGCACGTCGAACCGGCCCTCGAAGGCGTCGACGAAGTCGGCGACGCGCTCCTCGTCGAGGTCGCTGATCACGACCTCCTCGATGTCGCGGACCGCCGCGATCGCCTCAAGTTGGGTGTACGACTGGACGCCGGCGCCGACGATCCCCAGGCTCGTCGCGTCCGGGACGGCGAGGTGGTCGGTCGCGACCGCGGCGGCCGCGCCGGTGCGTTTCATCGTCAGCGTCGTGCCGTCGAGGACCGCCAGTGGGAACGCCGTCTCGGGGTCGGAGTAGATCATCGTCCCCATCACGGTCGGGAGGTCGTGGTCGGCGGGGTTGTCGGTGTGGACGTTCACCCACTTGATCCCGGCGGCGTCCCATCCGTCGCCGGTCTCGGTCTCCTCGGCGACGTCCTCCTCGCGCACGTCGAGGTAGGCGGGCATCGACCGGAAGTCGCCGTTGTACTCGGGGAGGTCGATGTACGACTTCGCCGGCATCTTGGCGTCGCCGCGCTCGTAGGCCGTGAACGCGCCGCGTACCGCGTCGATCACGCGGTCTATCTCGGCGTTCTCGTCGACGTCGTCCGCGTTGAGGAGCAGCGTCTGCATGTCGCAGAATTTGCCGGTCGTCACTTAGTCTCTTCCGAACTCGCGTCGGGGTCCCCCGAGCGCACACCGCGGCCCTCCGAACGGGCGTCGCCTCCGTCGGAGCGCGCGTCGCCCCCGGCGACCACGATCGCCCGGAGATCGTTGACGTTCGTCCCGGTCGGCCCGGTCCGGAGCAGCGCGCCCGCCCCGTCGAGCGCCGGGTACGCGTCGTGCGCGGCGAGCGCGTCCGCGGCCGTCTCGCGGTCCAGCGGACGCTCGGCGCCGCCGCCCCCGTCGGCGTCGTCCCCCACGAGGCGGTCGTCGACCAGCGCGCCCGCGGCGTCGGTGGCGCCGTCGATCCCGTCGGTGTCGACGCTCGCGACGGCAACGCCCTCCCCGTCGTCGCCCGCCGCGTCGAGCTCGACCGCGGCCGACAGCGCGAACTCCTGATTCGGACCGCCCTCTCCGGGGTCCTCTCCGAGCGTCACCGTCACCTCGCCGGCCGAGAGGAGGACCGCGGGCGGCTCGGCCGGCTCGCCGCTCGCGCGGCACTCCTCGGCGACCGCCGCGTGCGTCTTCGCGGCCTCCAGCGCCTCGCCGCGGCCCCGCGAGGAGAGCACCAGCGGCTCGTACCCTCGCTCCGCGGCGACCTCGCGGGCGGCGTCGAGGGCCGTGCGCGCGCTCGCGACGACCCGAAAGTCGACGCCGTCGAACGCGGGATCGCCCGGCTTCGGCGTCTCCGCGGCCTCGCCCGCGGCGCCGCGTTCGAGCCGGTCGGCGACGGCCGTCGGCGCGTCGATCCCGTATCGGTCGAGGACGCCGAGCGCGTCCGCGTAGGTCGTCGGGTCGGGCGAGACGGGGCCGCTCGCGATCACGGCCGGGTCGTCGCCGGTCACGTCGCTTACCGCGAGGCCGAGGACGTCGGCGGGGCCGGCCGCCCGCGCGAGCCGTCCGCCCTTCACCGCCGAGCAGTGTTTGCGGACCGCGTTGATCTCCGCGATGGTCGCGCCGCTCGCCAGCAGCGCGTCGGTCGTCTCGCGGAGGTCACCGAGGTCGATTCCCTCGGCGGGTGCGGCCAAGAGCGCGCTGCCGCCGCCGGTGAGCAGGGCGAGGACGAGGTCGGACTCGCCGGCGTCGGCCGCGACCTCGCGCACCCCTGTCTCTTATACACATCTCTGAGCGGG
>NZ_AOJN01000039.1 GCF_000337335.1 Halorubrum distributum JCM 10118 | reverse complement strand
CCCCCGAGGTCGAGATGCAGATGGGCCACGGCATCCCCGTCACCGGGAAGGTGCTCGAGGACGCGGTCGTACGTCGCGAGGTCGCGGGTCGTCGAGGTGCCGTCGACGGCGGTGACCGTCAGGACGCCGTCGTCGAGGGAGAGCGCGTCCGCGACCACTCGCTCCGGGTGCGCGGCCTCGATCCCCGCGGTGACGCAGTCGAGCGCGAGTTCGCGGGCCGGGTCGCTCGCGTGTCGCTCGCGGTCGGCGACGGTTACGCGGTACTCGTCGGACTGGTCTGTCATCGTTTCGGTCGCCTCGGTCGGGATGCGTGACGGCGGCTCAAGAGCGTTCTGCCATTATAAATAGCTGAGAGCGGACTGACGGCGAACACCACCAAAGCCCCAGTCGCGAGGGCGGCGCACGCTCGCTGCGCTCCTCGTCGCTCGTTTCACTCGCTCCTGCGGTGCTTACGTCGTCTGCGCCGTCCTCGCGACTGCCCCTTTGAGTCCCACCCGACCGCGACCGCACAGCACCTCTCACCTCCCCAGCCTCGTCGGCCGGTCTCCGCTTCGCTCCGACCGGCCGACTCCCTCGCGCGTGCTGCTCGGCCGCGAGGCGGCCTCACAGGCACGCGCCACCGCTCTCCATTTATAAGAGCCGCCGCTCCCGCTCGTGGACATTTATAAGTTCGAAAAGCGGTGTGCGGAACGGCCGCAGCGGCGCGTCGACCGCTTTAGAGGATGACGCCGCGCGTCTGGAGCACGTAGTAGGCGACGAGCAGCACCGCGATGACGTACTGCCCGAGCGCGACCTCGTCGTACTCGCCGACCGCGACCTTGATCAGCGGGTAGGCGACGATGCCCGCCGCGAGCCCGTCGGCGATGGAGTACGCGAACGGCATCACGGTGACCGTGAGGCCCGCGGAGACGGCCCACGCCGGGTCCGACCAGTCGACCTCGACGAGCCCCTGGAGCATCATCACGCCGACGACGATCAGCGCGATGAACGAGGCGTACGCCGGGATGGCGGCGACGACGGGGATCACCGCGAGCGACGCGAGGAAGAGGAGCGCGACGACGAGGGCGGTGAGGCCGGTGCGGCCGCCCTCCTCGACGCCGGTCGACGACTCGATGTACGTCGTCACCGTGGAGGTACCCAGCACCGCGCCCGCGGTCGTCCCCACCGCGTCGGCCATCAGCGGCTTGTCCATGTCGGGGAGGTCGCCGTCCTCGTCGAGGAAGTCACCGAACTGCGAGACGCCGATGAGCGTCCCGGCGGTGTCGAAGAAGTCGACGAAGAAGAACGTGAACACGACGAGGACGAACGTGAGCGGGTCGATACTCCCGAGGCCGTCGACGAACGCCCCCGCCAGCGGCGTGATGTCGTACTGCGGCGCCGGGAGCGATCCCCGAGCCGCCGTGACCGTGCCGCGGTCGAAGACGCCGGCGAAGGTGAGCCCCCAGCCGACGAGGGAGGTCGTCACGATGCCGAGCACGATAGAGCCCGTGATCCCGCGCGCCCAGAGGCCGAAGGTGAACGCGACCCCGAGCAGCCCTAAGATCGCCCACGGGTTCCCGAAGATCCCGCCGAGCGTGACGAGCGTCGCCTCGTCGGGGACGACGAGTTGGAGCTCCTGAAAGCCGATGAACAGCAGGAACAGCCCGATACCGGCGCCGACCGAGCGCTTCACCGGCTCGGGGAACAGCCGGATGACGTACTCTCGCGCGCCGACCGCGGTCAGGAGCATGAACAGGATCCCCTCGACGAAGACGGCGGCGAGGGCCGTCTGCCACGGGACGCCGAGCCCCAACACGACGGTGTACGCGAAGAAGGCGTTGAGCCCGAGCCCGGGCGCGAGTCCGAACGGCCGGTTCGCGTACAGCGCCATCACGACCGTCGCGATCGCCGCCGAGAGGATCGTCGCGATGGCGATCATCTGGAACACCTCGCCCTGCCCGTACCCCTCGATCTGGATCGCCTCCGAGAGGATGGCGGGGTTCACGACGATGATGTACGACATCGCGAGGAACGTCGTGAGCCCGGCGACCAGTTCGGTGCGGACGTCCGACCCGTGCGACTCCACGTCGAACCGCGCGGCCAGCGTGTCTGAAAGCCCCATTGAACGGGTGAGTGTTCCCCGGGATCGGATGATAAGCCTTGCTGAACGCCCCGCTTAGTTATCCACGAATGTGGATCGAAAAGAGGATCTATTCTGTCTATGCGCGAATAGTATGCGTGAACGTGGCTACTCGAACGTCGTCAACGCCCCGACCGGCGCGTCGGTGATCGCTCGCGCGCGGTCCATCCCCTCGTCGCCGACCGCGATGAGCGCGAACACGCCGGTGACGTCGGCGTCGCCCTGGAGCGCGATGTCGAGGAGGAGCTCCTGGGTCTCGCCCGAGCGGATCAGGTCGTCGACGACGAGGACGGTGTCGCCGGCGTCGATCGCGCTCGCGGGGAGGTAGTAAGTGAGCTCGATGCCGGAGGCGAGCCGCTGGCGCGACTCGATGAACTCCTCGACCGCGGTTTCCTTCGACTTCTTGGCGTACGCCAGGCGCGCGTCGAAGAAGGAGGCCATCGCCGCGCCGAGCGTGATCCCGTCGGTCGCGGCCGTCAGGACCACGTCCGGCGACTCGAACTCGAACGTCTCCGCGGCGACGGGCGCCACGAGGTCGAGGAACGACTGGTCGAAGACGACCCCGGAGTTGTCGACGTACCCCTCGTCGTCGAACTCGACGCGGGCGACCAGTTCGTCGGCGAGCGCCTCGCGGCCGACCGACTCGACGACCTCGCTCGCGCGGTCGGTGCCGGGCAGCACGTGGCCGTTCACGTAGCGGTTCAGGTCGCCCGCGGGCAGCCCGGTCACCGCGGACAGCTCCTCGTACGTTCGCGTCTCCTTCAGCATCCGCAACACGGCGACCGCCTGTAGCTGGAGGGCCGCCTTCTCTGCGCGGTTCATACGGATGATCGCGATCGCACAACTATGAATACGTCGAAGTCGATCGTGGTACCGATACCCACGAGCGTGCGTCTCCGCGGGCCGGGGCCGGTGCGAGCTCGACCCCCCTCACGCCTCGGGCGCGTCGAAGAAGACGGCGGGCTCGTCGATCGCGATCTCGACGTGGTCGCGGTCGTCGAGGGGGCGCAGCCGGACGGTGAGCGCCCCCGCCGCCTCGGCGGCCGCGCGCAGCGAGGCGAGGTCCTCGTTCGCGAGGT
Source organism: Halorubrum distributum JCM 10118 (assembly GCF_000337335.1). GTDB lineage: Archaea > Halobacteriota > Halobacteria > Halobacteriales > Haloferacaceae > Halorubrum > Halorubrum distributum. The sequence continues at coordinate 140,926 of NZ_AOJN01000039.1, read as the reverse complement.
ACGCGGGCACGCACAGCGCCACCTGCCCCGCCTCGTCAGTCGCGACCACCAGCCGGTACGCGACCCCGTCGGCGGCGCCCGCGTACACGTCGACGCCGTCGACCGCGGCGTCGTCGACCGCCTCGAGCGCCGCGTCGAACTCCGACCCGGGCAACAGCACGTCGATCCGGGCGGCGTCCGCGACCGGGTTCACCTGCCCGGGATGCCCGGCGATCGCGGTCCAGCCGCGCTCTCGGTACGCCGCCGCCGTCGACTCCGCGTCCTCCTCGACCGCGTCCCACCGCGGTCCGGGATCGGGTGCGTCCATACCGCTCGCCTACCGCCGGCCCCCCTACATAGGCGTCGGTTTCCGCTCGCCCCGGGTCCGCCTGTGCCGGGCGCTCACACCGCCGATTCGGCACCCCTACTGTCAGCGGATCGCCAGCAACCGCCCCCGAAAGGAGCGGCCTCTGCCGGTAGGTTCATAACGCTCTATGGTTTGGTATCGCCTATGCCTACTGACAACGACAATCACGTCGACAGGCGGACGGTGCTCAAGTACGCGGGAACGGCCGGTGCGGTCGGTCTCGCGGGCTGTTCCGGCAACGGCGGCGACGGCGGTGACGGCTCCGACGGGTCGGACGGCTCCGACGGGTCGGACGGCTCCGACGGGTCGGACGGCTCCGACGGGGGCGACGACGCCTTCGAAGTCGGCGTCACCATGGGTCAGATGGACTCCGGGCTCGACCCGCAGGACCACGCCGAGACGAACACCGAGATCATCGTCGGGCAGCTGTACGAGGGCCTGCTCGACCGCGACAAGGAGGGCGGCATCATCGCCGGCCTCGCGAACGAGTGGGAGCGCACCGACGACGGCAGCGTCCGCTTCATGCTGCGCGACGGGCTCACCTTCCACAACGGCGACGATGTCACGCCGGAGGACGTCCGGTACAGCATCCGCCGGATCGTCTTCGAGGACGTCGGGATCGTCAGCCCGCAGTCCAACGACCTCGGCTCGGTCTCGGAGGTCACGACCGGCGACGGGCAGGTGACGGTCTCCTTCGAGGGATACAACCCGATCGCCTTCCAGCTGTTCGCGACGAACGGCCCGGTCATGCAGCAGTCGTGGGTCGAGGAGAACGGCGGCGACTACATCAACCGGAACGCCAACGGGACGGGGCCGTTCCAACTCTCCGAGTACGACTCGGGCAACGAGGTGCTGTACGAGCCGTTCGAGGACTACTGGGACGGCGCCCCCGAGGTCGACGAGCTCCGGATGAGCGCCTCCAGCGAGTCGAGCACGCGGGTCAACCAGCTGCTCGCCGAGGAGACGGACATCGTGACGAACGTCCCGCCGAACGAGGTCTCCCGCGTCGAGGGGTCCGACGTCGCGTCGATCAACTCCGTGGCGAGCGCGCGGATCATCTTCCTCCAGATGCGCTACGACGTGGAGCCGTTCTCCAGCCAGCAGTTCCGGCAGGCGATGAACCACGCGGTCGACGTCGAGAGCATCATCGAGAGCGTCCTCAACGGATTCGGGAACATCACCGCACAGCCGACCCTCGACGGCCACGTCGGCCACAACCCCGACATCGACCCGTACCCGTACGACCCCGAGGAGGCCGAGCGCCTCGTCGAGGAGTCCGGCCACGCGGGCGTCGAGATCACCCTGGAGACGCCGATCGGGCGCTACCTCCGCGACGTCGAGATCGCGCAGGCGGCGGCCAACCAGATCGACTCGCTGTCGAACGTCTCCTGTGAGGTCGAGCAGCGCGAGTTCTCCTCGCTCGTTCAGGACGTCACCGCGCCGAACATCGAGGACCGCCCGCACTTCAACCTCCTCGGCTGGGGGAACGCCGAGTTCGACGGCAGCCAGACGCTGACGCCGCTGCTCTCGTCGAGCGGCGCGCTCACCGTGCTGGAGAACGACGAGCTCGACGGGCTGCTCGAAGACGCCGAGGCGACCGAGGACCCCGACGAGCGCGTCGACATCCTCCAGGAGGCGAACCAGCTCGCCCACGACCTCGCGCCGTGGGTGTTCATGCACCAGCAGTTCAGCGTCTACGGCGTCTCGGACGACATCTCCTGGGAGCCGCGGGCCGACGAGTTCATCGACCCGGACACGGCGACCCAGCAGTAACGCCGTCTCGACCCGCTCACATCGTTATTAATGTCACTCGGAAGATTCGCAGTCAAAAGAAGCCTCCAGGGGATCGGCGTCGTCTGGGGCGTCGTCACGGTCGTGTTCGCGCTCCGGTTCGTCACGCCCGGTAGCCCGATCAACGCGGTCGCGCCGCTCGACGCCTCCCAGGAGACGCGACAGGCGATCGCCGCCGAGCTGGGGCTCGACCAGCCGCTGTACGTCCAGTACCTCCAGTACATCTTCGACCTGCTGCGCGGCGATATGGGGTTCTCGTACATCAAGGGGCAGGACGTCGTGACGCTCGTGTTCGGCCGCCTCCCCGCGACGATCGAACTGGCCGTCGCCGCCAGCGTCGTCGCCATCATCCTCGCGATTCCGCTGGGCGTGATCAGCGCGACCCGGCGCAACGAGCCGGTCGACTACGGCGCGACGCTGCTGTCGCTCGGCGGCATCTCCACGCCGAACTTCTGGCTCGGGATCATGCTCATCCTGGTCTTCGCCGTGGAGTTCAACATCTTCAACACCAGCGGCCGCGGGGTCGACGTCGGCGACGTCGCGCTCTCGCTCGTCGGACCGGAGCCGGTGCTCGGAACGCTGCTGACGTGGCTCGCGTACATCACGCTGCCGGCGATCGCCTTGGGCACCTACTTCATGGCGCTCATCACCCGGCTGACGCGGTCGGGGATGCTGGACGAACTCAGCAAGGGCTACGTCCAGGCCGCGCGGGCCAAGGGGCTCCCGCAGACCCTGATCCGGTACAAACACGCGCTCCGGAACACGCTCATCCCGGTGATCACCGTCCTCGGTCTCCAGCTCGGGACGCTGATCGGCGGCGCCGTGATCACCGAGGCGGTGTTCTCGTGGCCGGGGCTCGGATCGCTCGTCATCGACAGCATCAACGACCGGGACTGGCCGACGCTTCAGGGCAGCCTCATCGTCATCGGGACGTCCTTCGTCTTCGTCAACATCCTCGTCGACGTGGTGTACGCCTACCTCGACCCCGAGGTGGTGAACGACTAACATGGTCTCTTCACGTGTCATTCGAAATCTCAAGAAGGAGTTCAGACAGAGCGGGCTCGCGAAGCTCGGGCTGGCGCTGGTGGTGGTCATCGTGCTGACCGCCGTGTTCGCCCCCTTCATCGCGCCCCACAACCCCACCGACCAGCAGCTCAACCAGAGCGAGCTCCCGCCGATCGGCTTCTCTGAGACGACGGAGCGGACTTCATCGCAGATGGTCGACGGCGAGATACAGACGGTCACCGAGGAGGTCGAGATCACCGCCGAGCCCGACCACGTGTTCGGCACCGACGGGCTCGGCCGCGACATGTTCTCGCGGGTGGTGTACGGCGCTCGCACGTCGCTCGTCGTCGGCGTGCTCGGCACGCTGCTGGCGGCGTCGATCGGCGTGCCGGTCGGCTTGCTCGCCGGCTACCACCGCGGGCGCGTCGACGACGCGCTGATGCGGATCGCGGACGTGAGCCTCGCGTTCCCCTCGCTCGTGCTGGCGGTCGCGCTGATCGGGCTGTGGGGGCGGGCGGCGGTGGACATCCCCGACCCGTTCGTCGTCGCCGGCCTCGCGCCGGAGATGCCGGAGAGCTTCGTGTTGCCGATAACGGTGGTGATCGTCGTCGGCCTCGTCAACTGGGTGTGGTTCGCCCGGGTCGCCCGCGGGGAGGCGCTCTCGCTGCGCGGCCAGGAGTACGTGAAGGCGTCGCGCGCGCTGGGCGCCGACGACAACACGATCATCCTCCGTCACATCCTCCCGAACGCGATCACGCCGATCATCGTCCTCGGGACGGTGCAGGTGGCGGCGATCATCCTCCTGGAGAGCTCGCTGTCGTTCCTCGGCTTCTCCGGGACGACGCTGTCGTGGGGCTTCGACATCGCGCAGGGGCGCGACTACGTCTCCTCCGGTCAGTGGTGGATCGCCTCCATTCCCGGGCTCGCGATCATGCTGTCGGTGATCGGGATCAACCTCCTCGGCGACTGGCTGCGTGACGCCTTGGACCCCGGTATCGAGGGCGAAGGGGGTGCCGCATGAGCGACGCCTTCGAGACCGGCGACGCGACTCCGACCGGGACGCCCGGGCCGGACGACGTCCTGTCGGTCCGCGACCTCTCGACCCGGTTCTTCACCGAGGAGGGGCAGATCAACGCGGTGGAGTCGGTGTCGTTCGACCTCCGAGAGGACGAGATCCTCGGCGTCGTCGGCGAGTCCGGCTCCGGCAAGTCGGTGACCGCGCTGTCGCTCGTCGACCTCGTCGAGACGCCCGGCCGCGTCACCGCCGGCGAGGTGTGGTACCGCGACCCCGACCTCGCCGAGGAGTTCCGCGGGAACGACGCCATGCGGGTCGACGGCGACCACGTCGACCTCCGGACCGTGCCGCCGCGCGTCCGGCGCTCGCTGCGCGGCCCCTCGTTCAGCGTCATCTTCCAGGACCCGATGAGCAGCTTCAACCCCTCGATCACGGTCGGCGAGCAGATCGCCGAGGCGGTCGAGGTCCAGCGCCGGGCGCGGGCGAACCCCCGCTCGACGCGCTCGCGGACGCAGGGGTACGGGCTCGGCAAGTACCTGCTCGACGGGCTCGTCCCCGGCCGCGACTACACGAGCGAGGAGAGCATGGAGCGCGCGGTCGACCTGCTCGGGCAGGTCGGGATCCCCGACCCCGAGGAGCGCGTCGACGAGTACCCCGGCCAGTTCTCCGGCGGGATGCTCCAGCGCGCGATGATCGCGCAGGCGCTCGCCGGCGAGCCCGACGTGCTGATCGCCGACGAGCCGACGACCGCGCTCGACGTGACGATCCAGGCGCAGATCCTGAACCTGCTGAAGGAGATCCAGGCCGACCGCGGGATGAGCATCGTGCTCATCACCCACGACCTGGGCGTCATCGCCGAGATGTGCGACCGCGTCTGCGTCATGTACGCCGGCGAGGTCGTCGAGCGTGGCACGCTCGACTCGGTGTTCGAGGACACGGTCCACCCGTACACGCAGGGGCTGCTCGGATCCATCCCCGACGTCGACGACCCGCGTGCGCGGCTCGAACCGATCACGGGCAACGTCCCGAGCCTGATCGACGCCGAGATGGACGACCGGTGTTACTTCGCGGACCGGTGCCCGAAGGCGATGGAGTCGTGTCTCGAGAAGCCCGCCGAGCTGACGGTCGACGCCGACGCCGACCACGGCGCCAAGTGCGTCCTCGCGGACCGCGAGCACGACCCGGCGGACGCGCTCCCGGACGACTACTTCGGCGGGGGCGGCGAGGCAGCCGACCCCGACGACGGGGCCGCGGCCGCGACCGACGGGGGTGACGACGAATGAGCGACCCGCTGCTCTCCGTCGAGGGACTGAAGAAGTACTACGCGGACGACCCGTCGCTCGTCGACCGCCTGCTCGGCCAGGAGTCGGAGAGCGTGAAGGCGGTCGACGGCGTCTCCTTCGACGTCCGCGAGGGCGAGACGCTCGGGCTCGTCGGCGAGTCCGGCTGCGGGAAGTCGACGACCGGCGAGACGGTGCTGCGGCTGCGCGAGCCCACCGCGGGAGAGATCACCTTCGACGGGACCGACGTCCGCGGGATGACCGACGCGGAGCTGAACCAGTTCCGGCGGCGCGCGCAGATCGTGTTCCAGGACCCGTTCTCCAGTCTCGACCCGCGGATGACCACCGGCGACATCGTCACGGAGGGGCTCCGGATCCACGACATCGCCGACAAGGGACAGCGCCGCGAGACGGCCCGGGACCTGCTCGAACGCGTCGGGCTCTCCGCCGACCAGATCGACCGGTACCCCCACGAGTTCTCCGGGGGTCAGCGCCAACGGATCGGGATCGCCCGAGCCCTCGCCTTGGACCCCGACTTCGTCGTCCTCGACGAGCCGGTGAGCGCGCTCGACGTGAGCGTCCAGGCGCAGATCCTGAACCTGCTCGAAGACCTCCAGGACGACTTCGGGCTCACGTTCCTCTTCATCGCGCACAACCTCGGCGTGGTCCGGCACGTCTGCGACCGCGTCGCGGTCATGTACCTCGGGGAGATCGTCGAGATCGGCCCGGTCGAGGAGATCTTCGACGACCCCGCGCACCCGTACACCAAGGCGCTGCTGTCGAGCGTCCCGCGGGCGAGCACGGAGGCGCGCGACGAGGAGTTCGAGACGCTCCACGGCGACGTGCCCTCGCCGCGGAACCCGCCGGCGGGCTGTCGGTTCCATACGCGCTGTCCGGAGGCGCGCGCGGCCTGCCGGGAGTCGGCCCCGCCGGGATACGACGTCGGCGACGGCCGGACCGCCGCCTGCTTCCGGACCGACGACGACCACGCGTACTGGGACAGCGAGCCGATCGGCGAGAACGCGGCGAGCGAGGAAGCGACCGACGCCGGCGAACCGGCGGACGACTGAGCGCTCTCGCGGACGACCGAGCGCCTTCGCGGGGATCGCGCGTCCCCGCCGCGGCGACTGCTCCCGCGACCGCTGATTCCTTTATATGCTACGCGCCGAACCAGTTCGTCAGTCGTACCTCGAGGCGGGAAGCCGCGCCCCGGTTATTCGTCCCCGTCGCATCGCTTGAGACATGACGCACAGTGACTCCGGTTCCGACGGCGGCTTCGCGCGGCGAACGATCCTCCAGGCTGCGGGCCTCTCGGGCGTCGCCGGGCTGGCGGGCTGTATGAGCCAGACGGTCACCACCGCCGCGACCGGCGACGGCCCGGACGCGGCGCAGACCGACGACGAGGAGCCCGCGCTCCCCGAGACCGGGTCTCCGGAGGTCGTCGACCTCGACGAGCGCGGGCGCGAGGTGACGCTGCGCTCGGTCCACGCCCGACACCGCGCACATCCCGGCGACTCGCTCGGCGGCCCGGTCGAGATGCCGGTGACGTGGGCGTTCCAGGCCGACGACGGCACGCCGAGCGTGCCCGGCCCGGTCCTCCGGGCGACGGAGGGCGACGACCTGTCCATCACGCTCGACAACACCGACGGAGAGATGCCCCACACGATCCACTTCCACGGCGTCTCGAAGTCGTGGAAGGACGACGGCGTTCCGTCGACGACGGGAATCACCGTGATGCCCGGCGAGACGCACACCTACGAGATCGGCGCGGACGTTCCCGGCACCCACCTCTACCACTGCCACTTCAACACCCCGATGCACATGGACATGGGGATGTACGGGATCCTCCGCATCGACCCCGAGGGGTACGAGTCGGCCGACGTCGAGCAGTTCATGACGCTGAAAGACTGGGACACGCGGCTTTCCCGGTCGTACGGCGGCGAGGACGCCACCTACGACGTCCAGAACCGCCGGCCGGACGCGTTCACGATCAACGGGCGGGTCGCGCCGTACACGTTCAACCCCGACCGCGGCTCGCCGATCGTCGTCAGTCAGGGTGACACGGTGCGGCTTCACCTGGTCAACGCCGGGTTCATGGCCCACCCGATGCACACCCACAACCACCGGTTCCGCACGGTCGAGAAGGACGGCGCCGAGTACCCCGAGGTGATGCAGCTCCCGGAAGACGTGGTGAACGTCGCGCCCGCCGAGCGGTACACCGTCGAGTTCGAGGCGAACGCGGACCCCGGCATCTACCCGATGCACTGTCACAAGGTCGACCACGTCCAGAACGGCGGGATCTACCCCGGCGGGATGCTCACCGCCATCGTCTACGAGGGGGCGATGGGGACCGACGTGTTCGCGGACCTCATGGGGAAGGCCGGCTACGAGCTCTGAGGATCGGATAAAACGGGCCGCGTTGCCATTTCTCTCTCCGCTTACCGCTCGCGGACGACGACGAACTCCGCCAGGTCGCGGAGGTACTCGATCGCCTCGGTCTCGGGCGGGTCGGCGTCGTCGAGCGCGGCCAGCGCCCGCTCGGACTCCGTCCGAGCGCGCTCGTCGATCTCCTCGGGCGACAGCGACGTGACCTGGAGGACCGAGGGGCGGTCCATCTCCGCGTCCTGGCCGGTCGGCTTGCCGAGGTCGTCGGCGTCGGCGGTGGCGTCCAGTACGTCGTCGCGCATCTGGAAGGCGACGCCGACGCGCTCGGCGTACTCGCCGAACGAGTCGATCGCGTGCGGCTCCGCGCCGCCCGCGACCGCGCCCAGCTCGGCGGCGGCGCGGAACAGCGCGCCCGTCTTCCGGCGCGCGAGCTCCATGTACTCCTCCTCGTTCGTCGGTCGCGCCGCGAGCTCGGTCGCCTCGCCCTCGCCGAGTTCGACCATCGCCTCGGCGACGGTGCGCATCGCGCGCGGCTCCGCGGAGAACAGCGCGAACGCCTCGCCGAGCAGGCCGTCGCTGGCGATGATCGCCGGGCCGTAGCCGAACTCCGCCCAGGCGGCGGCGGTGCCCCGGCGGACCTCCGAGCGGTCGATGATGTCGTCGATCACGAGTGAGGCGTTGTGGACGAACTCGATGCCGGCCGCGAAGTCGACCGCCGCCTCGGGGTCGCCGTCGAACGCCTCGCAGGCGAGGACGGTCACCGCGGGCCGGACGCGCTTGCCGCCCGCGAGGACGACGTGGCCGACCTCGTCGGACAGCTCGTCGGGCTCGACGTCGTCGATGACCGACTCGATCCGGTCTTCGACCAGCCCGACCCGACGCTCCAAGTACTCCATCTACCGCCCGGAGGGTCCCGGCGCGCAAAGGCCTAACGGAACGCCTTCCGGACGCGAGATTCGGACGACTGCGACGACGCCACTCCGACCTCACTTACCGCCGTGGCGTCGCCGCCGGCTCTGTCGGCGGCCGCGAGCGGTGCGTCGCGCCTCCCTGCGCGCCCGCGAGCGGTCGTCCCCGGCGGCCGCGACGAGGCTGGGGAATTTGGCGGAGCTCACCGCCGAGCGTTTCGCCGTCACTCCGGCGACTCCACGCCGACGAACTCGAAGCGAGCGCCGCCCTCGGCGCTCTGCTCGACAGCTATCTTCCACCCGTGAGCGGTGGCGATCTGCTCGACGATACTCAGTCCGAGACCCACCCCGTCACCCCCCGTGGTCACGCCGTCGTCGAGCACCTGCCCGCGGAGGTCGTCCGGAATACCCGCGCCGGTGTCCTCGACGTAGAACCCCTCGGCGAGCGGTCCGACCGTGACGGTCACGTCCTCGCCGCCGTGCTGGATCGCGTTGCGGAACAGGTTCTCCAGGACCTGTCTCAGCCGGCTCTCGTCGGCGTAGATCTCGCCGTCGGTCTCGACGGTCAGCGACGCGTCCTCCGTCTCGACGCCGCCCCACGCCGACCGGCTCACCGCGCCGGGGCTCACGGGGACGACCTCCTCGATCTGGTCGCCGGCCTTCGTCAGCGAAACGAGGTCGTTGATCAGCGTGTTCATCCGCGTGAGCGCGTCGTCCGCCTTTTCGAGGTGCTCGCTGTCGGACTCCTCCCGAGCCATTTCGAGCCGCCCTTGGGCGACGTTCACCGGGTTTCGGAGGTCGTGACTGGCGATGTCGACGAACTGGTCCAGCTGTTCGTTCTTCCGTTCGAGGCGGTCGTTCGCCGCTTCGAGTTCGGTCACCGTCTCCGCGAGTAGCTCGTTCGTCCGGTTGATCCGGGCCGAATAGATGCCGATGACCGTGCCGAGCGCCGCGCCGACGCTCAACGACCCGGCGATCGAAAGCGCGATCGACGTCTCCGTCCGAGCGGCCATCTCTCCGAACCAAGCCCCGAGAACCGTGAACGCGAACAGTCCCGTTCCGGTCCATTTCAGCACGGTCCACCGTTTCGGCCCGACGACGCTGTCCGCTCGGAACCACCCGTAGGCGACCAATCCGACCCCGATAAGGCCCGGAACCGTCGCTTGGAGCGAGAGCACCCCCAACTCGACGTCCGCGGTCGCGCCTACCGCCGCCGTCGCGACGATGATCGACGCCCCCACGACAGTGACTGGATTCACCCGGCTGTTGGGGGTCATCGTCCTATGACACGTCTCGCCGGCCGGTATTTTAAAATATTGTGATAGTTCCGAGTTCGTGGCTATGGGTTGCTTCCCCGGCGGTATCTACCGGTTTCCGATAGCGAACCGGACCGATCGTCAGCTGTTATCAGAGGACGAACAGATAACGCCGCGGTTTCGTTACACTCCCGGCGGCCCCTGTTCGGGAGCATCTCCGCGTCAGTTAACCGGTGTACGACCGGAGCCGAACGGCGGCGAGCAGACGGGCGGTCGCTTGGCCCGGTTCACGCTCGGAACCGCCGCGCGCTCGCTCACTGGAACCTGACGCCGAGGTTGTGGAGGTCGTCGTTGTTCGACGCGACGTTGATGAGCAGCGGGGTCAACCCCTCGATTTCGGGTGCGTTGGCGATCCCGCCGGCGTCGAGCGCGCGCAGCCCCTCGATCCCCTCGGCGACGTCCGCGACCGTCCGCTTCGCGTCCGCGTCGTCGCCGATGACGAGCGTGTCGACGCCGAGGTCGGCGTCGAGGTTCGCCAGTCGCGCGGCCGCGAGGTTGTGGAACGCGCCGACGACCGCGACGCCCTCGGGCGCCGCGTCGGCGACGATCTCCGTCACCGAGCCCGCGCCGGGCTTGTGGTAGTGGAACCCCTCGTCGTCGCGTTTCATCCCCGTCGCGGGCGAGACCAGGACGTCGCCGTCCTCCAGCGACTCCGCCACCGCCTCGACGGTGTCGCCGACGTGGTACGGCGGGACCGCGAGGACGACGATCCGGGCGTCGGCGGCGACCGCGGCGTTCTCGCCGCCCGCGACGGTCGCGTCGAGCCCGCGGCTCTCCAGCTCGGTCGTGTACTCTTCGGCCTTGTTCTCGGCCTTCTCGGCCTCCCTTGACCCGACCGCGACCCGGTGGGGCGTGTCCGCCGCCAGCCGCAGCGCGAGCCCCTCGCCGATGTCGCCGGTGCCGCCCAAGATGGCGATTTTCATACGATCCGTCGGGTCGCTCGCGTCTTAGGGGTTGCGCGACCGGCCGTCTTCGCCACGGTCGAAATCGTCGCGGTCGAGGTCGCCCGGTCCGCCCCGGTCGAAGTCGGGGGCTTCTTGTCCGAACGCGCGGAGGCGACGCCCATGGACGAGCAGGACCGCGTCGCGGCGTTCGTCGACGAGTACGGGTTAGAGACCGACCTCGCGTACCACGCGCTCGACTTGGAGAGCGAGGTCGGCGAGATCGCGAAGGAGGTGACCACCTCGACCGACTACGGACGCAACCCCGCCGCCGCGTCGATCGCGACCGACGAGATCGGGGACGCGCTGTTCGCGCTGCTCGCGCTCGCCGAGGCGGCCGGCGTCGACGCCGACGAGGCGCTCGACGAGGCGCTGGCGAAGTACGAGACGCGGATCGCGTCGTCGGGCGACCCCGGGTCCGGGCAGTAGGACGCGCGAAGCGTCGGTTCAAGTACGCCGAGGGCCTATCGGGCCTATGGCCCAGACTCCGTCGCTGGCGCTCCGCTACGTCGCCTGCGACGCCTGCGAGACGGTGTTCGCGCGACCGGACGACCCCGACGAGCCGACCGCCTGCGATCGGTGCGGTACCCGCCCCCTCCGCGAACTCACTGGGATCCGGGGCCCGGACGCCTACTTCGCGCCCTGAGGCCGGTCGGGCTGCGGCCGCGACCCTCGGGACGCGGGTGAAGCGGCCGCCCCGAGACCGGTTTACCGCAGGTCGTCCATCTCCAGCTCTCCGGCCGCGATCGCGCGGAGCTCCGCCTCGGAGAGGCGATCGATCACGAACTGGGGCATCCCGTCCGGGAGCCCGGGGGGTATCGACCGACCGCCGTCCGACGCGTCCGCTCGACCCCCGCCGCTCGTCTCCGTCGGTCGCCGACCGCCGTCCGTGCGAGACACTCCTCGGGGGCCGCCGTCCCCGCCGGTGTCCGCGGACAGGCGGCGCACGGTCCGTTCGACCTCCTCGACCGCCGCCGACTGGCGCTCGCTTTCGGCGGCCAGCTCCTGCATCCGCTCGCTGATCCGGTTCGACTGCTCGACCACCCCGTCGATCGTCGCGGCGATCTCCTCGGCGGCGGCGGCCTGCTCGTCGGTCACGTCCGAGACCTCGTCGATCCCGTCCGCCGTCTCCGTCACCGCCTCGGCGATGGCCGTGAGGCTCTCCGTCGCGTCGCCGACGCGCTCGCTCCCCTCGTCGACTCGCACCGTCGTCTCCGAGAGGCTCTCGACCGTCTCCTCGGTGTCGGTGCGGATCCCGTCGACCATCGACTCGATGTCGCTCGCGTGTCGCTGCGACTCCTCAGCGAGCGACTTGATCTCGTCGGCGACGACGCCGAACCCGGCGCCGGCCTCGCCGGCCCGCGCCGCCTCGATCGAGGCGTTCAGCGCGAGCAGGTTCGTCTGGTCGGCGATCCCGTTGATCGCGTCGACGAACTCGTCTATCTCCTCGACGCGCTCTTGCAGCGCCTCGACGTCCTCCGCCACCTCGTCGACGGCGTCGCCGATGTCGTCCATGGCGGCCGCGGCGTCGTCGGCCGCGTCCCGGCCGTCCTCCGCGAGCGTCTCCGCCCGGCTGCTCGTGCGTTCGACCTCGTCCGCGGTCGACGCCACCTCCTCGACCGTCGCCGAGAGGTTCGCCACCTCGGAGGAGATCTCGGCGACCCGGTCCGACTGGTCCTCGGCCGCGTCGCCGACCTCGGCGGCGCTGTCGGCGACGTCGTCCGCCGACTCGCGCAGGTCGCCGATCGGCCCTTCGACCTCGTCTTCCACCTCCGCCATCAGCCGCTCGTTCTCCTCGACGACCTCCGAGAGCTTCTCGCTGTACGAGTGGATGTAGGTGTCCGTGACGACCTGCATGTCGAGGTTGACGATCCGGAGGACGGAGAGCAGGTCCTCGATCGCGTCGTCGACCTCCTCCTCTATCGCCGTCGCGGTCGCGTCGTCGACCGTCGCATCGGCGGCGTCGGGAGCCAGCCGGTCCGTGAGCGAGTCGACGAGGCGGTCGCCGATGAGCGGGAGGATGAGGTCGTAGTACACGCCGTACTGGCCGATGTAGTGTTTCATCGGCATCTCCAGCATGTCGTGGATCTTGCCGATTCGCGCCCGGTCCTCGAAGTACCCCTCTCCGTAGTCGCCCTCCGCGAGCGTCACGAGGTACGCCGACTGCGTCCGCTTGAGCTGTTCGAGCCCCTTCTCCGACCGGCCGATCACGTCGACCGTCTGCTGGTGGCCGGTGAGGTTCTCGTAGAAGTCTTCGGCGATCCGGTCCGCGTTCTCCGCGAACGCGTCCTCGTACCGGCTCAGCCGCCGCTCGTCCTCCTCGTCGAAGCCGACGAACTCCTTCCGCCACGCGATCTCGTCTGCGTCGAGCCCGATCTCGTCGACCAGCTCGGCGACGTCGAGCCCGTCGTTCAAGCCACCTTGGCCGAAGTCGCCTCGGCCGTACTCTCCAGATGTAGCCATACGGGAGGCTCTCCGCTTGGGTTATATAAACGGCAACTCCCGCGTCTCACGAGTGATAGCGGCCTCGTGCGGTGTCGCTCCCGGACGGAAAACAGATCTCGGGGCGTCGACGACCGGTCAGTCGTCGCCGGCCGCCTCGCCTCTGTCGCCCGCCTCGCCGGCGGCGGCCGGTTCGACGGTGACTGCCGAGTGCTTGAACTCCGGGATTCCGGCCTCGGGATCGAGCGCGTCGCCCGTCAGGGCGTTCGCGAGCGGTTCCGCGTAGTGGAACGTACAGAACGTCACGCCCTCGCGGACCGCCGGGGTGACGTCGGCCGTGACCTCGACGGACCCCCGGTCGTTCGAGACGGTCACCCGGTCGCCGTCCTCGATCCCGCGGTCGGCCGCGTCGTCCGGGTGGATCTGGAGCGCGTCCTCGCCGCGCATCGCCATCAGGCGGTCAGAGCGCCGGCTGAGCGCCCCGCTGTTGAACTGCTGGAGCACGCGCCCGGTCGTGAGGGTCACCTCGCCGGCGGCGAGGTCGTCCGCGGGCGGGACCGGGTCGACGACCGCGAGCGGCGCGGTGCGCTCGCCGGTGAGGAACTCCTCTGCGTGTAACACGTCCGTTCCGACGCCCTCGTCGGCCGAGAAGGGCCACCGCTGGTAGCCGTCACCGATGCCATCGTAGCTCATCCCTTCGTATATCGGGGCGAGGCGCGTCAGCTCGTCGAACGCCGCCTCCGGGCCGTCGTAGTCGAACGCCTCCGGGCGGTCCGTGAGCCGCCGGCCGAGGTCGGCGAGGATCGCGAAGTCGCGCCGGGCGTTCCCCGGCAGGTCGGCGTTCGGCCGCATCCGCATCACGCGCCGGTCGGTGTTCGTCACGGTGCCGGCCTTCTCGGCCCACGCGCTCCCGGGGAGGACCACGTCGGCGTGCGCCGCCGTCCGCGTCTCGAACAGGTCGATGACGACGCAGAAGTCGAGGTCGTCGAACGCCGACGCGACCGCGGTCGCGTTCGGCTCGGTGACCGCGGGATTCTCGCCGAAGACGACAGCGGCGCGCACGTCGTCGCCGAAGCGGTGGGTCGCCTCCACCTCGGTGAGGCCGGGTTCGCTCGGCGGCTCGACGCCCCACTCCGCGGCGACGCGCTCGCGGGCGTCCGGGTCGGTCACGGGCTCATAGCCGGGGAGCACGCTCGGGAGCCCGCCCACGTCGCTCGCGCCCTGGACGTTGTTCTGGCCCCGCAGCGGGTTCACCCCGGTCCCGGGGCGACCGACGTTGCCGGTCAGCAGCGCGAGGTTGAGCAGGGCGTGGACGTTGTCGGTGCCGCAGCGGTGCTGGCTCGTCCCCATCCCCGTCACGATCGCGGCGCGGTCGGCCCCGCCGTACGCCCGCGCGGCCTCGCGGACCGTCTCCGGGTCGACCCCGGCCGCCTCGGCGCTCGCGGCGACGCCCACCTCGGCGAGGTGCTCGCGCAGCCGGTCGAACCCGGTCGCCCGCTCCGCGAGGAACTCCTCGTCGACGAGGTCCTCCTCGACGAGGACCGCGGCGATCGCGTTCGCCACCTCGATGTCGGTGCCCGGCCGCAGCGGGAGGTGGACGTCGGCCGCCTCGGTCGTGTCGTTCGCGCGCGGATCGACGTGGACCAGCGTCGCGCCGTCGCGGATCGCCGGGAGGACGTACGACCGGAACGCCACGGGGTGTTGTTCGGCCGGGTTGGCGCCGTTGACGAAGATG
Source organism: Halorubrum distributum JCM 10118 (assembly GCF_000337335.1). GTDB lineage: Archaea > Halobacteriota > Halobacteria > Halobacteriales > Haloferacaceae > Halorubrum > Halorubrum distributum. The sequence goes on along the minus strand of NZ_AOJN01000039.1, from coordinate 125,762 downwards.
CAGTCCGCCTCGCTCAGGTCGTCGAGGGTGTTCGTCATCGCGCCCGCCCCGAGCCGCTCGCTCATCGCCGCGACCGTCGAGGCGTGACAGAGCCGCGCGCAGTTGTCGACGTTGTTCGTGCCGAGGACGCGCGCGAGCTTCTGGAGCACGTAGTTCTCCTCGTTCGTGCAGTTCGAGGAGGCGAAGAACTGGACCGCGTCCGGGCCGTGCTCGTCGACGACGCGGCCGATCCCGTCGACGACGCGGTCGAGCGCCTCCTCCCACGGCGCCGTGACGAAGTTCCCGTTGTGTCGGACCAGCGGCTCCGTGAGGCGGTCGTCGCTGTCGACCACGTCGAACGCGGCCGCCCCTTTCGGGCAGATCTCGCCGCGCTCGTTCACCGGCCCCTCGACGCCGGTCGCGCTTCCCCGCCCGGCGTACTCGATCGAACAGCCGACGCCGCAGAACGGGCAGACGGTGGGATTCGACTCGAAGCGCCGCTCGTCGGTCTCGGTCGGGTCGGTCATCGACCGTCGATAGGGGCTCCACGACCCTCCCGGTGCCACCGGAGTTGCGTGGTGTTTTAAGCCGCCGCGCGCTCGCCGTGGCGGCCCGCCCGGCGACGGTCACCCCGTCACGGTGTCGCCGCCGACCGGCGCCACGCGGCTGCCGAGCGACAGGACTCCAGAGGTCACGAGGCAGGCGGTGAACGCGATGGTGCCGAGCTTCCCGCCGAAGCCGACGAAGTACGGCGCCGCGCCGACGAACGCCACGCCGGCGACTCCGCCGGCCAGCAGCATCGGCCCGGGCCCCGGGATCCGCTCCGGCGTCGCCATCCCGGCGAACGACGCGCAGAATGCGACCGCCGCGACCGCGTCGCCCGCGGCGAACAGCGGCGGACAGACGACGCCGGCGACGAGCCCGATGACCGCGGAGCCGACGACCGGACCGTGGTCGAGCCGGACGCTCACGAGGAACGTGGCGACGGCGGCGAGGGGCGCCGCGACGACGAGTCCCGCCGCGACGCGCGGCTCCGGGATCGTCCCCGTCCCGGGGGCCAGCCCGCCGAACGCCGCCACCGGCAGGCAGCCGACGAACGCCGTCGTCCCGAGCTTGCCGCCGAACCCGTTGAACGCGCGCTTGGCGGCCACGAACGCGACGGCGGCCGCGAGGCCCGCGGCGACGACCGCTCCGACGTCGGCGCCGGCCGCCGGGGTGACCATCCCGACGAACGAGCCGCAGTACGCAGGGGCGCCGTACGTCTCCGAGAGGAGGACCGCGCAGAGTCCGACGAGCGCCGACGCCACGATCGGCCCGACGCCCACCTCGACGGAGAGCGCGTAGGTGACCGGGGCCGCCGCGGCCACGGCGGTCGCGTTGCCGATGTCGGTTCGCGTGACGCGGAAGCCGTCCGTCCGCAGCGCGTATCGAGTCTCCCTCGCGACGGTGTATCCGAGGCTCGTCGCCGCGAGCGCGGCGGCGAGGGCGAAGACCAGCAGCGCGACGCCGTCTTCCGTCCCGGTTCCCGCTCCGCCGTCGGCGATCAGACCGGCCGTCGCCGCGACGCTCATCGCGCCCCCAGCGCCGGCCAGGGCGGTCGCCCCGAGGGCGTGGATCGCTCGTTTCACGGCCGTGGGTCCGGGGCGCCCACCGATACCGACCGACCCTCAGTACTGCGGGTGTTCTCGGGCACCCCGACACAGCGCCCCGTCTGTCTGGGATCAGGCCTTTGTACCCGTCGCTCTAAGCCCGAATCGATGGAATCCGGAGGGGAGTCGGCTGACGACGGCGTGGAGGCCGCGCCGAACGGCGTCCGTGCGGGCGTCGCGATCCACGGGACGGGGAACTGTCCGGTCGTCGCCGCGTCGACCGCCCACGACGGCCCGATCACGGGCGTCAACTGGACGCACGCGGGCGACACGCACACCGAGGAGTTTCGCGCCCGCGATCCGGACGCCGTCGACGCCGCGGAGGGCGTTCCCTCGCCCGCGTCGGTCGTCGACCTCGGCGACGAGCGGGTGTACCGGTACGACCGCCCGCGGGACGGGGAGTGCGCCTGCCGGATCATCGAGGAGCTGGACTGCCCGATCGCGGACGCGCGGGCCGAGGACGGCGTCCTCCTCTTAACGCTCCACCTTCCCGACCTCGAACGCCTGCGCGACATCGTCTCGGCGCTCGACGGGACCGCGGACCGCGTCGAGGTCCGCTACCTCGTCCACGGCGCGTCGCGCGGCGACGAGGTGTCCGATCGGACGCTCGTCGACCGCGGCCGGCTCACCGACCGCCAGTGTGAGGTGTTGCGGACCGCCTATCGCATGGGCTACTTCGAGCGCCCGCGCGACGCCAACGCGAGCGCGGTCGCCGACGCGCTCGATATCGCGCCCTCGACGTTCGCCGAGCACCTCGCGACGGCACAGCGGAAGCTCCTCGAAGAGACGCTCGCGGAGAACTGACCGCTCCGTCCCGGCTCAGGCGGCGTGCTCGTCGATCGCGGCTTCGAGCGTCGCGCGGTCCTGCGCGCCGACGAACCGGTCGACCGCCTCGCCGTCCGCGTACAGGACGAGCGTCGGGATGCTGCGCGCCCCCAGCTGCTGGGCGACCGCCTGATTGGCGTCCACGTCGACCTTGGCGACCGCGGCGTCGGTCTCCGCCGCGAGCGCCTCGACCGTCGGCTCCATCATCTGACACGGGCCGCACCAGTCGGCGTAACAGTCCACGAGGACGACGTCGTGGTCGTCGACCGCGCGCTGAAGCTCCTCCGTTCCGTTCACGTGGATCGGCTCGTTCGGAGTCGCCGATCCGCCGCCGTCGCCCGTCTCGGTTCCGGCGCCGCCGTCGAGCGCGTCGCCATCGTCGAGACGCGCTTCGAGCTCCCGCCGCTTCCGTTCGCGGATGCGCTCGCGCTCCGTCTTCGCGTCGTCCCCCGCCGAATCGTTCGCGTCGGCTGCGTCGCTCATACTCCAGTATTGGGTACTTGGGACAATATACCTTCCGCCTCCGGATCCGCTCGACGCCCCACTCTGCTCACCCGCCGAGGCCGCCGAGCCCGGCCGCGGCCAGGTCCACGTGGTCCGCGACGAGGTCGGCCGCCTGCTCGTACGGGGAGCGATCGGCCCTCCATGCGTCCGGCCGCGTCCGCCCCGCGCTCGCGAAGACGCTCTCGACGAAGGCGTCTCGCACCGCCGCCGTCTCGAAGAGCCCGTGGAGGTAGGTCCCGAGGACCTGGTCGGTGGCGACGCTCTCGGTGCCGAGAGGCTCGATCGCGACCGAGGCCGCTTCCGCCTCCTCAACCCCGTCGAGGGGCCGCGTCCGCCCCGCGCGGATCTCGTACCCGGTCGCGCGCCCCTCGGCGCCCGCGATCGGACCGACGCCGTCGACGGCGCACGTCACGCGCTCGACGCGCTTGTCGGTCGAGAACTCGGTCTCGACGGGGAGGAGCCCGACTCCCGGAACGGTCTCGCGGTCGCCGACGCCCTCGACGTCGGCGTCGACGAGCCGATCCCCGAGGAGCTGGTACCCGCCGCAGACGCCGACCACGGGGCCGTCGAACGCGCGCAGCGCCGCGTCGAATCCCGCCTCGCGGAGCGCGAGCAGGTCGTCGACGGTGTTCTTCGAGCCCGGGAGGACGACCGCGTCGACCTCGTCGAGCGCGGCGCCGAGCGGCAGGTAGCCCACCCGGACGCCCGGCTCGCGCGCCAGCGGCTCCAAGTCGGTGAAGTTGGAGATCCGCGGGAGCCGCGGGACCCCGATCCGGACGCTCGCGTCCTCGGGGACGCCGTCGTCGTCGCCGAGCACGCCGGGGTCGATCCCGTCGTCGGCCCTCTCTGCGTCCGGCAGCGAGAGGCTGTCCTCCGCCGGGAGCCCCGGGTCGTCGTGCGGGACGACGCCGACGATCGGCACGCCCGTTCGCTCCTCGATCTCGGCGATACCGGGCTCTAAGAGGGTCGGGTCGCCGCGGAACTTCGTTATCACGGCGCCGCAGACGCGCTCGCGGAGGTCATCGGGGAGCAGTTCGAGGGTCCCGTAGAGGCTCGCGAACGCGCCGCCGCGCTCGATGTCGACCGCGATCAGAATCTTAGCGTCCGCGAACCGGGCGCACTCGACGTTCGCGAGGTCGCGGTCGCGGAGGTTGATCTCGGCGACGCTCCCCGCCCCCTCCGCGACGATCACGTCATGCTCGGCCGCGAGGCGCTCGTGGGCCGCGACCGCGGCCGCGCGGGCGTCGTCCCAGTGGTCGTCGTAGTACGCCGACGCGGGGGCGTTCGCGACCGCCTCGCCGTCGACGATCACCTGGCTCTCACCGCCGCCGCGGGGCTTGAGCAGGACGGGGTTCATGTCTGTCGTCGCCGGGACCTCGGCCGCCCGCGCTTGGACGTGCTGTGAGACGCCGATTTCGCCCCACTCGCCGTCGGGCGTCAGCGCCACCCGCGCGTTGTTGCTCATGTTCTGCGCCTTGTACGGGGCGACCGAGGCCCCTCGACGCGCGAGCAGCCGGCAGAGGCCGGCCGCCAGCGTGCTCTTGCCGACGTGGCTCGCGGTGCCCGCGATCAGGACGGTGTCGGCGTCGGCCGCGGCGTCGGCGTCCGTCCCGACAGTCGCGTCGGCGTCGCTCACGCGAACCCGGCCCCCATCCTCAGTACTCCGTTCCCCGGCGGGCGCGCTGGCCGTCGTCGAACGGGTGCGCGACCTTCCGGACGTTCGTGATCAGGTCGGCGACGCCGTCGAGGTAGTCGGGCTCGGCGTGGCTCCCGGTGAGGACGAGTTCGAGCCCCTCGGGTTTCGACTCGGCGAGCGCGACGATCTCGTCCGAGTCGACGAGCCCGCGATCGGCCGCGTACAGCAGCTCGTCGAGTATCAGCATGTGGACGCCCTCCTCGGGGTCGCCGTCGAGCGGGAGCGGCTCGGCCAGATCCGCGTCGGCCGCGCCCGCGACGAGTGCCTCCGCGCGCTCGAAGGCGGCCGCGGCCTTCGCCTCGTGCTCGTCGTCGGCCGAGCCGTCGAGTAGGCCGTGCCAGCCGTAGTGGCCGGCGTTCTCGTAGGAGAACCCCGGCACGGCCGCGATCGCGTTGTACTCGCCGCGGACGCCCTCAACGCTGTCCGCGCCGCCCTTCATGAACTGTAGCATGTGGACGCGGTGGCCGTGGCCCGCCGCGCGGAACCCCATCCCCATCGCCGCCGTGGTCTTCCCCTTGCCGTCCCCCCACCACGCCTGAACGAGCCCGAACTCCGCGGGCGCGGCGGGCTCGATCGGCTGCGGCTCGGGGGCCGCGCCGCCGCCCGGGGTGCGGGCGGCGCGGTCGTCGTTCGTCGGCGTCCCGTCGCCGTCGGTCCGCTCGGTCTCGCCGTCGGTCGATGCCTCCGCTTCCGCGTCCGTGTCGTCGTGGTTCGTTGTCATGGGTCGAAAACCTCCGCCCGCTCGTCGGTGACGACGCCGTGTTCGGCGTCGGCCGCCGGGCCGGGCACGTCGCCGTCCGGGTACCGCGACCGCAGGCCCGCGCGGACCGCGTCCCGGACGCAGGCGCGGGCCGCTCCGCCGACCGCCGTGGCGCTGCCCGAGAACTCCGCGGGCTCGCCCGCCGGGTCGTCGCCGACGACGACGGCGTCGCTCGTCGTTCCCGGGACGCCCGCCGCCGCGAGCAGCGTCGCCGCCTTCGCCTCGGCCGCGACCGCGACGAGGTTCGCCGCGGCGCCGGGCGCCAGCCGCCGCGTCGTCCCGACGATCAGGTTGACCGTTCCGGGGTCTGGGCGCCCCTCGGTGCGCCCCGTCGCCTCGCGCGACTCGGTCGGGCCCGCCGTCCCCGCGGTCGACGCGGCCTCGGGCTCCACCGGCAGCATCGCGGGGTTCGAGAGCCCGACCGTCGCGTACGCGACGACGGGACCGAGCCGCGCGCCTCGGGCGTGGTCCATCGAGACGCCCGTAAACAGCGTCGGGGCGGCGTCGCGGTCGCCGCCGACGTTACCCTCGGCACCGAACTCCGCCCGCGCCAGCCGCTCGTCGCGGTAGGCCGCGAGGTCGGTCCGGTCGAACCCCTCCGGGACGGTCACGTTGTACGCGGTCGCCGCCCGCGACCGCCCCCCGTCCCAGCCGGTCGAGAGCCAGCGCGTCCCCGGCCGTCTGAGCCGGAGGACCCCCTCGCGAACCGTCGCCTCAAACATCGCTCTCCACCCCTCCGTCACCGTCCGACCCGCCCTCTCCGGCCCCGCCACCGCCGACGCCCAACGCCGCCAGCAGGCGGTCGTTCTCCGCCGGGCGGCGCACCGCGACCCGGACGTGCGAGTCGAGGCCGCGGAAGCTCCGCGCGTCGCGGATCGCGACGCCCCGGTCGCGGGCGCGCTCGACGACGCGGTCGACGTCGCGGTCGCCGACGTCGAGGAGCAGGAACGGCGCCTCGGAGGGCGCCACCTCGTAGCGCTCCGAGAGCGCGTCGCGCAGCCGCTCGCGCTCCAGCCGGACGCGCTCGTGGGTATCGCGGACGAAACCCTCCTGTCGGAGGCAGTACTCCCCGGTCGCGAGCGCCGGGGCGCTCAGGTTCCACGTCCGGCGGGCGCCCCGCAGCGCCGCGCCGAGGTCGCCCGTCGCGACCGCGAAGCCGGCCCGGATCCCGGGGAGGCCGAACAGCTTGGTGAGCGCCCGCGCGACGACGACGCCGTCGGTCCTCGCGAGCGACTCGCGCTCCGTGAACCCGAGGAACGCCTCGTCGACGAGCAGCACCGTGTCGGTCTCTCGACAGCGCTCCGCGAACGCGAGCAGCGCATCGCGGTCGTAGCCGGTTCCGGTCGGGTTGTTCGGCGTGCAGACGACCGCCAGCGCGTGGCCCCTCGGGTCGGCGTCGAGGACGCGGTCGGCGTCGACGAACGCCGGCTCGCCGCCCCGAAGCCGGACCTCGCGGGCGTACTCGCCGAAGCTCGGCGCAGGGAGCAGGGCCGTGTCGCCGTCGTCGACCGCGAGCGAGACCGCGAGCCGGATCGCCGCCAGCCCGCCCGGCGTCGGCACGACCTGCTCCGGATCGCAGTCTACGTAGTCGGCGGCGGCCGCCCGGAACGCGTCCGGCGGCTCCGGCGGGTACGTCCGCGCCGTCTCGAAGGCCGCGCGGTACACGCGCTCGACCCCGTCGGGGACCTCGGGGTTCGCGTTCGCGCTGAAATCCAGCAGGTCGGAGTCGTCGCTGCTGCCGTGCGGCTCGCGGCCGAGAGACGTCGCCCGCTCTCGGTTCACTGTGATTCACCTCCCCCGGACCTCGCCCCTGCGTCGCCCGCGTCGAGCCAGTCGACCCCGCCGCTCGGAAGGTCGGGCGCGTCACGGTCGCCGGCGAGGATCCGCTCGGCCAGCCGGCGGTCCTCGGGGCGGTTGACGTTGACGGCGAGGCGGGCGTCGCGGGTCGCGCGGACCGCCTCGTCGCCCGCGCCGTCGAGCGCCCCGACGACGTTGATCCCGGCGGGGACGCGCTCGGCGGGTGAACCGCCACCGCCGCCCCCGTCGTCGTACCGCGTCGCGGCGTCGGCGCTCGCGCCCAGCTCGCGCTTGCGCGCAGCGGGCACCCGGACCGACAGCGCGTCGGCGTCGGCCGCGCGGTGGGCGTCGAGGACCGCGTCGACCGCCGGCCCGTCGAGCAGCGGGAGGTCGGCCGCGAGGGTGAGCGTCGGCGCCGTCGGTCCCTCGGCCAACGCCGCCTGGAGGTCCGCGACGTAGCCGTCGCCCGGCGTGTCGACGACGACGAGTTCGAGCGGTCCCCCCGTCGCAGCCCCGTTCCCGCCGTCGCCCTGCCGCGCGACCAGCCGCTCTCGCGTCCGCGGAGTCTGCGGAGAGACGGCCGCGTACGCGGTCTCGACGCGGCTCGCGGCGAGGGCGTCGAGCGCGCGGTCGACCATCGCGCGTCCGGCGACCGGCGCGAGCGGCTTCTCGCCGTCGCCGCCCAGTCGCGTGCCGCGGCCGCCGCACATCACGAGAGCGTCCACGCGATCACCCCCGCGTGGAGCCCGACGACGCGGGCGAGTTCGTTCGTCGCGCCGAGGACGTCGCCGCTGACCCCGCCGAGTCGCGAGCGCGCCCACGCTAACACGAGCGCGGCGGCGACGCCCGCGGCGGTGAGCACGACGGCGATCGGGACGACGGAGCCGGGTTGGACGGCGACCGAGGCGACGGAGCCGGGCCGGCCGGCCGGCCACCCGAGCAGCAGTACGGGCGCCGTCGCGAGCGCGACGCCGACGAGCGCTCGGGGGCCGGAGGGCTCGGTCAGCGCGGAGCCGAGCCCCTCGTGCGGAGCCTCTCCGACGCAGACGAGCGTCGCCGTTGCGCCCTTCGCGGCCACCTCGGCGGCGACAACGATGACGATCGCGTCGACGAGCGAGAGGCGGGCGACGTCCGCGAGCACCGTCGCGGCGGTCACGAGTCCGACGACGACCAGGGCGAGCGCGAGCGTTCCGCCGACGCCGAGCGCGGAGTCCTTCATGACCTCGCGTCGCCGGTCGGCGTCGCCGTGGACGACCGCCGCGTCGCCCAAGTCGGCGACCCCGTCGAGGTGGGTGATCCCGGTGACGAGGGAGACCCACGCGGCGAACGCGACCCCGACCGTGAGCGACGGGACTCGGACCGGGAGCAGCGTCGCGGCGGCGACGGGCAGCGCGAGGAGGGCGCCGATCGGGTACCCGACCGCCGGTATGGCCGCGGGCGTCCGCCGGAACGCCTCCCAGTCGCCCTCGCCGCCGCCCACGGGGATCCGAGAGAGGAAGCCGAGCGCGCCCCGGAGCGCGGCGACCGTCAGGACCACGCGATCACCCCCGAGAACGCGAGGAACCATCCCGCCGCGGCCGCGACCGCGACGCCGCCGGCGGCGCGGACAAGTCGCACGGCGTCCCGGGCGGCCGCGGGCGTCGGCGGCGCCGCCCCGCCGTCGAGGGCGTACGCCCCCGGCTTCTCCAAGCGAACCCCGAGCGCGACCGCGGCCGTCGCCATCGGCCATCCCGAGTTCGGCGAGGCTGGCTCGCGGGCCAGCGGCCGCGCGCGCCGCAGGCTCTCGGGCGACCGGGCGGCGACGGCGAGACAACACGCCGCGGCCCGCGCCGGGAGGTACATGACGGCGTCGTCGAGGCGGGCGCTCGCCCGGCCCACCGGCTTCGACCGGTAGCCGAGCATCGAGTCGAGCGTGTTCACGGCCTTCGCCCAGGCCGCGGCCGAGACGCCCGCGGCGAGGGCGGTCTCGGCGAGTTCAGCGGTCGGCGCTCCACCGGCGACCGCGCCGAGCGCGACACCCCCGGTCGCCCCGAGCGCGACACCCCCGGTCGCCCCGAGCGCGAACCAGAGCAGCGGCGCGACGAACCCGTCCGCGAGGTTCTCGGCCGCGCTCTCGACCGCCGCGCTCCGGAGGTCGGCCGGCGAGAGATCCCCCGTGTCGCGCCCGACGAGCGCCCGGACGGACTCGCGGGCCGCCTCGGGGTCCGCCTCGCTCTCGTCGACCACGTCGCGGGTCACGTCGAGCAGCATCCGGAGGCTCGCGGCCGAGAAGAGCACGGCGGCCGCAACGGCGACGGCGAGGACCGGAACGCCGTCGACTCGCGGTCCGTTCTCGGCCGCGAGCCAGACACCTCCGCCGGCGACCGCGGCCGCGGCGAGCGGGAGCGCGACCGCGACCACGACGCCGACGAGCCCCGGCCTGGCCCACTCGCGGTCGAACGGCCCGACGATCCGCCCGAACAGTGCGACCGGATGGATCCGCCGCGGCGGCTCAGCGACCAAGAGGTCCAGCGCGACCGCGAGGAAGAGCGGGGCAAGCAGGGTGGCGGCGGGGGCGATTTTCGCCATCATCGCTGTTCCACCTCGTCGAGGAACGCGTCGAACGCCCCGCTCGCGGCGTGGACGTGACAGTACGTCCCGAGCGTGCGGTACTCGGTCAGCCCGTCCCGGTCGCCGTCGATCCCGGTCCCGCGCTCAACGTCGAAGGCGAACCGCGCGTCGGACGCGACGTCGGCCGCGGAGTAGTGGAACTCGTGGCCGCGGAGCCGCTCGCCGCCGCTCGCCGTGAGTGCGTCCCGCCGCGCGCGCAGTTCGACGTGATCGAGCGCCTGGTACCGCTCGCGGCGCTCGACCGTCGCGGGGAGGACGCCCGCCATCTCGTGGGTGTCCCCGTCGACCGTCGACAGCGTCTCCGCGAGCGCCATCAGCCCGCCGCACTCGCCGAGGACGGGCGTGCCCTCGGACGCGACGGTCGCGATCGACCCGAGCGCCGGGCCCTCGGCGAGCGCTTCGGCGTGGAGCTCCGGGTAGCCGCCGGGGAGGTAGACGCCGTCGCAGGGCGGGAGGTCGTCGCCGGTCGCGGGCGCGAACGGGACCACCGTCGCGCGCTCGCTCAGGCGCTCGCGGGTGGCCGGGTAGACGAACCGGAAGGCCTCGTCGTCGGCGACTGCGATCCGCGGGCCCTCGCCGCTCTTCGGGGAGTTCCCGGCGGACGGCTCGGTCGCGGCCGGCGTCGGCTCCCGAGCGAGGTCGAGCAGGCGGTCGGTCCGGAGCGTCTCGGCGGCCGCGTCGAGCGCGTCGGCGTCGAGCGGCGCCTCCTCGCCCATTCGGAGCCCGAGATGGCGGTCGGGGATCTCCAGGTCCTCGCGCGGCGGGACCCGGCCGCAGTAGGCGAGCTCGTCGGGGAGCGCCTCGCGGATCCCCTCCTCGTGGCGGCCGCCGTGCGCCCGCTGGGCGATCACGCCGGCCACGTCGACGTCGTGGGACGTCCGGTCGGCGTACCTCGCGAAGCCGAGCGCGGTCGCCGCGACGCTCTCCATCCCGGCGCTCGCGTCGACGACGAGGACGACCGGGAGGTCCAGCGCGGCCGCAACGCCGGCCGTGCTCGCGGCGTCGCCGTCGTACAGCCCCATCATCCCCTCGACGACGCAGACGTCGCCCTCGCCGCGGGCGTAGTTGCGCCGGAGCCCGTCCTCACCCTGAAGCCACGGGTCCAGCGTCCGCGACGGGCGTCCCGCGACCCGGGCGTGGTGGCTCGGGTCGATGAAGTCCGGGCCCGCCTTCGCGGGCTGGACGGTCCGCCCCGCGTTCTCGAACGCGCGCAGCGTCGCGAGCGCCGCCACGGTCTTGCCGACGCCGGAGGCCGTGCCGGCGAGGACGAGCCCCCTCACCGCGGGCCGCCCCCGTTCGCGGCGGGACGTCCGTCCTCCCCGTCGATTCCCGCACGCTCGGCGAGCAGGCGGTCGGTCACGGCGGCGATCCGATCGCGGACGGCGGCGTCGGCGACGCCGGCGCGGTCAGCGAGCGCGAGCGCCCCGCCCATGCCGACGCCCTCCTTCGCCTCGCCGCGGGCGTACGCCGTCAGCGCCGGGTGGTCGCTCTCGCCGAATCCGGGGTCGGCGGCGGCGAGCGTCAGGTCGAGGTCGGCGGCGAGCGCCGGCAGGTCCGCGGTCGGGTCGTCGGCGACGAGCGACGTGGTCGCCAGCGGGAGCGGGCGGTCGACGCCGGCGTGCCGGGCGAGCGCCGCCGCGGCTGCGAGCTGTGTGCCGCCGGCGAGGGTGACGTCGATCCCGGCGTCCGCGCAGCCGACGATCAGGCCGGCGACGGCGGCGAGGACCGGATCGCCCGCCAGTCGGACCGCCTCGATCGGATCGTCCGCCGCGTCGCCCGGGTCGATGCCGCTCGCGTCGAGTCCCTCGGCGACGACGCGGCGCTTGCGCTCGATCGGGTTCGCCGGCAGCGACGAGGAGACGGCGGCGCGCTCGCCCAGCGCGGTCAACGCGCCGAGCGCGGTCGTCGTCCCGCCGGGGATCGTCTCCGCGACGAGCAGCTCGGTGTCGTCTCCCGCTTCCCTCTCTCCGTCGGACGCGGCGAGTTCCGGCGCCAGCGAGCGGGCGCGCTCGAAGACGGTCGCCGCCTCTGGGACCGGTTCCGGGTCTCGGAGGTCGCCGCCCGGCGAGGCGCCGACGTCGCGGACCGTCGCCGCGCTCGGCGCGTCGAGCCCGGCGTCGAGGAACTCGACGGGGAGCGACTCGGGGCCGAGCAGTTCGCGGACCGCCCGGGTGACGACCGCAGGCGTCGGACAGCCGCTCGGGCTCACCGGTACGGGCGACCCCGGCGCGGGGCGCCCCGCCTCGACGATCTCGAGGTCCGCGCTCGGCGTGTGGACGCGCAGCTCCGGGTCTGCGCCCGCGGCGCTGATCCCGTCGATGGCGGCCGTCTCGGTCGTCCCCGCGACGACGACGAGCCTCACCTCGCCCATCCGGACCACCCTCCGTCGAGCCCGCGGTCTCCCGGCGCGGCGTCGATGTGTACCACTGGCGGTTCATCGATACAAGTGAACTTTAATCGATCGACGCGGGGCGATCGGGAGCGTGCGGGCCGCGGCTCGGTCGAGAAGCGCGGCGCGTGTGCTTTCCCTCGATTCGTCGCGTCGTGTCCCTCTGTCTCTCGCTCGGGTCGCTGGCCGACCGCCCGGGGGAACGCTCGGCGGTCGGCGCGGCCCGGCGCGGACGAGCGCTCGGCCGGACTCCGGCGGATGCGAACGCCCGCGCCCACGGATCCGTCGCAGTCCTCGACGCATAAATCAGGCGCGCGTGGACGGACGGCGCGTCCGACCGTGACGATCGCGGGAGATCGCGGGCGTCCGACCGTGTGAGAGCCGGATGCGTGCCGGTCCGGTTTCCTTGTTACCTCTCCCCACGCGACCCGCGGAGCGAAGCGGTTAAGGGCGGACCGCGGGTATTTCCGCCAACTCGCTGGTGCGGACACAGCGGGCACTCGCCGCCGAGGCGTGCGGTCGGACCGACCGCACGCCCCGGGACGAGACGACATGTGGCCCCTCGCGGCTGAATCGCAACCGTCCGCGCAACACACAATGGCACGAAGCTTCTACTCGCACATCAAGGAGGCGTGGCGGTCCCCCAAGGAGGGGAAACTAGCGGAGCTGCAGTGGCAGCGCAAACAGGAGTGGCGCGACCAGGGCGCCATCGAGCGCATCGAGCGTCCCACCCGGCTGGACAAAGCCCGCGAACTGGGCTACAAGGCCAAGCAGGGCGTCATCGTCGCCCGCGTGAGCGTCCGGAAGGGCGGCTCGCGCAAGCAGCGCTTCAAGGCGGGCCGCCGCTCGAAGCGCCAGGGCGTCAACCGCGTCTCGCGCCGCAAGTCGATCCAGCGCATCGCCGAGGAGCGCGCCTCGCGGAAGTACCGCAACCTCCGCGTGCTCAACTCCTACTGGGTCGGTGAGGACGGCTCCCAGAAGTGGCACGAGGTCATCCTCGTGGACCCCGCCCACCCCGCGATCGAGAACGACGACCAGCTGAACTGGATCTGCTCGGACGACCACAAGGGCCGCGCGTACCGCGGCCTCACTTCCGCCGGCACCAAGGGCCGCGGCCAGCGCAAGCGCGGCAAGGGCACCGAGAAGACGCGCCCGAGCGTCACCTCGAACGACCGGCAGGGCAAGTAGCGCCCTCGACCGCTCCGACGTTTTACTCGCGGTCCGCTCTCACGATGAGCCGCCGCGCCGTTTCTCCTCGACGCAAGAGCAAAGAGACCGCGTCACATACTCCCAACCGTACGTGGCGATCGCCAAGTGACCGCGAGCAGCCCCATCCCCCTCGACGCGTTCGCGACAGAACTCGAGTCGTTCGACAGCGACGCGTTCGCGGCGCTCGTCGGCGAGACGTACGCGGCGACCGCCGACGGCGTCGAGGTCGACCCGCCCCGCGTCACGGTGTCGGAGGGGGGCCGCCGGACCGAACTGCTCGCCGTCGCGGCCGCGGACCGAGGGGTGCCTGACGATGCCGTTGACGCCGTCGACGCCGTCGTCGTCGCGAGCGACTCGCTCGACGACCTCGGCCCCGACCACGACGCCGAGGTCGTGACGCCGGCGGACCTCCGCGAACGGCTCCTGTACGCCGTCCCGCCGGCGGAGGCGAACGCCATCGCCGACCGACTCCTCGGCGTCCCGGTCCGGTCCGAAGCGTACGACGGTGCGGCCGCTTCAGATACCGACGCGGCGGACGACGGCGGTGCGGCCGCTTCAGACACCGACGCGGCGGACGACGACGGTGTGACCGATGTCGACGGCGACGAGTCGGACGGTGAGGGAACGGCGACCGATGACGGCGCGGCGACGGGCGCCGTCGCGTCGGGCGTGACGGGAGGCGATACCGCCTCCCTGCCCACCGACCGGACCACCGATGACTCTTCCGGCGATCCGCGGGCTCGCGACCGATCGAACGCCGCCGTTCCGAGCGGCGAGGCGACGGCGGCCGAGTCCGCCACCACCGGCGCGCCGAACGAGCGGCGCTCTCCGCGGACCGTCCTCGCGGCGGTCGCCGTCGCCGCGCTCCTCGTCGCGGCGGCAGGTGCCGGATTCGCCGCCGGCACCGCCGGAATCACCGAACTCGGCGGTGTCGCCGGCGTCGGGGGCGACGGAACGACCGACCCGTCGGCGACGGACTCGGACGCGACAGGGTCGACGAACGGCAGCGACGGCGGGACTGAGGGGTCCGGGGACGACGCCGGGAACACCGTCTCCGTCGCGGACGGCGATCCGACCGGCGAGGCCGAGCGGAACACCGCCCTCTCCCCCACCTGCGAGCGGTCCGCGCTCCAGGTCGTCCAGATCCAGATGAACGCGCTCCGCTACAACGACAACGCGACGAACGACGGCATCCGGACCCTGCGGGCGTTCGCGTCGCCGCGAAACAAGGAGCTGGTCGGGTCGACCGGCGAGTACGTCGAGCTGTTCGAGACAGAGCAGTACGGGCCGATGCTCACGTACGACACTGCCCAGTACTCGGTGCCGGAGATATCCGACGGCACGGCGGAGGTCGAGGTCGTCATCCGGGAGAACGGCAGCGTCACCGGTCGCTACGAGTTCCGGCTCGTCCGCGTCGGCGGCGGGAGCGGGGACACGGACAGCGCTCTCGGCGACGTGGACGACTGCTGGATGACCGACGCCGTGGCGGCGTCGACGGCGTGACCGCGGACCCCGCGGCGCCGCCACGGAAGCGCTGGCCGCTCGGCGCCGCCTCGGGAACACCGGTTGCGGCGCCCCGACCGGCGATCGGGAACACGATTATATCTGCGCCGGCACTGGTCACGGACATGAGTCTCTCGCTCGACGCGACCCAGCTCGACCGCTACTCCCGGCACGTCATCCTCGACGACGTCGGCCCGGAGGGGCAAAAGCGGCTGCTCGACGCCCGCGTCCTCGTCGTGGGCGCGGGCGGGCTCGGCGCGCCGGCGATCCAGTACCTCGCGGCCGCGGGCGTCGGGACGATCGGTATCGTCGACGACGACGTCGTCGAGCGCTCGAACCTCCAGCGACAGGTGATCCACGGCGACGGCGACGTGGGGCGCAAGAAGGTCGACTCGGCGGCGGAGTTCGTCGCCAACCTCAACCCCGACGTCGACGTCGAGCGCCACGAGCTGCGGCTCGACGCGGGCAACGCCCGGGAACTGATCGCGGACTACGACGTCGTCGTCGACTGCTCGGACAACTTCGCCACCCGCTACGTGGTGAACGACGCCGCCCGGATCGAAGGGGTGCCGGTGTCGCACGGCGCCATCTACAAGTTCGAGGGGCAGGTGACGACGCTCTCGCCCGACGGCCCCTGCTACCGCTGTCTGTTCCCGGAGCCGCCGGAGCCCGGGACGGTGCCCGACTGCGCCAGCACGGGCGTCCTCGGCGTCCTCCCGGGAACGGTCGGCTGTCTCCAGGCGACGGAGGCCGTGAAGCTGATCATGGACGTTGGCGACCCGCTCGTCGGCCGGATGCTGTTTTACGACGCGATGGATCTCTCCTTCGAGACGGTACCGTACGCGCGCAACCCGGACTGCCCGGTGTGCGGCGACGAGGGCATCGACAGCATCGAGGGAATCGACTACGCGGCCGGCTGCCAGATCGACGCGGCCTGATTCGGTCGGGCCGGCGTCCTCGCCGACCCGCCGCGAACGCTCACAGCGACCGGTCGGCCATCGCGCTCCCCGCGGTGACGCCGGCGTCCTCGTCGACGAACCCCGACTGGACGCACCACCGGCAGTACCGGTAGCCGGTCCGGTTCTCCGCGCCGCAGTGCCGGCAGACGACCGTCTCGCCGTCGGCGTCGAGCGGCGGGGGACCGTCTTCACCGCCGCCGTCGCTCGTCTCGCCCGGCTCGGCCGCCGGATCGGCGTTCGGGTCGCGGTCGAGCGCGAGCGTCGGCCCGACGCCCTCGCCGTCCGCGTCCGACGACCGGGTCGCGACCGAGCCGAACAGCTCCGCGGGGTCGCGGTTCCGCCGAACGAGGAGCCACGTCACCGCGAGGTTGAGCGCCGCTACGCCGACGAACACCGCGGCGAGCGGCAGGAGCTGATCTCCCGTCATATGTGTACTGTTACCATCCGAGCGTTTTGTGTCTGACGGTGGGACAGGTCGGCCGGTTCGGTCGGGGTCGGTTCGGTCGGGATCGGCCGGGGTCGGTTCGGTCGGGATCGGCCGGGGTCGGGCGCGCCGCTCCAGAGTACTCTTGAGGCCGCCGGTCGAAGGCGCACCCGCATGAAGGAGACCATCCACACGGACGACGCCCCGGCGGCGGTGGGCGCGTACAGTCAGGCGACGACCGACGGCGACCTCGTGTTCACGGCCGGGCAGATCCCGCTCACGCCCGAGGGGGACCTCCTCGACGACGCGTCGATCGCGGACCAGACCGAGCAGGCGCTCGACAACCTCCTCGCGGTGCTGGAGGAGGCGGGCGCCGGGCCCGAGGACGTGCTCAAGACGACGGTGTTCATGGCCGACATGGAGGACTTCGACGAGATGAACGAGACGTACGCCGGCTACTTCGACGAGTCGCCGCCGGCCCGCTCCGCGGTCGAGGCGGGGGCGCTCCCGAAGGGCGCCGGCGTCGAGATCGAGGCGGTCGCCGTCGTCGAGTAGATGGCCGACGGCGAGGGGGAGTGGGGGAGCGAGCCGGACGCCGTGACCGACGGGTCCGCCCCGGCACCCGGCGCGGCGGCCACCCCGCGCGCCAGAGCGCGCTCCGCGGCGCTGTGGGGGATCGTCGGCGGGTTCGCCTTCCTCGTGC
The DNA here is from genome assembly GCF_000337335.1 of Halorubrum distributum JCM 10118. Classification (GTDB taxonomy): domain Archaea; phylum Halobacteriota; class Halobacteria; order Halobacteriales; family Haloferacaceae; genus Halorubrum; species Halorubrum distributum. Next base: position 108,755 of record NZ_AOJN01000039.1, on the reverse strand, counting down.
TCGCGCAGGGATACCGGCTTCTCGGTCCCGGATCGCTGCCCGTCGGGTTCGGGGGACTGGTGCTGGTCGGGTTCGCAGTCGCGGCCGCGTCGGCCGGTATTACGTACCTCGCCGAGGCCCGGGTGCGTGCGAAAAGAAGGACTTAACAGTCACACCGGATTATCTCCGCGTGAGCCAGGATGGCCGAGTGGTAAGGCGCACGCCTGGAAAGCGTGTTCCCATCCGGGATCGGGGGTTCAAATCCCTCTCCTGGCGTTTTCGACGAACAACACGGCGAGCGTAGCGAGCCGTTCGTCGAAAACCGAGACTGAGGGATTTGAATCAGGGAGTGAAGCGAGCGGAACGACTGAGGTTCAACTCCCTCTCCTGGCGTTCTGTCGACGCCGACTACGAGCGAGGAGCGGCAGCGACGAGCGAGTTCGGTGTCGGCGATGCTGATGGGCCGTCCATTTATAAACAACCGAGCGGTGCGCTGTTGATTGTTTATAAATGGACGATTACGGATCGGCGTCGGACACCACCTCCAAAGCCCCAGCTGCGAGGGCGGCGTACGCTCGCTGCGCTCCTCGTCGCTCGTTTCACTCGCTCCTGCGGTGCTTGCGTCGCCTACGCCGCCCTCGCAGCTGCCCCTTTGAGTCCCACCCCCGCACCGCACAGCACCGCCGGAAGACGGTCGCCTCGCTTCGCTCGGCGCTGCGTCTTCCGTACTCCCGCTCGCTCCCTCCGGTCGCTCGCGGGACCGCAGCCTCACGCCTCCCCAGCCTCGTCAGTCGCCGTCGCTTCGCTCCGCCGACTGACTCCCTCGCGCGGTGCTGCTCGCGGCCTGCGGCCGCTCGCAGGCACGCGCCGACCGCATCGTTTATTTATAAGTAATTGTCGCTGCCGGCCGTCGATATTTAAACACTCAGTTATTGTCGTCGGGCTGCGCTGCTCCGATGGCGTCCCCTCCCCCGCTCGCGGATGCGTCCACACACCGACACAAGATTCATATGTATGGGGGGAGTTGACACGGGTGACGATGCCAGACACGAAATCGGGCCGCGAGCGGAAAGGGAGGAACAAGCGCCGCCAACTCGAGAACCACCTCGCACGGCGCGAACTCGACGCGGACGACGAACCGCCGGAGCCGTATGTCGAGGCCACAGACGCGGAGTTCCTCGCCGAGTCCGACGACGCGGCCCGGTGACGGTCGCGTCCCGATTCGTTTTCTGAGGCCGTCCGTCCCCGAGCCTGCCCGCAATCTCGCGTCGCGAAAGCTTTAGACCCGGGAGCGGCGTATCTCGGCGCAATGAGTCGCGGCCCCGAGCTGATAATCACGGAGAAGGACAACGCGGCGCGGCGCATCGCCGACATCCTGAGCGGCGAGTCCGCGACCGCGGAGCGGATGAACGACGTCAACGTCTACGAGTGGGGCGGCAAGCGGTGCATCGGGCTCTCCGGCCACGTCGTCGGTGTCGACTTCCCCGCCGAGTACAACGACTGGCGCGACGTCGAGCCGGTCGAGCTGATCGACGCGCCCGTCACCAAGACGCCGACGAAGGAGGGGATCGTCGCCGCGCTGCGCCGGCTCGCGCGCAACGCCTCCCGGGTCGTCATCGCGACCGACTACGACCGCGAGGGCGAGCTGATCGGCAAGGAGGCGTACGAGCTCGTCCGCGAGGTGAACGAGGACGTGCCCGTCGACCGCGTGCGCTTCTCCTCGATCACCGAAAACGAGGTGCAGGAGGCGTTCGCGAACCCCGACGACCTCGACTTCGAGCTGGCGGCCGCGGGCGAGGCCCGCCAGACCATCGACCTCACGTGGGGCGCCGCACTGACGCGGTTCCTCTCCCTGTCCGCCCGCCAGCTCGGCGACGACTTCATCTCGGTGGGCCGGGTCCAGGGGCCGACGCTCAAGCTCATCGTCGACCGCGAGCGCGAGATCCAGGCGTTCGACCCCGAGTCCTACTGGGAGCTGACCGGCGAGCTGGCGAAGTCCGGCGGCGACCCGTTCGAGGCGCGCTACTTCTACCTGAACGACGAGGGCAACGAGCGCGAGCGCGTCTGGGACGGCGACGTCGCGGAGGTGCTCACCGAGGCCCTCGCCGCCGCCGACGCGGCGACCGTCGACGACGTCGACCGCCGCACCCAGACCGACGACCCGCCGACGCCGTTCAACACCACCGCGTTCATCCGCGCGGCGGGGTCGCTCGGCTACTCCGCGCAGCGCGCTATGTCGCTCGCGGAGGACCTCTACACCGCCGGCTACGTTACCTACCCGCGGACGGACAACACGGTGTATCCCGAGGATCTGGAGCCCGCGGAGCTGATCGAGGAGCTCTCGGCGGCCTCGACGTTCGGGACGGACGCGGCGAGCCTGCTCGACGGCGACGACGAGATCGAGCCGACCGAGGGCGACGAGGAGACGACCGACCACCCGCCGATCCACCCAACCGGCGAGCTCCCCTCGGCCTCGGACCTCTCGGACGACGAGTGGGAGGTGTACGAGCTGATCGTCCGCCGGTTCCTCGCCACCTGCGCCGACCCGGCCACCTGGGAGCGGCTGCGCGTCGTCGCGCTCGCGAACGGCGAGGCGACGCCCATCGCCGAGACCGCCGACGGGCTCGCAGCCCTCCGAAATCCGGACGACGCGGCGAAGCCGGCCGACCTCGTCGCCGACGGCGGCCTGCGGCTGAAGGCCAACGGGAAGCGGCTGCTGGAGGCCGGCTACCACGACGTCTATCCGTACCGCTCCAGCGACGAGCGGATCGTCCCGGACGTCGAGGTCGGCGAGACGCTGTCGCTGTCGGACCGCGCCACCGAGGGGAAGGAGACCCAACCCCCGCGGCGCTACGGCCAGTCGCGGCTCATCGAGGAGATGGAGAAGCGACAGCTCGGCACGAAGGCGACCCGCCACCGGACCATCGAGAAGCTGTACGACCGCAACTACGTCGAGAGCGACCCGCCCCGGCCGACGCGGCTCGCCGAGGCGGTCGTCGAGGCCGCCGAGGAGTTCGCCGACCGGATCGTGAGCGAGGAGATGACAGCCCAGCTCGAACAGGACATGGCGGCCATCGCGGCCGGGGAGAAGGCCTACGACGAGGTGACCGAGGCCTCCCGCGAGCTGCTCTCGCGCGTGTTCGACGACCTCACCGAGTCGCGCGAGGCGGTCGGCGACCACCTCCAGAACTCGCTGAAGGCGGACAAGACGCTCGGTCCCTGCCCGGAGTGCGGCGCGGACCTCCTCGTCCGGAAGTCGCGGCAGGGGTCGTACTTCGTCGGCTGCGACGGCTACCCCGACTGCGAGTACACGCTCCCGCTCCCGTCGACCGGGAAGCCGCTCATCCTCGACGAGACCTGCGAGGACCACGAGCTCCGCCACGTGAAGATGCTCGCCGGCCGGAAGACGTTCGTCCACGGCTGCCCGCAGTGTAAGGCCGACGAGGCCGACGAGCAGGAGGACGAGGTGATCGGGACTTGCCCCGACTGCGGCGAGGAGCACGGGGGAGACCTCGCGATCAAACGACTCCGCTCGGGCTCCCGGCTCGTCGGCTGTACGCGCTACCCCGACTGCGACTACTCGCTGCCGCTCCCCCGGCGCGGCGAGATCGAGGTCACCGACGAGACCTGCGAGGAGCACGACCTTCCGCACCTCCGCGTCCACTCCGGCGACGAGCCGTGGGAGCTCGGCTGTCCGATCTGTAACTACCGCGAGTTCACGGCCCGCCAGGAGGGGTCGGAGCTCCAGGCGGTCGAGGGGATCGGCGAGAAGACCGCCGCGAAGCTGAAAGACGCCGGCGTCGACGGCGTCGACGAGCTCAAGTCGGCCGACCCGGACGACCTCGCGAGCGACGTCGACGGCGTGGGTGCCGACACCGTCCGCGACTGGCAGGCCAAGGCGGACTGACCGGTTTCGGGCCGACAGCCGTTTCCGGACCGGCGGGAATCATAAAACCATAAACACATATGGGCGGAGTGTCTCCCTTGTCGACAGATGGGGGACCGGAGGGGAGATCCGTCGGCCGACGACCGACAGTCGTCGAGCGGCGACGCCGTCCCGACCGGGATCCTCCGGGCGTTCGTCGAGGCGATTCCGACCCCGACGCTCGTCTGCGATCCGGAGACGCTGACGATCCGGGCCGCGAACGCGCCCGCGGCCGACCTCCTCGGGCACGACCGCGGCACGCTGACCCTGATGGGCCTCCCCGACATCGGTGAGAACGACGTCACCGTTTCCGGGGAGTCGATCGCCGAGGTCGCCGCGGCGGCCGCCCGGCTTCCCGGGTCCGACGGGGCCGACGCCCCGGTCGAGCGGTTCGAGTGGAACCTCCGGCTCGGGAGCCCGGGACTGCGGGTCGACGGGGCGCTCCACGCGGCGACGATCGCCGGCGACGAGTGGCTCGTCGTCGGCCTCTCCGACGCCACCGCCCGCGTCGCCGCCGAGACCGAGCGCGACGCCGAACGCCGGCTCGTCGACGCGCTCGCCGAGACGGTCCCGCTCGCGCTGTTCCGGTGTACCGAGGAGGGGACGCTCGCGCGGTGGAACGGCCGGCTGGCGGCCGACTCCGGCTACGACCCCGAGTCGCTCTCGGGGCGGGCGCTCGCCTCGCTGTTCGACGAGGAGACGGGCGGCCGCGTGACCGACGCGCTCTCCCGGGTGTACCGCGAGGGAGAGACCGTGTCTCGAGAGGCGCGGCTGCTCACCCGCTCCGGCGAACGCGTCCCCTACCGGCTCTCCGTCGGTCCCGTCACCGACGGCGACCGGGTCGTGGGCGCCGTCGGCGTCGGCGAGGACCTCACCGAGGCGTCGCTCCGGGAGGAGCGGCTCGCGGTGTTGACCCGCGTCCTCCGACACAACTTCCGGAACGACCTCAACGTCGTCACCGGGTTTACCGGCCGGGCAATCGAGGCCGTCGACGACCCCGAGCTGACGGGACAGCTCGAGCGGGTCGTCGACACCGCCGAGCGGCTGCTGCGCCTCGGCGAGACCTCGCGGAAAGTGGAGCGGCTGCTCTCTCAGCGCCCCTCGCCGCGGCCGGTCGCGCTCGCGCCCGCGGTCGACGCGGCGCTCGAATCGCTCCCGCCGGAGATCCGCGAGCGCGCGGCCGTCGACGTCGACGTCCCCGAGGGGATCGCCGTCTCCGCGGTCGCGTACCTCCCCGAGGCGATCACCGAGCTCGTCGACAACGCGGTCCGGCACAACGACGCCGACGACCCGCGGGTACGGATCTCGGCCGCGGAGCTGCCGAGCGAGTCGTGGGTCTCGCTCGTCGTCGCGGACGACGGCCCGGGGATCCCGCCGGCCGAGCGCGCCGTGCTCACCGGCGAGGAAACGCCGCTGGACCACGCGAGCGGGCTCGGCCTCTGGTACGTGAACTGGATCGTCACCGCCGGGGGCGGGAGCCTCGACATCGCCGAGAGCAAGGCCGGCGGCAGCCGGATCGAGCTGTCGCTGCGGGCCGCCGAGGAGCCGCTGCCGGAGGACGCGGACCTGTTCGATCCCGACGCCGCCGAGGACGGCGCGTAGCTCCCGGGCCGCCCGCTCACTCGACCAGGCGCAGCTCGTCGCCGACCGCCACCGCCTCGGCCGCGCCCGCCTGTAGTTCGACCACGGTGTCGGCGCGGCCGCGCCCCAGCCCGACGAACGGCGCGAGCCGCTTTTTCGCCGTCACCTCGCCGTCGGCGATCCACACCGCGTCGATCGCGAACGGCACGAACAGCATGTGGAGCCACTGCGTGTCGGGCTCGTCGAACGGGAAGGCCAACGCGTAGTCGTCCGCGATCGACCGCCGGAACATCAGTCCACGAGCCTGTTCGAGCGTCGAGCGCGCGACGTCGACGTCGCTCGCGAGGACGGTCTCGGTTCGATCGCTCCCCGGTGCGGGGCGGTGAACGAGTCGCACGCCCGCCACCTCGCCGCGGGCAGATAAATAGCCTCTCGTTCGGTCGGCGTCAGCTCAGCTCTCGCCGCCGATCGCGTCGGCGCTTAGCTCGCGCTCCCGTACGTCTCCTCGAGGTACTCGACGATGTCGTCGCTCTCGGACATCCCCTCGACCCCGTGCTCCTCGTCGACGAGGACGGGAACGCCGGTCTGCCCGGAAACCTCCTCGACCTCGGTGCGCTCGCCGTGCGAGCGCGGCACCATCACCGACCCGTACTCCAGGTCGAGGTCCGCCAGCTTCGTCTTGACCTTCGCGCAGTACGGACAGCCCTCGAGCTCGTAGAGCGTTAGGTTCGCCATCACCGTCGCGTAGGAGACGGACCCGTAAAGAGGTGCGGCCGCGGATGCGTCCGCCGCGCACGGGCGGTCGAGCGCGTTCCGGCCGCAGACAGCGGTGTGGGGGACGCTACCGGTAACTGCGCGAAAACCGGAGGAAATCGGAGCGCGTGAACGGGGTGGTCGGCGAGGCGATGCCGGGTCGGCGTCTATGGAAATCTGTCTCCGGCAGATTTCCGGCTCGCGGGTCGCTCTCGCTCACGGGACGATACGTCCCGTTCGCTTTTGGGGTCTCCCTCCGGTCGACCCCACTTGCTCCCCGCTCGCCGTTCGAGGTTCCTTCGGAACCTCGCTTACATCGCGCCGCCCATGCCGCCCATGCCGCCCATGCCGCCGCCGGGGGCGCCGCCCTCGTCGTCGCCGCCCGACGTCGAGAGGTCGCCCGCCGAGATGATGTCGTCGATTTTCAGCACGAGGTTCGCCGCCTCGGCCGCGGAGGCGATCGCCTGCTCCTTCGCGTGGGCCGTCTCGACGACGCCGGCCTCGGCCGTGTCGACGACCTCTCCGGCGAACACGTCGAGCCCGGCGTTCTCGTCGCCCGCCTCGTGGGCCGCGCGCAGGTCGACCAGCAGGTCGATGGCGTCGAGGCCCGCGTTCTCCGCGAGCACGCGGGGGATCAGTTCGAGGGAGTCCGCGAACGCCTCGACCGCGAGCTGCTCGCGCCCCTCGACGGAGTCGGCGTAGTCGCGCAGGCGGCGCGCGATCTCGACCTCGACCGCGCCGCCGCCGGGCAGGGTCCGGCCGTCGGAGACGGTCGTCGAGACCACGTCGAGCGCGTCCTGAATGCCGCGTTCGAGCTCGTCGACCACGTGGTCGGTGGTGCCGTACAGGAGGAGCGTGACGCCGTGGGCGTCCTCGCCCTCGACGTAGAACAGCTCCTCGTCGTCGTCGCGCTCGACCGAGCCGACCGCGAGGTCGTCGGCGGTGAGCGAGTCGAGGTCGGTGACGATCGGCGCGCCGAGGACGTTCTTCAGGAACGTCAGGTCGGACTTCTTCGTGCGGCGGACCGCGAGGATGCCCTCCTTCGCGAGGTAGTGCTGCGCGAGGTCGTCGATCCCCTTCTGACAGAAGACGACGTCCGCGCCGGACTCGACGATCGTGTCGACTTTCTCGCGGAGCTGCTTCTCCTCCTGATCGAGGAACTTCTGGAGCTGGTCCGGGGAGTCGACGTTGACGGAGGTGTCGACGTCCGCCTCCTCGACCTCTATCGGGTCGTTGAGGAGGAGGACGTTCGCGGACTCGAAGTCGGTCGGCATGTCCTCGTGGACCGCGTCCTTGTCGATCGCCGCACCGGTGAGCAGGCGGGACTCGCCCGCCGCGCGGCCGGTGCGCGTCTCGATGTTGAGGTTCGCCAGATCGACCACGTGGGAGCCGTCGTCGGCCTCGACGGTGACGCCCTGTACCGCGCGGACGACGAGGTCGGCGAGCACGTTCTTGTCCAGCTCCGCGCCCTTGCCGGTCATCGACGTCTCGGCGACGTTACGCAGCGTCTCCGTGTCGTCGGGGTCGACGGCCGTCGCGACCTCGTCGACCTGCTCGCGGGCGTACTCGCTCGCGAGGTTGAACCCCTTGATCACCGCGGTCGGGTGGATGTCCTGTTCGAGGAGGTCCTGCGCGTTCTTCAGCAACTCGCCCGCGATGGCGACCGCGCTGGTCGTCCCGTCGCCGGCCTCGTCCTCTTGGGTCTCGGCGACCTCGACGACCATCTCGGCGGTCGGGTTGTCGATGTCCATCTCCTGGAGGATGGTGACGCCGTCGTTGGTGATGGTGACGTCGCCCATCGAGTTGACGAGCATCTTGTCCATCCCTTTCGGTCCGAGCGTCGAGCGGACGGATTCGGCGACGCCGCGCGCCGCGGAGATGTTGTACTCCTGTGCGTCCTTGTCCTGGACGCGCTGGGCGTCCTCGCCCATAATGATCATCGGCTGGCCCTGCTGCATTCGCTGACTCATACAGCGTTTGATTGATTGTGATTCTATATAAATCTCTCGGTGAGGGGCGACCGGACGCGCTCGGCCGTCGCCGGCGACTCTCGGCGAAAACCGCACGACACCGCGGTCATCTATCCCGGTTCATGCGGGAAGTTAGCATTGATCTATTTTGCTTCGAGAACGCCGTTTCGCCCTGGTTTATATACTTCTTCCGCGGCGGCTCGTCACCCCGGGATCCCGCCGGCGAGGAGCGCGGCGTCGACGAGCAGCAGGACGGCGAGGCCGCCGCTCGCCAGCAGGTAGGGCCGAGCGACGGACGCCAATCGGGCGGATCCGGGGACGCCCCCGACTCCGGCGAGCGCGTCGACCGGGAACCCCTCGGCCATGTACCGGCCCCACCCGAGGTCGGGGTCGATTTCGCGGCGCATCCGGAGGACGCCGAGCTCGACGAGCCCGTTCATGACGCCCCACAGCGACAGCATCGCGAGGACGGCCCACCCCCGGCCGGTCGTCGCGAGGAGATCGAGCGGCGTGTACAGCCGCCAGACCATGTACGCGCCGGTGACCGGCAGGACGACACCGGTCCAGCGCGTGAGCATGAGGAGCCGGTGCGCGGCGTCGACGAACGCGGCGCGACCGAGCGTCCCGTCGGTCGCCCGCGGCAGGGTCGCGTAGACGACGTACAGCGTCGCGCCGGTCCACAGCGCGCCGGAGAGCACGTGGAGGACGAAGGCGGTCGTGAGCAACACGGGATCGTATGGGCACGAGAGCGGGAAAAAGGCCCTCCCGGACAGGATCGGTTCGGCCGCGGCGGGCGGTTAGCTCTCCGCGACCGGCACCGCGTCGAGCGCGGCTTCGACCACCCGCACCGCGCTCGCGCCGTCGCGCCGCGGGACGACGCAGACGAGCGCGTCGCCGGCCACGCCCGCGGCCCCGACGTCGACGTCCGCGGCGGCGAGCCGACCGAGCGCGTCCGCCAGCGCCGCGGCGTCGGCGTCGCCGGTCGCGAGGATCGCCGTGCGGTCGCCGCCGTCGACGACCGCCGCGTCGCCGACCCGGAGGAGGGCGTCGGCGTCGTCCGCGCCGGAGTCGCCGGCGCCCGCGTCCGCCGCGTCGTCCGCGTCGTCGACCACGCCTACGCCGCTCCGCATGGTGACGCTCGCGGTCCGGGACTCGGTCTCGTACGCCGGCAGGTCCTCCCGAAAGCGGCGGAGCGCGGCCGCGATCGCGTCCGGATCGCCGTTGAGGTCGGCCCGCTCGGCGAGCCAGGTCGCGGCGGCGCTGTGGTTCACCAGTCCGGCGCGGAGCGCGTCGCGGACGAACGGGTGCGCTCTGACCGCCTCGCGCGTCTCGGCTGCCAGCGACATGCGCGGGGCTGCGCGTTGGGCGGGCAAGATCGTTTCGGTCCGGTCGACGGACGCGCGGACCGCTCGCCGCCGACCGTTCGGCGTTCTCGTCGCCTCGCAGCCTCCGAAGTCCCTAAGAGCGGCGCGGCCCCAGCACGGGTATGCAGTCGCTCGTCATCGTCGCGCACGGCTCCCACCTCAACCCCGAGTCGAGCGCGCCGACGTACGACCACGCCGACACGATCCGAGCCACCGGTGCCTTCGACGAGGTCCGCACCGGCTTCTGGAAGGAGGAGCCGCACTTCCGAGAGGTGCTCCGCACCGTCGAGGGCGACGAGGTGTACGTCGTCCCGCTGTTCATCTCGGAGGGGTACTTCACCGAGCAGGTGATCCCCCGCGAGCTCCGGCTCGCCGGCTGGGACGTCTCCGAGTGGGACTCCGACGGCCTCTCGGCCGACCAGGCGACCCTCGTCGCCGAGGACATCGACCGCGAGGTCCACTACTGCGGCCCGGTCGGGACCCACCGCGCGATGACCGACGTGATCGTCCGGCGGGCGGAGTCCGTGACGAACGACGCCGACGTGGGCGACGGGTTCGGGCTGGCGGTCGTCGGCCACGGCACCGAGCGCAACGAGAACTCGGCGAAGGCGATCGAGTACCACGCCGACCGGATCGCCGAGCGCGACCGCTTCGACGAGGTGAAGGCGCTGTACATGGACGAGGACCCCGAGGTCGACGACCTCCCCGAGCACTTCGAGAGCGACGACGTCGTCTTGGTCCCCCTCTTCATCGCCGACGGCTACCACACCCAGGAGGACATCCCGGAGGACGTCGGGCTCTGCGAGGACCACACCGAGGGGTACGACGTGCCCGAGACCGTCGACGGCACGCGGATCTGGTACGCGGGTGCGGTGGGCACCGAGCCCCTGATGGCCGACGTGGTCTTGGAGCGGGCGGCCGACGCCGGCGCCGACCTCGGGACCGCGCTCGACGACGTGCGCGAGACGACCCGCGTCGCCACGGGGGACTGACCGTGGCCGACTCCACCCCCGCGACCGACGGCGGCGAGGCGGTCGACGACGAGGCGGGCGACGACGGGACCGCGACCCCGGAGATCGACCTCCCGGGCGACGCGTTCGACGCGGTGCTCGACGCGCTCGACGACCTCGACCCGGGAGAACCCCTCCGGTTCGAGGGGTTCAGCGTCGCCCGCGACGACGAGGGGGGATACGTCCTCGCCGACGGCGGTCGGCCCAGGCCGATGGACGAGCGCGAGCTTCACGAGGCGCTCACCGAGCGCGCCGCGGCCGTCACCGATTGGTACGCCTTCGAGCGCGTCGTCGGCGAGTTCGGCCCGCGCCGCGCCTTCCTCCGGTGGATCGAGGACGCCGACGGCGAGACCGTCGCGACCCGGTACGCGGCGCTCGCCGAGGGGATCGAGCGCGCCTGGGGCGAACTGAAGATTACGGCGACGGTCACCGATCGCGGGGAGCGCCGCTACGACGTGCGCCACGCCGACGACGCGGACGTCTCGGTCGACGACTTGGAAGCGCACGAGGATCCCCTCGACGCGCGCGACCTGGTCACCTTCGACGAGATGGGGCGATACCGCCCCCTCAAGACGGCGCCGTCGCTCGCCGGCGGGTGGGTCTTCCCCGATCTGGGGCCGCGCGACCTCTACGAGACGGTGGAGACGATCTACCCCGCGACGGTCGCCAACTGGCACCGCGAGCGCGAGGGCGAGCTCGACGTGACCCACTGGCGCGAGACGATGGAGCGCCAGTCCGGTATCTACGGCGTCGTGAAGACGTGGGACCGCGGCGAGGGCCACGAGCACGTCGACTGGGTCGCCGAGGCCTGCTGCGACGACTCGCAGTGTCTCAAGCGCCGAGAGTGGGAGTACGACGAGGACACCGACCTCGACGTCGACGGCGGCGACGGCGTCTTCCCCTGTCGCGAGCCCTGCTCCGTGGTGGTGTCGGCCGCGCGCAAGTGGACGCGGCTGGAGAGCGAGCAGCCGCGGACCTACGAGTTCGAGCTGACGCCGAGCGAGAAGGAGCAGGTCGAGGCTATCATCGACGCGGTCGCCGACGGCCGGACCGACGAGATCCGCGAGGCGGACACGAAGGAGGGCGCGAACCGCTACCGCGCGCGCTTCCTGCGGGCGAAGCGGTTCGACGACGAGGGGAACCTCGGCGGCGTGCCGACCGACCCGGACGAGGAGTGACTCTCCGGCGGGACCGCGACGAAGCGAGCCAGGCTGACGTGCGGGACCGCACCCGCCCGCCCCGGAAACATCGCCGCGCCCCGCAGGCTTTTCTCACCGCCCCCGGTACGGTACGGTAATGAACGCCGTCACGCTGGGTCCCGCCGGCACGTACTCGCACCGCGCCGCTCGCTCCGTCGCCGCCGAGGTGTCGTTCCGGGAGTCGGTCACCGCCATCGTCGACGCCGTCGCGGCCGGCGAGTTCGAGCGCGGCGTCGTCCCCATCGAGAACAGCATCGAGGGCTCCGTCACGGAGAGCCTCGACGCGCTCGCCGACTACGACGTCTCGGTCACCCGCGAGGTCGTCACGCCGATCCGGCACGCCCTCCTCGCGCAGGACGACGCGTTCGAGGTCGTCGCGAGCCACTCGCAGGCGCTCGCGCAGTGTCGCAACTGGCTGGAAACGAACTACCCGGACGCCGGCCTCGAAGCGGTCGCCTCCACGGCCCGCGGGGTCGAGCGCGCCCGCGAGGACGCCCGCGTCGCCGGGATCGGGCACCCGGACAACGCCGGCGACGACCTCTCGATCCTCGCGGCGGACATCCAGGACCGCACCTCCAACGCGACCCGGTTCCTCGTCGTCGCGCCCGAGTCCGCGCGCTCCGACGCAGGCGGGAAGACCACGCTGATCGTCTACCCGAACGCGAACTACCCCGGCCTCCTCTTGGAACTGCTGGAAGCGTTCGCCGACCGCAACCTCAACCTCTCGCGGATCGAGTCGCGCCCGAGCGGCGAGCGCCTCGGCGACTACCTGTTCCACTTCGACGTGGACGCCGGCCTCTACGAGGACCACATGGCGAAGGCGGTCGGAGACGTGGAGGCCATCGCGGACAACGGGTGGGTGAAGGTGCTCGGCTCGTACGACACCGAGCACGTGCTGGACTGAGTCTCGCTCCCGATCGCGGCGCCGCTCCGGCGCCGCTTCCGCCCGCTCGGTCGTCGGGTGACGCCGGCAATACCGACGCAGATTTGGGTCTCTTTCGTGCCGAATGCGGGTTGCTTTCACCAAATTGTTGAATACATACTGAAACGTCCTCCCGGACGGGTTCATCCCATGAACGCAAACAGACGGACGGTACTGAGGGGCGTCGGAGCGGGAACGGCGACGCTGCTCGGCGGCGTCGGCGCGGCCGCCGCAAAGCCGCCGAGCCAGGGCGACACGATAGTCGACGTGGCGGTCGCCGCCGACGGGTTCGATGTGCTCGTCGCAGCGGTCCAAGAGGCCGGGCTCGTCGACACGCTGAGCGGGAACCGGCAGCTGACGGTGTTCGCCCCGACGGACGAGGCGTTCGACGCCGCCGGGATCACGGCCGACAACGTGGGCGACGTCGACGACGAGTTCCTGACCGACGTGCTCACCTACCACGTCGTGCCGGGTCGCCGGAAGGCGAACTCGATCGTCAACGCCGACAGCGTCCCGACGCTGAACGGCGCGACGGTCGACGTCGACGGGACCGTCCTCAACGACGGTCAGGCCGAGATCGTCGAAACGAACATCGAGGCCTCGAACGGCGTCATCCACGTCATCGACGGCGTGTTACTGCCGTAGGCGGGCTCTCGACCGATGCCCCCGCTGACGGTACGTCCTCCTCCATGCGCCGTGTGGCTATCCCCGCGCTTAATAGCCGCTCTCCCGATGGGTACTGTCGATGGAGCCGGTTCTCTGGCAGGTGTTGGCCGGGACGCGCGGCGGCCCGAACCGGGCTCGCCTGCTCCGCGCGCTCGACGAGCGCCCGCGGAACGCCAACCGGCTCGCCAAGGACCTCGACCTCGCGTACAAGACCGTCAGACACCACCTCGACGTGCTGGAAGAGAACGGCGTGATAGAGAGCACCGACCAGAACTACGGTGCCGTTTACCTCCCCACGGACCGGACCCGTACGCACTGGGACACCGTCGAGGAGATCATCGACCAACTGGAATGAGCATAACATATCTCCCGAACGCAGCGACCGACCGCCGAACCGGAGGGCACGCGGCATGACCGCGACCCTCGGCGTGACGACGCCCGAACTGACCGCGACCATCGACGTAGCGACGGCCGTCATCGCGACGCTCGGCGGCGCGACGCTCGGCGTGGCGCGGGTCGCCGCGGCGCTGAACATCCTGCTGCTGCTCGTCCTCGTCGGCATTTGGGGCCGGAACTACCTCGAGATCCGGTCGAAACACACCCTCGGCTCGGCGGTGTTCGCGCTCTTCCTCCTCGCCGAGAACGCCCTGGCGCTGTTCTACTACCTGAACCCGCCGCAGATGTCGACGCCCGCGCTCCGGGCGATGATGTACCTCCAGATCTTAGAGTTCGTCGGCATCGCCTTCCTCGTCTACGTGACTTGGGACTGAGCCGGGTCTGTCCCCCGGGCCAAGTCGCGCTACTCGAACCGGTACGTCGCGCCGTCCGGGCCGTCCTCGATCTCGACGCCGACCTCGCGGAGCGCGTCGCGGAGCTCGTCGGCGCGCTCGTAGTTGCCGGCCTCGCGCTCGGCCTCGCGCACGTCGAGGACGAGTTCGACCAGCTCGCCGGCGAGGTCGACGTCGCCGTCGCTCGGCGATTCGAACTGGAGCCCGAGCACGTCGCCGCCGAGGTCGTCGAACGCCTCGACCGCCTCGCGGAGGCCGCGGTAGTCGTAGGCGGCGTCGCCGTTGGCGTCGATGTGTCGGTTCACCGCGTCGGTGAGGTCCAGGAGCGCCGCGGTCGCCTCCCGGAGGTTGAGGTCGTCGTTCATCGCGGCCGCGAAGTCGTCGCGGGCGGTTTCGACCGCCGCGCGGAGGTCGTCATCCGCCGCTTTCGCGCGGGCGTCGGTCGAGTCGAGCGCGTCGACCGCGCGGTCGTAGGTGCGCGAGAGGCGCTCCCAGCGCTCCTCGGCCTCGGCGATCGTCTCCTCGGTGAGCGCCTGCTCGGAGCGGTAGGCCGCGCCGGCGTAGAAGGTGCGGACGACGTTGACGCCGAGCTCCTCTAAGGCGTCCGGGACGGTCCAGAAGTTGCCGATAGAAGAGGACATCTTCTCGCCGTCCATCTCTAGGAGGCCGACGTGGAGCCAGTGCCGGGCGAACGCCTCGCCGGTGGCCGCCTCCGACTGCGCGATCTCGTTCTCGTGGTGCGGAAAGACGAGGTCGCGGCCGCCCATGTGGATGTCGAGCGTGTCGCCGAGGTGCGTCGTCGACATCGCCGAGCACTCGACGTGCCAGCCCGGGCGCCCCTCGCCCCACGGCGACTCCCACGTCTCGCCGTCGGGCGTCTCCGCCCCGTGGTCGTGTTTCGCGTGCTCTCGCGCCGCGGTCTCGCTCACGCCGTCCGCCTTCCAGAGGGCGAAGTCGGCGGGGTTGCGCTTCTCCGAGCGCTCGTCCGGCTCGCCCTGCGCTTCGAGCGCGTCGAGGTCCTGGTTCGAGAGCTTCCCGTACTCCTCGAAGCGCGTCACGTCGAAGTAGACGGAGCCGTTCGACTCGTAGGCGTACCCCCGCTCGATCAGGGTCTCGACGAGGCCGACGATCTCCGGGACGTGTTCGGTGACGCGCGGGTACACCTCGGCGCGCTTCAGGTTCAGCCCGCGCATCGCGTCGAAGACGCTCGCCGTGAACGTCTCGGCCACGTCGCGCTCGGCGGCCCAGTCGTCGCGCTCGCCGACCCGGGCCGTGATCTTCTCGTTGACGTCGGTGACGTTCTCGACGTGGCGCACGTCGTACCCCTCGTGTTCGAGCCACCGGTGGAGCACGTCGGCGTGGAACCACAGCCGGGCGTGGCCGAGGTGGGGGTCGTCCGACACCGTCAGGCCGCAGACGTACAGCGTGACGTCGCCGTCGGCCGTGAACTCGACGCGCTCGTCTTCCAGGGTGTCGGTAACGACGAGACTCATTACGACGTGGTTGCCGAGGTGAGCGTTTTAAATCGTCGGATCGAGCGAGACGACGAGGACGGCTAGTCTTCCGACGGTTCGTCTGTTCGGGTGTAGACAGTCGATGTCGACGGCGGACAGGTGGCAAACGCCGCTAAATACCCAGCCATTCGCTTATAAAAGGCCGACCGCGGATCGGCGGCGAACACCTCCAAAGCCCCAGTCGCGAGGGGCCGTACGCTCGCTGCGCTCCTCGCTCAGTCACTCCGTTCCTTCGCTGCGGTGCTTGCGTCGCCTACGGGCCCCTCGCGACTGCCCCTTTGAGTCCCACCCGCCCGCGACCGCACCGCAGCCTCACACCTCCCCAACCTCGTCAGTCGCCGTCGCTTCGCTCCGGCGACTGACTCCCTCGCGCGCGCTCCTCGTCGGCCGCCTTCGGCGGCCACTCGGAGGCACGCGCCACCGCAGTTCTATTTATAAATAACGACCCTCTCCCTCACTCTACCCGCGTCGTCCACTCGACCTCGTACCCCGCCTCGCGCACCGCCGACAGGACGCGGTCGACGTGGGCCGGGCCGTTCGTCTCCACCTCGAACACGAGGTCGGCGTCGCCCACCGGTAGGTCCGGGCGGCTGCGCTCGTGGCGCACCGTCCGGATGTTCGCGCGCTCGCCGCCGATCAGGGTCGCGATCTCGCCCATCGTCCCGGGCGTGTCGTCGATGCGGACGGAGAGCTCGATCAGCTGGTCGCGGTCGACGAGGGCGTGGGTCACCACCTCCTTCAGCGTCGTCACGTCGATGTTGCCGCCACAGAGGAGGGGAACGACGGTCTCGCCGGCCAAGTCCAGCCCGTCGACCGCGTCGTCATTTAAAAGGGCCGCCGCGGCGGTCGCGCCCGCGCCCTCGACCATCTGCTTCGCGCGCTCTAAGAGCAGCAGGATCGCGTTCGCCACGTCGTCGTCGCTCACGATGACCACCTCGTCGAGGTGCTCCTCCAGAAGCTCGAAGGTGAGGTCGCTCAGCCCGCCGGTCGCGATGCCGTCGGCGATGGTGTCTGGCTCGTCGCGCGTCACGAGCTCGCCGGCCGCGAGGCTCTCCGAGAGCGTCGACGCGCCCTCGGTCTGGACCCCGACGACTCGCGTCTCGGGCACTCGCGCCTTGATCGCGGTCGCGACGCCTCCCGCGAGCCCGCCGCCGCCGACCGGGACGAGCACGGTGTCGAGGTCGGGCACTTGGTCGAGCACCTCCAGCCCGAGCGTCCCCTGTCCGGCGACCACGTCCGGGTCGTCGAACGCGTGGACGAACCGCGTTCCGGGGTCGTCGGTCAGCGTCCGGGCGTGTTCCATCGCCTCCGGGAACGCGCTCCCGCGGAGCACGACCTCGGCGCCGTACGCGCGGGTTGCCTCGATCTTCGCCGCGGGCGCGGACTCCGGCATCACGATCGTCGCGTCGATCGCGGCGTCCGCCGCCGCCAGCGCCACCCCCTGCGCGTGGTTGCCCGCGCTCGCGGCCACGACGCGCTCGACCGCGGGGTCGTCGGCCCCCGCACCCGAACCGGCGACCGCCCGCGAGATCGCGTTGTACGCGCCGCGGGTCTTGAACGAGCCGGTGCGCTGGAGGTGCTCCATCTTCAGGCGCACGTCGGCGCCGCATCGGTCGCTCAGCGACCGGCTCCGCTCGACGGGCGTGCGCTGGACGATGTCGGTGCCGGCGAGCCGCTCGGCGGCGGCCTCGACGTCGTCGATCGTGACGGGGGACATGGGCGCGGTGTTCGCCCGGTCCCCGCAAAAGAACTCGGTTTCGGAACGCCGATACGGACGAACTGCCGTCCCGGCCTCACCGCTTGCCGAGCGCTTCCTCGAAGACGCGCTGCGCCCGTTCGTACCCCTCGTTCCGGTCGACGATCGGGTGCGGGTACTCTGGCGCCAGCGCCTCGCGCTCCCCTCGCGAGAGGGTCGGCCAGTCGACGACCTTCTCCGCCGGCACGTCCGCCAGCTCCGGAACGTACGCCTTCACGAAGCGCGCGTCCGCGTCGTACTTGCTCATCTGGCTCACCGGGTCGAAGATCCGCACGTCGACGGAGTCGGTTCCTGTCGAGGCCGTCCACTGCCACGCGCCGTGGTTCGAGGCGTAGTCGTGGTCGATCAGCTGCTTCGTGAAGTAGCGCGCGCCGCGCCGCCAGTCGATCAGGAGGTGTTTCGTCAGGAAGCTCGCGACCACCTGCCGCGGCCGGTTGTGGATGTACCCCTCCGCGTTCAGCTGTCGCATCCCGGCGTCGACGAGCGGGTAGCCGGTCTCGCCGCGCGTCCACGCCTCGAACGCGTCGTCGTCGTCGCGCCAGGCGATCTCGTTCGGGAACGACTTGTAGTTCGAGACGGCCAGCTCCGGGTTGTAGTACAGCAGGTGGTACATCTGCTCGCGCCACGACAGCTCGTAGCGGTACTTGTCGACGTTGCGGCGCTCGGAGCCGGTCGCGGCGTCGTACGCGTCGCCCGCGTCCGCCCACAGCTCCCGGATCCCGATCGCTCCCGTTGCGAGGTACGGGGACATCCGCGAGACCGCGTGCGTCGGCGCCTCCACCGCCCCCGCGAGGTCGTCGCGGGTGTCGTTGTAGGACCGAATCCCGCCTTCGAGGAACTCGTCGAACCGCTCGCGTGCGGCGTCGTACCCCGCGTCCGGGAGGTCGATGTCGGCGTCGGGCTCGGGGACCGTCTTCCCGTCGCGCACGTCGGCCAGCGCGTCCCGACCGGGCTCCGCGTACGGCCCGCGCTTCGGAACGGCGTCCCAGTCGTCGTGAAACTGGCTGTGGTTCGGGTAGCGCTCGTCCAGCCGCCCGGGATCGATCAAGACGAGGTCGGTCCGCGACTCCGTCTCGACGCCCGCGCCGGTGAGCGCGTCCTCGACGGCCCGCCCCCGGTTACGGCGCGCCGGTCGGTAGTGGTCGTTGTAGTACACCGCCTCGGCGTCGTACTCGTCGGCGAGGTCGACGAGGACCTCGTCCGGGTCGCCGGCGCGGACGACCAGGTCGCTCCCGAGTTCGCGGTACCGCGCCTCCAGCCGCTTGATGTGTCGGAGGAAGAACGCGCGTTGACGCGCGCCGATCGTCGCGAGCAGGTCGGAATCGTAGACGAACGTCGGAACGACTTCGCCCTTCCGGGCCGCGGCCGCGAGGCCGGCGTTGTCCCGCGTCCGCGCGTCGCCTCGGTGCCAGAACAGGCGCATACGATCGCCTGGGGCGCGAGCGGATAGTGTCTGTCGCCGGGTCGTCTCGTCCGCCGCCCGCCATTCCGCCAGTACGTTCAAGACGCTCCGTCTCGAATCCTGACCCGTATGACACGACGCGATCCCTTCGACGAGATCGAAGACCTGCTCGAACGGATGGGCCGCGAGTTCGAGGAGCTCGGCGGCACGCTGGAGGGGACCGGTCCCGAGGTCCCGCGGTTCCCCGGCGCCCGCGACGTCGACGTCGACGTGATCGAGGACGACGAGGCGGTCACCGTCGTCGCCGACCTCCCCGGGTTCGACGCCGACGACGTCGACGTCGAGTTCCGCGACGACGCGCTCGTCATCACCGGATCCCGCGAGGAGGCGACCGAGTTCGACGTCGCCGGCGCGGACGCGGGCGACGACGACGGCGGTGAGGCCGACGCGGACGCCGCGGACGCCGCCGGCGACGGCGCACACGAGGCCGACGACGAGGTCCGCTACCACCGACGCGAACGCCGCCTCCGGTCGGTCTCCCGCCGGATCCCGATCCCGGAACCGGTCGAGGCGGACGCGGCGACGGCCTCGTTCGACGCCGGCGTGCTCACCGTCACGCTCCCCAAGCGCTCGCCCGACGACGACCGCGGGCACACGATCGACGTCAGCTGAGCCTCGGACGCGTCGCTCGGGATCGCCATTTTCCGCCGCGACCGCGAGATAGCACGCGTCACTCGCTGTTTAATACCTCACGGCGCCTTTCTGTTGGTATGAACACGACGAATCCCTTCGACGAGATCGAGCAGTTCCTCGGCCGCACGCCTTTCGCGGGCGACCGAGCCTGGGGCCGCGACCTCCGGACCGCCGACATCGACGTGGCCGAGTACGACGACGAGCTTGTCGTGATGGCCGACCTCCCGGGGTTCGACCGCGACGAGATCGACGTTCGCGCCCGCGACGACCGGCTCACCATCGCCGCCGAGCGCGACGCGGAACGCGAGGACACGGGCCGACGATACCTCCGACGCGAGCGCCGCCACGAGTCCGTCACCCGGACCGTCGACCTCCCGCGGACCGCCCGTCACGAGGACGCCACCGCGTCGTACCGACACGGCGTGCTCACCGTGACGGTCCCGCTCGACGCCGTCGACCCCGACGAGGGGCACCGGATCGACGTGAACTGAGCGGGTCGACGCACCCGGGGTCGAACCGCGCGCCCGATTTTTCACGCACTCGATTTTTTCGGCCGATGCTTTCTCCACACTCCCCGTGCTAACTACCCGCATGAACGACGCCGACCCCGCGGCCGCCAGGCGCGAACTGGTGAGCGCGCTCCGCGACCACCTCGACGCGAGCGAGCGGACGCTGTCGGAGATCGGCGCGGTCCCGCGCCACGAGTTCGTCCCGGAGCCGCAGCGCGCGTCGGCGTACGCCGACCGGCCGCTCCCGATCGGCCACGACCAGACGGTCAGCGCGCCGCACATGGTCGTACTGATGACCGACCTGCTCGACGTCGAGCGCGGCGACCGCGTCTTCGAGGTGGGGACCGGCTGCGGCTACCACGCCGCCGTCGTCGCCGAGATCGTCGGTCCGGGGAACGTCTTCTCGGCCGAGCGCGTCCCGGAACTGGCCGCCGCCGCCCGCGAGCGCCTCGACCGCCTCGGCTACGACGTGACCGTCGCGGCCGCCGACGGCCGCGAGGCGTTCGCCGACGAAGCGCCGTTCGACGCCGCCTACCTCACCTGCGCGGCGCCCGAGTCCGTCCCGGACGCGATCGTCGACCGCGTCCGGACTGGCGGCCGCGTCGTCGCCCCCGTCCGTCAGGGCGGTCGCCAACGGCTCGTCCGACTCACGGTCCGCGAAGACGGGATCGACCGCGAGGACCACGGCGGCGTGCGATTCGTCCCGATGCGGTAGTCGGCCCGCCGAACGCACGGTTTTAGAGGACCGAGCCCCGAGAGCGGTCATGGACGACGCGTCGCTCAGGGCGGACATGATCGAGGGGCTCGAACACCAGATCGGCGAGCCGATCGAGCCGCCCGTGCTGACCGCCCTCCAGCGCGTCCCGCGCGACCCCTTCGTCGACGACTCGCCCCGCAACGGCGTCGACGGCGACGACCCGCACTCGCTCTCGCTCCCGACGCTGGTCCGCCTGATCACCGCCCTCGACGCCGAGGAGGGCGACTCGGTGCTCGTCGTCGGCGCGGGGGTGGGCTACTCGGTCGCGATGCTCGCGGAGATAGCCGGCGCGCGCCGCGTCCACGCGGTCGACATCGACCGGTCCGCCGTCCACGCCGCGCGGTCGAACCTCGACGCGGCCGGCTACGGCGCGGTCCTCGTCGACCGCGCGGACGGCGCCGACGGGCTCCCCGCGTACGCGCCCTACGACCGGATCCTCCTCGAAACCGCCGTCGTCGAGCCGCCGCGTTCCCTCCGCGAACAGCTTGCGTCCGGCGGCCGGATCGTCTACCCGCGCGGCGCTGGGGTCCAGACGGTCGCGGCGATCGAGCCGTCGCCCGCCGCCGACTCCGCTCCGGACGAGGACCCGGCGCCGGCGGGGTTCGAGACGGTCGAGACGCACGGGCCGGCGCGGCTCCAGCCGATGCTCGTCGACGGCGAGCAGCCCGGGGCGGAACGGAACCGGACCCGACGCGAGGACGCCGAGCGCGCCGAACGCGGGCGTCAGCGTCGGCACGGCTGGGAACAGGACTGGATCGACTGGGACGAGCGGCTCTGAAAGGCCCTCTCGCTCGCGTCGCTCGCGGCGTCACTCCTCGACGACGAGCACCTCGGTGTTCCCCCGCTCGTCGACGTAGTCGCCCTCCGCCGGCGGCTTGATGTCGATCGTGAGCGTCCCGTCGGCCTGATTGGGTCCGAGTTCGGGGTCGACGTCGACCGTCGCGACCCCCTCTCCGTTCGTCTTCGCGGTGACGACGCCGTCGATCCGCGCGGAGCCGCCGCGGACGATGACCGTCGCGTCCGCGACGCGGGAGCCGTCGGGGTCGACGACCGCGACGTCGATCGACTGGTCGCCGGGCGTGGTCACCTCCGGCTGCGGCTGCGCGTCGAGCTCGGTCGCGGCCAGCCCGTCGATGTCGCCGATCATCCCCATCATCACGCTGAGGCTGGCGACGCCGACGACGAGCGCGATGACGAGTCGGACCGGCAGCCCTTCGATCGCACGGGTGTCGGTGCTGAACGTCCGGCGGTTCGCGGCGCGCGAGTCGTGTGTTCGATCGGACATACGGCCCGCTGGCCGCGGCATCGCTTATAAAGAGTCGGACGAAGCCGGACGGGAGGCGACCGACGTTCGCGGGGGCGTTCGCGGCCGCGAGACTCGCCCGACCGTTTTTATCCGATGCCGCGGCCACCCGACCGCGTGTACGTGCTCGGCCGCGACAAAGCGGAGTTCGACCGCGACGACGGAACCGGCCCCACGGGCGAGTCTCGCCGCGACGCCGAACCCGACACGGACGACGACCGCCCGCCTCACACCGCCCGAATCGGCTCCTTCCTCGCTCGCGACGGGAGCGCCGGCGCGGCGGTCGGCGTCGACCTCGACCGGCCGCACGCGGGGGTCGTGTTCGGGAAACGCGGGACCGGGAAGTCGTACACGCTCGGCGTCCTCGCGGAGGAAATAGCCGACGCCGACGGCGTCGCACCGGTTATCGTCGACCCGATGGGCGTCTTCGGCGGCCTCGAGGCGGCCGGCGGCCGCGTCGTCGACCCCGCGGTCCGCCCCGCCTCCATACCGCCCTCGACGTGGCCGGACCTGCTCGGACTCGACCCGGCGAGCGGCCCCGGGAGCCTCGTCTGGCGCGTCGTCGCGGACGCGGTCGACGGCGGCTCTTCGCCCTCGCTCGCGACGCTCCGCGAGGCGGTCGACGCCGCCGACGCTCCGGCCGAGACGCGGCGCGCCGCGGCGAACCACCTCCGGCTGGCCGACTCGTGGGGCGTCTTCGACGGCGACGCACCGCCGGTCGCGTCCCTCGCGGCCGACGGCGACCCCTCCGTCCTCGACCTCGCCGGCGTCCCGGACGCCGCCGCATCGGCAGTCGTCCGCGCCGTCGCTCGCGGCCTCTACGACGCACGGGTCGCTGGCAGTCTTCCGCGGCTCCCGTGGCTCCTCGTCGACGAGGCGCACGCCTTCTTCGGCGGGGNGGCAGTCGTCCGCGCCGTCGCTCGCGGCCTCTACGACGCACGGGTCGCTGGCAGTCTTCCGCGGCTCCCGTGGCTCCTCGTCGACGAGGCGCACGCCTTCTTCGGCGGGGTCGCGGACCCGGCCCTCCGGACGCTCCTCACCCGGGGGCGCGCGCCCGGCGCCTCGCTGGTCTGTGCGACCCAACGGCCGGCCGCGCTCCCGAGCGTCGCCGTCTCCCAGTCCGACCTCCTCGTCTCTCACCGCCTGACGGCCGCGCGCGACGTCGACCGCTTGGCCGAAGCCGAGGCGACGTACCTCGCGGGCGACCTCGCCGCGCGGTTGCCCGAGGGCGTCGGCGAGGCGCTCGTAGTCGACGACGCCACCGAGACGGCCCACACGGTCCGGATCAGAGAGCGGCGAACGCCGCACGGAGGGGAGAGTCCGCGCGCGAGCCGGCTGTCGGACTCGGAGCGCCAGTAACGCGGTCCAGAACGCACAAGCCGTCTCGGACTCTCCCGGGCGCATGGAACGGACGCCGTACGGCTTCCTGCTCGTCGCGCTCGGCGGGTTCCTCGGCGCGGTCGCCAGACACGCGGTCGACGTCGGGGTCGGTCGGGCCCTCGCCGCGAGCGCCGCCGGAGCCGGTCCCGCGGTCCTCGGCGACCCCCTGACCGGCGCGGGGACGCTCGTCACGAACGTCGCCGGGTCGTTCGCCCTCGGGCTCCTCTTAACCCGCGCCTCGAGCGACCGGCTCCGCCTGTTCGTCGGCACCGGCGCGCTCTCGTCGTTCACGACGTACAGCACGTTCGTCGCGGACGCGGTCGCGATCGGAACGCCCGCGGGCGCCTGGTACGTCGCCGTCAGCTACGCGACCGGATTCGCTGCGGCCGCGCTCGGACTCGCAATCGGAGGGCGGGACCGCCGATGACCGCCTCCCCGCTCCTCGCGACGGCGCTCGTCGGCGTCGGCGGCGCGCTCGGCGCCGTCTCCCGGCACGCGGTCGGGATCCGCGTCGAGGGACGCCGGTCGGTCCTCGTCGTCAACGCGCTCGGAAGCTTCGCCCTCGGCGCCGTCTCCGCCGCGCCGATCGGGTCGACGGCGGCGCTGCTCCTCGGCGTCGGCTTCTGCGGCGCGTTCACGACGTTCTCCTCGTTCGCCGTCGGGACCGTTCGGGCGGCGAGCGAGACGGGCGTCCGCGCCGCCGCGACCGTCGCGGCGTCGAACCTCGCGGCCGCGCTGGCCGCGTTCCTCCTCGGATCGCTCCTCGTCGCCGAGAGCGTCGGCTGACCGACGGTTCCCCTCCGCCCCGCCGACGCCGGCTCGGCAAGCGATAGGTACAGCATCCCTCGGCCCGTACCCGTGTCCGTGACCGATACCGACCGCTCCGTCGACGGCGAGTCGACAGATCCGGCCGACTCGGGACCGCTCTCCGACGACGTCGACCCCGAGGACGTCCCCGAGTTCGGCGACCTCTCGATCCCCCAGCGCGCGTTCGTCGCCGCCGCGCAGAACCCCTCTCGCGGACTGCTGGTCGTCGGCCTGTTCGCGTTCGCGCTCGCCTTCTACGCCGCGTTCTGGCTGTCGTTCCCCCGCGCTGCCGGGCTCCTCTCCGCGGTCGCGCTGATCGTCGCCGCCGTCGCCGCGCTCGTCTACTGGCTCCTCGACAGCGTCTCTCGCTGACCGCCGCTCACACGTCGCCGGCGGCTCGGCCCGGCGCCACGCGGCAACAACCCCTCGGCGGCTCCCTCACGGCCGCGGCTCGTAGAACTCCCGGAGCGGTCGGCCGAACGCGGGCGCGAGCGTCGCGACCGCCTCCCCGACCAACACGTCGCGGTCGTCGAACGCCGGCTCCACCTGCGCGCCGAGCGCGACGTCGCTCGCGGCGTCGCTCTCCAGGTACTCCCGGACCGTGGCGAACTCCCGCTCCCGCTCGACGACGTACCGATCCCCGTCGATGAAGGGGCCGTACGTGTCCGGGTCGACGTCGTCCACGTACGACTCGTAGAAGCTCGCGGCGTGCTTCCGGACCGCGACCGGCGGCCCCTCGTGACGCTCGACGGTCGGCCGCTCGGTCACCTCCAGCTCGGCGTACAGCGCGGCCCGCGTCGGCTCGTCGGATACGTCGCGCTCGGCCGTCTCCTCGACGTCGCTCGTCACGGCGGCGTCCGCCGCTCCCGCCGCGTCCGTCATGGCCCGCGCTCGGAGCACGTTGAAGCCGTGGTCGTTCAGGCCGCCGACGATCCCGTCCAGCGATCGCCGGAGCTGCGGCCACAGCTGGTCGTCGACCACGTCGGGAGCGTCGAAGACGACCGCGACAGGGGTCGTCCCCCGGCGGTCGAGGTGAGCGCGGACCTCCTTCGAGTCGAGCGGCTCCGGCTCGTCCGGGTCGAAGAGCGCCTCGCTCGGCGCCGCGAGCAGCTCCCGCGCGTAGTGTTGGAACCGCGCGAGGTTCGCCGCCGACAGCACCGCGGCGACGTTCCGCGTCGGGTCCGTGGGGTCGACGACGACGAGGGGGTCCTCGAACGTGCGCTCGGCATGCCCCTCGGGGTCGAACTCCACCGGCGGGTGCCAGCTCCGCGCGGACTCCACGAGCGGGACGAACCCGCCGAGCTCCAACACGAGCAGCTCCGTGAGGTAGCCCGAAAACCCCTCCGTGCGGAGGTCGCTCCCGTACGCGCCGATCCCCTTCAGGAACGCCTTCGCCAGCACCACGTCCCCGGCGAGGTCGTCGTCGAGCCGCGCCGAGAGGTACGCGTCGTGGAACGGTGTCCGGTCGACGGCGGAGACCAGCTCGGCGGCCCGTTCCACGTCGTGACAGGGGACCAGGTCGACGTCGAACCCCTCGTAGCTCCCCTTCACGTACGGATGCTCGGCGAACTCCTCGTGGCCGTCGGGGAGGACCGCGTGGCCGACGTCGAGGCCGTACTCCTCCAGTTCGGCGCGGTCGAGGTCCGCGTCGAACCGGACGAAGAGATCGATGTCGCGGTCGCCCGCGACCCACGTCCCGCGTGCGGTCGACCCGACCTGAACCACGTCGGCCTCGACGGGGAGGTCGGCGATCGCCTCGCGGGTCCGGTCGGTCAGCGTCGCGGCCGTCTCGCGCAGCCGCTCGCGCTCCTCTGGCTCCGGGAGGACCCGCTCGCGGACCCGCGACAGCACCGCCTCCAACTCGTCCATACCGAACGGTCTCGCGGTCCGGCCGAAAACGTGTCGGTCGGATCGACGGTGTCAGGGCGGAGATCGCGGTACCGTGTTCCCCCCTTCACGACACCCAGATACCGCCCCGTCGGGCGGAAACGAAAGCCATATCAAAACAACGCGAGTATCCGGAAGTGAGCCGAAGTAGCTCAGTTGGTAGAGCGCCTCGCTGTTACGACGTTCGGCGGATCTTCCCCCGACCGTCACAGTCACGAGGCGGTCCCAGGTTCGAGTCCTGGCTTCGGCGTCTCTCCTCGCTCGCAGTCACCCGTTTTCTACGATGCCGAGTGAGGCCGTCGTGTGTCCCGGTTTGACCAGTACGACCGTCTCGAAGAACCGCAAAAGCGAGGACAGGCAACGGAAGCGATCGTCACGGCGGAGCTGGTCGCTCGCGACGTTTCCGTACTTACGCCGGCGTACGACAACGAACCGTACGATCTCGTCATCAGGGTCGGTGGCGAGTTCTACCGTCTACAGGTTAAGACGGCGTACGATGGCAAAAGCGACGGCGCCGTGGAGTTCCGGACTCGGAGCGTTCGAACGAAAAGCGACGGCTACGAGCGAGAGGGGTACGACGGCAAGATCGATTACTTCGCCGCGTTGAACGTCCGGACGGAGGAAGTGTATCTCGTCTCGATCGACGACGCCGGATCGACGGTGACCGCGATCCGGTACGAACCCGCCGCGAACAACAACCGAGCGAACGTTAACTGGCACGCAGAGTACCGGCTCGATAGGGTTCTCGAGGAGCTTCGGTCGGGGTAATGCGGTAACCTAAAGAATGTCCCTCTTGTAGCCGAGACTGTAGGGCCTTTAGCTTAGTCTGGCTCAAAGCCCTCCGCTCATAACGGAGTGATCGCCGGTTCAAATCCGGCAAGGCCCACTTTCCATCGGACTTCGCGATTCGCGGTCTCGGCCGCCACGCGCCGGCGACTACTCCAACAGCTCCACCAGTTCGTTCACGTCCTCGACGACCGCGTCGGCCCCGTTCTCGGCGAACTTCTCGCGGCCGGCCTCGCCGGTGAGCCCCCCGGTGAGGACGCCGATACCGTAGTAGACCCGCGTCTCGTCGGCCTCGTCGGCGTTGCGCGCGGTCCGCACGTCGTCGAGGGTGTCGCCCGCGAACGCGACGCGCTCGACGTCGAACCGCTCGGCGAGCTCGACGAGCGCTCTGGGGTGCGGTTTCCCCTCCTCCCAGTCGTCCATCGTGAACCGGCGGTCCTCGGGCACGTCGAGGCCGACACGCTCCAGGGCGATGTCGGCCTCCGCGGCCGGCCGGCCGGTGAGGACGCCCACGTCGAACCGCGCGGTGAGGTCGGCGATCGTCTCGGGGTCGACGAGCGTTGGCTCGTCGTGGATGTACCCGTCCGCCTCGATCGGCGGCTCGCCCCCCTCCAGCTCGCGGTACAGCTCCGCGCCGAGGTACAGCGCTTGGAACGTCTCGCGGAGCGCGTCCCGGTCCCACTGGTCGCGGACGCGGGCCTGCGCGACCCGCGGGAGGTCGCCGACGACCTCCTTGGCGGCGTCGAGGCCGCCGCCGAGCTCGCGGACGCGGTCGGTGAACTCGTCGACGTCCATTCGGAGCCCCTCGCGGCGGGCCAACACGAACAGCGCGGCCGCGTCCGTCAGCTCCCAGTCGTTGTTGAACCCGCCGGCGTCTTTGAACGCCTGGACCGCGTCGCGGTCGATCGGCTTGCCGCAGACGCGGTCGACCGATTCGAGGATCGCCCGACGGTAGGAGTCCGCCACGTCGACCAACACCCCGTCGATGTCGAGGACCACTGCGTCGACCTGCATACCGCTACCCCGGCTGGCGGCGGAATGAACGTTCGGGTTCGCGGTCGATATCGCGGGTTCGCTCCGTCATCGCGCCACGTACACGACCGTCCCCGATTCGGTCGCCCGCCGCCGGACGTCGACGACCGGCTCCTCGAACCCGAGCGTGGTGAACAGGCAGGCGGCGTCGAGCCGCTCCGCCAGCGCGACGGTCGGCCGCTGGAGTTCGGCGGGGAGGTTCCGCGCGTACACGGCGTCGAACCCGCTCTCGGACGCACTGGGGCCGAGCGCGTTCCGTATTGCCCGCTCGTCGTCGGTCGCCAGCGCCGTCACGTCCGCCGTTACGGCGCGGAGCGATCCCTCGCCCGCCGCCTCGGGCGACTTGGCCGCGTCCCGCGCCGCCGCGTCTCGCGCCGCCTCGCTCATCTCGACGTCGATCGCGACGACCTCGCGACCGCGCTCGGCGAGCGCGCGCGCGACGTCCGGGCGCCGCCCGACACCGATCTCGATCAGTCGTGCGTACGGGTCGAGCGCGGCGACGAGTGCCCGTTCCGACGGCGGTGGTTGGCCCACGGCGCGGCCTTTATGACCGCGGCGGTCAAAAGCGGTTCCATGCTCGTGGACATCGTCCCGGTCGGGGAGGTCACCCCCCGAGTGAAACGGGAGGCCTCCGGTGCGCTGCGTTCCGTATACGACTGCGACGTGACGGTCCACGACGATCAGGCGATCCCCGACTCCGCGTTCGACGCCGACCGCGGCCAGTACCGCGCCGAGGATCTCATCGAGACGGTCACCCGGGTCGGCGGCGGCGAGAAGAACATCGGAATCACGCCCGAGGACCTCTACTACCG
Source organism: Halorubrum distributum JCM 10118 (assembly GCF_000337335.1). GTDB lineage: Archaea > Halobacteriota > Halobacteria > Halobacteriales > Haloferacaceae > Halorubrum > Halorubrum distributum. Next base: position 79,960 of record NZ_AOJN01000039.1, on the reverse strand, counting down.
CCGCCGGAACTACGTGTTCGGCCTCGCGTACCTCAACGGCAGCGGCTCCGTCATCTCCACGCACCGCCTCCGAACCTCCTCGGACGGCGGCGTCTCCACCAAGCCCGCGGTCGACGTGTTCGGCGACCGCGTCCGCAAGGAGGTCGTCCACGAGATCGGTCACACGCTCGGCCTGGAACACTGCGACAACAGCAAGTGCGTCATGTCGTTCTCCCCCACCGTGCGCGAGGTCGACGTGAAAGAGGAGAATCTCTGTGGCACCTGTTCTCGGATCGTTCGCTGACGGATCGCGCTCTCAGGTCGGGGCTTTTCCCTCGCCGGTAGACGTAAAGTCCGCCCCGCACAAGGGACGCGTATGGCCGCAAAGCCGGAATACCGCGACCGGCCGGACGTCGAGGTCGCGCTGCTCGACGCGCTCGTCGACCGCGGCGACGAGGGGATGACCGTCCTCGAACTGCGCGCGGCCGTCGACGCCGACATCGACGCCGTCGAGGAGGCGCTCTCGGCGCTGAAGGAGGACTCGCTGATCACCGTGGAGTCCGAGGAGCGCGTCCGGGTGTACGCCCACGACAAGGTCGTCCCGGACCCCGAGGCGCCGGACGACGACCCCACGGAGAGCCTCGTCGACGCGATCCGCGACCGCCTCGGACTGTAGCCGCCGGAGACGGCGGCCTTTTGCCCCTCGATCGCGTCCCTCCGACCATGACGCTCGTCTCCGGGACCCACGACGCGCACGGCGCCGTGTACCGCGACCGCGGCGGCCGCGAGGTCGTCGACCATTACGGGAAGCCCGTCCGCGTCGGCAAGGCGGTCCGCAACATCGCCGGCGTGATCGAGATGGGGTACGGCGTCCTCGCCGTCAGGGGCGACGACCGCGTCGAGTTCGTCGACAACGCCGTCTCCAATCGCGTCCCGACCGAGGACGGCGAGGGGACGTACGCCCTCCTGCTCGACCCGCAGGGCGGGATCGAGACGGACATGTACGTGTACAACGCCGACGAGCGGCTGCTCGTCTTCCTCCCCCCGGAACGGGTCGAGTCCGTCGCCGCCGACTGGGCGGAGAACGTGTTCATCCAGGACGTCGAGATCGACGATGTCTCCGACGAGTTCGGCGTGTTCGGCGTCCACGGCCCCAAATCGACGGAGAAGGTCGCCTCCGTCCTCGGCGGTCCGGGCGCGCCAGAGGAGCCGCTATCCTTCGTCCGCGGGTCGATGGTCGACGCCGGCGTCACCGTGATCGCGACGGACGCGCCGCTCGGCGAGGAGGGGTACGAGATCGTCTGCGCCGCCGCCGACGCGGGCGACGTGTTCGACACCCTGATCAACCGCGGGCTCAACGCCGCGCCGTTCGGCTACCGCACGTGGGACGCGCTCGCGACAGAGGCCGGGACGCCCCTCTTCGAGTACGAGCTGGCGGGGACTGTCCCCAACGTCCTCGGCCTCCGGAACGCGCTCGACTTCGAGAAGGGGTGTTACGTGGGTCAGGAGGTCGTCTCGCGCGTGGAGAACCAGGGCCGACCGAGCCGCCGGCTCGTCGGCCTCGAACTCGACGGCGTCGCCGAGGCGGTCGCCGGCGTCGACGCGAACGCGGACCCGCAGGGGGTAGCCGACGCGCTCCCCGCGGCCGGCGCGGCCGTCTTCGACGGCGACGAGGCGATCGGCGAGGTCACCCGCGCGGCGGTCGGCCCCGCGACCGAGGTCCCGATCGCGCTCGCGCTCGTCGCGTTCGACGCCGACCGCGGCGCGGTCACCGTCCGCGTCGACGGCGAGGCGGTCCCGGCCACCGTCGTCGACCTCCCGTTCGTGGACGGAAGCGCGCGGTCCGCGCGGCTGCCGACGTACCCGGAGCTGCGGGCCTGAGGCGCGTTGCGGAACCTTCGGTACCGATCGGGGGCCTCCTTCACACGACGATGTCGACCGCCGAGTAGACGACGAACCCGAGCGTGAACGCGCCGACGAGCGACCCGATCCACGCGAGCACCGTGTACCCCATCTTCTTCCGGCTCACGCCAGCGTCGCCGGCGGCGTAGCCCGCGCCGACGATCGCCGAGACGATGATCTCGTTGAACGAGACCGGGATCCCGAACGCGACGGCGGTCTGCGCGATCGCGAACGACGGGATGAGCGCGGAGATCGACCGCCGCGGCCCCATCGAGGCGTAGTCCTGCGAGATCGCCTTGATCATCCGCGGCGCGCCCGTCCACGACCCGGCCAGTAGCCCGACGCCGCCGCCGACGAGCAGCGCCCATAGCGGGACGCCGACCTCGCTGAAGATCGGGACGAGCGGACCGATCGCGAGCCCCACCTGCGACCCGCCGGCCGAGAACGCGACGAGCCCGCCCATCGCGAGGAGGAACCGCCGCTGGGCGCCCTCGCGGTCGCGGCCGAGGTCGGCGTACACGGCGACCGCGACCACGGCGGCGATCGCGAGGCTCACCGCGGGCGGCCCCGCGCCGCCGATCCCGAGTCCCGACCCGAGGACGCTCGCGACCGAGGCCTGCTCGCCGGCGGGACCGAGCAGCGCGAACCCGACGTTCGCGAGGATCGCCCCCACCAGTCCGGCGAGGACCGCCGTGAGCGGTCGCTCGGGAAGCGACTCGCCGATCAGCAGCCGGGCGACGCCGTAGGCGACGCCGCCGCCGACGAACGGGGTGAGCACCCACAGCGTCCCGATCTCGGCGTACTTCGGCCACGCGGGGTCGCCGCCAAGCGCGAGGCCGACGCCGACGACCGCCCCGGTGACGGTGAACGCCGTCGCGATCGGGTACCCCGCGAAGACGCCGATCGCGACCAGCGCGGCGGCCGTGACGAGCGCGACGATGGCCGCCGCGGCCGTGAGCGTCACGCCGCCGATCAGCTCGGTGCCGACCGCCTCGGTCACGTTCGCGCCCTGGAGGATCGCGCCGAGCAGCCCGAGGACGCCGACGATCAGGCCCGCGCGCATCACGGAGATAGCGTTCGCGCCGACCGCGGGCGCGAACGGGGTCGACCCGGAGGAGCCGGCGCCGATCGACCACGCCATGAAGAGGCTGGCGGCGGCCGCGACGAGCAGCGTCGCGGCGGTGACGACGACCATCAGTTCCGCCCGTCGTTGTACCCCTCGTTCAGCCCGGCCACCGTGCGCCGGACGAGGAGGAACCCGAAGAAGAACAGCCCGAGAAGACCCACCAATAAGAGTACGAACAGCGGTTGGACCGGGAGCATACGCTCGAATCCGTCGGCACGCGGTTATAACTTTCGAGCCGACCGGTCGCGCGACCGCGCCGTCCCGCCGCCCGCCGGCGATCGGATCGGTGACTAAAACGCGCCTTTGTCTCTCAGCCACGTATATGTCGATACCCGCACTACGTGTAATCGCGACCCCCGCTTCGGCCCTCACACGCCCCAACACGCCGGTCGACCCGCCGGCCGGTCGGACTCGCGGCCGCTCCCTCCCCTGCCCGGAACCCCTCCCCGGTCGCCCCGTCCGACCGCCGGCGCCCGCACCCGCGCCGATCCGGGTCCGCCACCGCGCACACGACGGTCGACCGGCCCGGCCGTACGCGGGGCGTCGCGATCGGTCCCCGCCGACGCAGCGGCGACCCGATCCGCCTGTTTCTCGCGCTTCCGTCTCCGATCCGAACTCCGCTCCATTACTCTGCGCCGCCCCCGTTACTCTGCGCCGCCCCGTTACTCTGCGCCGCCCCGTTACTCTGCGCCGCCCCGTTACTCTGCGCCGCCGCCCTCGATACGGAACTCCTCGAAGACCTTGCCGTCCGGCGTCACCAGTTTCCCGTCCAGCGCGCTTCCCCTCTCGTCCCCGACCGGCGTCAGCTCCGCGTGCGCCGGGCGGTTGCCGCGCGGCTGCGCGTGGCTGCCCGGGTTCAGTATCGGGAGGCCGCCCGAGTCGTCGAACCGCGGGCGGTGGCTGTGGCCGCAGATCACGGCGTCCGCGTCGCGGCCGCGACCGAGCATGACGAGCCCCGTGTCGCCGCTCCGGTGCCGGTGCGTGACCGCGAACCGGACCCCAGCGTACTCGACGGTCCGCACCTCGGGGACTCGGTCGCGGATCGCCGCGTCGTCGTTGTTGCCGTAGACGGCGCGGAGGCTCGCGGCGGCCGACCGAAACGCGTCCAAGACGGGCTCGTGGTAGAAGTCGCCCGCGTGGATCACCAACTCCGCCTCGCGGACCGCCGCCGCGGTCCGCCCCTGAAGCTTCGACTCCTCGCGTGCGTGCGTGTCGGAGACGACGACGAGCATACCGACCGTCGGCGCCGCCGTGATTTAAAAAGCGCGCCTACTGCCGAGGCGCGTGCCTCCGAGCGCCCAACGGGCGCGAGGAGCACGCGCGAGGGAGTCAGCCGGGCGGAGCGAAGCGGAGGCCGGCTGACGAGGCTGGGGAGGCGTGAGGTGTGGTTGCTGTGCGGGGCGGGACGCAAAGGGGCAGCCGCGAGGACGGCGCAGACGACGTAAGCACCGCAGGAACGAGCACAGCGAGTGACGAGGAGCGCAACGAGTGTGCGCCGTCCTCGCGGCTGGGGCTTTGGGGGTGTTCGTCGTCGATCTGCTCTCAGCCATTTATAAGCGAGCGGCTGGGGCTTTGGGGGTGTTCGTCATCCGTCCGCGGCCGACTGTTTAGAAAACAACGAGCGGAGATCCGGCCCCGGTCTATCGCTATTCGTCCAACGTAAGCGCCGCGAGCAGCGACTCCAGCTGGACCTGCTCGTTGGCGCCCTCGGCGATCCGGTAGTCGGCCTCGCCGATGCGCTCCATGAGCCGCACCGCCTCGCGCTCGCTCAGTTCGAACTCCCAGACGGAGCGGTGGAGCTGGTCGATCACGTCGCCGCCGGCCATCCCCGTCTCCGTGAGCAGCGTGTCGAGGGTCGACCGCGCCCGCGCGAAGTCGCCGTTCAGCGCGTCCGTCACCATCGACTCGATCTCCTCCGGGCGGGCGGTCGCCGTGATCGCGTACACGGCCTCCTCGTCGACGACGTCGCCGGTCGTCGCCGCCGCCTGGAGCGAGTTGATCGCGCGGCGCATGTCGCCGTCGGCCGCGTAGACGAGGGCGTCGACGCCCGCGTCGGTCACCTCGATCTCCTCCGCGGCCGCGATCTCGCGGACCATCCCGCCGACCGCCTCGTCCGACAGCGGCGAGAACCGGAAGACGGCGCAGCGCGACTGGATCGGGTCGATGATCTTCGACGAGTAGTTGCACGAGAGGATGAAGCGGGTGTTGTCGGAGAACTGCTCCATCGTGCGGCGGAGCGCTGACTGTGCATCATCCGTGAGGCTGTCGGACTCGTCGAGAAACACGATCCGGAAGTCGCCGCCGAACGACGAGCGCGCGAACCCCTTGATCCGGTCGCGGACGACGTCGATCCCGCGCTGGTCGGAGGCGTTCAGCTCCAAGAAGTTGCCGCGCCAGTTGTCCTCGCCGTAGATCTCGCGGGCGATGGCGGTGGCCGCGGTGGTCTTCCCGACGCCCGCAGGCCCCGAAAAGAGCAGGTGGGGTACGTCGTCCTGCGCGATGTAGCTCTGGAGGCGCTCGACGATCTCCTCTTGGCCGTGGATGTCGTCGAGCGTCTGCGGCCGGTACTTCTCGATCCAGATCTCCCGCCCGGTCGCGGTCGCAGCCGCCTGCTCGTCGGCCTCGCTCATTACGCGATCCGACGGTCGGCGGGGTGATAAACGAACCGAGACCGGCCCGCCTCCCTCGGGGTCAGTCGCTCCGCGAGAGCCGCTGGAGCTCGTAGGCAAACACCCAGACGCCCATCAGCACGCCGAGGGGAACGACCACCTCGGCGATCTCCCGCGACACCGGCAGCTCCGCGACGTCGACGAGCAGGTGCGTCGTCGTCGCGGCCATCTGCGCGAACAGCTCGTACTCCTCGCGGATCGCGTTCGTCAGCATCGACCCGACGACGAGCATCACCATCGCGGCGACGCCGTGGATCGTCCCCCGGATATGTGGCATAACCGTCATATCTGCGACGAGTGTCATAGGTGTTTCTCCCCTGGCAGACGCTCCGCCGGGGACGCGAGTTCGCTACGTCTGGACTCCGCTGGAAGGGTCACGGTCCGCTTCCTACATCCGCCGCCGGACCGCCTCGTCGAAGGCGTTCGCCACGTCCGCGTCGGCCTCCCCGTCCCGCAGGCGCGCGCTCTCGGCCGCGTCGAACTCGGGCGCGAGCAGGACCGCGGCGGCGCCGGTCGCGACGGTCTCCGTCCGCCAGTCGACGTACGGCTCGCCGGCCCACTTCGGGAGATCGGCACGCAACACGGCGTTCCGCCAGGCGAACTCCCGGACTCCCCGCAGGCCGAGCAGCGCCAGCCGGTCGTCGAGGGGGTCGAACAACCGATCGATCCCGGCGATCCCCACCGCGTCGTAGGCCTCGACGAGCGCGTCCTGCGCGGTCTGGACGAGGCGCGCGAGAATCGCGTTTATCCGGTCGTGGTCCTCAAGTTTGGCGCCGCGGTCGGGGTCGATCCCCACGTCGCCGAGCGCGTACGTGAGGTCGTAGGTGATGTGCGCGTTGATGCCCAGCAGGGCGTCCTGCGCGACGACCGTCTCCCCGCGGGCCGCGGCGGCGAAGGCGAGCAGCCACGGCCGGGGAAGCGAGTCGAACGCTCGCCGCTCGAACGCGACCAGCGCCCGCCGGTAGCGCTCCGCGAAGGCGACGAGGTACGCGGCCGTCCACTCCGGATCGACGAACGCGCCGTCGTCGATCGCGTCCCGGACGGTCGCCGTCATCCGGCTGTACACCGTGAGGAACACCGCGCGCCGGTCGCCGCGCTCGCGGAGGTACGACTCGGTCCGCGCCAGCCGCTCGTCGACGTCGGCGACGGACGCGAACGGCTCCGACACCAGATCGAGCAGCGCCGCGTCCGGCTCGTCGTCCGCCAACGACTCGGCAACGTCGTCGGCCTCGACGTCGACCGTTTGCCGGATCCCGGCGAACAGCGCTCTCGCTTCCTCGGCGGTCGGGACGGCGGTGCGGATCGGGGTCATCGTGACGCGACGGCGGTCGCCGTCGGACCGCCCGGTACTCGGTCGGAGTCAAAGAGTGTTGCTGCCGGAACCGCGCCGCCGGCCTACGCGAACTCGTCGATCAGCTCGGGCACCACGTCGAAGAGGTCGCCGACGATCCCGTAGTCGGCGATGTCGAAGATGGGCGCGTTCGGGTCGGTGTTGATCGCGATTATCGTGTCCGACCCCTTCATCCCGGCGACGTGTTGGACCGCGCCGGAGATGCCGACCGCGATGTACACGTCCGGCGTGACGACCTTCCCCGACTGGCCCACCTGCCGGTTCTTCGGCAGCCAGCCGTTGTCGACGATCGGCCGCGAGGCCGAGAGGGTCGCGCCGAGCGCGTCCGCGAGCTCCTCGACGAGCTCGAGGTTCTCCTCCTCCTCGATGCCGCGGCCGACCGAGACGAGCACGTCGGCGTCCGCGATGTCGACGTCGCCGCCGCCGACCTCCTCGAAGCCCGTGACGCGGGCGCCCGATTCGGGGATGTCCACGTCGGCCGCCTCGACGGTCGCGTCGCCGACCCCCTCCGCGGGCGGCCACTCGCCGCCGCGGACGGTGAGCACGAAGCGGTCGCCGGCGACGTCGACGGTCGTCTCGACCTTCGAGCCGTACATCTCCCGGGTGACGGTGAGCCCGTCGTCGTACTCGATCCCGACCGCGTCGGTCACGACCGGGACGCCGAGGTCCTCGGCGAGGGCGGGCGCGTAGTCGAGCCCGTTGACGGAATTCGGCAGCACCACCGCGCTGGCGTCGATCCGGTCCGCGAGCGTCGAGACGGCCGCCTGGTAGGCGTTGTGGTCGAACTCCTCGCCGTCGTCGACCGCGTGGATGGCGTCGACGCCCTCGCGGTTGACGTCCTCCGCGAACCCCTCGACGTCGCCGCCGACGACGGCCACGTGGAGGTCGCCGCCGCGGGCGTCGGCGAGCTCTCGCCCGGCCGTGATCGCCTCGTACGTCACGTCCCGGAGCGCGCCGCGGCGGTGTTCGGCGGCGACGAGCACGTCGGCCATCACGCGCCCACCCCCTTGTCCCGCAGGACCTCGGCAAGGCGACCCGCGGACTCGCCCGCGTCGCCCTCGATGATCTCCGCGTCGGACTCGCTCTCCGGCTCGTACATCTCGGTGATCGTCAGCGCGCTCTCGACGTCGTCCGCGGTCAGCCCGAGGTCGGACAGGTCCTTCGCGGCGATCTCCTTGCGCTGGGCCTGTCGGATCCCGCGGAGGCTCGCGTACCGCGGCTCGTTGATCCCGGTCTGGACCGTCAACACGGCCGGGAGGTCGACGTCGGTCAGCTCCTCGACGCCGCCCTCCAGCTCTCGGTGGACGTGCGCCACGCCCGCGTCCGCGTCGACGTCGAGGTGGTTAACGACCGCGGCGTGCTCGAAGCCGATCCGCTCCGCGAGCGCGACGCCCGTCGCGCCGAAGCCGGTGTCCGCGGCCTGGACGCCGCCGAGGACCAGGTCCGGCTCCTCCTCGTCGACGACCGCCTCGAACAGGGCGACCTTCGAGGCGACGTCGGCGAACCCGCCGTCGAGCGCCTCGTCCCAGACGCGGACCGCGCGGTCGGCGCCCTTCGCGAGCGCCATGCGGATCGTCTCCTCGGCGCGCTCCGGCCCGACGGTGACGGTCACGACCTCGTCCGCGATCCCGGCCTCGGCGAGCTGGACGGCGGCCTCGACGGCGTAGTCGTCCCACTCGTTCAGGTCGTACTCGAGGTCGGACTCGGCGATGTCGGTCCCCTCGATGGCGAAGTCGTCGTCCGCCTCCGCGACCTCCTTGACGGTCACCAGAACTTTCATGATCGATACTCGGTCGCTCGCCCTGTAATGGTTTTCGGAACGGGCGACGGCGGACCAGCGGTTTCCGCGCGCCGCGATCGGGTCGCTACTCGTCTTCGCCTGCGTCGTCCCCGCCCGCCTCGTCGTCGGGCAGCGAGATGAGGTTCTCCCGGCCGAGCCGGAGCTTCTCGACGCGCCCCTCGTCGGCCATCGCCGAGAGCAGTTGCGACACCTTCGCGTCCGACCACCCGGTCTCGGCGACGATGTCGGCCTGCCGCATCCGGCCGCCGTTCGCGTCGAGGAGCCGCTCGACGCGCTCCTCGTCCGAGAGCAGCGAGAGGTCCTCCTCGTCGTCGTCCGCCGCTTCGGCCGCGGACGCGCCGCCGCCGGTCTCCGGAGCACCGCCCGCGCCCGGGTCGCCGGTCGGGTCCCGCTCGGCGCCGCTCGCCGCGCGCTCACCGCCGTTCGCGGCCGACTCGTCCGGCCCGCTCTCCTCGTCGTTGATCCGGCGGTACCCGACAACGCTCCCGGCCACGAGGGCAGCCGCGAGCACGATCGCGGCCATCAGCATCGTCCACGGCGCGCCCGCCCCCGCGGGCCCGTACACTATCACCACGGGCTCGCCTCCCTCGAACGTCTGGGGGCCCTCGATGATCACGTCGCCGTCCGAGAGCTGCGTCACGGCGCTGCTCGGCGTTCCGGTGACCGTGTACCCCTCCGGCGTCGCCACCTCCAGCGTCTGGCTCGCCTCGAGGCTGCGGAGCCACGTCTCGTTACCGGGCGTCGTCAGCGCGTCCCCGAGGACGAGGCTCTCGCCGTCCTGCGCCAGAAACGACGTCCAGGTGAAGCGGAGCCGGAGCTCGCCGACCGCGACCGCATCCTCCGTGGCGACGTCGAACTCGCCCGGGTCCTCGTGGACGACGACCTCGCGTTCGACGTTCTCGATCGCCATCGACCGGTCGACGTTCCGGTTCGCCTCGCGGCGGAACCCCTCGAACAGCTCCGCGCTCGGGCCGACCTCGCCGTCGAGGAAGCGGTCGCCGGCGTCTCTGAACACCCTCGTCTCGTTCTCGTCCGCCAGCGAGTACCGGACCACGACGGTCCAGTCGGCGCTGCGGTCGGAGTTCAACGCGAGTCGGATCCGCGTCGTCGACGGCGACGTGATGCCGTCGCCGGTCTGCTGGCGGACCGTCGTCGAGCGGTCGTCGACCGACTCGCGGACGCGCGGTTCGTCACCGACGGCCGGCACGTGGGCCGGGGCGTCGTCCGCGGCGAGGGGGGAGGGGGTCGTGGTCGCACCGTCGGCCGCGCCGCCGGCGCTCGCGACCAGCGCGAGCGCGACGACAGCGACCAAGAGCGCGCGAAAGGCGGGGTTCCGCATACGTCTCGGGCCACTCGCGCGCCGGGCAAAACGCTTTCCATACGCTGTTTTTTGACAGGATTCTGGAACGAGTTCGGCTGCCGGACCCCCGTTTGCCCCCGACGCCGACCCGCGCGGCTCCACCGGCCGCGGTTCGCCCGCGACGCCCGGCCGCACGACCCGCCGGGCGACCGCAGTGGGTGGACTTTTTGTGTCGCGGGTCGAACTCCAAGACGATGAGAGCCCTCCCCATCGCCGCGGTCGCGGTCCTGCTGCTCGTGGCCCCGGTCGCCGGCGTCACCGCGCCCGGCGCCGTCTCGCCGTCCACCGATTCGGCCCCGTCCACCGATTCGGCCGGTCCCGTCGACTCCCCGCTGTCCGCCGATTCGGCATCGACCGTCACCGGACAGACGACGCCGCAGATCGACACGGCGAACCTCACGTTCCGGACGCTCTCGACGCCGCCCGGGGCGGAGACGCGCGTCAGCGCGTACACTCGCGGCCCGGACCTCGGGTCGTCGCTCGGGTTCGCAACCGCCGACGCCGACGCCGCCTTCGAGACCGCGGCCGTCGTCGACCGGATCGAACGCGCCGAGGCGGGCGTCGAGCGCCAACAGCAGATCCTCGCGGAGCTCAACCGCGTCGAGCGCGCGGAGGTGGCGCTGAACAGCCGCCAGACCGCCGCCTTCAGCGCGCACGCGGCCGGCGAGATCAGCGACCGCGAACTGGTCGACGAGCTCGTCCGCGTGGCCGCGACCGCCCGCGAGTACGACGAGCGGCTCGACGCGATCGACGCGCTCGCCGAGTCGACGGACGGATTCAGCTCGCCCGGCCGGCTCGACGAGCTCCAGGTGGCGCTCCAGGTGTACGAGGGGCCGGTCCGCGACCGAGCGCTCGCGGCCGCTCGCGGCCAGTCCTCACCGAACGAGCTGTACGTCGCGTCGAGTCAGGGCGCCGTCGTGCTCGCGACGGTCGTCGACGGCGAGTACGTCCGCGAGGTGTTCCGAACTGATCGCTGGGACCGCGGCGGCGGCGACATCTCGAACGACGCGGCGATCGAGATGACGGAGGCGGCCTACCCCGAGACGGCCGCGCTCCGCGAGCCGGACGCGTTCGGCGCGGGCTCCGTCCAGCGGATCACCATCCCGCACGAGGTCGGAACGCTCCGGACGTTCGTCAGCGGCGGCACCGAGCAGGTGTTCGTCGAACACCAGCGCATCGACCTGTCCGCGTTCCCCGACAGCGAGCCGGTCACGGCGGCGGGCGACGGGTTCAACGTCACCGTCGAACGGACGTATCCCGGCGGCCCGGTGACCGTGACCGTCCTCGACGACGAGACTGGCGAGCCGGTCCCCGACGTCACCGTCACCAAGTCGGTGGGCGACGGCGACAGCCAGACGATCGGGACGACCGACGAGGAGGGGGTCGTCCGGACGCTCTCGCCGGCCGAGACGTACCGCATCACGGTCGTCGACGAGCCCCGCGTCGTCGTCCTCGGCGACATCGAGCCCCTCCCGACGCCGCGGCCGGTCGACGACGAGTGACGGCCCGACTCGGGGCGTCGCCGCCCGGGCCGACCCTTTTACCCGAAACCGCCGCAGTGCCGCCGTGCCACCAGTCGTCCGTCGCGCCCGAGGGATGGCGCCCGTCGCGGGCGTGCTGCTCATCGCGATCACGGTCGTGTTGGCCGGCGGCGTCGCGGCCGCCACGCTCGACGGCCCGACCGCGACGGTGCCGCCGTCGGCGGCCCTGTCGTTGTCGGCGACCGACGACCGGATCGCGATCGACCACCGCGGCGGCGACCCGATCGACGCCTCCGCGGTGACGATCCGCGTCAGCGTCGACGGCGAACCGCTCGACGAACAGCCGCCGGTCCCGTTCTTCTCGGCCGCGGGCTTCCATCCCGGACCGACGGGGGCGTTCAACTCCGCGGGCGGCGACACGCTGCGCGCCGGAGAGACGGCGACGTTCCGCGTCGCGGACACCAACGACCCGACGCTCGAACCAGGCCGGCGAGTCACCGTCGAAATCACGGCCGACGGCCGGCCGGTCGCGACGCTGGAGGCGTTCGTCGACTCGGGGTGAGAACGCGCGTCTCGGACGGATCGGTTCCGACGCCGCTACTCGGCGTCTGGCGCCGTCGACGCGGACTCCTCGGCGCCCGCCGCCGAACCGTCGACCCCCTCGTCGCTGCCCGGGACGCGAGCGACGGTCGTGATCGCTCTCGGACTCTGGGGCGTCGCCCGCTGGATGTGGTGTTCGAACTCCTCGTAGCCGGCCGCCTCGAACATCCGGTCGGCCTCGTCGGCGTCGTAGAACAGCATGATCGCGTCCGCCACCCGCTGGAGGATCGGGTTGTGCGGGTAGTCGGGCCCGACGACGAGCACCTGGCCGCCCGGCTTCGCGACCCGCCGGAGCTCGCGCAGCCCCTCGACGGGGTTCGGCCAGTACTCGATGGAGCCGGACGACCAGACCACGTCGAACGCGTCGTCGCGGAACGGGAGCCGCTCGGCGTCGCCCCGGTAGAAGTTCACCCTGTCGTGCTTCCCGAACTTCTCGAACGCCTTCTCCATCTGGTGGACGCTCTGGTCGAGCCCGTGGACGTCGTCGGCGTGTTCGAGCAGTCCCTCGGTGCCGAACCCGGTCCCGCAGCCAACGTCGAGCACCGTCGGGTCGTCGCCGAACTCCAGCCACGAGAGCGCCTCCGCCCGCATCTCCTCGTTCCAGTTGAAACGGTTGATCCGGTCGTACACCTTCGAGAGGTACTTGTAGAAGAGCCGGGCGTTCGACTTGTCCTCGAGGATCCCCATTTACCGGTTCCTTGGGCCGGCGGCCCCATAACGACACGGATCCGGGAGCGGGATCCGAGTCGGATCCCCGGCCGAGGCCCAGGGGACGACCGCACCGGTCCGCTTCCGACCGGCTTTTCCGGCCGCCGTCCCATCGTCGGATATGGACCCGACGACGAGCGGCCGGTTCCGCGTTCACGACCGCCGCCGGCGGCCGGACATCGACGACGAGTCGGACGGGGCCGACTCGGCCGCGACCCCCGACGACGCCGAGGAGTTCGTCCTCGTCGAACTTGCGGACGAGCCGGTCGACCCGACGGCCCCCGACGCCGAGGACCGCTTCGACCCCCTCTACGCCACCGCGGAGGGGTACGAGGGCGACCTCGCCGAGGCCGTCGACGCGCTCCGCCCCGGGTTCGTCGTCGACGCGACGCTGGCGTGGACCGACGGCTCCGCGCGCTTCCGCGAGGTCGACGTCGTCCGCGAGACGCGGTTCCGCTTCGCCGACGGCGTCGAGGGGATGTTCGAGGCGGCCGTCGAGACCTGGCGGCAGATCCGCGCCGAAGGGGAGCCCGTCGGCTCGATCACGACCCGCTCGAACGACGGCGACCCCAACGGCGCCTTATACCTCTTCGCCGATGCGCCCGGCAGCGACACCTTCGACGAGGTTCGGACGGGGCGGCTCCCGATCGAACCGCTCGTCGCGCGCGTGAACGATTCACGGGACGGCGACGACCCGCGAGAGGTGTTCGTGTTACGCCCCGCGGAACACGAGTTCGTCGCCGTCTACGTCGTCTTCGACCGCGACGGCGTCCTCGCGCAGACGGTTCGAGACACCTACGACCTCGGCCCCGGCCTCGCCGCGGGGCTCGACGCGAGCTATCCGGGCAGCGACGGCGGCGACCCCACCGCCCCCAGCGGTTCGGACGGGAGCGGCGACTCGGGCGCGGACGACGACTTCGACGACGACCTCGACGACGACTTCGACGCGCTCGACCGCCTGTAGCCAGCCTCGCCGCTCCTCTCGCGACCCGCTGCGGTGCCTACAGCCAGTCCGCGTCGGGGTCGACCCGACCGTCGGGCGTCTCGCCGTTCAACACGGCCGCCACGTCGGCGGCGCCGCTCCGGTTCAGGTCGTCTCTCGCCTCCTCGCTGTACCACGCCGCGTGCGGCGTGACCACGGTATCGTCGCGGCCGACGAGTGGGTCGTCCTCGGGCGGCTCCTCGGCGAGCACGTCGAGGCCGGCGGCCTTGACCTCGTCCGCCTCCAGCGCGTCGAGCAGGGCCTCGGCGTCGACGACCGGGCCGCGGCTCACGTTGACGACGACCGAGTCCTCGCTCAGCCGCGCCAGCGCGTCCGCGTCGACGATCCCGCGCGTCGCGTCCGTCAGGGGCGCGTAGACGCCGACGTGGTCGGCCCTGTCGAACAACGCGTCGAAGTCGACCTTCTCGACGCCGTAGTCGGCCATCTCCTCCGCGTCGACGAACGGGTCGTACGCGACGAGGTCGGCGCCGAACCCGGAGAGCTGCTCGGCCGCCCGCTTCGCGATCGGGCCGAACGAGAGCAGTCCGACGGTCGACGCGCTCACGCGCCGAGTCGGGACGCCGGCTTCCCAACTCCACCCGCCGGCCGCGACCGCGTCGTCGTACGGCTTCAGCGATCGCAGGCAGGCGAGCAGCAGCGAGACGGAGTGGGTCGCCACCTCCTCGGTGCAGTAGTCGGGGACGCGCGTGACGGTGACGCCGCGTTCCGCGGCCGCGACCACGTCGATGTTGTCGACGCCGACCGCCGACCGTACCACGACGTCGACGTCGGCGGCGTCGAGCGCCGCCTCGGTGACCGGCGTGTTGATGTCGGTGACGACCGCGTCGGCGCCGGCCGCCGCCTCGATCAGCCGCTCCGTCGACCCCATCTCCGCGACTTCGACCTCGACCGGCTCGTCGACGGCGTCGGCGAGGACCTCGCGGTACGTCTCGGGGTCTATCATCGGGAACGCCGACAGCACGACTCTGGGCATGCGCCGCGGTTCGCCCCCGACCCACTTGACGGCTGTCACTGACGCCGTCAGGCCCTCGTACGTCCGTTTCGATCGTGATGGACCTCGGAGGGGCGCGGCGCGTTCCGATGGCTCTTTGCGGTCGCCGGCCGTACGACTCCCCGTGAGCGAGGACAGTTCGAAGCCGCCGATGCTGGTTCTCCTGGAGTCGCTGTCGTTTTACCGCAACGTCCGCGTCGGCGCGGCGGCCGGCGCGCTGCTTGCGGCGGTTTTGTACCTCGTCAGGACTTTCGAGCTGCTCGGACCGGTGATAGACACGCGCGACTACCCGCTGTTCGGCCCGGACGTCTGGTTCCTCCTGCTCGCGTTCGTGCTGGCGGCGACGTCGGCGCTGTCGGTGGCGGTCGCCCTCACGATAGCGGCGGCGGTCCGCGGCGCACGCGAGGGCGGGGCGGAGCGGCCGGAGTAGCCGGACGCCGCGGAGCGACAGGCGCGACGGAGACGCGCCGCTCGCACTCGCCAGTGCGGATGCGTAAAAACGGAGGCCGTGCGGACGACGGGAAACGGAGCGTCAGTCGGCGGTGCAGGAGGCCTCGCTCTCGTCGGCGGTGAACTCCTGAGCCGGTTCCGTGAGCTTGTAGAGGTTCTGTCTGGCGTCCGCGAAGTAGACGTCCTCGTCGACGACGCCGATCCCCTCGAGCCGTTCGAGCGCGTATCGGACGGTGCGGGCCGACAGCATCGACTCTTGGACGATCCCCTTCTGGGTCAACGGTCCGTTGTACTCGAGCACCTTGAAGACGAGTTTGGCGCTCGGTGGGAGGTCGTCGAGCCCCTCCGTTTGAGTTCCTTCCATCGTTACGATTCGAAACCGCACACGCTCATAAATGTTGATGGAGCATGGCCGTCTGAGCGCCGTTTACCGGTAAAAACGGCCGCATTTCGCGCCATAATACAGCAAAAAACACCGGTAACCGGCCGCTGGACTGACCAGTCAGTCAGCGATTTAGCTCGCGCGCGCCTCGGCCGCGCCGTCGCGAGCCGGCCCGACGAGCGGAGCGGCACCGGCGGCACCGGCGGCGCCCCGTCGCGGTCGCGGGCGGCGGCCGGAACGAACGGCTTTTCACGGGCGCTCGCGGATCCGAAGGCATGAGCGACGATTCGGGCCTGTCCGACCACGCGCGTGGCGTGGTCGTCACGACCATCTGCTGTCTCGCCGGGATCGCGGCCGGCGTCGTCTCGGCCGTCTACGTCGGCACCGATCCGGCGTCCGCCGCGAGCACCACTGCGGTGTTCGTGCTCGGCGCGTTCGTCATCGCCCAGTACCCGATATACAAGGCCGTCGGCGTCGGCGACCTCGGGATCAAAGACAACCTCTACGTGGCGTTTCTCACGTTCACCCTCTGGTTCATCAGCTACACCGTCCTGCTGACGTCCGCCGTCGACCTGGGGGTCTGAGATGGCCGACGACAGCATCGCCGTCGTGGACCTCGATCGGTGCCAGCCCGACCGCTGCAACTACGAGTGCATGAAGGACTGCCCGCCCAACCGGACGGGCAAGGAGTGCATCACGGAGCGGGGCGAGGACACCGAGGAGGGCGACCCGGAGCAGATCCACATCTCCGAGGAGATCTGCTTGGGCGAGACCTGTGGCATCTGCGTCAACTCCTGCCCGTTCGACGCGATCGAGATCATCAACCTCCCCTCCGAGCTCGACGACGACCCGGTCCACCGCTACGGCGACAACGCCTTCTCGCTGTACGGCCTCCCGACCCCCGAGCCCGGCAGCGTCACCGGTATCCTCGGCCCGAACGGGATCGGGAAGTCGACCGCGGTCCACGCGCTCGCCGGCGAGATGGTCCCGAACCTCGGCGACCACGCGGCCGACGGCGACTGGGAGCGCGTCCTCGACCGCTTCCGCGGCACCGGGCTCCAGAACTACCTCGAGTCGCTGCGCGACGGCGACGTGACCGTCGCGCGCAAGCCGCAGTACGTCGACCAGATTCCGAACCAGTTCGACGGCAACACCCGCGAGCTGTTGGAGCGTACCGACGAGCGCGGCGCGCTCGACGACCTCGTCGACCGGCTCAACATCCGCCCGGTGATGGACCAGGACATCGACTCCATCTCCGGCGGCGAGCTCCAGCGCGTCGCCATCGCGGCCTGTCTCGCCCGCGACGCCGACTTCTACTTCCTCGACGAGATCACGCCGTACCTCGACATCGGCCAGCGGATGATCGTCGCCCGGCTCATCCGCGAGCTAGCGGACGACGACGCCGCCGACCGCTCGATGCTCGTCGTCGAACACGACCTCGCCATCCTCGACCTGCTGGCGGACACGCTCCACGTCGCGTACGGGGAGCCGGGCGCGTACGGGGTCATCACCGACCCGAAGTCCGTCCGGAAGGGGATCAACGAGTACCTGAAGGGGTACCTCGACAACGAGAACATGCGGATCCGCCCGTCGGCGATCACCTTCGAGGAGCACGCGCCGCGGGTCGCCTCCCGGAGCGAGACGCTGATCGAGTACCCCGACCTGCGGAAGTCCTACGGCGACGGCGAGTTCGAGCTCCGCGTCGAGGGCGGCGAGATCAACCGCTCCGAGGTGCTGGGCGTCGTCGGCCCGAACGGGATCGGGAAGTCAACGCTCGCGCAGCTGTTCACGGGCGATCTGGAGCCCGACGAAGGGGAGCTCGACTTCGCGCTCGACATCTCCTACAAGCCGCAGTACATCGACATCGACCAGCACATGCGGGTCGACGCGTTCCTCTCCTCGATCACGGACGAGTTCGGCTCCTCCTACTGGAACACCGAGATCGCGCAGCCGCTCCAGCTGGAGCGCGTGATGGAGCAGAACCTCTCGGACCTCTCGGGCGGGGAGCGCCAGCGCGTCGCCATCGCGGCCTGCCTCTCCGACGACGCCGACCTCTACCTGCTCGACGAGCCCTCCGCGCACCTCGACGTCGAGCAGCGCGTGCGGGCGACGACCGCGATCCGCCGGTACGCCGAGAACCACGACGCGACCGTGATGGTGATCGACCACGACATCTACATGATCGACCTGCTCGCGGACCGGCTGATGGTGTTCGACGGCGAGCCGGCCGAGCGCGGGCGCGCCGCGCCGCCGCAGGACATGCGCGACGGGATGAACGAGTTCCTCGCCGACCTCGAGATCACCTTCCGCCGCGACGAGCGCACCGGCCGCCCCCGGATCAACAAGCCGGGGTCGCAGCTCGACAGCCAGCAGAAGCGCGACGGCGAGTACTACTACTCCGGCTGAGGCGGTCGCCGCTACCCCGAACCTTTCCTCGCCCGACTCCGGAGTCCCCGTCATGCCCGAGACGGACGCCGACCTGTTCGGCATGACGTGGGAAGAGGCGGGGGACGCGATCGACGACGCCGACTTCGCGGTCCTCCCGACCGGCAGCATCGAACAGCACGGCCCGCACCTCCCGGTGTCGACCGACACGCTCCGCGCGGACCACCTCACCGCCGAGCTCGTGGACGCCGCCGACGAGTTCGACCTCGACCTGCTGCGGCTCCCGACGCTGCCGTACGGGCAGTCGGAACACCACATGCGGTTCCCGGGGACCGTCACCCTCTCGACGGAGACGTACGTCGACGTGGTCCGGCAGATCGGCGAGTCGGTGGCCGAACACGGCGTCGACCGGCTGCTAATAGTAAACTGCCACGGCGGGAACCGCGAGCCGCTGTCGGTCGCGGCCGACCGGCTCGGCCGCGACACCGACCTCACGGTCCACTTCGTCCACTGGACGGACTTCGCGCGCGAGGATCTGGAGGAGGCGTACGGCGAGGGATGGGGTCACGCCGGCGACCACGAGACGAGCTTCGTCGAGCTGTACCGCCCGGACCTCGTCCGGTCCGAGAAGAAGGAGCCGCAGGAAGCCGACGAGATGCCCCGAACGCGGAGCTACGAGTACTTCGACGAGGTGACCGAACTGGGCGGGCTCGGCGACCCGACGAACAGCGACCCGGACGCGCTCGAACCGATCGTCGCCGCGACGACCCGCGAGATCCTCGGCGCGCTCGTCGAGGACCTCGACGCGGGCTGGTGAGCGCCGCGGCTCCGCGCGCCGGCGGTGTGTCGACGCGCCCGCTCGCGCGCGGCCCTCTCCGCGATCCGATCCGCGGTATCGAAGCGATTAAGCCCGGAACACGCGAACGCCGGCACATGTACCACCTCATCATCCGCGGCGACCCCGACATCCGGAAGGACGCGGTGATCGAGCACGACGGCGAGGAGCTGGTCTGTTTCGGTATCAACGTTCAGGGCGGCTGGCACGGCCCGGACGAGCCGCAGCTCTGGTGTACCGTCGGCACCGAGGACGAGCGCGAGGCGTACGACAAACGCGAGTACGTCCCCCACTGGCTCGACGTCGAGACGGTCGACGCCGAGGACCTGAACGTGATCAAAGCGAAGGGCGAACTCTCCGTTTAAAATCCTCAAACGAACGCTTTTCGCCGGCTCTCTTCACTCCTCCACCGGCGGGTCCGCCAGCCACGCCTCGATGGCGCCGGCCATCGCGCCGCGCCGGTGGATCGTCCCCGCCTCGGGGTCGACGACGGTGCTCTCGGTGCCGGGCGCCTCCCCGTCGTCGATCACGGCGGCGACGCCCCCGCGGATCCGGTCGTCGAGGTCGGCCGGGTCCGTGACGCTGCCCGTCCCCGAGACGTTGGCGCTCGTCGCGGTGAGCGGGCCGGTCTCGTCGAGCAGCGCCCGCGCGAGGTCGTGGTCTGGCACGCGGATCCCGACGCGGTCGCGCCCGGCGGTGAGCGCGTCGGGCACCGGGTCGCCGCGCTCGACGACGACGGTCACCGGTCCCGGGAGGAACGCCCGCGCGAAGGCGACCGCACGCTCGGTCGGCCGGGCGTAGCGGAGCGCGTCGTCGACGCTCGCGACGCCGAGCGAGAGCGGGTTCGACCGGTCGCGGCCTTTCAGCTCGAAGACGCGTTCGACGGCGTCGGCGTCGAGCGCGTCGGCGCCCAGCCCGTACACCGTCTCGGTCGGGTAGACGACGGGCTCGCCGCGGTCGACGGCGGCGGCCGCCGCGCGCAGCTCGTCGGATCGGTCCGGTCGGTCGTCGCTCGTGTCGGCGGTCACGCGCGGTAGTTCGGCGGCGAGTTGAAAAAGGGTGACGAGTGTGTGCGATCCCGGAATCGATCGAGAGGGAATCGATTTCCCGATCAGTCGACGAGGTCGGCGACCGCGTCGCCGATCGCCTCGGCGTCGGGGAACTCGGGGTGTTCGCTCGCGACCCACGCGTACTCGACGGTGCGGTCGGAATCGAGGAGGAAGACGGCGGGGCGGCTCTCCGTGATCCCCGTCATCCCGTCGATCTCGTGCGCGAGGCCGTACTCCTCGACCACGGCCGCGCCCGGGTCGGAGAAGATCCGGACGCCGTCGCCGCGCTCGGCGAGCAGGCGCTTGTGGGCGTACGGCGTCGAGATGGAGACGCCGAGGACGTCGAGGTCGTCGCTCCACCCGTGGTCGTCGACCGTGTTGTAGAGGTAGGTGCCCTGGAACGTCCCGTCCATCGGGTGGAACAGGAGCAGCGTCGGGCCGTCGACGACGTCGTCGAGCGCGCGGTCCTCCCAGTACTCGCCGTTCACGAGCGGGCGGGTGAAGTCGGGCGCCGTGTCGCCCTCGGCGACGTGGTCCGTCTCGGGCAGGGAGACGACGTCGAAGTCGACCATCTCAGGCACCTCCCTCGCCGTAGGTCCCCTTCAGGTACTCGACGATGTTCGCGCTCTCGGACATGGTGACGCCGGTCTCGCGGTCGACGATCGCCGGGACGCTCCGGGCGCCGGAGACGCGCTTGACGACGTTGCGCTCGGAGTGCATCGGCTCGACGTACCGGGAGCGGTACTCGAGCCCGAGCTCGTTCAGCGTCCGGACCACGCGCTCGCAGAACGGACACGCCTGGAGCCGGTACAGGGTGATCTGTGGATCGCTCATGCCGCGTGATTCGCCCGCGAGACGGGTAATCGTGTCGGCAGCGGCACCCTCGGGGGCGGTTGATCTCCGCGACCGACGAGGCGGAGGCCTCGGCGGCGGTCGGACCGCGTCGGGGGTAGCCGAAGGGAACGCTTTAATCGCGGGGCGACGGATGACAAACGAATATGGGCTTGTCGTCTAGCGCGCCGGTGGTCGACCTCCTCCAGATACCGATGCCGGGCGATAGCGTCGTGACCGTCCTCGGGGCCGTCGCGATCCTCGTGTTGGTCGGGCTCTCGGCGTTCTTCTCCTCGTCCGAGATCGCGATGTTCTCGCTCCCGCAACACCGCATCGACAGCCTCGTCGACGAGGGGGTGACCGGGGCGGAGACGATCCGCGAGATGAAACAGAACCCCCACCGGCTGCTGGTGACGATCCTCGTCGGCAACAACATCGTCAACGTGGCGATGACCTCCATCGCCACCGCGCTGTTCGGGATCTACCTCTCCCGCGGCCAGTCGGTGCTGGCGACGACGTTCGGGATCACGACGCTCGTGCTGATCTTCGGCGAGAGCGCGCCCAAGTCGTACGCCGTCGAGAACACCGAGTCGTGGGCGCTCCGGATTGCCCGGCCGCTGAAGGCCTCCGAGTACGCGCTGTACCCGCTCGTCGTCCTCTTCGACTACATCGTCAAGGGGGTCAACAGCATCATCGGCGGCTCGGCGGCCATCGAGTCGACGTACGTCACCCGCGACGAGATCCAGGACATCATCGAGACCGGCGAGCGCGAGGGCGTCATCGAGGAGGAGGAGCGGGAGATGCTCGACCGCATCTTCCGCTTCAACAACACCATCGCCAAGGAGGTGATGACGCCGCGGCTCGACGTCACCGCGGTGGCGAAGGAAGACTCAGTCGAGGAGGCGATCGAGACGTGTATCCAGGCCGACCACGAGCGCGTCCCCGTCTACGAGGGGAACCTCGACAACATCATCGGCGTGGTCACCGTGCGCGACCTCGTCCGCGAGCTGCGCTACTCCGAGGGGACGCCCTCCTTAGAGCGCGTCGTCAAGCCCACGCTCCACGTCCCCGAGTCGAAGAACGCCGACGAGCTGCTCGCCGAGATGCAGGACAACCGCCTCCAGATGGTCACGGTCATCGACGAGTTCGGGACCACGGAGGGGATCATCACCCTCGAAGACATGGTCGAGGAGATCGTCGGCGAAATTCTGGAGGGCGACGAGGAGGCGCCGGTGGAGTTCGTCGACGACAACGTCGCGGTCGTTCAGGGCGAGGTGAACATCGACGAGGTCAACGAGATCCTCGGGATCGACCTCCCCGAGGGCGAGGAGTTCGAGACGCTCGCCGGCTTCGTCTTCAACCGCGCCGGGCGCCTCGTCGAGGAGGGCGAGGAGATCGAGTTCGACGAGATCCGGATCCGCATCGAGCGCGTCGACAACACCCGGATCATGTCCGCGCGCGTCACCGTCCTCGACGGCGACGCGCGGGCAAAGGGGTCGAGCGCCCCGGTCGAGGCGGCCGACTCGACCGACGAGGGCGAGACGGTCGAGGCGGACGGCGACGGCGAACCCGCGCAGAGCGACGCGGAATAGGACGGGGAGTACGAGGGGTTCGGAGAGCGGAGCGGTTGTTTATAAACGGCTGCCGGCGTTTCAGTGGCAAACGCGGGCGAAGTTCCAGCCGTTTATTTATAAGTAGTTGACAGCCGGGAGCTGAAGGACACCGACGAAATTCCAGCAGTTCGCTTATAAATGGCTGATAACGGATCGACGACGAACGCCTCGCGGCTGCCCCTTTGAGTCCCGCCCGACCGCGACCGCACGGCACCTCACACCTCCCCAGCCTCGTCAGTCGCCTCCGCTTCGCTCCGGCGACTGACTCCCTCACGCGTGCTGGCTCGCGGCCTGTCGGCCGCTCGCAGGCACGCGCCACCGCACAGCGTTCAGTTATAAGTAACCGCCGCGGTCGGTCCCGTCCCGAAAAGGCGTCGTCCGCGACTCGGCCGTCCGTGTGCCGCGTTCCGTTTTTTAAACGGCGTAGGCGCGGGCGGCCGCGACGAGCGCCTTCCGGTAGTCGCTCTCCGAGGGGTCGTGGCCGAGGTCGAGGAACCGCTCTTTGAACGCGTCGACGTCGACGGCGTCGGTGTCGCTGCCGGCCGCGCGCGCGAGGTCGTAGATGCGGTGGTCGGGGCCGGCGATGTCGTGCCGCTCGACGAGGGCGAGCGCGAACGCGGCGTTGACGGCCGTGATCTCGGGGTCGGCGCCGGCCGTCACCGGCGGCGAGCCGGTGCGCGACACGTCGGGTCGGTCCGCGACCGCAGTCGCCAGCGTCGATTCGAGGAAGCCGAGGAGCTTGTCCGCGGGCGCCACCGAGAGCGTGATGTCGTCGGCGTAGATGTCCTTCATGTGGTTCGCGATCTGGTAACAGTGCGCGAGCTTCCGGCGCTCGACCTTCTCGCCGGAGAGGCCGAGGTACAGCGCCTCTTCGGTCGACTGGAGGTGCGAGGGGTGGCCCTCCTCGTACCGCGCCATGTGCGCGAGCTCGTGGATCGCCAGCTCGCGCGCCATCGCGCTCGTGGCGGCCCGCCGCGAGACGTTCAGGACGTGGTGGTCGTCGTAGTGGCCGGCCCAGGTCCGCTCGTCCGGGTCCTCGCGGACCACGACGCGGACCGGCGCCTCCACGGAGCGCTCGGTCTCGAAGAGGTCCGCGGCGCCGAGAAACGGGTCGGGGGGAACGTCCCCCTGAACGCGAAGATCCATGCGTACAGTTCACACGGGAGCGGGCGGTAAGTCTCTTGCGCTCGTGGAACCCCGAATCGCGCGCGCGCCGGGCCCGACGCGCCGACGCCTCGCCCCCGCACGCCCGGCGTACCCTTTTGAGCCTCCTGACCGAACCTCGACGCATGCGCATCTACGCGGCCTACGACGACGGACTCCGAGTCGTCGACCCCGCGACCGGCGCGGTCGAGACGCGCCTCTCCGGCCAGCGCGTCGAGTGCCTCTCGGTCGCGCACGGCGAAGTCCGCGAAGACGCGGACGGCGCGACCGACCCGCCGCGCGTCCTCGCGGGGACGTTCGGCGCGGGCCTGTTCCGCTCCGTCGACGGCGGGAGCCGGTTCGCTTGCGTGACGGCCTCGACGCTCGGCCCCGACGGGTCCGGCCCGGACGCGGTGACCGCGGTCGCGACGAGCCCGCACGACCCCGACGTCGTCTGGATCGGCACGGAGCCCTCGCGGGCGTACCGCTCCGTCGACGGGGGCGAGACGGCCGAGCGCGTCGACGGGCTGACCGACCTCCCCTCCGCCGCGGAGTGGTCGTTCCCGCCGCGGCCCGACACCCACCACGTCCGGTGGATCGAGCCCTGCCCGGCCGACCCGGAGCGGTGGCTCGTGGGCATCGAGGCGGGCGCGCTCGCCGTGACGGCCGACGGCGGCGAGAGGTGGACCGACCGCCCGCCGGGGTCGCGCCGGGACACCCACGCGATGGCGACCCACCCCGACGCGCCAGACCGCGTCTACGCCGCCGCCGGCGACGGCTTCGCCGAGAGCGGCGAC
The DNA here is from genome assembly GCF_000337335.1 of Halorubrum distributum JCM 10118. Lineage (GTDB taxonomy): Archaea > Halobacteriota > Halobacteria > Halobacteriales > Haloferacaceae > Halorubrum > Halorubrum distributum. The sequence continues at coordinate 55,504 of NZ_AOJN01000039.1, read as the reverse complement.
CGCGGCGACTCGTGGCGCGTCCGCGACGCCGGCCTCGATCACGGCTACGTCTGGGGGCTCGCGGTCGACCCCGGCGACCCCGACACCGCCCTGATCAGCGCGGCGGAGAGCGCGACGGCCGCCCACCGCCGCGGCGAGGCGTACCTGTACCGCTACCGCCGCGACGAAGGATTCGATCGGCTCGACGAGCGCGGATTCCCGACGGGGGAAGGCACCTATCGGGCCGTGTTGGCGTCCGGCCGCGCCCCAGGAGAGATCTGGGCGCTCTCGAACCGCGGGCTCTTCGTCACCCGCGACGCGGGCGACTCCTTCGAGCAGGTCCCGGCCGACCTCCCCGACCGGGCGGCGCGGGCGCTGTCGGTCGCGTGAGGCGAGAGAAAACGGCGCGACCGAGAACGAACGCCCCCGGTCCGGTCGGTTCCCGTTCGGTCAGTTCCGGACGGCGCCGACGATCAGGTAGACGACCGGCGTGTCGAGGACGGCGATCGCGAGCTTCAGCAGGTACTGGCCCAGCCCGAGCGCGAGCAGCGCCGGCGGTTCGAACGCGATCCCGACGCCGAACAGAGTCGGCGCGGCGTAGAAGGCGACGCCGACGAAGATGACGGTGTCGAGCGCCTGGCTCGTCGCCGTCGACGCGAGGTTGCGGAGCCACAGCATGCGCTCCCCGGTCCGGTCCCGGATCGCGTGGAAGACGAACACGTCCCAGTTCTGACTGACGACGTACGCCAGCAGGCTGCCGGCGACGATGTTCCCCGTCGGCCCGAGCGCGGTCTGGAAGGCGGCCGACACCTCGGGATCGACCCCGGGCGCCGCCAGCGTCGACCACACGAGCGCCAGCACGAGGAAGTTCGCGAGGAACGCGACGTTGACGACCACCTGCGTCGCCCGTCGGCCGTACAGCTCCGCGTAGCAGTCCGACGCGAGGAACGTGAGCGCGTACGCGAGCGCGGCGCCGGGCAGCAGGATCTCCGGACCGACGACCGGCAGCGCGAACGGGAGCGGCAGCGCGAGCACCTTCACGGCGGTGAGCTGCGCGGTCGCGAGCGCGACCGTGAACAGCGTGATCAGCGCCACCGCCGCGACCGCCGACCGGTCCAGCGGGTCGGCCCGGAAGGGACCGTCCTGACCGCCGGCGGTCCGGCTACTCATCGGTCTCCTCCGCCGACCCGGCCGCGGTCGACGGGGCGTCGTCGTCAAGCCGGTCGTGGCGGGCGTCGATCTCGTCGAGCAGGTCGAGGTTCTTGCGGATCGACGCGCGCACCGCGTCGCTGCGGTTCACGAACTTCCCGTCGTCGCCGACGTGCTCGTCGAGGTCGGCGAGCAGTTCCGCCGGGATCTCGACGCTTATCTTTGGCATACTCGCGTCGTGGACGCCGGGCGGGCATGAACGTTATTATCCGAGGATTATCGAGGAGCTCTCTCGGTGCTCGAACTCGGATTCGACCGGGGCGTCCCAGCTCGTAAACCGCTACGTTGAAGTGGGTTTACGAATCCGTTCGGGTATGGCAACCAACACGGAGTCCGTCGACCTCGTCGGCGACGAGGCGGCGACGAACCTCGCGCGCGCCGCGCTGTTCGCGGCGCTCGTCGGGGCGTTCGCGTACGTCACGTTCCCGAACCCGGTCTCGCCCGTGGACGTGACCCTCCAGGTGCTCGGCGTCTTCCTCGCGGGGATCTTCCTCGGTCCGGTGTGGGGCGGCGCGTCGCTGGTCCTCTACCTCGCGGCCGGCGCGCTCGGCGCGCCCGTCTTCGAGGGCGGGTCGGCCGGCGTGGGGGCCCTCGTCGGCCAGTCGGCCGGCTACCTCTGGTCGTACCCGGTCGCCGCGGCGGTCGTCGGCGCGGTCGTCCACCGGGGCGCGACGCTCCGCGACCTCGACGGCGTCGGCCTCCCGACGCTCGTCGGGGCGATGGTCCTCGGCACCGTCGTCATCTACGGGTTCGGCGTGGCCGGCCTCGCGCTCGTCCTCTCGCTCGGCCCGGTCGAGGCGGTCACGGTCGGCGCCGTCGCGTTCCTCCCGGCCGAGGCGCTGAAGATCGCCGCCGCGGTCGGCGTCGTCAGGTCCGACGCGATCGCCGCGACGTGAGCCGCTCGTGAGCGCACGCGAGGCGCAACCGTGATCGAACTCGACGGCGTCACGTGCCGGTACGGTCGGTCCGGGAGCGAGGGAGGTAACGGGGCGGACGGCGACTCCGACGACGCCGACGGCACCGCCGCTACCGTCGCGGTCGACGACGTCTCCCTCAGGGTCCCCGACGGCGAGTTCCTCGTCGCCGCGGGCGCGAACGGCTCGGGGAAGACGACGCTCGTGCGGACGTTCAACGGCCTCGTCGAGCCGGACGCCGGGACCGTGGCGGTGAACGGGACCCCGGTCGACGCGGACCTCGTCGCCGCGCGCTCGGCGGTCGGGATGGTGTTCCAGGACCCGCGCGACCAGCTGGTCGCCGCCACCGTCGGCGCGGACGTCGCGTTCGGCCCGGAGAACCTCGGCCTCTCGCATACGGAGATCGACCGGCGGGTCGACGAGGCGCTCGCGGCCGTGAACATGGCGGGCCGGGAGCGCGAGCGCGTCGACTCCCTGTCCGGGGGCGAGCGGGAACGCGTCGCCATCGCGGGCGCGCTCGCGATGGAGCCGGATCACCTCGTCCTCGACGAGCCGTTCACCGGCCTCGACGAGCCCGCGCGTCGGTCGGTCGTCGACCGGCTTCGGGCGCTTCACCGCGAGGGGACGAGCGTCGTCGTCGTCACGCACGATCTCCGCGACGTCGCCGCGCTCGCCGACCGGATCGTCGGGCTGGCGGACGGGCGAGTCGCGGTCGACGCGCCCCCCGAGGAGGCGGTCGAGTCCCTTCCCGGGCTGGACGTGCGGGTTCCCGAGGGCGGCGAGTTACGAAATCCGGCCGGATGACGCTTTCCTTCGTCCCCGGCGACTCGCTCGCCCACCGGCTCGACCCGCGGTCGAAGCTGCTCGTCCAGGTCGCGTTCGCGGCCGTCGCGTACGCGTACACCACGCCGCGGGGGCTCGCGCTTCTCACGCTCGTCGCCGTCGGCTGCCTGCTCGCCGCCGACGGTGGCGCCCGGGACCTGTGGAGCTACCGCGTCGCGTTTCCCGTCCTCCTCTTCGCCCCCCTCGTCGCGGGCGCGACGCTCGGCGCGCCGTGGTTTCGGGTCGAGCGCGCCGCGACGACGGGACTCGCGAGCTACCGCGTCCTGCTGCTGCTCGTCGTCGCGGCCGCGTACGTGCGGTCGACCCCGGTCCGCGAGTCGCGCGCGGCCCTCCAGCGGACGATTCCGGGACGGCCGGGCGTCTTCCTCGGCGTCGGCGTCGCGCTCGTCTTCCGGTTCCTCCCCCTGTTGAAACGGGACCTCGTCGCGACGCGCGAAGCGGTCCGAGCGCGTCTCGGCGCCGAACGCTCCCGCCGCGAGCGGATGCGGCTCGTCGCGGTCGGCGGGCTCTCGCGGGCGTTCTCTCGGGCTGACCGCCTCGGGACGGCGCTCGTCGCCCGCTGTTTCGCGTGGAACCCGACGCTCCCGCGGCTCGCGTTCCGTCGCGCCGACGCTCCGGCGCTGACGCTCGCGGCGGCCATGTTCGCGGCCGCGGTCCTGCGGATCGCGTGAGGCGGCTGCGCGTCGGCGGAGCGTGGCCCGACCCCCGAATCGCGTGAACGCCGAGCGACGAACTCCGCGTTGTGGCAAGCTTTAACCGGACCGTATCCCGGTGATCGATCATGATTCCTCTCCAGGCGGCCACCCGAGAGACCTTCTGGACGATCGGTCCGGTGGGGAAGGCTGCGTTCTACTGGCTCGCCGCCGTCGCGGTCCTCGTCTTCCTGTACGGCGTCTACGCCCGGTTCGCGGCGTACGCGCGCGGGAGCGCGGACCCGCGCGACAGACTGTCGAACCTCCCTGGCCGAGTCGCCGACGCCACGAAGACCGTCTTCGCGAACGAGAACCAGTTCGACGGGGACCTCTACACCGGCGTGATGCACACGTTCGTGCTGTGGGGGTTCCTCGTCCTCCTCGTCGCGACGACCATCCTCGGGATCGACATCGACCTCTACCGCCCGCTCACTGGCGAGTCCTTCTGGGTCGGCGACTTCTACTTGGCCTACCAGTTCGCCGTCGACGCGTTCGGCCTGCTGTTCGTCGTCGGCGTCGGCATGGCCGGCTACCGGCGCTACCGGACCCGCGAGGGGCGGCTGTGGGGGAAACACACCTCGCTGGAGGACGACGCGTTCGTCTGGACGCTGTTCCTGCTCGGGGTCGGCGGCTTCCTCGTCGAGGGCGTGAGCATGGTCGGCCAGCCGCAACGCGCGACCGAGACGGTGAGCTTCGTCGGGATGGCGCTCGCGACCGGGCTGGAGACCGCCGGGCTCACGGCCGCGGGCGCCGAGGCGATATACGGCGTCCTCTGGTGGAGCCACTCGCTGCTCGCGTTCGCGTTCGTCGCGTGGATCCCGTACGCGAAGCCGTTCCACATGATCTCCTCGTTCGCGAACGTCGTCGCCCGCGACGAGAACGCGGGCGCGCGGCTCCCGAACGTCCCCGCGGACCTCGATCACACCAACGCGGAGTCGCTCGACGACTTCACGTGGAAGGAGCTGATGGACGGCGACGCCTGTACGAAGTGCGGGCGCTGTACCGACGCCTGTCCCGCCGACACGGTCGGCCGCAACCTCGACCCGCGGAACGTCATCCTCGACCTGAAGTCGTACCGGGAATCGGTGAGCGACGACCCGGTCGCCGGGTCGGGCAGCGGGAACGGGCCGATGGCGACCGACGGTGGAACCGCCGCCGCCTCGGACGGCGGCGTGGCCGATTCCGCCGCCGCCTCCGACGGCGGCACCGTCCCAATCGTCGCAGACGAGGGCGGCGTCATCGACGCCGAGTCGATGGAGTCGTGCATGTCCTGTATGGCGTGCATGGACGCCTGCCCGGTCGACATCGAACACCTCACCTCGTTCACGAAGATGAACCGTCAGCTCGTCGACGAGGGGGCGGTCGACTCGAACCTCCAAGACGTGTTCCAAGACGTGATGCAGAAAGGGAACACCTTCGGCGAGTCGCAGTCGGCGCGGGGCGACTGGGCCGACGACCTCGATGAGGGGGTGGACGTCCCGGACGCCCGCGAGACCGAGGTCGAGTACCTCTGGTACGTCGGCGACTACCCGAGCTTCGACGACCGGAACAAGAAGGTCGCCCGCGCGCTCGCCCGCCTCTTCGACGAGGCCGACGTGTCGTTCGGCATCCTCTTCGACGACGAGAAGACCGACGGGAACGACGTCCGCCGGATCGGCGAGGAGTTCCTCTACCTCGAACTGGCGGGCCACCACGTCGAGACGTTCGCTGACTGCGAGTTCGAGAACATCGTCTGTACGGACCCGCACTCGTACAACACCATCAAAAACGAGTACCCCGAGGTCGACTTCGCCGAGTTCGCGGACGACCCGATGATGCCGTTCGAGCGCGAGGAGCCGTGGAACCCGGACGGGGGAATCGACGTGTTCCACTGGACGCAGGTGGTCGAGGAGCTGGTGAGCGAGGGGCGGCTCGACCTCTCCGGCGACGAGCTCGACTACACCGTCACCTACCACGACCCGTGTCACCTCGGCCGGTACAACGACGAGTACGAGGCGCCCCGCGAGCTGATCCGCGCGACCGGCGCGGACCTCTACGAGATGCCCCGCTCGCGGGACGACTCCTTCTGCTGTGGCGGGGGCGGCGGCGGCCTCTGGACCGAACACGAGGAGGAGGTGAAGCCGAGCGAGGAACGCCTCCGCGAGGCGGTCGAGGACACCGACGCGGGCGCCGCGATCGAGAAGTTCGTCGTCGCCTGCCCGATGTGTACGACGATGTTCGAGGACGGCCGGAAGACCGGGGACTTCGAGGACGACGTGGAGATCGTCGACGTGGCGGAGCTGCTGATCGAGGCGGTGGAGGCCGGCCCGTAGCGGTCGGGGGCTCTTTTCCCGCGGTCGTCGACGCTACGCGCGCCGCGACCGCGCGTCCGTCGCGTCGTCGGTGCGGCGCAGCAGCGCGCGACCAGGAGCGCGGTCGCGGACCGGCGCGTCGCCGAGGTAGTCGACGAGCGCGTCCCGGAGCAGCGCGATGTCCTCGTCGTCGAGCGCCGCGCCCCGCTCTATCGACTCGATCGGACGGCGGTACGCGACGTCCTCGTCGGTCGCGCGCTGCGCGGCGTCGAGCAGCGCGGCGTGAGCCACCCACGCCTCCTCCCGGGAGGTGGTCGGCGCCGGCGGCCCGTCGGTGGTGGGAGGGGTCATTCGTCCGGGTTCTCCCGGTACGAGGACTTAAAACCACGTCTCGGTTCGGGACCGCGGACGGCCCGGAGACCCCGCGCTCGACCCGACGGCGGCGGTCCGCCGAACGCGCGTCGCTATATAGCGTATATAGTAGAACATAGTCGTACAGGGCCGTACGCGTCACCCCGTACCCCTCATAGCATACTACTTAACCGGAACTCGCCCATCCACGGGTGATGGCTTCCAGCCACGACGCGGACACAGCGGGAATCACACGGCGGAAATCGCTCGCGGCGATCGCAGGTGCCGGAGCGCTCGGGCTCGCGGGCTGTACCCAGAGCTCCGACGGCGGGGACGGCTCCGACGGCGGGGACGGCGACGATGAGATCTCCGGCCCGATCAACATCGCCGGTTCGAGCACGGTGTTCCCGCTGATGAGCGCGGTCATGGAGGACTTCGCGGAGGAGTACCCGGGCGTCGACCCCGACATCAGCTCGACCGGCTCCGGCGGCGGGTTCTCGAACTTCTTCTGTACGGGCGACACGGACTTCAACAACGCGAGCCGTCCGATCCAGCCGGAAGAGGAAGAGCTGTGCGCCGACAACGGCGTCGAGTACATCGAACTGATCGCGGCCACCGACGCGCTCACCGTCGTCGTCAACCCCGACGCCGACTTCGTCGACTCGCTCACGACCGACGAGCTCGCGCAGATCTGGAAGTCGGACCCCGCCCAGACGTGGGACGAGGTCCGCGACGAGTTCCCGAACGAGGAGATAAACCGCTTCGGCGCCGCCGACACCTCCGGCACGTACGACTACTTCATCGAGGCGATCCTCGAGGAGGAGGGCCACACCAGCGACTACCAGGCGACCGAGCAGGACAACACGATCGCACAGGGCGTCGCCGGCGACCCGTACGCGATCGGCTACTTCGGCTTCGCGTACTACTTCCAGAACCCCGACCAGCTGAAGGCGCTCGGGATCGACGACGGCGACGGGCCGGTCAAGCCGAGCCTCGAAACCGCCTCCTCGGGCGAGTACACTCCGCTCTCGCGGCCCCTGTTCACCTACCCGTCGATCGAGTCGCTCGGCGAGGAGCACATCGCCGAGTTCGCCCGGTACTTCGTCGAGCAGACGACCAACGAGGACCTCGTCGCCGGCGACGTCGGCTACGTCCCCGCCACCGAGGAGACGCAGGAGGAACAGATGCAGAAGCTCGAAGACGCGATCGAGCAGGCGCAGGGCTGAGCCGGCGCGATGAACCGGTGTATTGATTTACGACTGCGTTCGATACCCCACCGTTCGTGACTGACAGCACAGAGAGTCCCGACCTGACCCGGCGGGGCGGGCTCACACGACTGAAGGAGGGCACCTATGGCGGGCTTTTCGCGGCGTGTGCGGCGATCACCCTGCTCACGACGGCCGCGATCTTCGTCACGCTCCTGTCGGACGCGGTGGTGTTTTTCCGGTCGATTTCGATAGTCGAGTTCCTCACCGGCACCAACTGGAGCCCGAACCCGGCCGGCGGCGGGCAGGCGTTCGGCATCATCCCGCTGCTGATCGGCACCCTCACCGTGACGATCACGGCGGCGTTCATCTCGATCCCGATCGGGACGCTCACCGCCATCTACCTCAGCGAGTACGCGACCCCGAACGCCCGGTCGATCCTGAAACCGCTCCTGGAGATTCTGGCGGGGATCCCGACGGTCGTGTACGGGTACTTCGCGCTGGTGTACGTCACGCCGGCGCTGAAGGCGACACTGTTCCCGGAGATGAGCACGTTCAACGCGCTCGCGGCGTCGATAATGGTCGGGATCATGACGATCCCGATGGTGTCGTCGATCTCCGAGGACGCGATGAGCGCGGTGCCCGACGAGCTTCGCCAGGCCGGCTACGGCCTCGGCGCGACCAAGTTCGAGGTGTCGACGGGTATCGTCGTCCCGGCGTCGATCTCCGGGATCGCCTCCTCGTACATCCTCGCCGTCTCCCGCGCCATCGGCGAGACGATGATCGTCGTCGTCGCGATGGGCGCGCAGGCGCGGATGCCCGAGGTCCAACAGGCGCTGTTCGGGATCCCGTTCGTCAACCCCGCAGACGTCCTCCTCCAGTCCGGGATGACGATCACCGTCGCGATGGTCCAGATCACCGGCGGCGACCTCACCGGCGGCACGCTCCCGTACAACTCGATGTTCGCGCTCGGCCTCGCGCTGTTCGCGGTAACGCTCGTTATGAACGTGATCAGTGATATCATCGCACAACGCTACCGGGAGGAGTACTGATGGCGACCGAAAATCCGAACGCGGACGGGTTCGGCGAGGTCAGCCGCGTCAGAGGAATCGCCTTCGAGTACCTCTCGTTCGGCGCGAGCGTGTTCGGCCTCGTCGCGCTCGGCGTGCTGCTCGTCTACGTCGCCATCGACGCCTTCGACCTGGCGAACGCCAGCCCCGAGTGGCTGCTGACGTACTTCCTCACGCTCGTCGTCCCGTTCATCGTCTTCTGCCTGTACAGCGCGAACGACCGCGACGTCACTCGGCGAGCACTCGTCGCGCTCGGCGGCGGGCTCGTCGCGGTCGCCGTGCTGTTTTCCGCGATTGAGGCCCTTCTCGTCCCGATCCCGCGGCTCAACTGGCAGCTCGCGTACCTCTTCGTGGTCGCCGCCCCCGTCACGGCGTACCTCGCGTACGTCGGGAGCGGGGGCCGCGTCGGCGCGGTCGGCTTCGGACTTCTCGGCCGGCTCGTCGGCGGCGCCGCGCTCGGTCTCGCGGTCGGGACGCTGTTCTTGGTGTTCGACTCTCTCGTCTGGTTCCTCGCGTACACGCTCGGCGTCCTCCCGGCCGTCGGGCTGTACGCATTCGGGCGGGTTCGCGAGTCGCCGCGGGCGCGGACCGCGGCGACGCCGGTGGGCCTCGTCGGTCTGACCGCCGCGGTGTTCCTCCGCGACGTGATCGCGACGTACCCGTCGGACCTCATCATCTACCTCTGGACGATCGCGGTCCCCGTCGCGGCCGCCGGGGCGCTCCTCGTCGCCGACCGCAGGGGTCGCGTCGCTGCGGCCGCCGTCGGCGGCGTCCCGCTCGCCGCGGCGACCGCGGGGGGCTTCCTGGCCGCGGGCGCCGGGCTGCCGGCTCCGACCGTGCTCCTCGCGATCGCCCTGACCGGCGTGCCGACGGCCGTGTACGTCTCCCGCGTCGTTGACGGCGGCGAGGGGCTCGCCGGGCTCGGGCTCCCGCTGCTCCTCGCCGCGGGCGCGATCGCCGGGGCGCTGATCGTCGAGGCGTTGGGCGTCCCGGCGCCGAACCCGTGGCTCGACGCGTCGTTCCTCTCCGAGGCGCCCTCTCGGACGCCGTCGGAGGCCGGTCTCTACCCCGCCATCGTCGGCTCCGTCATCATCATCGCGATGGTCGCCGTGTTATCGTTCGCGCTCGGCGTCGGGACCTCCGTCTTCTTGGAGGAGTACACGCCAGGCACCGGTCCGCTCGGGACGCTGACCCGGATCCTCCAGGTCAACATCGCGAACCTCGCGGCGGTCCCGTCGGTCGTCTACGGGCTCCTCGGCCTGGGGCTGTTCGCGAACCTCCTCGGGCTCGGGATCGGGACGGCGGTGACCGCGGCGCTGACGCTGTCGCTGCTCATCCTCCCGATCACGATCATCTCCGCCCAGGAGGCGATCCGATCGGTCCCGGACGACCTCCGGCGCGGCTCCGACGCCATGGGCGCGACGCGCTGGCAGACGACGAAGAACGTCGTGCTGCCCGAGGCGATGCCGGGGATCCTCACCGGGACGATCCTCGCGCTCGGACGGGCCATCGGCGAGACGGCGCCGCTGATCATGATCGGCGCGGCGACGACCGTGTTCAGGGCGCCGGACAGCCTGTTCAGCCGGTTCAGCGCCATGCCGATGCAGATCTACACGTGGGCCGGCTTCCCGCAGGCCGACTTCCGGTACGGCGTCGTCGCCGCAGGCGTTATCACGCTGCTGATCATTCTCGTCGGCATGAACGGCACGGCCATTCTGCTGCGGAACCGCGCGGAACGGGGGAGCTAGCATGAGTAACAGCACAACAGACGACTCGCTCATCACGACGGAGGTACAGACGGACTCGAACGACGGCCGCGAGGCGCCCGCCGCCGGGACCGCGGTGGCGGCCCGCGATCTCGACGTCTTCTACGGCGACGAGCAGGCGATCGACGACGTGACGATGGAGATTCCCGAGAAGCGCGTGACCGCGCTCATCGGCCCCTCCGGCTGCGGGAAGTCGACGTTCCTCCGGTGCATCAACCGGATGAACGACATGATCGAGATCTGCCGCGTCGAGGGTGACGTGGAGTTCGGCGGCAAGAACGTGTACGACCCCGACGTCGACCCCGTCGCCTTGCGCCGCAAGATCGGGATGGTGTTCCAGAAGCCGAACCCCTTCCCGAAGTCGATCCGCGACAACGTCGCCTACGGCCTGAAGATCCAGGACTTCGACGGCGACGTCGACCAGCGCGTCGAGGAGTCGCTGAAGGGGGCGGCGCTGTGGGACGAGGTGAAAGACCAGCTCGACTCCTCGGGGCTCGAACTCTCCGGCGGGCAACAGCAGCGGCTCTGTATCGCCCGCGCCATCGCGCCCGACCCGGAGGTCATCCTGATGGACGAGCCGACCTCGGCGCTCGACCCCGTCGCGGCCTCGAAGATCGAGGACCTCATCGACGACCTCGCGGAGGAGTACACCGTCATCATCGTCACGCACAACATGCAGCAGGCGGCCCGCATCTCCGACCGCACCGCCGTCTTCCTCACGGGCGGCGAGCTGGTCGAGTACGACGACACCGCGAAGATCTTCGAGGACCCCGAAGAGCAGCGCGTCGAGGACTACATCACGGGGAAGTTCGGATAGATGCCCCGCGAGAGCTACCAGGAGCGGCTCGACGAGCTCCGCGAGGACGTGGTCGCGATGGGCGAGACCGTCTGCGACCGCCTCGACGACGGGATCGAGGCCGCGGTGACCGGCGACGACGAGCTCGCACAGTCGGTGATCGAGACCGACCACGAGGTCAACGAGACGTACCTCGCCCTCGAAGACGAGTGCACGGAGCTGTTGGCGCTCCAGCAGCCGGTGGCCGGCGACCTCCGGCTCGTCACCGCCTCCTTCAAGATCATCACCGACCTCGAACGCGTCGCGGACCTCGCGACGAACGTCGCGGCGTACGGCGGTCCCGAGGGCGGCGTCCACGACGCCGTCGACGTGCGCGACCTCGGAGAGCGCGCCCGCGGGATGGTCGCGGACGCGGTCGCCGCCTACGCGGCGCGCGACCCGGACGCCTGCCGCGAGATCGCCGCCAGCGACGACGCGTTCGACGAGCGCTGTCGGGAGGCGAGCGAGGCGGTCGTCCGCGAGCTGCTGGAGGCCGACCGCGCCCGCAACGCGGCGCGCGACGGCCCGGCGCCGACGGACGGCGAGGCGCTCGAAGCCTCCCTCGACGAGGTGTCGCAGGCGCTGCTCGCGGTGCGCGACCTCGAACGGGTCGCCGACCACGCGGTCAACATCGCGGCGCGGACGCTGTACATGGTCGAAAACGACGACGAACTGATCTACTGAGCGCGGTTCGGCCCGCCGCGGGCGGACCGGCTTCCGTCTCGGCGCCTCCGGAACCCATAATCAACTCCGGACCCAGTGACCACACGTGACCGTACTGCAGGAGCTCGTCGGAGACCAGTCGCTCGCCGTCTGGATCGTCTTGGGCGCGATCGGGTTCCTGCTGACCTGGAAGGGGGCGAACGTCATCGAGTCGACGACCTCGAAGATCAGCGACCACTTCGGGGTCTCGCAGGCGATTCAGGGCGGACTCATCGTCGCGGCCGCGACGTCGTTCCCCGAGCTCGCGATTATCCTCATCTCGGTGCTCGTGCTCGGCGACTTCGGCGTCGGCGCGGGGGCGCTCATCGGGACGGCGGTGTTCAACATCCTCGTCATCCCGGCGGCCGTCTCCATCACGAGCGGCGACACGACGACGACGCAGGGGATCGTCTACCGCGACGCCATCTTCTATATGGTCGCCGTCCTCGCCCTCTTCGGCGTGATCGCGCTCGGCGTCCTCGGGACCGACGGGCGGGAGATCGCGCGGATCACCCCGCAGATGGGCGTCGGCCTGGTGGTGTTGTACGGCGTGTACGTCATTCTCCTCGCCGGCGGGAAAAGCGGCGCGTCGGACCTCAAACGGGCCGAATCGACGAACGTCCCCAAACAGGCCGGACTGTTCGCGGTCGGGCTGGTCGTCGTGCTCGTCGGCGTCGAGTCGATGGTCACCATGACGGTGCAGATCGCAGACGCGCTCGACGCGCCGTCGTTCCTCATCTCCGTGACGGTGTTGTCGGCGCTGAGCTCCTTCCCCGACCTGCTCGTCGGCGTGAAGATGGGCAAGGCCGGCGACAAGCGGGCGGCGATCGCGAACGTCTTCGGAACGAACACGTTCAACCTCGTCGCGGCGCTGCCGATCGGCGTTATCCTCGCCGGCGGCGTCTCGATCGGCTTCCTCACCTCCGTGCCGCTCCTGTTGTTCCTGTTTTACACGACCCTCGTCGTGGTGGTGATGGCCGCGACGGACTTCGAGATCACCACCGAGGAGGGGTACGTCTTCCTCGCGATGTACGTCGCCTTCCTCGGCTGGATGACGGCCGAAGCGTTCGGGATCACCACGTTCCTGACCGAGTCGACGCTCCGGACGATCGTCGGGTAACAACTGACACAGCGATCGATCGGTTCGGGACATCCGACAGCGCTCGAGTACGCATGTATAAATGGTTGAACCTGGAGCAACAGCTGCTACCTCCGAACTCTTGCGTTCTCAATTATGAGTGATCAACCGCGAATCGACCGTGGGGACTTCGAAATCCCCAGCTACTCTTTTATAAATGGTTGCTTACGGATCGACCGCGAACACCGCCAAAGCCCCAGCCGCTCGTTTATAAATAACAGACCACAGATCGACCGCGAACACCGCCAAAGCCCCAGCCGCGAGGGCGGCGCACACTCGTTGCGCTCCTCGTCACTCGCTACGCTCGTTCCTGCGGTGCTTACGTCGTCTGCGCCGCCCTCGCGGCTGCCCCTTTGAGTCCCACCCCGCACCGCTCCGCACAGCACCTCACGCCTCCCCAGCCTCGTCAGTCGCCTCCGCTTCGCTCCGGCGACTGACTCCCTCGCACGCGCTGTCTCGCGGCCGCCGAGGGCGGCCGCTCGCAGGCGCGCGCCACCGCATTCCTTTATAAAGACTGAGTTTCCGCTGCCCGAACACGGACCTCGATCCCGTCGGTGTCGGTGACGGCGAAGCCGTCCTCGCGCCCTTCGACCGCGAACTCGACGTCGCTGTCGGCCGCGACCGCGTCGAGTCGCGTCCGGGTCGCCTCCAGCGCCGCCGTGTCAGGCACGACCACTTCGAACCATGCGAGGCCGCGCCCCGCGGCGGGGGTCGTCCGCCCTCGCCACGTGTTCGCGCCGAGGTGGTGATGGTAGCCGCCGGCCGCGACGAACCGCACGTCCGGGCCGCTCATCCCGACCTCGAAGCCGAGCCCGTCGACGTACACCGCCTCGAACGCCGACAGCGAGGTGACTTCGAGGTGTATGTGGCCCACGTCGGTGCCGGCGGGGGCGCGGTCGACGAGGGGAGCGGTGCCCGTCCCGTCTCCGGCCGCCGCCGCGGCGACGCCCTCGACGTCGAGCGGGTCGGTCGCCATCCGCGCCGTTCCGTCGCCGTCGACGGGCCACTCCTCGCGGGGGCGGTCGCGGTATATCTCCACGCCGTTCCCCTCGGGGTCGTCGAGGTACAGCGCCTCGCTGACGAGGGGTCGGAGGCGCCGTCGAGCCGCCACCGCTCCCGGACGCGCCCCAGCGCCTCGCCGAGCGCGGCCCGGGAGGGGACCCGGAACGCGGCGTGAAAGAGTCCGGCGTCGGTCCGGCCCCGGGCGGGGCGGTCGGCGTCGCGCTCCAACACGAGCAGGGGCGTCCCGTCGACCCCGAGCGTCGCGCGCTCGGCGTCGCGGTCGAGGACGACGAGGCCGACCACGTCCCGGTAGAAGGCGGTCGTCTCGTCGAGGTCTGCGACCCGGAGCGCGGCGCGGCCGATACGCGTCTCGGCCGGGAGCGAGCTCTCGGGGGTTCCCGGAGCGCCGGCCGCGGCATCGTCGTCGCTGTCGGTCATCGGGCGGACTACGGTCGCTCGCGCGTTCAACGCGTCGGTCGCGGAAGCCGAACCGAGCGACCGCCCCGGCCGGCCGCCCGAACCTTCCCCATCTTCCGTTAGAATCAAACCCGCACGCGACACAGAAGGGTGTATGAGCGCCGAACAGCAGGAGCGGGCCGTCCGGTGTCTGGTCGCGAAGGTCGGGCTCGACGGCCACGACCGGGGCGCACACGTGATCGCGCGGGCGTTCCGCGACGCCGGCTTCGAGGTCGTCTACTCCGGGCTCCACCGGGCGCCGGAGGACATCGTCCAGGCGGCGGTGCAGGAGGACGTCGACGTGCTCGGGATCTCGATCCTCTCGGGCGCGCACAACACGCTCGTCCCGAAGGTGATCGAGGGGCTGAAGGAGTACGACGCGTTCGACGACACCCTCGTGCTCGTCGGGGGAATCATCCCGGACGAGGACGAGGACGAGCTGAAGGAGCTGGGCGTCGCCGAGGTGTTCGGCCCCGGGACGCCGATGGAGGAGACGATCGAGTTCATCCGGAACAACGTCCCGGAGCGCGCGTAGATGGCCGGGTCGGACGCACCCGCGTTCGCGGACGCGCCGACGCTCTCCGACGACGACGCCGCGCTCGTCGAGGACCTCCTCTCGGGGAGCCACCGCGCGCTCGCCCGCGTCATCACCAAGATCGAGAACCGCACGCCGGGGTACCGCGCGATCGTCTCCGCGCTCCACGAGCACACCGGCGGCGCGGACGTGATCGGGATCACGGGCTCGCCGGGCGCCGGGAAGTCGACGCTGGTCGACAAGCTCGCCGCCGCCTACCGCGACCGCGGCGACACCGTGGGCGTGATCGCGGTCGACCCCTCCTCGCCGTACACCGGCGGGGCCGTCCTCGGCGACCGGATCCGGATGGGATCGAACGTCGGCGACATGGACGTGTTCTTCCGGTCGATGAGCGCGCGCGGCCAGCTCGGCGGGCTCTCGACCGCGACCGCGGACGCGGTGAAGGCGCTCGACGCCTTCGGGAAGGACGTCGTGGTCTTAGAGACCGTCGGCGCCGGACAGAACGAGGTCGACGTGGTCCGCACCGCCGACACGGTCGCGGTGTTGGTCCAGCCCGGCTCCGGCGACGACGTCCAGACGCTGAAGGCCGGCATCCTCGAGATCGGCGACGTGTTCGTCGTCAACAAGGCGGACATGGACGGCGCACAGCGGACGGTCGCCGAACTGGAGGAGATGGTCCACCGCCGCGAGGGCGGGACCACCGGCCGCGGCGCCGGCCACCACGGCGCGGCCTCGATGGCCTCGACCGGCGCGGGCGGCTCACCGGCGGGGCACGGCGACGGCCACCACGACGGCGGCCACCACGATGGCGGCAACCACGGCGACGGCCACCACGCCAGCGATCACGCGGGCGGTTCCGGACACGGCGAATCCGACGCGCGCGCCGGCGACTCCCACGACTCGTGGACGCCGGACGTGTTAGAGACCGTCGCGAACAGCGGCGAGGGGGTCGAGGCGCTGATCGAGGCGTTCGACGCGCACGCGGCGTATCTCCGGGAGTCTGGCGAGATCGAAGTGACCGAGCGCCGCCGGTACGCCGCGGAGATCCGCACGCTCGTGCGGGCCGACGTAGGGGCGCTCGCGACCGCCGAGATCGAGCGGCACGGCGGGATCGATCGCCTCGCGGAGCGGGTCCGCGACCGCGAGACGGACCCGTACGCGGTCGCGGAGGCGATCGTCGGCCCGATCGCCGACTGCGTCGACGAGGAGCGCGCCGACGACGACGAGCGCGACGACTGACGCCCGGGCGTGTTTGCGGTCGCGCGGACCGCGGCCGCGACCGCGTCCCACGGGTATAAGTCGCCAGCGAACCAACAGGTTTCCATGAAGCTCAGAAACCTCCTCGGCGGTGCCGTCCTCGGCACCGGCGCGCTCGCCGCGATCAACACCGGCCTCCGGTACGAGGGCGAGTTGGAGTCCCCGCTCGACGGCGACGACCGCACCTTCCGCTGGCGCGGGATGGACGTCGCCTACACCGAGGCGGGCGACCCGGACGACCCCGACCTCCTCCTGCTGCACGGGATCAACGCCGCCGGCTCCTCCGGGGAGTGGCGCGCGGTGTTCGACGACCTGGCCGCCGACTACCACGTCGTCGCGCCCGACTTCCCGGGGTACGGCCGCTCGGACCGCCCGCCGCTCCGGTACTCGGCGGCGCTGTACGAGGACTTCGTCCACGACTTCCTCGCGGAGTTCGACGAGCCGGCCGTCGTCGCCTCCTCGTTGTCGGCGGCGTACGCGGTCGCGGCGGTCGACGACGGCGCGGAGGGCGGCATCGAACTGAGCGGGTTCGTCGCCGTCTGTCCGACGGCGACCGCCGGGCCGAGTCCGGCGAAGGGGTGGCTGCGAGAGCTGTTCCGCGCGCCGCTCGTCGGGCAGGCGCTGTTCAACGGCATCACGTCGAAGCCCGCGATCCGCTACTTCAACGCCGACCACGGCTACGACGACCCCGCGAACCCGAGCGCGGAGTGGACCGACTACGAGTGGCGCACGACCCACGTCGAGAACGCGCGCTTCGCGCCCGCCTCGTTCATCTCGGGGACGCTCAACAGCGAGATCGACCTCGCCGCCGCGCTCGGTGACCTCGACGTGCCCCCGACAATCGTCTGGGGCCGCGAGGCGACGGTGAGCCCGCTCACGGACGGCCGCGAGCTGGCGGACGCCGCGGACGCGCGCCTCGTCGTCTTCGACCGCGCGCGGCTGCTCCCGCACGTCGAACACCCCGACCGCTTCGTCGAGACGGTCGAGGAGGCGCTCGTCGCGGCCGCGGCGGCGTAGCTCGGCTGGCCGGTCGGCCGACGCTCTTCGGTCGCTGCCGACCCCGGTTCTCAGCGCTGAGCATCGGGCGAACACCAATAAGTACGCCGTCCGCCGAAGGTGCGTATGACGAACGAGACGTTTCGCGTGCTGTGCGTCGACGACGAGCCCGGACTCGCGCGGCTCGTCGCGACCCACCTCGAACGCGACGCCGACCTCGACTGCGAGACCGCGGTCGAGACCCGCCCCGGCGACGCGCTCCGCCGGATCGAGCGCGAGTCGTTCGACTGCGTCGTCAGCGACTACGACATGCCCCGCCTGACCGGCGTGGAACTGCTCTCGGCCGCCCGCGAGGTCGACCCGGACCTCCCGTTCCTCCTGTTTTCCGCGACCGGCCCGGCCGACATCGCGGCCGAGATGGTCCGCGCGGGCGTCAGCGATTACGTCTCGAAGCGCGGCGGCGCGGACGGCTACACGGCGCTGTTGCGGCGCGTCAAGCGGACCGCAGCCGGCGAGAACGGGCGCTTCGGGGCTCGGGACGCCGACGACCTGACCGAGGCGGACGTGGCGCTCGACGGGGTCTGTACCGTGGCGCCCGACGGGACCTTCGAGTTCGTCGGCGAGGAGTACGGCGCGTTGTACGGCTACGCCCCCGAGGAGCTGGAGGGAGAGCCGTGGCAGCGGCTCCATCCCGAGACCGAGGTCGAACACATCGAGACGAACATCATCCCGGCCGTGACCGACGGCGAGCGGTGGACGGGGGCGATCACGGGGCTCCGGGCGGACGGCAGCCGGTTCGCCGAGTCGAAGATGGTGAGCGCGACGGCGGACGACCGGCTGGTCATCTCGGTGTCGCCGCTCGACGCCGTCCGAGAAGTCGCCGACGACTGAACGGTCGCGAACCGCAGGACCCCGCCCGCCTCACTCGTCGCGGCGCACGTACAGCGTCTTCTCGCAGGCCGCGTGGACTTCTCCCTCGTCGTCGACCAGCGAGACGAGGTACTCGCGGTCGGTCGATTCCCCCGGCCCGAGCGTCTCGCGGATCGCCGCGGTCTCGGCGGTCGGCACCTCGAACTCGGCGTACAGCGTGTCGCGACCGGGTTCGATGAACTCCAGCGCGGCCGACTTGTCCCACACCGTGAACGCGTCGCCGAGGACCCGCCGCAGCATCATCATGTACACCGGGTCGATCGCGGCGTAGATGCTGCCGCCGAAGATCGTTCCGACCGCGTTGCGGGTGCGCCAGTTCAGCGGCAGTCGAATTCGAATGTAGCGCCAGTCGGCCGCGATGTGGTCGACGCGCGCGCCCGTGCCCCGGTACGCGGGGAGGAGGTTGAACCCGAGTCGCCAGAGCCGCGTCCGGCGGCTCTCCGCCGGCGGGTCCTCGCGCAGGGGTCGCGGGTCGGGGTCGCGGTCGACCCCGGTCGGGGAATCGCTCACGCAGATTCAGGACGCCCCGCCGTCAAACCGGTGTCGGAACCGGCGACAACCGACCGGGGGTTGTCGCTCTCGAACGCTCGTTTATATTAACCTCGTGGCGCGTGCCTGTGAGGCCGCGGAGCGGCCGAGCAGCACCGCGCGAGGGAGTCGGTGGTCCGGAGCGAAGCGGAGGACCACCGACGAGGCTGGGGAGGCGTGAGGCTGCGGTCGCGGAGCGGGGCGGGACTCAAAGGGGCGGCCGCGAGGACGAAGCACGGCGATGTAAGGACCACAAAGAGCGAGCGAAGCGAGCGACTGAGGACCGCAGCGAGCCGCGCGAGTCCTCGCGGCTGGGGCTTTGGAGGTGTTGTCTGCCGATCTGTCAGCAATAATTTATAACCGAGCGGCTGGGGCTTCGGAGGTGTTCGCTGCCGATCTGTCAGCACTCATTTATAACCGAGCGGCTGGTTCTTCGACCGCGTTCGCCGTCGATCCGCCAGCAACCGTTTATTTATAAATCGCCGTCGCTTCGGGAGCGTTCGAATTGCCGTCGCTTCCACTCACCTCCGACACTCCCCTCACGTAGGCGGCCCGAAACCCGTATCCCCGCGCGAGCGCAACCCGACACCGATGGAGTGCGACAAGTGCGGGAGCGACGCGATCCACCACGCCGCCTACTCCGGGGCGCACCTCTGCGGCGAGCACCTCCGGCGGTCGGTCGAGAAGCGCGTGAAGCGTCGGGTCCGCGAGGACGGCCTCCTCGATCCGGACGCGACGCCCGAGGACCCCGACCGCTGGGTGATCGGACTCTCCGGCGGGAAAGACAGCGTCGCCCTGACGCGGATCCTCGACGACGTGTTCGGGAAGGACCCCCGCGTGGAGATGCTCGCCCTCACGATCCACGAGGGGATAGAGGGGTACCGCGACGCCAGCGTCGACGCCTGCGTCGAGCTGGCCGACGAGCTCTCCCTGCGCCACGAGCTCGTCTCCTACGAGGAGGAGTTCGACGTGCGGATGGACGACGTCGTCGAGGACGACCCCGAGAACATGGCCGCCTGCGCGTACTGCGGCGTGTTCCGCCGCGACCTCCTCGAAAAGTACGCCGCCGAGTTCGACGCCGACAAGCTGCTTACCGGGCACAACCTCGACGACGAGGCGCAGACCGCGATGATGAACTTCCTGGAGGGCGACGTGCGGCAGGTCGCGAAACACTTCGACGCCTCGCTCGGCCCGTTCGACGAGCGCGAGGCCACCGACGCGTTCGTCCCGCGCGCCAAGCCGCTCCGCGACGTGCCCGAAAAGGAGATCGCCCTGTACTGTCACGTCCGCGACCTCCCGACCCACATGGCCGAGTGCCCCCACGCCGAGGAGGCGTACCGCGGCGAGATCCAGTCGACGATCCACGAACTCGAAGAAAACCATCCCGGCGCGCGCCACTCAATCATGGCCGGCTACGAGGAGCTGTCCGCGCTCGCGGCCGACGCCTACCGCGGGGGCGACGGAGACGGCGCCGGCGACGAGGACGACGGCGAGGACTCCGCCCTCCGCGAGTGCGAGCGCTGCGGCTCGAAGACGAGCCGGGACGTCTGTCGGAAGTGCCGCCTGCTTGACTCGATCGAGGCGGCGACGTAACCGGGGCGTCGCTCACGCGTCGTCGACGCGACCGATGAGGTCGAGCTGGTGGGTGAGGTAGACGAGCTCCCCGGAATCGACCTGCCGCCGGCGAATTTCGAGCCACGCGTCGAGGTCGGCCGCGGAGAGAGCCCTCGTCTCACCCCCACCGGCGATCACCTCGCCGACCGCGGCCTCGACGGTGTCGAGGATGTGTCGGAGGAAGAACGCCTCGTCGCCCGGATAGCCGGCCTCCCCGTCGGCGGGACGCGCGATCCAGTCGGAGCCGGCGACCCCGAGGAGCGTCGAGCCGTCCGCCTCGCGAAGGCGCGCGAGCGCGGCGCCGCCGGCGCGGCTGTTCCCGCCCGGCTTCTCGTCCATGTGCCGGTGGTAGAGCCGCTCGATCGCTCGGTCGTCGGGATGTGCCGGGCGGAACCGGGTCCCGCCGTCAAAGGTGATCGGGAAGTAGTAGGTCCCGTCGGGCGCCAGCGCGTCGAGCAGTTGGTCGAGCCGGTCGAGCCCGAGTACGTCCAGTAGCGCCATCCCGATCAGCGCGTCGGACTCGCCGGCGTGCTCCGCGGCGTACGCGACCCCGTCGGCCGCGACCGGCTCGACCCTGACCGTGCGCGCGTCGGTCTCGACGACGAGCGCGTCCGCCTCGCTCCCGCCCGCCCTCTCGCTCCCGCCCGCCGCCTCACTCCCACCTGCCGCCTCGCTCTCGCCTGCCGCCTCACTCCCACCTGCCGCCTCGCTCTCGCCTGCCGCCTCGCTCTCGCCTGCCGCCTCGCTCCCGCCTGCCGCCTCAGTCACGGAGGCGGGCGCCTTCCGGTCGTCCGCCCACTCTCGGAGGAAGGGACCCAGCCCGGCGAGCGCGTCCGGGTCGCGGTCGACCGCGACGTACCGGGTCTCGCCGGGCGGGAGCACCTCCCAGTCGATCAGCCGAGCGACCATCGTCCCGACGCCGGTCCCGACCTCGAAGACGCGCAGGCGGCCGTCGCGCGCCGCGCGGTCCGCGAGCCGCTCTCGGAGGATCCCGAGGAGCCGCCGGTCGAGCGCCCGGTCGTCGACGCTCCGCTTCGCCCGGAGGTAGCGCCGGAAGGCCTCGGCGTCGGCGGCGAGGGCGTCGCCGTCCGCGGAACCGCCGTCGCCGCCCGCGGCGTCGTCGGTCCCCGTCACGTCGTCACCTCCGCCTCGGCCGCGTCGATGGCATCGGACGCGTCGGCGACGTCGGCGAGGAGCCCGCGGACGCGGGCCGTCGTTTCCTCCCAGTTCGGGTGGCGCTCGTACCGCCGCCTCGCGGCGCGACCCATCTCGGCGAGCCGGTCGGGGTCGGTCGCGAACCCGTCGAGCGCCCGGGCGACGGCGGCCGGGTCGTCCGGGTCGACGAGGACGCCCGTCTCGCCGTCGGCGACCGTCTCGCTCGCGCCGCCCGCCCGCGAGGCGATCGCCGGCAGGCCGAAGCTCATCCCCTCCAGGTAGACGATCCCGAACCCCTCGTACCGGGAGGGGACGGCGAGGACGTGGCTCGCGCGGAGCGCGTCGGCCAGCTCGGCGTCCGACAGCCGGCCGGCGAAGCGCACGCGGTCGCCGAGCCCCCGCTCCCGGACCAGTCGCCGCACGTCGGCGACGTGGGACTCGTCGACCGCCCGGCCGACGACCGTGAGGTCGACGGCGGCGTCGGCGCGGGCGACCCCCTCGACGAGCGTGTCGAGCCCCTTCCGCGGCTCGACGTTGCCGACGAACGCGACGCGGAGCGGCTCGGGGTCGGGCCCGCCGAGCGACGCGGCCCGCGCCGCGATCGCGTCGCCGTCGATCGCGGGGTCGAACCGGTCGCCGGCGGGCGGCGCGACGACGGTCGCTTCGGGATCGACGCCGAGTGCGGCGACGGCGTCGCGGGTCGCAGCGCTGTTGCAGACGACGCCGTCGACGGTCGCGAGGTAGCGGCGCTCGACGGCGCGGTACAGCGGCGAGAGCCGGCGCGGCTCGCTCGCGCGCAGGTGGTGGACGACGCTCACGACCGGGTACGGCAGGTCCCGGTTGGCGAGGAAAAGCGAGGGGTGCGCGAGCTCGTCTTGGAGCATCACGTCGACGTCGACGCGGAGGCGGTCGCGGACCCCCGGGAGCGCGTTGTCCAGCAGCCCGCGCGGGTACGCCCGCCACGGGAGCTCGACGACCTCGACGGCGTCGCCGGCCGCGCGGAGCCCCTCGACGAGCTTCCGGTCGTAGCGGAACCCGCCCGACCGCTCGTCGAGACTGCCGTACAGCGCGAGCCCAACCTTCATACCGGCGCGTCGTACGTCGCGGCGGCCGCGTCGTCCTCCCAGACCGTCACGGCCAGCTCGCTCACCGCGTCGTCGGTCACCGCGTCGCTCACGCGTTCGAAGACGACGCGAGCGAAGCGCTCGACGCTGGGGTTGTACCCCTCGAACTCGGGCAGATCGTTGAGCAGCTCGTCGCGGTAGCGGTCCGCGAGGTTGCCGAGCGCCGCCTCGGCGTCGTCGATGTCGACGAGGTAGTCGTGCTCGTTCAGCTCGGGGCCGCGGAAGGTCAGCTCCACCTCGAAGTGGTGGGAGTGCGGGACGCTCTCCGGCCCCTCGTCGACGACCGTGAGGTAGTGCTGGGCCACGAAGTCCGTCAGCACCGTCGTCGCGTACATGAACCGAACCAGGGACGCGAGCAACCTAAATCCGGAGGGCGGCGGAAGGACGTTCGACGCGTCACGGTATCTGTAATCGGACGCGAGCGCCGACAACGGCCATTTATAAATAGCCGAGCGCGCGCAGCCGGTCCCGGTCCGTCTCGCCCTCGCCGCCGTGGACCCGCGACACCGGTAGCGGCTCGGGCGGCGTCAGGGTCGGCTCGCGCGCGCCCTCGTCCGCGCCGTCGACCGTCGCCCACGGCACCTTGAGCAGCGCGGGGACTGGCGTGTGCATCGGGTGGCCGTACAGCCCCCACTCGCCGAAGAGATTGCCGTGGTCGGCGGTGACCGCGATCCGCCCGTCGACGTTCGCCGCGAGGGACTCGACCTCGCCGAGGACGTGTCGGAGGTTCGCCTCGTACGCCGTCCAGACGCGCTCCACCGAGACCTCGCCGCGCCGGAGCAGCACCCACGGGTTCTCCGCGTTGCTGTGGCTCCCGGTCCGCGCCAGCCCGTCGTCGCCGTCGAGCGGGTCCGGGACGAACGGGTGGTGCGGCTGCATGTAGTGGACGACGAGCCGGTCGGGGTCGCGCTCGCGGGCGAGCGAGATCGCCCGGTCGGTCACGGCCGCGGCCGGCACGGTTCCCGCCTCCCCGTCCCACGCGTACTTCCACACCTCGTCGAGCGCGGCGAACGCGTCGGCGTCGAGGTAGCGGTCGGTCCACGTGTTCCCGGTCACCATCGCGGTCCGCGCCGTCTCGGGGCGGCCGGGGAAGGTGTTCTCCAGCCACTCCGAGGAGGAGCTCCCGACCGACCGGACCGTCTCGACCGCACCGAGGAACCCGAAGTCGGGCGCGACCGAGCGCAGCAGGTCGGCCCGACAGGCGTCGAGGACGACGAGGATGTCCCACTCGCGGTCGAAGGCGTTCGTCCCGTAGTCGAGCCGCCGACCGATCGCCTGCAGCCCGCGCAGGTAGGCGGTCCCGAGGCGGCCCATGCCCGGCTCCGTCACGACCGCGAGTTCGGCGCGAGGCGACTAAACCGCTCCGGCGGGAGCGCCTCTGTCGCCCCCGGCGACCCGACGCCGTCGGGACACCTATACGTCTCGCCGCCCCGGTACGACCGTGAACTGCCTGTTCGTGGGGGCCGGAGCGATCGCGCCGGAGTACGCCGCCGGCCTGCCGGAGAGCTCGCTGTCGCTGGCCGGCGTCGTCGACCTCGACGCCGACCGCGCCGCGTCGCTCGCCGACGCCCGCGGCTGCCCGTCGTTCGCCGACTTGGAGACCGCGATGGAGCGCGTCGACGCGCCGCTCGTGGTGAACCTGACGAGCCACGCCGCCCACGCGGCGGTGACGCGGACCGCGCTCGAAGCCGACCGCCACGTCTACTCGCAGAAGCCGCTGGCGCTCGACGCCGACGAGGCGCGGTCGCTGGTGGCGCTCGCCCGCGACCGCGGGCTCGCCCTCGGCTGCGCGCCCGGGACGCCGCGAGCGCCCTCGCAGCGCCGCGCGGGCCGACTCCTCGCCGACGGCCGACTCGGGCCGGTTGGGCTGGGGTACGCCCACGCCCACGTCGGTCGCGTGACCGACTGGCACGACCGGCCCGACTCCTTCCTCGAGATCGGGCCGCTGTACGACGGGGCGGTGTACCCGCTCGCGCTGCTGGTGTCGTGGTTCGGACCGGTCGAGCGCGTTCGCGTCGCCGACGCCCTCGACGTCTGGCCCGCCCGGGAGGACCGGCGGCCGTCGACGCCGAGCCACGTCGAGGCGACGCTGGCGTTCGCGGCGGGGCCGACCGTCAGACTCACCGCCAGCTTCTACGCGCCCCACCGGAGCCGGGAGTTCTACGGGCTGGAGCTCCACGGCGACGACGGCTCGCTGTACCTGAAGGGGACCGGCGCGATGGGCGACGACCGCGACGCCGTCCGGTTCGGCCGCGTCGGCCGGGAGTACGTGAGCGCGCCGCCGGACGCACCCGGGGAGCCCTACGAGTACGTCGAGGCGGTCGAGCGCCTCGCCGCGTCGATCGAGGCCGGGTCGCCCTCGCGGGCGGGGGGACGACGGGGCGCCCACGTCGTCGCCGTCTGCAACGCGATCGAGGCGGCCGCCGAGGGCGACGGCCCGGTCGCTGTCGACGACTGCGACGCGACCGCCGACCCGCCGCCGGCGCCGGCGGTGCGGCCGGAGAAGCAGATTGGAGGCGAGACCGATGCGGGCGCCGCCGCGCTCCGGCTCCCCGCCGTCGGCTTCGGCTGCTCCCGCTACCGCGACGGGGAGTACGTCGAGCGCGCCGACTCGATCGAGACCGCGCTCGACGCCGGCTACCGCCTCTTCGACTCCGCCGAGCTGTACGGCAACGAACACCGGATCGGGGAGCTGCTCGCCGCGCCGGGCGCGCCCGACCGCGAGCGCGTGTTCCTCCTCGGGAAGGCGTGGCGCACGAACCACCGCCGCGAGCACCTGCTCGACGCCTGTGCGGGCAGCCGAGAGGAGCTCGGGATCGACGCGTTCGACTGCTACGCGCTCCACTGGCCCTCGGCGCTCGAACACCGGGGCGAGCTCCGCCGGCTCGCCGAGAAGCCGGTCGAGCGGCAGGAGGCGCTCACCTTCCCCGAGGACGCCGACGGCGAGCTCGCGGCCGACGACGTGTCCCTCGCGACCGCGTGGGAGAACTTGGAGGCCGTTCACGACAGGGGGTGGGCGCGGACGCTCGGGATCTGTAACGTCTCGCGGGCGCAGTTGGAGACGGTGCTGGAGGCGGGGGCGGTCGACCCGGCGCTCGTGCAGGTGGAGCGACACCCCTACCGGCCCCGGAACGATCTGATCGACTTCTGTCACGAGCGCGGGATCCGAGTGGTCGCGCACTCGCCGCTGTCGGCGCCCGGCCTCCTCGACGAGCCCGTCCTGAACGCGATCGGGACGGAGCGGGGGCTCTCGCCGGCCGAGGTCGTGATCGCGTGGAACGTCTCGCGGGGGGTCGTCCCGATCCCGTCGAGCACCGCCGAGTCGCACGTCGTCTCGAACCTGGCGGCCGGGAGCGAGCGGCTGACCGCCGACGAGATCGCGCGCGTCGACGCCCTTCGCGACCCCGACTTCGAGCGGTGAGACGGTCGGCGCAGAGCGGCCACCCGCGGTTCGGGCGGTATTTCTATGTGAGTGAAGTCCGTGCGTGAGGTATGGCAACGACCGAATCACGAGGGCCGGCGATAGATGTCGGGTCGCTGAGCGGCCTCCACTGGGTAGGCATCGCCGCTGCGCTGATCACCGCCGCCGTCCACATCCGCCTCGGCGTCGGGGGGCTCCCGCTGCCGCTTCGGATCAGCTTCCTTCTCGCCGGGTTCGGCTTCCTCGGAGCGGTCGTGCTGGTGTTGCTCGACTACCGCCGCCGGGCGGTGTACGCCGTCGGGATCCCCTTCACGCTCGTCCAGATCGTCTTGTGGTACGTCTTCAACTTCGCGGGCGGGGGGAAGTCGTTCCCGGCCGACGTCGGGACGCTCGGCGCCGTCGACAAGGTCGCACAGGTCGTGTTGATAGCCGTCCTGGTCCTCCTACTGCGCCGGTAGCCGTGTCGACCCGGAAGCGCAGACCGCGACGCGAGTCCGCGGTCGCGGGCACCGCCGCCGGAGGTGACGGGTAGATGGCCGGCGCGCGCCGGCGGCGCTCCCTCCGCGTCGGGATCGGCGTCGGACTCCCGCTCGTCGCCGCGGTCGCGCTCGCCGCGCTCCTCTTTCGGCTGTTCCCGACGGATGCGGCGGGAAGGTGGGGGCTCTCTCCCGCCGTCGTCGCGGGCGGCTGCTGGGCCGGACAGCTCTGGTACGTCGGCTTCCGGCTCGACCCGGAGCGGCTGGCCGGGCGGTTCTGGCGGCGGCTGTTCGGGCTGGCGAACGCGATCACGATCGCCCGAGGGGCGCTGTACGCCGTCGTCGCCGGGTTCGCGGTCGTCCCGTCGGGGACGTCGCTCGCGTGGGCGCCGGCGCTGTGTTACGGGACGGGCGTCGCCCTCGACAGGCTCGACGGGATCCTCGCCCGGACGGTGGGCCGGGAGACCGAGATCGGCCGCCGGCTCGACATGGCGTTCGACACCTTCGGATTCGTCGCCGCGCCGCTGGTGGCGGTGCTGTGGGGGCTGCTGCCGGTCTGGTACCTCTCGATCTCCGCCGCGCGCTACGTCTTCCGCGGCGCCGTGTGGCTGCGCCGCGTCCGCGGGCTCCCAGTCGGCGACCTCCCCGACAGCGACCTCGGGAAGTACCTCGCGGGCGTCCAGATGGTCTTCGTGACGCTCGCGCTCGTCCCGCCGGTCCCGACGGAACTCGTGTGGACCGTCGCGCCCGTCGTCCTCCTCCCGTCGCTGGCGGTGTTTACGCGCGACTACCTCTACGTCAGCGGGCACCTCTCCGACCGCCGCTGACCGCGGCGGCCGTTCACGAATACTCGAGGATTACCTGAACCGTCTCGTCGGTCCCCGAGTCGAGCAGCTGGTACGCCTCCGCCGCGCGCTCGAAGGGGATCCGGTGGGTGATCAGCTCGTCGGCGGGGATCCGGTCGAGCCGTTCGAGCGCCGCGTCCATGCGTCGGTCGCGGTCCCAGCGCCCCCGGAGTTCGGGGCTGATCGTCGACACCTGACTGGAGACGATGTCGATGCGGTCCCGGTGGAACCGCCCGCCGAGCCCGATCGGCTCGCGTTTGGTGCCGTACCACGACCCGACGACGATCCGCGCGTCGTAGCCGACGACGCCGAGCGCGTCGTCGAGCGCGCTCGGCTGCCCGGAGAGCTCGACCGCGAGGTCGGCGTCGTCGAGAGCGGCGTCCGAACCGCCGCCGCCGGCGCCGTCGTCGAGAGCCGCCGGCGTCGTCGTCCGGTCGGCGCCGAACGCCGCCGCGAGGGCCCGACGACGCTCGACCGGGTCGACCACGACGAGCGACTCCAGCGGGAACGCGGCCAGCAGCCGGGTGACGCAGAGCCCGATCACGCCGGCGCCGAACACCACGACCCGCTCTCCGAGCCGAGGGGCGGCGTCGAGGACGATGTTCGTCGCGGTCTCGACCGAGGGGAGGAGCGATCCGACGGCCGGCGCCGTCCCCGGCGGGAGCGCGACCACCGAGTCGGGGGTGGTTCGGAAGCTCGTCTGGTGGGGGACGAACGAGAACACGGACCGACCGACCCAGTCCGGGTCGACGTCCGCGCCGACCTCGCTGACGACCCCGCTCGCGGCGTACCCGTACTGGAGCGGGTACGAGAGGTCGCCGTCGAGCGCGTCGAGCGTCTCGTCGGCCGGGAGACCGTCGGGCGTCTGGTCGCGGTACACGAGCAGCTCCGTCCCGGCGCTTATCGCCGACGCCCGGGTGTCGACGAGCAGTTCGTCTGCGTCCGGCGGGCCGACCGACGCCTCCCGCACCTCGACGGTCTCCGGACCCGTGAAGTAGAGCGCCGCGTCGGTCATCGTGTCGTCGCGAATCTGGCTCGACCGCGGACGGCGACGGAGCGACGCCGCGTCCCCCGGCTCGGCTGGTGACGTGACACGTAACCCCACACGGACCGTGTGATGTTAAGTCCTCGCGCCGTGCGCGGGTTCGAACAGTATCGACGGAAAACGGAATCGAAAACGAACCGCAGCGGCCTCCGTCGCGAGACGCTCAGCGGATGACGTCGAGCCCGTTGTTCTTCTCGATCGGGTCGCTCCCGCCGTCGGACTCCCAGCCGCGGTCGGTGCCGCCGGAGACCGCGGGCTCGCCTCGCTCGCCCGCGGCGCCCGGGCCCTCGTTCGCGTCGGCCGCTCGCGAGCGCGAGTCGCCGAGGTCGTCGGCGTCGACCGCCGCGCGAGACTTGTCGGCCTGCTTCTGGGTGGAGGGACCGAGCACCTGCGCGCTTTGGACGCCCGTCATGATCGCCATGACGCGCACCTTCCCCTTGTACTCCTCCTGGATGCGGGCGCCCCAGATCACGTTGGCGCTCGCCTCAAGCCGCTCGGTGATGTTGTTCGCGATCCCCTCGGCCTCCTTCAGCGTGAGGTCCGGGCCGCCCGTGATGTGGACGAGCCCGCCCGAGGCGCCGCGGTAGTCGACGTCGAGCAGCGGGTGGTTCATCGCGTCGTTGACCACCTCTTGGGTCTTGTTCTTGTCCTGCGTCTCGCCGACGAGCATGACCGCGACGCCGCCCTGGTTCATGATCGTCGACATGTCCGCGTAGTCGAGGTTGATCAGGCTCGGCTGGGTGATCGTCTCCGAGATCCCCTTCACCGTCTCCGCGATGATCTGGTCCATCACGGAGAACGCCTTCCCGATCGGCAGGTTCGGGACGTAGTCGAGCAGCCGGTTGTTGTCGAGGACGATGATCGAGTCGGCCTCGTTGCGGAGGTCTTCGAGGCCCTCCTCGGCCTTCACCGTGCGGGCGCGCTCGACGTTGAACGGCGTCGAGACCATCCCGACGACGATGGCGCCCTGCTCTTTGGCGATCTTCGAGACGACCGGCGCCGCGCCGGTGCCCGTGCCGCCGCCCATACCGGCGGTGACGAAGACGAGGTCGGCGTCGCCGAGCACCTCCTTGATCGTACCCTGGGCCATCTCGGTGGCGCGCTCCCCCATCTTGGGGTCGCCGCCGGCGCCGAGCCCCTGCGTGAGCGACTTGCCCACGAGGATCTTGGTGTCGGCCTCGATCATCTTGAGGTGCTGTTTGTCCGTGTTGATGGCGACGGTGTCGGCGCCGTCGACGCCGATGTTGTAGAGCCGGTTGACCGTGTTGTTCCCGGCGCCGCCGGCACCGACGATGACGATCCGGGGGTCCCCGAACTCGTCGTCGCCCATGTCGACGTCGTCCATGTCGCGCTTCTCCGCCTCCGCGTTGTCGAGGGCGTCCTGAACGAGATCTTGCATCAGTTTACACCTTCGCCCAGTTGCGGTTGCGGCCGCGCTCGTCGCGCTCGCCGTCCTGTTCGTTCAACATGTCGCGGACGGCCGACCGGATCGCCTCGCTCCGGTTCGGGAACTCGCCCGTCTCCACCATCTGTTCGACCTCGTCGATCTGCTGTTTCGGGATTCGTAGTGTCACACGCTCCATTGGTATTCCCCCGGTAAGACGGCGAACACGCGACGCGTGTGTCTTACAGCGCGAAACCGCCCGACTGCGGGGCGATACCCCGCACCGGCCGGCCGCTGTAAGACGACCGTCTTACGCAATTGAAGTCATCGAGCGAACCATTATAAAACTACCGGAGGGTGTAAGACAGAACGTGAAAACGCCCGAAAATTGGCGTATACAGGGCGTTAACGCAGGTTATTGGTCTTTCAAAACGTCCGCCGCCGGGGTCCGGCGCCCGCAGCCGGGGCAGAACGCCCAGTCGGTTCGGAGCTCGTCGCCGCACTCACAGAAGGCCCTGTGCGACTGCTTCTCACCGCAGTTCGGGCAGTATACGTGGTCAGACGGGACGATTTCGCCACATCCGCCGCAGGCGTTTTCGCGCGTTTGCGCGCCCGGACTCCCCTCCGTCTTACGCGCGCTCGGCTCCGTCTCGCCGGCCGTCTCACGCGTCACACGCACCTCGTCGTCCCGCTCGTCGGATCCGGCGTTCGGGGCGTCGAGCGTGACGTTTACGTTGATATCGCCGGCGTTCTCGGGCGTATACGTCCGCCCCGCGGCGCCGCCCGCCGGACCGAGCCGCTCGTCGAGCGCGGCGTCGAGCCGCTCCGCGATCAGGTCGTCGACGCGGTCCGCGAGAGCGTCGTCGACGCTGCCGGACGTCGCGTCGGACGCGTCGGACGCGTCCGCCTCCCCGTCGAGGTGCGTCCGGAGCGCCTCCCGCATCACCTCGCTTTTGGAGGCGTCACACGCTTCCAGCCGGTCGACGAGGTCGTCGTCCGCCCGGAAGGTGATCTTGCTCATACCGAAGGAGTGTCTCCGGTCGGTATAAGTATCTTCTCCTGCTGTCTGACACGTTTCACGGCGCCGAAACGTTCGAGCGGACGACGCCCGGATCGTGCGGTTTGGTCACACATGTGTCTGACGCAGATTTATACGCGTCGCGCGAGCATGCGTGTGTATATGAGTAACCGCGTCGAGGACCTCGAACGGCAGGTCGCGGAGCTACAGGCGGCGGTCAACGGGCTCACCGAAGAGCTCGTCGAGATGAAAGAGCGCGTCCGACAGCTGGAGGACGAGCGGTCGGTCGCGGTCGAGGAGGCGGCCGCCGGCGCGACGGCCGATTCCGACGCGGGGGACGCCGCGGCCGACGAGTCCGCGAGCGACGGGTCCGCGGCCGACGACGCGGCGCAGGCCGCGGCCGGCGGCGAGCGAACGACGCACTCCGACGACCACGTCGACGTCTTCGAGTCGGTCGAGGAGTCGTCCGACAGCGCCGACGAGGAGGCGGCGACCGACGACGCGGGCGAGCGAGACGACGTCATCGTCCCCGAGCAGTCGGCGACGACGCCCGACGCCGACGGGGGGGCCGAGGAGGCCGCCGAGGACGACGACGGCGAGTCGAGCGAGGGCGACGACATCATCGTCGCGTAAGCGGTCGCCCCCGACTCCATGCACATCACTGAAGTCGTCTTAGACGGGTTCAAGAGCTTCGGGCGAACGACGAGGATCCCCTTCTACGAGGACTTCACCGTCGTCACCGGTCCGAACGGCTCCGGGAAGTCGAACATCATCGACGGCGTGTTGTTCGCGCTCGGGCTCGCCCGAACCCGCGGGATCCGCGCCCAGAAGCTCACCGACCTCATCTACAACCCCGGCCACGACGACGGCGAGGCCGCGGACGGGCCGAACGAGGCCTCCGTCACGGTCGTGCTCTCCAACGAGGACGGCACCCTCGACCGCTCGCAGGTGGTCTCCGCGGCCGGCACGGAGAACGTCGGCGACGTCTCCGAGATCACGATCAAGCGCCGGGTGAAGGAGACCGAGGACAACTACTACTCGTACTACTACCTCAACGGGCGCTCGGTGAACCTCTCGGACGTCCAAGACCTGCTCGCGGCGGCGGGCGTCACCCCGGAGGGGTACAACGTGGTGATGCAGGGCGACGTCACCGAGATCATCAACATGACCCCCTACCAGCGGCGGGGGATCATCGACGAGATCGCGGGCGTCGCGGAGTTCGACGAGAAGAAGGAGGCCGCCTACGAGGAGCTGGACACGGTCGAAGACCGGATCGACGAGGCGGACCTCCGCATCGGGGAGAAGCAGGACCGGCTCGACCAGCTCGCCGACGAGCGCGAGACCGCGCTCCAGTACCAGGAGCTCCGCGACGAGCTCGAGGAGTACCGGGGGTTCCGGAAGGCCTCCGAGCTCGAGGAGAAGCGCGACGCGCTCGCGGACGTCGAGCGCGAGGTCGACGAGGCGGAGGCGGACCTCGAGGAGCTCCGCGAGGAGCTCGACGCCAGGCAGGGGAAGCTCACCCGCTTGGAGGAGGACCTCGCGGACCTCAACCACGAGATCGAGACGAAAGGCGAGGAGGAGCAGATCCAGATCCGCTCGGAGATAGAGGAGGTCAAAGGCGAGATCTCGCGGCTGGAGGACAAAATCGAGTCGGCCGAGGAGCGGGCCGAGTCGGCCGAGAACGACCGGCGGCAGGCGTTCGTCCAGATAGACAGGAAAGAGGAGAAAGTCGAGGAGCTGGAGGCGGAGATCCGCGAGACGAAAGTGGAGAAGGCGTCGGTGAAGTCGGAGCTGGCGACGAAGCGCTCCGAGCTCGCCGACGTCGAGGCCGAGATCGAGGGCGCGGACACGGAGTTCGACGAGCTGAAACGCGACCTCGCGGAGAAGAAGGAGGCGATCGAGTCGCTCCGCGAGGAGAAGAACGAGACGCAACGCGAGAAGGACCGGCTGCTCGACGAGGCCCGCCGCCGCTCGAACGCGGTGAGCGAGGCCCGCGAGGAGCTGGAGGAGGCCCGCGAGTCGCTCCCGGAACACAAGGCGCGCATCTCCGAGCTGAAGGGCGAGCTCGACAAGGCCGAGAAGAACCAGGCGACCATCGAGGACGCCGTCGCCGACCTGTTCGCCGAGAAGGCCGAGACGGAGGAGCGCCTCGAGGAGATCGAGTCGACGCTCCGCGAGAAGCAGAACGAGTACGCCAAGCTGGAGGCGGCGGCCGACCAGCGGGGGGACGCCTCCTGGCCCCGAGCGGTCTCCGAGGTGAAGAACGGCGGCATCGACGGCGTCCACGGCGCGGTCGGCGAGCTGGCCTCGGTCGAGGCCGAGTACGCCGAGGCCTGCGAGACCGCCGCCGGCGGTCGGCTGGCGAACGTCGTCGTCGACGACGACGGCGTCGGCTCGACCTGTATCGACTACCTGAAACAGCGCAACGCGGGGCGGGCGACGTTCCTCCCGATCACGAAGATGGACGACCGGAGCCTGCCGCGGAAGCCCTCGCTGCCGGGCGTCGTCGACTTCGCGCGCAACCTCGTCGACTACGACCCCGAGTACGAGTCGATCTTCTCGTACGTGCTCGGCTCGACGCTCGTCGTCGAGGACATGGCGACCGCGCGGGAGCTGATGGGCGACTACCGGATGGTGACGCTCGACGGCGACCTCGTCGAGAAGTCGGGCGCGATGACCGGCGGCTCCGGCGGCGGCTCCCGCTACTCGTTCACGAAGTCCGGCGGCGGGAAGCTCGAACGCCTCGCGACGGAGATCTCCGACCTCGAGGACGAGCGGCAGTCGGTCCAGGCCGAGATCGACGCGCTCGACGACGACATCGAGGACGCCCGCGACCGGAAGGCCGACGCGGCCGAGCGCGTCCGGTCGCTGGAGGCGGACGTCGAGCGCGCCGAGGACGACCTCGCGGACGCGGAGGACCGGATCGAGGAGCTGGAAGCCGAGCTCGAGGAGCTGGAGGCGGAACGCGAGTCCGTCGACGAGCAGATGACGGCGCTCGACGAGGAGCTCGCGGCGACCGACGCGGAGATCGACGAGCTCGCCGCCGAGATCGACGACATCGAGGCCGAGCTCGCCGACTCGAAGATTCCGGAGCTCTCCGAGCGCGCCGACGAGATCCGCGCGGAGATCGACGACTTGGAAGAGCGGATGGACTCGTTCGACGGCCGGATCAACGAGCTGGAGTTGGAGAAGGGGTACGCCGAGGACGCCTTGGACGACCTCCACGACGACGTCGAGGAGGCGCAGAACGCGAAGGCGGAGGCCGAGGAGGCGATCGCCGACCACGAGGCCGCGATCGAGGAGAAGGAGGCGGAGCTCGCGGAAAAGAAGGAGGCGATCGCCGACCTCGAAGAAGAGCTCACGGAGCTGAAGGCGGAGCGCGAAGAGCTCCGCGAGGAGATCCGCGAGGCGACCCGGAAGCGCGACGAGCAGCGGTCGCTCGTCTCGGAGGCGGAGTCCGACCTCTCGGACCTCACCGACCGCCGCGACCGCTTGGAGTGGGAGATCGACGAGCTGGAGTCGCAGGTGGGCGCCTACGACGCCGACGAGATTCCCGACCTCGACGAGGTGGAGTCGCGGATCGAGGAGCTGGAGTCGGAGATGGAGGCGCTCGAACCGGTGAACATGCTCGCGATCGACGAGTACGAGGAGGTCCAGGCGGCGCTCGACGAGCTCCAGGAGCGCCGCGACGTGCTCGTCGAGGAGCGCGACGCCATCGAGGAGCGCATCGAGGGGTACGAGGCGGCGAAGAAGGAGACGTTCATGGAGACGTTCGAGTCGATCAACGACCACTTCGAGGACATCTTCGCGCGGCTCTCGGCCGGGTCGGGCGAGCTCGTCTTGGAGAACCCGGAGGACCCCTTCGAGGAGGGGTTAACGATGAAGGCGCAGCCCGCGGACAAGCCGGTCCAGCGGCTCGACGCGATGAGCGGCGGCGAGAAGTCGCTCACCGCCCTCTCCTTTATCTTCGCCGTTCAGCGACACAACCCGGCGCCGTTCTACGCCCTCGACGAGATCGACGCGTTCCTCGACGCGGTCAACGCCGAACGCGTCGGCGAGATGATCGAGGAACTCGCGCAGGACGCCCAGTTCGTCGTCGTCGGCCACCGCTCGGCGCTGCTGGAGCGGTCGGACCGCGCCATCGGCGTCACGATGCAGGGCGACAACCTCTCGGCGGTCACGGGGATGCAGTTCGGCGACGACGGCGACGGGGAAGGGGTGAGCGCGGATGACTGAGGACGGCGACGGCGCCGCCGACGGCGGCGTCCCCGACCTCGACCTGACGAGCGAGCGCGACGGTGCCGACCCGTTCGCCGACGACGCTCCCGAGGGCGACGGCGGCTCCGACTCGACCGCCGAATCCGGCTCCGACTCGGCTGCCGAGTCCGGCTCGGACGCGACCGACGGACCCGGCCCGGACGTGCCCGACGTCTCCCCGCCCGATGAGACCGACGAGGACGAGGTCGAGCCCGTCGAGCTCCTCGTCCAGCTCGCCGAGGAGGGCGAGATCGAGCCGTGGGACATCGACATCGTCCAGGTGACGGACGCGTTCTTGGAGAAGCTCGACGAGACCGACCTCCGGACGACCGGGCGGGCGCTGTTCTACGCCAGCGTCCTGCTCCGGATGAAAAGCGACGGGATGCTGGCCGACGACGACGAAGAAGAGGAGCCCGAGCCGGAGCCGTGGGAGGTCGCGATGGAGGGCGGCGCGCCCGACCCGGCCGACGGCGACTTCGACCCGGTCGACGAGCTGGAAGCGGAGATCGACCGTCGGCTCGACCGCAAGAACACCCGCGGCTCGCCGGAGACGCTCGACGAGCTGGTCCGCGAGCTGCGCGAGGCCGAGCGCGGCTCGTGGTGGAAGGACTCCCGCGAGTACGACACCTCGGAGTCGCCGCACGGCCACGCCCGCGGCACGCAGACGCTCGACTACCACGCGGACGACGAGTTCCGACAGGACGGGGAGCCGACCGCGGGCGAGGCGACCGACCGCACTCACGACGAGGACATCGAGGAGGTGATCGTGGAGATCGACAACGCCCTCCGGACCCACTTCGACCGCGGGCGCACGGAGGTGCTGTTCGCCGAGATAGAATCTGCCGGTGGGCGCCCGTTCATGACGTACCTCGCGCTGCTGTTCATGGCCCACCGCGGCTCGGTCCGACTCCAGCAGGACGACCTGTTCGGCGACCTGTGGGTGAAGGACCCGACCGCGATGACCGGGGAGTCGGAAGCGATCGCGGACTGAACCGCCGGCGGCGATCCGAGTCCCCCGTGTTCGGTCCCCCGGACTCTTCTCAAGCGTGATCGCGTTCCGACACGTTCTTGCCGGTATCGCGACACACGTTAGTAGTGATATCGTTCGCGACCGGGAACCCCGCGCTCGCTGCCGTCGTCGCGGCGCTGTGGGTCGCCCTCCTGCTGTACGGCGCCTCGGCGGTCTGGTGGCTCCTTGAGGCGACGGTGCTCGCTCGCGGCGGCCGGGTCGAGCCCGACGAGGTCGAGTGGGGGTACGACGACGTTCAGGTCCGCATCCTGACGATCGACGCCGAGGAGGTCGTACAGGCGACCGTCAACGCGGTCCCGCAGGCGCTCGACGACGTGCGCGTGATCGCGGAGAAGCCGATCGACGTCGAGGGGGCGGACGTCCACGTAGTCCCCGAGGAGTTCGAGTGCGACGCGACCAACAAGGGCCGCGCCGTCGAGTGGGCGCGTCGCGTGGTGCCCTGTGACCGCGAGTACGTCCTCTACCTCGACGAGGACACGATTATGGCCGGCTTCGAGGGGCTCCCCGACGCCGACGTGGTCCAGTTCACGGAGAAGCCGCTGTACACCGGCTCGCGGGTCGCGTACCTGAGCGAAATCTTTCGGGTCGGCTACCAGTACGAGCAGTTCGCGTTCCACAAACTTCGCTACCCGCTGTACGCGTGGGGCGGCGGCGTCGCGGTCCGGCATTCCTTAGAGCAGTCGATCACGTGGGACGTCGCGACCATCACCGAGGACACGAACTTCATCTGGCGGGCCGCGGATCAGCTCGGCGTCTCCTTCGCCGTCCTCGACGTCCGGTTCCGCAATCAGGCGCCGCCGTCGCTACGCGCGATGGCCAAGCAGCGCCGGCGGTGGATCTCGGGCACGCGCGCCGACGGCCACCTGCTCCCGCTCAGGTACCGGCCCGTCTACTACCCCCGAGTCATCGCGTGGTCGCTCTCGCCGCTGGTCCCGCTCCTCGTCTTCGCGTCGCTGATCTTCCCCGGTACCGCGCCCGGCATGGAGTGGTACCGCACGGCGTCGCTGGCGCTGTTCGGGATCCTGTTCGTCTACACGCTCGTCGGCGCGGCCGCGTACGACAAGCATCCCCTCACGTGGCCGATTTACCTCCTGTTGACGCCGGTCGCCTTCCTCGCGCACTCGGCCGGCGCGCTCTGGGGGATCGTCTCGCCGGTGACGACCTTCGAGGTGACGGAGAAGGTGACGCCGGATGCGGTCGAGCGGGTCCACGAGTCGATGGAACCGGGGACGGTCACCGACCACGACGGCTCCAAACGCCTGATGCGGGAGTCCGACGAGGAGTTCACGTTCGACGTGTTCGACGACTAACACGCGGCTGCTCCCGCGGAGAGCACTTCCAAAGCCCCAGTCGCTCGGTGAGACGTCGCTATTTAAAAATCGGCGGCGACCATCCTCAAAGCCCCAGTCGCGAGGCGGGCGCACGCTCGCTGCGCGCTTCACTCGGTCGCTCACTCCGTTCGCTCTCTCGCTCCAGTGCTTGCGTCGCCTGCGCCCGCCTCGCGACTGCCCCTTTGAATCCTCCCCGACCGCAACCGCACGGCACCTCACGCCTCCCCAGCCTCGCCGCTCACTCCCTCCGGTCGCTCGCGGCGTCCCTCGCGCGTGCGGTTCGCGCCGCGGTGCGGCGCTCACCGGCACGCGCCACCGCCGCGTCTATTTATAAGTAGTCGCCCAGCAGCGGCTCGACGCGCTCCTTCGTCTCCTCCGGAATCGCCTCGGTCGGCGTGTTGACGGTGCCCTCCAGCGCGGTGTGCGCGTCGCACTCCAAGTCCTCGGGCAGCGTCCGCACGGCCTCCTCGACCGCGGCCTTGATCGCTTTCTGGTTCTGCTCGGCGTTCTCTAAGACCTCTTCGAGCGTCACCTCGCTGTCTTCCTTCCACACGTCGTAGTCGGTGACGCCCGCGATCGTCGCGTACGCGATCTCGGCCTCGCGGGCCAGCTTCGCCTCCGGGATCGCGGTCATGCCGACGAGGTCCCACCCCTGGCTCTTGTAGAACTCCGACTCCGCGCGCGTCGAGTACTGCGGCCCCTCGATACAGACGTAGGTGCCGCCCTTCACGACGTTCGCGGCGTCGTCGCCGTCGCCGCCCGCGGCCGACTCCGCGGCCTCGGTGAGGTGGTCGACGAGCTCCGGGCTGTACGGGTCCGCGAACGGCTGGTGGACGACGACGCCGTCGCCGTAGAAGGAGAGGTCGCGGCCCTTCGTCCGGTCGTAGATCTGGTCCGGAACGACGAGCGTGCCGGGCTCCAGCTCCTCCTTCAGACTCCCGACCGCGTTCGACGCGAAGATGTGGGTGACGCCTGCCTTTTTTAAGGCGTACATGTTCGCGCGGTACGGCAGGTCGGTCGGCGAGACGCCGTGTTCGGAGCCGTGTCGCGGCAGGAACGCGACTTCCTTCCCGGTATCGCCGAACTCGCCGATCGTCACGGCGTCGCTCGGCTCGCCGTACGGCGTGTCGAACTCGACTTCCCGCACGTCGTTCAGGGGGAGCGCCTCGTAGATGCCGCTGCCGCCGATGAATCCGATGGTGTCCATACCCGGAGTGCGCCCGCTCGCCACTTATACGGACCGAACCCCGTCGCCGGGGGCCCCGATCCGCTCACAGCAGCCAGCGCACCGCCGCGAGCGCGACCGCGCTCACGACGAGCAGGTGGACGAGGACGGCGCCGACGGGCGCGGCGCCCACTGCGCGCATGTCCTCGACGCGGATCGAGAGCCCGAGGCCGACGAACGCCAGCGCGAACAGCGCGTCCGAGACGCGGCCGATCGACGCCAGCGCGGCCGGCGAGAGCAGCCCGCTGTTGGCGACCGCCGCGACGACGAGGAAGCCGAGCAGGAACTTCGGGAACTCCGCCCACAGCCGTCGGACGCCGGGGTCGGCGGCCGAGCGCGCGGTGTACGCCAGCGAGTACGCGACCGCGACGCCGCCCAGCAGCGAGTTGCGCGCCAGCTTCGTCACGGTCGCCCACTGGCCCGCCTCGGGCGAGTAGGCGAACCCCGCGGCCGCGACGGGGCCGGTCGAGAACATGCTCACGCCCGCCCAGACGCCGAACTGCCGGCCGGTGAGGCCGAGCCACTCGCCCGCGAGCGGGAACGCGACGAGCGTCGCGGCGTCGAAGAGTAGGATCGTCGCGGCCGCGAAGGTGATCGCCGTCCCGCGCGCGTCGAGCACCCGGCCGATGGCGACGACCGCGGAGACGCCGCAGATGCTCGCGCCGGCCGCCAGAAGCGAGGAAGTGGGCGACTCGATCCGGAAGAGAACGCGCGCGACGACCTCCGCGAACAGGAGCCCGCCGGCGACGAACGCCACCACGAGGCCGAGGACGGTCGGCCCGGCGGCCAGGAACTCCTCGACCGCGACCGCCGCGCCGAGCAGCACGATTCCGGTCTCCAAGAACAGCTTGTCGACGCCGACGCCCGGCTCCGCGACCGCCGGGATCCCGACGGTGTTCCCGATCCCGACGCCGATGGCGACGGCGACGACGAGCGGCTGGAGGCCGGGGACCGCGTCCGCGACGAGCGTCGCCGCGACGGCGCCGCCCGCGAGCAGCGCGAGGCCGGGGAGGTACCCCCGGACCGCCTCGGCGATCCCCGTCACAGCGCCTGTCCGACGAGGTGCGCGGCGACGATCCCGAGCCCCAGCGCGAGCGCCTGCCAGCCGCGATCCAGCGCAGTCCAGCGGTCGACGAGCGAGGGGTCGGTCGCGTCGGCGGGGTCCGGTCGCCCGTCGGTCACGTCGGCGGCGTCCGATACCATACGCGTGACTCGCCGCGCTCGCATTTATGTAGTGTGAATCGGGGCGGTTTCCGGGGTCGAGGGAGCGCACGGGGCCGGCTGACGACCGAAAGAGGCAGGGAGCGGGAGGGAGTGGTGCCCACAATCGATGCCCACCACACAGATCAAAGACTCCGTTCACGGCTACATCGAGCTGCCGGACGCGCTCGTCGAGGGCGTCGTCGACACGCGGCCGTTCCAGCGGCTGCGCTACGTCCGCCAGCTCTCGGCGACCCACCTCGTCTACCCGGGCGCGAACCACACCCGGTTCGAGCACTCGCTCGGCGTCTACCACCTCGGCCGGACCGTCTTCGAGAACCTCCGCCGGCAGTCGTACTTCGCTCGGGACGCGGCCGTCGACGAGCTCGAAGAGATCCAGCGCACGCTGGAGTGCGCCTGCCTGCTCCACGACGTCGGCCACCCGCCCTTCTCGCACCTCTCCGAGGGGTTCCTCGACGAGGGGATCCTCCGGGAGCGCATCGTTGAGACCGGGCTGGTCGACGCCTTCGACGCGGCCGGCGTCGGCGGCGCGCCGCTCCGCTCGGCGAACCCCCACGAGCTGCTCGGCTGCGTGATCATCGTCGAGGAGTACGGCGACGCCCTCCGCGATTTCGACGTGGACCCCTTCGAGGTGTGCGCGTACGTGCTGGGATACAGCCTCGCGTACGAGCGCGGCGAGCCGTGGCAGTACGGGGTCGGCGCCCAGCTGCTCCACTCCCCCATCGACGTGGACCGGCTGGACTACATCACCCGCGACAACGAGATGACCGGCGCGGGCGTGTTGAGCTTCGACGTCGAGCGCATGGTCGACGCCTACACCGCCCATCCCGAGGCGGGCCTGGCGCTCTCGGAGAAGGCGCTGTCGACCATCGGCAACTACCTCGAGGGCCGCATCGCCCTGTACATGTGGGTCACCCAGCACCACAAGTCGGTGTACGCGAACCGGCTCCTCCAGGCGCTCCTGGGCGAGTACGAGCGGGAGACCGGGGAGAGCCCCGTCACGGTCGACGGCATACTCGACCGCGAGCTCGACGACAACGCGGTGCTCGAACGGCTCCGGACCGCCGCCCGCGAGAACCCCGACTCGACGCTCGCGTCGATGTACGACCGCTTCCGCGGGCGGCGCTTCCCCGCCACCTGCTGGAAACACCGGATCGCGCTCGCCGACCGGATCGGCGGCGACTTCGACGACGACCTCCCCGTGAACGGCGACCCCCTCGACGAGTTCACCGCGTGGCTCACCGCCGGCGACGACCGCTTGGAGCGGCTCCTCGCCGACGCCCTCGACGTGCCGGTCCACGAGGTGTGGATCGACCGCTCGTACGTCCCCGCCTACGACCCCGACGAGCTGGAGGACATCCCCATCGCGTACGGCGGCACGACGCGGTCGGTTGCCGACTGGGGGCTGTACGGCGACCGCGCGTTCGACGTGCCGATCCCCTTCGTGTTCGTCCCCGACGGGGCGAAGCGACGGGCGATCCGCGTGCTCCGGGAGGCGTTCGAGCGGGAGGTCAGAGAAGAAGCGCGCGCGTAGCCCCCGCGCCGGCGTTCGAGGCGGTCGGAGACGAAATCGGCCTTCGACCGGATCAGTCGTCGGCTTCGGCCGCGACTTCCTCGCCCTCAGCGTCGTCGTTTTCGGTCGCCTCCTCGCCCGCCTCGTCGTCCGCCTCCGTCTCGTCGTCGGTCTCCGCCTCGTCGTCGGCCCGCGGGAAGTTCTCGATGGTCGCGTCGCGGAAGGCGGCCTCGTCGAACTCGTAGTCGTCCTCGAAGAAGCCGAGGACGGTGTCGACGTCCCGCATCGCGTTCTTCAGCGCGGTCGACGCGCCCGGCGAGGGCGTGATGTTGAACAGCACTCCGTCCTCGACGATCTTCGCTTCGCCCATGTCGAGCTCCTTGTTCTCGGTGTCGACGATCTGGGGGCGCACGCCGCCGTACCCCTTCGCGCGGTCGATGTCGTCGACGTCGACGCTCGGCACGACCTTCTGGACGTCCGGCAGGAACGCGCGCTTGCCGACCACCGGGAGGTCGTACACGAGGTTGCGAACGACGTACGGGAAGAGGATCTTGTCCGAGAGGATGTTGACGTAGCTCAGCACGGAGTCGGGGTTGAAGCCGAACACGTCGACGAAGTCGCTCACCGTCGAGAGGTGGCCGCGCTCGAGCGCGGGCACGAGCTTCGCGGTCGGGCCGAACCGGGTGATCCCGTCGTCGTGGACGTCGGCGTCGCCGTGGACCGCCGCGAACGGGAGCTTCTTCATCTGTAGCGTGTACACCTTCCCGTTCAGCAGGTCGTCCGCGAGGAAGAAGCTCCCCGCGACCGGCAGCAGGGACATCCCCTCGCCGTACCCCATCTCCTTGGCGAACTGGAGGCTGTGCGAGCCGGCCGCGACGACCACCGCCTCGGACTCGAAGTCGCCGTCGTCCGTCTCGACGAGGAAGCCGTCGCCGCGGTCGTCGACGTTCGTCACGGTCGTCCCGAGGTGGACGGAGACGCCCTCCTCCTCGCGGGCGGCGTCGACGAACGACGCCGCGACCGCGCCGTAGTCGACCACGTAGCCGTCGGGCGTCTGGAGCGCCTTCAGCTCCGTGCCGGGGTCGCGCCCCTCGACGACCTTCGGCTCCAGCTCCGCGATCTCCTCGCGGCCGATCTCGCGCAGCTTCGGGAACAGGTCCCCGAAGCCGTTCTCGTGGTAGCGCTCCTCCAGCTTGGCGACTTCCTCGTCGCCGACGCCCAGCACCATCTTGCTGCGCTTGCTGTGCATCTCCCGGTCGGGGTCCTCCCCTTCGAGGTAG
Source organism: Halorubrum distributum JCM 10118 (assembly GCF_000337335.1). Classification (GTDB taxonomy): domain Archaea; phylum Halobacteriota; class Halobacteria; order Halobacteriales; family Haloferacaceae; genus Halorubrum; species Halorubrum distributum. The sequence goes on along the minus strand of NZ_AOJN01000039.1, from coordinate 12,866 downwards.
CCGGCGAGCAGCTCGGCGCCCTCCTTGACCTCCTCCGCCTTTTCGAGGGTGTAGTTCGTCTCGATGTCCCCGAAGTGGAGGGTCTGGGAGTTGTTCGTCCGGTGGGAGTTGATCGCGGCGATCTCCCGCTCCTTCTCGATCAGCGTGACGTCGTCGACGTCGGTGAACTTCGCGACCGTGTACAGCAGCGACGCCCCGCTTATCCCCCCGCCGATGATTACGAGATCGGTGTCAGACATGCGTGGTGAAAGCTCACCTCGTGAGACGACCTCCCCCGTTAACCCTTTTACCATCCTCGCGCGAAATCGACCGGTAGAGCGCCTACAAACGTCGATTACTAATACGACGATCGTCGAAACTACTGTCGCTCACCTGATCGTCCGCCGTCGGCTACTCCCGTGCGGCCGGTTCGGCCGGCGACTCCGGCGCCGGAGCGGGCGGCTCGTGGGTCCCGAACTCGGGGTGCGTCTCCTCCATCCAGACGACCACGATCGCGCCGGAGAGGAACATCAGGACGGCGGTCAGGTAGAACGCCGCCTCGGCGTTGACGAACTCCATCGCGAGCCCGATCAGGATCGCCCCGACGGCGTAGCCCGAGTCGCGCCACATCCGGTAGACCCCCATTCCGGCGGACCGCCAGGTCGGGTGGGCCGCATCGCTCGGAACGGTCATCAGGTTCGGGTACAAAAGCGCCATCCCGAACCCGGAGACGCCGGCCAGCGCGGCCCACGCGAGGTATCCCTCGACGAGGACCATCCCGAGGACGCCCGCGCCGGCCAGGAACATCCCGGCGACGACCGGCGGTCGCCGGCCGATCCGGTCCGCGAGGCCGCCGGTGCCGATCTGGAGGAAGTACATCGCGCTGTGGACGCCGACCACGGCCCCGACCGCCGCGATGTCGAGCCCCTGGTTCAGCAGGTACAGCGGGACGGCGATCCAGAACAGCGTGTCGACGAAGTTCTCGATGTGACCCGCCTGCGCCGCCGCGAACAGCGTCCGGTCGCCGTAGGTCGCCCGCTTCACGACCTCCTTGAACGGGAGGTTCGCGTCGCGGTCGTCGTCGTCTCCCTCGGCCTGCGCGTACTGGACGGTCTCTCTGATCAGGAAGACCGAGACGAGGAACGCCAGGACCACGACGGCAGCGAGGAAGTAGAACGGCTCCGGTCGGAGGCTCCATCGGCTGGCGATGACGCCCGTCACCCAGGCGCCGACGGCCACGCCGGTGTAACCGAACGACTCGTCGATGCCGACCGCGAGGCCGCGCTCGTCCGGGCTCGCGAGGTCGATCTTGGCGTTTATCGCCATGCTCCACGTCAGCGCCTGGTTGATCCCCAGCAGGACGTTCCCGACGGTGATCCAGCCCCAGCTCGGGGCGAAGATGAGGATGACCGGCAGCGGGAGCGCCGTGACCCACCCGGCGACGAGCACGGGCCTGCGGCCGTACTCCTCGCCCCACTTCCCGGCGTAGAGGTTGAGGATCGACTTCACGACCCCGAAGGAGACGACGAACGAGCCGATCACGAGGAACGACTCGACGCCGAGCACGTCCTCTCCCAGCGCTGGGACGACGGTCCGCTCGGACCCGATGGTCAGTCCGGTGGCGAACACCAACAGAACGTGGAGCGAGAACTGGCCGAGGTGTTCGCGGATTCCCTGTTTGACGTCGGTTGTCGCGCTCATCGGTCACTCGGCCGCGCAGTTGTTCGGCCCCAGCTCCAGCTCGGCCAGCTCGGCCGCCGGAACCGACTCCCGCCCCACGTTCGTGCGCTTGACGCGCTCGAAGTTCGGGGGATGGTCCGGGACGTCCGACGCGAGCGCCGCGACGAAGGACTCGCGGTCGCGGTCGAGGTCCGCGTTCCGGCCCTTCACTTCGCCGAGCGTCGCGGTCACCGGCGGCTCGGGCGAGCCGGGGTCGTGCGCCGGGAGCACGAGCGCGTCGTCCGGCCGGTCCAGCAGCCGCCGGAGGCTCTCGTACAGCGTCGCGGCGTTCCCCTCCACGTCGGCGTCTTCGATCCCGGCCTCGACGCCGAGTTCGACGCGGCCGACGCTCTCGTGGAAGAGGGTGTCGCCGGTGAGCAGCGCCGCGCCGTCGACGTCGAACGAGACGCTCCCCTCGCTGTGTCCGGGCGTGTGGACGACCTCGACGTCGAGCCCGCCGACGGTCACGACCTGGCCGTCCTCGATCGGCGTCGCGTCGAGCGCGAGCGCGTCCTTCGGGTGGAGGGAGTAGGGGACGCCGTGGCGGTCGGCGAGTTCCGCCGCGCCGGAGACGTGGTCGGCGTGGGCGTGCGTGTCGAAGACGCCGACGAGCTCCGCACCGTACTCGTCGAGGACCGCGTCGTACTCGCCGAGGTAGTGCGACGGGTCGAAGACGGCGGCCTCGCCGTCCGAGACGAGGACGTGCGAGAGACAGCCCTTGCCCGGGCGCGCGACCTGAACGAGCGTCCCGTCGAGGTCGACCGGCACCTCGGCGTGTCGGTGGACGCGGCTCCAGCCGCTCATCCCGTCCGCGAGCGTCACGGCGTCGTAGCCCAGTTCGCGGAGGACGTCCGTCGCCGTCTGCGAGACGACCCCCGCGGCGCAGACGGTGACGATCGCCGAGCCCTCGGGGAGCTCGGAGAGCGCCGGCTCGGCGCGGTCGGGGTCCTCGGTCAGTTCGTCGTACACGTCGACGTTGACGCTGCCCGGGACGTGCCACTCCTCGAACTCCGCCTCGTGGCGGATGTCGAGGACGAGCGGGCCCTCCTCGTCGTCTCGCAGCTGTTCGCTGAGCGCGTCCGGCGATAGTTCCTGCATCGTACACCGGTATAGCGGGGAGATGGGGATACGGCCGCTGCCGGACATGACCGGCACCGTTAATCAGTGGCAGTGACAAATCGGTGTATGAGCCTGTACGAGGCCTCGATCCGAGTGAAACACGAGTGTCCGTACCGGGAGATCTCCGAACGACATCCGGATCTCACCATCCGCGAGTGGCCGCTGAGCGACTGTCAGGTGCTCGAGATCACCAGCGAGACGACGCCGACGGACGCGCTGCTCGACGACATCGATCGGCTCGGGACCGTCCTCCACGAATCCGCGGACGACGACGGGTACCACGTCGTCACGCAGTCCTGTCTCTGTTCGCTCGGGGAGTCCGTCATCGATCGCTTCGAGAAGCACAACTGCCTGTATCAGTCGCCGACCATCTACCGACAGGGCTGGGAGCATTACACGGTGGTCGCGTTCGACGACGCCGACATCCGGGAGCTGCTCGGCGACCTCCGGGCCGACAGGGAGATCGAGCTGCTCTCGAAGACCTCGATCGCGGAACAGCAGGTCCCGCACAGCATGCTGGCACCGGCGAACCAGCTGTTCGAGGACCTCACCGATCGACAGCTGGCGGCGCTCCAGTTGGCGCTGGAGCGCGGCTACTACACCCAGCCGCGGAAGACCTCGCTGCGGGAGCTCGCCGACCAGACGGCGGTCGCCCGCTCGACGTACGAGGAACACCTCCGGAAGGCGGAGAACAAGCTGCTCACGAGCGCGGGACAGTATCTGCGACTCGTCACCGCGACGTCGACGGGCGACCCGCTGGAGGTCGAGGAGACGCGACGGGCCGAACGGGCGGCGGATTAGCTCGCCGGAGACGCGCTCCCCCCGGAGCGAACGCTCACGCCCCGTCCCGCTCGACGCGGTACCGATCGCGGACCGCCGCGAACAGTTCCCTCCCGGCCTCGGTCCGGAGCCGCGGCTCGGAGGTGGCAAAGAACTCGTCGAGGTCGTCGTACTCGCGGAACGCGTCGGGCTCGCCGCGCTCCGGGTCGTACCGGTCGCCGCGCTCGTAGACCACCGCCTGGAGACAGGTGTCGAGCAGGTCGCACTCCTTGACGAGAATCGCCTCCGGCGACTCGCGGGCCTCGTACGCCTCCCACGCGTCTCGCACGCGCTCGGGGAGCGGACCGGCGAGGTCCGCCATCGCCTCGCGCTCGGCGGCGACCTTCGCCTCGCGGTCGACCGCGTCGGCGGTCGAATCCGCCCGCGTCGCCACGTCCCCCGTCTCGGCCTCGGCCACGTCGTGGACGACGGCGAGCCGCAGGGCGCGGTCGAGGTCGACGCCGGGGAGGTCGGCGGCCAGCCGGTCCCCGAGCGTCACGACGAGGTACGCGACCCCCCACGAGTGGGCCGCGACGGACTCGGGGTCGTCGACCCCGCGGAGCTGCCAGCCGGTGCGCCGCTCGTCTTTGAGGTCGTAGGCGGCGAGGACGGCGTCGAGCGCCGCGTCCCGGCCGTCGTCGGCGTCCGCGTCACGGTCGTCGTCACCGGCGTCGTCGTCCGATTCCCCGTCCATCGCTCCGGTCCGCTACTCGGCGAGCGCCCAGGTCTCGTCGCCGACGGGCTCCGCGACGTCGCGCCGCACCATCTCGTCGATGACCTCGTCGAGGCGGTCGGGCTGGGCGACCTCCATCTCGATCCGACCGATGCCGTGGAACTCCTCTAAGTAGTGGCGCAGGTCCTCCCGCGAGAACGCCGACTCGTCGGCGCGCTCCATTGCCCCCTCCGTGAGGTCGACCATGTCCTCGAGGAAGTTCCACGGATAGACGACCCACGTCCACTGTTCGAGCCGCTCGCCCACGAAGTCGGGCTGGAACTCGGAGGTGCCCAGAAGCTGGAGCGTCGCGGTTCGGACCTCGGCGGCGTCCCGCTCGTCGACGTACTCCTCGGCGCGGCGGATCGAGCCGCCGGTGTCCGCGATGTCGTCGATGATGAGGACGTTCTTCCCCTCCACGCTCCCCTCCGGCATCGGGTAGCGGATCTGGGGCTCGTCGCTCTTCTCCGCGGCGCCGACGTAGTGTTCCATCTTGAGGCTGGTGAGATCGTTGAGCCCGAGGAAGTCGCAGACGCACCGGCCCGCGAACCAGCCGCCGCGGGCCAGGGCGACGACCACGTCCGGCTCGAAGTCGGCCCGCTTCACCGCGTCGGAGACGTTGCGGCAGAGCCCGTAGATGTACTCCCAGTTGGTGAGCGTGCAGTCGAAGTCGTCCGGGAGGTCGCTCATACGACCGTACCTGCCACCCGCGCGCTGATAAGGGTTTAGCTCCGGCGTCGCGGGGCGTTCGCTCCCTCCCGGTCGACGCCGCTCGCCTCGCCGTCCCCGGCGTCACCGCAGCGCCGAGATCAGCGCGATGCCGCCCGCCAACAGCAGCGCGAGCGCGGCCACCGGCTGCCCGCCGCCGACCGCGAGGGAGACGCCGTAGACGAGGGCCGCCGCGAGCGCGCCGACGAGCAGGCTCGCCCCCGCGTGGACCGCGACGTTGCGCCGAACGCGGGCACCCCGACCCACCTGCTCGCCGAGGCCGACGCCGTGGTCGGCGACGTCCCACGCGACCGCGAGGCCGACGGCGGCGACGAGCAGCGCCTCGGCGGGCGCGCCGCGATACCCCGCGAGCGCGAGGCCGACCACGCCGACGGCCGCGCCCCACCCCAAGACCCGCGTCGAACTCCGGAGCGACCCGGCGAGGAACCCGAGCGCGGCGACGCCGAGCAGCGCGCCGCCGGTCGGACTCGCGACCAGCGCGGCGGTCGCCGCCGCGCCTGCGGCCGCGAGGCTCGCGACGACCGCGACCGTCGGCGGCCGCGCGTCCGTCTCGTGGAAGTCGACGAGCGCGTCGTCGCTCGTCGCGGCCCGCGAGCGGTCCCCGGTCGCCCCGCCCGCCGAATCGTCGCCCGCCACTTTGCTCCCCGATCCCTCCCCGCTCATCGCGACCACCGCCTCGTCGCGGCCGCGACCGCGACCGGGAAGGAGTCGTCGCCCCACTCCAGCGCGCGGATCCCCGCCGACCGGAGCGACCGCAGCCGCTGGCGGCGCTCGAAGGTCGTCAGCCGCTGGCCGGCCGTCTCGGTCGTCGTCGAATCCGGCGAGAGCACCGTCACGAGGTGACCGTGCGCGTCGATCCGCCGTGCGAGCGTCGCCGCGGTGTCGTCGACCAAGGGGGTGAAAAACAGCACCTGCGCGTCGGCCGGGAGCCGCCGCCGGAACCGCCGGAGCCACAGCGACCGGTAGAACCGCTCGTCGCTCGGCGTCGGCGCGAGCGCCGGGTCGGTGGCCAGCGTCTCGCGACCGCGGGCGGCGTGGACGGTCCCGCTGCCGGGCGGGAGCCAGCAGTCCAGCGGCGACAGCGCCGCGATCCCGACGCGGTCGCCGCCGTCGAGGAGCGCGGAGAACGCCTGGCCGGCGGCCGCGACGCTCGCCTCCACCGCCGTTTCCGCGTCGGGGTCGGCCGCGACGTACGCGGACTCGCGGGCGTCGACGAGCAGCACGACGGTCGCCGAGCGCTCCTCGCGCAGCTCGACGGTCGACAGCTCGCCCGTCCGCGCCCGCCGGTTCCAGTCGATCCGCTTCAGCGGGTCGCCGCGGCGGTACTCCCGGGTGGCGTGGAACTCGACGCCGGCGCCGCCCACGTCGGTCGGCACCCGCCCGTGGTGGACGGTCGTCAGCCCGCGCAGGGGGAGGTCCCCGCCGGCCGACAGCTCCGGCGTACAGGCGATCGCGGTCGGCGCGTCGAGGACGGTCGTGCGCTCCCGGGCGCCCGCCGCGTCGCGCGTGACCGCGGTCAGCGGCTCCCACTCGTGGTCGCCCCGAGCCGCTCGCACGGTGTACTCGAACGTCACCGCCGTCCCGGGCCGCAGCGCCGTCGCGACCCGCGCGGGGCCGTCGACGACAGCCAGCCCGGGCGGGACGCCGTCGACGAGCCGGAGGTCCGGCAGCGCCGTCTCCCCGACGTTCTCGGCGCGGACGGTCACGCGCACCTCGTCGCCGGGGGCCGGCGCCTCGTCGCTCACGGACCGCGTCACCGAGAGCGTCGGCGTCGGCGCGTCGCCCGCCCGCGCGTACACGGCGTAGCCGACGCCGACCGCGCCCGAGAGCACCAGCGACGGCTGCCGGACGAGCACCCCGAGGCCGACCAGCGCCAGCGCCGCGCCCGCGATCCCCAGCCAGCGGTCGGTCGCGACCTCGCGACGGCGCTCGCGATCGGTCGGGGTCTCGGAAGCCCGTTCGGCCGCGTCGCCGGCCCGTTCGGCCGCGTCGCCTGCGCTTTCTGCCGCGTCGCCGGCCCGTTCGGCCGCGTCGCCTGCGCTTTCTGCGGCGTCGCTCTCGGTTCCCGTCGCGTCGGCGTCGGCGGCGTTCGGTCCGGCTCGCTCGCTCCGCTCCGGCGCGCCCGCCTCGGCCTCATCGAGCGTCGCCGCGTCCGACTCGGACGCGACCGCTGCGTCTCCGGGGTCGCTCACGGCGCTCCCCCCTCGACCCGCTCGATCTCGTCGATCGCGGCCCGGAGGCCGTACCAGTAGTTGGAGCGCCCCCGGACCCCGGCCGACAGGCGGACCCGGAGCGGATACGCGGTCCGGGTGTCGAAGAACGCGGCCGCGACGGGGTCGTCCGACCACGTCCCGTCGTCGACGGCGGTCGCCGCGGCCTCCGGCGAGCAGTTGCGGTCGCGGGCCACGGCGTCGACCGCGACCTCCCGGACCCGGTCGCGGAGGTCCCTGCGATCTCGGTAGCCGCCCGGCGCCGGGCTGGCGACCCGCGCGATCCGCTCGTCGAGGTCCGACCCGGGCACCGCGGCCGGCGCGCGCCGCTCCGGCTCGCCGGGGTCGGTCAGCAGCCGCCGCCGGTCGCGGCGCGCGTTCGCGTACCGGACCCCCTGGACCACGCCGAGGACGCCGATCAGCGTGACGACGGCCGAGGTGGGGGAGATTGCGGCCGCGATTCCGCGGTCGAGCGCCGCGAGGAGGCCGACGGCGACCGCCAGCACCCCCGCGAGCGCGAGCGGGCGCACTACGGGTCACCCCCGCCGGGCTCGGCGCGGCGCTCGACCGCGGCCGCGACGCCGGTCGGTTCGCGGCTCACGAGTCGCCCCCGTGCCGTTCCTCGATCCGGCGCAGCGCCTCGACGGCGCGGCGCTCGCGGTCGTCGGTCGCGTCCTCGCCGCCGTACCGCACGCGCTCGAACACCTCGGTGAGCGCGGTCACCGGCTCCTCGTCGACGCCGGCGTCGACCGCGGCGGTCGCGAACTCCGCCGGCGTCGAGGAGGCCGGGCGCTCGACGTCGAGGACATCGGTCATGTCCCGCCACGCCCGGTACACCTCGTTGTCCGCGTCCGACGACTCGATCCGGTCGGCGGCCTCGCCGGCGGTCCGACCGATCGCGTCGAGGGCCGGCGGCTCCTCGTCCGCCTCCTCGGGCCGACCGCCCGCGTCCCCGCCCGCCCCGTCGTCGCCGCCGGCGAGGAGGAGCGCGGCGACGCTCGCGATCACCGCGGCGACGACGACGAGCGCGAACAGGATCTGCGGCGCCGACGCCGCGCCCTCCCCGCTGCCGAACCCGCCGCCGGCCGCGCCGCCCGGCAACAGCCCCGTTCCGTTGCCGCCGGTGCCGAGCGAGATGGAGATGCTCTGCGCCACCGAGCGGCACGTCGACAGCACCCAGAAGAGGACCCCGATCGGGGCGCCCATCACGGCGGCGACGGCGACGCTCGCGAACGGCGACGCGGTGTCCCGATAGGTGATCCCGGCCATCAGCGTCAGTCCGGCGAGCAGCGCGAGCACGGCGGGCGGCTCCCTGAGGAACGGGAAGCAGAGGCCCGACGCGGAGAACTCGCCGGCCTCGCCCGACGGGGAGAGCACGCCGGGGTCTCCGGTGTCCGATCCGACGCTCGGGGCGTCGCCGCCGCCACCGCCGAACCCACCGCTGCCCGTGTCGACGGCGGTGTTCAGCGTCGCGGCCGCGACGCCGAGCGCGACGAGGGCGAGGAGGGCGACCGCGACCGCGACGAGGGCGTCCCGCTTCACGTCCCCGAATACGCCGGGGGCCGGGAATAGCTTTCGCCGGCCGAAACGAGAGGAGGAATTACCGGAACGCTCCGCCTACGCGTCGTCGCTCCCGTCGACGAGGTCGTCGAGGGGCGTCGTCGGGAACAGCGCGTCGACGTCGGGGTCGGGGTCGACGAGGCGGTACGCGGTCCCGTCGGGCTCGACGACGCCGGCGTCGGCGAGGTGGTCGAGGTGCGAGAACGCCTCGCCGGGGCCGTGGAGGACGTGGATCTCCTCCAGCGACCCGAACAGCGCGGCCGACACGTCCCACGCGGTCGCGGGCCCGGACTCGTCGAGGACCTCGATCACTCGCCGGGTCCGGTGGCGGTGGTGGTCGAGGATCGTCGCCGCGCGGCGGCTCGGCTCGTCGATCCGCCACCGATGGCCGGGGTGGGCCGCGTCGAAGTCGCGGGCGACGATCCGCGCGAGGCTCTCGGCGTACGCCGCGAGCGCGCCCTCGACGCGCACGTCCGCGCCGCCGACGTTGGGCGTGTACTTCGGGAGCAGCGCGTCGCCGGTGAACGCCTCCTCCGTCGCATTCTCTCCCGCCACGGGGTCGTGATCGGGGACGGTTCGGGGGTCGAACGCGAACCCGGAGAGCCCCGCGGTGTGGCCCGGCAGGTGGAGGGCTTCGAGCTCGACGCCGCCGGCCTCGATCGCGTCGCCGTCTTCGAACGTCGTCACGTCGGCCGGCTCCCCGGAGAGGTCCGCGCTGACCGCCGAGAAGAAATCGGTGAGTCGCTCCCGGTCGGCGTCGGGCATCCCCCACCGCTCGAACGTCTCGCGCTGGAGGTCGCGGTCGGCGAACAGCGGCGTCTCCGACCCGTCGACGAGGGCGGCGTCCGCCTCGTGGACGTACACGTCCGCGCCGCCTTCGGCCTGAATCTCGCCCGCGAGCCCCGCGTGGTCCGGGTGCCAGTGGGTGAGCACGACCGCGTCGATGTCCCCGAACGAGCGGCCGTACTCGGCGAGGCCGTCGACCAACTCCCCGCGCACGTCCGGGAGCGCGACGCCGGTGTCGACGAGCGCGGTGGTCTCCCCGTCGAGCAGGTACACGTCGTTTGCGCCCTCGAAGACGGTGTTGCCGAGCTGGATCCGTTTCACACGACTACGTCGGCGGGAGCCCTTTTTACGGTTGCCACCGCGGCGAGGCGGACCGGCGGACGCGCTCTCGGGCGACCGGATCCCTCTCAGTCGGGCGTCGGGACCGCGGCCGGCGCCTCCGATCTCCGCCGTCGGGAGGGCTTTTACTCGCGCGTCCCTCACCGCCGGTATGGAGTACCAACCGGGCGTGTGTAACATCGGACCGACCCAACAGCGACGGCGGCTTCTCCTCGGCGTCGGGTCGCTGCTGGCCGCGGCGGCGTACGTCGCGGCGGCCGTCGCGCTCGCGTGGCCGCGGTGGGCGCTGATCGCCTCGGTGGTCCCGTTGTACGGCGCCGCGATGGGGGCGTTACAGTACCGCGAGCGCTTCTGTATCGGCTTCGCCGGGATGGGCGTCTTCGACGTGGGCGACGGGGCGAACGAGATTCAAAACGAGGCGGCGCTCGCCGCCGACCGCAAGAAGGCGGTCCGGCTCAACGCGAAGGCGATGGCGCTCGGCGTCGCCGGAACGGTCGTCGTGTTCGTCGCGGTGACCTATCTCTTATAAATCGTCGCACGATCGCTGGTCGTTCGTTTATAAATAACTGCTAGCGGATCGGCGGTGAACACCGCCAAAGCCCCAGCCGCGACGACTCGCGCGCCTTGCTGTGCGCCTCACTCGGTCGCTCACTGCGTTCGCTCCCTCGTTGCGGTGCTTGCTGCGGCGTGCTTCGTCCTCGCGGCTGCCCCTTTGACTCCCGCCCCGCACAGCACCGCAACCGCACCTCACGCCTCCCCAGCCTCGCCGCTCGCTCCCTCCGGTCGCTCGCGGCGTCCCTCGCGCGTGCTGGCTCGCGGCCTAGCGGCCGCTCGCAGGCACGCGCCACCGCACAACACTGCGAGCCGTCTCACGTCCCGTCGGCGTCGCGGTCGCCGAATACACACGAACGTGCGTATAGAAAAGCATTAGAACCGGCTCGGTAACCACGTAAGTGAATGAGTCTGTCCGATGCGGACCACGAGCTCGTGACCGCGGAGCTCGGTCGGGAGCCGACGGCGGCCGAGGCCGCGCTGTTCGAGAACCTCTGGAGCGAGCACTGCGCGTACCGCTCCTCGCGGCCCCTGCTGTCGGCGTTCGACAGCGAGGGCGACCAGGTCGTGGTCGGCCCCGGCGACGACGCCGCGGTCCTCGCGCTGCCCGAGCCCGAGGCGGCGAACCGGCCGGCGAGCGAGCGCGACGCCGACGACTACGGCGACACCTACGTCACGTTCGGCGTCGAGAGCCACAACCACCCCTCCTTCGTCGACCCGTTCGACGGCGCGGCCACCGGCGTCGGCGGCATCGTCCGCGACACGATGAGCATGGGCGCGTACCCGATCGGCCTCCTCGACTCGCTGTACTTCGGCGGCTTCGACCGCGAGCGCTCCCGCTACCTCTTCGAGGGCGTCGTCGAGGGCATCTCCCACTACGGCAACTGCATCGGCGTCCCCACGGTCGGCGGCAGCGTCGCCTTCCACGGCGGCTACGAGGGGAACCCCCTCGTCAACGTCGCCTGCGTCGGCGTCACGAACGAGGACCGGCTCGTCACGGCCACCGCCCAGGAACCGGGCAACAAGCTCGTCCTCGTCGGCAACGGCACCGGCCGCGACGGGCTCGGCGGCGCCTCCTTCGCCTCGGAGGACCTCGCGGAGGACGCCGAGACCGAGGACCGCCCCGCGGTCCAAGTCGGCGACCCCTACGCCGAGAAGCGGCTGATCGAGTGCAACGAGGCCCTCGTGGACGAGGACCTCGTGCTGTCCGCCCGCGACCTCGGCGCGGCCGGCCTCGGCGGTGCCTCCTCGGAACTCGTCGCGAAGGGCGGGCTCGGCGCGCGGATCGACCTCGACAGCGTCCACCAGCGCGAGCCGAACATGAACGCGATGGAGATTCTGCTCGCCGAGAGCCAGGAGCGGATGTGCTACGAGATCGCCCCGGACGACGTCGACCGCGTCGCCGACCTCGCCGAGCGGTTCGACCTCGGCTGCTCCGTCATCGGCGAGGTGACCGACGGAAACTACGTCTGCGAGTTCGCGGGCGACGCCGAGGAAGGCGACGAGGAGGACGGCGGCGCCGAATCCGAGGTCGTCGTCGACGCGCCCGCCGAGTTCCTCGCGGACGGCGCGCCGATGAACGACCTCGCGAGCGAGCCGCCGAGCGAGCCCGAACGCGACCTCCCGGCCGACGAGCCCCCGCTCGCCGAGGCGGTCGCGGCCGTCCTCTCGGCCCCCTCGACCGCGAGCAAGCGCTGGGTGTACCGCCAGTACGACCACGAGGTCGGGACGCGCACCGCGGTGAAGCCGGGCGACGACGCCGCGCTCCTCGCGGTCCGGGAGACGGAATCGGAGGCCGGAGCCGACGTGGCTGGCGACCCCGCCGACGGCGTCGGCCTCGCGCTCGCCTCCGGCGCGAACCCGAAGTGGACCGCGGTCGCGCCGTACGAGGGCGCCCGCGCGGTCGCGTTGGAGAACGCGACGAACCTCGCCGCGACCGGCGCGGTCCCGCTCGCCGCGGTCGACTGCCTCAACGGCGGTAACCCGGAGAAGCCGGACGTGTACGGGGCGTTCGAGGGGATCGTCGACGGCCTCGCGGACGCCTGTTCCGCGCTCGACACCCCCGTCGTCGGCGGCAACGTCTCGCTGTACAACGACAGCGTCGAGGGCCCGATCCCGCCGACGCCGACGCTCGCCGTCCTGGGCACGACGCATGGGTACGACGCGCCGCCCGCCGCGCTCGACGCCGACCGCGCGGCCGACTCCGAGCTCCTGCTCGTCGGCGCCGGCGGCGACGCGCTCGGCGGCTCCGAGTACCTCGCGCACGCCGGCGGGAGCGACCGGTTCCCGACGCTGCCCGACGAGTCCGGCGCCGCCGACGACCTCGGCGGCCTCGTCGCGTC
>NZ_AOJN01000038.1 GCF_000337335.1 Halorubrum distributum JCM 10118 | reverse complement strand
CCAGCCCGCTCAGAGATGTGTATAAGAGACAGACCCCGAGGCGGTCGCGGCCGCGGTCGGCGACCTCCCGGTGTTCCGGATCGGCGACGTGACGACGGACGGCGCCCTCTCGCTCGCGGTCGGCGACGAGTCCGTCTCGCTCTCGGCCGACGCGGTCCGCGACCACCGCGACGTGATCGAGCGCGAACTCGCCTGAACCGGCGCGACGCGGTGGGCGAGCGGCGAGCTCGTACGCCGACTCCCCGCGATCACCCGATTTCGACGCCGCGAGAGCGAGCGATACGCTTTTAGGTACTCCTAAAGTATGAGGTGGCAACCGCGGGACGCCGGTCCGCCCGGCGCCCGCCCCCCCATCGATGGCATCCACGGAACCAGTCGGCACGACGCGCTCGGCCGAGTCGGACGACGCGACGGCCGAGGGCTCGGAGGACTCGGCGGTCGAACACCGGGCGAGCGCCGCTTCCGACGACGGGTCGAGCGCCGGCGCGGACCCCGTCCTGTCGCTGTCGGACGTCACGAAGGCGTTCGGCCCCGAGACCGCCGTCGACGACGTCTCGCTCGACGTCCGCTCCGGCGAGCTGCTGACGTTCCTCGGCCCCTCCGGATGCGGCAAGACGACGACGCTCCGCACCATCGCGGGCCTCGAAGAGCCGACCGAGGGAGAGATCTCGCTCGGCGACGAGGTGGTCGCCGGCGACGGGTCGTTCGTCCCGCCGGAGCGGCGCGACGTGGGCATCGTCTTCCAGAACTTCGCCTTATTCCCCCACCTCACCGTCCGCGAGAACATCGCGTTCGGACTCGACGACGCCGACGCCGCGGAGACCGAGGCGCGCGTCGACGAACTGCTCGACTTGGTCGAGATGGTCGACCACGGCGAGAAGACGCCCGACCAGCTCTCCGGCGGGCAGAAGCAGCGCGTCGCGCTCGCCCGCTCGCTCGCGCCCGAGCCCGAGGTGCTCCTCCTCGACGAGCCGTTCTCGAACCTCGACGTGCGCCTCCGGGTGGAGATGCGCGAGGAGGTGCGCCGCATCCTGAAGGCGGCGGGCGTCACCGCGGTCTCGGTCACCCACGACCAGGAGGAGGCGCTCTCCATCTCCGACCGCGTCGCCGTGATGAACGACGGGAAAATCGAGCAGGTGGGCCGCCCCGAATCCGTCTTCGAGCGCCCCGAGTCGAAGTTCGTCGCCTCCTTCCTCGGCCGAGCGTCGTTCCTCGAGGGCGAGCTCCGCGACGGGAAGGTCGACACCGGCATCGGCCGCTTCGACGCCGTGACGCTGGAGGGGTACGACACCGTCTACGACGGCGCGCCCGTCGACGTGCTCGTCCGGCCCGACGACCTCCGCGCGACGCCCGCGAGCCCCGAACTGGCCGACGGCGTCGTCACCTCGCGGCAGTACGTCGGCCCCTCCTTCGTCTACCGGGTCGAACTCGACTCGGGCGAGGCGGTCCACTGCCTCCACAACCACGTCGAGGAGTTCGACCTCGACGAGCCCGTCTCCCTGGAGCTCACCGCGGACCACCCGCTCGCCTGGTACCCGCGGTAGCAGCGCCGCGGCTGGCGGGTCGTGAGTTGGTTCAAATACGACGAGCGGCGGCGCTCAGAAGGTCGCGAGGAACGGAACCGCGTACGCGATCAGCAGGCCGACGAGCGTGACGGCCGCGCCGATACCGACCTCGCGACTGCCGAACTCCTGCATCGGTGCGGTCACGCGCTTGTCCGGGTCGGGCTCGTGCGAGTGGTCGTCCATGACCGCGGATCTGGTCGGGGGACACATAAGCCCACCTGTACCCGGCGGAGGTGACGCTCCTCCCCGCGGCGTTGAAGCGCCGAATTGACTGGTCACTGATCACGTGGCACACCGCGTTTCGGCGCCCCCATCGCCGTGGCTAATCTCACTCAAAAAGAAAATTACATATGGTCCGTTGCGGGACGGAGACGTACACGCGAGAACATACCTATGACAAGTGTCCTCACTCTGGCATTCGTCGGCGTGATCCCGATCGCCGTCGCGTTCGTCCTGCTCGCCGGACTCAGGTGGTCCGCCGCCCGCGCGATGGGGGTCGGGTGGCTGCTCGCGGGCGGGATCGGACTCACGTACTGGCGCATGGAGCTCGACTGGCTGATCGCGTCGGCGGTGTACGGCGCGTTCCAAGCGGTCGACATCATCCTCATCGTCTTCGGCGCCATCCTCCTGATGAACTACCTCGAGGGGAGCGGCGCCATCGCCACCATCAGGTGGTACTTCGGACAGATCGAGGAGGACAGACGCATTCAGGTGCTGCTCATCGGGCTCGGCTTCATGACCATCATCGAGGGCGCGGCCGGGTTCGGGACGCCGGGCGCGCTCGCCGCGCCGCTGTTCATCGGCCTCGGCTTCCCGCCGCTGGCCGCCGCGGTGTTCGGCCTCTTCTTCAACGCGCCGAACCCGCCGTTCGGCGCGGCCGGGACCCCCGTCATCGGCGGGACCGGTGCGGTCATCGAACCGGCGCTGTCGGGCTCGGTGAGCGTCGCCGAGTTCCTCTCGATGGTCTCGGCGTGGTCCGGCGTCGTCACGGGGGTGACGTACGTGTTCTGGGGCCTGCTCGGCGTGTTCTTCCTGACGTACTGGTTCGGCGACGCCGACGGCGGCCGGAGCCTCGGCGGCGCCGTCCGCGACACGCTTCCCATCGCGCCGTTCGCGCTCCTGCTCGGCGTCGTCACCGGCGGAACGCAGCTGGTGATAGCGTGGTTCGTCGGCCCCGCGCTCCCCGACATCGCGGCCGGGTTCGTCGTCCTCGGCGTCGGGCTCCTGCTCGCGAACAACAACATCCTCGTCCCCGACCGCGAGTGGGACTTCCCGAGCGACTCGCGGTGGAGCGACACCTGGCTCGGCGGGCTCGAGCTCGACGAGATATCCCGGGACCAGCCCAAAAAGGAGATGTCGGTGCTGCTGGCGTGGACGCCGTACCTGCTCGTCGCGGTCGCGCTGCTCGTCACGCGGTGGCCGGACCTCACCGTCGCCGGCACCGAGGTGCTCGCGTGGATCCAGAGCTTCTCCGTCAGCGTCGACTCGATCCTCGGCACGGAGCTCGGGTACACGCTCCAGTACCTCTACCTCCCGGGGACGATGCCGTTCATCCCCATCGCCGTCCTCACGGGCCTCATCCACAAGATGGACCTCGACGAGATGGGCGCGGCGTGGCGGCGCTCGGTCGAGCAGGTCGCGCCCGCCGCGCTCACGCTGATCATCGCCGTGTCGATGACGCAGGTGATGATCCAGTCGCAGACGAACACCGCGGGCCTCCTCGGCATGATGGAGGCGCTCAGCCGCGCGCTCGCGATCGGCGCGGGCGGCCTGCTCCCGATGATCTCGCCGTGGATCGGCGCCATCGGATCCTTCATGACCGGGAGCAACACCTCCTCGAACATCCTCTTCAGCGTGCTTCAGTACAACGCCGCCGAGACGGTCGAGCTCTCCCGGACGATCGTCGTCAGCCTCCAGAACGTCGGCGGCGGCCTCGGCAACATGGTCTCGGTGCTGAACGTCGCCGCGATCTGCGGTGTCGTCGGAATCACCGGCCGCGAGGGCGACCTGCTCCGCAAGGCGATCGTCCCGATGGCGCTGTTCGCGCTGTTCGCCGGGCTGTTCGGGATGCTCCTGAGCTACGTCCTCGTCCCCGGGCTGTTCTGACCCGCGCCGGATCGGTTCGGGGCCGATATTTTATATGACCGCTGACGTAATACACGTGTATGTCCGAAACGGCTACGAATGGGCCCGACGTCGACGACCCCGAGACGACGACGATCAACGTGCGCGTCACCGAGCGCCAGCTGGCGGAGATCGACGCGGCCTGGAAGGAAGAGGGCTACACGTCTCGGAGCGAGTTCCTCCGGCACGCGATCCGGGACGCGACCGAGCACCCGGGGGCCTCACGCGATATGCTGGCGAGCATCGCCGCCGAGGAGTACGCGATGCGAAAGGGCGAGAGCGAGGCCGTCTCTCGCGACGAGGTCGTCGAACTGATCGATGACGAGGCGTGACGACTGGACGTGGGAGTTTCGACCGCCCGCCACGAGCGCATTCGAGGGGCTCGACGCGTCGGTTTCGTGATCGGCGTACAGAACGCCGGTGTCGACGAGGACCGTCATCCGTAAAACATGTCGTCGATGTCCTCCTCGTCAGTCTCGACCCCGGAGCTGATCCGGCCTTGACGCACCTGCTCTTTCTCTTCCTCGCTCAGGGGAAACGTTGACGAGCGGAAGGAGCCGATCACCTCGCCGCGGGAGTCGTACGTGTCGCTAATGAGTCGCGAAAGGAACTCCTGCTGGGTGACGCCTTTCCCGGTCCGAAGCCGTATTTCCGCCTGTAGCTCTTCGAGACGAGGCTTCGCGTCCTCGTCGACTTTTCACTTTACCAGAGAGCTTCAATCCCAAATCCACTACAGTTGGTTTATTCTATGATTGAGTAAAAATTTACAATATCCTATGAGTTGGGTAGTTTCATACGTTGTCTGGAGTCGTTGCTGAGAACTCTAGGGTTCCACCAAGAGCATCATCAACGCTAGCATCTTCGCCAGTCGTGTCGACTCTTATTTGGAAGAACTGCGTCATTCCCGGACCAAAGTAGGCAGGGGCAATAGTTCCCTTGCCATCTGTATCCGGGAAAGAGGCAGGGACATTGAGCTGCGCGGCATTCATAGGTGTGTAGTCCCCATTATCACCGCCCCGACGGACAAACGGATCAATGGTCATCACAGTGCCCTTGTAGCCGTCGCTCCTCCACTTCGGACCGTCGTATTCTACCCAGCTATCGTCCGTTAATGTATATTCGAATGACAGTTTATGTGCGACACTGTCGTTGTTGGTGACGGAGAATGCGTACTGGCGATCCTCAACTTCAGATGGAGACAGTCCATCTAGGTCGTCACCAATAGTATACACCGAGTCCATGTTAACGCCTTGCCCACCCGTACCGCTGATATCAATCGAGAGTGTGTCCCCGGAGGTACTCACGGCGTCATCGTTACCCATTCCAGCGTTGAATGATATAATCCCAGTCTCGTCAGTACTAACCTGCGCGACATTAAGATCCCGATCCGCAGAGAAGGTTGAAACTGCACCAGTACCCACTGCAGCTGCGCTTCCACTTGCCAATGCGCCCAGACCGGCGAGGAACTTGCGTCGTTTTGTCATAGTTGTTTGACCTCGTTGTGTCCGCACGCGACCCACCTCAGGAACACGAGACATCTCGTGTCACCCCGGGTCGCTCTACTACACCCATGGGACGTATCCCATATCGTTATGAGTCAGCAGAAGATTTGCTGGGGGGAGTTGAACACGATATAGACTGGTCTGTAATGATTCTGGGTCGTCCTGAACCCGGTCTGACCATCCAATAAGCCTAGAATGAGCAAACTGTGAACTACGGCTGCGGGCGCACGACTCGATATCAAAACTGCGCTATCCGAGTATTTTGACTGCGTGTGCTACAGGCAACGACACGAGTAATATCACGTCTCAGGGACCCTTCGCGTACTAGATTCGCCGGGGTTCGGTGATTTAATCGCAGGCAGAGAGCGTGTCCAAGTCGAACTCGTCTTCCGACCCCGGCACACCCTCGTAACACACAGAACTACCCGGATTCAACTCGTCGCCCTCTCGAACGTACGTGCGATTTAAGTCGGTGAGTGACACGGCGACGATCCGCTTGTCGCTCTTTTCACTGCCGTTGAACAGTTGATTCCGGATCTGGCCGTTCGAGAGGTTTTCTTCACGATTTTCCAGCGTCTCTTCCCCTTCGCTCTCGTCACGATACCAAACCCGAGTCAGGACCCCGGACTCGGCCCCATCCAGCTTCGCGTTATCGCTACTTCCTTTAAAATCGACAGTCGGCGTCTGGGACGCAGACACATCTTCAGCTCCAGTGAGAGAGAATGCCCGCGTCTCACCGAACAACTGCGCACTGATACCTCCTTTGACCCCTTCGATCGTGATTGTCACTTCGATGTCGGGGCTGTCACCAGCTGGAACGTGCGCGTCCGCGACGATCCGAACCCACTCGCCCGGTCCGAACGCGTCAGATTCGTTCGCGGCCGGGTAGTTACCGTTCGTCGATCCGCGCTCGATCGCTACGTGGTCATCGTCGACGTCGGTGAAGTCCTCGTCGCTGAGCGTTTCGTCGGGAGCTGCCGGGCTATCGTAGCGCTCCACGGCGACGTTCCGCAGTACATCATCCTCTCTGTCCTCGTCTTCGTACTCGTACTCGACGCCGACGAGAGCGAGGTCTTGGTTGCCACCGAACTGATTCCGAACTCGAACAAGCGTGACCTGTTCACCGTATTCGACGGTTTTGCCGTCGCTTGGCTTCTCGTACCGAATGTACGCGTCCTCGTCGTCCTCCACGTTGACCGACACGTTCCGCTCCGCCTCCATACTGCTGAACGCGCCGGTCCCGATGCTCATCGCCCCCGAACTTGCGCCGCCGAGCAGGAGGATGAGGGTGCGTCGTTTCATGATGTGCGTGGGTCCGACACTCGCTTACTGGGTGACAACACGTGTCGCGCACTTAAGGTTATGAGCCGTCGGAAGCGGGTATCGCTCCGCTTGAACGCCCGTGACATCGGCCTGAACCTCAGTGACATCGGCCTGAACCCCGTTCTCGCCGCCGACTGCGGCTCCCTGTTCGCCCGCGCTCAGATCCGGTCCCCGGTCGGTCACTCGTTGCCCACTTCGGGCGGCTCCTCGCCGCGGC
This sequence comes from Halorubrum distributum JCM 10118, assembly GCF_000337335.1. GTDB lineage: Archaea > Halobacteriota > Halobacteria > Halobacteriales > Haloferacaceae > Halorubrum > Halorubrum distributum. Next base: position 14,788 of record NZ_AOJN01000038.1, on the reverse strand, counting down.
CGACCTCCATCTCCGCGGTGTAGTACTTGTGCGCCAGCGCCGAGAACGCGAACGCGACGACGATCGCCAGCGTCCACGCCATCTCGGGGAGGAGCGTGAACGGCCACACCCCGACCCATACCGCCGCGACGAGCGCGGCGGCGACGCCGGAGAGCCCGAGGTAGTACTCGCTCCACGGTATCTCTCGGCCCTCCACGACGTCCAAGTACACGTCCACGTCCGTCAGCGCCGGCGTCGGCTCGACGACCCCGCGCGCCTTGTTGAACTCCACGACGCCCGCGTCGTCCATCTTCGGCAGGTGCGACTGCTGGAGCGCCGTGTACACTCGTTTCCGCTCGCTGCTCGATATCTCGGCGGTGTCGATCCCGTTCTCCCAGGCCGCGATCTGCTCCGCCATCTCGCCGATCTCGACGGCGTCGTCCGGCTCGCGTTTCAGCAGGTGGACCGCGAACCGCCGCCGCTGGTTGGCCAGAACGTCGAACAGATCGTCCTCGGAGATCTCCGCCGCCGGCTCTGCCCCTCCCGTCTCGATCTGCTGTGCCGACGCCATTAACGTCAGACAAATATGAACACACCAACATAAAACCACAGGTTGTGATAACTCGACAACGTTTATCCGCGTTCACGATCGTCTCCGCGAATAGGCCTGATACGCCCGTTTTAAGGGGTTTGAGCAGCCACTTCGGCATCTCAAGTGACGAACAGTTAATTTGATCGCAACTCTGAAGGTGAAATTATCAAATCCCAAATCACTTCTCGGGGCGGTGACTCCGCGGTCTCGCGTCGCTTTTGGGTCACGTGACGAACCCCTTCGGAAGTTCAAGCACCGCATAACCAAGGGCTTCCGGCCGCAAGTGTCGACCCGATATACATGTCCACCGTCCGCCGGACCCTCCTCCTCGCTGTCCTCGTCGCGGCCGCGGGAGGCCTCGCCTTCGCGACGGGGGCGGCGGTGGTCGACGGGCCGGCGGACACGTTCGCGGAGGAGCGCCTCGCGGTCCAGCCCGTCGACGGGCCCAACGGCGCCTACGCCTACCTCGACGACGACGACGAGATCGTCGTCGACGTCTCGGGGTCGAACCCGAAGCTCCCGAGCGACTTCGATGGGGTCAACCCTGGAACGCTCGCCTCGGCCGACGGCGTGTTCACGATCACCTACACCGCCGACGAGTACGCCCGCGTGTGGATCGAACACCCCGAGGAGAACGTCACCTTCGTCGCCGACGGCGAGTCGATCGAGGGCGAGGCGAACAACGTCACGCTCGCCCCCGACGAGACGGTCGCGATCGGGCTCGAGGTCGACGCGCGCGGCGCCGTCGCCGGCACGCAGCTGGGCGGCGACGACTTCGATATCCGCGCACAGGTCGCCGACCCCGAGTCCGTCGATTCGGCCTCTACGGCGGACGAGGGCGACGGCGACGGCGGCGACGGCCCCGTCACCACCGTCCGACGGCCCGCGCCCGCCAGCCGGGCGTTCGAGGGACGGGGCCTCTCCCCCGGCGGGGTGGTCACCTTCGACGCGGGCGCGATGGACATCGTCTCCGGCGTCGTCACCCTCGACCGGGTGCGGATCGACGCCGCGGACGGCGGCGACGTCGACTTCGAGACGGTCGGCCGCCCGGAGCCGTTCGCGTCTGCCGGACCGCTGAACGACTCCCGGGGCGCGGCGCCGGTCGGCTACTTCGAGTTCGACCACTCGTTCGCCGGCGATGAGGTGTCTCGCGTGCGCTTTTCGGTCAGCGTCGACCGCGACTACCTGAACGAGACCGGCGGCGATCCCGACGACCTCTCGCTGTACCGCCGGGCGGCGTCGGAGCCCGACGGCTGGGAGCGGCTGGAGACGGAGCGCGTCGACCCGGCCGTCCGCCGGCTACTGGACCTCCCTGAGGACCGGGTCCACGTCACGGCGTCGACCGACGAGTTCTCGGTGTTCGCCGTGGCGACGGAACGGCCACGGATCCGCGCGACCGACGCCTCGCTCGACCGCGAGGCCGTCGATCCGGGCGCGTCTACCGTCGTCCGCGCGACGGTCGCGAACGAGGGCGGCAGCGACGGCGCGAGCGACGTGACGCTCACCGCCGCCGGCGAGCCCGTCGCGACGCAGCGGGTCGAGCTCGGCCCGGACGAAACCGCTTCCCTCGCGTTCGAAGCGACCTTCGACGAGCCGGGGACGTACGATATCGCGGTCGGCGGCGTCTCGGCGGGGACGCTCGCGGTCGGCGACCCGGCCGGCGACGGCGACGAGGACGACACCGCGTCCGTCGAGGGAGGGACGGACGACGGCGGCACGGCGGCGCCCGACGGCGACGCGTCCGATCCGCCCACCGAGGAGCCGAGCGGGATCGGCCCGTCGAACCTCGTCGGACTCGCCGTGTTCCTCGCCATCGTCCTGGCGAGCGTCGCGCTCGTCCGGCGGATGCCGCGGTCGTGACGCCCGCTCGCGTCGGTGGCACGGACGCCGGTCGATCGGTATCGCCGTTGGATCCCGGGACCACAGAGATTAACCGAACGTCGCGGAAGTGACACCCGTGAGCGACCTCTCGTCGGAGACTGACCGTTCGGCCCCGGGCAGGGACGGGAGCGACGGCCCCGTCCGCGACCGCGACGCGCGCGGTCGGTCAGGGTACGCGGCGTTCCTCGACGAGCTATCCGCCCGCACTCGCCTCATCGACCTCGTCGCGCTCTGCCTCCCGCCGACCGTCCTCGTCGCAGTGTTCGCGCTCCCCCGAGCGACCCGCCGGTCGCTCGCGTTCGCGTACATGGATCCCTCCTTGTTGTCGGCGTTCACGGCGCACTACGTCCACCTCGGCGCCGACCACCTGCTCGGGAACCTCGCCGGGTACGGGCTGCTCGCCGGGACCGGATACGCGCTCGCGGTCCTGAGCGGGCGCCGACGCCTCTTCTTCACCGCGTTCGTCACCTACCTCGGCGCCTTCCCGTTCGCGCTGTCCGCGCTGAACCTCGCCGTCCCGCGGAACGCGATCGGGTTCGGCTTCTCGGGCGTCAACATGGCGCTCGCCGGACTGCTTCCCATCGTGTGGTACTACTACGCCCGCGAGCAGTTCGCGCCCGGGGCCTCCGTCGCCGCGCTGCCGGCGGTCTTCTTCGCGCTCGTCGGGTGGATCGCGCTCCTCGCGCTGCCCGTCTCGACCGCGGGCATCGGGCTTGCCGGCCTGTCGATCGGGGTCGCGGGCGCGCTCCTCGCGCTGCTGTACGCGGCCAGCAGCGGGGTGCGGCTCCCGCGGCCGCTCGGGGAACACGCGAAGTCGGTCGCGGCGCGTCCCGGCTACGGCGACCTGCTCGCCGTCGGCGCGGTGGTGGCCGTCGGCTACCCGGTCGTCGGGTTCCCCGCCGACCCCGCCGGCGGCGGCAGCGTCGTGAACCTCTACGTCCACCTCCTCGGGTTCTGTCTCGGGTTCATCGGCCCGTTCGCGCTGCTCGCGGGGGGTGTCTTCGACGAGTAACGCCGCCCGCAACCCTCCGGACTCGCCTCCACCCACGAACTTATTAGGACACGCCGCCGTTCAGCGATCGACGGCCACCTGACGCTCGGGCGACAGGAACCGCTTCGCGGCGATAGCCGCCCCGAGACCGTCGCCGACCCGAGACTGCGGCTCCGACGAGACCGGCTTCGACCGAGATCGACATTATGTCCATCAAACGAACGCTGTCCGTGGCCCTTCAGGCGGCCGCGGTGCTGGTCGTCGTCTCGCTCGTCGTCGGCCAGTTCCTCGGACAGCCGATACTCCTCAGCTACGTCGAGACCGGGAGCATGCAGCCGACGCTCTCTCCCGGCGACGGGTTCGTGGCGATCCCCGCGCAGATCGCGGGCGGGATCGGCCCGGGAGACGTCGTGACGTTCGACGCTCAGGAGATACAGGGCGGCGGCCTGACGACCCACCGGGTCGTCGAGGAGACCGAGCGCGGGTACATCACCCGCGGGGACAACAACCCGTTCACCGACCAAGACGGGGGCGAGCCGGTCGTTCAGGACGCTGAGGTCGTCGCGAAGGCGCTTCAGGTCGGCGGCGGCGTCGTCGTGATACCGCACTTGGGCACCGTCGCGATGGGGTTCCAGTCCGCCTTACAGTCCGTCCAGACGTGGCTCGCGGTGACGTTCGGCGTCCGCTCGTTCCAGGGGACGCAGGGGCTCGCGTACATCGTCTTCGGGCTGTCGATGGTCGCGTACGCGGTCGACTGGTACCTCAACGCCGGCACGCGCGACCGCGACTCCCGGGACCGGTCGCGCGACGACGGCACCTCCGTGTTCGCGATCCTCGGCGTGCTGGCGCTCGTGTTGATGGCCACCGCGACGGCCGCGATGGTCGTCCCCGCCGGGACACAGGAGTACGGCGTCGTGAGCGCCGAGTTCGAGTCGGAGAACCCGACCGTCATCGAGAGCGGCACGAGCCAGGAGCTCGAGTACGTCGTCCCCAACGCCGGGCTGGTCCCCGTGTACGCGTACGTCACACCGGCGAGCCCTGGCGTCGACGTCGACCCGGAGCGGCTCTCGGTGGCGAGCCGCGGCGAGGCGTCGACGACGGTGACGCTGTCGGCGCCCGACGAGACGGGGTACTACCGCCTGTTCGTCGTCGAACACCGCTACCTCGCCGTGCTGCCGCCCGGCATCGTCGACGAGCTGTACGGGGTCCACCCGTGGGCGCCGCTCGTCGCGATAAACGGCCTGCTCGGCGGCGGCATCGTCTCGATCGGGCTGCTGCTGTTGCGCGGCGAGCCCGCCCGGATCCGATCGCGCGGCTCCCGCGAGCGCCCCCCGCTCTACAAGCGCCTCCTCCGCGAGTTCTACAGGTAACACATGTCCGCAGACGCTCCCAACGAACGCCGACTTCGACTCCGCGCCGTCCTGAACGCACAGTCCACCGCGATCCTCGTCGTCTGTCTCCTCCTCGTCGCGGTCGGGGCGGGGCTCGCGTACACGACGCACGTCGACCCCGGCACGGAGACGGAGAGCCGGACGGTCTCGTCGCTCACCGTCGAGAGCGAATACCGCCACAGCGCGACGGTGACGGAGCCGAACGCCGTCTTCGAGACCGGCACGGTGCTCGACGGGCGCGACACGTACTTCACGCGGGTCGCGCCGGAGCTCGACGTGGACGTGGCGACGAGCTACGCGGCGTCGACCGCCGAGAACGTGACCGTCGAAGTCGGCTCGACGCTCGTGATCCGCAACGTCGGCGAGGAGGGGACCGTCTACTGGCGCGAGACGGAGCCGCTCGCGTCGGAGACGGTCTCCGGCGTCTCCCCCGGCCAGACGGTGAACGCCTCGTTCGCGCTCAACAGCACCGCGATAGACGGGCGGGTGGCGTCGATCGAGGAGGAGCTCGGCGCCTCGCCCGGCGAGACGGAGACGTTCGTCACGACCGAGGTGGCCGTCGACGGGTCGATCGGCGGCGTCCCGACGGCGTCGACGCAGACGCTCGACATGACGATCACCCACGGCGGCGACACGTACTCCGTCTCCGAGCCCGGGGTCCAGTCCGACACCACGGAGCGGACCGAGCCCGTAACCGTCGAGCGGGAATACGGCGTGCTCCGGTCGTTCGGCGGCCCGCTCCTCCTGCTCGTCGGCCTCGTCGGCGCCGGCGGGATCGGCTACGCGACGCGGGAGTACGACCTCGCGCTCACCGACGCGGAGCGCGAGTACCTCTCGTACCGCGACGACCGCTCGGAGTTCGCGGAGTGGATCACGACGTTCCGGCTCCCCGCGTCGGTCCACGAGCGCCCGACCGCCGAGGCCGGGTCACTGCGAGACCTCGTCGACTTCGCGATCGACAACGACACCGGCGTCGTCGAAGACCCGGAGACCGGCGCGTTCCACGCCGTCTCCGGGGAGTTCGTCTACACCTACCGCCCGCCCGCGCCGACGACCGCCCCCGGGGAGGGCCCCGCCGACGGCGAGGCGGTCACCGAGTCGGATCCGGCAGCGACGGCGGGGAGTCCGGACTCGGCCGCGACCCATTCGGGTCCCCCCGGGGACGGCGACTCGCCGGACCGCGGGGTCGACGCCGCCGACCTCGACGCTCCCGACGTCGACGTGCCGGACGAGGGAGACGTCTGGGGGACGGACTCCCGACCGACCGACGGCGACGCGACGGACTCGGCCGAACGGGACGACGAAAGCGACTGATTCCCCCCGGCGGTGATCGGTTCCCCGGACGCGACCCGTCTCCGCGCGACTCCCGTTCAGTCGCCGTCGCGCCCCGATTCGACCCCGTCGCGCCAGGAGTGTTCCGGCTCCCAGCCGAGCAGGCGCTCCGCCTTCGAGCAGTCGAAGGCGGACTCGTCGCCGTCGAGGTCGCAGTCGGCGGGGCGGTCGCCGTGAACCGCTTCGATCGTTGCGGCGGTGTCGCGGCCGAGGAAGTTCTCCGCGGCGACGATCAGCACCGCTTCGTGGCCGTCGATCTCGGTCTCGGGGTCGATCCCGGCCTCGATCGCGGAGACGACGTCGCGCACGTCGACGGACGACCAGCAGTTGCCGCTCGGCTCCGCGGTCGCGGGGTCGAACGTCTCCCGGGCCTCGCGGCGCCGCTCGTCGTCCGGGTAGGTCACCCACGAGAGGCGCAGCGAGATTGCGGGGACGCCGTGCCGGCGGGCGGCGGCGGCCGCGACCTCCTCGCCGACGACCTTCGAGAGGCCGTACGGGTCCTCGGGTTCCGTCGGCGTCTCCTCGTCGATCGGGAGGCGGTCGGGGAGCCAGTCGTCCTCGGCGAAGACGGTGCCGTAGAGGCTCTCGCTCGACGCCCAAACGATCCGGGCGCCGGCGGCGCCGGCCGCGTCGAAGACGTTGTACGCGCTCTCGACGTTGTTCGCGAACACCCGCGAGCCGGCGTGGTCCTCGGGATGCGGGATCGCGGCGAGGTGGACGACCGCGTCCGGCGCGGCGGCGTCGACCACCTGGCGCGTCTCGCCGTAGTCGGTGAGGTCCGCCGCCACGTAGTCGACGTCGTCGCGGCGCTCGTCGTTCGGGGGCGTTCGGCGGTCGACGGCGACCACCTCCCGGTCCGCGTCGGCGAGCGCGTCGACCGTCCACGCGCCGACGCCGCCGGCGCTCCCGGTGATCAGTACGGTGTCCATGTCCCCGCGAGCGCGTTCGGGGAAAAAGGCGCGGCGATTCGCTTACGCCGAGGCCTCGTAGCCGGCGTCCTCGATGGCGGCCACGACGGCGTCCACGTCCACGTCGCCCTCGACGGTCGCGGTGCCCGCCTCGTGGTCGGCGGCCGCGGACTCGACGCCCGGCAGTTCGCCGAGCGCGTCGGTCACGTTGTCCTCACAGCCCGTACACGACATGCCGTCGACGTCTATCGTCGTCATGCGCGCCAGTTTGCGCCGCGGACACAACTGCCTTTCCGTCGCCCACGACACGGCCGGTTTCCCGGACGCCTCGCGTCCGGCCGCCCGTTTCGGCCGCCCCCTGTTCGGCCGCCCCCTGTTCGGCCGCTCGCCGCCCGGACGCCTTTTGTTCGCGCCGGGCGAACAGGCAGCCATGCGCACCCTCGACGAGACGGACCGGGAGATAATCCGGCTGCTGCTGGCCGACGCGCGGCGCCCGTACAGCGACATCGCCGAGCGCGTGGACCTGTCGGCGCCCGCGGTGTCCGACCGCGTCGACCGGCTTCGCGAGGTGGGCGTGATCGAGGGGTTCACGCTCCGGATCGACGGCGACGCGCTCTCCGACGGGCTGTCCGTCTTCGCGACGCTTTCGGTCGCGCCCGCGGACGCCGAGCGCGTCCACCAGGCGGTCGCGGGCCATGAGCGCGTCGAACACGCGTTCCTCACCGCCGACGGCGAGGTGACGGTCGTCGCCCGCGTCGAGGAGGGGACCGCCCGCGACCTCGTGGACGACGCGGTCGGGCTGGAGGCCGTGGACGAGCTGTCGGTGCGCCCGCTCGACGCCCACGAGTGGTCGCCCGCCGTCGGCGACGCGGACCTCGCGGTCGAATGCGTCGAGTGCGGCAACACCGTCACCGCGGAGGGGGAGTCGGCCCGGATCGACGGGACGCTGTACCACTTCTGTTGCGGCTCCTGCCGGGAGAACTTCGAGCAGCGGTTCGACCGGATCGAGGAGGGGGCGTAGTCGGGAGACGGTCTCTCGACGCGCCGCGGAGAGTAACCTACTTGAGTGCCCGCCGGTTAGCCGGAGTCGCAGTCCCGTGGTGTAGTGGCCAATCATAATGGCCTTTGGAGCCATTGACGGCGGTTCGAATCCGCCCGGGACTATTCTCCGAACGAAGTGCGGACGAGTAGTCCCGACCGCGGATTCGAAGCAGGGAACGGAGCGAAGCGGAGTGACCGCGGTTCGAATCCGCCCGGGACTATTCCGAATTCTCTCGCGAGCCGCGGCGCTCGCTGTCCGTCGCCGCCTACCTCTCGTCGAAGAACTCGTCGAAGAGGGCCCGGACGCGCCCCTCGATCTCGTCGCGGATCTCCCGGACGCGCTCGACGTCCTGTCCGTGCGGGTCGTCGAGGGCCCAGTCGCGCCCCTCGACGCCGTCGGCCAGCGTCAGCGTCGAACAGCCCATGGTGGCGACCACGTCGCACGCGTCGAGCTCCGCGGTCGAGACCTCGCGGGGGACGCGGTCGGCGAGGTCGATGTCGAGTTCCCGCATCGCCGCCACGACCTCGGGGTGGACCTCGTCGGCCGGGTGCGTGCCGCCGGTCACGATCTCGATGCGGTCGTCGAGGCCGCGCTCGCGGCGCTCGCGCTCCGCGAACGCCGCGGACATCTGGCTGCGCCCGGCGTTCTGGACGCAGACGAACCCGAACGTCACGACGTCGTCGTCGTTCATACCCGTGCGTCTCGGCGCGCCGGATTAACGGTTCCTAAGAGGGCTATTGGGCAGTATATATCTCGCGCGGCGACCTCGGCGGACAGGTATCGGCGATCGGCGCTCACTCCAGCACGACCGAGAAGCCCCACGTCGCCGACGACTGCGGTTCGGCGTCTCCGGACACGACCGAGACCGTCGTCTCGAACCGGTACTCGCCCACCGGGAGGCAGGCGTCCCCGCCGGGCGTCGCGTACAGGTCGATGAAGCGCTCGCTGGACTCGCCGGGGTCGAGCGCGAACGTCCGGTACTCTTCGGTGATCGCGATGGTGTCGGTCAGCCGCCAGCAGCCGGGTTCGGCGGGGTACTCGGCGTCCGCCGGAAGGAGCACGAGCGCGTCGTCGCCGTCGGAGACGTACTCGAAGTGCGCGGCGCGTCCCTCGCCGACGCGAACCCGCTCGTCGCCCGCGTTCGTCAGCCTCGTGCGGAGCCGCGGCGGATGGCCCGTCGTCGCGGCCTCGCGAGCGATCTCGACGGCCGCCCGAATCGGGAGCTCGACCTCGTCGTCGACGGAGACGATCGAGACGCCCGGCCCGCCGGTTCCCTCGGGGCGCGTGCCGCCGGCGTCGGTGCCGTTGCCGCCGTCGACGCCGCTGCCGTCGCTACCGTCGCCGGCGTCGGGAGCCGACGTACAGCCGGCGAGCGCGAGCAGCCCGGCCGCGCTCGCGCCGCCGACCCTGCGGAGGTAGCGCCGTCGCGTCGGTGTCATGGGTCCGGCAGCACCGGCGTGCGTATAGCCTTACTGCTGGGGGCGCTCCCCCGCGGATCATGTGTGTTATTTTTTAGCATGTAGGTCGTGGGGGTCCTATGGAGATTAGCGATTACCGGGACGCGGTCGCGGCGAACCGGCGCGACCACGGCTTCGAGGCGGTTGAGGCGGGGACAGAGGAGTTCGAGCGCATGTGGATGACCCGCGAGACGGACGACACGCTCGGCGACGTGGCGGTGTTGGCGACGCTCGTCGAGGCGGACGAAACTGAGGGAGACGGGATCGACGCTGAGACGCTCGCGGACACCGCGGCGGCGTTCCGCGACGTGCTCGCCGACCGGATCGACCCCCAACCCGGACGCGCGGACGGCGGCGAGGCGCCGACGCCCGTCGGCTACGTGACGTTCGCGACCCCCGAACCCGACGCGTCGCTGCTCGACGCGATGAACGGGTTCACGGTCGCGAAGCGCCGCACGAACGTCTTCCCGCTCGTGTACGACACCGAGGCGGAGCGGCTCCACCGCCACGAGGTGCCGCGGCTGAAGGGGCGCGGCATCTACCGCCGGCAGGCCGACGACGCCGAGCGCCTCTTCGAGGTATAAATGGTGGGCAGTGGATCGGGTGTAAGCGTCGCCAACGTGGCGGCCGATCGGTTATAAATAGCCGATTGTGGATCGGCGGTAACCACCGCCAAAGCCCCAGCCGGGAGGCCGCAGTACGCTCGTTGTCGCCCGAAAATCGGAGATTTTCGGGATGACGAGAGAGCGAAGCTCTCTCGAACCACGCTCCTCGCTCGCTTCGCTCGCTGCGGTGCTTACGTCGCCTACCGCGGCCTCCCGGCTGCCCCTTTGAGTCCCACCCGACCGCGACCGCACAGCACCTCACACCTCCCCAGCCTCGTCAGTCGCCTCCGCTTCGCTCCGGCGACTGACTCCCTCGCGCGTGCTCCTCGCGGCCTCCGCTTCACTCCGGCCGCTCGCAGGCGCACGCCACCGCATCGGTCTCGGTCGGCGTAGCGCGGATCGGCCGCTGTGGAATTTAAAAATAGTAAAACGCCGAACCGCTCGCGCGCCGCTCAGACGAGTCGCGCCGCGATGCGCGCCGCGCCGTCAGCGGCCGCGAGCGCGGGCTCCTCGGGCGAGACGACCTCGACCTCGCGGTCGAGCTCCTCGCTGAGGCGCTTCTCGAACTCCTCGGTGAGCCCGGGGATGCACGCCATGCCGCCGGTGACGGCGAGCGGGCGCCCGAGCGCCAGCTGGTAGGGCTTCATGTGGTCGTTGGCGAGCTCGGGGAGGAACTCGTTGGCGACCACGTCGACCGCCTCGTCGATGTAGCGGTCGATCGGCTCCTGAACGCCGCGGTCGACGGTGAACTCGTGGCTCCCGCCGCCCGGCTGTTGGACCACGTCGGTGAACGGCTCGAAGTCGTACACGTCGCCGTGCTGTTCCTTGTACTCCCGCGCGGTCGTCCGGTCGATGTGGACCCGACCCTGGGTCTCCTCCTCGACGGCGGCGACGATCCGGCGGTCGACCTCGTTGCCCGTCACCGAGCCGGTCGAGAACGGCGAGAGCTGCTCGCCGCGCCGGTAGGCGCACGCCTCCATCGTCGTCGAGCCGAGGTTCACCGAGACGAACACCTCGTCGATCGCGTCGAGGTCGTCGCCGTAGGCGGGGATCGCCCCGCACAGCGACTCGGGGTAGCTCCGCGTCTCGACATCACCGATGGAGGAGCCCTCGATCACCGACTTGAGGTTCTCGACGCCCGCCTCGTTGTCGATGGTCGGCACCGCGTAGACGACCGCGCTGTCTTCGGGCACGTCGTGGGCGTCCACGACCGCCTCGAAGAAGCGCTCGGCGTCCGCGACGCTGTCGTCGTCCTCGGGGAGCCCCGAGCGCAGCATGAAGCGCACGCGGTCGGGGTACTCCACCGCGGCCTCCTCGCCGAACAGCACCTTCTCCTCGCCGGTGATGGCGTCCTCGTAGGTCGCGAGGCAGGTCAGTATCGAGTGGCGCTCGCGGCCGCCCCGGCCGTCGGGGATGTCGAGCACCGTTCGGGTGCTGCCGAGTTTCACGCCGACCGCTGCCGATTCGTCCGATTCGTTGATGTCCGTGGATTCGTCGTCGCTCATTGGTCACTCGCACACGAAGCGATCCGGACGATGGAGACGAGGCTGATCCGGTGGTCCGCGGGGGTGAACACGCGGTCGCGCGGCGGGGCGTCGAACCCCTCCAACCGGCGCGAAAGCGCCGCGACCGCGTCGTCGCCGACCCAGTCGAGCTCGCCGTAGTAGGACAGCGCGTCCCGGCTCCGCACGTGGCCGCCGACGTCGACGAGGTAGCCGAGCCACTCGCCGATCTCGCGTTCCGCCGCGGGCGACGCCGGGATCGCCGTCAGGTACGGTCGATCCGCGCTGTCGCCGTTCAGCCGCGCACCACGCTGACGCTGGAGCAGCTCCGTGAACGCGGCCGAGCGCGCCGCCTGCTCGGCTCGGTTCCGGTTCGGCCGCCGGAGCGCCCGCTCCCGAGGCGCTCCGTCCGCACCGTCTCGCGGGGCGTCCGCGATCCGGCGCAGCTCCCGTACGTCGTATTGTCGTGGATTCAGACTCATGTTCCGTCCGTCGTTCGCGTCCGTACCCGAACCGTCTCGGCGGGGTTATATGATAGTTGGCTCTCAGTTATCAGCGGTGAGAAACTACCGCGGGTGACGCTGTCCCGGTACCGGCGGGGCCGTCCGCGTCACCGATCGTCCGACTCGGCCCACGGGAGGGGCTCGGTACACCAGTGACAGAAGTCGAGGTCGGCGTCGACCTCCTTGCCGCAGCTGGGACAGGTCACCTCCAGCGTCTCGCCGTCCGCGCCGTCGTCGGCCGCGGCCGGCGGGGACCGACTCCCTCCCGGTCCGTCGTCGCCGTCCGCGTTCGCGGCCCGCCGCCGCATCGCCTCGGTGGCGGCGTCAACGCGGTCGCGCTCGGCGGCGTCCGCCCGCCCGACGAGGTACGCGTCGAGCGCCGACAGCGCGGACAGGAGGACGATGGGGAGCGCCACGTCGGTGGGAACCGCGGCCGATACCGCCGCGGGGTCGGTGAGAGGGTCGACCGGTTCGACGTCGTACAGCGCGAACAGCGCGACCCCGCCGCCGACGATCGTCAGGTGCCACAGCAGCGCCCGCCCCCATCGGCGCAACGATAGGTGGCCGAGCCCCGGGAACACCAGCGCGAGCAGGGCGGCGAGGACGGGACGCAACTGGCTTCGCATACGGCCGCGGTTCGGCCGGCCGGTACTTAGGCCTGCGGTGTCGTCGCCGTCGCGCGGCGGTCGCCTTCCCGACCGACTCGGTCCGGATAACAACCGTTAATCGCGGCCCGCTCGTCGGCCGCCACATGAGCAGCCAGCGGGCGACCGCGTTCGTCCCGGGCCACGTCACCGCCTTCTTCAGCGCGCACCCCGCCGACGAGCCGGCGGTCGCCGGCTCGCGCGGCGCGGGCGTGACGCTCACCGACGGCGTGACCGTCCGGGTGTCGGCGCCGGCCGGCGAGACCGATGCGGCGACGGGCGGCGACGGCGGCGCCGCGAGCGACGGACCCGGATCTCGCACTATCGACGGCGAGCCCGGATCGATCGGCGCGGTCGACGACGTCCTCGCCGAACTGGGCGCGCGCGGCGCCGACGTGGCCGTCGAGACCGACCTCCCGATCGGCGCCGGCTTCGGAATCTCGGGCGCCGCGGCGCTGGGGGCCGCGCTCGCCGCGAACGACGCGTTCGACCGCGGCCGCTCCGAGAACGACCTCGTCCGGATCGCCCACGCCGCGGAGGTCGGCCGCGGGACCGGCCTCGGCGACGTGGTCGCGCAGGCGCGCGGCGGGGTCCCGGTCCGGCTCGAACCGGGCGCGCCCGGCGTCGGCGAGCTCGACGGCGTCCCGGCGACCGCGCGCGTCGAGTACGTCACGTTCGGCGAACTGTCGACGGAGGCGGTGTTGGGCGGCGACACCGACGCACTCACGGCGGCGGGCGAGGACGCCTTGGACCGCCTCCGCGCGGACCCTCGACTCCCGACGCTGATGGACGCGGCCCGGAGGTTCGCCCGAGAGGCGGACCTGCTCGTCCCCGAGGCGGCCGAGGCGATCGCGGCGGTCGACGCTGACGGCGGCTCGCCCGAATCGTCCGGCTCGCCCGACGACCTCGGCGCCGCCATGGCGATGCTCGGCCGTACCGTCTTCGCGCTCGGGACCGGGCTCTCGGACGCGGGCTACGACCCGAACGTCTGTCGGATCGACGCCGCGGGCGCGCGGCTCGTCGACGAGCGCGGCCGGGAGTAAGGATTTTGAGTCGCTCGGCCGGAATAGCGGTATGGCCGGATCGCTCCGTTCGTTCTTCGACGAGCTCGAGGCGCCGGACCGGCACCTCGTCCTCCTGAACCGGTCGTCGCCGGACCCGGTCCGAAACCTGCTGGACTCGCTTCTCGACGGCCAGCCCGTCTCGGTCAGGGAGGCCGAGGCCGACACCGCGGCGGACGACGGCGACGTGGTCGCCCTCGTCGAGGACGGATCGGTCGTGGCGCGGTCGCCCCTCGACGAGCTACTCGAATCGGTGCTGCTCATCAACTCTGACCTCTACAAGACCGGCGGGATCGAACTCGGCGAGGTCGCGCTCCCGGCCGTGTTCGAGGGGCTCGACGAGGTCCCGTTTCAGGTCCGCGGCTACCCCGAATCGAACAAAGAAAAGCTCCTCCTCATCATCATCTCGCGGGTGATAGAGCGGATCGCGGTCGAACACGGGGCCGGCACGCTGCGCGCCTCCTTCCAGCGGCTCTCGCGGATCGACGACGAGCGCGGCACCCGGTCGGTGTACGAGCAGGTCGCCGGGAGCGGCGTCGACGTCCACGTGTACGGCGTCGGGGAAGCGGACTCGCTCTCGGGGCTCCCGATCACCGTCCACACCGGGACCTCCTACCCGTATCAGCGGTCGTGGTTCGTCGTGTTCACGCCGCCGGAGGGCGGCGACGGCGACCACGTCGCGCTGCTCGCGCTCGAAGACGAGCCGAACGTCTGGGACGGGTTCTGGACGTTCCGCCCGGAGCTCGTGACGCGGATCGAGCGGTACATCGCGGAAGAGGTCTGAGGCGGGCGGTTAGGGGAGAACCGTCGCATTGGGGCGGCGAGCCTGTCGACTTACTGAAGTTGGAGTTTTTGCGGTGGCGCGTGCCTGCGAGCGGCCGCCATCGGCGGCCGCGAGAC
>NZ_AOJN01000037.1 GCF_000337335.1 Halorubrum distributum JCM 10118 | reverse complement strand
GTCGCTCACTCCGTTCGCTCCCTGCGGTGCTTACGTCGCCTGCGCCGTCCTCACGGCTGGGGCTTTGGCGGTGTTCACCGCCGATCCGCACTCAATCATTTATAAGCGAGCAGCCGGGGCTCTGGAGGCGTTCGGCGGGGATCCGCGATCAGCGACGTATCCCGCCACCGCCGACGAACAAAGCTTTACCGCGTCGCCCGCCTATCTCCGGCAAATGGTACTCGACGACCTCGGCACGTCCCTGCGGAGCAGCCTCGACAAGCTCCAGGGGAAGTCCCGACTCTCCGAGAGCGACGTCGAGGAGATCGTCAAGGAGATCCAGCGCTCCCTCCTCTCCGCCGACGTCGACGTCTCCCTCGTGATGGAGCTGTCGGACTCGATCAAGTCCCGCGCGCTCGAAGAGGAGCCGCCGGGCGGCACCACCGCGAAGGACCACGTCCTCAAGATCGTCTACGAGGAGATGGTCGAGCTCGTGGGCGACTCCACCGAGCTCCCCCTCGAGAACCAGACGATCCTGCTGGCAGGCCTCCAGGGGTCGGGGAAGACCACGTCCGCGGCGAAGATGGCCTGGTGGTTCTCGAAGAAGGGGCTCCGCCCCGCGGTGATCCAGACGGACACCTTCCGGCCGGGCGCGTACGACCAGGCGAAGCAGATGTGCGAGCGCGCCGAGGTCGACTTCTACGGCAACCCCGACAACGACGACCCGGTCGACATCGCGCGGACCGGCCTCGAAGAGACCGAAGACGCCGACGTCCACATCGTCGACACGGCGGGGCGCCACGCGCTCGAAGACGACCTCATCGCGGAGATCGAAGAGATCGAGGGCGTGGTCGACCCCGACCGCTCGCTCTTGGTGCTCGACGCCGCGATCGGTCAGGGCGCGAAGGACCAGGCCCGCCAGTTCGAGAAGTCGATCGGCATCGAGGGCGTCGTGATCACCAAGCTCGACGGGACCGCGAAAGGCGGGGGCGCGCTCACCGCGGTCAACGAGACCGACTCCTCCATCGCCTTCCTCGGCACCGGAGAGACGGTCCAGGACATCGAGCGGTTCGAGCCCTCCGGGTTCATCTCCCGGCTGCTCGGGATGGGCGACCTCAAGCAGCTCTCCGAGCGCGTCGAGCGCGCGATGCAGGAGACCCAGGAGGAGGACGGGGACTGGGACCCCGAGGACATGCTCCAGGGCGAGTTCACCCTGAAGGACATGAAACGGCAGATGGACGCGATGAACAAGATGGGGCCGCTCGACCAGGTGATGGACATGATCCCCGGGCTCGGCGGCGGGATGATGGACGAGCTGCCCGACGACGCGATGGACGTTACCCAAGACCGGATGCGCCGCTTCGAGCGCATCATGGACTCGATGACGGAGGAGGAGCTGGAGAACCCCCGCGTCGTCGGTCAGTCCCGCGTCGAGCGCATCGCCCGCGGCTCCGGCACCGACGAGGAGACGGTCCAGCAGCTCCTCGAACAGCACTCGATGATGGAGGAGACGATCGGCCAGTTCCAGGGGATGGGCGAGGGCGACATGCAGCGCATGATGAAGAAGATGGGCGGCGAGGGCGGCGGCCTCGGCGACATGATGGGCGGCGGGAAAGGGCCGTTTTAACTAGTCGGATCCGTCGAAATCCTGGCCCTCAAACCACATTAAGCCATCATTTAGTATCTTTAGCAGGAACACATCGGCTATGGTCCCCTACGTCAGCGACGTTCTGTTCAACGAACCGCAGGGTCGGCCCAGTTCACTCGTCCAGTTCGGCGCGTCGGTCTCTTTCTCGTGTGTGTTCGTGTATGCGTGGAGCGTCGGCGAAGCTGGAGCGGTAGTGCCGTGGGTACTGTTCTTTATCGTCGGAACCGCGCTGTCCGGACTCGCCGAATCCCTTCCGAAAACCCGACGACGGGCGGCCGGTCTACTGCGTCTCACAGCCATCCTTGTGTTCGTCTGTTTTCTCGCCACAATGTTCCTCGCCCCGGAGTATATCATTGAGTGACGGACGGCCGTTCTCAACACGGTAGGGGCGGATCCGTACCGCACGTCGATGTGTGGATCACCCGTACCGAGCGAATCCGATGAAAACCGCACGAGATATGAGAATTTCAGCGGAGCTAAGCAGGATACCATCCCCGAACTGCTCGTGTATTTATAAATGACTGCGCGGCGCCGGTGGTGCTGAATCACGAATATCCAACTGTTTATTTATAAGCCGTCGCCGTCGCGGGGGCGGTGAATCCTTCTGACTCCTCGATCGCTCGTTTATAAATCGATAACTGTGACGCGGCGGAGACCACCTCCAAAGTCCCAGCTATTCGTTTATAAATAACCGATTGGGAATTGGCGGAGACCACCTCCAAAGCCCCAGCCGTTCGTTTATAAATAACCGATTGGGAATTGGCGGAGACCACCTCCAAAGCCCCAGCCGCGAGGCCGCAGTACGCTCGCTGTCGTTCGAAAGGCGCTTCGCGCCTTTCGTGATGACGAGAGAGCTTTGCTCTCTCGAACCACGCTCCTCGGTCGCTCACTCCGTTCGCTCCCTGCGGTGCTTACGTCGCCTACTGCGGCCTCGCGACTGCCCCTTCGAGTCCC
>NZ_AOJN01000036.1 GCF_000337335.1 Halorubrum distributum JCM 10118 | reverse complement strand
GACTCCCTCGCGCGTGCTCCTCGCGGCCGCCACCGGCGGCCGCTCGCAGGCACGCGCCACCCGGGAAATCGAGATGACATATCGATCCGTACCGGCAGCCCCCGAGCGCTTCAGGCCCTTTATAGGGGTGACCGGGCTACGGCTTGTCGATGGCCCGGGACCGGATCGGCGAGTACGACGCCCTGATCCTCGTCTCGCTCGTCTGGTTCCTCGGGAAGTTCGTCCGCTACCTCTTCCCGCCGCTGTTCGAGTCGATCCAGGGCGCCTACGGCGTGAGCAACGCCGTCGTCGGGACCGCGTTCACCGGGTTCATGGTCGTGTACGCCCTCCTGCAGTTCCCGAGCGGCGCGGTCGCGGACCGACTCGGCCCGGTGCGAGTGATCGTCGCCGGCGCGCTCGTCGCCGGCGCGGGGTCGCTCGCCGTCGTCTTCGACGCGCCCTTCGCCGCGCTGGTCGCCGCGATGCTCGTCATCGGCGCGGGGACGGGCGTCCACAAGACGGTCTCGGTGCGGCTGATCGCCCGCGTCTACCCCGCCCGCACCGGGCGGATGCTCGGCGCGCACGACACGCTCGGCGCGATGGGCGGGGTCGCCGCGCCCGCGGTCGTCGTCGCCGTCCTCTCGGCGCCGCCCGCGCTCGCGGCCGTCCTCGCGCGCCTCCCCGGCGCCGACTGGCGCGCGCCGTTCCTCCTCACCGGCGTCCTCGCGGTCGGGCTCGCGGCCGCGACCGCGGTCCGGCTCTCCGGCTCGCCCGCGGCGACCGGCGCGACCGGGAGCGACGACGGCGACGACCCCGGCACGCGCGAGTACCTCAGACTGTTCCGAAATCCCCGGTTCTCGGCGTTCGTGCTGGTGACCGTCGGCTTCTCGTTCGCGCACAACGGGCTCGTGGCGTTTCTCCCGCTGTACCTCTCCGAGGCCGCCGACCTCGCGACGTCGACCGCGAACCTCCTGTACTCGCTCGTGTTCGCGGTGACGTTCGTCCAGCTGGTCACCGGCGACCTCTCCGACCGCGTCGGGCGGTTTCCGGTGATGGTCGGCACGCTCGGCCTGGCGGCGGCCGCGCTCGTCGCGCTCGTCTCGCTCCCGAGCCTCGGGCTCGGCGCCGTCGCGGCCGCCGTCGTCGTCGCCCTCTTCGGCCTCGGCTCGCACGGCTTCCAGCCCGTGCGCAGCGCCTACCTGATGGAGCTGCTCCCGGAGCGGCTCGCCGGCGGGGGGCTCGGCGTCGTCCGGACGCTGCTCATGGGGGCCGGCGCGCTCGCGCCAAGCGCGGTCGGCATCGTCGCCGACGCGGTCGGCTTCCGGCCGGCGTTCGCGCTGCTCGCGGGCTCGATGGGACTGGCGGCGGTCGTCGCCGCCGGGCTCTGGGTGACCGAGTGACGGTTCGCCGGCCTCCGGGCCCCTGACGACACTCGCAGCGCTCAGTCGAGGCTCTCGGGCTCGAACGCCTCCGGGTCGAACTCGTGCTCTCGGAGGCGGTCGGCGTCGACCGCCCGCAGCACGGACTCGTTCGTCGCTTCGAGGACGACCGGCGGGGCGACGCCGGCCTCCGCCGCCTCGACCCACCGCCCGACGCAGAGGCACCAGCGGTCGCCCGGCTCCAGCCCGGGGAAGTCGAACTCGGGGCGCGGCGTTATCAGGTCGTTACCGCGCTCGCGGCTGTACTCGAGAAACTCGGCCGTGACGACCGCACAGAGCGTGTGCTCGCCGGCGTCGCCGTCGACGTCGCGGCAGCGGCCGTCGCGGAGGTATCCCGTGACGGGATCGTCGCCGCACGGGGCCAGCTCGCCGCCGAACACGTTTCGCTCCCCGGGCTCGCCGTCGGAGTCGTCGGTCGACATGGAACCGGGTACGGTCGCCGACGGCATAAGCGGCCGGCGAGCCGCCGCGGGCCGGCCGTCGGGCGTTCGGCCGTCGGTATAAGTATCGCGCCGTCGAACGGTCGCGTCATGAGCCGGAACGACGAGGTCGCGACGCGGCTGGAGGAGTTCGCCGACCTCCTCGAGGCGACGGGCGTCGAGTACAAGCCGACCGCCTACCGACGGGCGGCCGAGAACGTCCGCGACCACCCCGCCCCGATCGAGGGGCTCGCGGCCGACGGCGAGGACGCGGTCGCCGAGATCGACCGCGTCGGCGACGCGATCGCCGCGAAGATCGTCGAGTACGTCGAGACCGGCGCGATCGAGGAGCTGGACGAGCTCCGCGAGGAGCTCCCGGTCGACATGGCCGGGCTGACCGCGGTCGAGGGCGTCGGCCCGAAGACCGTCGGCTCGCTGTACGACGCGCTCGGAATCTCTGACCTCGACGAGCTGGAGGCCGCCGCCGAGGCGGGCGAGATCCAGGAGGTGTCGGGCTTCGGCGCGAAGACCGAACAGAACATCCTCGACAACGTTCCGTTCGCCCGCGAATCTCGCGAGCGCACCCGGCTCGGCGACGCCCGCCCCGTCGCGGACGACGCGCTCGCGTACCTCGCCGATCTCGACCCCGTCGAGTCCGCCGAGGTGTGCGGCTCGATCCGGCGCTGGAAGCCCACCATCGGCGACGTCGACCTGCTCGTCGCGAGCGAGGCGCGCGAGCCGATCGTCGAGGCGTTCACCGACTGGGAGGCCGCGGATGCGACGATCGAGGCGGGCACCGGGAAGGCGAGCGTGCGCGCGGACGGCACCCGCGTCGACCTCCGGATCGTCGACTCCGACGAGTTCGGCGCCGCGCTCCAGTACTTCACCGGGTCTCGCGCGCACAACGTCGCCGTCCGCAACCGGGCGATCGACCGCGGGCTGAAGCTCAACGAGTACGGCCTCTTCGACGTGAGCGACGTCGACGGCGAGGGGGCCGAGGAAGCGGACGGAGACGCCGGCGGCGACGGAAACGGCGCCGAGGAACCCGACTCGACGCGCGCCGGCGAGCGCGTCGCGGGCGAGAGCGAGGACGAGGTGTACCGCGCGCTCGACTTAGATCCCATCCCGCCCGACCTGCGAGAGGACCGCGGCGAGGTCGACGCGGCCGCCGAGGGGCGGCTCCCCTTCCTCGTCGAGCCCGGCGACCTCCGCGCCGACCTCCACACCCACACCGACTGGTCCGACGGCGGCTTCTCGATCGCCGAGATGGCGCGGGCGGCCGAGGAGCGCGGCTACGACTACCACGTCGTCACCGACCACGCGACCGGGCCGGGGATGGTCGGCGGGGTCGGCCTCGACGAGTCGGACATCGAGGAGCAGGCCGCGGCGGTCGCCGAGGCGGCCGACGAGGTCGACATCCCGATCCTCCACGGGATCGAGGCCAACATCGACGCCGACGGCGGCCTCGCGACCGACGACGAGATCCTCGCCGCGCTCGATCTCGTCGTCGCGTCGCCCCACGCCGCGCTCGGACAGGACTCGGAGGCGGCCACCGAGCGGCTAATCCGCGCGGTCGAACACCCGCACGTCGACGTCCTCGGCCACCCGACCGGCCGTCTCATCAACGAGCGGCCGGGGCTCGACCCGGACGTCGAGGCGGTCGCCGCGGCGGCGTCGGCGAACGGGACCGCGATCGAGGTGAACGCGAACCCCGCTCGGCTCGACGCCGACGGCGAGTTCGTTCGGGCCGCCATCGAGGCGGGGGCGACGATCGCCGTCGACACCGACGCTCATGCTCCGCGCGAGCTCGACAACGCCCGGTACGGGATCCACACCGCGCGGCGGGGCTGGGCCGAGACGTCGAACGTGCTCAACGCGCGCTCGCTCAACGGGCTCCGCTCGTTCCTGCTGTAGATGACGGACCGGGCGGGCGACGGTCCGGCGGGCGACGCCGGCTCGTCGACGAGTGACCGGCCGCGGATCCTCCTCGACGTGATGTGCGGCAAGCTCGCCACGTACCTGCGGCTGTGCGGGTACGACGCCGCCTACGCGCTCGACCGCGGGGTCGAGGCCGACGACCGGCTCCTGTCGCTCGCCGCGGCCGAGCGCCGCGTCCTCCTCACTCGGGACCGCGAGCTGGCGGACAGGGCCCCGAGCGCCGATCCCCCGGTCGACGCCGTCCTGCTCACCGAGCGCGACGTTATCGACCAGCTCCGCGAGCTCGACGCGGCCGGCCTCCCGGTCGAACTCGCCGACGAGCCGACGCGGTGCGGCTCGTGTAACGGCCCCGTCGAGCGCGTCGGCGCCCCCGAGGCGAACGCCGCTCTGACCGACCGCCCCGACTACGTCCCGGACGACGTGGGTTCGGACCGGCCCGGGTGGCGCTGTACCGAGTGCGGGCAGTGGTTCTGGAAGGGCGGACACTGGGACGACGTCGCGGCGCGGCTGGACGACCTGTGAGCGTAACCGGTTTGCCCGCCCGTCGCGTACTCGCCGGCAATGGAACGCGAACGGGCAGTCGACCGCCTGGAGACGCTCGTCGACCGCGTCGCGAGCGAGCCGATGCCGGTGCCCGTCCGCGAGGTGTGGGCGTTCGGCGACGTCGCGCTCGGGCTTGACCCGGTCGAGCGCCTCGACGTCTACCTCACGAAGGACGTGATCATGGGCGGCGACGCCGACGCGGCCGCCGACTTCGAGGCGGAGTACGGCGTCAAAGGGGTCGGCACCACGGTCGACGCCCAGTGGGCCGAGGCGCACCCGGACCGTGTGCGCACGAGCGACAACGGGTACGCGGCGCCCGAGAAGTGCCTCGCGGCCGAACTCGTTCAAGACGACATGCCGATCCACCTCGAAGTGTGTAACGCGGGCTTCGAGGACAACGTCCGTCAGCGCCTGAAGGGGGCGCTCGCCCGCGACGCCTACGAGGAGGTGCTCGACCCCCGCGGCGTCTGCCTCTGGGTCGACGGCGAGCGCGACGACGAGGCGTTCGACCGCCTGCGCGAGGCCTCGCTCGCGATGCCGACGCTGCCCGCCGCGCTCGGGATGCTCGGCGCCGACGAGGACGCCGCGAACGAGGCCGCCGACGTGCTCAAACAGCAGCGAGCCGAGCAGGAGGGCGCGTCCGTTCGCGGCGACATGGTCTGATACGGACGCGCCGCGACGCTATTTATAAATGAAATGCGGTGGGGTGGCGCGTGCCTTCGAGCGCCCTCCGGGCGCGAGAAGCACGCGCGAGGGAGTCGCTGGCGGCATCAGCCGCCAGCGACGAGGCTCAGTACTTCACAAAGCCGCTTAGTTAGAACGCCTGCTTGCTGAAGGTGTGTCTACGACCCAGCAAGCAGACAGTGAACTCCACGAAG
>NZ_AOJN01000035.1 GCF_000337335.1 Halorubrum distributum JCM 10118 | reverse complement strand
CTGCGTGGACGGCCCTCGCGGTGCGTCGGGCCGTCCCCGCAAACCGACCACCGGACGACCGGTTCCACCGGTAGTCACCGACCGAGTACGCCGTCTCGTGAGTGGCAACGCTGTCGCGTCGGCGGCTGAGCGCCGCCGACAGCGACAGCTCCGGCTTCGAACAGCGCTGATCAGCCACTACCGACGACTCATTGTAACAGAATAGGTGACTCAGGTCAGGTTCGCTGACGATGCTTTGTGAGGTACTGAGGCTGGGGAGGCGTGAGGTGCGGTGTTGCGCGGAAGGGGGCGGGATTCAAAGGGGCAGCCGCGAGGGGACCGTAGGCGACGCCAAGCACCGCAGCGAAGGAGCGGAGTGACTGAGCGAGGAGCGCAGCGAGCGTACGGTCCCCTCGCGGCTGGGGCTTTGGCAGTGTTGGCCGCCGATCCACGGTCAACCAGTTATAAGCGAGCGGCTGGGGCTTTGGCAGTGTTGGCCGCCGATCCACGGTCAACCAGTTATAAGCGAGCGGCTGGGGCTTTGGCAGTGTTTGCCGCCGATCTGCCACCGTCCATTTATAAACTACACTCGGAACCTGTCCCTCCGACTTATAAATAATCACCTACCCGCTTCGATTCACGTCCTCTCTCACTCCACTCGTCCGACGGTCACGTCGAAGGGGACGTACTCGACGCGCTCGTACTCCTCGGCGCCGATGGCGTCGACGACTTCCCGGCCCATCTCCCGCCAGCGCCTGCGGAGGTCGTCGTAGGCCGCTTCGGAGGTCGCGGCCACCAACTCGTCGCGGTGGTCGGCCAGCCCAGCGCCGGAGGCCTTCCGCGCCGCCGACCGCAGCGCGGCCTCGGCGTACGGCGGCTCGGTCCGCTTCTCGTGGACGTAGCGCCGCGTCCGCACGTCGACCAGCCCGGCCGCGTCGAACGCCTCGCGCACGCGGTCGCCGAGCGCGACGTTCGTCTCCACCCCGTCGACGTACGCCTCGCGCGCCTCCCGCTCCAGCCGCTCCTCGGCGTCGACCGACGACGCCACCCGCACGTCGGCGTTGTCCGGCTCGACCGCGGCGACGAGGTCCTCCGAGACGCGGGCCAGTTCGCGCACCGCCGCGGTCGGGTCCGGGAGGTTGATCAGCAGGGCCTGACAGACCGAGAGGTCGACCGCGTCGTCGCCGACCGGCAGCCGGGTCGCGTCGCCCGCGAGGTAGTCGATCCGCGCGCCGGCGTCCGTCCCCCGCTCCGCGTCGCGGGCGACCGAGAGGAGCTCGGGGTCGGCGTCGACGCCGATCACGGTCGCGCCCGCTTCCGTCGCCCCTCCGTCTCCCACGGCCCCGTCCGCCTCCGCGGCCAGCACGCGAGTCAGTTCCCCGGTGCCGCAGCCGACGTCGAGGACGCGCTCGCGGCTCGCCAGCTCCAGGTCAGCGAGCGCGTCGCGGCCGTCCTCCCACATCCCGCGGCGGGTGTGTTCGAGGTACTCTGCGGAGAAGCGTCGCACGGGCCCGCTTCGCGGCGGGCGAAAATAAACGTCCGGAGATCGGTCGGGCTCGGTCTCGCCGCGCGTCCCTCACTCGTCGCTGTCGGCGCTCCCGAACCCCAGCACGTCGGCGGCGAGGACGGCGGTCACGCCGGCGCAGTAGCCGACGAACGCGCTGGTGACCCCGATCGCGGCGAAGCTCACCGTCACGTCGCCGATCGCCGGGTTCCCGCCGTTGACGCCGGGGACGCCGACGAGCGTCCCGAGGAGGACGAACCCCCCGAGGACGAGCGCCGGTACGACGCCGACGGCCAGACACGCCGGCCCGCCGCAGCGCGCGTACGCCCCGGCGGCCGCGAGGGGCCCGGGCGCGTAGAACACCAGCAGCGGCAGGAGCCGGTCGGTCAGCGCCGTCGCCGTCGTGGCGCCCACGGACTCGGCGACGAACGCGGCGACGAGCGCGAGCGCCACGACGCCGGCGAACCCGACCACCAGCCCGACCGCGCGGTCGCGGCGGCGTCCGAACAGCAACGCCTTCGTGGTGGGCATGTCCGTGGATCGCTCGCGGGATCACTTAAATCCGCGTCGGACGGACGGCGTCCTCGGCGGGAACAGAGACGGGGCCGCCGGGAACAAGCAGGCCTCAGTCGCGACGCAGCTCGCGCACCCGGTCGATGTTCCACGCGAAACTCTTCCCGTCCTCCGTCGGCGTCTCCAAGGCGAGCGGCACGTCCGTCAGGTCCGGGTGGTTGAGGAACCGCTCCATCCCCGCCTCGCCGATGTGCCCCTCACCGATGTGGGCGTGCTCGTCCTTGTTGGTGCCGCACTCGTGTTTCGAGTCGTTGAGGTGGACGTACTCCAAGTGCTCCAGCCCGACCACGTCGTCGAACTCCCCTATCGTCTGATCGACGGCTTCGGGCGTCGAGAGGTCGTAGCCCGCCGCGAACGCGTGGGCGGTGTCGACGCAGACGTCGATGTCCGTCTCCGTGCGGTCGATGATCCCCGCGAGGTGCTCGAACTCGCCGCCGAGCTTCGTCCCCGCGCCGGCGTCGCTCTCGATCAGGATCGTGACGCCGTCGGGCACGTCGAGGTCGTCGATCACCGACGCGGCGTTGTCGAGGCCGCCCTCGACGCCGGCACCCGTGTGCGCGCCGAGGTGGACGTTGACGTACGGAATCCCCAGCCTCTCGGCCGCGTCGACCTCCTTTTGCATCGAGTCGAGCGACTTCTCGCGGAGCCCCTCCTTCGGCGTACAGAGGTTCACGAGGTATGAGGTGTGGATCACCCACGGCCCCTCCATGTCGCGTTCGGTGCCCTCGCGGAAGCGCTCGGCCTCCCCGTCGTCGATGTTCGGGTCCTGCCACACCTGCGGCGAGTGGGTGAATATCTGCCCGCAGTTGCCGCCGACCTCGACCTGATTCGCCACGGCGTTGTCCACGCCGCCGGCGATGGAGACGTGCGCGCCGACCTTGAGACTCATAGCGGATACAGGGGGGCGGCCGAAAAAGCCCCTTCGGAACCGGGCAGACGCCCCGTGACACCCGCCGAAGCCGCCTACGCGCCGCCGCTTCCGGGTCGCGTCCGGATCCACTCCTCGTCCCGGTACTTCTCCGCGACGAGCTCCTCGGCCCGCTCCAGCTCCGCGTCGGTCCACGACCCGTCCGCCTCGACGGTCGCGTCCGGCGCCGCGCTCGCCCAGTCGGAAAGCGCCGCCTCGACGGGCGCGACCGCGTCGGGGCGGTCGACGTCGACCAGCTCGTCCATCCCGACGACGCGGTCGCGGAACGCCTCGGTCGTCACCGGCGGATCGGCGAACACGCCGAGATGGCGGTCCGCGTCGACCGAGAACGTCAGCGACCCGTGTTGGATCACCGCCTCCCGCTTGCGGTACTGCGCGTTGCCGGCGATCTTTCGGCGTCGATCGCCTTCGGGACCCTGCGCCACCACGTCGTGCGCCGGGTGGAGTTCCCGGAGGTAGCAGGCGGGGTGGTACAGCTCCGGCATCGGCTCGTCGACGTAGTCGGCGTCGACCCCGAGCCGGCCGAACGCGTCGAGGACGGGTTCACAGAGGAGGTGGTAGCAGTCGAGGAGTTCGCCCGGCACCGTCTCGGCGGGGACCGCGATCGAGTACGCGACGTCTCCGCGCATGTCGTGGTAGATTCCGCCGCCCCCCGTCTGTCGGCGGGTCACGTCGATCCCTTCGCGCTCGCAGAACGCCCAGTCCACCGTCTCCGGGTCCTGGTGGCGGCCGAGGGTGAGACAGCTCGGCTCCCAGCGGTAGGTGCGCAGGGTGGCCGGGCCGCCCGCCGCGGCGGTCTCGGCGGCGACCTCGTCGAGCGCCATTTGCATCGGGCCGGGGCGGGCCTCCTCGCGGATCAGCCGCCAGTCGACGGCGGGCGCGGTCATACCGTCCTCCTCGGGCGCCGCTCCGAAAGCGGTTGCGCTCGGCCCCGCGCCCGGCGCGAACCGGATTTGCTATCGCGGCATACACTATATCGGCCGCTCCCGCCGAACGCGCGTCCCTTTTAGGAATCGCCGGAGTAGGGGCGCGTATGGTGCGAAACGTCGCCGGCGACATGGCGGAGCTCGACCCCGAGGACTTCTACCTCCTCTCGGGCGTCGAGCAGGGGATGCGCTTCTCGGAGTGGGTCCGCCGCGACAAGCTCCCGGAGTACGCCGACCTCACGCGCGAGGAGGTCGACTACCGGATCGACCGGTGTCTCGACCGCGAGCTGATCGAGCGGAAGACGATCCAGTACGAGGGGTACCAGCTCACCTTCGAGGGGTACGACGCCTTGGCGCTCCGGACGTTCGCCGAGCGCGAGACCATCGACGGCGTGGGATCCCCCCTGGGACTCGGCAAGGAGGGCGACGTGTACGAGGCGCAGTCGTTCCGACCGCTCGCCCTGAAGTACCACCGCGAGGGGTACACCAACTTCCGCGAGGTGAACCGCGAGCGCGAGTACACCGCCGACCGCGACCACGTCTCGTGGCTCTACACCGCGCGCAAGGCGGCCGAACGCGAGTACGAGGCGATGGAGGAGCTGTACCCCGACGTGAGCGTCCCGCGACCGGTCGATCACAACCGGCACGCCATCGTGATGGAGAAGTTCGCGGGCGTCGAACTCTCGCGCGCGACACTCGACCCCGAGCAGGCGGTCGGCGTCCTCGACCTGATCCTGCGCGAGCTCGCGACGGCCTACGACCTCGGCTGGGTCCACGCCGACGCCTCCGAACACAACGTCGCGGTCGCCGAGAGCGGGATCACGATCTTCGACTGGCCGCAGGCGGTGTCCGTCGACCACGAGAACGCCCGGGAGTTCCTCGAACGCGACGTCGAGAACCTCATGCGATACTTCGCTCGGAAATATCCCCACGAGGTGCCTCGAGACGCCGAAACCGACGGAATCGCCGCCGCTATCGCCGACGGCTCGTTCGAGAGCGTTCGGGAGTTCGACGCCGAGTAAATCGTATAACGCGATACGAAATCTGTCCCCGCGGCGATTCAGAAATTCGCGCGCTCGTCGCCTGTCGCCCTCCGAGCGCGTTTCCGTCCCGCGTTGCGGCACCTTATCGCCTTGCCGGCCGGCCGACAGGTCTCCGTCGCGGGCCGCGCGCTCGGCCACCGCCAGCGGGCGCCGAGAATTTAGGGCCGCCTAAGCTTCGAAACTGCTATAAATCTTTAGGGTGGCCTAAACCGTATGGACCAAGACGCGGACCGACCCGTCGGCACGCGACGCGACGCGATCAGGTACGCCGGCGCCGTCGCCGGTGTGGGACTGCTCGCAGGGTGTAGCGGGCGGGAGGCGGCGCCGAGCGGGTCCGGGGACGGGCACGGATCGGCGGGCGGCGGTTCCGGCGGCGACTCGTCGGACGGGGACGCGAACGCGGACTCGTACACGGCCGCGATGGCGCCGGCCGGCGAGGTCTCCTTCGACGCGGTCCCGGAGGACGTCATGGTGTACAGCCTGCTGTACGCCGACTTGGCGGTGGCGCTCGGTCACGGCGACGCGGTCAACTCCCTCGGCTTCGACGCCGACGCGGGCGGGAACACGCTCGACGCCTACTACGCGGCCCTCGACGGCGTATCCTTCGATCGCGAGGGGCTCACGCAGCTCAACGCCGGCTCGGGCGGCGGCATCTCCGTCGACCGCGAGCTCCTCTACGAGCTCGACTCTGACCTCCACCTCGCGGACCCGGCCCTGTTCGCCTCCTTCGACGGCTGGGACGAGGACGACGTGACCGAGATCCGGGACAGGGTCGGACCGTGGTTCGGGAACGTCTACAGCCGTCGACACGCCGAGCCGCCCGAGCCGTACCGCGACCGGTACGAGTACTACGCCCTCCCCGAGATCGGCGAGCGGGTCGCCGCCGCGTTCCGCGAGGAGGAGCGGTTCGCCGCGCTCGACGCGGTCCGCGAGGACCTGGTCGAGACGATCCGGAGCGACCTCCCGCCGGAGTCGGAGCGCCCGACGATTGCCGCGCTCATCTACATGGACGGTACCTACTACCCCTCCCGGACCGACGAGCCGGGGTTCGCGAACGCGCACGTGCGCCCGTTCGAGGTCCCGGACGCCTTCGCCGCCGAAGAGGTCACCTACGAGACCGCCTACGACCACGAGCAGCTGCTGGAGGTCGACCCCGACGTAATCCTCCACCAGTACGGGATCGCCTCCTACTACGACGTGGGGGCGATCCGCGAGGAGCTGTCCGACCACCCGGTCGCCGGCGAGCTCGCGGCGATAGCGAACGACCGCTTCTACCCCTCCGGCGACCCGGTCCAGGGGCCGATCATGAACCTGTTCCAGCTGGAGATGACCGCGAAACAGCTGTTCCCCGACCGGTTCGGCGAGTGGCCGGGCTACGAGCACGGCGACGACTATCCCGAGATCCCCGCCGACGAGCGCCTGTTCGATCGCGACGAGGTCGCCTCGATCGTCGCCGGAGGAACGGAATGAGCGCCGCGGTCGATCGCGACGTGGTCGTGGTCGGGTGCGGGCCCGCCGGCTGCGCCGCCGCGGTGTTCGCCGCGCGCGACGGCCTTGACGTCGCCGTCTTCGACCGCGGCCGGTCGTCGCTCGCGCAGTGCGCGCACCTGGAGAACTACCCCGGGTTCCCGGCCGGTATCGACGCCGGGACGCTCTCCGAACTCATGCGCGAGCAGACCGAGCGGGCGGGCTGTGCGGTCGTTGAGGACCTCGTCGAGTCCGTCGAGCGCGCGGCGGGCGACGCGGACGACTCCGACAGTCCCGGCGACGATCCCGACGGACCGCAGTTCGTCGTCACCCCGCAGGCGGGCGAGCCGGTCACCGCTCGCCGGGTGATCGCGGCGACGCGCTACGACGGCGAGTACCTCCGCGGGCTCGACGACGACGACGCGATGTTCGAGGTCCACGACCACGGCGGCGAGAGGCACGAACACTTCGACCGGGAGTACGCCGACCGCGACGGGGCGACGCCCGTCGACGGGCTGTACGTCGCGTCCCCGTCGGACGCCGACCGCCAGGCGATCACGGCCGCGGGCCGTGGCGCGCGGGTCGGCAAGCGGGTCGTCGCCGACGCCCGGATCGACGACGGCTGGTGGCGCGAGGCGGCCGAGGGTGTCGACTGGGTCCGCCGCGAGGCCGAACTCGACGACGAGTGGGCCGACCGCGACCGCTGGGTCGAGTGGTTCGACGCGGAGCACGCCGACGGTCCGGTCGCCCCCGACTCGGAGCGGTTCGCGCGCGTCCGCGAGGCCGCGGTCGACGACCTGCTGGCGGCGTACGTCGACGCCGACGAGGAGCGGACCCGCGCCGCCGCCGGTCACCGGGCGCTCGCCGAACACCTCGACCCCGACGCGGTCGTGGAGGCGCACGGGGCCGACGCGCTGCTCGACGCGATGGACGACGAGGCGATCGCGGCGTACGCGGGCGACGGAGGGCCGGACGCACCGCAGGCCGACGGGGGATCCCGATGAGCGGCGAGCGACCGGCGACCGACGGGAGGCCCCGATGAGCGGCGAGCGACCGGCGACCGACGGGGGATCGGTGACCGGCGACGAGGGCCGGCGGATCGGCGGCGGGTCCGCCGCGCGTCGACCGGCCGAAGGGGGGCGACTCGGGTGGCTGTTCGAGCCGCGGCTGTTGGCCGTCGCCGCCGCGAGCCTCCTGCTGGTCGTCGTCGCGGGGCTCGTTCAGGTGAGCTTCGGGGCGTACTCGATGTCGGCCGGCCAGGCGTGGCGGGCCGTCCTCGACCCCGCCGTCCTGCTCGATCCGCGGTGGCTGCTCAACTTCCTCCTCGGTGAGGGGCTGATGCGGACCGTCACTGGGTTTCAGGGAGAGCTGCCCGAGCTCGCACACGAGACGCTCATCGTCTGGAACATCCGCCTGCCGCGGGTGCTCGTCGCCGTCGTCGTCGGGATGAACCTCGCGGTTTCGGGGGCCATCTTCCAGGCGGTGACGCGGAACGAACTCGCCAGTCCGTTCATCCTCGGGGTCTCCTCCGGCGCGGGGCTGACCATCCTGCTCACGCTCGTCGTGTTCGGCGGGCTCTCGGCGTTCCTCCCGCTGATCGCGGCGCTGGGCGGATCGGTCGCGTTCCTGATCGTCTACGCTATCGCGTGGAAGAACGGGACGAGCCCGGTCCGACTCGTGCTCGCGGGCGTGATCGTCGGCACCGTCTTCAACAGCCTCCAGACGGGGCTGTTCTTCTTCGCGGACGACATCGGCGTCGTCCAGTCGGCGATCCAGTGGACGACCGGGTCGCTGACCGGGACCGACTGGGAGCAGGTCCGGACCGCGCTCCCGTGGACCCTCGTGGCGGTGGTGCTGTCGCTCGCGGGGTCGCGGCAGCTGAACCTCCTCCTCCTCGGCGAGCAGACGG
The DNA here is from genome assembly GCF_000337335.1 of Halorubrum distributum JCM 10118. Classification (GTDB taxonomy): domain Archaea; phylum Halobacteriota; class Halobacteria; order Halobacteriales; family Haloferacaceae; genus Halorubrum; species Halorubrum distributum. The sequence goes on along the minus strand of NZ_AOJN01000035.1, from coordinate 10,877 downwards.
CGAAGTCGCTGGGGATGTCGATAGAGCGGGTGCGGTTCGGGCTCTCCGGCGTCGCCGTGCTGGCGGCGGCCGCCAGCATCGCGGTGGCGGGGATCGTGAGCTTCGTGGGGCTCATCGTCCCGCACGTCGTCCGGAACCTCGTCGGCAGCGACTACAAGCGGGTGATCGTCGGCTGCCTGTTCGTCGGTCCGGCGCTGATGGTCGGCGCCGACGTCGGGGCGCGCCTCGGGATGAGCGTGCTCACGGGCGCCGACGCGCAGATCCCGGTGGGGATCGTCACCGGGCTGGTCGGCGGGCCGTACTTCCTGTACCTGATGCGGCGACAGCAGAACATGGGTGACCTCTGAATGACCATTTTCGGCGCGAACGCGACCGAGTCGGAGGAACAGAGCGGCGCGACCGAACCGAACGGCGCGGCGGAACCGACCGGGGGGAACGGGCCGCGCGGCGCGGCCGAACCGAGCGGCGCGGGCGGGGCGACCGACGCGAGCGACCTCGACGCCGAGGACCTCGTGTTGGGCTACCCGACGGCCCCCGAGCCGGTGATCGACGGCGAGTCGATCGCGGCCGAGCCGGGCGCGGTGACCGCGCTCGTCGGGCCGAACGGGTCCGGGAAGAGCACCCTCCTGAAGGGGCTCGCCGACCAGATCGAACCCGACGACGGCTCGGTCCTGCTCGACGGGCGCGACGTCCGCTCGCTGGACACGAAGGCGCTCGCGAAGCAGCTCGGCCTGCTCTCGCAGGAGAGCACCTCGCCGGACAGCATCACCGTCGAGGACCTCGTGTACCACGGCCGCTACCCGCACCGCGGGTTCTTCGAGCGGACGACCGCCGAGGACGCCCGGGCGGTCGAGCGCGCGATCGACTTGGCGGGCTGCGGCCACCTTCGCGACCGCGAGGTCGGGAGCCTCAGCGGCGGACAGAAGCAGCTGGCGTGGATCGCGATGGTACTCGCGCAGGACACCGACGTGCTCCTGCTCGACGAGCCGACGACGTTCCTCGATTTACACCATCAGATGGAGGTGATGGAGATCATCGAAACGCTGCGCGACGAGAGCGACGTCACCGTCGTCGTCGTCCTCCACGACATCGAGCAGGCCGCGCGGCTCGCCGACCGCGTGGTCGCGCTCGCGGACGGCGAGATACGGGCCAGCGGCCCGCCCGAGGCGGTCGTCACCGAGGAGCTGCTCTCCGACGTGTTCCGCGTCGACGCCGAGGTCGTGGACACCGACCGCGGCCCGCGAGTGACGCCGATCCGCGCGCGTCACGAGGAGTAGTCGACGGGCCTGCGGGGACCGGCGTTCCACTCGGGTTTAGGGCTGCCTAAAGATCGGAACGGTTAACTTATTTTAGGCGGACCTAAAAATATGCCCAGAGAGGACGCGGCACCCGGGGTATCGACCCGCAGAGCGTTCGCGAAGTACGGCGGCACCGTCGCCCTCGGCGGTCTGCTCGCCGGATGTACCGGCGGCGACGCGGAGTCCGATCCGGCCGGCGGCGACGGCGGCGACAACGGATCGGCGGGCGGCGAGTCCGGCGGTTCGGACGGCTCCTCGACCGACGCCGGCGACGGGAGCTACACCGCGTCCATCTCGCCGACCGGCGAGGTGACGTTCGAGTCGCCGCCGGAGACGGTGTTCACCCGTCTCACCCACCACGCAGACATGGCGTTCGCGCTGGGGCGGAGCGACGGGCTCACCGCGATGCACGCACCGGACTACTACGACGGCCTCTGGAACCAGTTCGTCGCGCGCCTCCCCGGCGTCTCCCTCGACTGGTCCGGGCTCTACTCCTCGTGGCAGCCGGACAAGGAGAAGCTGTACGAACTAAACAGCGACGTCCACCTCGCCGACCCGGCGTGGATCACCCGGCAGGACGCGTGGAGCCGCGAGGACATCGACGAGATCGCCGAGCGCGTCTCGCCGTGGTTCGGCAACTCGCTCTCCGACCGGCATCAGGAGCCGACGGGCGAGTGGGCCGACGGCTACCAGTACTACGGCCTCTGGGAGCAGTTCGAGATCGTCGCCGACGCGTTCCGGGAGCGCGAGCGCTACGAGGCGCTCGCGGCTGTCCGCGAGGACCTCCTCGCGACGATCGACGAGCGGCTTCCGCCGGAGGAAGAGCGCCCGACCGCGATCATGGTCGCGGCCGCCGACATCGAGGAGATCTACGCGTACACGCTGAGCAACCCCGGGTTCCTCACGTCGCACACGCGCCCGCTCGGGCCGCGCGACGCCTTCGAGGGGAGCATCGAGTCCGGCACAGTCGTCGACTTCGAGACGATACTGGAGGCGGACCCCGACGTCATCCTCTACCTCGGCGGCTTCGAGCCGGGAACCGACATGGGCGGCCGGCGGACCGCCTTCGAGGAGGACCCCGTCGGCTCGGAGGTCACCGCGGTGAAGAACGACCGGATCCACCCGCAGGGCGCCCGGTATCAGGGACCGATCCTCAACCTGTTCCAGCTGGAGATGACCGCGAAGCAGCTCTACCCCGACGCGTTCGGCGAGTGGCCGCGCTACGAGGAGGGCCCGTACCCGGAGATCCCGGCGGACGAGCGGCTGTTCGACCGGCAGCGCGTCGCCGACGTCATCAACGGGGACCTGTAGATGCGCGCCCGCGAGTGGGCCGTCGCGGCGACCTACGGCGACCCGACGGACTACGACGTCCCGGCGCTGCCGACCTGGCGCGTCGAGCGCGGGGATGGCGGCGAGGTCGCGTTCGCAGCGACCGACCGCGACGAGCCCTTCATCGCCGCGGACCGGCCGGTTCGGGTGCGCCGGTGACCGGGGGAGCGTCGAGCGCTCCGGCGCGGCCGACCGACGCCGCCGACCGCTCGGATCGCTTCCCTGACGCGCCCCGCGACCGAAGGCCGTATCTCGTCGCGGCCGCGTCGAGGGGTATGGATTCGAACCACGATCGGACCGGCGACGCCTCCGGACGGAGACGGGTGATCGACGGATGACGGCGGACGCGACCGACCCAGCCGAGGGCCCGAACGCCTCGACCGACGACCGGCCGGCCGCGCGCGACGTGGTGGTCGTCGGCGGCGGGGTCGCCGGCCTCTCGGCGGCCGTCTACACCGCCCGGCAGGGCCTCGACACGCTCGTCGTCGACCCCGGCGGCTCGGTCCTCCGGCGCAACGCGCGCCTGGAGAACTTCCCCGGCTTCCCGCTCGGCGTCGACGCGCGTCGACTGCTCGACCTGCTGGGCGAGCAGGCGGAGACCGCCGGCGCGGACCGCCTCGACGCCCGCGTGACGCGGGTCTCGCTCGCTCACGAGGGCTCCGACGCGGCCGACGCGGACGCCGGCGACGCGGAAGCAAACGCGCGTTTCGCCGTGACCACCGACGAGGGCGACCGGATCCGGGCGCGGCACGTCGTCGCCGCGACGAAGAACGAGGTGGGCTACCTGGAGGGGCTCGACGGCGTCGCGATCGTCGACCGCGGAAAGGCGTACGTCGACGCAGACGAGCGCGGCCGGACCGGGGTCGACGGGCTGTACGCGGCGGGGCGGATCGCCCGAAAGACCCATCAGGCGGCGGTGTGCGCGGGTCACGGCGCCGAGGTCGCGGTGACGCTCCTCGAGGAAGCGGAGACCCCGTTCTACCACGACTGGGTCGCGCCCGAGGGGTACTTCACCGACCGCGACCGCGACGTGCCGCCGGGCTGCGAGGAGATCGCCGCCGCCGAGCGCGAGGCGCGGGAGTCGGCCGCGCTCGACGCGACCCGCGACCGGTTCGCCGAGCCGCACCCCGATCCGCAGGAGACGCACCCGAGCCTGGAGGACTGACCGCACGCGACCACCCACCCAACCGTGATCGGAACCACGCTACTCGACATCGCGGACCACATCGAATCGCTCGCGGGCGAGGACGGCGAGTTCTCGCTCGTCTGCGCCCGGTACGGCGACCGGCCGGTCCCGGCCGCGGGGCTGCGCTTCGAGGGCCGCGAGACCGCTCGCGCGGCGGCCCGGGCGACCGAGCAGTACCGCGACACGCTCCGTCGGTACGACCCCGAACTCCCCTTCTACGACGTGATCGTCAGACAGGAGTTCGCGGAGCCGCCGTCGCGGTCGACGGGGCGGGACGACGGGGTACGGGCGCCTGCCCCCGACGATCCCGAGACGTTCGCCCCCGACGACGGCGAGGAGCCGCCCGACGAGCTGTCGGATCGGGTCGTCGACGGCACCGCCCACCCCCGGGCCGGCGGCGACGAGGGGTCGACGGACCGCCGACCCGCGGACAAAGGCGGGGGGCGCGGCCGGGCCCGCGACCGCGTCGAGTTCTGTCACGCGGCGGCCGCGGCGACGTTCGAGGCGCTCTCCGCCGGGGGCCACGACCGCGCCGAGTCGGCGGTCATGGACGCGTACTTCTCGCACGCCGAGCGCGTCTCCGACCCCGACGACCTCTGTCTCTGTCTGCTCGAGGCGACGGCGGCCGCGCTCGACCGACACCTCGGCCCGACGGCGCAGGCGGCGGTGTTGGCCGACGCCGCCGAGCGCCTCCCCGACCCGCCGGAGCCGTCCGCGGCCGATCCGGTCGGCGCGGCGTTCGACCGCCTCGCGGCCGTTGGCCTCGTCGAGGGCTACGAGCGCGCGGGCGACGCGGGACCGGCCTCGGAAGCCGGGGGGCCCGACGACGCGACGGTGCGGATCAGCGGGTACGCGCTGTCGCCCACGGACGGGCGGGTCGCGACGCTCCCGGCCGCGCTGGAGGTGTGCCGCCGGGATCCGCGGGGCCGCATCGCCGGGACCGCCCTCCTCGCGGGGGCCGGCGACTCGGCCGGCTCGGACTGGTGGGTCAGGGTCGACCCGCAGGCCCCCTCCCTCGACGGCGGTCCGTCGACCGCGTCGGTTCCCGCGGGGAACTGACCGCCGGCTTGGCGACGCGCCGACCGCCGGCTTGGCGACGCGCCGACCGCCGCCGATCCGGATCTCCGTGCCCGGGCTTCTCGCGCCCCGGCGCTTGCGTCTCAGCCTCCTACGGTCCGGCTTCCCGTGTCCCGGCGTCCGCGTCGCCGCCTACTCCTCGTCGGGCTCGATCCGCACGAGGTCGGCCTCGACGTCCTCGACGAACGCGCCCTGCCCCCCGACGGTGACCTCGCCGTCGTCGGTCTCGACGACGAGCGAGTGCTCGACCGGGAACTCGTTGTTCGTCGGCTCTACCATCCCCTGTTTCGTCTCGACGACGCGGCCGACGACCTCGGCCGGCTCGTCGTCGTCGGTCCACCGGCCGCCGACGGTCACCCGCGGCGGGTCGCCGGCGCGGAGCCGCAGCGTCGCCTGGAGGACGGTGTGCCTGAAGTCGGTGTACTCGGCCGGGAGCGGCGCCGGGTCGGCGACGGCGAGCTCGCTCGCGGCGGGCCAGTAGTTCCCGAGGAAGGAGCCGACGATCACCGGCGCGAGCTGCTCCTGCGCGAAGGCGATGGCCTGCCGGTCAGTCGTCGACCGGCGGAGGAGCTCCGGCGGGGAGACGACGCCGGCCGCGGAGTCGACCGTGAGCAGGGTCGGCATCGCCTCGCCCCACGTCCGGACGACGTTCGCGACGCCCGCCAGCCCGGGGTCGTCCGCGTCGAGGTCCGCGGCCGCGTCGGAGACCACGAGGAGGACGAGGACGCCGCGGTCGACCGCGTCGACGAGCGCCTCCCGCACCTCGGGGAGCTGCTTCGCGGTGATCGACAGCGCCACCTCGCTTTCGGCGTCCGCGAGCAGCGAGCGGATCCGCTTGATCACGGTGGCCCGCGACTTGATTACCTCGAACTGCTCGGCCTGGCGCTCCACGCGGGAGTACCGCTCCGCCAGCCCGGGCCGCATCGCGTCCACGTCGGACCGGAGCCGGTCTATCACCTCGTCCGGCGGGTTCGCGCGGATCGTCGTCGGCACGACGTGGTCGTTCACCTCGACGAAGCCGCGCTCCGCCAGCGACTCGCTCACGCTGTAGACGTACCGCTTCGAGACGCCCGCCGCGTCGGCGACGGTGCTCGCCTTCGCCTCGCCGTGTTCCAGCAGACTGAGATAGGTGTCGACCTCCTTGTCCGAGAGCCCGAACCGACGGAGGAGGTCTGTCAGCGTCCGGTCGTCCATACGAACGCCTCTTCCGAGCGACACTTATAAGAGTCGGTCCGGGGCGGCTTCGCCGCTCGGCGGCCGACCGCCGGCGGCCGACCGGTCAGCGGAGGACGGCGACCGCGTCGACCGCGACCCGAGCCTCGCCGTCGCCGTCGCGTTCCGTCGCGCTCCCGTCCCCGAACAGGTCCGCCTCGACCTCCTCGGGCACGGCGACCGTCGCCGGCTCTTCGGCGAAGTTGACGACGACGAGCAGGGGATCGCCGTCCGCGGCGCCGACCCCGCCGTCGACCTCGCCTTCCTCCGGCGGCGTCCGCTCGTAGGCGGTCACGCGCTCGGCGTCGCCCTCAACGACGCGCACGTCCGCCGCGCGGCCGTCGAAGTCGATCGCGCCCGTCCGCAGGACCGGTTCGGCCGCGCGCAGCGCGGCCAGTTCGCGGTGGAACTCGGTGAGGGCGTTGTCGCCGTCGTGCCACCGGATCGGGCCCCGGTACGTCTCGTTGCCGCGCTCCTGCCCGGCGTAGATCATCGGCGCGCCCGGCAGCGTGAACGTCACGGCCGCGGCCGCGCGGAGCGCGTCTCGGCCGTACTCGGCGAGGTACCGGTCCTCGTCGTGGTTCTCGACGTAGCGCATCTGGGAAGCGGGGTCGTCGAAGCCGAGCCACTCGCCGCGCGCGAGCGCGGTCTCGATCGCGTCCGCCGGTTCGTCGCCGGCGCCGATCGCGCGGAGCGCCTCGTACAGCGAGGTGTCGTAGTGGCGGTGGAACTCTCTCTCGCCGTAGAACGGGTCGTGTGGGAGGGTCTCGTCGAGGAGGAGCACGTCCTCGGGGACGCGGTCGGCGACCTCCTTCCAGAAGCCGTGCGGGACGCCCCACGCCACGTCGGCGCGGAAGCCGTCGACGACGCCGGCCCACTCGTCGATCACGTCGAGCAGCCACTCGCGGACCGTCGGGCTGTCGTAGTTGAGGTTCGGGATGCGGCCCCACTCGAAGTAGTAGTCGGGCGCCGCGCCCCCGTCGAGTTCGGCCCAGTCGATCCCGGTCACGTCGGCGGCCGCGTCGGTCCGGCGGTAGTGGTCGGCGTACGCGTCGACGCCGGCCGAGTGGAGCTGGAAGGCGGGGTGGTCGCGAGAGGTGTGGTTGATCACGAGATCGAAGACGACGCGGATCCCGGCGTCGTGGCAGGCGTCGACGAGCGACGCGAACGCCTCGCGGGAGCCGAGATCGCTCGCGGTGTCGTAGTAGTCGGTGACGTGGTAGCCGTGCTCCGTCGGTGAGGCGAGGACGGGGGTGAGCCAGAGGGCGTCGACCCCGAGGTGTTCCAGGTACTCGACCCGACGCTCGATCTCCGCGAACGTCGTCGGCAGCGTGTCGCCCGCGAACGACCGCACGAACACCTCGTAGATCGTCGGCGACTCCGCCCACTCGGGCGTCGGGTTCGGGTCGGTGACCGCGACCGACCCGCCGACGTCGCCGCTCGATACCTCCGCGTCGCTCCCCCCGCCCTCCCCCGTCTCGATCCGCACCGTCTCCGCGGCCCCGTACCGCTCGCCGTGCGGGACCGCGCGGACCCGGACCGAGTCGGGGAGCTCGTCGAGCGGGACCGTGAGCGTCCGGCCGTCCGCGCGCGACTCGATCGCCGCGACCGTCTCCGGGTCGGCGTCCCGGTCGTCGACGAGGAACGTCGCGTCGAGCGCGTCCGGGTCGCCGCCGCGCTCGACGTCGTCGATCGCCGGCGCGGGGTCGACCACGGCCGTCAGGCGGAGCCGGTCGCCCTCCGCCGGGTCGTCGGGTTCATCGGCCTCGACGACGGTCGCGTCCAGCGAGAGCCGCGGTCGGCCCGGGCCCGGCACCTCACACTCCCCGTGGTACGCCGCCGAGCGGTCGCCGTCGGGGACGAAGCCGAAGCCGTGGCTGCCCGGCGGGACGCGCACCGACGCGACCCACTCGTCGCCGTCGCGCTCGGCCCGGTCGAGGGCGAGCCGGTTCTCGTTGTGGGGCCACAGGAGGGAGACGCGGTCGACCTCGCCGTCCTCGACGGAGAGGTCGTCGACCGGCACGCGGATCTCCGCCTCGCGGCGCTCGTCGGGGAAGACGCGCACGCGCTGGCGGTGGGTCCCGTCCGGCGCGTCGAGCGCGAGGACGTAGGTCCCGGGCGCGTCCGGATCGAGGTGGACGACGGGGTCGTCGTCGCGGCTCGTCTCGCTCGCGCGCAGCACCGCCGTCGAATCGGCGGGAGCGGCCGCGTCCGTCGCCGAGCTATCCGAACCGGCCGCGGTCGCCGAGCTCGGTGGACCGGTCGCGTTCGGGTCCGGACCGTCTCCGGGAGAGAGGTCGCTCTCGGCGGGCGCGTCGCGGGCGGTCCAGCGGTAGGTCCCGTCGGGGTCGGGTGACCGCGGCGCCAGCTCGACGGGCTCGCCGACGCTCGTCGTTCGCGGGGGGCCGGGTTCGTGCACGCCCCGCCTCTCGTCGCGCCGCGGTTTGAGGGTTTCCGTTCGCCAAACGAGTGAACAATAATTACACCAAAGGTTCATGTCGCCCGGTGGCGTGTGTTCGCGTAATGCAGCTCCGCGACGCGCTCGATGACTACAAGCGCCACGCCGGTGACGGGACGCGCTTCCCCGGCGAGCGGCGCACCGTCTCCGGTCGGTTTTCGGGCGGCGACGGCCGGCTCGTCCACGTCGGCGACGACGGCGAACTCCGCGACTTCGGCTACCCGCTCACCGGCCGGACCGGACTCGTCAGGTCCCGGATCGGGCTCGCCGTCGGCGACGAGGTCGCGTGGCTCGACGAGGCCGAGACAACCCAGCGGTACGTCGGCGACACCGCGCTGGTCGAGACGGTCCACGAGACGCCGCGCGCGACGGTGACGCGCCACGACGTCACGCTCGGCGACGCGCACCTCACCCGGGCGTCGGTCGAGTTCGGCGAGGAAGCGTCGGGCGGGGACGGCACCACCGGCGGCGACGCCGCCGGCCCTGAGGACGCCTCGCTCGTCGTCTACGCCCGCTTCGCGCCCGACGGCCGCGACGACCGGGTTGGGCAGCTCCGCTACGACGACGCCGTCGAGGTGTACCACGCCGACGAGCACGACTTCCTCGCGAGCGCGACCGGCTTCGCCGACCTCCGCGGCCAGCTCCCCGCGACGTTCCCGGAACTGCTCGCCGACGACCCGACCGACCTCCCGCGCGACCGCGACGGCGACCGGTACGAGGAGGAGCGCCTCTCCGGCGAGGTGATCGCCGACGTGCCGTTCGCGGACGGCGTCGCGACCGTCGCCACGCTCCTGACGGACCGCGCGGAGACCGACCGCGAGGCGGCCCGCGAGCGGCTCGACGAGCTCTTCGCCGACCTCGACAGCGTCGACGCGCTCGCGGACGCGGCCGCTGACTCGCTCCCCGCGGTCCCCGAGTCCGCGCCCGCCCGCGACTCCGTGGTCGCCGACCTGCGCGTCCTCTCGCTGCTCTCCTCTCCCTCCGGACTCCGGATCGCGGGGCCGGACTTCGACCCCTACTACGAGCACTCCGGCGGCTACGGCTACACGTGGTTCCGCGACGACGCGGAGATCTCCGGGTTCCTCCTCGGCGCGGCCGACGCGGTCGGCGTCGACCTCGACGACTGGCACGCCCGCTCCGCCCGGATGTACGTCGCCACGCAGCGCCCCGACGGCTCCTGGCCTCACCGGGTGTGGCCGCGCGACGGCGCGCTCGCACCCGGGTGGGCGAACGCCCGCATCGAGGACGGGCCGGACGTCGACTACCAGGCCGACCAGACCGGCAGCGTCGTCGCGTACCTCGCGCGGGCCCGCGCCGCCGGCGTTGACGTCGACGGGCTGGACGCGACCCTCGTCGCCGCGCTCGCGGGGCTCGACCGGACGCTCGAACCGGACGGCCGCCCGGTCGTCTGTCAGAACGCGTGGGAGGACTCGGCGGGGCGGTTCACGCACACCGCCGCGACGTTCCTGGAGGCGTACAGCGAGCTCGGCCGCCGCGGCGAGGGGCTCGCCGTCGACGCGCTCGACGACCCCGACGCCGTGCCCGGCGCCGACGCGCTCCCCGAGGACCTCGTCGCGCACGCCCGCGACCGGGCCCGCGAGGTGTACGACGCGCTCGACGACCTCTGGGTGCCCGAGCGCGGCTGTTACGCGGTCCGCGAGACGCTCGACGGCGGGATCGACGACCGGCTCGACTCCGCGACGCTGGCGCTCGCGGCCGCGCACCGCTCGTACGACGCGGTCGGCCCGGTCGACGACGAGCGCCTCGACCGGCTGGTCTCGCACGTCGAGACGGTCGTCGACGGGCTCTCCCACGAGACCGACGACATCGCCGGGCTGATCCGCTACGAGGGCGACGGCTGGCGACGGGCGGACCAGCTCTCCGAGAAGGTGTGGACCGTCTCGACCGCGTGGGGCGCGAACGCCTGCGCGGAGCTCGCGGCCCTGCTCGCGGCGCACGACGACCCGCGCGCCGCCGAGATGGTCGAACGCGCCCGCGACCTGCTCTCGCACGTCTCGCCCGGCGGCTCCCTCTGCGAGCCGACGACGTACCTCCCCGAGCAGTTCTTCGACGACGGGACGCCCGACAGCGCGACCCCGCTCGGCTGGCCGCACGCGATCCGGCTTGCGACGGTCGCGCTGCTCGACGACGAACTCCCGCAGTTCGCCGACCGCGCCGCCGCGGACGACGACTGACCGGACCTCTGCGACTATTTATAAATGACCAGTGTGGTCGGCGCGTGCCGGTGAGCGGCCGTCAGGCCGCGAACCGCACGCGCGAGGGACGCGGCGACCGAAGCGAAGCGGAGGGAGCCGCG
>NZ_AOJN01000034.1 GCF_000337335.1 Halorubrum distributum JCM 10118 | reverse complement strand
CGTGGAGTTCACTGTCTGCTTGCTGGGTCGTAGACACACCTTCAGCAAGCAGGCGTTCTAACTAAGCGGCTTTGTGAAGTACTGATATTATTCAATTGGTGAAGTTTCCCCCGTACTCGGTCCAAAATACTTCCATCCCGGTTATCTACAGCGTCCTTGAGCACTTCCGGACTAAGGTTGCTTGGGTGAGTTTCAGCTACCTTTTCACAAAATAGATCGGGAGGCAACAGGTCCTCAATAACGATATCGTAATCAGGTGGATCCGCAAATCCATCACTCAAAGTATGTATCTTTTCATCATGGATCCGAAGTTCTTGTAGCTGTTCAACAAGGCCATCATCACCTGCTGTATCGTCATCGAGTAAAATTTGGTAATTAAGACCTTCAACATCCAAAAATTGAGCCATGTAACTCACCCTACTACCACTTCCATCGACAAACCCTATTGAGTCATCATCAATTCCAGACCAGCCTTCCAATGTATTTAGGTATGAATTGAATGTCGGTAGATATTGGCGATCGGTGTAGCCCTCAACAAGGATTGTATCATTGCCACCGAAAGGTAGATGAGCAAGTGAGGCACCTAGACTTTCTCTAATAGGTGCTAGTGAGTCCATATCTCGTTCAGAGTCACGAGCCTCATTGTGCCTCATCACTGTAGAACCGTCAGGGCCTTGGTGTTTGACGATCCGTGTGTGATCAATCTCGTCGTTATCAATCAGAAACGGGGAGTGAGTGGAGTAAATAACTTGCTTACGATCAGTTATCGTTCGAAGTGCCTTCAAAAGTAGGCGCTTGGCCTCCGGGTGAAGGTGTACACCCGGATCATCAAGCACAATCAGTCCAGGCTCATCATTATCACCTAAACCGTGAATTATAGTCAAGAGAAAACCAAGCAGCCAGCGAATGCCTGTACTCTGCTGGCTGGCACGGAATCGCTCCCCAGATTCGTCAGTAACCTCTATCTCAAGTTGAGATGAATTAAAATTTGAGTGAACAGTATAGTTATTTGATTTTGGATCGGCAGCATCAGCAACTGATGTTTGTGTTTGTCCGCGTACGGACTCTAGATTAAGATATCCGTTCAATAGTTCTGTTAGTCGTCTATCAGCTCGATCAAGTCCTTCGCGGCGCTCCTCTGTGGAGAGTTGTCTGATCTTGTCTGGCTCGATATCTGCCGCATCTAATAGGCCCAAATAAGCGTCTGAGTTTGTGATGCGATCAATGCGAATAGGATCTCCGACCGAGTCAATTTGGATATTTTGATAAATATTGGGTAGTCGTTCCAGTGGTGTTTCGATGTCACCCTTTAACTCAGCTAAAACTTGTCTGATTTCCATTACATCAGCAGCGATATCTTCCGCGGATGCCGTTTCTAAATCTCTCTCGGGTCGATACTCATCAGCACCAATCACTGGTTCTTGATCGTATATGTCATCAAGGTCGACATCAGTTAGCTCTTTGTATACAGAATCAATCTCGTTTGACACGTTATCCAAAAAATCTAATTCCTCAAGTTCATTCAACACTTCCAGGCCTATTTTTTCAAGTTCATAGATCCTCTGCTCGTACGCCGCATCAAGTTCTACCTTCTTCCCATTACGGAGGTGTATTTTGTGTGTGCCATTCGCGTAGACAGAGATACAAAGCTTCCTAGATTCGAGATTCCCAGTGAGCTTAAACTCAGCATTGTCAGATTCTAGTTCAATATCATTGGTCGAAATTGGTAAGCTCAAATCTTCTGGTCCGAGTGGAGGATGTACCAGAGGTGCTTCAGACAGACTCAATTCGGTAAATCGCACCCCTAGTATGAGAACACTCGATGGTTCTCGCGACTGAGCAGAAGTAAATTTACAAAGTTGTTCGTCATCGATTGGTACCCGCTGACTGAATCGAGCAAGTGCGCGCAGGAAGTTTGATTTCCCCGCTCCATTAGGCCCTAAAAGTGATGTATATGTCTCCTCGATATCAATCCAGTCCGTGTCAGAGATTGAACCATAATTTGCTACTTGAACCTGATCGATTCGGCCCATATGTGATTATAATAGCAAAAATTTCGGGAGTGATTTAGTTGTACCGGACACAATAAGAAACAGATCGCGATGACTACTGGTTCGCTACAAACAATTAAGATGCCCTATCATCGAAGGATCACAAGAGCGTGGAGTCAATGACTAACTCAGAAAATGGAGTCGAGTATACGACGTCCAGTGATGGCATTGATTACCCAGTATTGAAAATTCCAGAGAACGGCAGCAAGGACCTTACTCTGGAAGTAATCGAATATTCTGGTCCTGCTGAAATTGACACAATTGGTGGGTATGATGTCCACCACTTATATACCCGATGTACGGAAATTGATGATTCAAAACTCCCATTAGAGGCGAATCCACGGGAACCGAGCCGCACTGCCCAGGTTGAGGCCATGCAGGATACCCTCGCTGACAACCCAGAAAATTTTGTTAAAAAGAACAACGCTCTTCTGTAGGAGATTGTTGATACTGCTGAGCTGCTGCTGTCGAGTCGAAGAGGACAAGGACACCGCGTCAGCGGTGTCCGACA
>NZ_AOJN01000033.1 GCF_000337335.1 Halorubrum distributum JCM 10118 | reverse complement strand
CCTCCCCAGCCTCGCGGTTCGCGCTCTCCGAGCGCTCACCGCGTCCCTCGCGCGTGCTGTCTCGCGGCCGCCGGTGGCGGCCGCTCGCAGGCACGCGCCACCACAGTTGTTATTTATAAATCGTTGACCTCGGCAGTCGGCTGACTCACGCCTTTTTAGAACTCGAAGCCGACCGCGTCGCGGCTCGGGCGGAGCGGGCTCTTCGGATACGGCGGCTCGCCGTCGGGGTCGTTGTACGCTCGCGGCGCCACGTCGTTCGGGCCGTCCGGGTAACAGAGCGCGGCGAGCGTCTGGATCGCCGTGCGGCCGCTCGCGAGCTCGAACTGGCCGCCGCCGTACAGCTCGATCCCGTTCCGCTCGCAGTACGAGATCGTCTCGAACAGGGATTCGAGCGTGCCGAACCGCGAGGGCTTGACGTTACACCACCCCGGCTCGACCGGGAGCGACTTCAGGCTCTCGACGCCGTCGATCGGGTAGTCGAAGGAGAGCCGGTCGGCCTGCGGCTCGACGAGCGCGCTCGTCGCCGGCGTGAACGCGGGGTCCTCGACGACCGCGCCCGGGAACGCCGCGAACACGTCGCGGTACAGCTCCGGGTCCGGCTCGACGTCGATCTCCGTCCCCTCGTACCACCCTTTTAAATCGAGGACGCGCACGGCGTCGGTTTCCCGGAGGGTCTCGAACGCCGCTTCCGGCCACTCCGGCGTGGGGTCGAGCTTGAACTCCAAGTCAGGGTTGCGCGCGAGCAGCGCCTCGACGCGCTCGGTCGAGGGCGGGTCGCCGAGCCGCGTCGAGACGACGAAGCGGACCGGCTCCGGGTCGACGCCGAGGCGCTCGCCGAGCGACTCCTCCTGCTGTCGGAGCGCCAAGTCGAGCGCCGCGCTCTCGACCGCCCAGCGGCGATAGTTGCGCGCGGCCTCGTTCTCCGGCGGGTTCCCGTGAAAGAGGTCGATCTCGTCGAGCCGGTCCGACAGCTCGTCGATCGTCCACTCCCCCTCGACGTCGATCGGGTCGGTCCCGGCGAGCGCGTCGTGGTCGGCGGTCTCGTAGGTCACGTCCTCGCCGCGACCGACGAGGCCGTCGCCGGAGAGCCGGTACTCCGTGGTCGTCCGCTCGAACCCGCTCGTCGTGTCCGCCGTCCGTCGCCGTCTGGCGACCGACTCGATCGTCACCGAGAGGTCGGCGATCCGCTCGTAGTGGCTCATGGCCGATCCGACGCCGCCCGGTCACTTAAATCGGTGAGCGCGCGGCGACCGGGGCCGGACGATCCCCCGGACCCGGATACGCCTCGGCCCCGACTACGCTCCGGCGTCGCTCGCGCGGTCTCGGAGCGTCGCGATCCGCGTCCCGAGCGCCCAGAACAGCGGGACCACGGTGAGCGCGACCGCGCCCGCCGCCGCGACCTGAAGGACCGTCGTGGTGAACCACGGCGCGCCGTCGGCGTACGGCAGCGAGGTGTGGGTCACGTCGCCGATCACGGGCACGAAGTAGTCCATCAGCAGGTCGACGGTGTACCACGCGGTCGCGATCGCGACCGCGCGGAGCGGGAAGTCGGTGATCCGGTGGAGGACGAACGCCTGGACGACCATCGCGAGGTGGCTAAAGAGGAGGAACGCGTACAGCGCCGGGCCGTTGAGCGCGAGGAACTCCGGGAAGAAGACGACGAGGACGTACGGCGTCCACAGCCCGAGCTTGATATTGCCGAAGAAGGCGAGCGCGGCGAGCGTGTCGCTCGACCGCCCGAGCGCCCACGCGCCGAGCGCGAGCGCGATGAGCAGCGTCGCTCCGGGGCTGTCCGGGATGAAGATCCACATCTCGGTCGGGAGCTCCTGAAACTGGAACCGGTAGTACCAGAAGCCGAAGGCGGTCCCGACGAGGTTGATCGCGACGATGACCCACGCGAACCGGAAGGCGACGTCCTCCAGCCGTTTCGGGAGCGGCGCGACCCACCGCGGGAGCGACTCGCGGTCGGGCGGGTCGCGGCCGAGCGCGCCGACGATGTCCATACCGCCGGCTCGGACCGGGCGGGCAAAGCCGTGGCGGTCGCGGCGGGCGCGACCGGCTGGCGCGGGGAGGAACCGACCGCCCCGTCCCGCCCGACTCCGCACCGCTCGACCCCTGACCGACCCGCGGCCGCGACGAAAAGGGCTATGGGCGCCCGGCGGAAAGGCGGAGGTATGCGCCCGCGAACGCTGCTCGCGCTGCTCCTCGTCGTCCCCCTCGTGGACGCGCTGTTCCTGATCGTGGTCGCGACGCGGCTCGGGTGGCCCGCGACGGTCGCCTTGGTCGTGTTGACGGCCGTCCTCGGGATGCTCCTGTTGCGCGCCGAGGGGCGGGCGACGCTCGCTCGGATCCAACGCAAGGTGGCGCGCGGAGCGCCGCCGACCGACGAACTGCTCGACGGCGGGCTGCTCATCGCCGCGGGCGCGTTCCTGCTCACGCCGGGGCTCGTCACCGACGCGGTCGGCTTCCTGCTCGCGCTCCCGCTCTCGCGAGTCCCCATCCGCGTGGCCCTGAAGAAGTACGTCGTCGTCCCCTACATCGAGCGCGAGACGGACGGCTTCTTCTCGGGCAACGTCTACATCGGCGGCTTCCCCGACGACGGCGAGGGCGACTTCACGATGGGCGGCGGCGGGTTCTCCGGCGGCGGTCCCGGTGGCGCCTCCGGTAGCGGCCCCGACGGATTCGACGGCGGTAACGGCGCCGACCCAGACGGGAGCGCCGGCGGCAACGCGGACGCCGGCGGCGCGTCGGCGGACGACGACGTCGTCGACGTGGATTTCACCGTCGAAGAGGAGGAGCGGAAGGGAACCGACTGACGGCGCGGGCGTCGTGAGTCCCCCGTGAAACCGCCACACGGCGGCCGGCTGCCGAAAGGAAACCCTTAAAATCCTACCCGCGCAACGACTGAATGCGCTCACCTGGGCCAATAGCTCAGTCAGGTTGAGCGCTCGGCTGATAACCGGGAGGTCCACGGTTCAAATCCGTGTTGGCCCACCTGCTATTCGCCCGGTCTCTGACCGGGTGAAATTGGTGGGCTGGGACTCCCCAGCCACCCAATTTCGTCGTTTCACTCCCATAGAGGCGCCGCTGTCGCGTCTCGTCCGGGCTTAAATTACGCCGGTAGTCACTGCTGTCCCTCGATCTGCGTTAGTCGACCGATATCCTCGCTCGGTCTCCCGTGGCCAGTCATTTGTACACCGCCCGCGAGGGTGGGGTATGGAGCAGCTGGCGTGTTACGACTGCGGCGAGACGTACGCGTTCGGCGACGCGGCCCGCTGTCGCTGCGGCGAACCGCTCTGGGTCGAGACCGACACGACCGGGTTCGACTGGCCCGACGCGAGCGAAACGGCGGGGAGCGGGAGCTCGCTCGGACGGGACACGCTCTGGCGCTACGAGTCCGTGCTTCCCGCGACCGCGCCGACCGGGCTCGCCGCCGCCGCGGGCGGGACGCCGCTGTTCCGCGCGCCGTCGATCGAACCGACGGACGGGCCGCGGATCCACCTCAAGGTGGAGGGCGTCAACCCGACGGGGAGCTTCAAAGACCGGGGGACGGCCGTCGGGATCTGTCGGGTGGACGGCCCGGTCGGAACCGTCTCGCACGGCAACATGGCCCTGAGCGTCGCCGCCCACGCCGCCGCGGCAGATCGGGAGGCGATCATCCTCGTGGCCGAGGACACCCCCGACTCGCGGCTCGCGATGATCGCCCAACACGACCCGCACCTGTTCCGGGTCCGCGGCGACTACGGGCGGCTCTACGACGACACCCTCGACGGCGACCTCGGCGTCGCGTTCCTCAACTCGGACGCCCCGCTCCGGGTGGCCGGCCAGAAGACGGTCGCGTACGAGATCTGCGAGGCGTTCGCGCCCGACGCCCCCGACGCGATCGTCTTGCCGGTCAGCAGCGGCGGGCAGGCGAGCGGGGTCTGGAAGGCGCTCCGGGAACTGGACGCGGCGGGACTGCTCTCGACGGTGCCGCGGATCTACCTCGCGCAGGCCGCGCGGTGTGACCCGATCGCGCAGGCGTACCGAGGCGGAAACTCCCGCGTCGAGCCCGTCGAAGGCGAACCGACGGCGGCCGTCTCGATCAACAACGCCGACCCGCCGAGCGGGAACCGAGCGCTGGCCGCCGTTCGAGCGACGGACGGCGGCGTCGTCTCCGTCCCCGAAGAGGCGATGCTGGCCGAAACGGACCGGCTCGCGGCCGACGCAGGCGTCTCCGTCGAGCCGTCCTGTGCGGTGGCGACAGCCGCCGTGCGAGAGCTCTCCGCGGCCGGCGAGCTCGGTTCCGACGACGACGTCGCCGTGATACTGACCGGGTCGGGGTACAAGTACGGTGCGTCCGACCCGGATACCTCGTCCGTTCGAGAGGTCGACCGGACGGACGTCCCCGCCGCGGTCCGCGACGCGGTGTTATGACTCGTCGAGAGACCGGTCGACTCCCGTCGGCGCGTCGGCCCTCAGTAGCCCGCCAGCGTCTCGTCGGTTGTTCCGGCGAGGTAGTCTCTGATCTCCCCCTCGCGCCAACCGACCGGGGCCAGCACGCTCTCGACGGCGCGCACGGCGGCGTCCTCGTACCACGCGACGTCGTAGCGGGCGGTCTCTTCGAACGCCAGCCGGACGCGCGCCGGGCCGCGTGCGTCCGCCTCGACGACGACGTACCGAACCGTCTGTCCGGGAGCCAGTCCGGCGCCCTCCATCTCCGCGCGTTTCAGGGCGGCCACGGTGAGCGTCTCCCGCGAGTAGTCCGTCACGTCCTTCGACACGCGGTTGTCGACGACGAGGTCCGCGGGATCCACCTCGCCGTCCCGTAGCTCGCGGAGTCGGCGCCGGAGGGCGTCACACACCGCCTCCGGCGAGCGCGTCTCGTCGAAGGCGCGGAGCGCTTCGGTCTGGACGTCCTCGACCCACGCCGGCGTCGAGCGCTGCCGGCCCTCGATCCCGCGGGTCTTGACCGCGTCGCCGAGCCCGGTCTCGGGGTAGGCCGCCCCGCGTCGCCGCCCGAAGTAGCGCGTCAGCGCGCCCGACTGCGAATTCCGGGTCGGACAGAACGCCACCCAGTCGAACGCGCACTCGTACTCCAGCTCGACGCCGGCCTCTCGACTGATCTCCTTTGCGACCGCGGTCAGCGGGCGCTGTTCGCGGTCCTCGGCGGGCGTCACCCAGATGGAGTCGACGATGCCGTGGAGGACGCGCCAGCCGGCCGCCTCCAAGGCGTTCTTCGCGCCGAGGAGGAGTTCGCGGGCGTAGGCGTTGATCGCCTCGTGACACTCGATGCGGCCGAACTTCGCGTTGCTGAACCCCTGGTAGCCGAAACAGGAGACGAGGATCCACTTGATCGCCGACGAGGCGGCTTCCAGCCGCTCCCGCTCGTCGCCGCCGGCGTCGGGGGAGTCCGCGGTATCGGCGAGGTCCGCTTTGATCTCGCTGCGCGCGTCGATGAGGGGTCCCAACACGTCCGGCAGGTAGCCGTCGCGGTCGCAGACCGAGTAGCCGAGTCCGGGGACGTCGTCGGTGTCGCAACACCCGCACCGGACGGTCTCGGGCGAGAGGTTGCGCGTCCGGATGATGTTCGGGTACAGCGACGCGAAGTCGAGCTCGTGGACGTCCTCGTGGACGCCGACCTCGGGGGCGAGCGTCGTCCCGCCGCGGTCGGCGTCGTCGAGCGTCGCCGCCGACTTGAACAGCTCCGGGCGCCACGCCCGCCAGGGGACGACCACGTCGCGGCGCCGCGCCTCGCGGATCTGCATCGCCGTCAGCACCCGACCGATGGAGGCCCAGCCGAGTTCTTGGAGTGGTAATCCCGAGCGTTCGACGAGGTCGAGACACCCCTCGAGCCCCGACTCGTGGTAGAAGAAGGAGTTGGACTCGTCGACGACGACGCGACCGGGCACCGCGTACCGCGCGGGCGAGTGGCCCACCCGCCCGTACGAGGTGTACGTCGACTCGCCAGCGAGCTTCGCGTATCCCGGTCGCCGGCCGAGTTCGAGGTCGACGCCGACGGCGTCGGCCGCCTCGAACAGCAGCGGAACGAGGTCGGCGGTCGAGACGACCAGCACGTCGGGGTCGCGGTCGTCGAGGACCGCTCGGACGCCCGCGACGACCTCGCCCGGCGACGAACCGACCCGCTCGCCGTCGACCGTGAGGTGCGGGAGCGACTCGACGCCCGACTCGTGACGGGGGCGCTCGAAGCGAAGCGCCCGGAGGTCGCGGACCGACCGGTCGGGCGCGGCCGGGGTGCCCGTCTCGAGGCAGTAGCGTAGCTCCCGCGTGAGGTCGACGTCGTAGCAGGTGTACGCGTCCGGCCGGTCGAACTCCCGCACCCGCCTCGCGATCGTGCGGACGGCGTCGATCGACGCCGCGTCGACGCGGAGGAGCGGGCGGGCGGTCGTCCGGAACGTCTGGCGGTGCGACTCGACGCCGAGGCCGGCCACCGCCGCCTGCCCGTCGAGGAACGACCGGAGGGAACACAGCGCGTCAGAGAGCCCGTCGCGGGCGGGCGGCGTCGGGTCGGGTCCGCCCGCGCGGCCGTAGAGGTCGTCGACCGGATCGCCGACGAACAGCGTCGGGCGGTAGTCCTCGCGGACCTCGCGATCGGCGCCGTCCGGCGCGATGTGCCACTCGGCGACGCGACCGTCGTCGAGGAAGTCGACCGTGAGGACCACGGTTACGCGTCGGCGAGGGCGTCGACCCGCGACTCCAGTTCGGCGATGCGGCGCTCCTGTTCGAGCGCGATCCCCATCCACACCGGCGCCAGCGGGTCGGCGTGGTTGAGGTGGCCGGCGGCGTCCGCGCGGTCGCGAGCGTAGGCGAACAGCCGGTCGAACCGCCGCTGGTCCCCGCGGCGCAGCGCGCGGCGGAACGGCCCCCACTCGTCTTCGAGCGCGGTCAGCCGGTCCCGGTAGGTGGGGGTCGTCCGGCCCATCAGCGCACCCCCGTCGCGGCGGCCGGGCGGCCGAGCGCCGCCGAGTCGTACATCCGGGCGCGGTGTTCGAGCACCTCGCGCCAGTACGCGAGCGTCGTCTGCGTCCAGCCGTCTGCCCCGCGGTAGACGAGCGTCTCCGCCTCGCCCGCGGCGTCCTCGAAGCGCGGGCCGAACGGCGTCGCCCGGCAGGTGAGGCGCGTCGCGGCGGCGCGGCGGAGCGGGCGCGAGAACGCGTCGTCCCGGCAGCGCGTCACGAGGACGGGGGCGTCGTGGACGCGGGCGACGCGCGCGACCGCGGCGACCGCGCGGACGAACATGTCTCCGGCCAGTTCGCGGTCGACATCGGCGGCGCGGTAGCGCGCGTCGAGGCCGGTCGCGAGGACGACCGACGGCGACGCCCGGGCCGCGAGCCGGCCGGCCAGTCGGTCGAGCAGCGCCGTGTGCTGGTGGGCCGTGAACCCGCGGGCGACCTCGACGCGGTCGAGCACGCGGTCGGCCGGGGCGAGCTCGCGGAGGCGCGTCGTGTTCGCTCGGTTCGCGCCGTCGACCCAGAACGCCGGGCCGTCGCTCCCGAGCACGCGGTCGAGCAGCAGCGCCTGGACGGGCGTGACGCCAAGGTCGTCGTCGACGTCGACGAGCGTGACCCCCGACGAGAGCTCCGGGAGGTCCGCGGTCGGTCGGTCGGAACGAGTGGACATGTGCGTCTCGACGGGGAGACGGCAAAAAGGGGTGAGCCATACCCGGGGAGTGAAAGTGGAAGTGGCGAGGGGTGGGAGAGTCGCACCGGATATGAGGGAGTGCCTGCCGGTCGGAGAGACGTAGCGATAGTCGAGAGTAGTGTGAGCGCACACTACATTTATGAAAGCGGCCACGTACGTACACGCATGAGCAGCGAGCGCGTCGACTCCGAGAGCACGGTCTCGGGAAATCAGGCGAACATTCCGGCCCACATCCGTCGAGAGATGGATATCGACGACGGGGACACGCTCCGCTGGCGGATCGAGGACGACGGCACGCTTCGCGTGCGGGTCGTTCAGCAGCGCAGCGGGACGTTCGGCGAGTTCGACGGGTACGACGGCGACCGGGAGACCGACGTCGAGACCGAGCACGACGCGTGGGGCGTCGACCCCGAGTAAATGCCCCGGGCGCTCGTCGACACGACCGTGCTCTTCGCGGCGGCGTACCGTCGGGACGGCGCGCACGAGGACGCCCTCCCGATCCTCAGGGGGATCGACGCCGGGGAGCTCCCGGAGGCGGTGATCCTGGACTACGTGCTCGCGGAGACGCTCAACGACCTGACGACGCACGCGGGCCACGACGCCGCCGTCGACTTCCTCGACCGGGTGGAGGCGAACGCGCGGCTCCACGTCGAGTCGCTGACGGCGGACGCGTTCGCGACGGCGAAGGGGCTCTTCCGGCGGCACGAGGGGTTCTCGCTCATCGACGCCTGCCTCGTCGCGTACATGCGCGCCGAGGAACTCGACTACTGCTACGCGTTCGACGACGACTTCGACGCCGCCGAGGACGTCTCCCGGCTCGATGTCGCGACGAATCCGTATCAGCCGGAGTGAGAGGCGGTTGTGTTCAGTGAGGCGCTCGTCGACGTGCTTGCGGGACTGGAGGGCACTGGATCTGCTCGTACGAAGAACTTCCGGCGACGTTCGAGGACGTGTACGTACTCGACCGCGACGAGAAGCGGTTCATCAACAGCGGCAAGCGCGGGTCGGCGAAGGACGCCAAAGAGCGGCTGGTGATGAACTTCGAGCCAGAGAGGCTGTAGTCTGTGAGAACTGGTCGAATCTAGCTACGAAATACACTTCTTCAATTAGACTATCTTTCTACGTTCACGGAGAATTACTCATTGATCCGGACGTATCGATGTTTAGCATATACTGTAGTGGGATAATTCGGACCTGGGTGAATTTACGCTCTAATTGTTTTAATGAGAGATTCTGTTCGTTCTTTCTGATTTCTCGGTATGATTCCCTACCTTTGACAACAGCCAGAGTTGCTTCCAAAAACAAAGCAAAGGCCTTGTTGATGTCATCTTTTGTATGCGTATAGAGGCCCCTCCCACCGCTACACATATCTTTCAAGTCTTGCTGAGAGGCATTACCAATTCCCGCAATAGCAAAGTAGCATCCATTGCTTGGTTTGAAACCAATCTCATCTATTGTGTTCCGGACATCATTTAAATTATGTTCGCTCCTATTCTCTTTTCCATCCGTAAATGTAAGCAGTAGAGCAGGAATCGGTGCCTTACCTGATAGTTGGGCGTGCCGCAGAGTCTTCATCGATTCTATGATCGAATCGTTCAAAGCGGTTTTTCCTCCAGTAGATAGGGAGGAAATATCGGACTTCACGTCCGCAGGATTCCTTCGAGCGGTTCCGACCGAGTAGGATGAGTCAAAATAAGATACCGCTCCAATGTGCGACTTTTTTCGATGGAGTTCTTCAACGAATTCTTTTGAGTTATCTTTCACAACGCTAAGTTTGCTTGGTCCCGAGGATCCGAAGAGCAGCCCCATATGTCAGCTAATAATCCTCTCTAAAATTAAGTTTTGTGGTGGTTGTTACCACGACCAAAATGCCATCTAGATAGTGGGTAGGGATCACATTTATCAGTGAATATACTAACAAATCAATTGGAGAAACAATATAGAGCGGTATCTCCGTTGAAAAGAGACGGAATCGACGATTAACTGAGCAAAACAATGGGACTCGAAACATTAATTGAGACATTCGGTGAGGAAGTAATGGGAACTCTATCTGGGTTGCCGCCCGGAACAGTGACAGCTGCAAAAGCAGCTGGAGTCCTTGCTTCCACTGCTTCCTCTACGTCCTCAACCGACAATAAGGCGTCCAATACGGTCAAAAAGAATTCAAGCCAGCTCAGTCGAAAGCAAGAGAAGATTGTCAATATCGCGGTTACCCGTCTGGCGAAACAGATTCAGTACCTCACAAAGCATCGTCAGCGAACCTGACCTGAGTCACCTATTCTGTTACAATGAGTCGTCGGTAGTGGCTGATCAGCGCT
>NZ_AOJN01000032.1 GCF_000337335.1 Halorubrum distributum JCM 10118 | reverse complement strand
AGAACTCTATCGCAAACCAGGACGAGAAGCTCTCAAACACGCCGTCAAAGCCACTCTCTGAAATCAACAATGTGCTACACAAGAGCGAAAGAACAATGGGATGGCAGTTCTTTGTGGGGGCGTTAGCACCGATAGTAACTCAGATCCAGACTCCGTAACACTACAATTTAATTCAGGCGAGGGAATTTGTAATGGAGGACATACATACTTTGCAATTCAGACAGCTGACGATCTTTCTGAACAGGCGGGTGTCCACATGGAAGTGATGGTATTGCCACCAGACCTACGGGGCGATAAACGGCGAGAAGAGATTACAGAAATTTCTGGAGCGCGGAACAATAACAACCGCTTGGATAACCGATCTGAGGCAGATTTCCTGGGTTACTATGATTACTTCAAAGAGCACATTCATGACCCAAAAATTATTTCATGGCACGAAGGTGACTCAGATGCACACGAGAAATCACACATCGACGCAGTACATTACTTACGGCTTCTGAAGTCATTAGATCCATTTGCCTACAGGCATCCTGTCTGTAATGATGCTGGGTCAGCACACAAGTCTCTCGCGACAACTCGGAGCAGGATCCATAGCAACTGGATGGATCAGATGAAGTCAGCAATGAAGGATGAGCGTGAACAGAAGCCACTCTATTATATCGCACCGCACGCAGACGACATACTCTATCTTCGAGACATGATCTCGCACTCTCTTAAGCACGACTCACTTTCATCAGGTTTCCGAAAGACTTCTTTCTTCCAAGATTACGTCAGTGGAGAGGATCGAGAACTGTGGTATGATGGTTTTGAACACCCTGATGGATTTGAGCTTCGTCAAACATTAGAGGTGCTATTCCTCGGTTTGTTCCGAACTGATTTGTACATCATGCCTGGAAAAAAGGAGAATGTATCGTATACGGGTTGGTATGTGGCTCCAGAAGATCTCTGGGATAATCTAAAAATAAAGGTCCTTGATTCGATGGCGAACTACTTCAAGGAAGTTGACAATGATCCGAAGCAGTTCATTCGGGTGAGTGCCCCCTTCGAACAAGACCTATTCACCATTGGGCTTCGTAATGATCCGCCTGATCCGGATATTTTGTATGATATCGAATCAAACAACCGATATCGGAGGACAGATGACACTAACGAGGCAACCCATTGGCTCCGAACAAACACTGAATTTGATGAACTAGTTTCGACTGTAGAGGAAGCACCGAGTGGTGACCCCACGTTGTACGTCTCTCACTCAGGTGGACTTTCAATCAATTAGAATCCCGCATTATAAGCTAGCTGTTTGTATTTCTGTGAAGTGAGACAGTCACCTTCAGGGGATATTAGGTAGGAAGGCTGGAACGGCTTGAAATTCATCGTTCAACCATCGCTCCCGATATATTTCTGGATCCCGTACAGCGACGATATCGCTCTCTGTAGTCATGAGTACAACAGTCGCGAAAGCAACAGCAATAGAAAGTGTCCCTAAACTTGGCTCAAGGATGAAGTGAGCTACTGAAAACAATGCTAATGGAATCCATAATAAAACAGATACTCCTGATAAACGGATTATGTCTGGATCCATTGTTTCAATTTGACCGTGGTCTACGGCCTTAGGCACAATTAGGTAGTCTGTTATCAAAACAGGTTCAGTACCACCGACTCGGCCAACGAACCAATGGCTTCCCTCGTGAAGATAACCCCCTACGAATATCGCAATAAATACAGTAAGGATCCCTTCTGGCGTTGCTAGCAGCTGTATCATACATATTGTTATCAAGAGATAGGATTTAAATTGTCACCCTAAAACAGCACACCACTCTCATGGATTCTCAAGACCATTGGCGTCGATCTCGCCATTAAGCTACTCTCAAACAAATTCTGTGATAACATAATAACCGAGTCTTCACTCCTTCATGACCTCACAGTCAGTAAAACCGGAAACTCGTCTTGCCTAACCACGCAATCCACGGCACGGGGCTCAACCCAGCACTTGCCAGATCACGCCAACCCTTACCCTCATTTCGAATTCCCGCAACGATCCCGACCACAGCAGTTTACACGCAGTTTGCCGTCGAGCGGGGTATGAATCCCTTCGACAACGGAGGTAGCTGCGCGAACGGCCACTACTTCGCGTCGCCGAAGCAGGCCGGGGACGGGACCTACTACTGCCCGAAGTGCAACGTCAAGAACGTCTCGCCGGGCACGGACGGCGTCACGGACGGCGGGCGCTGCCGGAAGGGCCACTACTTCGAGGCGCCGACGCAGCTGGGCCACGGCGCGTTCGCCTGCCCGGCCTGCGAGTCGACGGACATCGAGCCGAGCGACGAGGCGTTCGACGCCGGCGGCGTCTGCGAGAACGGCCACGAGTTCCGCGTTCCGGACCGAACCGACGGCGGCGTGTTCCGCTGTCGCGAGTGCGGCAGCCTCGACGTGGAGCCGAACTGACCGTTCGGCGGAGTCGGGAAGCGACTACGGCGCGGCCTGCTTCGTCGAGACCAGCTCGATCACGTCGCGGTGGGAGAGCTCGTTGTCGGTCCCGACCTGCCGGCCGCTCCGGCAGTCGGTGCCGTGGAGGAGCCCCTCGCCGATGTCCGAGTGGATGTGGTACGCGAAGTCCTCGGTGGTCGACCCCTCGGGGAGGATGAAGCAGTCGCGGAAGACGCCCTTCTCGTCTTTGCTCCCGTTCGCGGAGCCCGGGAAGACGGCGATACAGCCCAGCACGTCGAAGACGGCGGCTTCGAGCGCGCCCTGGACTCCGGTCCCGTCGTACTCGTCGACGAATTCGCCGATCTGATCGAGGCCGGCCTTCTGCTCGCCGGAGACGTCGCCGACGACCTCGAACGCGTCGTCGCCGGGCGTGTAGTCGACGACGCCGGCGTCGTCCGCGTTTTTGAGGGCCTTCTCCGCGTGGGCGCTCGTGGGGACGAAGGAGAGGTGGTCGTAGTCGGGGTCGGTCGTTATCTCCGCCCAGTTCGCCTGCGCCTCGGGCGTGTCCATCTTGTTGGCGGCGATCACCATCGGCTTCGTCCGCTTGCGGATCTCGCGGGCCAGCTCGATCCGGTCCGTCTCGTCCCACGTCTCCGGGTCGAGTTCGAGCCCCTCGGCGAGGATGACGCGCTTCATCCGGTCCTTGTCGATGCCGAACGCCGACATCTGGTCGGCGAGCTCCTCCTCGATGGCGGCGTCCGCGCCGTGGTAGCGCGTCTCGAACTTCTCGAGCCCCTTCTCCAGCACGTCGAGGTACCACGCGTCGAGTTCCTCCTCCAGGAAGTCGATGTCGTCGCGCGGGTCGTGGCCCTCGGTCGCCTCGCCTTCGATGTCCGTCTTGCCCGAGAAGTCGACGACGTGGATCAGCACGTCGGTCTCGTTGAGGTCGGTGAGGAACTGGTTGCCGAGCCCGCGCCCTTCGTGGGCGCCCGGGACGAGCCCGGCGACGTCGACGAGCTTCACGGGGACGAACCGCGTCCCCTCGCGGCAGACGCCGACGCTCGGCGTGCACGTCTCGTCGAACTCGGGGGCTGCGCAGTCGACGCGGACGTACGCCTCGCCGACGGTCGGGTCGATGGTGGTGAACGGGTACGCGCCCTCGGGCACGTCGTTCATGGTCGCGGCGTTGAAGAACGTCGACTTCCCCACCGAGGGCTTGCCGACGAGACCGATCCGGTAGCTCATTACCACCAGTGCGCGATCCGCGGTAAAAAGCGATGCGAGACGCGCCGTGGCGTGGGGAGCGGTGACGAGGTGCGCGGAATCGAGGTCCGCGCGGGCGTCGCCGTCGGACCGCTCAGGCGTCCCCGTCGGACTGCCCCGGCTCGCCGAGCGCCTCGATGGGGAGGACGTTCTGGAGCGCGGCCTGCGCGTCGGCGGCGCTCGCGAACGTCTCCTGGTCGACGTCGGCGAGCAGGTCGCCGAGGTCGGCGTCGCCGTCGGCGAACAGCACCGTCGTGCCCGCGAACGACTCGGCGAGCGCCTCGCGGTCGGCGGGGTACTCGTGGCCTTCGAGCGTCGGTTCGAGCCGGGAGAGGTTGATCTCGTCGGACATACCGTCCTCTCGTCGGGATAGGGCATAAACGCGCGCCTTGGTGCGGCTTCGACGGACGACGGCGAGAAACCGGCAAGAACCGCAAAGGGTTATCAGTCGTCGGTGACACGGTACATGTGAACATGCCCCTATACGACCGGATTCTGGTTCCGACCGACGGCTCCTCGGAGGGGGAGCTGGCGGTGTGCCACGCGCTCGACCTCGCCGCGGTCCACGGGGCCTCGGTCCGCGCGATCTACGTGGTCGACACCGCGCGGTACGCCGGGATGCCGATGGAGACGACCTGGGAGGGCGTCGGCGACCTGCTGTACGACGACGCGGAGACGGCGCTCGAAACGGTGCGGGAACTGGCCGCGGACCGCGACGTCGACGTGGAGACTGCCGTCGTCGAGGGGTCGCCGAGCCGCGAGATAATCACCCAGGCCGAGGAGGCGGACTGCGAGCTCGTCGTGATGGGGACCCACGGGCGCGGCGGGATCGACAGACTGCTCCTCGGCAGCGTCGCGGAGAAGGTCGTCCGCGGCTCGTCGGTCCCGGTGTTGACCGTTCGGATCGGCGACGGGGAGGAGCCGCCGAGCGCGACTGAGTCCGCGGGCGCGACCGACTCCGCGGGAGCCGAGGAGTCCGCGACCGCGGGCGGGACGAGCGCGGGCGAGACGGGCGCTACCGGGACCGACCCGGACGGGTCGGTCTCCGACGCGACGGAAACCGGATAGGAACGCAGCGGTCCGCGCCTCGTCCGCCCCGAGTCACTCCGCGTCGCGGAGGTGCTCGCAGTCGCCCGCGTGGACGCGCCGCCGACCCTCGTCAGTGTCGACCACGAGCGCGCCCGGCTCCGCCACGTCGACCGCGGTCCCCTCCACCACCCCGTCCGCGGTGTCGACGCGGACGCGCCGCCCGAGCGTGCTCGCCCGGTCGCGCCACGCCGGGAGGACCCCGTCGAGCGCCCCGGACGAGGCCGTCAGCTCCGCGTACCGTTCGAGCAGCGTCGCCGCGAAGCGCCGTCGGTCGACCGGGGCGCCCCGCTGGGCCGACAGCGACGTCGCGCCCGCGGGCAGCGTCTCGGGGTCGATGTTGGCGTTGACCCCGACGCCGACGACGAGCCAGCCGACGCGGTCGGCCTCGCCCTCCATCTCCGTGAGGATCCCCGCCAGCTTCCGACCGCCGCGGCCGGTCGGATCGGCGTTATCCGCGTCCGATTCGTCCGCCTCGTCCGCTTCGTCGCCGACGAGCACGTCGTTCGGCCACTTGATCCGTGCGTCGACGCCGGCATGACGCGCGGCGTCGGTCGTCGCCACCGCGGCCGCGAGGGTGAAGAGCGGCGCCCGCGCGGTCGGCACGTCGGGGCGCGTCAGGACCGACAGCCAGACGCCGCCGCTGGGCGCCACCCACTCGCGGTCGAGCCGTCCCCGGCTCCCGGTCTGTTCGTCGGCGACCACGGCGACGTCGCTCTTCCCGTCCCCCGCGAGCTCGCGGGCCCGCTCGTTCGTCGATCCGATCCGGCCGCGGTACTCCACCGAGTACGGGGCGTCGAGCCCGAAGGCGATGCCCGGTCCGGAGTAACCCGGATCGTCGGGGGCGACGTACCCCTCCGGCGTCGACTCGACCGCGAACCCCTCCTCGCGGAGCCCCTCGACGGCCTTCCAGACGGCCGCCCGCGAGACGCCGAGCGACTCGGCGAGGGCGGGGCCGGAGACGGGGCTGTCGTCGGCCGCGAGGGCGTCCAGCAGCGCGCGCCGCGTGTCCATACCGCCCGTTCCGTCGGCCGCGCCGAAAGCCGTTCCGGGTCTCGAACGCCCGGCCGGGCCCGGGACGCTTCCGGTCAGGTCCGGCACGCTTCCGGTCAGGTCCGGCACGCTTCCGGTCGGGTCCGGCACGCTTTGTGTCCGGCACGCTTTGTGTCCGGCGCGCGAAGGACAGCCGATGAGCGACGACGACGACCGCGGCGGTGGCGGCGACGGCGGCGACCGGTCCGAAACGGTCCCCCTCGTCGTCGTCGACGGGGACGAGCGGTTCGAACTCGACGTCGAACGCGGCCGGAATCTGCGTCGCGTCCTGCTCGACGCCGGGCTGTCGCCGTACGCGCCCGCGACCCGCCGGCTCAACTGCGGCGGGCGGGGCCTCTGCGCCACCTGCGGCGTCCGCGTCCGCGAGGGACCGCCGGCCGACCACTGGCACGACCGCCTCGCAGACCGGTTCGGCTACCCGCGGCTCTCCTGTCAGATCTCGGTCGATCGCCCGATGACAGTCGCGCTCGTCGACAAGCGCGTGTGGGGTGGGCGGCAGTCCGACGGACGGGGCGAAGGGGAGAGCCCGGATACCGGCCGCTGAGTGGCGCGGACCGACGACCCCACACCTCGTTTCCGGTGAAACGGCGAACGGTACCGCGTCACACGCGACCGCGCGGCGGCCGCGCGACGACCGCCGACGCGAAGGTCGTCCGCGGCACAAAAGCCAAGTCCGCGGGCCCGAACCGTCCGGTATGCAACCCTCCAAGGAGCGCGAGTCGTCCGACGAGGACCCGATGGACGACCTCGACGACCTCCTCGACGACGACCTCGCCGGCGGTGAGGGGGCGTCCGACACCGATTCCGGCGACGCCGCGGCGGCCGACCGTGGCACCGAGAGCGCGCGGAGCGCCGGGAACGCCGGCGAATCCGGCAGAATCGGCGTCTCGGGTCGGTGGTTCTCGGCGAAGGCGTTCGGACTCGCGCTCGTCACCGTCGCGGTCGGCGTGTTCGTCGGGAGCCTGATCCCGCTCATTGGCGGAACGGTCGGGACCGCGGGCGGCGTGTTCCTCGCCGCGTTCCTCCTCGGGCTCGTTCTCTCGACGCGCCGGTACGTCGAGACGGGAATCGCCGGCGGCGCGGCGGGCGCGGCGAGCGCGGTGACGAGCGTCCTCGGCGTCGGCTTCCTCCCGATCGGGATCGACTACCTCTCGCAGTGGGGGCTCCCGCTCGTCGCGGTCGGCGGCGGGGTCGGGCTCGTGCTCGCGCTGCTCGGCCACTACTTCGGCCGCGACCTGCGCGCGGGACTGAGTCAGGACATCGGCGGGTAAAAGAATCGAAACCGTCGGAGGCGACCGTCTCAGTGCGCCCGGTGCGCGTCCTCGACGCCGACGTAGGCGGCGATCTCGTGGCGCTCCAAGACGAGGAAGCCGGCGAGGATCGCGACGAAGCCGAGGATCGCCTCCGCCTCGATCAGGCTGCCGAGCAGGAGCCAGCTGCCGACCGCGGCGACGACCGGCTCCGCGTACCCGACGAGGTGGAGCTGGGTCGGCCCGACCTCGTCGAGCAGCGCGAAGTAGATCAGGAACGCGACGACGCCCGACAGCAGCGTGAGGTACGACAGCGACGCGATCGACGTCGCGTTCCAGACGATCGCCCCGGGGGACTCGCCGAGCAGGGCAGCACCGACGAACAGGAGCCCGGCGCCGGAGACCATCGCCCACCCCTGTAGCGCGGCGACCGGGAGGTCCGTCCGGAGCGGGCGTAGCAGCACGGCGCCCAGCGAGAAGGCGACCGCGCCGGCGAACGCGAGCGCGACCCCGAACAGGGCGGCGCTCCCGAGGCCGGCTTCCATCGGGTCGGCGATCACGATCACGCCGAGGATACCGAGGGCGAACCCGCCGATCTCGAAGGGACCGAGGCGCTCGTTCGGGAGGAGGAGGGCAGCGAACGTCGCGGTCAACACCGGCGCGAGGCTCACGACCACGGCGGCGACCCCGCCCGAGATGCGGAGCTCCGCGACGTAGAGGAGCCCGTGGTACGCGGCGATCACGAAGGCGCCGGCGACGGCGACGCCGAGCCACTCGTCGCGACCTCGGGGGACCGTCCTGCCGGCGGCGACCGCGGCGACGCCCAACACGACCGCGCCGGCGATCGCGTAGCGGACGCCGGCGAACAACAGCGGCGGGAAGTAGTGTAACCCGGCCTCGATGGCGACGAAGGAGGTTCCCCACAGGGTCGCGAGGAGGACGAACGCCGCGAGGATCGATTCGGGAGTGGAAAGTAGATTCCGAAGTTGCATTGACTACCGATTCAACATTGGCGTAGATAGTTAAACTCGTCTCCCGAATTCGACGATATCGAGGGTGAACAATCACACATACGAATTACGTGCGATACGGTTCCGAAATGAGAGCGAATCTTGAACTCGACTCCAACCGTATCGGCCGTAATATATAACAGACCATCACGGGAAGGGATCGTATGGACGAGCGCGACGTGCGGCTGTTGAAGGCGATCTCCGATCTGGGCACCGGGAGCCCGGAGCGGCTCCACGAGGAGACGGGGATTCCGGTGTCGACGATCCACTACCGGCTGAACAACCTCCGCGAGGACGGCGTCATCGAGAACGACCTGTACGACCTCGACCACGAGGCGCTCGGCCTCGGCGTCACCGTCATCGTCGAGGTGCTCGCCAGCTACGAGGGCCCCTACGAGGAGTTCGCGGACGAGCTGCTGGCGGTCGAGGGCGTCACGGAGGCGTTCTTCACGATGGGCGAGACGGACTTCGTCGTCCTCGCGCGGCTCTCCTCCTCGGACACCGTCGAGCGGCTCATCAGCGACTTCGAGGCGATCCCCGAGGTCGAGCGTACGAACTCGACGTTCACCATCGCGACGCTGCGCGACGAATCGCGCGCGCCGGCGACGTACGACCTCGACACGCTGATCGAGGAGCTGACGGACTGAGGCGGGGCGCTCAGACTACTGTCGGGGGCGCGTACCGCCCCTCACTCGGCCAGCAGCGAGGAGCCGACCGAGCGCTCGACGAACAGCAGCGCCACGAGGCCGCCGATGATGATGGTGTACGACACCGCGGCGAACAGCGCGTCCTGCGTCGTCGGGTACTCCGTGGTGCGGAAGATGATCACCTTCCGGACCATCGCGATGACGCCGGTGTAGATCACCAGCCTGACGATCCGACGGGTGTCGCTCTGTTCGATGTAGGCGACGACGGTCTCGTACACCTCGACGATGATGAGCAAGAGCAGCCCGGTCTCGATGAAGCCGATGACCGTGTTCGGGTCGGTGATCGCGCCGGTGGGAACGGACTCGGCGATCTGGATCGCGAGGTCGATGACGCCGATGCCGAACAGGAGCGCGAACAGCGCCGCCGCGGCCAGCTCGACGCCGTGGATGAACCGGTTCGTCGCGTCTGAGACCCGGTCGCCGCGCGTTCGGGCGGTCGCCGGGTCGGGCGTGCTGTCCGGCGCGGACGGATCGTCCGGAGGCGAGTCTGCCATCTGTCTCTCTCAAGTTTACCGACGGTCCCCTGACACGTAAAAAACGTGCCTAACGGACGCGAGTCGCTACGACCGCTTGCCGATCTCCTCGCGCAGCACGTCGGAGACGATCTCGCCGTCGGCCTTCCCGCGGAGCGCGCCCATCGCCTCGCCCATCAGCCCGGAGAACGCGCCCATCCCCTCGGCCTCGATCTGGTCGGCGTTCCGCTCGACGACCTCGACGACCGCCTCGCGGACCTCCTCTTCGCTCACGCCCGACAGGCCCGCCTCCTCGACGGCCTCGGCCGCGGACAGCGAGGGGTCCTCCGCGAGCGTCGTCAGCACCTCGGGAACGCCCTCCTTCGCGAGGTCGCCGTCCTCGACGAGGTCGAACAGCGCGAGGAAGTGGTCGTCGGTGAGGTTCTCGACGGGGGCCCCGTCGCGGCGGATCTCGGTCGTCGTCGACTCCAGCGTCGACGCCGCGAAGGTCGGGTCGACGCCGCGCTCGACCGCGGCCTCGAACAGCGGGAAGCGCTGGCCGAACGCGACCTGCTCGGCGAGGCCGGCGTCGAGGCCGAACTCCTCGGCGTAGCGCTCCGCCTTCTCGTCGAGCAGCTCGGGTGTCTCCACGTCGGAGGGGTCCGGCTCGACCGGCGGCACGTCCGTCTCGGGGTACATCCGCGCGGCGCCGGGCAGCGGCCGGAGGTAGCGCGTGGTCCCGTCGTCGTTCGCGCCGCGGGTCTCCTCGGGGACGCCCTCGATCGCGGTCTCCGCGCGCTCGGCGGCCGCCTTGATCGCGAGGTCGGCGGTCTCGGGATCGGCCGCGACGAGGGCGACCGCGTCGCCCTCGCCCGCGCCGACCGCGTCGCGGAGCGCGTCGACCTCCGCCTCGGTGACGCCGTAGGCCGGCAGCTCGTCGGTGTGGAAGACCCCGCCCGCGCCGTGGCGCTTCGCGTGGTCCGAGAGCTCAGTGCCGAGCCGCCGGTCCGTCTGGATCTCGCGGCCCACGAGCCCGTCGAAGCCGAACAGCGGGACCGCGGTGACCTTCCCGCCCGAGTCGAGCGCGCCGCGGATGACCCCCGACTCGGTGTCGGCGAAGACGTCGGTCACGTCGGCGACGTCGCCGACGCTCGCGTCGCGGTCGCGGAGCTCGTCGCGGATTTCGAGCAGCTCGGCCTGTCGTCCGACCTCGCCGCGGACGATGTCTTCGATCCCCTGGAGGTCCTGAACGCCCTTCACCTCGACGCGGGCGCCGTCGGCGATGGAGACGTTCACGTCCTGGCGGATCGTTCCGAGCCCTCGCTTGACCGCGCCAGTCGAGCGCAGCAGCATCCCGATGCGCTCGGCCGCCTGCCGCGCGCCCTCGGGGCTCCGAATGTCCGGGCCCGTGCCGATTTCGACGAGGGGCACCCCCAACCGGTCGAGCGAGTAGACGACGCCGTCGTCGGTCTCCTCGACGCGCTTCGCGGACTCCTCTTCGAGCATGAGGTCGACGACCGACACCGACCCGGACTCCGTCTCGATCTCGCCGTCCTGCCCGAGGAGGATCGAGCGCTGGAACCCGGAGGTGTTCGAGCCGTCGATGACGAGCTTCCGCATCACGTGGGCCTGGTCGACGACGGAGAGGTCGAGCAGGTCGGCGATCTGGAGCGCCACCGAGAGCGCCTCGGCGTCGACGCGGCGGGGCGGCTCGTCGTCCTCCTCGACGAGGCAGGTGGTGTCGTACGCGAGATACGTGAACTCGCGGTCGACGCGGCTCTCCTCCATCGCGGCGTCGTCGAGCTCGCCCAGCTCGCTCTTCGTCGGGTGGAGCTGCCGGGTGATCGACCGCTCGGCGTCGTCCGGGTCGCGCTCGACGGTCGGGGAGTCGCAGAACAGCTTCGTCTCGGTGTCGAGCTGCTGGTGGATCTCCAGCCCGGCGACGAGCCCCAGCGCCTCGTAGTCGTACTCGGGGGTCGCGTCCGTACTCATTACGCCTCACTCCGACGGCGCGCGACTAAAAGGGTGGCAGTTCGCGCGAGCGATGCGGATCGAGAGAGCTGATGTTGTTTATAAATGGCTCGGCGGTGGCGCNGGAGTCGGGCGCGCCGAGGGCGACCGAAGGGAGCCCGATGGACGC
The DNA here is from genome assembly GCF_000337335.1 of Halorubrum distributum JCM 10118. Lineage (GTDB taxonomy): Archaea > Halobacteriota > Halobacteria > Halobacteriales > Haloferacaceae > Halorubrum > Halorubrum distributum. The sequence continues at coordinate 52,784 of NZ_AOJN01000032.1, read as the reverse complement.
GCCCGACGAGGCTGGGGAGGCGTGAGGTGCGGTTGCGGTGCGGTCGGGGCGGGACTCAAAGGGGCAGTCGCGAGGGCGGCGCAGACGACGTAAGCACCGCAGCGAGCAGCGCGAGCGAGGAGCGCAACGAGTGTGCGCCGCCCTCGCGACTGGGGCTTTGGCGGTGTTCGCCACCGATCCGCGAGCAGCGGTTTATAAATGAGCGATGGGACGTTGGCGGTGTTCACGAGTACAGAGCTCAGATCGTAGTCGTCACTTCTCACGTAGCATCGAAAGGAATTGTGCGTGGGTGCTGTCGTAGAGACAACACCGTGCATCGTTCGGGGGTGGACCCCTGCGATGCGTGGGACCGGATTTGAACCGGCGGACCTCTACAGGACAGCGCCCTCAACGCTGCGCCGTTGGCCTGGCTTGGCTACCCACGCTCGCGGTGTTCTGTCGCGTCTCCACGTACCCTTCCCCTAATTAAAAGCCCTTCCATTTGGCGGGACCGTGGCGGGGTTTCGCAGACCGCCGTGCGGCGCGCCGCGACCGCGACCGCGACTCGGTGACCGCACCCGGAACGCGTCGACCGCAACCGGCACGCGTTTGGGGGTCGCGTCCCACCGCACGGACATGTCCGACTGGGCCCGCGAGAACGTCTCCGTGTTGACCGCCGTCGCCTCCGCCGTCGCGCTCGCGCTCGTCTTCAGCGCGGTCGGCGGCGTCATCCCGAGTTCGCTGCTACCGCGCGCGAGCGACGCCGTCCTCGCCGCGATCCCGCACTTCAACGCCGCCGTCTCCGTGACCGCTATCGCCACGATCCTGCTCGGGTGGCGGGAGATCTCCCGTGGGAACGTCGAACGCCACCGGAACTTCATGGTGACCTCGTTCGCGCTGTTCGCCGCGTTCCTCGGCGCGTACCTCTACCGGCTGATCCTCGTCGGCACGACCGAGTTCCCCGGCCCCGAGCTCGTCTACTCGTACGTCTACCTCCCCTTCCTCGCGATCCACATCCTGCTCGCGATCGTCTGCGTCCCGTTCGTCTTCCACGCGCTCCTGCTCGCCGCGACCCGGCCGTACGAGGAGATATACCACACGCGGCACGCGCAGGTCGGGATGGTCGGCGCCGTCCTCTGGCTGATCTCCTTCACGATGGGGATCGGCGTGTACCTGCTGCTGTACCACCTGTACTGACAGAAGCTGCGAGAACCGGAGTCGATTACGCGTTTCTGTCCGCGTTCCGCTCGGCCATCTGGTGGGCCGCGTAGAACAGCGGGACGAGCAGCGCGCCGGCGAAGCCGAAGCCGAGCGCGAGCGTCCCGATGTCGCTCGCGGAGAGCCCGCTCCCGCCGCCGGACCCGCCGGATCCGCCCTCGCCGCCGAGGAGGTCGTCGTCGACGGCGCCGACCGCGACCGCGCCCTTCATCCCGACCGACTGATGCGGTTCGCAGGCGTACCGGAACACGTCGCCCTCGCCGGCGTCCTCGAACGTGTGCTCGAAGGTGGTCCCCTCCTCCGCGACCGCCGACCCGCTGTCGAAGGCCCCGTTCTCCTCGACGACNTCGAACGTGTGCTCGAAGGTGGTCCCCTCCTCCGCGACCGCCGACCCGCTGTCGAAGGCCCCGTTCTCCTCGACGACGTTGTGGCCGCCACCCTGTCCGGTCCACTCCCAGACGACCGTCGTCCCCTGATCGACCAGGATCGCGGGCGGGTCGAACAGCAGGCCGTTCTCGCCGCCGCCGACCGCGACGGTGACCTCGTCCTGTCCCCGGAGGTCACGTGTCCCCTCGTAGTTACCGACGTTCTCGAACCAGTCGCCGTAGCCGGACGCGCCGCTCCCCTCGCCGTCGCCGCCGTCACTGCCGTCGCCGCCCTCGGCCTGCGGGTCGACGAGGTCGTCGTCGACGGAGCCGACCGCGACGACGCCCTTCATCCCGACCGACTGATGCGGCCCGCAGTAGTAGTTGAACGTGTCGCCGTCGCCGGCGTCCTCGAACGTGTGCTCGAAGGTGGTCCCCTCCTCCGCGACCGCCGACCCGCTGTCGAAGGCCCCGTTCTCCTCGACGACNCCTCGAACGTGTGCTCGAAGGTGGTCCCCTCCTCCGCGACCGCCGACCCGCTGTCGAAGGCCCCGTTCTCCTCGACGACGTTGTGGCCGCCGCCCTGTCCGGTCCACTCCCAGACCACGGTCGCGCCCGGGTCGATGAGGATCGCGGCCGGGCCGAACCGGAGTCCGTTCTCGCCCGCCCCGACCTCGACGGTAACCTCGTCCTGCCCGCGGTAGTCGTGGGTGCCGTCGTAGTTGCTGACGCCCTCCAGCCAGCCGTCGTACTGCGCGGCGACGGTCCCGCTTCCGGCGGCGACTCCGGCGGCGACCGCCGCCCCGGCGGCCCCGGCGCGGAAGAATCCGCGACGGCTCATCGACCCGGCGTCGTCGCCCTCGGCGGCAGCGTCGGCGTTCCGTGTCATACTCCCACGTCTAATCGTGAGCGTATTTAAGCCCCCGATACGTCCCGAGCGGTCGGACCGGGGTCGAACGTGTGCGGGGTCGCGGCCGCGGCTACCGGCTCAGTCGTCCGCGGGCGTCGGGTCAGAGACCGGCGCGTCGACGTCGCGGTCGGTCGCCTCGCCCTCGACGTCGAAGGGGTACTCGCCGGTGACGCAGCCGAGACAGAGGTCGGCGCGGCTCTCGCCGAGCGCCTCCGCGACCGCGTCGATCGAGAGGTACGACAGCGAGTCGGCGCCGACCTCCTGCCGGATCTCCTCGGTCGAGGCGTCGGCGGCGATCAGCTCGTCGCGCGTCGCCATGTCGATGCCGAAGTAGCAGGGCGCGAGGATCGGCGGCGCGCCGATCCGGAGGTGGACCTCCTCGGCGCCCGCCTCGCGGACCAGCTCTACGAGCTGGGTCGAGGTCGTCCCGCGGACAATGGAGTCGTCGATGATCGTGACCGACTTCCCCTCCACCGTCGAGCGGATCGGGTTCAGCTTCAGCCGGACCGCCCGCTCGCGCTCGTCCTGCGTGGGCATGATGAACGTCCGGCCCACGTAGCGGTTCTTCATCAGTCCCTCCGCGAACTCGACGCCGCCGTCGTCGGCCGCTCTGGGCTCGCCGTCGGCGGTGGTCTCGCCCGCGGCGTCGGCGTAGCCGGAGGCGAACGCCCGCCCCGAGTCGGGGACGGGCATCACCACGTCCGACTCCACGCCGGACTCCTCCCAGAGCTTCCGCCCGAGCGAGCGGCGCACCTCGTACACGAGATTCTCGTCGATGACGGAGTCGGGGCGCGCGAAGTAGACGTGTTCGAAGAAGCAGTGGGCGGTCGCGTCGCGTTCGACCAGCTGATACGTGTCGTACCCCGTGCCGTCGGGGTCGAGGACGACGAGCTCGCCGGGTCGGACGTCGCGGATCAGCTCCCCGTCGAGCGTGTCGATAGCGGCGGACTCGCTGGCGAGGACGTAGCCACCGTCGATCTTCCCGAGACACAGCGGGCGGTTGCCGAGCGGGTCGCGCACGCCCAGCACGGTGTCGTCGTGGGTGATCGCCAGCGAGTAGGAGCCGTGGATGCGGTTCATCGTGTGTTTGACCGCCCGGACGAGGTCCTCTTCGAGGAGGTTGCGCGCGAGGTCGTGGGCGATCACCTCGGTGTCGCCGTCGGAGGTGAACGCGTGGCCCGCCGCCGCCAGCTCCTCGCGCACCTCGTCGGCGTTGACGAGGTTGCCGTTGTGCGAGAGCCCGAGCGATCCGGACTTAAACGAGACAGAGAAGGGCTGCGCGCAGCTCTTGTCGAGGCTCCCGGCGGTCGGGTAGCGCACGTGGCCGATGCCAGTGCCCCCCGACAGCGACGCGAGGTCCCCCTCCTCGAAGGCGTCGCCGACGAGGCCGCGCTCGACGTGGCTGTGCTGTTGGAACCCGTCGTGCGTGACGATCCCGGCCGACTCCTGCCCGCGGTGCTGGAGCGCGTACAGCGCGTAGTACAGCGGCCGCGCGGCCTCCCGGTCCTCGAGCGAGACGCCGACGACGCCGCACTTCTCCCGCGGTTCGTCGCCGCCGTAGTCCCCACCGGCGTTCATGTACGCGACGGTCGGGCAGGCGGCGATAAAAATCCTCGTGTTCGTGGCGTATCCGCTCGCATCTCGCGGCGAGTTATGCGTAATCGTGGATAGTATTCGGTGCGGACCGCCGCGCGGTCACGCGGTCTCCTCGCCGCCGACGAACTCGTCGAGCCGCGCGAAGTACTCCTCCCGCGGCACCTGATACGCGCCCCGGTAATCCACCTTGCCCGCGACGAACCGCGCCGCGACGTCGACCGCGCCGGCCGCGCCCGCCTCGCGGCTCTCGTACGTCTCGGAGACCGCCTCGATCTCCGGCTCCAAGAAGCAGACGACGTGCCACTCGTCGGTCGCGTACTGGCCCGAGCCCGGGCGCGCGTTCCGAGCGCCGTTCGTCAGGTAGATCGTCGGGAGACACTCGTTCGGGAGGTCGCCGGTCCCGAAGACGTCGGGGCGGTAGACGAGGATGGCCCGGCCGCTCGGCTCCTCGTTCCACACCCGCCACCCCTCCGGCAGCGATTCGAAGGTCATGCGCCCTCTCCGTCGCGGAGGCTTGAAAACGTCGCGCTCGGGCGGGTCGGTGGGGCGCGCGCTCCCCGGCGGGCCGTCAGTCCACGATGTCCGATCCGCCCGGCGGGAGGAACTCCTGGAGCTGGTCCGCGCTCGCGACCTTGCGGACGAACGACTTGTCGTTGAACCGCTCTTTGAGGTTCCGGTAGGCCATCATCGCGGCGTCGTTCTGCGCGTACATGCCCGGCTCGAAGGTGACGTGCGCGGCCGCGCGGTCGACGATCGCCGACGGCGGCCCGCCGATGGCGCGGGTGACCGGCTCGCACTGGACGCCGACGGCGATCCGGCAGGCGACGTCCTCGAAGTAGGTTCGGTCGCCGCGGATCACGAAGCTCCCCTTCTCGATGTACTCCCCGCTCTCGGGGGTCTTCGACACCTGATCCGGCTCGACCATGTACGCGTCGCCCGCGCCGCGGCCGTCCTTCCAGTCCGACGAGTATGAGACGGCGAACTGCGCGGCCTCGCGCAACGTCTCCTCGGAGAAGTCGACCGGGTCCGCGGACTCCGAGGGCCCGGCGGCCTTCAGGAGCGTCACCGGACCCCCGTGGGCCTGCGTGTGGAAGAACCGGTCGTGTTTGCTCATGTACTTTTTCACCAGCTCCTCGTTCTGGTCCGCGTTGCGCCCGCCGATGACGAGGTAGCCGGTCGAGGTGTGGAACCAGCGGAACCGCTCGAACCAGTCGTCCGGGCTCCGGATCGGGATCGACGAGCGGGCGAGCCAGTCGGTCTCGTACTCCTCGTCCTCTTCCTCGTTGTCACCGCCGTCCCCGCCGCTCCCATCGTCGGCCGCCTGCTGTTCCTCCCACTCCCGCTTGCGCTCCTTGACGGCCTCCAGCTCCTCGCGGGTCGACTCGATCGCCTCCTTCGCGCCCTCCTTCTTCCCCTCGACGCGCTTCGCCTCCCGGTAGAGGCGGTCGGCGTTGACCTCCACGCCCTCGCTCGCGTCGAGTTCGACCGTCACCGTCCCCCCGTCGTCCCCCTCCTCTTCGAGCTCGACCGTCACCGTCCCCTCGCCGCCGTCGACGCCGACGACGGCCTCCGCGGCCGGAATTCCTCGCTCCGCGCCGGCCGCGAGCGTCTCCTCGATCTCGTCCCACGGCACCTCGTTCTCGCGGGCCTCGCGGACCGTCGAGATCACCTCGTCGACGAGGTCGTAGTGCGCGTACAGCAGCTCGGCGCGCTCGCGCTCCGCCTGCGCCTGCTCCTCGAACCCCTCGATCGCTCCCTTCTGCTGTTCGATGATCCGCTCCTGTTTGGCGATCTCCTCCTCGAAGTCCGGGCGGGACGCGCTCGCGTCCGCCGGGGCCTCGCCCTCCTCCGTCTCCTCGCCTCCGAGGCGGTGGAAGTATTCGTCGACGGCGGCGTTGAACGAGTCGAACCCGACGCTCGGCAGGTCCTCGTGCTCCGCGAGCGGGAAGGGAGTGACGTCGACGACGCGGGGATCGCGCCCGTCGCTTCCGTCGCCGTCTCCTCCGTCGCCGCCCTCGCCGTCGACCGACTCCTCGTACACGCGGGGGTCGATGTCGCCAGAGCGGAGCCGCTCACCGATCCGGGAGAGCGCGTCGTGGAGCGCCCCGAGCTGGTCGTCGGTCGCCTCATCGATCGGCGTCTCCTTCGGCACGCCCGCCCGGGTACACACCTCCTCGGCGTAGAGCCCGCCGAGGTTCAGCTGGGTCGCGAGGGTGCGCACCACGTCGCTGTCCGACTCGCGCATGTGCCGGTCGAACCCGCCGCGGCTCACGGTGAGGGGGTTCAGCCGCGAGGCGGGGTACTCGTACTGCGAGCCGGGCGCGACGGTGCGGGACTTCAGCCGGACCGTCGACAGGGCGCCGATAACCTCGCCCGTCTCGTCGAGCGCGGCGACGTTTCCCTGGCCGAACAGCTCGGCGACGAGCGTCGTGTTCTGGTCCTCGCGCTCGAACTCGAAGGTGAGGATCCGGTCGAACTCGTACTGCTCGACGCCCGCGAAGTCGGCGCCCGACAGCCGGTTCCGCAGCATCTTCGCGAAGTTCGGCGGGCGGCCGGGAGCGTCGGCGACGTGGTCCGGGTCGGCGGCGTGCGCCCGTTTGATGTCTCCGACCTCGATCATGAGCTCGACGCGGCCGCGGTCGAAGTCGCGCAGCTTCAGCCGGAGCAGGTCGTCGTCGTAGAGGTACGCCTTGTCGACCTTCGCGCCCTCGTACCGATTCAGCTCGGTGACGAGCGCGGCGAGGTCGATGCTCGACAGCTCCCGCTTCTGGTCCATACTCGAAAGAGACCGGCGGGCCGGAAAAAGGCGTGTCGTTGTGGGATTCAGCGCGACGGTCGGCTCCCCGCGCGTCAGTTACCGTTGCCTTTCCCCTTGCCGCCGGCGAGGCGCTCGACGGTGTTGAGCGCGTTGATGATCCCGGCACCGAACTCCGAGTCGCTCTTGCCGTTCGCCCCCTCGGCGCCCTTCTGGATCACCTGCTCGATCCGGCTCGCATTCGCGTTCGGTTCGAGTTCGCGGACGAGCGCAGCGAGGCCGGCGACCTGCGGGGCTGCCATGGAAGTGCCGGCCTTGTACCCGTACGCTCCCTGTTCGACGGGGATTGTCGACAGCACGAGGTTCGTCGGGAATGGCCACTCGACGGCGTCGGGGTCTTCGACCAGCGTCTTCTCCAGCGTTTCGTACCCACCGCCCGGCGCGGCGATGTCGATGTCGCTCGTGCCGAAGTTCGAGTAGAAGGAGAGCGTGTCCGCGGGCGAGGTCGCACTGACGGTGAACGCCGCCGGAACGCTGTTCGGCAGGGTGAAGCCGCTCCCCTGAAGGCTCCCCGAGTCGTTGCCGGCGCTCCCCGTGATCACGGTCCCGCGCCGGACCGCGCTCTGGAACACGGTCTGGACCTCGGCCTTGAGCTTGTTCAGCTCCGATCCCGGCTGCTGAACGCCCGGGATTCCGAGGCTGAAGTTCGCCGCGTCGGCGCCGATCTCTGCCGCGTAGTCGATGCCAGCGAGGATATCACCGAACGTCGCGCCGCCCTCTGCGGGGAACACGCGAACCGGGATCAGCTCCGTGTCCGGGGCGGTACCGACGACGCCGGATTCGCCCGTGGCGCCGACGGTTCCGGCGACGTGCGTGCCGTGAGATCCAGAGTCGTCGGGCCCGATCTCCGGCACGTCGTCGTCGGCGACGAAGGCTTGGCCGAGCTCCTCGTTGACGTTTCCGAGGTCCGGGTGGTTCAGGTCAATCCCGGTGTCGACGATCGCGACGCGCGTTCCCTCCCCGGTCGCGTACTCGTGGGCCTCGAAGACGTCGGTGATCTCCTTGTCCCACTGGAGGTCGGACAGCACGGCGCCCTCGCTCGGCGGGGTCTCGTCGGCCGCCTCGGTGTTGACTTCCGGCTCGTCGAGTTCGAGCTTCAGGTCCGGATTCGCCGCTTTGACGCCCTTGACCGACTCGATGTCGGCGGCTGCGTCGCTCGGACCGACCGCGACCAGCACGTCACCGTCGGCGAGCTCGTGACGGACCTCGAACCCCGCGTCCGTGACGGCGTCGGCGACGCCGTTCCCGTTCGCACCGATGATATACTGCGTCTGTCCGTCCGCGGCCGACGCAGTTCCTGTGATCGTCGCCGTCGCGGCGAGCCCGGCAACTCCCTTCACGAAAGTTCGTCGTTCGAAATTCATGTGAGTAGTCCTCGTGTGACGAGGTACCGACATTGTATCCTGATAGAGTATAAATGTTCATCAATGAATGACTCTGTACTAATCTAAATCCAAGTAAACAGAAAGGCGGTGGTCGCCAGAAACGTCAGTCGACGACGGTACGCGACGGGGGAGCGACTCCCGACGGAAGCGGGCGTGGGTTCGGTCGGCCGAGGGCCTACAGCCGCTTCGACACGTACGGCCCGTCCTGCCGGTAGCCGAGCTTGTTCCGGTAGTACTCGCGGGCGCCGATCCCGGAGATGACCGCGATCTTCTCGTAGCCGGCCTCGCGAGAGAGCTCCTCGGCGCGTTCGAGGAGCTTCGTCCCGTACCCCTGATGCTGCCAGTCGCCGTCGCCGCCGATGCCGACCTCGGTGCCGTACACGTGGAGCTCGCGGACCAGCGCGGCGTCTTCGAGCTCCGGGCGGATCGGGTCGCTCTCGGTGCCGGGCGCACCGGGCTGGTCGGGCGCGAACGACGGGAACCGCAGGCGACAGAAGCCGACGAGCAGGTCGCGAACCGGATCCTCGAAGGAGAGGAAATGCTCCGTGCCGCCGCCGGCCTCGTAGGTGAGCACGTCGAGCTCGACGTCGTCGGGGTCCGGGTCGGCGTCGTTGTGGCCGACCTCGCGGGCGCGGATGTCCTGTTGGACGATCCCCTTCTCCTCGGCGCGCTGCGCCGCGAGCTGGCGGAGGTTCGACTTCTGGACGCCGGCGTCGATGAAGTCCGCCGGGATGTCGCGCTGGACGCGCTGGAGCCGCGTGTACTTCGGTATCAGATCCATCACGTCGGCGACGAGGTCGGCCGCTTCCTCGCTCGTGAGCGGGTCGAAGTCCTCGCGCCGCCAGCGGTCGTACACGCGGGTCCCCTCGACGACGAGGGTGGGGTAGATCTTCAGGTAGTCCGGGCGCCAGTCGGGACTGTCGAACAGCTGGCGGAAGTCCTCCAGGCACATCTCCCGCGTCATCCCCGGCTGGCCGGGCATCATGTGGAAGCCGACCTTGAACGCGGCGTCGCGCAGGCGGCGGTTCGCGTTCCGGGAGGCCTCGTTGCCGTGGCCGCGGTGCATCTCGCGGTTGACGCGTTCGTAGGTGGTCTGGACGCCGACCTCGACTTTCGTGCCGCCCAAGTTAAGCATGCGGTCGATCTGCTCGGGGTCGCACCAGTCCGGCTTCGTCTCGAACGTCGTGCCGATGTTGCGGATCGGATTCGTCTCGTTCTCGGCGATCACATCTTCGAGGTACTCGAACTCGGTCTCCTCGGGCGCGGGCGCGAACGACTCGCCCTCGGCGGGCTCGGGCTCCTTCTCGAGGTCGTAGTCGTTCATCGCCTGAAGTGCGCGCTTCACGAACCACTCCTGGTAGTCGTGCGAGCGCGCGGTCATCGTCCCGCCCATCAGGATCAGTTCGACCTTGTCGACCGGGTGGCCGATCTTCCGGAGCTGTTCGAGCCGGAGCGTGACCTGCCCGTACGGGTCGTAGTCGTTCTGCTCGCCGCGGGCGGCCGCGGGCTCGTGGCCCGTGTACGACTGCGCCGAGGAGAACTCCGAGGCCGGGCCGCCGGGGCAGTAGAGGCACTTCCCGTGGGGGCACAGCTCCGGCGAGGTCATGATCGCGACCGGGGAGACGCCCGAGGCGGTCCGGACGGGCTTGCGCTGGACCACCTCGATCACGTCGTCGCGGGCCTCGGCGGGCGCGTGGTCGAGGATCTCGGTGTTCTTCGGCACCTTCGGGGAGCCGAACTCCGAGCAGGCGTCGAGCTTTGCGCGTTCGAGGTCGTCGCGCTCGATTTCGCCCGCGAGGATGCGGTCGACGAGGTGCTCGCAGGTGCGGACGAACGCCTCGGAGTCGGTGGGGCCCCCGGAAGCGGCGTCCTCGGACTCGGCGTCGCCCGCCGCGTCGGTACTCATTACCCTTCGATCCGCGGGTTTCGGGGTTAAGCGTGTCGCACCCGGGCGCCGACTCGGTGCGCCGAGCCGTTTACCACAGAGTATATTAGTTAGTGGTATTAGCGGGTAATTATGCCAGCGACACAGATGGAGCGGGCGCGACGCGGCGAGGTCACCTCCGCGATGGAACGCGTGGCGGCGCGCGAGAACCGCGATCCGGAGTTCGTCCGCGAGGCGGTCGCCGAGGGGCGTGCGGTGATTCCGAACAACCACGCGCACGACGCGCTCGACCCGATGGTCATCGGCCGGGCGTTCGCCACGAAGGTCAACGCGAACATCGGGAACAGCGAGACGACGAGCGGCCGGGAGGAGGAGCTCGAAAAGCTCCACGCGGCGGTCCACTACGGCGCCGACACGGTGATGGACCTCTCGACGGGCGACGAGCTGGACGCGACCCGCGAGGCCAACGTGGCGCACTCGCCGGTGCCGGTCGGGACGGTCCCGATCTACGAGGCGGTCAAGCGGGCCGAGTCCGCCGAGGCGATCACCCGCGAGCTCCTGCTCGACGTCATCGAGAAACAGGCGCGGCAGGGCGTCGACTACATGACGGTCCACGCGGGGATACTGATGGAACACCTCCCGCTGACCGACGGCCGGAAGACGGGGATCGTCTCGCGAGGGGGGTCGATCCTCGCGCAGTGGATGGAGGAGAACGGGTCGCAGAACCCGCTGTACGCGAATTTCGAGGCGATCTGTGAGATATTCGCCGAACACGACGTGACGGTCTCGCTCGGGGACGGCCTCCGGCCGGGCTGTGTGGCCGACGCGAGCGACGAGGCGCAGTTCGCCGAGCTCGACACCCTCGGAGACCTCACGCGGACCGCGTGGGACCACGGCGTCCAAGTAATGGTGGAGGGCCCCGGCCACGTCCCGATGGACGATATCGCGGAGAACGTCGAGCGGCAGCAGGCGGTGTGCGACGGGGCGCCGTTCTACGTCCTCGGCCCGCTGGTGACGGACGTGGCGCCGGGGTACGACCACATCACGAGCGCGATCGGCGCGACCGAGGCCGCGCGGGCCGGCGCGGCGATGCTGTGCTATGTGACGCCGAAGGAGCACCTCGGACTGCCGGAGCCCGAGGACGTGCGGGACGGTCTCGCCGCGTATCGGATCGCGGCGCACGCGGCCGACGTGGCGAACGACCTCCCCGGCGCGCGCGACTGGGACGACGCGCTCTCCGAGGCGCGGTACGAGTTCGACTGGCGGCGCCAGTTCGACCTCGCGCTCGACCCCGAGCGCGCGCGGTCGTACCACGACCAGACCCTTCCCGGAGACAACTACAAGGAGGCCCGCTTCTGCTCGATGTGCGGCGCGGAGTTCTGCTCGATGCGGATCGATCAGGACGCCCGAGACGCGGACGGCGAGATGGCGTCGATAGCGGGATCGGAGGGGACGGACCTCGACGCGTCGCCGGCCGCGAGCGTGAACCTCCCGCCGGTCGGGGCCCACGACACGAGCCGCGTGCCGGAGCGGATCGAGGTCGAGGGAGTGACGTTCACCCCGGAGACCACGGACGACGACTGAGTCGGGCGGAGGGGCGGGTGCGGGGGAGCCGCGGCCGGAAGCGCGCGTCGGCCCGGGAGAGGCGAACCCGGCCGGTTTTAGTCCGGCACCCGCGTAGTCGCGGCCGTGTTACGGAAGGACCTCCTGCGCGTCTCCCGGGCGGGCGGCGGCTACCGCCCGCAGTTCACCGGCCGGGAGCACCGTCCGCTCGCGGCGCGGGTCCTCGGGACGTTCGAGTCGCACGTCGGCGAGCGCCGCGGCGACCTCGACGACGCGCTGGCGGACCTGGAGGCCGACGCGGCCGCGCGGAACGGCGACTTCAAGCTCGTCCGGGGGCTGGCGGCGCTCGTCGAGCGCGAGTGCGAGTTCGAGACGCGCGCGCCGGTCCCGCCCCGTCGCGTTCGGCGGGCCGCGTTCGAGGCCGCGGAGGCGGTCGGCGTCGCGAGCGAAGCGGAGCGGGAGGCCGCGATCGAGCGCGCAGCGGACGCGCTCGGGATAGAACCGGCCGACGCGGAGCGGTCGCTGTACGCCGACCGCGACGTCGAGCAGGTCCTCACCGGCGCCGACGTGCGCTGGGGTCCCGACGCGCTCTTGGAGCAGTACGACCTCTCTCTGGCCCAGACCGCGCTGTTCGACGCCACCGAGGTCAGAGTGCGGTCGAACGACCCGAAGCGGCTCGTCTCCGCCGTGAAGCGCCTGCGACTGATGTACGAGGTCGAGCAGACGCCGGAGGGCCGCGAACTCGTCGTTACGGGGCCCGACCGGCTGTTCTCGCGCACCCGGCGCTACGGGACCGCCTTCGCGCGGCTGCTCCGCAGCGTCGCGGAGTCCGCGGAGTGGTCGCTGGAGGCGACGATCGACGACCGCGGCCGCGAGCGCACGATGCGCCTCTCGGACGGCGACGTGACCGTGCCCGACGTGGAGCCGGTCGCGGAGCCCGACTTCGACAGCGGGGTCGAAGCGGACTTCGCCGGCCGGTTCCGCGGTCTCGACCTCGACTGGACCCTCGTCCGCGAGCCGGAACCCCTCGAAACCGGCGCGAGCGTCATGATCCCGGACTTCGCGTTCGACTACGCCCACGCCGACTTCCGGCTGTTCTTCGAGGTGATGGGGTTCTGGACGCCCGAGTACGTCGACAAGAAGCTCGGCCAACTCGCGGACGTGGAGGACGTGGACCTGCTCGTCGCCGTCGACGAGAGCCTCGGGGTGGGCGAGGAGATCGCCGCCCGCGACCACCGCGTCGTCACCTACTCCGGGACGGTACGCGTGAAGGACGTCGTGGACGTCCTCCGCGAGTACGAGGCCGAGTTCGTCGCCGACGCGGCGGCCGACCTCCCGGGCTCGCTCTCGCCCGACGCCGACGTGATCGCGCTGGACGACCTCGCCGACGAGTACGGCGTCAGCGTCGAGGCGCTCGAGGGGAAGGCGTTTCCCGACCACGAGCGCATCGGGCGGACACTCGTACGGCCAGCAGTGTTGGAAGCGGTCGACGCGGAAATCGAGCCCGGGATGGCGCTCTCGGAGGCCGAAGCGGTCCTCGACGACCGCGGCGTCGACGACGCGAGCGCCGCGCTCTCGCGGCTCGGCTACCGCGTCGAGTGGGAGGGGCTCGGCGGCGGGACGGTCCGAGAAAAGGATCCGTAGCCGTGCGCGAGCAGAGACGATGCGGGGCGAGATCGGAGCCGGCGTTGGAGCGTGTTCAGGGGAAATTGCGGCGGCTATCGCGAGAGGCCGCGCCGCGACGGGTGGCGGGCGTGCCGGCGAGTTCGACTCTCCCGGGCGGAATCACGCCCGTCTCACGTGAGTTCGGACCCGTCCGCCTCGGCGGAGAGGTTGAGCTCCGCGACGAGGCGGGCGGTGATGACCTGCTCGATGATGTCGAGTAGCTGTCCGTCGTCGGTGACGTAGTCGGCGAAGAGACCGAGCGGGATTTCACCGCCCGCCACGTCGTGATGCCCCCCGCCGCTGCCGACATCGCCGAACGCGTTGTTCAGCACGTCGCCGACGTGGACGCGAGGGTCCGGCGATCGGGCGCTGATCTGAATAGACTCCTTGACGAGGCCGAAGACGATGGCCGTCCTGACGCCCTCTAACCGGACGAGATAATCGACGGCCTGTGGGAGCGAGTCACGCTCGGAGGTCCGGCCGACGTGGGAGATGAGCACTGCGCCGTTCGTCCGTCGGTTGTCTATCGCGGTCGATATCGCGTCGATCGTTCCGCCGCTGACCGACGGGCTCGAGAGCTTTCGGAGCAGTTCCGGGTCCCCGTGGTCGTGGAGGTACCCCGCCGCTTCGTATTCGGCGTTGGTCGCCCCTCGGAGGAAGTCGAGGGTGTCCGAACGGATGGCGAACAGGAGTGCCGTCGCGAGGTCGCTATCGAGGTCGACCTCCAGGGCGCGGACGTACTCGGTCAGGATCGTCGCCGCCGCGCCGAGTTCCTCGCGGTGATCGACGAACCGGGCGTCGATGTCCCCGGCGGGGTGGTGGTCGATTACGATATCCACCGGCGTGTCGGGAGGGACCGTGTTGTTCCTGCCGGGGATCGAGTGATCGACGAAGGCGAGCAGCGAGTCGGGCGGCCGGTCTTCGACTTCGGCGGTGTCGAACGGTTTGAGATCCACGTCGAGGAGGTTGACGAAGGCCCGGTTCTGTTGGTGAGAGATGTCACCGCTGTAAAAGATGTGGCGCTCGTCGATGCCGGCGGTGGCCGCGATCCGCCCCAAGGCGAGCGCGCTCGCGAGACAGTCCGGATCGGGGTTGTTGTGACAGACGATGTTGATCTCGCTGCTCTCGCGGAGCATCGATCGGAGTTCCTGTGGGCGGCCCATACCTCCCACGTACGACCGCGACACGGTTAGTACTGTACTCCGGATCGAACGCGCGAACCGCGTCTCACTCGACGACCGGCAGGTCCGCGCGGCTCCCCTTGGGAACCACCGACCGCAGTTCGTCGTATAAATACAGCCCCACGCCGATCGGCACGCTCTCACCGGCGACCTCGTGGGTCGCGATCAGGTACCCCCAGTCGCCGTCCCACTCCGGGATGTCCTGATCGTCCCCGGCAGCGAACCGAGACGCCTGCTCGGGGTCCAGTTCGATCACGTTCTTCGTCGCCCGCGATCCGAACCGCGAGACCGCGCGCCCGGTCGGCTTCCAGTGCTCCTGTCGCGTGCGGAGGAACGTCATCCCGACCGCCTCCACCTCGCTGGGGTCGGTCGCCTCGCCGTTGAAGATCCAGATCTTCCCCGCGCCCTTCTCCCAGAAGCTGTACTCCTCGAACACTCCACCGCCGATCCCGAACCGCTCGGCCCACCAGTCGAGGACCTCCGCCCGGCTCGCGCGGCCCTCGACCTCGCGGTCGGCGGGGGTCTCGGGAAGGCGGTCGAACTGCTGGCCGTCGTTGGTGGGGGCGCTGTCGGTCACGCTCCCACCTCCGTTTCCTCCCCGCCCACGCGCAGCTTCGCGCAGAAGAACCCACCCGTGTCGTTTCGGTGCGGGTAGACGCGCTTCGCGCGCGTCACGGACTCGTCGTACGTCTCGCCGTCCCACTGGGTGACGCCGGGGTCGGTGTCGAGCGGCAGGTCGAACTCGACGAGCTCGCAGTCCTCCTCGTCGAGGACGTGGTCGAGGACGGCCTCGTTCTCCTCCGGCGCGAACGTACACGTGGAGTAGACGACGACCCCGCCGGGGCGGGTCGCCTGAACCGCTCGCGCCAGAACGCCCTTCTGGATCCCGGCGACCGCGTGGACGTGGTCGAGCGTCCACTGGTCGAGGACGTCAGGGTTCTTCCGGCAGGTGCCCTCACAGGAGCAGGGCGCGTCGACCAGCGCGCGGTCGAACTCGTCGAACCCCAGCGGCTTCGTCGAGAAGTTGCGGGCGTCCTGGTTCGTGACGATCGCATTCGTGATCCCGAGGCGCTCGGCGTTGTGCCGGAGCGCGGAGAGGCGCCCGAGGTTGTTATCGTTGGCGACGACGGTCCCCTCGTCGTCCATCGCGTCCGCGATCTGGGTGGTCTTGCTGCCGGGCGCCGCACAGGCGTCCCAGACGCGCTCGCCGGGTCGGGGGTCGAGCGCGAGCGTCGGCAGCACGGACACCTCCTCCTGCCCGTGCGTCCAGCCGTGGACGTACGGCCAGTTGCCGCCGGGGTTCCCGTCGGGAAGCCGGAAGAGGCCGTCGTGCCAGTCGACCGGTTCGTACGCCACTCCCGCCTCGTCGAACGCCTCGCGGACGCGGGCCGGCGTCGCGGCGATCTCGTTCGTACGCACGACCGAGGGGAGGGGCCGGTCGCACGCCGCCCGGAACGCGTCGACGTCGTCGACGAGCGGCTCGTATCGGTCGAGCGGATTCATGCCCGTCCTTTCGCGTCGGGCCGTTAGACGGTTTCGGGACACGCGCCCGGCGCTGCGCGCCTCATCTGTACCCGGAACCGCCCCCGCCGCACCTTTAGGTCCGCCCCGAGCGTAGGGGCGGGCATGGCACGCATCTCCGTCCTCGACGACGACGTCTCGCTGGACGAACCCACCCTGATCGAGGGATTCCCGGGCGTCGGCCTCGTCGGCAAAATCGCGACCGACCACCTGATCGACGTCCACGAGATGACCCACTACGCGAACGTCCACTGCGACGGGCTCCCGCCGGTGGCCGTCTACCGCGAGTCCGAGACGGCCGCGACGACGCCGGTGCGGTTGTACGCCGATCCGGAGAACGACCTCGTCGCGCTCCGCAGCGACGTGCCCGTCAACCCGACCGCGGCGACGGAGGTCGCGGCGTGCCTCGGCTCGTGGTTCGACGAGGCCGAACTGTTCCCGATCTTCCTGTCGGGGCTCGGCCGCGAGAAGGGCGAGGCGCCCCCGAGCCTGTACGGGATCGCGACCGGCGACGGCGGCGAGGCGCTCGGGCGCGCGGACGTGTCCGAGCCGTCCGAATCCGGGCTCGTCTCGGGGCCCACGGGTGCGATGCTCGCGGCGGCGCTCGAAAACGATCGCGACTCGGTCGGGCTCGTCGTCGAGTCGGACCCGAAGTTCCCCGACCCCGAGGCGGCGCGGGTGCTCATCGCCGACGGCATCGACCCCATCGCCGGGATCGAGACGCCGATCGACGGGCTCGTCGAGCAGGCGACCGAGATCCGGAACGCGAAACAGCAGCTCGCCGAGCAGATGCGGCAGGCGACCGAGGAGAGCTCACAGGCCGAGCCGCTGAAGATGTTCCAGTAAGCGCGGCGCAACCGTCGACTGACCGCGCTACCGATCGGCTGAGTCGCCAGCGCCGTCACCCTCCAGCTCGTCGAGGATCGGCCGGTACTTCAGCTGGACCTCGTCCCACTCGCGGTCGGGGTCGGAGTCGGAGACGATACCGACGCCCGCGAACAGCGTGGCGCGCCGGCGGCTCGCCACGGCCGAGCGGATCGCGACCGCGAACGCGCCGTTCCCGGCGGCGTCGATCCAGCCGACCGGCGCGGCGTACCAGCCGCGGTCGAACGGCTCCGTCTCGCGTATCGTCGCCAGCGCTCGGTCCGGCGGCAGCCCGCCCACCGCGGGCGTCGGGTGGAGCGCCTCGACGAGGTCGAGCACGTGACGGTCCGCGTCGAGTTCGGCGGTGATCGGGGTGTGGAGGTGTTGGACCGTCGCGAGCCGGCGGACGCGGCGCTCGCCGGCCGAGATGGACGCCGCGAACGGCTCCAGCTGGTCGCGGACCGTCTCCGCGACGAGCTCGTGCTCGTGGACGTTCTTCTCGTCGTCGAGGAGCTCCTGCGCGAGCCACTCGTCCTCCGCCGGCGTCTCGCCGCGGCCGGTCGTCCCGGCGAGCGCGTCGGTCTCGACGGTGCGGCCGCGGAGCGAGACGAGCCGCTCCGGCGTGGCGCCGAAGAAGGCGCTCTCGCCGCCGTCCGGCTCGAACCAGTAGCGGTGACAGTCCGGGTACTTCTCCGCGAGGCGTTCGAGCGTCGCCGCGCGCGGGAAGTCGGCCGCGAGGTCGGCCTCCAGCGCCTGCGCCAACACCACCTTCCGGAGGTCGCCGTCGCGGATCCGGTCGACCGCGGCGCCGACGCTCTCGCGCCACGCCTCGCGGCTCGTCGTCCGGCGGCTCTCGCTGATGCCCGGACGGGGCGGTCGACCGGCGTCGGCCGCGTCCGCGGAGTCCCTCCGGTCGAGCGCGGCGAACCGGTCGACCTCGCGCGCCAGGCGATCCTCGACTGCGGACACGTCGGCGTCGGGGCCGACCGCGTTGACGGTGAGCCACGCGCCGTTGTCCGCTATCGTCAGCTGGACCCGCGGTAACACGAACCGCGCCTCCGGAAACGGCCCCCACGGGTCGCCGTCGCAGGCGCCCTCGTGGAAGGCGAACCCACCGAAGACGCGGGGGCGGGCCGCCTCGGTGCCCGCGTGGACGTCGCCCGACTCGAACAGCTCGGTCGCTGCCTCCCGGATCGCCGCGAACCGATCGCCGCCGGAGGCGGTGAGCGTCGCCGCCGCGCCGCCGCCGAGCACCAGCGCGTCGTCTGGCGCGCTCCACGTCGTGCGCGGCGACGGCAGCACGTCGAACGCCGCCGCGAACGCCGGCTCGTCGACCGCCGTAGTCCGGCTGACCAGCGGCGGCGACGACCGAGAGCGCGCCCGTTCCATGCGTATCGAGTGGGGGCCGGGGACCCTTTATCCTGACTATCGGGGCGGAGCGGGCGGGGGAGATCCGGCGGCGGGGCGGAGGGACTTCAGCGCCGAACGATCAGCTGTATCGCTCTTCGTTCCAAGGGTTCGCCGTGTCACTGTACCCGCGCTTCTCCCAGTAGCCCAGCTCGGGTTCGGTGAGGAGCTCGACGCCCGAGACCCACTTCGCGCCCTTGTACGCGTACTTATGCGGCGTGACGACCCGGACCGGTCCGCCGTGGTCGGCCGGGAGGTCGTCGCCGTCGAAGCCGTACGCGAGCTGGACGCCCGGCTTCGTACACTCGTCGAGCGGGAGGTCGGTGGTGTACCCGTCCAGCGAGTGGAACATCACGTGTTCGGCGTCGTCGCGGACGCCCGCGAGCTCGGCCAGGTCCGCAAACGCGACCCCGGTGAACTCGCAGTCGAACTTGCTCCACCCCGTCACGCAGTGGAAGTCCTGTCGCTGGGTGACCGCCGGGAGGTCGCGGAACTCGTCGAGCGAGAGGGACAGCGACTCCTCGACGGCGCCCCACACCTCGAGTTCGAACGTTTCCGGGTCCCACGAGGGCGTTCCGCTCTTCGAGAGGACCGGGAAGCCGTCGGTCTCGCGCTGCCCCGGCGGGAGTCGGTCGTCGCCGTACTCGCGGTAGAGGTCGGTGAGGTCCTCGGTGGCCTCGACGCCGGACTCTGTCATGCGGTTCGGTTCGGCCCGGACCGACGTATGAATGTCGCTCTCGGTGACGGTCGGGCGTCAGAGCGCGCCGCGCTCGGCGGGAACGCCTCCGGCGCCGGAGGGAGTGGGATCGGGTTCGCACATCTCTAACGCGTATTTAGAAGATCAAAAATGAACTTTTGAGTAGTCGTTTTGAGTTTTTGTATCCGCGGATCTCCGACGCCAATTTTATATACGCCATGCCACAAGACCCGAACAGCAAATGCCACGAGTGAAGATAACCGTGCCGGAGCATCTGGAGATGCAGATCGCCCAGATGGTCGAGGAGGGAGAGTTCCTCAACCGGGAGGAGGCGGTCGAGGAGCTGCTGTCGACTGGCATCAAGGCGTACAAGACGAGCGGTCCCCGAGACGACGACGACTCCAACGGGTTCGAGGACGAGGGGATGATGGGCCACGAAGACGAGTACGTCTTCTGAGCGAACGACCCCCGCATCGAACCGCACGCGGTACGGATCCGTGCGTACCGCCCTCAACAACCCTTATAGGGCATACAACACGTATCCGTGGGTATGCACAAGGATGAGCTGCTCGAACTCCACGAACAGATGGTGACTATCATGGAGCACTTTCGCGCGCAGGAGTCCGTCGACGGCTCGCTGTTCGACCCCTACGACGAGCTCGAGGTCGACCCGTCCCACGTCCACAAGTCGAAGAGCGAGCACAAACACGCCGTGTTCGTCCTCGGCAACGCATTGGCGAACGCGATGAGCGAAGACGAGTTCTCGCCCGCCGGCCGCGTCGGCAAGCGGATGGAGGAGCTGGCCGACGACGCGGAGAACAAGATCTGAGGCCGGAGGCTCCGGTCACCCGTCGAGGCACGCTCTTCCTCCTATATCTATCTCGACTCGACGCGCTGGACCCCCGTATTGATGTGTGCGCAGCCCCCTCGAACCCCACATGGTCGCGGAAGCGCTGACGTCGGACGCCGTCCATCTCGCAGCCGGAGGCGTCGGCGTCGTCGTCGCGCTCGCCGCGGTGTACCTCGTCGACCGCCCGAGCGGCGACTGGACGCGGGCGCTCCGGTCGCGGCTCCTCCTCGGCGTCCCGTGGGGGACGCTCCTCACGATCGCCGGCGTGATCGGGGTGTACCTATTCGTCCAGTCCGGCGTCGACGACCCGAACCGACCGGTGGTGATCCCGTTCCGGTCGTGGTCGTACTTCTACCCGGAGGGGCTCGTCTGGTCGAGCTTCGCGCACGCGAGCCGCGGGCACCTCACCGGGAACCTCCTCTCCGCGCTCGTCGCCGGCGGGCTCGCGGAGTACGCGTACGGCCACTTTCCCGACGGGCGCGAGGTCGACCGCGGGGGTCGGCCCGCCGTCCGGCTCCGGCGGCTCCCGAGTCTCCTTCGGGGACTCCCGATCCGACTCCGTAGACTCCCCGAACGAGTCCGGGAGGTGCCGAGCCGGATCGCCGCCGTCGAGTCGCCGGCCGAGAGCCCCTACGTCCGAGCGTTCCTGATCGTTCCCGGCGCCGCGGTCGCGTTCGGGCTCCTCTCCGCGCTGTTCGCGCTCGGTCCGGTGATCGGCTTCTCCGTCGTCGTGTTCGGGTACTGGGGGTTCGCGCTCGTCTCCCGCCCCGTCGCCGCGGTCGTCGCGATGGCCGGGACGACCCTCGTCGGCGTCCTCTACGACGCAGTCCGGGTCCCGGTGGCGTTCGCGGAAGCGTCCCCCTCCTACGGCGTGCCGGGGTGGGCGAACGTCGCGATCCAGGGGCACGCGCTCGGGCTCATCGGCGGCGCGCTGGTCGCCGTCCTCCTCCTGCGTCGTCGCGCCCGGCGACCGAACCGCGTCGACCGTGACGCGGACTCGGAGTCGACCGCGGGGCGGTGGCGGTACCATCCGGTCGCGACCGCGGACGACGGCGAGGGATCCCGCGCTGACGCGACCACGAGCGGAAACGGCTCCCGCCCTGACGCGACCGAGCGGTCCGCGCTCCTCGTCTTCGGCGCGCTGCTGCTGTTCGGCGCCTCCCGTCGGCTGTGGGCTGTCTACTGGTACCTCGGCAACGAGCGGTACGAGCTGTACCGCGCCGTCGGCGTCGGGCTGCTCGCCCTGCTTGCCGCGATCGTCGCCGTCGCGGCCGTCTCGCGCGACGACCCCCTGTGGCCGGCTCGGGCGGTTCCGGAGCCCGAAACGCTCCGGGACGGGATCCGGTCGGCGACGCCGGCGGCGCTCGGGGTCCTCCTGCTCGTCGCGGCGCTGGCGGCCGTCGCCGGCCCGGGCGTCGTCCCGAACCTCGTCGCGGTCGACGGCGCCGACCTCCCGGGCGACCCGATCGAGGTGGAAGGGTACCAGGTGACGTACGCCGAGAACGTGGAGGATCAGCTCGTTGGCGTCGTCGACGTGGAGGCGTTCGGGCGCTCGACGTCGGTCAACACCTCGGGGGTGATCGTCAGCGACCCGGACCGCGAGATATGGACGACCGCGGTCTCGAAGGGGAACCTCGCGTTCTGGGGGTACCGCGCGGTCGACGTGGGCGGGGCGGGCTGGCGCGAGACCGTCTGGGTCCAGCGCGTCGGGTGGGTCGCCGCGAACGGCGGCCCGACCTACCGGGTCGACGCGGTCCAGAACGAGACCAGGCGGACGCTGTTCGTGAGCGATCCGGCGCGGGCCGAGCCCCGGATCGACGGCCGAAACGTCACCGTCGCGGCGACGCAGGCCGGGTTCGAGCTGCGGGTCGACGGCCCGGACGGGAACGCGAGCGCGCCGCTCCCGGCGGCCAACGAGTCGGTGACGTTACGCGGGGTCGAGCTCGTCAGAGAGAGCGACGTCCTGTTCGCCGAGCGCGGCGAGACGCGCGTGCGGATCGCGCAGCGGGAACGCTACGAGGGGCGGCAGTAACCGGTGGCGACGGCTCCGGAGGAAGGGCTCGGAGCGCCCTACGACCACTCGATCCGGTACACTTCGGTGTCGATCTCTCGCGCCTCGTCGGTGTGGTGGTCGAACTGCGCGTCGATCCGGAACTCGGCCGCGAAGGCGTGGGTCACCTCGCCGCCCTCGTCGGCGGCGAACGCCTCGATGAACTCCCGGCTCCCGGCGTTGTGGACCGAGTACGAGACGTCCGCGAGGTCGCTCGCGACCGCGAGGAATTCGCGGTCCGCGTTGCGGTTGCCGTCCTGTGCGCCGAACGGGGGGTTCATCACGACGGTCGCGGGCTCCGCGACGGCGAGCGGGGGGCGGGTGGCGTCGCCGCGGACCCAGTGGACCGGCGCGCTGGCGGCGACGCGGCGCTCGTTGTCCCGGGCGGTCGCGAGCGCGCCGCCGTCCAGTTCGAGGCCGACGACGCGGGCGGGACCGCGCAGCGCGGCGGCCAGCGCGAGCATTCCGGTGCCGGCGCCCAGATCGATCACGGTCCGGCCGTCGACGTCGCCGTGGAGGTCCGCGAGGTGGACGACGTGGGCCGCCAGCTCCGGGGGCGTCGGGTACTGTTCGAGGGCGGCGTTAGGGCGCTCGAACCCGGCGACGACCCCGAGCTTGGTCGCGAGCGACCGTTTCGTCGCCATCGGTCAGGCGGCGCCGCCGCCGTCGACGCGAACCAACTCGACGCCCTCGCGGTCGGCCCGCTCGGCGAGCGCCGCGAGCGCGGTTTTCGCCTCCTCGCACGCGTCGCCGTCGACGCTGACCTCGATCCGGCCGGCGCCGAGGAACGAGGCCGCGCGGACGAGCCCGCGGAGGCGGTCGGCCTCGCGCTGGCGTTCGAGCGTGCTCTCGGCGTCGAACTCCGCCTCGGTCGCGACCGCGGCGGGCTGGTAGCCGCGGGCCGCGAGCCCCCGCTTGAGGTCGCGGAGGTGTTCGGGCGCGGTGCTGTCGAGGTCCGCCGCGTCGATGACGACGGGGTCGACGTCCGCGGGACGACAGCCGCGCAGCGTGCGTTCGATGCCGGGAGACGAAGTGGTGCTCATACGAACCCATTGGCAATAGTTATACAAAAGTCTTTATAGATGTCTGGAAGTAATAATATGGGCGGCGCTCGACACCTCCCGGTAGTGGGTACGCCGGTATCGGCGTTTGAGCTCCGTCGGCCGTGGAACGCACGCGATTTGGGGACTCTGGACCCGCTGTCCGAAAGCAGGCGACGATTCCGACCTCAACCCGCGGTCACGTTTCGTACGTCGCGGCCGAGCGACGGGACGGGCCGCGGCCGTCGTCGAACCGACGCCTGATTTCCAGATCCGTCGCCAAATGGGCTCAGATGGCGGTTAAAACGGTATCCGTACGGCGGCCGACCATCAGGATCGTTGATGGGGGTGGACAAGGTTTAAATGCGCGACTGACCACAAACCTTTTAATGGAACGTCCGAGTCGCCAGCGACAACAAGAGCGGGACACGGAGCAGGAAACGGACGAATCAACGGTCTCCTGTCCGGAGTGTGACTCGGAGAACATCGTCACCGACGCCGACCAAGAGCTCGTCTGCGAGGACTGCGGGCTCGTGCTGGACGAACGGAACATCGACCGCGGCCCGGAGTGGCGCGCGTTCAACCACAACGAGCGGCAGTCGAAGTCGCGCGTCGGCGCCCCGATCACGGAGACGATGCACGACAAGGGGCTGACGACGACGATCGACTGGAAGGACAAGGACGCCTACGGGCGGTCGCTCTCCTCGGAGAAGCGCTCGCAGATGCACCGCCTGCGCAAGTGGCAGGAGCGGATCCGGACCAAGGACGCGGGCGAGCGCAACCTCCAGTTCGCGCTCTCTGAGATCGACCGGATGGCGAGCGCGCTCGGTGTGCCGCGCTCGGTACGCGAGGTGGCGTCCGTCATCTACCGACGCGCGCTCAACGAGGACCTCATCCGAGGACGCTCCATCGAGGGCGTCTCCACGGCCGCGCTGTACGCCGCCTGCCGACAGGAGGGGATCCCCCGCAGCCTCGACGAGGTCGCCGACGTCTCGCGGGTCCCGCAGAAGGAGATCGGCCGGACCTATCGGTACATCTCCCAAGAGCTCGGGCTGGAGCTGAAGCCGGTCGACCCCAAGCAGTTCGTCCCGCGGTTCGCGTCCTCGCTCCAGCTCTCCGAGGAGGTCCAGTCGAAGGCGACCGAGATCATCGACGTCTCCGCCGAGCAGGGGTTGCTCTCCGGAAAGTCGCCCACCGGCTTCGCTGCGGCCGCCATCTACGCGGCCTCGCTGCTCTGTAACGAGAAGAAGACACAGCGCGAGGTCGCCGACGTCGCGCAGGTCACCGAAGTCACCATCCGCAACCGGTATCAAGAGCAGATCGAAGCGATGGGGTTCCGCTAGGGGGGGGGTTCCCGTTCGAAATCGGGGTGTTCGCTCCGTACCCGGCTTCGAGACAGTTGATCGGGTTTTTAATCGATACCCGCTGTACAGTGGAGTGAGATGTACTCAGAGATCCTCGTTCCGACCGACGGCGGTCCGGCGTCGGACGCCGCGATCGAGCACGCGATCGACCTCGCGAATCAGTACGGCGCGCGCCTCCACGCGCTGTACGTCGTCGACGGCGCGGCGTACTCCAGCCTCGAGGCGGGCGCGGAGATCGTCGTCGAGGCGCTCGAATCTGAGGGCGAGGAGGCGACCGGCCGTGTCGCGGACGCCGCCGCGGACGCCGGGGTCGAGTGCGTCACCAGCGTGACGTCGGGAACGGCCTACCGGTCGATCCACGACTACGTCGACGAACACGGCATCGACGTCGTGGTGATGGGGACGCACGGACGGAAGGGGCTCGACCGCTACCTGCTCGGGAGCGTCACGGAGCGCGTCGTCCGAACCTCTGACGTTCCGGTGTTGACCGTGCGACAGCCGACAGATGAGTAGTCGCAGCGTACTCGGCGAACGCGGGTGAGACCGATGCGCGACTGGCTCTCTCACCGCGTGGTCTCGTCGCCCGACGACACCGCCCTCGTCCGCGCCGAGGACGGCGAGGCGTGGAGCTACACCGACCCTGTCTCTTATACACATNCCCGGCCGGCTCGTCGCCCACGGGCTGGGCGAGGGCGACCGCATCGGCGTGCTCACGCCCCCGTACGTGGGTACCGTCGGCCTCGTCCACGCGACGATGCGCATCGGGGCGACGTTCGTCCCGCTCGGCCAGGAGCTGACCGCGCGCGAGATCGCCGCGCGAATCGACCGGACCGACCTCGACGCCGTCGTCTGCGCGGAGCCGACCGAGCCGACGGCGACCGACGCGGCGGCGGAGATCGAGGGCGTCCCCGTCTACTCCGTCGACGACCCGACGAGCGCCGAAGTAACGGGGATCCACGACGTCGACCCGGCGTCGCTCGATCCGCCCGAGTGGTCGTTCGAGGACCCGCTCTGCGTGCTGTTCACCTCGGGGACCACCGGCGAACCCAAGCCCGTGCCGCTGACCGCGGGCAACGTGTACAGCTCGGCGGTCGCCTCCGCGTTCCGCCTCGGCGTCGAGGCCGACGACCGGTGGCTCGTGTCGCTGTCGCTCCACCACATGGGCGGGCTCGCACCGGTGTACCGGTCGGTGCTGTACGGGACCACGCTCGTGTTGCGCGAGGGGTTCGACGCGGGCGGCACCGCCGACGACATCGACGCGTACGACGTGACCGGCGTCTCGCTCGTCCCGACGATGCTCAAGCGGATGCTCGACCGACGGGGGACGCTGTCGGACTCGCTCCGCGTGGTCCTCCTCGGCGGCGCCCCCGCGCCGGCGGAGCTGTTGGAGCGGTGTCGCGACTACTCGGTCCCCGTCTACCCGACGTACGGGATGACGGAGGCCGCCTCGCAGATCACGACCGCGACGCCGCGACAGACCAGAGACCGGATCGGGACGGTTGGCCGACCTCTCTTCGGCACCGACGTGACGGTCGTCGACGACGGCGACCCGGTCGAGACGGGCGAGACCGGCGAGATCGTCGTCAGCGGACCGACGATCACGCCGGGGTACCTCGTCGAAGACGAGGGAGACCCCCCCGACGCGGTCGGCGAGGGCGACGCGTCCCCGGGCGAGGCGATCGGTCTGAACGGGATCGACCTCGCAGACGTCGACCGATCCGATTTCGGCCCGTACGGACTTCACACGGGCGACGTCGGACGGTTCGACGAGGACGGCTATCTCCACGTGCTCAACCGCGTCGACGACCGGATCATCAGCGGCGGCGAGAACGTCGAACCCGGTGAGGTCGCGGACGTCCTCCGGGAGTACGACGAGGTCGACGACGTGGCGGTGGTCGGGCTCGACGACGAGGTGTGGGGCGAGCGCGTCGCGGCGCTCGTGGCCGTCGGCGACCGGTTCCCGTCGCCGGCGACGGCCTCCGTCGAGGGCGACGCCTCGGAACAGGGCGCCGTGGAACAGAGCGCCGCGGAACAGGGCGCCGTGGAACAGGACGCCTCGGAACAGAACGCAGCGGAACAGAACGCAGCGGAACAGGGCGCCGTGGAACAGAACGCCTCGGAACAGGGCGCAGCGGAACAGGACGCCCCGGGCGACGAGCTCGTCGACGACGAGCCCGCGGAGCAGAGCGCGGGAACCGCGACGTCGACAGTCGAAGCCGGCGGCATGGGCCCCGCGCCGATCGACGAGGCGGCGTTCGTCGCCTTCGCCCGGGAGCGACTCGCGCGGTTCAAGATCCCGAAGACGATCGCCTACGTCGACGAGCTGCCGCGGACCGTCTCGGGGACGGTCGACAGGGAGGCGACGCGCGCGCTCCTCCGAGAGCGCGGCGCGGACCCTCGACGGAACGTCGACGCGGACCTCGAAACCGCGGGATTCAAACCCGCCGACCCCGCCGAGCCGCCCGAATCGACCGAACCGCCGGCGGAGTCGGAGGAGGACTCGCCGAGCGAGGGGAACGCCTCGGAACCCGGTTCCGACGAGCCGAGGGGCGACGGCGCGGCCGCGGACGAGCCGAGCGACGACCCTGACGAGGTCGACATCGCCGACGCGGAGGAGATCGCGACCGAGCCGAGCGACGACGCTGCCGACGCCGCGGAGTCCGGTGACACGGCCGCTGTCGAGGTGGGAGAACGGGACGGCGACGGAGACGACGCGAGCGCGGGCGACGAGGAGTAAACTCCCCCGAAGTTCTCCGTTGTTCCACGAACGTTTTGCCCGCGGAGTCCTCACGGATCGTATGGAGCTGCTCGACGACAGCATCGTGCCGGAGCGCGCGCGAGACGTCAAACAGGAGGCCCGCGAGTTCGCCGACGAGTACATCGCCCCGAACGCCGAGGCGTACTACGAGTCGGGTGAGTACCCGTGGGAGGTCCTCGAGGCGGGGATGGACGCCGGCCTCGTCGCACAGGACATCGGCGAGGAGTACGGCGGGAAGGGGTTCGACCTCGCGCAGGTGCTGGCCATCGCGGAGGAGTTCTACCGCGCCGACGCCGGCATCGCGCTCACGCTCCAGCTCGCCAGCTTCGGGGCGGAGATGGTTGAGGATTACGGCACGGAGGAACAGAAAGAGGAGTACCTCCGCCCGGTCGCGGAGAACGACCAGATCTCGGGGCTCGCGGTCTCCGAGCCGCAGACCGGCTCGGACCTCGCGGGGATGACGACGAAGGCGGAGAAAGTAGAGGGCGGCTACGAGCTCACCGGCGAGAAGTACTGGGTCGGCAACGCGGTGGAGGCCGACTGGCTCACCGTCTACGCCAAGACCGGCGAGAGCGACGACCGCTACTCGAACTACACCCTGTTCATCGTCGAGACCGACTCGGACGGCTACGAGGCCGAGCACATCCCGGAGAAGATGGGGATGCGCGCGTCCAAGCAGGGCCACATCGTCTTCGAGGACTGCTTCGTGCCGGAGGAGAACGTCGTCGGCAGCGAGGGCGGCGGCTTCTACGTCCTCGCGGACTTCTTCAACCACGGCCGCGTCATCGTCGGCGGCCACGGGCTCGGGCTCGCGGCCGCGGCCATCGAGGAGGCGGAGGCGTTCATCGACGAGCGCGAGGCGTTCGGCCGCACCATCGACGACTTCCAGGCCGTCCAGCACACCATCTCGGACATGCGGATCGGGTTCGAGTCGGCGCGGGCGCTCAACTGGCGCGCCTGCGAGAAGGTCGCGAACAACGAGGACGCCGGCTACTGGGCCGCGCTGGCGAAGACGAAGTCGACGGAGGTCGCCACCGACTGCGCCGAGCGGGGCATGAAGCTCCACGGCGGCCGCTCGATCCTCACCGACCGCCGGATCGCCCGCGTCTACCGCGACGTCCGCATTCCGGTGATCTACGAGGGCGCCAACGACATCCAGCGCAACCTCATCTACCGGCAGTCGCGCTGAGCGGCCGTTGTTAAACTGAGTTCACAGCGTCGCGGCCGCCCGCTTCAGCGCCTCGCTCCCGTCGGTCGCGATCGGGTCCCCGTGCCCGATGCAGGCGACCTCGAACGCCGGGGCGCGTTCGGCGAGCCCGCGCACGCTCGTCGCGACCGCGTCCGTGTCGTAGCTGATCACCCAGCCGGAGGGCTTCAGGTCGCCGTCCGACGCCGAGACGAGATCGCCGAGCAGTCCGACCCCCAGTTCCTCGCTGACGTACGCGACGTGGCCCGGCGTGTGCCCGGGCGTGTGGTAGGCGGTGAACGAGCCGACCTCCTCGCCGTCGCGGACGCCGACGACGTCGAGGTCGGGGAGATCGGTGACGAGCCCGCCGAGCCGCTGGATCAGTCCTTTGTGGTTCCGGAGGGGCGGCGACCGCGCTCCGCGGATGAGTTGCGCGTCGAAGCCGTACGCGCGGACCGGTGCGTCGAGGTCGGGCGCGAGCGCCGCCAGCGTCCCGACGTGGTCGAGGTCGTAGTGGGTGAGGAGGACGCGACCGATCTCCGAGACCTCGACGCCGGCCTCGTCGAGGCCGCTCCGGATCGCCGCCTCGTCCCACGGCGTGCCGGCGTCGACGAGCGTCGGCACGTCGTCGGAGACGAGGTACGCGTTGACTCCGCGACAGTCGAGCCGCCAGACGCCGTCCGCGATCTCCGTCGCCATGTCCGTCGGGTACGGCCCGGAACGGAATGAACGCTGTCGTGGCGGAACCGCGGGGAACGCGGCCACCGCGGAGCCCAGCGGACGCCGTCGGCGGCGCTGGCGACGAAAGCGCCAAGACGCCGGGGCGACACCTCGGGGTATGCGACTCCAGGACTACTGGGGGATCGGGCCCAAGACGAGCGAGCGGCTCGTCGAGGCGCTCGGGACCGAGCGGGCGGTCGAGGCGATCGAGTCGGCGGACGTCCGCGCGCTCGTCGACGCCGGGCTCCACCGCGGCCGCGCGACCCGCATCCTCCGCCGGGCGAACGGCGAGGCCGGGATGGACGTGCTCGCGACGGGCGACGCGCGCTCGGTGTACGACGACCTCCTCGGACTCGCGGCCGACGCCGCGCTGACAGCCCACGCGGCGGACCGGATCCGGGTGTTGACCCCGCTGCTCGACCGCGACGCCGTCGAGGAACGACTGGATCGGGTGGTCGCCGCCCGCGACGCGTGGAGCGGCCTCGACGAGGCGGACCGCGAGGCCGTCGCCGACGCCTTCGCGGCGTACGACGAGGCGGACGGGTCCGACCTCGCCGCGGTCGAGACCGCCGTCGCGCTCCGCGAGGCGGGATTGACCGACGGCCCCTTCGCGGACGTGGGCGCGCTCGACGGCGATCGCCTGCGCGACGCGGCCGACGCGCTCGCCGACGTGCGTGGCTCGATCGACCCCGCCGGCGATCTCGACGGGGACGACATCGAGATCGCGAGCGGCGCCGACGCGGAGCTGGACCGCCTGCGCGAGCAGCTGTCGGCCGCGCGCGACCTCGCCGACTCCGCGTTCGACGTGCTCGAATCGGTCCGCGACGGGAGCCTCCGCGACTTCGAGGCGCTGGAGGCGGCGACCATCGAGCACGTCGCGCGCGAGACGGAGGTCGATCCCGCGACGGTCCGCTCGGCGGCGCCCGACGAGGCGCTCGACGCCGCCGACTTCGTCTCCGGGACGCTGCGCGACCTCGTCGCCGAACTCGAGACGGCAGTCGACGAGCGCGAGGCCGCGGTCGCGGCCGACATCCGCGAGCGGCTCGGCGACGACGACGTGACCGAGGAGGACACGACCGTCGCCCGCGCCGCGGCGGCGGTCTCTGACGCTGCCTTCCTGCTGTCGCTCGGACGGTTCGCGGCCGAGAACGGCCACGTCCGACCGACGCTCGTCGACGACGGCATCGCCGTGCGCGGCGCGCGGAACCCCTTCCTCGGCGGCGAGGTCCAGCCCGTCTCCTACGGCGTCGGCTCGCACTCGCTGGCGGACGAGGCGGGCGTCGCGAGCGCGGACGCCCCGCCGACCGGCGACCGCGTGAGCGTCCTCACCGGGGCGAACTCCGGCGGGAAGACGACGCTCTTGGAGACCCTCTGTGCGGTGGCGCTGCTCGCGTCGATGGGGCTGCCCGTGCCCGCCGACGCGGCCGAGGTGGGGACGTTCGACCGGATCGTCTTCCACCGACGGCACGCCTCCTTCAACGCCGGGGTGCTGGAGTCGACGCTGAAGTCGGTCGTCCCGCCGCTGACCGCGGACGGCCGGACACTCATGCTCGTCGACGAGTTCGAGGCGATCACGGAGCCGGGCCGGGCCGCCGACCTGTTGAACGGGCTGGTGACGCTCACCGTCGACCGCGGCGCGCTCGGCGTCTACGTCACGCACCTCGCCGAGGACCTGAGCCCGCTGCCCGACGCCGCCCGGATCGACGGCATCTTCGCGGAGGGGCTGACGAACGACCTCGAACTCCGCGTCGACTACCAGCCGCGGTTCGAGACGGTCGGGAAGTCCACGCCGGAGTTCATCGTCTCGCGGCTGGTCGCGAACGCGGGCGACCGCGGCGTCCGGGCTGGCTTCGAGCACCTCGCGGGCGCGGTCGGCGAGGAGGCCGTCCAGCGAACGCTCTCCGACGCCGAGTGGGCGGCGAACGATGAGTGAGGAGGGGAGCGGTCGGGACCCCGGACCCGACCGGATCCGGTCGATCGCCGTCCACCGCGAGGACGTGGCGAACGCGCTCGAAGCCACCCTCCGGAGCGACCGCGAGGTCGTGCTCCGCGCGACGCCGCCCTTCTCCGGGCGGATGCGCGCCCGCCTCCACGCGCTCGATGCGGGCGGGAACGGGAACGACGGCGGGGAACCGGGGAGCGCCGACGGCTCCGACGCCCCCGGGCCGCTTCATATCGACCCCCGGGACCTCGTCCCGGACGTCCCGCCGTACCCGGAGCCGGACGAGACCGCGAGCGAGCATCCTGACGCCGACCTCGAGGCTCGACGGGAGCGACACGCGGAGGCCGTCGAGGCGTGGCGCGAGCGCGTCCGGGAGCGCGTCGGCTCGACGGTCGAGATCGAGGTCGACGACGAGACCCGCACCGTCGACGTGGTCGCGCTCGGATAAAATCGGAGTTCCCCGTCCTGCCTACAGCCGTAACCGCTCGACAGCGGTGCCGGCGGCCTCGAAGTCGTCGTCGGTCGCGGCCGCGACCACGACGGTGTCCGCGTCGGTGTCGGCGTCGAGATCGGCCTCGAAGGCGCCGGCGTCGTCCGGCGTCACGAGCCGCGAGGTCGTTCGGGTGTGGACCGCGACGGTGTCCGCGTCCGTCTCGCCCGCGATGACGACCGAGTCCTCGACGAACTCGGCGGTGGCCGTCAGGTCGGGGCCGGCCGGGCGGTCGCGCTCGACGTAGCGGTCGCGGACGACGGTCGGCGTCTCCACCGGTTCGCCCGCGTCGACGCCGTGCGCCAGCCGGACGAAGCCGGCCATCGACCACGCGAGGGGGGTCGCCCCCCCGGTGCCCTCGCCGAACTCCCAGCCGTACTTCGTCGGGTGTTCGCGGTCCCACACCTGCTCGGGCAGCATCAGTCCGGAGTTGCCGAACCCGGCCATCGTCTCCAGCAGCGCCTCCGGTTCGAGCATCTCGTCGTCGGTGCCGCCGAAGGCGTCCGGACCGTCGGCGCGGGCGCGCAGTTCGTACTCGCCGCGCTCGCCGGTGAAGATGGGCCAGAGGCGCCCGCGGCCGTCGCCCGTGCCGGCCCACGGCGCGCCGGGATCGCCGACGGCGATCTCGCCGTACGCGTCGCCGACGTACCGGTACCAGGCGGCGCCGTGCGGCGTGTCGACGCGGATCGAGTCGTCGACGACGGAGACGGAGTTGCGGACGACCGCGTCGTCGGCGGGCTTGATCCCCAGCCGGACGAGCTCGAGGAAGCCGCCGTCGACGATCTCCCGCTCGTCGTAGGTGGGGCCGTCGTTGGCGATGGTGCGGGGCCGGCCGGAGTCGGGGTCCCCGTCCGCCGTGATCCGAAGGTAGTACGGCGTCCGGTCGTGGCGGTCGGTGCCGGTCGCGGTCGCGCACCACTCCTCGACGCGCGCCGTCCAATCGTCCGCGAGCGCGAGCCACGCGAGCGCGTCGGCGCGCAGCTCGTCGGGCGACGCCACGGCGTCGCTCCCGGAGTCGTCTCCCTCGCGTCGGTCGGCCTCTGCGAGCGCGAGCGCCGCGCCGCAGACCAGGCCGGCGATCTCGGCCGCGATGCTCGACGGCGAGTAGCCGGCCTCCTCCTCCCAGCGCTCCTGGGCGGTCTCGGGGCCGTTCTCGGCGATGTAGTCGAGCGAGCGGGCGACCTGGTCGTAGGTGTAGCCGGCGTCGTCGAGCGTCACGCCGCGCTCGTACAGCTGCCAGGCCATCACCGAGGGGAACCCGATGTTGTCCATCTGCTCGCCGCCCCACCGGGTCCGGCCGTCGATGTAGGTGTTCTGCGGGAGGAACCCGTCGTCGTCCTGCTGGGTGTTGTACAGGTACGCCAAGGCGTCCGCGCCGCGCTCGAGCTCGTCCATCTCGATCAGCGCGGTGAACACCTGGTAGAGGTCCCGCGACCAGACGAAGTTGTAGCCGTAGCCGCGGTCCTCCGCGGCGTACTCCGTCTCGCCCCACGGGACGGAGGGGCTCGCGATCCCCGCGCCGTCGTGGGCCTTGTCCTCGACGGCGGCCAGCGTCATCAAGGCGAAGCGGTACTGCGCCGCGAGGTCCGGGTCGCCCGCGACCGAGTCGGGGAGGTCGCGGTCAGCGAGCCACGACCGCCACGTCTCGGCGTACGCGTCCGCGGCGTCGTCGAATCCGCGCCCGAGCGCGCCCTCCGCCTCGCCGAGGGCGGCCGCGGTGTCCGAGCCTTCGGCGAACCCGAGCGCGACCGTGTCCGCGACGGTCGCGCCGCTCCCGACGAGGCCGGCCAGGACGACGTTGCCGACCGCCTCGGCCGACTCCTCGACCCGCTCGCCGTCGCCGAACAGCGCGTCCGCCGCGTCGCCGCCGGCCGCGAGCGCGCTGGCCCAGTCGAAGCCGTCGCCGCTCGCCAAGGCGAGCGCTGGGTCGAACGGCTCGCCCTCGTCGTCGACCAACTTGCCCGGGTCGCGGTCGGGGGTATCCTTCCGCGCGAGCAGGTGGGCCCCCGCCTCGCCGTCGACGCGCTCGGCGCGGTCGTTCGTGCCGACGTTGGCGATCGTCGCGTCCGCGAGCGCGTACACGTCGTACTCGCGGCTCCCCTCGAACCGGACGTCC
Organism: Halorubrum distributum JCM 10118; assembly: GCF_000337335.1. Lineage (GTDB taxonomy): Archaea > Halobacteriota > Halobacteria > Halobacteriales > Haloferacaceae > Halorubrum > Halorubrum distributum. The sequence continues at coordinate 19,217 of NZ_AOJN01000032.1, read as the reverse complement.
GCGAGGATCGCGGTCCCGTCGGTGTCGACCGCGTACTCGACGCGGAGCGTCCAGGAGTGCCCGTGGCCGTCGCCGGTCTCGCGGATCGTCTGGACGTACGCGAGCGCGTCGTCGGCCGCCGGCTCCGTCGTCCGCTCTATCGTCTCCGTGGCCGTGACGTGACCCGTCTCGTCGAACGTCCGGATCGCGTACTCGGAGTCGGGGTCGGCGACGAGGAAGTCGAACGTCCGGACGTTCATCACGTCGATCCGGGGGAACCGCGCCTCGGTGAGCGCCCCCTCGGTGAGCGTGAACCACACGGGAACCGGCTCGTCGGCCTCGTAGTCGGCCGGCGTGCCGACGCCGAACTTCCGGCCGGTCGTCCAGTGCGGCGCCGCCTCGGGGCCCGTCTCGCGGTCGTGCGGGACCGGGAGCTCGCCGTGGCTCGCGAGCGTCACCGTCGCGTCGATCCGCAGCGCGTGCGACCACGCGATCGGGGTCGCGCTGTCGAGGTCGCCGTCGTCGAACGCCTGCTCCGCGAACAGCCCCGCCTCGTTGACGAAGGGGCCGTCGGGTTCGCAGAGCGCGTACAGGTCGCGGGCGTCGGCGAACAGCGGTCCGGCTGCCCCGCCGCGCTCCTCGACGACGCCGGCGAGCGTCGCCGCCGCGGTCGCGCCCCACAGCGTCGCGATGGACCACACCTTCGCGGCGCCCTGTTCGGCCGTGCGCCAGTCGTCGCCGGTGAACCTGACGAGCCCCTCCACCGAGGCGGTCTCGCGGCGGAGGGCGTCGATCGACTGCCGGACGTGGGTGTTGACGCGGTCGAGGAAGCGGTCGAACTCGCTGCTCTCGACGGGATCGATCGAGCCGGAGCCGTCGGTCGCGGCGTCGTCGGCCGCGGAGCCGTCGGCGCTCGGGTCGTCTCCCGCTCCGGCCTCGTCGTCGATCAGGGCGGCGTACTCGGCGGCCGCGGTCGCGAGCGCGAAGGTGCTGGCGTCGGCGCGGGCGTCCTGGCTCTCCTCGCTGGCGCGCTGGAGGAACCGCTCCGTGTCGGGGTTCCAGCGCGCGTCGAGCCCCGACAGCGCCGCGTCCGCGGCGTCGGCGGCGTCGGCGCGGAGGTCCTCGTCGACCGGCGCGCGCGCCACCGCGGCGAACGCCCGGAGGTACTCGGCGCCGGTGTGGGTGAACCGGCCGAGCGCGTTCTCCCAGCAGTTCTGACAGCGGCGCGGGAGCCCGTCCTCCTCGGTCGTTTCGAAGAGGAACTCGACGGCGTCCGTGATCGTCTCGTCGACGCGGTCGCGCCACTCGGTCGGGAGGTCCGCCTCGCGGCGCAAGGTCGCGAGGAAGGCGACGACCGTCGCGGGCTGGTCGAGCTGGTCGTTCGGGCCCGGCGTCGCGTTCGCGCCCTCGATCCGGGCGTTCGCCCAGCCGGGCGCGACCTTGCCCGAGTCGGCCCACACGCGGTGGGGCCACGAGCCGTCGGCGTCCTGGGTGCGGCAGAAGAAGCTCGCGGCCGCGAGCAGCTCCTCGTCGGCGTCGAGGCCGAGCTCCTCGCTGGCGCCGAGCAGCGCGGTCGACACCGTCGCCTCGTCGCGGAACCAAGTGTAGCCGTAGCCGCCGGAGGTGGAGTAGAAGGGGTCGAACTCGGGGGCGGCGATCCGGCCGCCGGACTCCGCTGTGAGCAGGTCGAGCGCGCGGAGGTCGCTGGCGATCACCGACCGGCGCGGGGCGTCCGCGGGCACGTCCGGGCCGCGACCGTCAGCGGCCTCCCGGAGGTCGTCGGCGTCGGGGTAGGCGGTGGCGATGTTCGAGACCGCCTCGATGCGGCGCTGGCGGTCGATCCCGTCGGTGAGCGCGTCCTTCGCGTCGTCGCCGGTATCGCGCGTCGCCCGGCGGTCGACGACGGCGCGGCCGGCGAGCGTGACCCGCTCCGTTCGCCCGTCGCGCTCGAAGGGCGCGCGGACGACGACGTCCGGGGTGAGCCGCGAGTCCTCGCGCCGATCGATCTCGCCGCGGTGCGGGAACCCGTCGCCGCCCTCGCCGAGCAGTTCCGGGATCGTCCGCAGGCGTTGGCCGTGGGCGTTCGAGAGGCCGGTGGACGCGGTGAGGAAGTCGTGTTCGGTGCGGTGGTACACCTCGACGACGCCGCCGTCCGCGGGACCGGCCCCGTCGTGGACCATGTTGCCGACCCGCCCCTCGACCATGTCGGGCGAGAACGCGTAGGCGGCGACGAGCTCGGCGTCGGCCGGCGGCGAGCCGCGGAGCTCGACGTGGGTGAGGTGCGTGTCGCTCACGATTAGGTCGAACTGGTGGATCGTGTAGCGGCCGGCGTCGTACTCGGTCTCGACGAGCGGCGTGTCGCCGTCGTAGTGCTGGCGGGTCGTCTCAAGGTCGTCGAACCAGCGGACGCCGCGCCCGGCGGTTATCCCCATCCGGAGGCGGTCGGCGCCGCCGACCTCGGAGAGGGAGTACGAACAGTCGTGGACGGTCCCGTCCGGCCCCACGTGGACCAGTCGGCCGTCGTCGCCGGTGAACGCGCCGGCGGTCATCGAGTGCTCCGCCGGGTAGCGCTCCCCGCGCCGACGTTCGTGCTCCGTAAGGGCGGTACGCAGTCGCATACCCGCCCTGCGCCGGCCGGAGTAAAAGCCTTGACGACCGCGGCGGAGACCGCGAGCCGCCGAGCGAGGCGACACCGAAACAAGAGCAACACCGAAGGCCCCGGGTGCCGATGGGCGTCACATGCACCACCCCGGACCCCCGCGCTTCCTCGCGACCGGCGAGCGGACGGAGCTGGCACCGAGAGACCCGGACCCCGACGCCGCGTACGCGTGGCGCGTCGCGGACGCGCCGCCAGACAGCGAGGCGACCGTCGGCGACGACCCCGTGACCGAGTTCACGCCCGACGTACCGGGGCGCTACCTGCTCGGCCTCGACGCGCCGGACGGCGACCACCTGCTCACGGTCCGCGCGTTCCCCGCGAGCTACGAGGGCGTCGACGTCGCCGGCGGGAGCGGCACCGCGATACGCGACCGCGACGCGGGCGACGTCGACGCCCCGGTCGACTACGCCGCCCGCGAGCGACACGAGGGGGTCGGCAAACCCCGCGTACGGGTGGACGCGAGCGTCGCGTCCGGCGACGACGCCGGGAGGAGGGGCGAAGCCGTGTTCACCGCGGTCCCCTCGCCGAACCCCGAGTCATCGCTCGACGCCGACGACTTGGCGGTGACGTTCGTCGTCGACGACCGCGACGTCGCCGACGCCGTCGCGGCGGGACGCGCGAACCCGCGGGACGCGCTCCGCGTGACCGGGGAGGGCCGCGAACTCCGCGTGCCGCTCGACGCGGTGCCCGAGCGGCTCCGGGTTCACGCCGTCGCCGTCGCGCGGGACCCGGGCGAGGACCCGCGCGTGAGCGTCGCCGACTCGGCCGCCGTGAAGCGGGTCGGCAGTAGCCCGTCCGCGCTCGACGACGCCGCCGAGGGCGAAGCCGTGTTGACGCCGGACACGCCCGAGTTCGAGACTGTCCGACTCAACGAGCCGCCGGGGTGGACCCGCGAGGCCTCCGTCTACGAGGTGTTCGTCCGCACCTTCGCGGACGCCGAGGAGGGCGAGGGGTTCGACGCCATCGCCGAGCGGATCCCGCGGATCGCGGAGCTCGGCGTGGACACGCTGTGGCTCACCCCGGTCCTCGGCCACGACGGGAAGCCGCACGGGTACAACATCGTCGACTTCTTCGACACCGCCGACGACCTCGGCGAGCGCGAGGACTTCGAGGCGCTCGTCGAGACCGCCCACGACCACGGGATGCGCGTGCTGTTCGACTTCGTCGCCAACCACACCGCGCGCGACCACGAGTGGTTCCGGGACGCGTATCAGAACCCCGACTCGCCGTTCCGCGACCGCTACGAGTGGCAGGAGTCGGGCGAGCCGGGCACCTACTTCGACTGGGAGCTGATCGCGAACCTGAACCACGCGAACCTCGACGTGCGGCGGTTCCTGCTCGACGTGATCGACGAGTGGGCGCCGCTCGTCGACGGGTTCCGCTGCGACATGGCGTGGGCGGTCCCCGACTCCTTCTGGCGCGAGCTCCGCGACCGCGTGAAGGACATCGACCGGGAGTTCCTCCTGATGGACGAGACGATCCCGTACATCCCCGGCTTCCACGAGGGGATGTTCGACGTCCACTTCGACGCGACGCTGTACTTCCAGCTCCGGCAGGTCGGCCGCGGGGCCGAGCCCGCCAGCACCGTCCTCGACGCGGTCGACCAGCGCGCCGAGATCGGGTTCCCGGACCACGCCGAGTTCCTCCAGTACATCGAGAACCACGACGAGACGCGCTACCGCGTCGAGTGCGGCGACGCCGCCGCGGCCGCCGCGGGCGCGGCGATCATGACGCTGCCGGGCGTCCCGATGGTGTACGCCGGCCAGGAGATCGGTCAGCGCGGGCGCCGGGACGCGATCGCGTGGGACCACGCGCGCGAGGAGGTCCGCGACCGCTACGAGCGCCTGCTCGAAACGCGGCGGGAGCACCCGGCACTCGGACCCGAGGGCGACCTCTCCCGCGTCGGCTACCACGTCGCGAGCGGCGATCTCTCCGAGCGGCCGATCGTCGCCAGCGGCGACGTCCACCCGGACGACGTGGTCGCGTTCCGTCGGCAAGACGGCGAGGAGGACCTCGTCGTCGTCCTCAACTTCGCGCCCGCAGACGCGAGCGTCGCGGTCGAGGTCGACCACGGCGAGCGCGACGTAGTGACCGGCGAGCGGTGTATCGTCGAGGACGGCGAGGGGACCGAGCGGCTCCGCGTCGACGAGGTGGCGGTGGTGCGGGTCGTAGGGGAGTAGGCGGCCCTCTCGGGCGGTCCGTTTCGCGAGTCGCTCTCGGCCGCGACCCGCCCGGACGCAACGCTTGAGTCGGTGGGGGTCGCAGGGTGGCGTATGCGATTCGACCGCTCCGACGCCGTCTTCTGTCACGTCACCTCGCTGCCGGGGGCGTACGGGATCGGCGACCTCGGCGAGGGCGCGCGCGAGTTCCTCTCGTTCCTCGGCGACGCCGGCGTCGACCACTGGCAGATCTGTCCGATCGGGCCGACCATCTCCGCGGCCGGTGAGTCGCCGTACCAGTCGCCGTCGGCGTTCGCCGGCAACCCGCTGTTCGTCGACCCCGAGGGGCTCGTCGACGACAGCTGGCTCGACGAGGGGGACCTCGAACCCGTGCCCGAGTTCCCGACCAGCCGCGTCGACTACGACGCGGTCCGCGAGTACAAGCTCCCGCTGTTACGGACCGCGTTCGACCGGTTCGAGGAGCGGGCGGGCGACGACGACCGCGCGGCGCTCGACGAGTTCCGCGAGCGCGAGCCGTGGCTCGCCGACTACGCGCTGTTCCGGGCGCTCTCCGACGCGCGCCCGGAGGACGTCTGGACCGAGTGGCCGGCGCCGCTGCGGACGCGCGACCCCGAGGCGCTGGCCGACGCGCGCGAGGAACACGCTCGCGAGGTCCGGTTCCGCGAGTTCGTCCAGTGGACGTTCGACCGCCAGTGGCGCGACCTGCGCGCGGTCGCGGCCGATGAAGGGGTGTCGATCGTCGGCGACGTGCCGATCTACGTCGCGCTCGACTCCGCGGACGTGTGGGCGAGCCCGGAGGCGTTCCGGCTCGACGAGGGGAACCGGCCGACCGCGGTCGCCGGCGTCCCGCCGAACGCCGGTGACAGTGGACAGCGCTGGGGGAACCCGCTGTACGACTGGGAGCACCTCGCCGAGACCGGGTACGACTGGTGGCTCGACCGCTTCCGCCGGCTGTTCGACCTCGCGGACGTGGCGCGGCTCGACCACTTCCTCGGGTTCGTCACCTACTGGGCGATCCCGGCCGACAGCGACGACCCCGCGGCCGGCGAGTGGCGCGACGGGCCGGGGCGCGACCTCTTCGAGACGGTCGAGCGCGAGCTCGGCCAGGCCCCCTTCATCGCCGAGGACCTCGGCTTCGAGGAGCCGGCGATGGACGAGCTGATGGCCGAGTTCGGCTTCCCCGGCATGCGCGTCCCGCAGTACGCGGACTGGTGCGCGGAGGGGAACGAGTACCAGCCGATGCACTACGGCGAGGGGGTCGTCGGCTACACCTCGACGCACGACACGGACACGTGGGCCGGCTACTTCGAGGACCTCCCGGACGAGCAGCGCGACTGCTTCCGGTACAACGTCGGGTCCGACCCCGACGAGCCGAGCGAGTGGGCGATCATCGACGCGGTGTGGGGCTCGGACGCCATCCTCGCGGTGACGACGCTCCAGGACCTGCTCGGGCTCGGCAGCGACGCGCGGTTCAACGAGCCCGGCACCCTCGACGGCAACTGGGAGTGGCGAGTCGACCGCGACGCGCTCGACGACGAAATCGCGGACCGGCTGTGGGAACTGGGCGGGAAACACGTGCGCTGAGCCGTGACGGGAGCCCTCCCCGACGCGCCGGTCGTCAACGTCTTGGTGATCGTCGCCGCGACCGGGTTCATCTGGCTCGGGAGCGGCTGGTTAGAGGAGGCCGCCGAGGCGCTCTCCGGGTACTACGGGCTCCCGGCCGTGGTCCAGGGCTCGGTCGTCGTCGCGGTCGGGTCGAGCTTCCCGGAGCTCGTGAGCGTGCTGGTCACCGCCCTCACCGGCGTCTTCGACATGGGCGTGGGCGCGTTGGTCGGGTCGGCCATCTTCAACGTCCTCGTTATCCCGGCCGCGTCGGGACTGAGCGGCGACAGCGATCTGGAGGCCAACCGGGCGATCGTGTACAAGGAGGCGCAGTTCTACATGCTCGCGGTGTCGGCGCTGGTCGTGACGTTCGCGCTCGCGGTCATCTACTTCCCCGTGTCGACGGATCCGATCGTCGGGACGATGCCGCGCTCGCTCGCGGTCATCCCGCTCGGGCTGTACGGACTGTACCTCTTCATCCAGTATCAGGACGTCGACGACGCGGGGATCGAGCGCGTTCGCGACGGGGTCGATATCCCCCGCGAGTGGGGCAAACTGGCGGCCGGGCTCGGGCTCATCGTCGTCACCGTCGAGCGGCTCGTCGCGTCGGTCGAATCGCTCGGCGCCACGTTCGGGATCCCAGAGTTCCTCGCCGGCGTCACGGTCGTCGCCGCGGCGACGAGCCTGCCGGACGCGCTGGTGAGCGTCCGGACCGCGCGCGAGAACCGTGGGACGACGAGCCTCGGGAACGTCCTCGGGTCGAACACCTTCGACCTGCTCGTCGCGATCCCGCTCGGCGTCCTTATCGTCGGCGAGGTCGCCGTCAACTTCTCGACGGCGGTACCGATGCTCGGCGTGTTGACCGTCGCGACCGTCCTGCTGTTCGTGACGCTCCGGACGAGCCTCGCGCTCGACGAGCACGAGTCGTATGCGCTGCTCGCGGCCTACGGGCTGTTCGTCGCGTGGGTCGTCGCCGAGAGCGTCGGAGCGACGAGCGTGCTCAGGGGCGTGTGAGGCCCGTCGCGGTCGTCGGTCGGTCTCGGGCACCGGTCGCCGGACGGCCGCGACACCGCCTGTCGGCTGTACGACGAGGGGTCAGTAGGAGTTCCGGCCGATGATGAGGTACAGCAACAGACCGAGAATCGGCGCGAAGAACACCACGAGCGCCCAGAGGACGGGCGGGTGGTCGCTGCGTGACTCCGCGTCCGAGTAGGTCCACACGATCATCGCGAGGTGGACGACGAGGAACACGAGGCTGATCAGGAGAGCGATCCCGGCGGCCGCGCCTTGGAGGAGCAACGGGGACATGCCGCCCGATATCAGCACGCCCTCCGACAAGTGTTTTCGGATCCGCACCGGGCGCTCGGCGAAACCGCTTTTCGCGTCGAGTGCGAACGTGTCGCATGGTTAACGCGGTGCGCGCGGTCGGCGCCGCGGGCGAGTGTCTCGGCGGCGTTCTGCTCGCTGTGTCGGCGGCCGCCGACGCCGAGGTGCGGACCGTTCCGCTCGCGGTCGGCTTCGCGGCCGGCTTCCTCTACCGCCACGCGCGAGCGGTCGCAGGCTGTCGGCGGTTCCGGAGCGGGCCGGGACGGGGGCTCGGGATCGCGCTGGCGTGGACGGCAATCGGCGTCGCTGTCGACCGATCCGTCGACGGTCCGGCGGCGAGACGCGCGTTCGCGGCCGGACTCGGACTGGGGTCGGCCGGCTACTGGCTCGCGTGGCGTGGAGAGCGATCGGCGCGAGTCGGGGGCTGACCTGACCCACGCGGGAGCCCCGGGGGAGACCGAACCGTTTTGATCCCGCGGCGCCCGGTGCCGGTATGACGCTCCCAGTCGACGCGGACCGGCTCCGCGCGGACATCGAGGCGAACGCGGCGTTCGGTCGGGTCGAGACGGACGACCCCGAGGCGCACGCGCGAACGAATCGGACGGGGACCGAGGCCAATCGGCGGGCGAGGGACCGGCTGGTGGAGCGCCTCCGCGACGCCGGCCTCGACGTGACGGTCGACGCCGTCGGGAACGTCCTCGGGACGTGGACGCCGGCGAGCGCCGACCCGGACGCAGAGCCGGTCGTCTCGGGGAGCCACCTCGACAGCGTTCCCGAGGGGGGAATCTTCGACGGTCCGCTCGGCGTCTACGCGGCGCTGGAGGCGGTGCGCGCGATGCGCGACGAGGGGTTCGAGCCCGAGCGCCCGGTCGGCGTCGTCAGTTTCACCGAAGAGGAGGGGGGCACGTTCGGCGACGGACTGCTGGGCTCGTCCGTCGCGACCGGCGAGCTAGCGCTCGACGAGGCGCTCGCGCTGTCGAATGCCGACGGGGAGACGCTGGGCGAGGCGCTCGACCGGATCGGCTACCGCGGCGGGAGCGCGGTCGACGCCGCCACGCCGACCGACGCCGACGGCGACCCTGCGACGCTCGATCCCGCGTCGTGGGCGGCGTTCTACGAGCTCCACGTCGAGCAGGACACGAAACTGGAGGCGGCGGGCGCGGCGGCCGGCGTCGTGACGACGATCACCGGGATCACCCACTGCGAGGCGATCGTCGAAGGCGAGGCGAACCACGCGGGCGCGACCGCGATGGACGAACGGACGGACGCGCTCGCGGCCGCGAGCGAGTTCGTGCTTGACGTCGAGGCCGCCGCGAACGAGGTCGTGACGTCGTCGTCGCCCTCGGCGGTCGGCACGGTCGGGTCGCTGTCGGTCGAGCCGAACGCGACGAACGTGGTTCCCGGACGCGTCGAGGCCGGCGTGGACATTCGCGACGTCGAGGTCGCGTCGATGGAGGCGATCGTCGACGCCGCGCGCGACTCGCTGGCCCGGCTCGAGCGCGAGCGAGGCATCGAGACCGAGTTCGAGCGTCCGTTCAACGTGGCGCCGACGCCAATGAGTGACCGCCTCCGCGATGCCGCCCACGCCGCCGCCGACGCGGCCGGGCGCGAGGCGATCGACCTCCACTCCGGCGCCGCCCACGACGCGATGCGGGTCGCGCGCGTCACGGACGCGTCGCTACTTTTCGCTCCCTCACGGGACGGGATCTCGCACAACCCCCGCGAGTGGACCGACTGGGGGGACTGCGCCGGCGCGACGGAGGTTCTCTCGGGGGCGCTCGCGCGCGTGGCGGACGGCGAGTGAGGGTCGCTCGCGCAGGTGGCATCGAACTCCGTGACGGCACAACCGTTTTGGCGGTCGGCCGCGAGCGACGAGCGTGAGACGTCCGCTCGGACTCGCGTCGCTCGCCGTGGGACTGCTGGCGGGGGTCGCCGGAACGATCGCCGGCACGACCGACGCGCTCGCGAACTGGCCGCCGATCGGCGGGTATCCCGCGGCGACCGTCGTGGGACGGACGCTGCTCGTCGTCGCCGTCGCGGGGCTCGTGTACGGGAGCTACCTGCTCGCGGTCCGGGTGCTGACGCGGGCGGCCAACAAGCGACGCGCGCACAACGTCCGGAACCTGCTGCGGCTGGCGTTCGGCGTCGTCGGGACGGTGGCGACGCTCGCGGTGGCGACGGAGAACTGGCTCGGCCTCCTCTTCTCGCTCGGCGTCATCGGGTTCGCGATCACCTTCGCGCTCCAGCAGCCGCTCCTGTCGCTGATCGCGTGGGTGTACATCGCCGTCAAGCAGCCGTTCGGCGTCGGCGACCGAGTCAAGATCGACGACGCGAAGGGCGACGTGATCGGGGTCGACTTCCTGGTGACGACGCTGTGGGAGATCAACGGCGAACTGGTGACGACGAACCAGCCCTCCGGGCGGGTGGTCACCGTCCCGAACAGCGTCGTCCTCTCGTCGAACGTCGTCAACTTCGGCGGGGGCGGGTCGCCGTACGTCTGGAACGAGGTGTCCGTTCAGGTCGCGTACGAGACCGACCTGCCGTTCGCGCGTTCGGTGATGGTCGAGGAGGCGACCGACCTGATCGGCCGGGACATGGCCGAGGGAATCGCCGCCTACCGCGAGGCGCTCGCGGAGACGCCCGTCGAGCTGGAGGTCCACGACGGCCCGACGGTCAACGTCCGGCAGGAGGAGTCGTGGGTCGAGCTCCGCGTCCGGTACCTCACCCACCCGAGGCGGGGGCAGCGCGTGAAGAACCGGCTGTACGAGCGGATCTTGGAGCGGTTCAACGACAACCCGGACCGCGTGGCGTTCCCGGTGAGTCGGAGCCGATAGGTCGTCAGCGGCGGTGTCCTCGACACGGGGACGAGTGCGGTCACGAGCCGGACTCACCACTCCGGCTCGATCCGGGAGTGAAGTATATATGCGCTCGTCCGTCTCGGTCGCCGGACGGCACTCCGTCTCGGAGGAGGCGGATCCGTGGCCGTTTTCGGCGGTTGTGACCGCAAAACGCCTCTCGTGGGTTTTTCGATGACCAGATCCGCGCCCGATATAATAGATACATTTATATACTCACACGACTAACTATACGTTAACAGACTGGCGATTGCGGACCTCGCTGTATTTTCGTCGGGGGATCGTCGGAGCCACACCCATGACAGAGACAAACACCTACAGCGACGGCGGAACGGAACGAGAGCGACTCGCGGACCCGGCCCACGCGCCCGCGAGCGGCGAGCGCACGCGAACGAAGGCGGACGCGGAGAAGTCGGCGGACGTCGAGGAGCGCTCGGAGGACGAGCGCGAGCGGGTCACGACCTGCCCCGAGTGCGACGGCCGACTCGCGACGGACACGGAACACGGCGAGACCGTCTGCAGCGACTGCGGGCTGGTCGTCGAGGAGGACTCGGTCGACCGCGGGCCGGAGTGGCGCGCGTTCAACTCGGGCGAGCGGGACAGCAAGTCGCGCGTCGGGGCCCCGACGACGAACATGATGCACGACAAGGGGCTCTCGACGAACATCGGCTGGCAGGACAAAGACGNGTCGGGGCCCCGACGACGAACATGATGCACGACAAGGGGCTCTCGACGAACATCGGCTGGCAGGACAAAGACGCCTACGGCAAGTCGCTCTCGGGGCGACAGCGGCGCCGGATGCAGCGGCTGCGCACGTGGAACGAGCGGTTCCGCACCCGCGACTCCAAGGAGCGTAACCTCAAGCAGGCGCTCGGCGAGATCGACCGCATGGCCAGCGCCCTCGGCCTCCCGGACAACGTCCGCGAGACCGCCTCCGTCATCTACCGCCGCGCGCTNGCGCTCGGCGAGATCGACCGCATGGCCAGCGCCCTCGGCCTCCCGGACAACGTCCGCGAGACCGCCTCCGTCATCTACCGCCGCGCGCTGAGCGAGAACCTCCTGCCCGGCCGCTCCATCGAGGGCGTCGCGACCGCGGCGCTGTACGCCGCAGCCCGGCAGGTGGGGAACCCCCGAAGCCTCGACGAGTTCACGGCGGTCTCTCGGGTGGAGAAGATGGAGCTCACCCGGACGTACCGCTACGTCGTCCGCGAGCTCGGCCTGCGCGTCCAGCCCGCGGACCCGACGAGCTACGTCCCGCGGTTCGTCTCGCGGCTCGACCTCTCGGAGGAGACCGAGCGGCGCGCCCGCGAACTGCTCGAGGACGCCGCGAACGCGGGGATCACGAGCGGCAAGTCGCCGGTCGGGCTCGCCGCCGCCGCCGTTTACGCCGCGGCACTGCTGTCGAACGAGAAGGTGACCCAGAGCGAAGTGTCCGACGTCGCCGACGTCTCTGAGGTCACCATTCGGAACCGATACAAGGAGCTGCTCGAAGCGAGCGGAACCGTGAGCGCCTGACGCGCCGCCACGCACCGATTCGATCCGGGCAGTGGACGGCGGCGGTCCCCGCCCCGGCGGGCGGCTCTCCGTCGGCACCTACGTTTTTAACGCGGCCGGCTGTACAGGGTGACATGGTTGACGCGTTCGTCAGACTCGTCTGTCCGGAGTGCGACAAGGAGTGGCAGGACAATCCCGCCGATCTTCAGGATCTTCGGTCTAACTTCAGCTGTCCGGCGTGTCACGCGACGCGTCGCCTGACCGAGTTCATGCGAACGGAACGCGACCTCGAGGCCGTCAAGCAGTTCCAGTGACGCGCGGCGGAGCCGGCCGCCGCCGAACCGACCACGGGCCGCCCTCCCGATCGAGAACGCACTGACTGCGCAGTGACGGCTCTCGGTCGCCTCGCGCGTCGCCGCGAACGTCCGAAAACGATCCTGATCGATCTATCGAGAACCCACTTCTCCGCCCCGCTACTCGCGAAATACGCGAATGGTATGGTAACGTGACTCAAGATAATAATATAAACCTCCGGTAGCAAAGGACTGGTACTCATGAAGAAGCAGGAGCTCATCCATCTTCACGGTCTCCTCGCGGAGGTACGAAAACAGTGCGAGTTCTGGGACGACGACGTTGACCTCGAAGCCTACGAGGAACTGGGTGTGAAGCCGACATCGATTCACAAGTCGAAGACCGACCACAAAGCGGCCGTTTTCAAGCTGACAGAGGGAATCACCGAGCCGATGGAGTCGTCCGAATCGGAGCCGCTGGCCCCGACGGCCGACTGAGACGTCTACTGCGCGCTGCTCCTCGCTGACCGCACAATCGACGACCAGCGCCGCGGCCGCCGCTCAGTATCCGGCGTCTTCTCCGGCGCCGTCTCCGGCGTCGCTCCCGACGCCGTCCGACTCGGATATCCCCTCCGGGGCGCCGGATTCCTCCGTGCGGTCGCTCACTTCTGAATCTATCTCGGTGACAGAAAGCACCTTCAGCGGAATGTTGCGGAGGCGCTTCCCGATCTCCTTGCGCGCGACGCGGCTGGCGTGTTCGCCGCGGTCGACGTTGAACACGTCCATCTGAAGCTCCAAGGCGACGAGCGCCTCGTCGGCCGCGACGAACGCCGGGTCGAGCCGCTCGCCGCTTGGCGACGTCCGCGTCCCGGTGTCGATCTCGACGTAGTTGAGATCCGGGTTGAGCATCTCGCCCGTCTTCGAGATGGCGATCCGGACCGCCTCGTCGGCGGTTTCCACGTCGTACACCGGGACCGCGGCCTCGACGACGACTCGACAGTCCATCACGCGCGAAGGTACCACGCGAACAAGTATCAAACTTCGGCCGCGACGGGCCGTCGAGGCCCGAGGCGGCCGGCTCTCGGGGATCGCTCCGGTCCCCGTCACTGCCCGATCACTCGCCGCCGGCGCGGAGGTAGTAGAACACGTACGTCTGCGCGTAGCCGGCGAACTCGCCCCCGAACCGCTCGCGGATCGCCCGGGAGGTCTCGGCGTAGCTTCCGCGGTCGCAGTCGGGGTAGTACTCCTCGACGGTGGTGCGGATCCAGGTATCGAGCGGCACCGCTTCGAGGAAACCCAGCGAGAACAGCAGCACGCAGTCCGCGACCTTGTCCCCGACGCCGACGAACCGCGTGAGCGACTCGCGGGCCTCCTCGTAGGGGAGGTCGGCCGCCTCGAGCGGGTCGGCCTCGCCGCTCGCGACCATCTCCGCGGTCCGCCGGACGTACGGCGCGCGGTAGCCCAGAGAGAGGTCGCGGAGTTCGTCCTCGGTGCGCGCGGCCAACTGCCCAGGCGTCGGGAAGGCCTGATACGTCTCGTCGCCGAGCGCGACGGCGTCGCCGTACGTCTCCCGGAGCCGTCGCTGCATCCCGTGGATGCGGGCGACCCGCATCTGCGCCGAGCAGATGAACGAGATCAGACAGGGGAAGACGGGATCGCGGGTCAGCCGCATCCCCTCGTAGGCGTCGTACGCGCGCTCCAAGAGCGGGAGGTCCGGCGTGGCGTCCAGGATGGCGTCGAGATCGTCGTCGAGTCGGAGGAGGTGTGTCAACAGCGGCTCGGCATCCGTCGACGCCTCCCAGCGGAGCGTCCCGTCGTGGACGCCGCCCTCCTGTCGGACCCGGACCGCGACGCGATCCTCGGTCACGCCGGGGATCGGGTCGACGACCGTCTCGTACCACGCGTCGCCGCCATGCGCGTGGAGCTCGTCGTACGTCTCGCCGTCCGCGCGGTTCCAGAGGTAGCTCTGTCCGCTCTCGAGGGTCGCCTGTAGGTCGAACGGTCCAGCCAGGTCGCCGACGTCGATCGCCCCGCGTTCCATCGTCTTCGGTCAGGGCGCGCGCGGACATGCGGGTTTCGGTCCCCGAACCGCCGCCGAGGACGGGTTTTTGTCCGCGCGACTCCTACCTGAGGTATGCCGACGTACAGGCGGACGACTCGGGTGCCGGCCCCGATCGAAGACGTGTGGGCGTTTCACTCCACGGTCGACGGACTGCGAGAACTCACGCCGGACTGGATGCGGCTCCGCATCGACGGCGTCACGGGGCCCGACGGCTCGCCCGACCCCGAGGTCCTCGTCGCCGGTTCGGAGATAGAGATGTCGATGCGCCCGTTCGGGGCGGGGCCGCGACAGCGGTGGACCTCGCGGATCGTCGAGCGCGAGCCCGACGGGACGACGCAGCCCGAGCGCTCCGCTCGCTTCGTCGACGAGATGGAAGGCGGCCCGTTCCGGCGGTGGGAACACACCCACGCGTTCTACGCCGACGGCGACGAGACCCTCCTCGTCGACACGGTCGCCTATCGGCTGCCGCTCGGTCCGCTCGGCGACGCGGTCGGACCGATGGCGAAGGTCGGATTCGAGGGGATGTTCCGCGACCGGCATCGCCGGACGGTCGAGCGGTTCACCGAAAACTGACGGCGCGGCGGCGACGTGCGCGGTGCCGGACAGCTACGAGGAGGGGTGCGGTGCCGGACCGCTACGGCGACGCGAGCCGCGTCGCGTCCGCGCCGAACGTGAGTTCGAAGACGGCGCCGTCGTCGTTTCGGGCCTCGATGTCCCACTCGTGCGCGTCGACGATCCGGTCGACGATCGCCAGTCCGATCCCGGAGCTGTCGGCCGACGAGACGCCCGATTCGAACACCGTATCGGCGAGTTCGACCGGGATCCCGGGTCCGTCGTCCGCGACGTACATCCCGCCGACGCTGCCGTCAGCGGTGATCGGGCCGACCTCTATCGACACCTCCGGGCCGCCGTGGTCGATCGCGTTCCGGAAGAGGTTCTCCAGCGCCTGCCGGAGCCGACCCGGGTCGGCCTCGACGCGACCGACCTCGCCGGCGATTGTGAGCGTCGCGTCGGGCGCGCGCACCGACCCCCACGCCTCCTCCGCGACAGCCGCGATCGGGACCGGTTCAGTCTCGCCGATCGTCTCGCCTCGCCGCGCGAGCATGAGCAGGTCGTCGATCAGGGTCTCCATGCGGTCGACCGCGCCGCTCATCGCGTCGTACCGCGAGGGAGCGAGTTCGTCTTCGGAGAGCGACAGGTAACCCGAGATCACGTTCAGGGGGTTCCGCAGGTCGTGTGAGACGACCGCGCTGAACTGTTCCAGCTGTTCCGCCTGTCGGCGGAGCGCCTTCCTGCGGTCGTTGCGCGCGATCGTGTGCGCGATCAGGTCGCCGAGGGTGCGGTATAGGTCGACCTCGTCGTCCGTCCAGGCGCGGGGGTCGGTGGACTCGAACGCGACGATCCCGCTCAGCTCCCAGTCGACGACGAGCGGGACGTGAACCGTCGCCGGCGATTCCGCGACCCGGACTGCGTCGCCTTCACGGTCCGCATTCCCGGCAGGGACGGATCCTCGCGCGACGTTGCCGAACGTCGACAGCTTTTCCGGGTCCGGGAACGCCTCGAACGGCCTTGGTTTCGGCTCGGACCCGTCGGGACACCAGCCGTACGCGGGGACGAACTGCCCGTCCTCCTCCCGGTAACAGACGATCCGATCGAGCTCGGCGTGTTCGCCGACGTTCTCCATCGTCCACTCTATCTTCGTCCCGACCTCGTCGGTGCGGGTGCTCATCAGCGTCGTTCCGGCGTCGAGCAACACCTCGGAGAGGCGGGCGACGTCGTCGTTGCCGAGCCGGACGCGGTCGGGGTCCAGTCGGCTCGCGAGCCGTTCAGCGAGCGGGTGGGACGCGTCGATCTCGTCCGGGTCGGACTCCCAGTCGTCCGCGTCGACGGCGTCGTCCACACCGGCCGCTAACAGGGATCGGACGGTCGCCGTCGTCGCGTCCTCGACGAGCGCGATCACCGGCACGTTCGACGGGAGCGCCGCGAGCCGCTCCGTCACCCGATCCTCGGTCGCGGCCGCGGCGGTGATGACGACGCCGCACGTCTCGTTCAGCGGATCCTCACCGTCGCTGTCGTCGTCCAGGTCCGTCGGGACGAACGTGCGGAGTTCCGGTCCCCTCGGGCCGCCCCAGACGGCGTCGACCGCGCGGGACACGCGTTCGCTCGCGCTCGGGTCCTCGCCCACGAACGCGACCACCGTTCGCCGGTCCATACACGGTTCACTCGTTCGGGTGGCTTCAACGTTCACCCCTAAATATCGGCGCTGAAAACGCTACGTCCGAGCCGCCGTCGCTGTGACGTAGATCCCGACGAGGACGACGCACCCGCCCGCGATCGTTACCGCCGTCGGCGTCTCCGACAGCAAGGCGAACGCGAGCAGCGTCGCACCGACCGGTTCGCCGAGCAGCGAAACGGAGACAACGCTCGACTCGAGATGCGCGAGCGCCCAGTTGAGGACGGTGTGACCGAGCAGTCCAGGCCCGACCGCGAGCCCGGCGAACAGGAGCCACTCCCGAGCGGGATATCCCGTGAGGGGGTGTCCCGCGGCGAAGACGAACGCGAGCAGAACGACCACGCAGACGCCGTACACGACGGTGACGTACGGGATCAGCGAAATCCGCTGCCGAAGCGAGCGACCGGCCAGCACGTAGCCCGCGGCGGCGACGGCGCCCGCGAGCGCCAGGGCGTTGCCGTACAGCGGCCGGGGACCGACCGCCACGCCACCGAGGAAGTCGCCGAGCGACATCGACGCCATCCCGCCGACGGCGACCGCGATGCCCGCCGCCATCCGACGCGTGACGCGTTCACGCAATAGCAGCCACGCGCCGATCGAGACGAACACCGGCTGCGCCTGAACGAGCGTTACGCTCGCGGCGACGCTCGTCCACCGGAGGCTCTCGAACCAGGCCGCGAAGTGGACCGCGAGCGCGATCCCGGACAGCACCGCGAACGCGAGGTCGCGAGACCGGATCCGCGCGAACTCCCCGCGATACCGCCACGCCGCTACCGCGGTCAGCGGCAGGGTCGTGAACAGCACTCGGTAGAACGCGGCGACCGAGCTCGGCGCGTCGCTCACGCGGACGAGGATCGCGCCCGCGCTCACCGCGACGACCGCGGCCGCCAGCCCCGCCTTCGGCGACACCGCCGGCTTCGAGCTCATCGGATCTCGTGGTCGTTCGAGCGGGGGGCGCTTACGGGTTTCGAGAGCCGACCCGTCGGTACGGCGAGGTAGCCCGCTCGCTCTCCCCTGACGGACGACGCCGACGGAGATTTCACACCCCGGCGCGAACCACCGCTCATGTGTGCGGACACGTTCGGCGTCGGCATCCGCGTCGCCGAAACGGAGCTCCGAGTCGTCGTCGGCGTCCCTTCCGATATCGACGCCGGGTGGACCGACCCCGAGGCGTTCCAGTCCCTCGTCGCGGAGGCCGTGTGGGAGCGACTCGACCGCCGCCCGACCCTTGAGGCCGTCGCTGCGCGGTACGAAACCGGTGAGACCGCTGCCCTCGGGAGCGTGACGCTCGAACCTGACGGCACCGTGGTCGAGACCGACCTCAACCGCGTCGCGGCGTCCGACGGTTGGGACGCTACGCACGACTGACGAACCGCGTCAGAGCAGGGCCCGTTTCACTCCTCAGAGACGTACGCTTCGAGCGCGGCACCGACCGCCAACGTCCGCTCCGGCCGGTACGCGGTGAGGTCATATCGGGTCGGTCCCACAGTGTCTCCCCACGTCTCCAGCGCGCCGAGCGTGACCAGTCCCGACAGCGTCGCACCCAGCGTCCGCGGCGTCGTCTCCGGGTCGGTCAGTGCGGCGTGGACCTGTTTCGACTGCGGGTAGTTGCGGTCGCACGTCTCGATGCCGCGCTTGGCCTCGACCCAGTGACGACGGACGTATCCGAAGGTCGTGGGGTCGTCGCGAGAGAGCCGTTCGACCGCCGCCGTCGCGTCCGCGTCGGCACCGACGACGGCGTCGACGCGACCGCCGACGCGCGACAGCAACTCTGCGGACCCCTCGAAGGAACATCCGATCGCGACCCGGTTCGCTCGGTCACCGAACCGTCCGAGGAGCCGGTCCGCGAACGCGACGGCGGCGTCGACGCCATCCCGAGCGGCGACCGGCGCGACGTCGTCGATTACCACGTCGACCGTTCCCGAGGGGACCCCGTCGAGGTGATCGTCGACGGCGTCGAGAACCCGTTCGCTCCCGGCGTCGCGGCCGAGCACGGTGTACGCGAGCCCGTTGTTCGGTACCACCTGCGTCGACGCGGTGGCCCCGCTCCGAGCGATACCGTTCACGTCAACGACCGCCTCCCGCGTCGGCGGCCCCGCCGGCCTTCGCTCCCATCCGCTCCGCCACGCCTCGACATTGGTTCCGAACAACACGGAGACGACACGGTCCGAGGCGACTCCGTCGCGAACCGACGGCTGGCCGCCACAGAACAGTCGTCCCGCGTCGTTCGATCTATCCACGATACGTTGGGTTCATCGACAAAAGTGATAAACTTACGGATGGAACTATTAGTACTGATACGCTATCCGGCGAGACGATCAGTCGAGCGCGGTGAATCGTCCGTCCGTGGGCGCCTTCCGAGACATCGAACCAGTAGCTTCGACTACAACCGGTTGCGGAACACGCAACCGAGACCGCCGGCCGACAGTCGGTGAAAACGAGCGAATCGCGAGCGTGTGGGTCGCTGGATATGAAAAAAGCCCACGGACGCTGCGTCCGTGGGCTTGGTGGGATTGTTCCCGTATGAGTGGGTAGGC
>NZ_AOJN01000031.1 GCF_000337335.1 Halorubrum distributum JCM 10118 | reverse complement strand
GCACTGCCGTTCAGCCGAGGGTTAGCCGGTCCTAAGGTGTACCACAACTTGACTACACCGACGGGAAGCTGGTTAATATTCCAGCGCCATTATGCAGTAAACGCCGACGCCGTGTGGAACGCTGAGCCGGGCACTCGCCCGGTCAAATCGTGGAAACTCGTGGACGCCGTCACGGCACGAAGCGAGCGAAACGCGAAATAGCGAAAGTCAGCCGTACATAGGGCCCGTGAAAAGGC
>NZ_AOJN01000030.1 GCF_000337335.1 Halorubrum distributum JCM 10118 | reverse complement strand
GACCCCCAAGGGGAAGCGAAGACCCTATAGAGCTTTACTGCAGGCTGTCGCTGAGACGTGGTCGCCGATGTGCAGCATAGGTAGGAGTCATTACACAGGTACGTGCGCCAGCACGCCACCGAGACACCATTGAAATACTACCCGTCGGTGACTGCGACTCTCACTCCGGGAGGAGTACACCGGTAGCCGGGCAGTTTGACTGGGGCGGTACGCGCT
>NZ_AOJN01000029.1 GCF_000337335.1 Halorubrum distributum JCM 10118 | reverse complement strand
TCTTCTGCGTGTAAGAACCAGTCTTTGACACCGTGAAACCGTGAGTTATCGACCCTACCCCGACGCTGTCTTGCGTTCAACAAGGCAACGTACGGCCAAACCTACCTCAAAAACCACGGGAAGGGACTACGAGACGAAGGATAAGTCGGTGAGGAAGATTAGTAGAGTCGGATCTTGTATTGAAAAGATGGTGGACCCCGACCACGTCGTGACTGCTGAAGATGTTGCCGACGCGACTGGCCAGTCCATCGAAACGGTGGCCTGGGGCTGGCACGAGCTGGCCGAAGAGCAGGTCGATACCGAAGAGTCCGAGTTGGAGTCCACGGACCGTCGCCGGATGTTTTCCGACGAGTAACTCATTTTCGTTAGCACGTCACGAAGCCCGTTATAGACGGACGCGTCGATGGTTCCCGGCAACCCCATCGTTTAGACCGGAACCCCGTCGCGGTCGGTCGCCCAATCATACTCTTTCAGCGCTGCCTTCACGACCGGCAACCGGTCAGCAAGATGATCCCATTCGCTGGCGATCTCACGCCGTCTCTCGGCTTCGTCAGGGGTATCCACGTCGGCGACACTCGCAAGGAGTTCGCTTGGCGACTCGACGTCGTACTCGGCTTCCCACTCTGCGATCCGCGCCCGCATCGACTCTAGGACGTCGGCGAGTTCCTCCCGGTCGTGCTCGCGTTGGAGAGTTGCGACTTCGCGATAGGTCGCCATCAGTTGATCGACGCAGTAGAGTGTCTGGCCCCCGCGTTCGATCTTCTGTAAGACGGTATCCTCGACGAGTTGATCGAGGTACTTCTGGGCCGTCTTCGTCGTGGTTTCTGTCTCTTCGGCGACCCACGATGCGGTTCGGGGCGTTCGGAGCGTTCGCGCGGCCGCACGAATTCGCTCACCTCGCGTCATCGAGGGAGCGTTTGGATCGGCAGCGTCCGTTTCGTTCGACATAGGGCCTCTATGCTCTGGGAAAATATATATCCAAGGGATTGTAGATATTTATCGCCCGTTTCTATCTTTCTTCGAGGAGAGAATCCCGCCGTTCACGGCGGGCGTGAATCCGACAACGCCTCCACAACCTACGTTCAGCAACAATACGGATATTTAACTAATAG
>NZ_AOJN01000028.1 GCF_000337335.1 Halorubrum distributum JCM 10118 | reverse complement strand
GACTCCTACCTATGCTGCACATCGGCGACCACGTCTCAGCGACAGCCTGCAGTAAAGCTCTATAGGGTCTTCGCTTCCCCTTGGGGGTCTCCAGACTCCGCACTGGAACGTACAGTTCACCGGGTCCAACGTTGGGACAGTGGCGCTCTCGTTTATCCATTCATGCAAGCCGCTACTGAAGCGGCAAGGTACTACGCTACCTTAAGAGGGTCATAGTTACCCCCGCCGTTGACGGGTCCTTCGTCCTCTTGTACGAGGTGTTCAGATACCCGCACTGGGCAGGATTCAGTGACCGTACGAGTCCTTGCGGATTTGCGGTCACCTGTGTTGTTACTAGACAGTCGGAGCGCCCGAGTCACTGCGACCTGCTCCGTCGAGAGCAGGCATCCCTTCTTCCGAAGGTACGGGACTAACTTGCCGAATTCCCTAACGTCGGTTCTCCCGACAGGCCTTGCCTTGCGCTGGCAGAGCACCTGTGTCGGATCTCGGTACGGACATCATGCTTGCCTTTTCACGGGCCCTATGTACGGCTGACTTTCGCTATTTCGCGTTTCGCTCGCTTCGTGCCGTGACGGCNGGTACGGACATCATGCTTGCCTTTTCACGGGCCCTATGTACGGCTGACTTTCGCTATTTCGCGTTTCGCTCGCTTCGTGCCGTGACGGCTTCCACGAGTTTCCACGATTCGACCGGGCGAAGGCCCGGCTCAGCGTTCCACACGGCGTCGGCGTTTACTGCACGATGGCGCTGGAATATTAACCAGCTTCCCGTTGATGTAGTCAAGTTGTGGTACATCTTAGGACCGGCTAACCCTCGGCTGAACGGCAGTGCCGAGGAACCCTTGCTCTTCAGGCCGTCGAGGTTCTCACCCGACTATCGCTGCTNNTCCGACCAGTACGCCAACCTACGCGGTTGCCCCTGTCAAGGGCACGGCCAGGTCTCGGTGGTAGATTTGAGCCCCGATCATTTTGGGCGCCTCAAACCTCGGCCGGTAAGCTGTTACGCTTTTCTTAGCGGGTAGCTGCTTCTAAGCTCCCCTCCCGGCTGTTTAGGGCTTGAGACCACCTTCGAATCGCACTTAATCTACACTTTGGGACCTTAACCCGGCTCTGGGTTGTTCCCCTCACGGTACACAGGCTTACCCCGCGCACCGGACTCCCTTCGTCTACAGCGCCTGCGGGTTTGGAGTTCGACAGGATGGCCGACTCCTCTCGGAGGCGGGTCATCCAATCGGTAGCTCTACCCCGCGGGCTACCTCGGAAGAGGTCATGCTTCGACATGTTTCGGTTGGAACCAGCTGTTGCCAGGCTCGATGGGCCTTTCACCCCTACACACGAGTCACGAGAGGNGTAGAATACCAACTCTAACAGGCCTCCACGTGGCTTTCGCCACGCTTCACCTTGCTCGCGCGTAGATCGCCTGGTTTCGGGTCGCACCTGGTTGACTCCCCGCGCTTGAACACGGTGGCCCTCGCAATGCTGCGGCCGTATCGGTTTCCCTGCGCCTTCCCCGGTTCACGGGTTAGACTCGCCAATCAAGTGCACTCCCTGGGTCGTTTTTCAAAANCCCTGCGCCTTCCCCGGTTCACGGGTTAGACTCGCCAATCAAGTGCACTCCCTGGGTCGTTTTTCAAAACGCACGACACGACGCCGGCTCGATTCTTTTCCTACTAGAGGATCGCTCTTCGGTCGTTTCAAGAATCGCCTTGTACGCCCTGTCGCTCGATCGCCAGCTGATTTCAGGCCCTATTGCACCGCCCTTCTCGGGGTGCTTTTCAGCGTTCGCTCACGNCGAGGAGTGTTTAGCCTTCTCAGGGGATGCCTGAGATGTTCACAGAGGATATCCGACCCCTGCTACTCTGGATTTGACGCCATCCGTACTGCTCTCTCATACGGGGTTGTCACCCTGTTTCACGCTCCGTTCCAGGAGACTTCTGAGAGAGTGTCGAGATTTGGTTGTCAACCCGAACACCACATTGGTCCGAAGACCTTCGGTTTGGGCTGTGTCGCGTTTACTCGCGGTTACTGACGACATC
>NZ_AOJN01000027.1:66825-68848 GCF_000337335.1 Halorubrum distributum JCM 10118 | reverse complement strand
CCATGCGGGTCCCATGAGCTTTTCGCAGCTTGGCACGTCCGTCGTCGGCTCTCGAGCCGAGCCATTCACCAGCTGGCACAGTAGCCAGTAGTGTGTCAACAGACTCTCGAAGGAGAGTTGTTGACGGTGTCAGAAACACTCGTCAGAGTGTTCCGACTGTATATGGTTCACTGACGTTCCACGAACTCGGATGAGTTCAGTGGACGTCTGGATCGCACGTATACACGGTTGTCATTGAATCGCCCCGGGTGTGACGGGGCGTTCGTCGAACCCTTCCCATCCACGGTTTCCCGGGATGGTGCATCGGTCGTCGTAACCCAACGGAATCACGTCTCTCATTTAAGCGGACGGAATCGCGTCGGGTCTGACATGGACTCACTGGGATTCGAACCCAGGGCATCCTCCTTGCAAGGGAGGCACTCTACCGCTGAGCTATGAGCCCACCTTCCCTGGTGGGAAGGTCTGGTGTGTGTGGTGTGAGCCGTGGTCGTTCTAAGGTGTCCAAGCCGGCGGGTGGGTGGACGGTACACAGACCAGTGCGAATGAGTAGTGACCGTCTCAGAAAGACGGTCTAAGGTGATCCTCCCGTGTGGGAGGTCTCGGGTCGGTGGAGGTGATCCAGCCGCAGATTCCCCTACGGCTACCTTGTTACGACTTAAGCCCCCTTGCGAAGCCCAGATTCGACNGTCTCGGGTCGGTGGAGGTGATCCAGCCGCAGATTCCCCTACGGCTACCTTGTTACGACTTAAGCCCCCTTGCGAAGCCCAGATTCGACGTTCGTGGAACGCCTCATCCGGACCTCACTCGGGTGCTTTGACGGGCGGTGTGTGCAAGGAGCAGGGACGTATTCACCGCGCGCTTGTGACACGCGATTACTACCGAATCCAGCTTCATGTGGGCGAGTTGCAGCCCACAATCCGAACTACGATCGAGTTTCTGAGATTACCGTCTCCTTTCGGAGTAGGAACCCTTTGTCTCGACCATTGTAGCCCGCGTGTTGCCCAGCACATTCGGGGCATACTGACCTACCGTTGCCCGTTCCTTCCTCCGTGTTAGCCACGGCGGTCCTCCTACTGTCCCCAGCTACCTCGCGGTACTGCTGGCAAGTAAGGGTGCGGGTCTCGCTCGTTGCCTGACTTAACAGGACGCCTCACGGTACGAGCTGACGGCGGCCATGCACCTCCTCTCTGANGCAAGTAAGGGTGCGGGTCTCGCTCGTTGCCTGACTTAACAGGACGCCTCACGGTACGAGCTGACGGCGGCCATGCACCTCCTCTCTGAGGCTCGGATAAGGTCATCAACCTGATCGTCATTACCACAGTCGATGCTGGTGAGATGTCCGGCGTTGAGTCCAATTAAACCGCAGGCTCCTCCGGTTGTAGTGCTCCCCCGCCAATTCCTTTAAGTTTCATCCTTGCGGACGTACTTCCCAGGCGGTCTGCTTAGCGGCTTCCCTACGGCACAGCACCCACTCGTAGTGGGAGCCACACCTAGCAGACATTGTTTACGGCCAGGACTACCCGGGTATCTAATCCGGTTCGAGACCCTGGCTTTCGTCCCTCACTGTCGGATCCGTCCTCGCGACGTGCTTTCGCCATCGGCGGTCCGTCCAGGATTACGGGATTTCACTCCTACCCCGGACGTACCCGTCGCGCCTTCCGGTCCCAAGCCACGCAGTTTCTACCGGGCGCCCACCTGTTGAGCAGGTGGATTTCCCGATGGACTTGCGCGGCCAGCTACGGACGCTTTAGGCCCAATAAGATCGGCCATCACTTGGGCTGCCGGTATTACCGCGGCGGCTGGCACCGGTCTTGCCCAGCCCTTATTCTGGTACCACCTTACGGTACCGAAAAGCACAGGCGCTATGCCTGTGCACTTGGGATCCCCCTATCGCACTGTCGTGCAGTGTAAAGGTTTCGCGCCTGCTGCGCCCCGTAGGGCCCGGAATCTTGTCTCAGATTCCGTCTCTGGGTTCTCACTCTCATGACCCATACCGATTATTGGCACGGTGGGCCGTTACCCC
>NZ_AOJN01000027.1:0-66817 GCF_000337335.1 Halorubrum distributum JCM 10118 | reverse complement strand
CTATTAGCCTCAGTTTCCCGAGGGTATTGTGTTCCGAAGGGTAGTTTGGCCACGTGTTACTGAGCTATTCGCCACGAGTCTGAACTCGTGCGACTAGCATGGCTAAATCGGATCCCAATAGCAATGGCCTCCGGCAGGATCAACCGGAATGAATAACCTTCGAGCCTGATTCCCGGCTCGAAGGGGGTGTTGGCGGGTGTCAATCTCGTTGAAGACGAGAGTTGACACACCATTGCATTGGTCTGTGTNATTCCCGGCTCGAAGGGGGTGTTGGCGGGTGTCAATCTCGTTGAAGACGAGAGTTGACACACCATTGCATTGGTCTGTGTGGTGTCCGGTACATCCAACGGCTTGGATGACACCGAACGACCACGGCTCACATCAGATCACCGCTTACGCCGGAGCGCAGGGGGCGTGATCCTCATTGGGTGAGTCGGTCGAGCCGACTCTGCGAAACCGGGCCGAGTTGAACGGCCCGAGTCCGCGGTGCGTTCTTCGCGTATTGACCGAACGGGCTTATACACTTAAGCACGTCGGAACGCTTTGACCGGCCGCGTCAACGGCCGGTCGGTGCCCCTTCGTCGGGGGCGCCTCGCATTTCTTCGAATGCCCGGGTTGTACTTAACCCCGTCGAAGCATCTACGCTACGTCATGCGGTTTCATGGGGCAGTTCACAACGAGTTGAACCATCTGTGAGTGGTGGCGGACGGAGACGGCCGGCGTCAGCGAGCGGTCGGATGGGAACTCGAAATCGGGAGATGTATCAACATAATATCATAGAATCTCAGGCTACGCGAGGTCTCTCGCGTACGCGGGATGAGAGATAATCCGTTTCGGGACGGACCGGTCGTTTATACCACGGGCGTTTATAAGGGAGGGGGACACATATAAAAGCGAACGATGACGAACCCTGCAGACTCGATCGAGATTCAGAACGTTGTTGCATCGACGGGTATCGGCCAGGAGCTCGATTTGGAGGCGCTCGCGGAAGACCTCCCGGGTGCGGATTTCAACCCGGACAACTTCCCTGGCCTCGTGTACCGGACCCAGGAGCCGAAGGCGGCCGCGCTCATCTTCCGCTCGGGGAAGATCGTCTGTACGGGCGCGAAGAGTATCGACGACGTCCACGAGGCGCTCGGGATCATATTCGAGAAGCTGCGCGGCCTCCAGATCCCCGTCGAAGACGACCCGGAGATCACCGTTCAGAACATCGTGTCGAGCGCGGACCTCGGGCACAACCTCAACCTCAACGCCCTCGCGATCGGGCTCGGCCTCGAAGACGTCGAGTACGAACCGGAGCAGTTCCCCGGACTCGTTTACCGGATGGACGAACCCGAAGTCGTCATCCTGCTCTTCGGGAGCGGAAAGATCGTTATCACCGGCGGCAAGCGGACCGACGACGCCGAGGAAGCAGTCGAGGAGATCGTCGAGCGCATCGAAGGGCTCGGCCTGCTCGGCTGAGGTTGAATCGATCGGTCTGTTCGGTTACCACTGGCTCGATAAAAGTCGGTGGTCGGTGTCGAGCCGCCGTCAGTCACCGTCGGGTGGCGGTCGATCAACGTCGGGCGGCCGAGTGCGGTTCGGTTACGCTTCGGCGTCGTCCTCGGTGAGAACCTCTTTGACGACGCTCGGGTCCTCGAGAAGCTGGTGTTTGGTGTAGCTTCCCTCGGCGCTACCGCCGCTGTGTTTCGACTGTTCGATGATGTCGAGGAACGCGTGTTCCTTCAGGAGGTCGCGGACGCGTCGCAGCGAGAGGCTGTCGGAGCCCTCCTGTCGACAGATGTTCTCGTAGATCTCGTACACGCGACTCGTCCGGAATCCGTCCTGTCGACCGTTCGAAAGCGAGAGCAGCGCGAGCGCCTGAAGCACGTACCGCGAGTGCGGGGTGGAGCCTCGGATGAGCTCCCGGAAGCGATCGGTTTCGGCACGCTCGCGCGCCTGCGTAACGAACTCCTCGCGGACCGTGGGTTCGCCGTTCGCCTGCGCGATCTCGCCCGCGTATCGGAGGATGTCGATGGCCTTCCGCGCGTCGCCGTGTTCGCGCGCGGCGAGCGCAGCGGCGCGGGGGATCGTCGACGGTTCGAGCACGTCGTCGTGGAACGCGTCCGCGCGCGCCTGCATGATCTCTCGTAGCTGATTCGCGTCGTAGGGCGGGAAGACGAACTCGCGTTCACAGAGGCTCGACTTGACGCGCTCGTCCATCCGGTCTTTGTACTGGATCTTGTTGCTGATCCCGACGACACCGAGCTTACAGTCGGTGATCTTTCCGGCCTCGCCCGCGCGGGACAGCTGCATCAGGATGGCGTCGTCGTCGAGCTTGTCGATCTCGTCGAGCAGGATCAGAACGACGTCGTACCGCTGGTCGAGGATCCGCCAGAGCCGCTTGTAGTACGTGGAGGTAGAGAGTCCCTTGTCGGGAACGTTGATCCCGGTCTCCTCGGGATCGTTGACGCCCTCGGCGATCGTCTGGACCGCCTGCGTCTCCGTGGTGTCCTGCGCGCAGTCGACGTAGGCGAACGTCGCCGTGACGCCCTCCTCGCTCGCGGTCGAGACGAGTCGCTTGGAGACGTACTTCGCACACAGCGACTTCCCCGTACCAGTCTTCCCGTAGATGAGGACGTTGCTCGGGCTCTGCCCGAAGATGGCCGGATTGACCGCCGTCGCCAAGTCGGCGATCTCGTCGTCTCGGCCGACGATTCGGCCCTCACCCGGCAGGTGACTGATCTCGAGGAGCTCCTTGTTCGCGAAGATGGGGTCCTCCCTCGTGAAGAGGTCGTCCGCTGCGTCCATGAGAGAGACACCGGGTTTCCGGTGAAATGAGTTCTGTTTCGCGGCCGGGTGTGGGGCGCGGTCGTGAGGCGGAGTCGTGGGGCGACCGGAGGACGGGTTGGTCGGTCGAGACACACACCACGTTTCCGGTGAAAATGGGGGTTGGGTGGGAGGGTCGGATGGGTGGGAGAGTTAGGATGGGTGGGAGGGGTGGTCGGCCGAGGGATGACCGAGAGGGTTAGTCGGAAGGGGTCTGGAGAGGTAGGTTAAGAGGTGTTAACGGGCTGTTCAGGGCGGGACCCTCGGACAACCGAGGTCGACGCGATTAGAACGACAGAGAGCCAACCGGCCGAAACAGACCGAATGGGAAACACGCCACCAGAGTGAACGGACGACGAGAATTCGCACCAATCAGCGGGAGTGAAGCCGGAATGAAACAAGTGCGACACGAGAGAAACACGAGAGAAACACGAGAGCGCGTAAAGGAGACATTAGTAGATAGCGCCAGACAGCAGAACGACTTGAACAGGGAGACCGAGACCAGCAACGAGGGGGGCGATTGCCAGCCTATTTCACCGGAAATGCGGTGTTCGATGGAGGTGTCAGACGAGTCTATCACGGGGGAGACCACGTTTCCGATGAAACACACTGTATGGCTCGGCAAGCCTTCGCCAATTGGCTTGGCGAGCTTTACTCTGGATCAGATAATAAAACCCGTTGTTTTGGATCGGTCAGAGTTCTCGGACAAGATACCCCGCCCACCCAACAACCACACCAACCCAAACCCCGATTTCACCGGAAACACGGTGTGCCTCTCCGCTCGTTTCGGCCACTACTCGTATCGCCCTCAAATCGAACCCGTCCCCACACGCTCTTCTCCCCACACCCAGTCTTCACGGCGCAGCGCTCGGGCTCGGTGACCGACTCAGCGATCGAGGGAGTCGCGAACCTCGTACCGCACGCCGTCTTCACGGAGCCGCGTCGTGTGCCGAGAGAGTTCGTCGGTCGACACGAGCAAGAGTACGTCCAGCCCGCGAAGGGCGGCCTGTGAGACGCCCGTCGCCGACCCGAACCGCACGTCGGGCGGCAGCCCGGTACGGGTCGCGAGGGCATAGGCTTCGGTTCCGCCGACCGCGACGAGGTCCGCCTCTGTGGCGCGGTCCCTGATCACGTCCGGAGAGGGCGGATCGCCTTCGGTCACGGCGGGGACGGGGACGACCGTCACCACGCCCGGATCGTACTCAACGACGCCTTCGAAGTCGGTGACGCCGACCGCCTCTCCCGGCTCGCCGCCCGTGACGACGACCGCCGTCGCCGCCGAACCGCCCTCGGGGACGGCGTGTAACACGCCGTCGCGCATCTCCAGTCCGACGTCGTCCCCCTCTTCGAGCGCGTCGGTCGCCACCGCGGCGTCGACGTCGACGCTCCCCAAGACGTCGTCGGACACCCGAGAAACGAACTCCGAGAGGGCGTCGGTCCGCGTGATGATCCAGTCGACGCCCTCCTTCGTCACCTCGTACCGACCGCGACCGCGCTTCTCCACGAACCCGCCGTCGACCAGATCGCGGACGTAGTCGCTGACCGCCTGCGACGTCACGCCGATGACGTCGGCGATCTCCTCCTGGCTCACCGCCGGCTGTCGCGCGGCGATCTCGACGAGAACCCGGTACCGTGTCGCGTCGCGCCTGTTGTCGAGCACTCGCGGCCCGGTCGATTCGTCCGGATCCTCGCTCGGTCCCATACCAATACTGTCGTAGTCGGAAACAAGTAAAATTGGTGTGCCGAGCGGCGGGGCACGCGCGACGATTATCGACCACCAAGACAGCCTCGACGGACGCTCCCGCAGCCGGGGGACGCTCGGAGAACTACTCCTGCGCGTCCACGACGGCGACGCTGGCCAGGTTGACGATATCTTTCACCTCGTCGCCCCGCTGGAGGACGTGGACCGGCTCGTCCATCCCGACGAGCATCGGTCCGATGGCCTCGGCGCCGCCGAGGCGCTGGAGCAGCTTGTACCCGATGTTCCCGGCTTCGAGGTTCGGGAACACGAGGACGTTGGCGGCCTCGTCGAGCTGGGAGAACTCGTAGGTCCCGTTGAGGATGTCGTCGACGACCGCGGTGTCGGCCTGCATCTCCCCGTCGACCGGGAAGTCGACCGCGTCGTCGGACTGGAGGATGTCGACCGCGTCGCGCGGCTTCCGCGTCCCCTCGTTGTCGACGCTCCCGAAGTTGGAGTACGACAGCATCGCCGCGCGGGGTTCGACGTTGAACCGGCGCGCGAGGTCGGCGGTGTGTCGCGTGACCTCCGCCAGCGTCTCCGCGTCCGGGTCCTGATTGACCGTCGTGTCCGCACAGAAGATGACCCGGTTTTTGAACGTGAGCATGTACACGCCGGCGACGGTGTCGGTGTCGGCCGCGGATCCGACTATCTGGAGCGGCGGCCGGAGCGCGGACGGGTAGTGGTGGGTGAGCCCGGTGAGCATCGCGTCGACGTCGCCGGTCTCGACCATCACGCTCCCCAGATAGTTCGTGTCCCGCTTCACCAGGTCGTCAGCTTCGCGCTTCGTGATTCCCTTGCGCTTCCGGAGCTCGTACAGCCGGTCGCCGTACCCGGAGACGTCCCGGTCGTCGGGGTCGACTACTTCGGGGCGGAACGAGAGGCCGAGTTCGGCCGCGGTCTGCGAGATGGTATCGGCGTCACCGAGAAGCACCGGCTCGGCGATCCCCTGCTCGGAGAGCTGGTAAGCCGCGCGGATCATCTTCTCGTCGGTGCCTTCCGCGAGGGCAATCCGCTTGGGGTCGCTCTTGGCTTTGTTCAACACGACCCGCATCATCTCGCGGGACTTCCCGAGCCGCGCTTCGAGCCGCTCTCGGTACTTCTCTAAGTCGATCTCGGCCCGCGCCGACCCGGACTCCATCGCAGCTTCCGCGACGCGCGGGGCCACCTCGAACAGCACCCGCGGGTCGAGCGGCTTCGGGATGACGTAGTCGGGGCCGAACTGGAGCGGCTCGTCGCCGTACGCCTTCACGACCGCGTCCGGCACGTCCTTGCGCGCGAGGTCGGCGAGCGCCTCCGCGGCGGCCGCCTTCATCTCCTCGTTGATCTCGGTCGCACGCACGTCGAGCGCCCCGCGGAAGAGGAACGGGAACCCGAGCACGTTGTTCACCATGTTCGGGTAGTCCGACCGGCCCGTCGCCATGATCACCGTGTCGTCGCGCGCGTCTTTCGCGTCCTCGTAGGTGATCTCCGGGTCGGGGTTCGCCATCGCGAAGATGATCGGGTCGTCGCCCATCGAGCGGACCATCTCCTGCGAGACGATCCCGCCGACGGAGAGCCCGACGAACACGTCCGCGCCCTCCATCGCGTCCGCGAGGTCGCCGCCCTCGACCGGCGTGGCGAACTGGCTCTTGTACTCGTTGACCTCGCCGGCCTCGACGCGCTCCTCGGTGATGATCCCGGAGGAGTCGCACATCGTGATGTTCTCCTTGCGCGCGCCCAGCGAGACGTAGAACCGGGCCGTCGCGATGGCCGACGCGCCGGCGCCCGAGAAGACGATGTCGAGCTCCGAGAGGTCCTTATCGGAGATGTCGACGGCGTTCATCAGCGCCGCGCCGGAGATGATCGCGGTGCCGTGCTGGTCGTCGTGGAACACCGGGACGTCCATCTCCTCGCGGAGCCGCTCCTCGATTTTGAAGCACTCGGGCGCCTTGATGTCCTCGAGGTTGATCCCGCCGAACGTCGGCTCCATCGCCTTTACCGCCTCGCAGAACGGGTCGACGGAGTCGATGTCGAGCTCGATGTCGAACACGTCGATGTCGGCGAACCGCTTGAACAGCACCCCCTTACCCTCCATGACGGGCTTCGAGGCGGCCGCGCCGATGTCGCCGAGTCCGAGGACGGCCGAGCCGTTCGAGACGACGGCGACGAGGTTCCCCTTCGCCGTGTACTCGAAGACGGACTCGGGGTCGGCCGCGATATCGCGACACGGCGCCGCGACGCCCGGCGAGTACGCCAGCGAGAGGTCTCGCTGCGTGTTCGTGGGCTTCGTGGTCTCGATCGCTATCTTTCCGGGCGGCTCCTGTCGGTGGTACTCCCTCGCGTCGTCGTCCAGTCCCATGTCTCTCTCCATTCGTGAACGGAGTAAAAAGGTATCCGATGGTGTCGAATATACGATTCGACGTTCGACGATCATTCGACAACGCCCCAACGGTACCGAGAGCCCCCGACGACGGGCGCCAACCGACGAATCTCTCCCCCACGACGGGCGCCAACCGACGAATCTCTCCCCCACGACGGGCGCCGACCGACGGATCACTCCCCCGACGACGCACGCCGACCGACGGATCACTCCCCGATCGGCTCCGATTCGTCGCGCGCGACGAGCGTCGATGCCAGCGGCGCCAGTTCGGGATCGATCCCGGCGAGCGTCGAGACCTCGTAGGCGGTCAGGTACGCGCGCGCCACCAGCCGAACCGGGAGCGTCGCGACCACGACGGCGACGACGGCGCAGACGAGAACGGCCGCGAGAGCGATCGCCCCTGCGGTCGTCCCGAACAGCGCCTCGACTCCTCCGAGCGGAACCGCCGCGAGGAGGAGCGCGACGAGGGCCGTCACGGCGACGAGGCCGCCGACGAGCGCGACGGCGACGGCCTGAAGGATCCTGACGCCGGCGGTGAGGACGGCGTGAACCACGAGATAAGCGACGACGTCGCTCCACGAATCGCGGAGCGACGCCCAGACCGCACGCCACCCGGCGAGCACTCCAACGTCGCGGGCGACCATCGCGGGGGCGATGAACTCGAACGTGAGCCGGGACCCGACGGTCCCGAACAGCGCGACCCCGAACGCGGTCACCCCGAGCGCACCGAGCGCGACGGACGCGATCGTCGACGATCCGGGGAAGCCGCCGAGCGAGACGCCGACCGCGCGCAACGCCGCGGGGTCGACGGCGACGACGAGCGCGAGCACGGAGATCCCGGTCGCGACCGCGAGGAGCGTCGAAACGGCGAGCAGCCCCAGCGCCTGCCGGAACCGATCGCGGAACGGCCGCCAGAGTGCGACCTGGTTCGTCGCGAGCGCGTCGTAGAAGGCGAGCCGGAAGGCGATCGAACACGCGACGAGCGCGACTGCGCCGAGCGCCGCGCTGACCGCGATCCCGGCCAGCAGCGCGACGTCGAGTCCGGCGAGCCGCTCGGCGCCCGTACTCACGACGCGCACGATCCCCGCCGGCACCGACTCTGTTTCCGTCGGAGCGAACTCGCTCCAAGCGCCGACCCCGCCGGTCGAGGCGCCGAGCGGCGACGAGCCGGTCCACGACGCTCCGGTGCCCCCGCCGGCCATCACGAGCGCGAGGAACGCGAGCTTCGCCCACCGGACCGCCTCGAAGGGAAAGAGGAGCCGCCGCGTCGCGTCGACGGCGCGGTCGAGCGCGTCGACGGCGTGCCAAGTCATACCGACCGTTCGCCGGAGAGCGTGAAATAGGCTGGCAACTGAACGATCGTCTCCCGAGCCTCCACCGTCGACCCGCAGTCGTTTAGGGCGGACGCGACGAACCACCTCACATGAAGGTCCGCGGCGAACGCGAGTGCCAGTCCTGCGGCACGCGGTGGTCGTACTACGAGACGGGCTCCGTCGCGTGTCCGAGCTGCGGCGACCTCCGCAGCGTCGGCGTCGACGCCCGCACCGCCCACACCGACACCTCCGTCTCGCTCGACCTCTCCGGCCATCGCGAACGGTTCGGGGACGCGCCCGAGACCCTCCCCCGATCCGGGGTCGACGACCTCCAGTCCGACCTCCGGGAGTACTGCCGGAAGCGCGGGTTCATCGACGGCGGCCGGCTCGCGCCGCTCGACGAGACGTACCTCGCGGCCCGCGAACTGCTGGAGGCCGTCGACTGCTTCGAGCGACTGCGCGACCCGACCGACGCCGACCGCGAGTACCTCCTCGCGCTGCTCGCCGGCGCCGATGACGGCGACCGACCGCCGGCCGACGAGGTCCCGACCGCGCTCCGCGAGGCCCGGGGGATGGCGGCCGTGCGCGCGGTCGAGGCGTACCGGAGCGACGCGCTCGACTTCCTCGACGAACTCGAAGCCGGCGCCGAGCGGAGCGAAACCGAGCAAAGCGATGAGAACGCCGATGACGGAAGCGACGCCGAAAACGACGACGCCCCGACGGTCACCGTCGACGGGGAGAATCCGGAAGCGAGGATCGGCCCCGCCCGCGACGCGTTCGAGCGCCTCCGCGACCGCGTCACGCGCGTCGACGCGCTCGGCGGCGACGTGCCGCCCGCGGCCGCGGACGCCCTCGTCGAGGCCGCCGACGCGCTCGGTGCGTACGTCCGAACCGGCGACGAGACGGCGCTAACGAACGCCGACGACCTGATCGACGACGCGAGCGTCGACGACCTCGACCCGGCGGATCGCTGAGACCCACCGGACTCTCTCTTTTGCCGGCCCCGGAGACGCTTACTCCCCGTCCGGCGCGACCACCGCGTTCGAGAGCGTCCCGACCCCCTCGTAGGTGATCTCGACGCGCTCGCCGGGCTCGACGAGCCCGGGGTTCGCGGGACTGCCGAACGCGACGCAGTCACCCGGCTCGAACGTGAACCGCTTCGAGAGGTACGAGACGATTTCGTGCGGGCCGAACAGCATCAGCTCCGTGTTGGCGTCCTGTCTCCTCTCGCCGCCCACGGTCGTCTCGATGTCGAGTTCCGTCGGGTCCACGTCGGTCTCGATCCACGGCCCGAGCGGCGCCGAGCCGTCGAACGCCTTGCGCGCGGTCCGCCCCTGCTGGTCGAGCGCGTCGACGTCGTTCATGACCGTGTAGCCGCGCACCGCGTCCGGGACGTCCTCGGGGTCGAGGTCGCGACAGCGCTCGTCGATCACGGCGACCAGTTCGCCGGCGTACGTCAGCTCGTCGGTCCACTCGGGATACCGGATCGCCTCGCCGTGCGCGAGCAGGCTCGCTGGCGGTTTGATGAAGAAGTCCGGCTCTTCGGGCCGCTCGTACTCCATCTGGTCGAGCGTCTCGGCGTAGTTCCGACCGACGCAGTACAGCGCGCTTGGGTCGCACGGCGGGAGCAGTCGCCCGTCGCGACCGACCTCGTAGCGGCCGTCGTCGGCGACGACCGCGCCGTCGACGTAGCGGCCGGCGACGGGTCCGTCGGGGGTGAGCAGTCGAGCGAGTCGCATGTGGGAACGTCTCCGTAGCGGTCCGAAAAGGCGTCGGTGACGGCAGCGCCCGGATCAGTCGCCGTCTGCGTTCGGCTCGTCGCCGTTCGTCTCCGCTTCATCTCCTCCCTCGACGCCGATGACGACGCCCGACCGGATCTCCAGCGCGGTGTCGAACTCCTCCCGGCGACCGCTCCCGGAGCCGATCCGCTCGACCGCGGCCTCGTGGGCGCGGACCACCGCGTCGCGCTCGCGCTCGGTGAGCCCGACGCGGTCGGCCACCGCCTCCCAGTGGTCCGGCTCGACGAGGAACGTCTCGCGCTCCGGCTCGGCCGCGATCCGCTCGTAGCGCCGGCGATACGCGTCGATTCTGGGACCCAGATCGGCTTGGACGCGCGCGAGCAGCGCCGGCACGCGCGCGGCCGGGACGCTCGCGAGAGCCGCCGTCTTCACCAGCGCGGTACCCTCGATCGGATACGACCCCGGGTCCTGTTCGGCGTCGTCGGACATCACCCGCCGGCGCGCATCGCCTTCTGCCGGTACTTCGGGAGCAGTTCGGCGAGGACATCGGGGTCGCCGGCGAACTCGGCGGTCACCTCGGTGAGTTTGATCGCGGCCGCCGCGGTCACCTTCTCGGCGCTGAGCGTCACTCGCCAGCCGTCGCCGTCCACGCGGGTCGCCTCCGCGGGGTCGTCGGTCCCGACGAGCTCTCCGCCCAGATTGCGGAGGTAGTGGGCCGCGAGCCGCCGGGAGATGCCGCGGTAGGCCACGGTCTCGCGCTCCCATCCCTCCTCCGCGGGCGAGGGACCGGACGACTCGGCGCTCGCGTCGCCGTCGGCCTCTCCGGCCGCCGTGCCGTGACCCTCTCCACCCTCGGCCGCCGTACCGTGGTCTTCCCCACCCTCGGCCGCCGCCGTGCCGTCGCTACCGGCCTCCTCCGCAGTCGTCGACCCGTCGTCGCTCATGACCCCCCCGCGACCGGCGGGAACACGGAGAGCCGGTCGCCGTCCGCCATCGGTGTGTCGAGCCCGTCGAGGTGGAGCACCTCGCGGCCGTTCTTCAGGACGTTGATCTGCGGGGCGAGGTCGCCGTCGACGATCAGTCGGCCCTCCATCCCCTCGTACTCCGACTCCAGTTCGCGCAACACGTCGCCGACCGTGGAGCCGTCGGCGAACTCCGCGTTCACCGTCTTCCCGCCGGCGGCCTCGCGAAACGTCGCGAAGAACCGCAGTTCCAGTTCCATACCCGTACGTCGTGTCGCGGCGGCTTAAAAGCGGCCGGCCGCGGAAGGCGACGGCCGCGAAGTGGACGCGTCGCCGGCTACAGGTCCGACAGCCGGATCCCGTCCTCGACCAGCCGGAAGTTGCGCTCGCGGTCGAGGTCGTCGGCGAGCCACTCGTGGTCGTACAGCTGGCCGATGAGTTCGAGGTAGAGGTTGCGCCACGCGATCGCGTAGATGGGCGACTGCCCCCACGCGCGCAGCTCCGGAACGAACTCGTGGTACGTGCTCGCCTGCGACTCCATGCGCTCCACCGCGTCGGCGACGACCTCGGCCGCCTCGTCCGGCTCCGCCTCGTCGAGCGCGTCGTTCAACCGCGACTGGATGCCGGTGATGGCGCGTCGCATGTCTCGTTCGGCGGTCCCCTCCTCCTCCGGGAGCGACTCGACGACGCCCCTCGGCACGCCGAGTTCGATCTCTGGCATGCGATCCACTCGGGGGAGCGCGGTCAAAAAACCCGCTCACCCGGCAACGACGGGCGCGCCGGAGCGGACGGCGCCCGGAGCGCGGTCCGAAACCGATCGCGACGGGCCGTCGCGGGTCACCGCGCCCCGTTCCGAGAGCCACGTTCCGGTCGCGTTCCCGACCGCCTCGCGGCTTGCGTCCGGCGACAGCGACGCGGGATCGTCGCCGGGCTGTGGTCCGTACGCTCCGAATCCGGCGTGGTTGACGCCGTCGAGTTCGACGACCCGAGCGTCCGCCGGGAGGTTCGACCGAGACGCGCGCTCGCGCTCGGCGTCGATCACCCCGTCGGCGCCGCCCAAGACCGAGAGCGCGTCGAGGCCGCTCTCGGAGACGTCGCGATCGCAGTACGCGGCGTGGAGGACGAGCGCGTCGTACGCCTCGGCGTTTCCGGCCGCGTGTCGACAGGCCATGGCGCCGCCGAGCGAGTGGCCGCCGACCGCCCACGCGTCCACCTCGGGGTAACGTTCGCGGACGCGATCGGCGCGGTCCGGCGCGAGGACAGCCAGGTTGAGCGGGGCGTCGACCACGACGACGAACGCGTCGCGATCGGACGCCGCCACGATCTCTGCGGCGGTGGGAACGTAACTCTCGTGTGCCACCCGCCCGCCCGGATAGTAGACGAGCCCGACTGTCGATGACGTCACCGGCCCGTCGCGGACCGCGGTCCCGACCGCCGTCCGATCGACGGAGACGTTCGGGTCGGCCTCGACCGCCGCGACCGCGTCCGCGTCCGGCCCCAGTCCGGCGGCGAAGTACGCGGCGCCGCCGGCGACGACGATCGCGACGAGGAGGACGACCGCACCTCCGACGAGCGCGAGCGTCCGGCGCCGGGGCAGTCGGCGCACCATCGCGTCGAGGGCGTCCCTCACGGCGTCGGCGCGGCCTTCTGGAGGGCCGTCTCGGCGATGTTACCGCCGTAGTCGGCCGACCGGAGGACGGAGTCGACGACGAGCCCCAGCAGCTGTGCGCGCGTCGGGTCGAGGTCGCGGAGGCGCTCGTCGATGGAGCGCACGCGCTCGTCGATCGCTCTGACGCCGGTCCGCGCCTCGTTGGCTCGGCGGGTCGCGGCGTCGGTGTCGTCGTCGAACAGCGCGTCCATCGCCGCGTCGATCACGTCGACCGCGTCGCCGTGGAGGTCGCGCACGGCGTCGACGACCTCGTCGGGAAGCGGCTCGTCGATGTTCAGCGTCAGGTGCGCGATCTTCGTCGCGTGGTCGCCGATCCGCTCCAGCTGGCGGGCGCTGGAGTGGTAGTCGAAACACTCCTCGCGCGGGAGGCCGAGTTCCTCGGCGGCCTTCGGCGTCCGCAGCGTGGCGCGGAAGATCCGCGAGACGACGAGCCACAGCCGGTCGAGGTCGTCGTCGCGGCCGATCACGTCGCGCGCGAGCTCGTGGTCGCGCTCGGCGAGCGCGGTGATCGCGTCGTCGAGCATCGACAGCGAGATCAGCCGCATCCGCGTGACAGCGTTGTGGATCGAAAGCTCCGACGAGTCGAGGAGATCCTGGACGACGACGCGGTCGCGCGTCTCCTCTAACACCTCCAAACCGACGAGGCTCTGGACCGCGTCCCGGATCGTCGACCGCTGCTCGGTGGTGATCTCCGCCCCCTCCAGTTCGATGACGTCGAACCCGCTGACGTACATCGTCGTCACCGCCCGGCGGAGCGCCTGGCCCGTCAGGTCGGCGATGTCCAGCGTTCCCCGGGTCCGCTCCGAATCGGACCGCGGCGTGAGGAACAGCGAGTCGCCGTCCGGGTGGAACTCGATCTCCGTCCCGGCCTCGACGCCGTTGTCGGTCGCCCACGTCTTCGGAATCGAGACGGTGTACGTCGAGCCGCCGGTGACCTGGACCTTCCGCGTTTCCATACCTCACCCTCGGGAACGGAACACCTTAATTTTGATCAAAATATATACCTCCGTTTTCCTGCGTCTGGGGTTTGATGGAGTCTCTTCTGTGTCGATAGGCGACTGACAAGGGCGATAGCGACGACATCGTTCGATTTAGAAGTACAAAATATATAGGAGTATATAGATTTATTTGGTCGGTCGCCGGACTCTTTCACACCACCCGGTTGCGGAGCTCGTCGCCGGCGTCAAGCCGCGCGACGTTGTCCGCGAGGATGTCCGCGACGCGCTCGTAGTATTCGGGCGTGTGGCCGGCGTTGTGCGGCGTGATCGTCGCGTTCGAGAGTCCCCACAGCGGGTGGTCCTCGGGGAGCGGCTCCGGGTCGGTGACGTCCAGCGCCGCGCCGCGGATGCGGTTGTTCCGGAGCTCCGTCACCAGGGCGTCGGTGTCGACGATCGGTCCGCGCGCGATGTTGACGAGGACGGCGTCGGGCCGCATCGTCCGGAGCGCGTCGGCGTCGACGAGCCCCCGCGTCGTCTCCGTGAGCGGACAGGCCAGCACGACGTACTCGGCGTCCGTGACGGCCTCGTGGAACTCGTCGAACCCGTACACCTCGTCGGTCGGGCCGCCCTTCTCGGGGGAGTAACGCACGCCGACCGTGTCGACGTCGAACGACGCCAGCCGGTCGACGACGGCCTGCCCGATGGCGCCGAGCCCGACCACGGCGACGGTCGAGCCGTACACCTCCGTGGTCTCGTAGGTGCGCCACTCGCGGCGGGACTGCTGGCGGTACGCCCGGTGGAACTGTCGCGCGTGCGCGATCATCGACCCGACGACGTGCTCGGCGATGTTCGGCCCGTGGACGCCGGAGGCGTTCGTCACGGCGACCCCGTGGTCGTCGAGCAGGTCGCGCGGCAGGTGGCCCGTCCCCGCGAACACGCAGGCGAAAAGCTCCAGCTCCTCGGCGGCCGCGAGCAGTTCCTCGTCGATGGTGAGCCCGACGGCGACCCGCGCGGTCCGGATCAGGTCGCGCTCCTCGGCCGGCGTCCGTGCCCGCGCGACCGTCGCGTCGGGGAGTCGCTCGCGGATCGCCGCCGCCAGTTCGTCGGGGCCCAGTCCGTGGATCGTCTGGCGAAGCACCAAGACGTCTGGATCGCTCATGGAGGCAGTCTCGGCGGCACCGATAAAAATGATGTCAGTCGTCAGACGCCGGTCGTGACCGCCCGGACGGTTAGACGCCTACGACAGCGCCGCGTCGAACGCCGCTTGGAGGTCGCCCTTCATGTCGTCGACGTGTTCGATCCCCACGGACACCCGGATGAGCCCGTCGGTGAGCCCGGCAGCGAGCCGCTCCTCGCGCGGGATCGCCGCGTGGGTCATCGCGGCGGGCTGCTCGATGAGGCTCTCGACGCCCCCGAGCGACTCCGCGAGCGTGAACACCTCCGTCTCGCTCACGACCGTCGACGCCTCGTCGAGGGTGCCGTCCAGCTCGAAGGAGAGCATGCCGCCGAAGTCGTCCATCTGCTCTGCCGCGAGCTCGTGGTCCGGGTGCGACTCCAGCCCGGGGTAGTAGACGCGCTCGACCGCCTCGTGTCCCTCCAGCCACTCGGCGAGTTCCATCGCGTTTTCGCAGTGACGGTCCATCCGGACCGGGAGCGTCTTCGTCCCGCGGAGGACGAGGAACGCGTCGAACGGGCCGGGCGTCGCGCCGACGGAGTTCTGATAGAAGCCGAGCCGCTCGTCCAGCTCCTCGTCGTCGACGATCAGGGCGCCGCCGATGGTGTCGGAGTGGCCGCCGAGGTACTTCGTCAGCGACTGGGAGACGACGTCCGCGCCGTGTTCGAGCGGGCGCTGGAGGTACGGCGTCGCGAACGTGTTGTCGACCGCGCAGAGCGCGTCGCGCTCGTGGGCGATGTCGGCGAGCGCGCCGATGTCGTTGACGTTCATCAGGGGGTTCGTCGGCGTCTCGACCCACACCAGCTCGGTCTCGTCGCGCATCGCGTCACGAACCGCGTCGTGGTCCGTGGTGTCGACGAAGCTGGTCTCGATGTCGTACTCGTCGTACACCTGCGTCAGGATGCGGTGCGTCCCGCCGTACACGTCGTCGCCGGCGACGACGTGGTCGCCCGCGGACAGCAGGTTGAGGACGGTGTTGATCGCGCCCATCCCCGAGGAGAAACAGCGGGCGTGACTGCCCGACTCCAGCGAGGCGAGGTTCGCCTCGAGGTCGCTGCGCGTCGGATTCCCCGTGCGACTGTACTCGTAGCCGCGGTGGTCGCCCGGCGCGTCCTGCTCGTACGTCGAGTTCGCGTGAATCGGCGTCATCAGCGCGCCCGTCTCCGGGTCCGGCTCCTGGCCGGCGTGGATCGCGCGGGTCTCGAAGCGGCGGTCGTTGTCGCCGTCGCGCTCGTCGGGTCGGTCGCTCATACCCGACTCTCCGTCACCGACAGCCGTGATTCTTCCCCTTTGGCCCGACCGGAGAACGGGGCGGATCGGCCGGAGAACGAGACGCGTCGCTCGCGGTGTGAGAGTGGATGCTCGGTCAGGGATTTGAACCCTGGTCGTCGGCTGACTTCCGAACCGGCGCCGAGGCGCCGCGTCCGCCGAAAGGCCAACATGATTGGCCGGACTACACCAACCGAGCGCGAACGGTGCTTACGTCGGGGATAATTTAACTCTTCTCAACTCTCCGCAGCGTGAGAGGTCGGCGCACGCGGCCCAGGCCGCGGACGGATCGGGGCCGAGACCTGACGCAGGCCGGAGTCGACGGTCTTACTCGTCGATGTTGACCTTCTCGATCTCGACGGCCTCGCGGGGGTCGTCGTTGCGGCCGGTCGGCACGCCGCCGATCTCCTCGACGGTGTCCATCCCGTCGATGACCTGCCCGAAGACGGCGTGTTTGCCGTCGAGGTGCGGGGTCGCGTCCAGCGTGATGAAGAACTGCGAACCGTTCGTGTTCGGGCCGGAGTTCGCCATCGAGAGGATCCCGGGTCCGTCGTGGGTGAGGTCGTCGTGGAACTCGTCGTCGAACTGGTAGCCGGGGCCGCCGCGACCGTTCTCCATCGGGTCGCCGCCCTGGATCATGAAGTCGTCGATGACGCGGTGGAAGACGATCCCCTCGTACAGCGAATCGCCGCGGACCTCGCCGGTCTTGGGGTCCTCCCACGTGTTCGTATCCCGCGCCGGCTCCGCGTCGGCGGCGGGGTCGTGGCGCGCCAGCCCGAGGAAGTTCTCGACCGTCTTCGGCGCGCGGTCGGCGAACAGTTCGACGACGATGTCGCCGTGGTTGGTCTGGAGCGTCACCTGCGGGTTGTCGGGGTTGGAAACCTCTCGTGCCATGTCCCCAGGGACGGCCGCCCGTCGGAAAACCCTGCC
The DNA here is from genome assembly GCF_000337335.1 of Halorubrum distributum JCM 10118. Lineage (GTDB taxonomy): Archaea > Halobacteriota > Halobacteria > Halobacteriales > Haloferacaceae > Halorubrum > Halorubrum distributum. The sequence goes on along the minus strand of NZ_AOJN01000027.1, from coordinate 49,915 downwards.
CATCCGGTTCTCCGCGACCTGCGAACGGGGGCGAACGCCGACAGGACTTTGCGGGTGGGCGTTCCGTCACCACGCATGTACGACAACATCCTCCTGCCCGTCGCGCCCGGCGGCGAGGCGAACGACGCGATCCCGCATGCCGCCAGCCTCGCCGAGCGATACGACGCGACGGTCCACGTCATCTCGGCCGCCGACACCGCGGTCGACACGCTCGCCGGCCCGCGGACCGGCGTGTTCTCCGACCGGCTCGCGGAGGCGGCCGAAGAACGGGTAGAAGCGGTGACCGCAGAACTGGAAGCGGCCGGCGTCGAGGCAGTCGGAAGCGTCGTCCGCGGCGACCCGCTGGACGTCATCGAGAACGCGATCGACGACGGCGCCGACATCGTCGTCATGCCGAGCCACACCCGTCGCGGGATCCGCCGGCTGCTCCTCGGGAGCGTCACCGAGAAGGTCGTCCGCGTCGCGTCGGTGCCGGTGGTAACCGTTCCGATGGCCGACCCCGAAGAGGCCGGAGGAGAGGCGGAGCCGACCGAGACCGACGAAGACGCGAGCGACGCGACGGACGGCGGCGACGCGTCCGACGCCCAGTGACGGCCGCGTCGAACGATCGCGGGACGATCACCCGCGCCTTCCGGGTCGCGTACGACGGCCGGGGGTATGCCGGCTTCCAGCGCCAGCCGCACGCCAGCACGGTCGCGGACGCGCTCCTCGAAGCGCTCGCGGAACACGGCGTCGTCGAGCGCGGCGACGGGTCGACCCACGCCACGCCGGCCGGCTACGCCGCGGCGGGCCGGACCGACGCCGGCGTCTCCGCGGTGGCACAGACCGTCGCCTTCGAGGCGCCGACGTGGCTCACGCCCCGCGCGTTCAACGGCCACCTGCCGGGGTCGGTCCGCGTGTGGGCCGCGGCCGACGTCGAGGGGGGGTTCCATGCGACGCACGACGCGGTCCAGCGGACGTACCGCTACCACCTCTACGCGCCCGAATCGGGCTCCGAATCCGGCTCGGACCGCACGCGCCGAGACCCGGAGCACGCGGTCGACGACGACCGGTTCCGGGCGGCGCTCGCGCGGTTCGACGGCGAGCACGACTTCCACAACCTGACCACCGACGAGACGGGAACGGTCCGCGACCTCGACGCGCGGGCGACCCGGGAGGGCGACGCGCTCGTCGTCGAACTCTCGGCGGACGGGTTCCCCCGCGCGCTCGTCCGGCGCGTCGTCGCCGCGGTCCGCGCCGTGGGTCGCGGAACCGCCGACCTCGCGTGGATCGACCGGCTGCTCGCCGCCGAACCGGTCTCGGGCGATCGCGGCGTCGGTCCCGCGCCCCCGGAACCGCTCGTGTTGTGGGACGTGACCTACCCCGACGCGGAGTTCACCGTCGACCGCGAGGCGGCGGAAAGCGCACGCGTCGCCTTCGGCGAGCGACACCGGGACGCTCGCCACGCCGCGGCCGCGACCGGCGCGGTCCGCGACAGGCTGATCTCCGCGGTCGACGGGGAGTGAATCGGACTTTCGGACGCCCGCCGCTCGGGCCGCCGCTACGCAGCCGACCCCCCCGCCGCCGTCTCCATGCCGTCGACGCGGACCAGGAGGCTGTTGCCGTCGACGTTCGTCGCGTCGACGACGCCGGAGAGCCGCAGCCCGGTGGCGGGCGTCGGCCCGACGGTCACGTGATCGCCCGCGTCGAAGGGGCCGACCGGGCCGCGGATCACGAGCTCGGCGCGACACAGCTCCGGATTTGCGACGCTCGACAGGTCGATCTCTGCGACCGTGACGTCCTCGACGGGGTCGCCCTCGCGCTCGACCGGCGTCGTCGCGGCGTCCTCAAGGCGCTCGATGCCGAGCGCGTCGTACGCCTCGTCGGTCGGGATGTAGCCGCCGTCCGGCCCGGCGACGCCCTCGACGAGGCCGAGGGTGCTGAGGCTCCCCATGCGGTTCCGCACCGTTCCCGGATTGCGGTCGATCGCGTCGGCGATCTCCCGCCCCTGTACCGGTGCCTCCCGGCCCTCGGAGAGGTTCACGAGCGCGGTGAGCACGCGTTCCTGACTCGAACTCAGCTGAATACGTGACATGGACAAATCGAACTCTATCTAACTAATAAATGTTCGTATATAATCACATTATATGCTTAGAACAATTGTTCTACGACTGATTTCTATTCAAACGTACTCAAATAGGGCGCATTATTTCGGGAGACGAGTTATTCCCTCGTTCAGCGGCATAGAAGCTCAAGTATACCAGATTATTTCGAGTATAATCGTATGTACATCGTAGTTCACGAGTAACTCTACTCTATTCAGCCGTAACAGTACCAATTCCTTATACGATCCACACCGCAAGTATTTACCATCGCAAACGGAAGCGGCGGCCGACTGATGACGATCCAACGCGACGCTCGCGAACGCCCGCAGAGACGCACCCGCGCCTCCTCACGAGCCGTCGGCGGACAGCCCCGTCGGCGGACGATTCGGACGGGACGGACAGTCCGCGCCGGAGGAGGAGATGGCTGACCCGGAGTCGGCGTTCGATCCGGACGAGGCCGCCGCCGAGCGGTCGGCGGAAGGGGCGGTGTCGAACCACGATCGAGACGCCGCCAGTTCTCACCCCCCTCCCGCCTCGCTGCTCCCGGAGCGGGATCTCGCGGTCGAACGCGACCGAGTTCGGTCGTTCGTCGCCGATCGGGTCGACGCCGCGGGCGCCGACGGCGTGGTAGTGAACATGAGCGGCGGGCTCGACTCGACGGTGACGGCCGCGCTCGCAGTCGAGGCGGTCGGCGCCGACCGCGTGTACGGGCTGATTCTCCCGTGTAACAAGGTCGGCGCGCCGCACGCACGCGACGCAGAGGCGCTCGCGGAGGCCTTGGGCATCGACCACGACACGGTTCACCTCCAGCCGCTGTTCGCGCAGTTCGGCGCCGTCGCTCCCGACCGCTTCGACCTCCACGACGAGCCGGTCCGGTCCGGCAACGCCGTCGCGCGCCTCCGGATGGCCGTCGCCTACCTCGCCGCCAACGCGACGAACTGCCTCGTCTGCGGCACCGCGAACCGGAGCGAAATCCTGTTGGGCTACCTGACGAAACACGGCGACGGCGCGGGCGACCTGTTCCCGCTGGGTCACCTCTACAAGACGGACGTGCGGGCGCTCGCGGCCGAACTCGACGTGCCGGAGTTCGTCGTCGAGAAGCCGCCGACCGCGGGGTTTCTCCCCGGACAGCGCGACGCGGACGACCTGGGCGCGCCCTACGCCGTCGTCGACCCCGTCCTCCACCTCGGCGTCGACCGCGGACTCGACCCGGAGTCGGTCGTCCAGCGGATCGAGGCCGCGGTCGCCGACCGGGACGCGGAAGACGGCGCCAACGCCGACACAGCCGACGCCGGGAACGAGGCCGGCGAACCCGCCGCGGTCGACCGCGAACTCGTCGCGGACCTGCTCGGACGTCACCGCGCGACGGCGCACAAGCGGCTCCCGCCGCCGACGCCTGAGGCTGACGTGAAGTGACCGAGGAGCCGTGAATTGACCGAGGAGCGGGACCCGGGGCGAGACCGGCCGCTCAGTCCCAGTCGCTGGGCCAGAGGTCGGCGGCGCGCATCCCCGTCTCGAAGTCGGCCTCGCGGAACGCGGCCGCGAGTTCGTCGCGGTCCAGCCGCGGCAGGTCGCGCTCGGGCGCCGCGAACTCGGCGACGAGCAGCGCGATCAGCATCGCGTGTTCGCGGACGTTCCGGTCGTCGACCTTGTCGCGGGTGTCCGCGTGAGTGTGACCCCATCCCCGCCCGCGGTCGCCCGAGTCGCTGTGGAGCTGGAGCGCCGGCACGCCGCGGCGCACGAACGGCCACTGGTCGGAGAACGGGTGCGGCTGCGCGTCGACCGCGATCGGCTGGCGCGTCGCGGTCGACACCGCCTCCGCGACCGACGCGGCCGCCGTGGAGGCGTGCGCGAGCGCGACGAGGTCGCGGAACCGCCCCGCGCCGTCGACGTTGACGACGCCCTTCACGCGGTCGAGGTCCAGTCGGTCCGCGAGGTGCTCCGCGCCGAGCAGCCCGACCTCCTCGGCGCCCACGGCGACGACGTCGACGCTGAGGGGGAGGTCGGCGTCCGCCAGCACTCCGGCCGCGGTCGCGACCGTCGCGATGCCGCAGCCGTTGTCGAGCGCCCCCTCCGCGATGTCGTGGGCGTCGTAGTGGGCGAGCAGCAGGACGCGCTCGTCGGTGTCCGGGCCCGCTTTCCCGATCACGTTGCGGCTCTCGCCCGGGGTCGTGGACGCCTCGACCGACAGTTCGGCCTGTGCGACGTCGTCCGCAGCGATTCCGTTTCCGCCGCCGACAGCGTATTCGCGGAGCCACGAGCCGGTCTCCTTCGAGACGCCGACCGCGACCGCCTCGGCCTCCTCGCCGAACGTGAGCGACCCGGTGGGCGGGAGCTGGCCGTCGAGGTGGTTGACGAACACGAACCCGACCGCGCCGGCGTCGATCGCGTAGCCGAACTTCTCCATGCGGTGGACGAACCGGCCGCCCTCCAGCGTGGTCGTCGAGGCGACCGCGATCCGCCCCGCCACGTCGCGCTCGTCGATCTCTCTCGGGGTGCCGTACCCCACGTCGACGAGTTCGCCCGCGACGCTCCCCGACGGCGAGTACGGGAGCGCTAAGGCCTCGAACGAGCGCGTCGCCGGCTCGCCGTCCCGCCCCGAGACGGTCACGTCGAGCGACGCCGACCCGCGCTCCCAGGCCGGGAGCTCGAACGGCTCCGTGCGCACGTCCGCGAGCCCCGCGCGCTCGAAGGCGTCGGCGACGAGGTCGGCGGCCCGGCGCTCACCCTCGCTGCCTGCCATGCGACTCCCGATCGCCGTGAGGTCGGTGAGGAAGCGCCACGGCTCGTCGTCGGTCCAGGTCGCGCCGAGCGCGGGCGCGAGGTCGGCCGCGCGCTCTCGCACGCGGTCGACCGCCGCGGCCGCGTCGGTTCGCGTCGCGTCTGCTGTGTCGTCGGTCATGGGCGTGCCTCCGTCGGTGACGGCTTAAGCGTGTGGCTCGCGGCACCGACGCCTCGGAGTCGGCCGGCGTTCGCCGAAACGCTACGTTCAAGTGGGACGGTCGGGTACCTCGAATCGAGCACCGTTGGTCCAGTGGTAGGACATTAGCTTCCCAAGCTAATAGCCCGGGTTCAATTCCCGGACGGTGCATTCCTGCGGCGAGCAACGTCGCGAGCCGCAGGAATCGGCAGCGGAATTGAACCCTATCAGTCGCGCGCAGCGAGTGAAACGAGCGAGCACGTCTGATTCCGGTTCAATTCCCGGACGGTGCATTTCTGCGACGAGCGAGTCGCGAGTCGTAGGTCTGCCGGAATACCCTCAGACACGGCGAACACCTCCGAAGTCTCAGCCGCTTATTTATAAATAACCGACTGCGGATCGACGACGAACACCGCCAAAGCCCCAGTCGCGAGGGCTCGGTGCGCTCGCTGCGGTCCTCGTCGTTCGCTTCGCTCACTCCTGCGGTCCTTGCGTTGCGCGCCTTCGCCCTCGCGACTGCCCCTTTGAGTCCCTCCCCGCACAGCACCGCCCCGCACCTCACGCCTCCCCAGCCTCGCGGCTCACGCTTCGCGGCTTCGCCGCTCGCGTTCGCCGCGTCCCTCGCGCGTGCGGTTCGCGGCCTTTCGGCCGCTCACCGGCACGCGCCACCGCACAGCGTTCGTTTATAAGCAACCGCGGCTGCGCAATGTGCCGATTTAAATACCACGTCGCCCTGCCCGCTCAGAAGATGTTCGCCTGATCGTACACCGAGATCCCGGTGTCGGTGATGTCGTACGGCTTCGTCTCGCGGGAGTGGTTCGCGTCGCGGATCTTCTGGATCTCGACGGCGAGGCGGGTCTCGCGGAAGTCCGACCCGCGGACGTACTGGAGGACGAACACCGCGTCGGTGAGGTACTCGACGATGCCGTGTCGGGAGGCGTACGGCGTTTCTTCGCTCGCCTCGGAGGTGAGCAGCGTCGTGACGCCCGACTCCTTCAGCGAGCGCGTGAACCCGAACACCTCCGAGCGCCGCTTCGCGGGGTGGTCGTACATCATCTCCAAGAGGGAGACGGAGTCGAGCACCAGCCGGTCCGCGTCGAACTCGGCGATGAGCCGGACGAGGTCGTTGCGGATCGACGACAGCGAGTTGGCCATCTCGATGGGGTCGATGGCGACGACCGCGAGGCGGTCCTCCGCCGCGTGCTCGCGGAACGACCACCCCTTCTCTGTCGCCGTGTCGAGGATCGACTCGCGGGTCTGTTCGAGCGTGATGTAGATCCCCTTCTCGCCCGATTCGAGCGCGTCGTTGAGAAACTGGAGCGCGAACGTCGTCTTCCCGGTGCCGGCCCCGCCGATGACCGAGAGCAGCGACCGGCTGGGGACGCCGCCGAGGATCATGTCGTCGAGCCCCTCGATCCCGATGTCGGTCCGCTCGATTCCGGACTCGAACTCGTCGGGGTCGACGTCGAAGTCGGTCGTCCCTCCGGCGTCGGCATCGTCGCCGAACTCACCGAACCCGAAGTCGTCGTCGCCTCCGCCCGTGCTTCCGCGGTAGCCGCCGAACGGGTCGTCGCCACCGCCTGCCGCTCCGCCGCCCCCGCCGCTCGACTGGCCGTCTGACCCCCCACCGCCCCGACTGCCGCCGAAGGGGTCGTCAGCGCCGAACGGGTCCGTCGCGCCGCCACCGCCGTCGGCGTCCGTTCCGGCGTCGGCCTCCTCCCCGCCACCGCCGCCGAAGGGGTCGTCTTCGCCGAAGGAGTCGAATCCGGAGCCGGCGTCAACGTCGCCGAACGCGTCCGCCGGAACACCGCCGCTCGCCGCGTCGTCGGTGCCGGACTCGCCGCCCTCGGACTCGCCGCCCCCGGACTCGCCGCCCTCCCCGACGTCGCCGGCGAAGGGGTTCCCGTCGCCCGCCTCGGCGCCCGTCTCGTCGGCGGCACCGCCGAACGGATCGGCGAACTCGGCGTCGTCGCTCGCGGCCTCCGTCTCCCCCGCACGGTCGTCCGCACCGGCTTCCGGATCGTCCGCGTCGTCCGCACCGGCTTCCGCGTCTTCCGGGTCGTCCGCACCGGCTTCCGTACCGTCGGAACCGCTCTCCGCACCGTCCACCGGCGGGTCGTCGGACTCCTCGTCGGTCTCGCGGAGCGCGCGTTCGAACCAGTCGTCCTCCTCGCTCATCGTTTCCGCCGCCCGTGGGGGGTCGACATGGACCCAGCAACGCGGCCGAGCGGCTTGAAACTTTCCGGCGAGGTTTCAGATACCGAGAACCCGGCCGGGCGGCCGATGTCCGCACGCTTTTATCCGGGGCTCGGGATGGATTCCGCATGGAAGTGGGCATCGTGGCGCGAAAGGGAAGCGAGCGGGCGGCGTCGCTCGCGGCGACCCTTCGGGACGTCGTCGTCGACGCGGGCGAGAGCGTCTGGCTCGACGAGGAGACCGCCGCAGCGCTCGACGCCGGCGACGACGCCCGACCGGTCGACGCGTTCGGCGACTGCGACCTCGTCGTCGCGGTCGGCGGTGACGGAACCTTCCTTTTCGTCGCGCGCAACGCGGGCGACACCCCGATCGTCGGGGTGAACCTCGGCGAGGTCGGGTTCCTCAACGCCGTCCCGCCGGCGGACGCCGCGACCGCGCTCCGCGCCGAGATCCGTGCGTTCCGCGACGGGGGGCTGGACGTCCGCGAGGCGCCGCGGCTCACCGCGAGCGCCGGCGACTGGACGTCGACGCCGGCCGCGAACGAGGTGGTCGTTCAGGGCGACCGGCGCGGGCCGGGCGGCGGGATCGACTACGAGGTGCGCGTCGACGGGTCCCGGTACGCCGGCGGCCACGCCGACGGGGTCCTCGTGGCCACGCCGACCGGGTCGACCGCGTACAACCTCTCCGAGCGCGGCCCGCTGGTCCACCCGGAGGTCGGGGGGCTGGTCGTCAACGAGATGGTCGCGGACGAGGGGATGCCCCCGCTCGTGGTGGACGCCGACGCGACCGTCACCGTCTCGGTCGCGGACGAGGCGGGCGCGACGGTCGTCAGCGACGGCCGCGACACCGAGGCCCTCGACGGGCCGGTCGAGGTGACCGTCGAGCGCGCCGCGCCGCCGATACGGATCGCGGGCCCGCCCTCGGACTTCTTCGAGGCGCTCGGAAAGCTGTCGTGAGCCGGACGCGCACGCCTTCGGCTCCCGATCGAACGCGCCCACAAAGCGTTTACCGGGCGCCCGCGGACCGAAGAGCGTGAATCGCCGGTCGACGCTCGGGCGGTACGCGGTCGCGGGCGCCGCCGTCGCAGCGCTGGGGGCGCTCGCGCTCGCGGTCTCCCCTGAGGCCGCGCTCTCGCGGCTGCGATGGCTCGCGACGGAGCCGCTCAGCTTCGGGGTCGCCGTCGTCGCGCTCGCGGCCGTGCGGCCCCTCCTCGCGTGGCCGACGACCCTCCTCGCCGTCGCCGTCGGCTTCGGGTACGGCTGGGTCGGGACGCCGTTCGCGCTCGCGCTCGTCGTCGGCACCGCGCTCCCGCCGTACGCGCTCGCTCGGGCGGGGCGGCTCCGAATTCGCGACGGTTCCGAGACGACCGAAGGCTCGGGCGTCGCCGCCCGGTTCTGTCGTGCCGGCGAGCGCTTCGCGGCGGAGTCCGGCAGCATGCGCGCCGTGGCCGGCACCCGCCTGCTGCCGCTCCCCTCCGACGCGGTGACGGCCGGGGCCGCGGCCGCCGGCGTCGGGGTCCGACCGTTCCTGATCGGCACGGCGTTGGGCGAGCTGCCCTGGGTCCTCACCGGGGTCGCGGTCGGCGTCTCGCTCGACCGCCTCGCGGCGAGCGGCGGGTCGCTCGTCGACCCGACCGTGATCCTCGGGATGGCCGCGGTCGGCGCGCTGGTGCTCGCCGGACCGCTGTACCGGACGTTCGTGCGGCCGGACGCGACGGCGGCCTGACTCGGCGCGAAATGAACAGCGTCGAAGCGGCGAACGGATCGGAGAAAGCGAAGACCGCCCGTGCGTCGTCGTCGCGCGGGCGATCGTGCGGGTCGTGTGCCTCTGACGGCAAACGGGTGCCTCGACTCGGGAACCGACCGCAACGGCGCGCGCATTCCCCCGGTCCCCGAATCCCGGGAACCGACCCAGCCCTGACCCCGAAGCCGCGGTGCGGTCCGCGCCCGCTCCGCGCGAGCGGCCGGACGCGACCGCGACTCCAACGGGGGACCGGGGGACTGCGGCGTCGCTACGAGCCGTCGGTCTCGTTGTCGCCGCTCGATTCGTCGCCTTCCGAGTCCGTCGACTCCTCGTACTCCACCTCGATACCGCTCGGCACCGGTCGGAGGAGGTAGCGGCCGTTCCCGCGCAGCACCGGCGCGAAGTCCGCGGTGAACGTCGTCCGCGTGTTCTCGCGGATCTCGAACGCCTCGTTGAACTTCAGGGGCGCGTTGCCCGGGAGGTCGACGGTCGCGTCGCTCCCGTCGGTGAGCGTCCCGTCGGCCGACGACACGTCGAGCTGGAGGTACGGGTACTCCCCGGTCTGGAGCTCCCGCTCGTCGATCAGCTTCGTCTCGCCGTTCTGGAGTTCCACGAGGTCGGCCTCCTGAGGCTCGTCGAACTCGAAGTACTCGCGGCCGGCGTCCTCCTCGCCGTCGGTCTCGTCGCCCGCGTCCGTTTCGTTCCCGCTGTCGGCGGACCCGTCGTCGCTGTCGGCGTCGTCGCCCCCGCCGTCCGTGTCGGTCTCGTTGCCAGCCGTGTCCTCATCGTCGTCCGGCTCGGCGCCCTCCGGCCCGAGCCAGAACCCCTCGACAGTGACGACGAGCGACTCGAAGTCGCCGATGTCGGCGGGCTGGTCGGTCACCTGCGTCGCGAGCGTCCCCGTCGCGCGGCCGACGCAGCCGGCGAGGCCGGCCGCGCCGAGCGCGGCGGCGCCGGTCGCCTGAAGGTAGGTCCGCCGGTCGAGCGCGATGCGGTCGGAGGTGCGGTCCGTCACGTTAGGCCCCCTCCTCGTCGGCGTCGGTTCCGTCGTCCGCGTCGCCCTCGCCGGCGCCGTTCCCGGCGACCTCGCTCACGGTCTCGCCGAGGTCGTCGACGCCGCCGTCGAGGAACTCGTTCACGCTATCGAGGATCCCGCCGACGAAGTCCGGCACCTGGTCGGGGAGGTCGCTCGGCGGGCCCGCATCGCCCGAGGCGTTGTCCGGCCCGGGCGTCGCCGCGACGGCACCGGCGGCCGCGCCGGTCCCGATCAGTACCACCGTGGCCAGCGCCACGAGCAGGGTCGTTCGGAGTGCGTTCATAGCAACTCCCCCTCGGGACCCAACGCCCTTTAATGACGCAAGCCGTTCAGCCGAATTACGCCCAATTTAATTCGGTTTAACGGCCTCGAGAGCCTTTGAAACCCGAATCTCGTTAGATCGATGAGTTGCTTATAAAAGACGGCGAACGGCGAGCGGTTCTCATCGTCGCCCGCGCGGCGGGGTGGCATCCCACTCTCGCGTCGACGTGAGCTCCCGCTCGCGGGGCGGGTCGGATCTCGCTCACCCGAAAAATAGGGCCCCGATTGCGCGGCCGCGTATCGGAGAGCGAACGGAACGAGCCTCGGCGGTCCGGATCGGTTCGGTCCCGTTACGGCTCCAGCCGGTTCGGGTCGCGCGGGAACATGATCGCCTCCTTGATGTTGTCGAGGTCGGCGACCTTCTGGACGAGGCGGTCGATGCCGAGCCCGTAGCCGCCGTGCGGGGGCGTGCCGTAGCTCAGCGCCTCGATGTAGAACTCGAAGTTCGCGGTCTCGACGCCCTCCGCCTCCATGACCTCGACCATGCGCTCGACGTCGTGTTCGCGCTGGCCGCCCGAGGAGAGCTCCTGGCCCTTGTAGATGAGGTCGAACTTCCGGGAGGCGATCTCGTCGTCCGGAACGTCTTGCATGTAGTAGAACTTCTCGTCGGGGTAGCCGACGACGAAGAAGGCGGGGTGGCCCTGCTCCTCGAAGTGCTCGCCGAGCAGCTTCTCGCCCTTCGTGTCGAGGTCGGTCGGGTCGTCCGGGAAGTGCCCGTACTCGGTTTCGAGGATGTCGAGCGCCTCGTCGAAGGTGATCCGCGGGAAGTCCTCTTCGGGCACGTCGAGGTCGACGTCGAGCAGGTCGAGCTCGCGCTCGGCGTTCTCGGCGACCTCGCGGAGCGCGTAGCGCAGCGACTCCTCTTGGACGTCCATCACGTCGTCGTGGTCGTCGATGTACGCCAGCTCCACGTCGAACATCGCGATCTCGGAGACGTGGCGGGAGGTCGCGAAGTCCTCGGCGCGGAACGCGGTGCCCGTCTCGTAGACCGCCTCGTAGCCGGAGGCCATCAGCATCTGCTTGTACAGCTGGGGGCTCTGCGAGAGGAACGCGTCCTGGTTGTAGTAGAGGATCGGGAACAGCTCCGCGCCGCCCTCGGCGCCGCCCTTCGAGATCAGGGGCGTCTTGATGTCGACGTACCCCTCCGATTCGAACCACTCCTCCATCGCGGTGATCAGCTCCGAACGGAGGGTGAACACCGCGAGCGTCTCCGGCTTCCGGAGGTCGAGCGCGCGGTTGTCGAGCCGGGTCGAGAGGTCGACCTCGATGTCCTTCGAGATCTCCAGCGGGAGCGGGGAGTCGGCCTCGTCGATGACTTCGTACTCGGTGGGCGCGATCTCGACGCCGCCGGGCGCCTGGTCGCTCTCCAGCGGCTCGCCGACCACGCGGACCACGTCCTCGGCGCCGACGTCCTGGACGGCCTCGAACAGCTCCGGCTCGCGCTCCTCCTTGAAGACGATCTGGATAAGTCCCTCGCGGTCGCGCACGATGAGGAAGACGAGGCCTCCCAGGTCGCGGATCTCGTGGACGTGGCCGGCGATGGCGACCTCGTCCGCGTCCGGTTCGACGTCCGACGTGTGAATTCGCTCGATCATGACGGTGGCTGCTTACGCGCAACTGGTCGGGCGTTCGGCATAGGCCTGTCGTCTCGGCGTCGACGGAACGGCTGGCCCGCGGCCGCTCCGGCGGATTCTCGGGGACTTCCGGACCGAACTCGCCGTGGCATGAGGTCACATAACTAACATAATTTTAATACGAAACCGATATACGAGGTTGATAACGGCGCGTTCCGCGCCGCGGAGACCGATCATGACCCGTTCCACCACCTCGACGCTCGGCCGGTCCGCGAGCGTCGCGTTCCTCGGGTGGATCGGGTATTCGGCTCCGAACTCACGGTCCGTCCGCCCGACCGCGTGACGCGCGTCGGCTGGGGAGGGTTCCCCGCGGGACGGACCATCTCCCGTTCTCTCCAGCCGCCGCTGTCCGTCGCGCGCGTCGAGTCGGACGGCCGTCTCCCTCGCGAGCGCCGCCGCCGGTGGCCCGGCTGCTGACCCCAGTCGGCGGATCGCCGGCGGCGCGTTCGAGGCCGCGGACCGCTCGCTTCCCGGGTTCGGACCGGGACGCCGACCGGCCGCGCCGCGTTCGACTCGCGGCGAGGGCGTATGGCGGCAGCCATCCACACGCCGTCGGTCGAGGCCACGGTGACCGTCCGCGTCTCGCAGGCGGCCGCCGGCGACCTCGTCGCCGGCGCCAGAGCACAGATCGAGCGAATCGACGGCCTCAGCGTCGAAGAGCTCGAAATCGCCGGCCTCCGCCCCGGCCTCAACGACACCACGGTCGAGGCGGTCGCCACCCTCGCGGTCGACGAGGGCGCGGCGCCCGAGGCGGAGTTCGACGCCGCCGGGATCGACGCGGCCGACGAGTTCGTCGTCGACCGCGTCCGCGAGCGACTCGCGGACGGCTTCGGCGTCGACCCCGAGCGCGTCGAGCGGGTCGACCCGCCCGACTGACGGGCCGGTCGCGAGGGCGGCCTCCGGCTACTCCTCCGCGAGCCGCTCCCGCACGTCGGCCTCGGCGCGCCGCAGCACCTCCCGGATCGGGAGGCCGGTCGCCTCGGCGACCGCGGCCGCGTCGTCGTACTCCCCGCTGACGTCGTACACCTCCTCGTCGGTCGTCGACGCGACCTTCACTGCCACCTCGTGGTCGGCGCCGTCGACCCGGAGCGTCGCCGTCTCGAACTCGCGCTCCGCGATCCAGCGGTGGCTCGCGCCGGACTGGCGCACGCCGAGCGTCCCCGTCTCCCGGGCGAGCCGCTCCGCGACCGCCTCGGCGTCGGCGGGCTTACAGATCACCTTCACGAGGTGACCGGGCCGCGACTTCTTCATCGTCGTCGGAACGATCGTGACGTCCCGCGCGCCGGCCCGCGAGAGCGTCTCCTGAAGCCCGCCGAGGACCTCCGGCGCGGCGTCGTCGAGGTTCGTCTCGAGGACGGCGATGTCGTCGTGAGCGAGCGATCCGTCGGGGGCGTCAGCGTGAGCGCGGTCCGCGTGCGCGTCGTGTCCCCCGTCGCCGACCAGCGCCCGGAGGACGTTCGGGTGCGCCTCGAAGTCGGCGTCGCCGGCGCCGTAGCCCGCGCGCTCGACGGCGAGGTTCGGGACCGCGTCGACGCCGTCGGCGATCGCGCCGAGGATCGCGGCGCCCGTGGGCGTGAGCAGCTCGCGGTCGATCGGCCCCCCGACGATCCGGAAGCCGGCGCGGGTCGTGATCTCGGTCGTGGCCGGGGCCGGGACCGGGTACGTCCCGTGGCTCATCTCGACCGTGCCCCCGCCGGCGGAGACGGGGGTCGTGACCACGCGCTCCGGGTCGAGGTCCGCGAGGAGCAGCGCGGCGCCGACCACGTCGGCGATCGCGTCGTCCGCGCCCACCTCGTGGAAGTGCGTGTCGTCGAGGTCGGTGCCGTGGACCGACGCCTCCGCGCGCCCGAGTAGTTCGAAGGCGTCGAGCGCGGTCGACTCGACCGCGTCGGGGAGCCCCATCGACTCGACGAGGTCGACCACCTCGCTGTAGCTCCGGTGGACACCGGCGCCCTCGGCCGGTTCGGCGGCGCCGGAGGCGTCCGACTCGTGAGTGTGCTCGTGCTCGGGGCCGTGGCTGTGGTCATGCTCGTGGCCGTGGCTGTGGTCGTGCTCGTGGCCGTGGTCGTGATCGTGACCGTGGTCCGCGTCAGCCTCGACCGCTCCGTCGCCGTCGTCGACGAGCACGTCGACGGTCGTCGCGCGGATCCCGTTCTTTTCCGTCTCGCCGATCTCGTACCGAACCGGGAGGGCGTCGCTCACGGGCGCGAGGACGTCGGGGTCGGCGCCGGCCGCGATCAGCGCGGCGCAGATCATGTCGCCGGCCGCGCCGGTCCGACCGTCGAAGACGAGCGTTCGCATGGTGCTCCCGAGGCGACTGGCGGACAAATACCTCGGGATTGACGCCGCCGAATCGGTCGGATATTCGTTTATAAGTGCCCGGCCAGTGGCCGTTTACTACTTATAAATAAATAACGACGCTGTGCTGAACACCGCCGAAATCCCAGCCGCTTATTTTTAAATAAGTGACCACGGATCGACGGAGCGCTCCTCCAAAGCCCCAGCCTCGTCGGGCGCGTCCTTCGGGCTCCCTTCGGTCGCCCTCGGCGCGCTCGACTCCCTCGCGCGTGCTGATTCAGCGGCCTCCGCTTCGCTCCGGCCGCTCGCAGACACGCGCCACCGCTCGATTGTCGTTGCTATTTATAAACTCTCTCCGCCGGTCACGAACAGGTACAGTTCGCCGACGACCACGAATGCGACAGCCGCGAGCGCGACAGCGAGGAAGCCACCGATGTTGAGGGCGTACAGCGCGGTGCCGACGAGGGCGCCGGCGACGAGGAAGGCGAGCCGCGAGAGGAGCGACCGCATCGGATCGGAGAGGGAGTCGAACACGCCCGAACGTTGCCTCGAACGGGCAAAAGACGTCCGTTGCGACCGAGAGCGAGTCGACGGCGAAAACGCACGCTTACGACGGGGTTTTAAGAACGGACGTCCTATCGTGCTATATGATAACACGACATTCCGCGGGCGCCCGGAGCTCGGTGCGAAGCGGCGGCGCCGAGACGGGCAACAGGCTTATTCCCGGACCGGGTCCAGATACGACCATCCCCCGCGAGGAACCATGAACGAAGTCCAACTCGAAGTGGCGAAGGCGTACCCCAACGACTCGGGGCGCGGCATCGCCCGACTCGACCCCGACACCCTGCTGCATCTGAAGCTCTCGCCCGGCGACATCATCGAGATCGAGGGCGCGGAGACGACCGCCGCGAAGGTCTGGCGCGCCGACCGCCAGGACTGGAACACCGACACCGTCCGCGTGGACGGGTTCACCCGCCAGAACGCGGACGTCGGCATCGGCGAGCGCGTCACCATCCGGAAGGCCGAGGCCGAGAAGGCCGACAAGCTCGTCTTGGCCCCGCCCGAGGAGGCGTCGGTCCAGTTCGGCTCCGACGCCGCCGGCATGGTGAAACGCCAGATCCTCAAGCGCCCGGTCGTCGAGCGCGACATCGTCCCGGTGATGTCCTCGACGAACCACCCGTTCATGCGGTCGCCCGGCCAGGCGATCCCGCTGATCGCGGTCGAGACGGAGCCCGACGGCGTCTGCCTCATCACCGAGGACACCGAGGTCGAGCTGCGCGAGGAGCCGATCTCCGGCTTCGAGAAGACCGGCGGCGGCATCACCTACGAGGACATCGGGGGCCTCCAGTCGGAGATCCAGCGCGTCCGCGAGATGGTCGAGCTGCCGATGAAACACCCGCAGATCTTCTCGAAGCTCGGCATCGAGCCGCCGCAGGGCGTCCTGCTCCACGGCCCGCCGGGCACCGGGAAGACGCTGCTCGCGAAGGCGGTCGCCAACGAGACGTCGGCGTCGTTCTTCTCGATCGCCGGCCCGGAGATCATCTCGAAGTACTACGGCGAGTCCGAACAGCAGCTCCGCGAGATCTTCGAGGACGCGAAAGAGGAGTCGCCCTCGATCATCTTCATCGACGAGCTCGACTCCATCGCGCCCAAGCGCGAGGACGTGACCGGCGAGGTCGAGCGCCGCGTCGTCGCCCAGCTTTTGACGATGATGGACGGGCTGGAGACGCGCGGGCAGGTGATCGTCATCGGCGCGACGAACCGCGTCGACAGCGTCGACCCCGCGCTCCGCCGCCCCGGCCGGTTCGACCGCGAGATCGAGATCGGCGTCCCCGACGAGGTGGGCCGCAAGGAGATCCTCCAGATCCACACCCGCGGCATGCCGCTCTCGGACGACGTGAGCCTCGACCACCTCGCCGACGAGACGCACGGGTTCGTCGGCGCCGACATCGAGAGCCTCACGAAGGAGGCCGCGATGAAGGCGCTGCGGCGCTACCTCCCCGAGATCGACCTCGACGAGGAGGAGGTCCCGCCGAGCCTCATCGACCGGATGATCGTCAAGCGCGACGACTTCTCGGGCGCCCTCAACGAGGTGGAGCCGTCGGCGATGCGCGAGGTGCTCGTCGAGCTCCCGAAGATATCCTGGGACAACGTCGGCGGCCTCGAAGAGGCGAAACAGCAGGTGCAAGAGTCAGTCGAGTGGCCGCTCACGTCGCCGGAGAAGTTCGACCGGATGGGCGTCGACGCGCCGAAGGGCGTGCTGCTGTACGGCCCGCCCGGTACCGGGAAGACGCTGATGGCGAAGGCGGTCGCCAACGAGACGAACGCGAACTTCATTTCGGTCAGGGGGCCCCAGCTACTCTCGAAGTGGGTCGGCGAGTCGGAGAAGGCGATCCGGCAGACCTTCCGGAAGGCCCGGCAGGTGAGCCCGACGATCATCTTCTTCGACGAGCTCGACAGCCTCGCGCCCTCGCGCGGACAGGAGATGGGGAACAACGTCTCCGAACGCGTCGTCAACCAGCTCCTGACGGAGCTCGACGGCCTCGAGGACATGGGCGACGTGATGGTCATCGGCGCGACCAACCGCCCCGACATGATCGACCCCGCGCTGCTGCGTTCCGGACGCTTCGACCGCCTCGTGATGATCGGCCAACCGGATCAGGAGGGCCGCGAGCAGATCCTCGACATCCACACCGAGGACACGCCGCTCGCGCCCGACGTGAGCCTCCGCGAGGTCGCCGAGATCACCGACGGCTACGTCGGCTCCGACCTGGAGGGTATCGCACGCGAGGCCGCCATCGAGGCGCTGCGCGACGACGACGACGCCGAGGAGGTCGAGATGAAGCACTTCCGGCGCGCGATGGAGTCGGTGCGGCCGACCATCAACGACGACATCCTCGCGTACTACGAGGACGTCAGAGAGCAGTTCAAGGGCGGCGGCGGCGAGTCGCTCCGCGACACCGGCGGCCGCATCGGGTTCCAGTAACGCGGCCGGCGGTCGCACCTGCCGGGATATTTTGAGTGTCGCCCGCGTACGGCGAGTCATGTCCGACGACGTGACCGTCGACGTGGAGGTCGAAGTGGAGGTCGACCGCGACCAACTGGAGATCGAACGCGACGACGCCGAAGTGATCGAGGCGACCTACGAGGCGAACGGGATCGAGATAGAGGTCGAAGCGGAGGTGGAGTCGTACGGCGGAGGCGACGATTCCGGCGAGGACGACGAACACGACGACGGCGCGAGCGCGGCCGAAGCCGAGGACGGCGAAAGCGGCTACGAGGATTTCGAGTAGCGACTCTCGCCGGCCCCGCCCCGCCGCACCGACCCGTTCCGCTCCTTTTAACCTCGACAGCGACCAAGCGGAGCTATGTCTCAGCCCCGCGTCCCCGGCGGCGACGAGAACGCGCTGGAGCTACCCTGCGGGGAGACGATCGGCGTCGGCGACCTGGACCTCGGGATGCGCGAGTACGAGTGCGACTGCGGCGGAACCCACGCGGTCGTGATGGACGTCCACCCCCCCGAGCGGTTCCTCCCGGACTTCCTCGTCGATGTCCTCCGCGAAGCGATCGACACGACCAGCGAGGAGATGCCGGAGTTCGACACGCCGCACCTGCTCGGCGTCGTCTTAGAGGAGTTCCCGGAGGCGGTCGTCTCACACGACGCCAGCGAGAACGCCGACGTGGGGTACGCGATGGTCTGGGTGACCGAGTTCGACTCCCGGCGCCTCCACGAGATCGTCGTCGAGCTCGTCGTCGAGCTGATGGAACACGCCGTCAGCCACGCGGACGACGACGAGGCGCTGTCGGCGTTCGAAGAGGAGATGGTCGAGTTCGACGTGAGCGAGTTCGTCGAGCAGTACCGCGCGGAGCGCGACCTCGAAGCCGAGGACCCGTACGCCTGAGCGGAACCTGACTCGGCTCCCGTCGCGTCTCGGTGAACGGCTCAAACGGCCGAAAACGACCGCGAGAACAGTCGTGTCAGACAACCGTCCGACTCCTGTCTCACTGAACCCTATATGTTCGGAGACCGTACGTAAGACGTATGAGCGCCGGCGAATACGACCGGTTCGACCGGATCCGCGGCGTGCTCGCCGAGGCCGACGAGCCGCTGACGGCGCGGGAGATCCTCGCACTCGTCGAGGAGTGCGACGACTGCGAGGAGATCGACAGCCCGCACCGAGTCGCCACCGTGTTGGGGCGGCGAGCCGAGCGCGGCGAGGTCGAGGTCATCGCGGGCCAGCCGTACCGGTACCGGCTGGAGACCTGACGGGCGGTCGGTACCCGTTCCGGTGCCGCCCGCGTCGAGGATGGGTGCGGGGCCGGCGAGGGTCCGCGAGCGTTTACGGGCTCACGATCAGGTCGAACCGGTAGACGCCGTCGCGGTACTCGACGACGACGTTCCGGAAGTCGACGCGCTCCTCGTAGCTGTCGATCGGTTCGAGGTCCTCGGCAATACCGAGCGCACCGAGGGCCTCGTTGAACTCGTCCGAGGGAGGCGCGCCCTCCTCGTAGCGGCGCGGGTCCTCGGCGATCGCGTCGTCTAACACGCCGCGAGCGCCGTCCGAGAGCCCGACGGAACCGAGATCGCCCTCGACGATCGCGTCTCGCGCGTACTCGTTGAATCCGCCCGGCGAGGCGGCGATCTCGTCGATCGCGTACGTCCACTCCGGAACCTCGACCGTTCGGCGCTCCGCGACCGCCCGGAAGAACTCGTCTTCGTACTCGACGTACTCGAACGGCGGCGACGGGACGAGGGCGCTGGCGTCGGCGTCGAGCCCGTGGTGGAACTCGACGGTCTGGAGCTCGTCGAACTGGGGGTCGCCGAGGAAGCCGTCGTGGCCGGCGTACACGGCGTCGAGCGCCGCGTCGAGCACGCGCTCGTCCTGGTCGGAGAGGTCGAAGGGCGGCTCCGCGACCGCCGCGCCGTCGGGCGGCGTCTCGTCGACCCGGTCAACCGCGAAGTGCCACCGCTCTCGTTCGAGGACGCGCTCCTCCGCGATTCGAACCTCGTAGAAGGTCCCGTCGCGTTCGAGGAACGTCGGCCGCGGGCGCGTCTCGGTCCCCCACTTGTCGCGACCGACGAGCGGCCACTGTCTGACGGTCACTTCCCCGGTCTCGAACAGTTCCGTGAGGGAGGCTTCCTTCGCCTCGGTCGCGAAATCGACGCGGGTCGTGGCGTCGATTTCGGTCGGGTCGGGCCACAGGTACGGCCGACCGATCGACGAGGCGTCGAATTCGTCGCCGATGAGCGCGTACGAATTGAGGCTGCCGGAGCTGAGACAGCCGGCCGTCGCGGCCGTCGCGGCCGTCGCACCGGTGATGCCGAGCAGTCGGAGGGCGCGGCGGCGGGAACAGCGCATATCGGTCCAAGATTTCTGACATCTCGATAAATCCCTTGTGGTGAGCCTCTCAGCTAACCGATACGGAGAAGCGGTGGGAGAATCATGTGGTGTCGTACCGACCACCGTGGCACGTCGTGTCTTGCGAAAATCGCAAACTCACTGCGAGATTCGTACTCTACCGCCGGCCTTATTACGATGAGCGTATTCCGTCCGCGTAATGAGCGAGGACCGGACGATTCTACTTATCGGCAGCGGACCGATTCAGATCGGACAGGCGGCCGAGTTCGACTACTCCGGCGCACAGGCGTGTCGCGCCCTCCAGGAGGAGGGCGCCCGCGTCGTCCTGGTGAACTCGAACCCCGCGACGATCATGACCGACCCCGAGACGGCCGACCGGGTGTACATCGAGCCGATCACGCCCGAGGCCATCGCGGAGGTCATCCGCATCGAGGAGCCCGACGGCGTCATCGCCGGGCTCGGCGGCCAGACCGGGCTCAACGTCACCGCCGAGCTCGCCGAGGAGGGCATTCTGGAGGAACACGACGTCGAGGTGATGGGGACGCCGCTCGACACCATCTACGCGACGGAGGACCGCGACCTGTTCCGCCAGCGCATGGAGGGGCTCGGCCAGCCGGTGCCGAAGTCGACCACCATCTCGCTGGACGAGGACGAGTCGGTTACCGACTTCGACGAGGAGTACTTCCGCGAGCGCGTTCAGGACGCTGTCGACGCGGTCGGCGGGCTCCCGGTCATTGCGCGCACGACCTACACTCTCGGCGGCTCCGGCTCGGGCGTCGTCGACGACTTCGAGGAGCTCGTCGAGCGCGTCCGCAAGGGGCTCCGCCTCTCGCGCAACAGCGAGGTGCTGATCACCGAGTCCATCTCGGGCTGGGTCGAGCTGGAGTACGAGGTGATGCGGGACGCCGACGACTCCTGCATCATCATCTGTAACATGGAGAACATCGACCCGATGGGGATCCACACCGGCGAGTCGACGGTCGTCACCCCCTCGCAGGTCATCCCCGACGACGGCCACCAGGAGATGCGCGACGCGGCGCTCGAAGTGATCCGCGACCTCGGCATCCAGGGCGGCTGTAACATCCAGTTCGCGTGGCACGACGACGGCACCCCGGGCGGCGAGTACCGCGTCGTGGAAGTGAACCCCCGCGTCTCCCGCTCCTCCGCGCTCGCGTCGAAGGCGACCGGCTACCCGATCGCCCGCGTCACGGCGAAGGTCGCGCTCGGCAAGCGCCTCCACGAGATCGACAACGAGATCACGGGCGAGACGACCGCCGCCTTCGAGCCGGCGATCGACTACGTGGTGACGAAGGTGCCGCGCTGGCCCATCGACAAGTTCGACGACGTGGACTTCGAGCTCGGCACGGCGATGAAGTCCACCGGCGAGGCGATGTCGATCGGCCGGACGTTCGAGGAGAGCATGGTGAAGGCGCTCCGCTCCTCCGAGTACGACCCCGCGGTCGACTTCGACGAGGTCGGCGACGACGAGCTGGAGTCGGAGTACCTCGAACGGCCGAGCCCCGACCGCCCGTACGCGATGTTCGAGGCGTTCGACCGCGGCTACGCCGTCGACGACGTGATCGGACTCACCGGCATCCACCGCTGGTACGTCGAGCGCTTCGAGAAGATCGCCGACGGCACCGCCGCGGCCGCCGAGGGCGACTTCACCGAGGCCGCGATGGTCGGCCGCACCGACGCGGAAATCGCGGCGACCGCGACCGCGGGTGGCGTCGACGCCGACGTCGGCGAAGTCGAGGCGAGCGTCCCCGACCGCACTTATAAACAGGTAGACACCTGTGCGGGCGAGTTCGAAGCGTCCACGCCGTACTACTACTCCGCGCGCCTGCCGGAGTTCCTCCAAGGCGCCGACACCGCTGGCGCGGCGAACGAGGTCCGCGTCGACCCCGACGTCGAGAGCGTCGTGGTCGTCGGCGGCGGCCCGATCCGCATCGGGCAGGGCGTCGAGTTCGACTACTGCGCGGTCCACGCGGTGCGCGCGCTCCGCGAGCTCGGCATCGACGCGCACGTGATCAACAACAATCCCGAGACGGTGTCGACGGACTACGACACCTCCGACGGCCTGTTCTTCGAGCCCATCTCCGCGGAGGAGGTCGCCGACGTGATCGAGACGACCGGGGCCGACGGCGTGATGGTCCAGTTCGGCGGGCAGACCTCTGTCAACGTGGGCGAACCGCTCCAGGCTGAGATCGAGCGCCGCGGGTTGGACTGCGAGATTCTGGGGACGAGCGTCGAGGCGATGGACCTCGCCGAGGACCGCGACCGCTTCAACGTCCTGATGGACGAGCTGGGCGTCGCCCAGCCCGAGGGCGGCACCGCGACGAGCGAGGCGGAGGCGCTGGAGCTCGCCCACGAGATCGGCTACCCCGTCCTCGTGCGCCCCTCCTACGTGCTGGGCGGCCGCGCGATGCGGGTCGTCGAGGACGACGCGGAGCTCGAGGAGTACATCGAGGAGGCGGTCCGGGTCTCCCCCGACAAGCCGATCCTCGTCGACCAGTTCCTCGACGACGCGGTCGAACTGGACGTCGACGCCGTCGCGGACGGCGATGACGTCCTCCTCGGCGGCGTGATGGAGCACGTCGAGAGCGCGGGCGTCCACTCGGGCGACTCCGCGTGCATGATCCCGCCGCGGTCGCTGGGCGACGAGACGCTCGGTCGGGTCCGCGAGGTCACCGAGGACATCGCCCGCGCGCTCGACACTGTCGGGCTGCTCAACGTCCAACTGGCGGTGACGGGCGTCGAGAGCGAGGCGGACAGCGAGGTGTACGTGTTGGAGGCGAACCCGCGCTCCTCGCGCACCGTCCCGTTCGTCTCGAAGGCGACGGGCGTCCCCATCGCCAAGCTGGCGGCCAAGGTGATGACCGACGACCTGACGCTCGCGGACCTCGACGCCGACGAGCAGATCCCCGAACACCGCTCCGTGAAAGAGGTCGTCCTGCCGTTCGACCGCCTGCCGGGCTCGGACCCGCGGCTCGGCCCGGAGATGAAGTCCACCGGCGAGGTGATGGGCACGGCGACCTCCTTCGGCAAGGCGTACGACAAGGCGCAGGACTCCACCGGGAAGCCGATCCCCGAGTCCGGCACCGCCGTCGTCGACCTCTCGGCCGAGGAGTTCCCGGACCCGGGCAGCGAGGCGGGCGAGGCGCTCGTCGACGGGTACGCGGATCACTTCGAGCTGAGCGAGGCGACGGACCTCATCGAGGCGGCCAAGCGCGGCGAGCTCGACCTCATCGTCTCGCGGCAGCGCGACCTGCTGGAGGTCGCCGTCGAGGAGGAGATCACCTACTTCTCGACGCACGCCTCCGCGACGGCGGCGCTGGAGGCGCTCGACCACGCCGGCGACGACCTCGACGTGATGGCGGTCTCCGACCGCCCGAAGCGCGTCGAGCAGTGGGGCGGCGAGTAGTCGGCTCGCGTCGCGAAGACGGTCGGACCGAGCCGTCTGTTTAAATATTCTCGCCGCCGGTCGGCGTCTTATTTATAAGGCTTCGAGCGTCGACCGCTCCACCTCGGTCGCGGGCATCGCCTCGCCGCCGTACTCCGCGACGAACTCGTCGACGTCTCCGTCGTCGCTGAACGGGATCAGGTCCGGCCCCATCGCGCCGATCACCTCGCTGCGCGCGACGACCGTGAGGGCCGTCTCGCGGGCGAACGCCTCGCTTTCGACGTGCGAGGAGAACATCGTGTCGCCGCCCTCCTCGAACACCTCCTGGTCGACCGCCGAGTAGTCGGTGAGGAAGGTCGCGAGCGGCGTCCGTCCCGCGTCCTCGGCGTCGAACCGGTAGGTGTACGTACAGGTGGCGCTACAGAACTGGGCCGGGCGGCCGCCCTCCGGCTCGTCGTCCTCGAAGTGGACCTGCCCGACCGTCCCGGGATGGTCGGCGACGATCATCCCGCACTGGTCGCAGGCCTGGTCGTCGTCGATCGACACCGGGGCGATCGAGTTCGATTCCCCGCCGGCGCAGCCGGCGACGGCCGCGGTACCGGCGGCGGCGATTCCGGCGAGCAGGCGTCGCCGCGGGACGCTTTCCGAGCGGGAGTGCGCGGGCATCGAGGGGTCGTCTCTCGTCATAGTCGAATTTGGATTACTGGCCTCTTATCCCCTCTGGACGCGTTCAAAGGCACGTTCGAGGAACGAACCAGACGCCCTAAGTCGCCGCCGATCGAAGCGGACGCGTGGCAGTTTTCGACCCCGATACCGCCCGGTCGCGTCGCATCCGGCTCGCGGCCGCCGGTCTGGTCGCGCTCGCCGCGGTCGCGACCGCCGGCGCGTTCGCCGCGGACCCGAGCGAGTCGGTCCCCGAACCGGTGCGGTTCGACGACGCGGTCGAGCTGGGGCTCTCCTCGGAGACGGACGCGCTGATGGCCGGGGACGCGACCCTTCCGCGGGTCCAGGTGTTCTACTCGCAGCTCCAGTACGTCGTCGGCTACAACGGGATCGCCTCGTTCGTCGACTCGCGGCGGGACGGGCGGACGGAGCGCCAGTTCGGCTACCCGCTCGTCGCGTACGTCGAGACGTTCGACCACAGGGACCCGGGCACGACCGAGTCGGGGCTGTTCTCCGCGACCGGCGCGGGCGGGTGGACGCCGGTCGGTGAGGCCCGGTACGTCGTCGGAAGCGACGCTCAGGGGCCCTCCGGCGAGGTCGTCGTTCCATTCCGGGACCGGGAGGCTGCGGCGGCGTTCGCGGCCGACCACGGCGGATCGGTCGTCGGCTGGGAGGCGGTCAGGACCCGGTCGTTCGACGTCGACTCCGCGGCGACCGTGCGTTCGCTCGCGCCGGAGCGCTGGCGCACGGCGACCGAGCGGCTCGCGGCGGCGGAGCGGCGCGCGGACCGACCGGTCTCCGTCGTCGTCGGCGAGGACGCCCCCACCATCGACGCCGCGGTCGCGGCCGCGCCGCCGAACACGACGGTCCGCGTCCCGCCGGGGACGTACGAGGAGACCGTGACGGTGAACCGGTCCGTGACGATCGCCGGCGCGGGCGCCGGCGGCGAGCGGGGCGACGCCGGCGCGACCCGCGTCGTCGGCAACGGGACCGGGTCGGTGATCACCGTCCGCGCGCCCGACGTGGCGCTCACGGGGATGCGGATCGCGGGCACGGGGGACCGCACCCGCGACCCGGACGCGGCCCGCGAGTCCCGCGACCCGGAGGGCGGGACGTGGGACACGAACATCCAGCTCGGCTACGGCCACGGCGACGCCGGGGTCAAGGCGGTCGGCGCGCCCGGGCTCGTCGTCGACGACGTCGCCGTCGACACGGACGCGAGCGGTCTGTTGCTGCGGGAGGGGTCGCACGCGACCGCGAGCGGGCTCGTCGTCGAGGGGACCGACGAGTGGCAGGACGGGTTCATGGGCGTCACCGGGATGGAGTCGCGCGTCACCGTCACCGACAGCCGGTTCGAGGGCGGCCGGGACGGGATCTACCTCCACCGCGCGGACGGCTCGATCGTCCGGAACTCGACGTTCGTCGACAACCGGTACGGGACGCACCTCATGTACACCGGCGACGCGCTGGTCGCGGACAACGCCTTCCGGAACGAGCTGTTCGCCGGGATCACCGTGATGACGCGGCCGGCCGGGAACGCGATCGTCGGCAACGACGTCCGCAACTCCAGCGCCGGGATCCAAGCGTCGGGCACGCGGACCTATATCGGCTACAACACGCTGGTCGGGAACGAGCTCGGCTTCTCCACGAGCGCCCGCGGGTCGCTGTACGAACACAACGTCGTCGTCGACAACGAACTCGGGGCGCGCGCGACGACCGTCGTGCCGTCGAGCCGGATCGTCGCGAACGACTTCGTCGGGAACGACGACCACGCCGACGCCGGGGCCGGCGCCCTGCGCGTGTGGGCCGACGGCGACCGCGGGAACTACTGGGAGGGCGCGAACGTCGGCCCGCGCGCGGCCGGCGACCGGGCGTACCGGCCGACCTCGCCGGTCGACGGCGCGCTCCACCGACATCCGAGCGCGGTCGCGGTCCGCGAGTCGCCCGCGGCGCGGCTGCTCGACCGGCTCCGCGGGACCGTCCCCGGCGCGCGCTCCGGGAGCATCATGGACCCCGTACCCGCGGCTACGCCGTACCACCCCGACCGGATCGACGCGGTCACGGGGGTGAACGCCGACGACGGACCGGTTCGGGGCGACTGGCGGTCCGCGCACGGGGCCGCCGGAAACGCGAGCGTGACGCCTTCGGTACGACCGACTGGGACCGCGGAGGGATCGGCGTGAGCGACCGCGCGCTCGCCGCGATCGACGGCGTCACGCGCGCGTACGGTGGTGTCCCGGTCCTCGACGAGGTGTCGCTGTCGGTCGGAACGGGCGTCACCGCCGTCGTCGGCCCCAACGGCTCCGGCAAGTCGACGCTGCTCGGCGTCCTCGCGGGGGCGGTCGAGCCCACCGAGGGAACCGTCAGTTATCCCGACGGCGCCCCCCGCGAGGGGGGCGAAAAGCGCGTCGGCTACCTCCCGCAGCAGGTCCCGTTCCGCGACGGGTTCACCGCGCGCGAGACGCTCGGGTTCTACGCGGCGCTCGTCGACGGGGACGCGGACGCCGCGCTGGCGGCGGTCGGACTCTCCGACGCGGCCGACAAGCGCGTCGAGGCGCTCTCCGGCGGGATGCGGCGGCTGCTCGGGATCGCGCAGGCGACGCTCGGCGACCCGGCCGTCGTCGTCCTCGACGAGCCGACCAGCGGGCTCGACCCCGAGATGCGCGAGCGGGCCTTCCGCGCGGCGGCCCGCGCGGGCGACGACGCCGCGGTCGTCGTCAGCTCGCACGACCTCGAACTGGTCGACGCGCACGCGGACGCCGTCGTCGTCCTCCGCCGCGGACGGGTCGCCGCGGCGGGGCCCCGCGAACGGCTCCTCGACGAGCACGAGGTCGACGATGTGGACGGACTGTACCGCGCCGTCGCGAGCGGCTCGGCCGACCGGCCGACGACCCCCGACGGCGAGAGCGACGCCGGCGGTGAGACCGACGACGAGTCGGTTCACGTCGTGGGGGTGTCCGACCGATGAGCGCCCCGTTCGACGGCGTCTGGCTCGTGTTCCGTCGCGAGCTGGTCACGGTGCGGCGGACTCCCGGCTACGCCGTCCTCGCGCTCGGGCTGCTCGTCGTGCTCGGCGGGCTCGTCGCGGTCGGCGGCGGCGGCGCGACCGGGTTCGTGCCCGCGGTCGTCGACCTGCTCTTACCGACCGAGGTGCTGGTCCCGCTGCTCGCGGTCGTGCTGGGGTACCGCGCGCTGTTCGCCGACGCCTCGAGCGGCGAGCTCGCCGTGATCCGGACCTATCCCGTGAGCGCGGCCGAGTACGTCTTCGGCGTGCTGCTGGCCCGGACGGTCGCGCTCGTCGCCCTCGTCGGCGGACCGTTCGCGCTCGTCGGCGCGTACGTCTGGCTCACCGCCGCCCCGGACACGGGTATCTTCGCGACGCACGCCGGCGTCGACTCGCCGGTGCTTTTCGTCCGCTTCGTCGCGCTCGTCGTCCCGTTCGGCGCGGCGTACCTCTCGCTGTCGGCGGCGGTGTCCACGATCGCGACGAGCCGGCGGAGCGCGGTCGCGCTCGGCGTGCTCGCGCTGCTCGCCGGGGTCCTCGGCGGCGACCTCGCGGTGCTCCGGTCGCTGTCGGCGGGGGCGTCGCCGAGCGGGATCGCGGAGTCCATCGCCTTCACCCCCAACGGGGCGTTCAGGGGGCTCGTCTTCGAACACGTGATCGGGGTCGCCTTCGCGCCGGAGGGCGGCTTCGTGGACACCGGCCGCGCCGTGGCCTCGCTCGTCGGCTGGAGCGTCCTCGGGGTCGTCGCGGCGGTCGCGGCGGTCGCCTTCGAGTCGCGCGTCGACGTCGCCGTCGAGCGCCTCCGCGGGAGGCTCGGTCGGTAGGCGCATCGGCGACAGCGGCGCTCGCTCGGTCCGAGACGGTGCCCGACTCAGTCCGAGGCGGATTCGTCGCCGACGGACCCGGGCGCGTGGGCGTACACGGCGTAGAGGACGAGCGCGGCGATGAGGAAGTCCAGACTGTGCGCGATGAGGTGGTGGGCCGGCATCGGGACGACGCCGAGGACCGTGCCGGCGCCCACGACCGACCGGGCGAGGAGCGCGCCGACGGCGAGGGCGATCAGTCGGTACTGCGCCCGTCGACGGCGACGGTACGCGGCGAGGCTGACGGCGAAGAGGAGGGTCGTTCCGAGCCCGGCGACGATCACGACCGCCAAGATGGGGAGCGACCCCTCTACCGACCACCCCGCGAGTGCCGGTACCGACCCCGAGAGCGACTGCGCCACGCCGGCCCTTGGGACGCGACCGATAAGAAGCCGTTCCCCCGCGACGTTCCCAGACGAGGAGACCGCGCGGGCGCCTTTTATTCCGCGCGAGGGTAGGACGGACAGCCACGAATGTCGGACACCAGATCCCGGATCCGACGCCACGTCCGCGACACCCCCGGCGTCCACTTCAACCGGATCGGCCGCGACCTCGACATCGCGACCGGGCAGGCGCAGTACCACCTCCGGCGACTCGTCCGCGACGGCGAGCTGGCGGTCGAGCGGATCGGCGGGCGCGCCCACTACTTCGATCCGGCCGTCGACGCGTGGGACCGCCGGACCCTCGCGTTCCTCAGGCGCGAGACGGCGCGCGAGATCGTCGTCCGCCTCCACGCGGACGGCCAGACTCGCCCGGCGGCGCTCGCGGACGACCTCGACCTCGCGAAGAGCACGGTGTCGTGGCACGTCTCGACGCTCGCCGACCACGGGATCGTCGAGAAGTCGCCCGACAGACCGATGACCGTCTCGCTGGCCCGTCCGGAGCGGACGGCCGCGCTCCTCGACGAGGTGTCGCCGTCGCTGCCCGACCGGCTCGTCGACCGCTTCGTCCGCACGGTCGACTCGCTCTTCGACGCCGAGGAGTGACGGCGTCGACGCCGCTTGGGAGGCGGGCCGTCTCGGCACCGTCACGGGCTGGCCCCGCCCGGAACCGGTCTCGTCCGTTCGCCGATCGCACCAGATCGGTTAGCGGCCTCCGGGCCGTTTCGCCGATATGCACGTTGTCAGCGCCGCGGCGCTCCGTCCGCTCCTCGCCGCCGCCGACCCGGCGACCTGCGAGCCGAGCGGCTCCCTCTACGCGACCGACTCGCTGGGCCTCGGCGTCTTCCTCCTCGTCGGCCTGCTCGGCGGCGCCCACTGTCTCGGCATGTGCGGGCCGCTCGTCACCACCTACGCCGACCGGATGCGGTCCGAGGAGCCCGGGAGAAGCGGCGGTCGAGACGACCTCACCGTGCGCCAGGTCCGCCAGCACGCGCTGTTCAACCTCGGCCGGGCGACGAGCTACGCGGTCCTCGGGGGCCTCTTCGGGCTCGCCGGGAGCGTCGCGTTCGTCACGGGACGGACGGTCACGACGCTCGCCGACGACGTCCACGCGCTCACCGGGATCGCCGTCGGCGGAATGATCGTCGCCGTCGGCGTTCGCTACGCGCTCCGACTCGAGTTCGAGTCCGTCCCGATACCGGGGTTCGACCGGGCGGCGGCGGCGGTGAGCGACCGGATCGTCGCCCGCGTCGACGCGTGGGTCGGCGACTGGCGCATCCTCGGACTGGGTGCGGCCCACGGGTTCCTCCCGTGTCCGCTCCTTTATCCCGCGTTCCTGTACGCGTTCGTTCAGGGGAGCGCGGTCGGGGGCGCCGTGTCGCTCGGCGTCCTCGGCCTCGGGACGGTGCCGGCGATGCTACTGTTCGGAACGGCCTTCCAGTCGATGCGCCTCGAAACGCGGCTCCGGTTCCACCGCGTCCTCGGGGTCGCGTTCGTCGCGCTCGGGTACGTCCCCCTCCAGCACGGGCTCGCGACGCTCGGCGTCCCGCTGCCGCATCCGCCGATCCCGTACTACGCGCCGCTTTGAGGGGCGAGCCGCCGAACCGGGTCGCCACCCGCCCGACCTCGCGGGCCGCGTCGCGCCCGTTCGTCGATCGCACCAGACGCGTTATGCGCCGCTCGCTCCATCGGTCGAACATGAAGCGCCGAACGCTGCTCGCCGGCGTCGGGACGGCCGCCGCCGGCTCAGTCGCGGGCTGTACCTCTCGCCTGTTCGGCGGGAGTCCGGACGGCGTCGCGCTCGATCCGCAGGAGGACCAGATCGCGGACAGCGAGGACCTCGCGTACCCCGCGTACGGGCAATCGCTCCCGTCGTTCGAACTCCCGGCCCCGCTCGCGGACGAGACGTTCGACAGCGACGAACTCGACCGGACTGCCCTCGTGACCGGCGTGTTCACCTTCTGTCCCGCGGAGTGCTCGATCCTGCTGCGGCAGTGGGTGACGGTCCAGCGCCGCGTCGCTGACGCGGGACTGACCGACGACGTGTACTTCCTCCCGATCACGTTCGATCCGGAGCGCGACGACGCGGCCGCGCTGCGCGACAACGCCGAGTCGATCGGCGCCGACCTCGACGCCGGCAACTGGCTCTACCTCCGTCCAGAGACGCCCGAACGCGCCAAGGCCGTGGTCGAAGAGGAGCTGGGGATCGGGTTCGAGCGGACCACCGACAGCGACCGCCTCCCCGGATACGACTTCACCCACCTCGTGGTGACGCTGCTCGTCAACCCCGACGGCGTGGTCGAGCGCGCGTACCGCGGCGAGCGGCTCGACCCGGAGCGGGTCGCGAGCGACATCGAGCGGGTCGCGGCCGCCTTCGACGACGAGTGACCGGGTCGGCGTCGGCCGCGCCGCGTCACGTCGCTGAAGGAGGGGAACGCACAAGCCGTCCGCCGCCCTCCCGAGCGGTATGAACGTCGACGTGCTGCTGTACGACGGGTTCGACGAGCTCGACGGGGTCGGCCCGTACGAGGTGTTCGACTACGCGCTCGGCTACGCGGCCGAGCGCGACGACGGCGAGGAAGAGTCGGCGAGCGCGGGCCGCGTCCGGTACGTCACGCTCGACGAGCGCGATCGGGTGACCGCGAGCCACGGGACCCGCGTGGGCGTGGACGGGAGCCTTCCCGATCCGGACGCCGACGACGCGCCCGACCTGCTGGTCGTCCCCGGCGGCGGCTGGAGCGCGCGCGACGAGGACGCGAGCGCGTGGGCCGAGGCGCGGAAGGGAGACGTGCCGCGCGCGCTCGCGGCGCACCACGAGGCCGGCACGCGGATCGCCTCGGTGTGTACCGGGTCGATGCTGCTCGCGGAGGCGGGGGTCACCGACGGCCGCCGGGCGGTCACGCACGCCTCGGCGATCGAGGAGCTCCGGGAGTCGGGCGCCGAGGTCGTCGACGCGCGCGTCGTCGACGACGGCGACCTCCTCTCCGCGGGCGGGGTCACCTCCGGGATCGACCTCGCGTTATACATCGTCGAGCGCGAGTTCGGCGAGGCGGTCGCCGACCGGGTGGCGACCGTCATCGAGTACGAGCGGCGGTACGAGGTCGCGGAGTGATCCGAGCGGGACGCGCTCAGTCGTCGCCGTCGTTCGGGAGGGGAACGTCGCCCTCGTCGCCGCCGTCCGCCTCGTCGCCCGTAGTCTCGCCGTCGGCGCCGACGGTGACCACGGTGCAGTCGAGCTCGCCGCGGAGGAACGAGTCGATGTCCGGGTCGGAGAGCAGCTTCTGGACCATCCGCCGCCACCGGCCGGCCTGCTTCGAGCCGATGACGACGACGTCGGCGCCCTCGGCGACGATCTCTTCGAGGATCGTCTCCTCGACGAGGAAGCCGCGGCGGACGACGTAGCGCGCGCGGTCGACCCGGCCGATCCGCTCTTCGACCGCGCGCTTGAGGTCGCTGCGCGAGACGCCCCCCGAGCGCTGGTATAAGTCGACGTGGAGGACCGTGAGGTCGGCGCCGCGCTCCTCGGCGATGCGAGCCGCCTCTCGGAGCGTCGCCGCCGAGTGCGACGAGGGGGGAAATCGGACCGGAACCACGACGAGCGTCATGTCAGTCCGGTGGGACCCCCGGCGTAAATACGCTGTCGGTGTGGCTGGCCCTCGCGAGCGCGACACGCACGGCGGGCGATTCGGGGACGGAGCCCGGCCCCTACGACCCGTTTTCCCCGTCTCCGGGTGAGACGACCTCGTCGTCGCCTCTCGGGGCTTCGATCCGAACGGGGTGGCGCGTGTGTCGCGCGTGGGTCCGCGCCCAGCGCCGCGCGGGCCGCTCCGCGAGGAACCGCTCGCCGTCGGGACAGCGGTCGCACCGGGCGACCCACGGGGTCACGCCGTCCGGGTAGTGACCGGTGTGGCGCTCGTGGTCGAGCGCGAACTGCTCGATCGCGTGGCTCCCCGGGTCGAGGTCGTCGACCTCGCGGTCGAGCTCCCACTCCCGGCCGCACCGCTCGCACGAGACGGTCGGTACCTCGCGGTCGTCCTCGGAGAACGCGTCGTCGGAAAACGGGTCGTCGGTCACGGAGTCGCTTTGGGCCGCGCGCACTTGAACGGCGACCTCCGGGGGCCCGGACCTCGCCTCACAGCGCGGGCGGCTCGTCCCGGCCGATGACGATCTCCTGGCCCTCGATGTCCTCCAAGGCGGCGACCCGGCCGCCGATCTCGACCCGGCCGTTCTCGGTCTCGACGACGAGCGAGGCCACCTCCTCCGTGTCGACGAACGCGACGTCGACCACCTTCCCGCGGACCGTCACCTCCTCGCCGGTCTCGATGTCCCGCCCCTCGACGCTCGCGTAGAACTCCTCGTCGCCGAACTCGCGGACATCCTTCACCGCGCGGCGGATCGAGGCGTAGCGGCGCGGGAAGGGACGTTCCTCCCCGTCGGCGGCGAGCGTCTCGGCGGTCGTCCACAGGACCGTCCCGAAGAAGCCGGAGACGAGGAAGCCGAGCGCGGAGCGGTTGAAGATGACGCCGTAGCGCTCGCGGTCGTCACGCAGCGCGTCCTGCGTGGCGTACACGGAGTACTCGCCGTCGCCGACCGCGAGGACCGGCGTGGTGATCCCCCGGCGGGCGCGTGCGATGGTCGCGACCTCCAGGTAGTCGAACTCCGTCGGGTCGGGGGCGTTCGACGCGGGCGTGACCAGCAGTTCGACGCTGACGCCCGCCGCGACCTTCGCGGCGAGTTCGTCGCGGAACCGCCGGAGGAGGCCGGGCGTGAGCGACAGGGCGAGCTCGTACTCCGCGTTCTCGATCACCTCTTCGAGGTACCGGAGGATCGTCGAGCGCGACTTCACGAGCGACACCGCCTCGGTCTCGCGAGTCGGCGCGGTGTAGCGCGCCTCCAGCTCGTCGACCATCTCCGCGAACGACGAGCGCAAGTCGCCGAAGGCGTCGTCGGGGTCGACCGCGACGATCTTCATCGGCCGCGACTCGCGGAGCTCGACGAGCCCGCGGTCCGAGAGGCTCCGCACGGTGTCGTACACCCGCGGCTGCGGGATGTCGGTCCGGTCGGCGATGTCGCTCGCCGTCAGTTCCCCGTGCTCCAGCACCGCGAGGTACGCGTCGATCTCGTACTCGCCGAGGTTGAACCGGTCCCCGACGCGGTCGAGGGTGTCGCGGAGATCGTCTGTCATGGTCCGATGAAGGGGGGCGGGGATTATAGCTTTTTACTATGAGCCGAGTTGTACGCGTTTTCGGAGCGTGGTCCTCGCCCCGCCGACGGCCGACCGGTCACATGTACATTCGGTCGTAGCTCCCCTCCGGCTCCCGCTCTTCGATCCGCTCGGCGAGGTCCTCGTAGCGCCGTCGGATCTCCTCCGCGAACGCCTCCAGGGGGGCCGCGTCCACGCCGAGGTCGTAGGTCGCGTTCGCCGTGTCGACGAGCCGCACCGCGGCGTCGACGTCGGGCGCCTGGGCGTGGACCGGCGTGACGAGCACCCCGACGCCGAGCGGGGAGTCGATCCCGCGTTCGAGCAGGCCGGCGTTCGCCCCGTCGAGGAAGCCGGACTCCATCGCGGGGACGTCCGGGCCGTCGTCGAGGCGGGCGGCGCGGTAGTCCTCGGTGGCGACGTGGAAGGTGCGGTGGGCGTCGGGACCGTGCGCCACGGGAACACCCGCCAACACCGCGATCTCGTCGACCTCGTTCGCCTCCGTCCAGTCGAGGAGGGCGTCCGCGAGCAGCTCGCCGAGGAACGGCGGGACGAACTGCTCGGCGACCAGGACGGTGATGTCGCGGTCCGAGTCGGTGTAGAGCCGGATCGGGTGCCGCGGCGTCCCCTTCGTGAACGGCGTGATCGACGGGGCGCCGTCGATCCGGACGTGGCCGGTCTCCTCGAGGTCGAGGTCGTCGACGAGGTAGTCGACGGCGGTCAGCCCGGCGAGCCCGAACGAGGAGAAGCCGGCTATCAGGGTTCCGCCCGGCTCGGTGTCGTGTTCGACGCTGAACCTCGGTGTCGTCGGATCCGCGGGCGGTCGAGACATACCTCCCGTTCGCTCAGCCGGGCCATAGTGGTTGCCCCGCGGCTCGCGCTCGGGGCGCCGTCGATCGCTGTGCCCGCGCTCTCGCGGCCGCGACCGGCACGGGGAGAAACGCTTTTTCGGATGGCCGACCGCGAGTTCCCATGGTCTTCCCGGAGGGGACGCCGATCGCGGGAGTCGTCTCGCGGCTCGCCGGCCTCGGCTCTCGCCTCGCAGATCTTCCGGGAGCCGGCGTTCTGACGGTCATCGCGTCGGTCGCGGTCGGCGTCGCCGTCGCCAACTTCGTCGTCCGACTGATCGGCCGGCCGGTCGCGCGCCGCGTGTCGCGACAGAGCGTCGCGCAGACGATCGTTCGCGGGGTCCGGGTGGGGACGATCGGCGTCGCGCTGTTCATCGGTCTCAGCGCGG
Organism: Halorubrum distributum JCM 10118; assembly: GCF_000337335.1. Classification (GTDB taxonomy): domain Archaea; phylum Halobacteriota; class Halobacteria; order Halobacteriales; family Haloferacaceae; genus Halorubrum; species Halorubrum distributum. The sequence goes on along the minus strand of NZ_AOJN01000027.1, from coordinate 15,573 downwards.
CCGGGTTCCAGTTCTCGGACCTCCTCCTCGGGACGGCGGTGTTCTCGGCGGTCATCGGTATCGTCCTCGCCCCGCTCGTCGGGAACTTCATCAACGGCGTGTTCATCCTCGCCGACCAGCCGTTCGAGATCGGCGACATGATCGAGCTGGAGGACGGGACGGCGGGGTTCGTCGAGGACATCACGATCCGGTACACGAAGATATTCACCCTCGATAACACCTTCCTCGTGGTGCCGAACGGGACGATGCGCGAGCGCGACGTCACGAACCTCTCGGCCGAGGACGAGCGCACCCGGCGGTCGATCGACGTCCTCGTCACCTACGAGAGCGACATCCCGGAGGCGCGCCGCCGCATCGAGCGCGCGGCGCGCGACTGCGAGGCCGTCATCGACGGCGGCCCCGACATCCGCATCGGCGTGGCGCGGTACATGGCGGGCCCCGACTGTCGGCTCCACGAGTTCGGCGACAACGGGATCCTCCTGCGGCTCCGCTACTGGGTGAAGAAGCCGTACAAGCTGGCGAAGGTCCAGTCGGACGTGAACACGAACATCCGCCAGCGGCTCGGGGATCCGGAGGCGAACGTCACGATGGCGTACCCGCACCGGCACCTCGTCTTCGACGACACCTCCGGCGTCGCGCGCGTCGAGTCCGGGTCCGGGACGCCGAACGGCGTCGACCCCGACGCGCCCGCGGCCGCCGCCCCGGACCTCAGCGACGACGCCGCCACGGACGCGGACCGACCCGGAAGCGACGCTTCCGCGTCGTCGAGCGGCGCCGGCACCCGACGCGACCGGGACGATCGGGGCAGTGGCGCGGCGGAACAGTGACCGGATCGGAAGCCTGATAGAGCGCCACCGGCGTTTGTACGGCAGTGAGCGACGAGCCCGCTGCCGACTCGGACGACCCCTCCGACGACGGTTCGCCCGACGGCCCATCCGGCAACCCGTCGGACGGTCCCGTCGCCGGTCCGTCCGGTGGCCCCGGCGACGACGACGGCCCGCTCGACGACGAGTCGATCACCGAAGGGAGCCTCCTCCGGCCGCTGTTCCGCCTCGCGTGGCCGATCGTCGTCATCCAGCTGCTACAGGTGACGTACAACATCGTCGACACTCTCTACCTCGGCCGGCTCTCGGCTGAGGCCGTCGGCGCGATCAGCCTCGCGTTCCCGCTCATCTTCCTCCTGATCGCGGTCGCCGGCGGGTTCACGACGGCGGGCGCGATCCTCGTCGCGCAGTACACCGGCGCGGACGGCGAGGGGTCCGCCGGGCTCGTGGCGGGACAGACGATCTTCACCGTCTCGGTGCTGTCGGTGCTGATCGGTGTCGGCGGCTACTTCTACACCCGGCCGGCGCTCGAGATCCTCCCGAGCGACGCGGACACCGCGGCGACGGTGATCCCGCTCGCGGCCGACTACATGGAGGTCATCTTCGCGGGTATCCCCCTGATGTTCGGCTTCTTCGTCTTCTCGGCGCTGATGCGCGGCTACGGCGACACGCGGACGCCGATGGCGGTGATGTTCGTTTCCGTCCTCCTGAACGTCCTGCTCGACCCGTTCTTCATCTTCGGGTTCGAGGGGAACCCGCTGTTCGGGTGGCTCGCCGCGGTGCCCGGCCTCGGCGCGCTCGACCCGGTCGCGCTGGAGGCGATCCTGCTCTCGGCGACGGGGATCACCGGGATCGGCATTCAGGGCGCCGCGCTCGCGACGATCCTCTCCCGGGGCGTCGCGACCGCCATCGGGCTCTGGATCCTCTTCGGGACGGGCTACGGCCCAGACGTGACGTTCGGCCACCTCGTCCCGGACCTCGATTTCATCCGCGACATCTTCCGGCTCGGGCTCCCCTCCAGCGTCGAGCAGACGACGAGCGCGATGGCGATGATCACGCTCACGGCGATGATCGTCACGTTCTCGCCGCCCGTCGTCGCGGCGTACGGGCTCGGGAACCGTCTCATCTCGCTCGTCTTCCTGCCCGCGATGGGGCTCGGCCGCGCCATCGACACGATGGTCGGGCAGAACCTCGGCGCGAACCGCGCCGACCGGGCCGCCAAGGCGGTGAAGTTCGCCGCCACGACCGGCGCGGGCGTGATGTTCCTCGTCGCGGTCGTCGCCGTCGCGTTCACCGAGCCGATCGTGGGCGCGTTCCTCGGCGACGTGCCGGACGCGCCGGCGACCATCTCCTACGCGGTCGAGTACGTCCGGATCCGGTCCGTCGAGTTCGCCTTCATCGGCGTCTCGCAGGTAATCCTCGGCGCGTTCCGCGGCGCGGGCAACACCAAGACGGCGATGGTCATCTCGATCGTCACGCTGTGGGTCGGCCGGGTCGCGAGCGTGGCATACCTCGTGTTCGTCGCCGACTGGGGAGAGACCGGCGTCTGGGTCGGCATGGCGCTCGGAAACGTCCTCGGCGCGATCGTCGGGGTCGCGTGGTTCTCGCGGGGCACGTGGACCGAGCGGTACATCGACGACCCCGATCCCGGCGTCGACCCGGTGGGCGACGACTGACGCCCCGGATCAGTTGCGATCCGTCACAAGAGATATATTCCGGCCCAATCGCGCTCAATACAGGGGTAGTAGTCTATCGGCGCTTCAGTAGCACAGAAATGAGCATAAGCGCCGCAAAGACGATTGTGAAGCCCATCACTCCGACTCCGAAAACGTAGTACGGGTTCGTAAAATCGGGACTGTTGAGGAACAGATAGAGGCAAAAACTCGAACCCATCAAGACAATTATCGCAGACTGAATACTCGGCTTATACCAGTCTTCAAGCGATTCCCGAACAGTCCCATACATATCAGAACGATAACTCCAATACAGTATATCGTTTGCGGTCGGTAAAACTCCGATAAGTTCGCACACGGTCTCACCCCGCTCCGCCTGAATCTCATCCGGGCCATCGCCGAGGAAGCTCCCGAAAGCATGCGCGAAGCGGCGCGGCTCGTCGAGAGGGACGTATCCGACGTCCACTCTGACCTGAAGCAGCTGGAAGTCCTGGGTATCCTTCCGCTCGAAGAGGGCGGCCCCGGCGGCGCGATACAACCGGTCGTCCCGTTCGACCGCATCGAAGTCCACATCGATTACCCGCTCATCGATGACGGCGATGCCGACAGCGCCCCCGCGAGTGCGTAGTCGGTTCGTCTCAAGCCGGGAGGTGTCTCAGCGATCAATTCGCACTCTTCAGCGACCAGCCGTTTCGGGCGAATGTACGTCTGAAGACGGGATTTCAACGGAGCCGGCGCTCCGATAACCGATCGCCTGTGCGCTCAGTGCCTGAACAGGTACACCGCATCGTCGTCGCGGAGCAGACAGAACCGGGCGCCGTCGTTCTCGGGGAACGTCGTCCCCGCCTGTCGGGTGACGAACAGCCGCGAGAAGACGTCGTCGCACACCGGACACGCCATCTCCTCGCGGTTCTCCCAGAGGCTCGTCGCGCCCGAGTCGCGGAGCTGCTTCAGTTCGTGGCGGTGGTCGTGGACGTCGAAGCCGGTCATGGACGGGGGTTCGGCGGGAGGGTGTTGAACGTGTCCACGCGAGTCTCAGTTCGGAGAACGGGCGCGACCCGAGGGGCGCGCCCGGTCAGTTCCCGAGCCGCATCGGCTGCGCCTCGCCGTAGGTGAGCGTGCGCCACACCCACTCGACGGGACCGAACCGGAAGTACCGGAGCCAGAGCACCGAGAGGACGACCTGGACCGCCCAGATCCCGACGACGATCCCCATCGCCTCGACCCGGCTGACGTAGCCGAACAGCCCGAGCCCGTGCCCGTAGAAGATCGTCGTCGCGATCACCGTCTGGAGGAGGTAGTTCGTGAACGCGGTCCGGCCGACCGCGGCGAGCGCGCGGGTGACGATCCCCTCGCCGCGCCACCGGACGAACAGGGTGATCAGTCCGACGTAGCCGCCGGCGACGAGGAGGCTCCCGACGTAGTTGAACTGCCGCCAGTACAGCGCGGCGCCCGCGCTCCAGTCGTTCGCCTCGATGTAGGCGACGCCGGCGACGACGATGCCGACGCCGACGACGCCGCCCGCGACGAGCCGCCGGTAGAACGCCGTCGATCGCTCGCCGGTCAGCACGCCGCGCTTGTACAGCGCCATGCCGAGGAGCATGACGCCGCCGACCCGCCAGAAGCTCGACCCGATGAACCCGCTCGTCTGTCGCTGGAACGAGGAGTCGACGCGGTGGCTCATCTGGTCGAGCCAGCCGCCGCGGTAGGCGGCCACCTCCTGTCGGATCGCGGCCTCCGAGGGCAGCCACTGCCCGGCGAGCGCCTCGCCGCCGATCGAGACCGCGGCGAACAGCTCGATCGCGGGGATGAAGAGCAGGAATACCCCGGCGAGCCCGGCGAGCCGGCGCGCGTCGAGGTCGCGGACGAAGAGGAGGAAGATACCCGTGAACCCGTACGCGACGAGGATATCCCCGTACCAAAGCAGGTAGGCGTGGAGGAGTCCGACCGCGATCAGCACCGCGGTCCGCCGGAGGTGGAGGCGGACGGCGTCTTGTCCCTTCTCTTCTTTACTCTCGATGAACATGAGGACGCCCGCGCCGAACAGCGCCGAGAAGATGGTGATGAACTTCGACTGCGCGAACACGTGGCCGAGGAACCACGTCCAGTAGTTGAGCCCGGAGAAGTCGCCGTACACGTTGGGGTTGAGCAGGGTCTGCTCCGGCATCGAGAAGACGCGGATGTTGATGACGAGGATGCCGAGCAGCGCGAACCCCCGGAGGGCGTCGAGGCTGGTGATCCGTTCGGAGGGCGGCGTCGGGCCGGGATCGCGGGTCACGAGTTGTCCGACGGAAGAGCGCCCAGCACCGAATAGGTTCCCATCGCGGAGGGAGTCACCGGGGGTCGGGGCGGGCAGCGTCGCTGATCGGGACCGCTACCCTCGACTGGCGCGGTCGGCTCTGTCGAAATCCGATCCGTCAGGCAGATTCTCAACCGAAACAGTCGGTCGATGAACGTGCTTCCTGATCGGGTGCGGGAGTAGGTGTAGTAGGTCGTGAGTGAGTCCATTTATAAATAGAATTGCGGAGTCGCTGTCGGCTGTTTATAAGTGAGTGACGCTACTGCGGCGAGTTCCTCCAAAGCCCCAGCCGGCGAGGCGCGCGGAGGCGAAGTAAGCACTGCAGGAACGAGCAACGCGAGTGACGAGGAGCACAGCGAGCGTCCGCGCGCCTCGCCGGCTGCCCCTTTGATTCCCGCCCCACACCGCACAGCACCACCGGAAGACGTTCCTGCTCGCTTCGCTGCGCGGGCTGCGTCTTCCGTGATCCCGCTCACTCCCTTCGGTCGCTCGCGGGACCGCAGCCTCACACCTCCCCAGCCTCGCGGTTCGCGCTCTCCGAGCGCTCACCGCGTCCCTCGCGGGCTGGCTCGCGGCCTCCGCTTCGCTCCGGCCGCTCGCAGGCGCGCCACCGCCGGCTATTTATAAGCGAGAGTCGGTGTCGGTCGCGTCCGTTTACGTATCAAACTACCGCGACCGATCTACAGTACTCACTCCCGCTATCGCTCATCTCTCCCTCTATATTGAACGGAACTGGCAGCGAATGTATCTCTTGAAGAGGATTTCAAACGGGCCGCTCAGTCCAGCCGGACCGCCGCGCCGGTCTCCGAGGACCGGTAGATCGCGTCGATGACCCGCTGGACGCGTAACCCCTCCTCGACGGTGTTGATCGCGGGCGCCTCGCCCGCGGCGACCGCTTCGAGGAACGTCGCCTGCTCGGCGGCGTGGCCGTCGCCATCGCGCGTCTCGACCGTCGCGTCCGTGAGGTGGTGGCCGCCGCCGACGCCCGCCTCGTGGATCGTGAGGTCGTCGCTGCCGCGGTCGAGCGTCGCGCCCGCCTCGGTGCCGCGAACGACGAACTCGTCCGTCGCCGGTCGGTTCGTCGCCCACGCGACTTCCAGCGACACCGTGGAGCCGTCGGCGGCGCGGATGAACGCCGACGCGGAGTCGTCGACGTCGAACCCCTCCGGACCCGAGTCGTCGCCCCACATGTGGACGTACGCGTAGTCGTCGCGGCCGCCGAACTCCGAGCGCGTCTCCCCCGAGACCTCCACGACCTCGGGGTGATCGAGGAAGTAGAGGGCGAGATCGATCGCGTGGACGCCGATGTCGATGAGCGCGCCGCCGCCGGCGACGTCGGCCGACGTGAACCACGACCCGCGGCCGGGGACGCCCCGCCGGCGCACGTAGTTCGCCTCGACGTGGGTCGTCTCGCCGAACCGCCCCTCGTCCTGGTAGTGTTTGACCACCCGGACCGGCTCCGCGAACCGGTTGTTGAACCCGACCATACAGAATCCCTCGGCGTCGCGGGCGGCCTCGGCGATGCGCTCGGCGCTCTCGAGCGTGTGCGCCAGCGGCTTCTCCAAGAGGACGTCGAGGCCGGCCTCCAGCGCGGAGGTCGCGTACACCTCGTGGAAGCGGTTCGGCGTGGTGATCAACACGGCGTCGCAGTCGTCGTAGAGGGCCGCCTCGTCCTCGTAGGCCGGGATGTCGAACTCCTCGTGGAACCGCGCCCGGGCGTCCGCGTCGATGTCCATCCCGGCGACGAGGTTCGCGTCGCGTTCGACCAGCTTCGTCGCGTGGTGGGACCCGATGCCGCCGAGGCCGACGATGCCGACGGCGACGTCGTTCGGATGCGTCATGGGCTGGATTCACAACGAGTGTTGTTAAGGCTCACGTCCGCCCGAACGCCGTGAACCCGACGCGTCGACCAAAGGGTCGCTCAGGCGACCGGGACGGCGGTGGCCGCGGTCACCGCGCCGTCGGCGAGCGTCGCCGCGACGTCGAGCGTCGCGGGCGCCATCGAGTCGACGAAGTCGAAGAGGCCGCCGAGCGACTCCGCGTTCTCGACGAGGCCGTCCCGCGCGTCCAAGAGCGCCCGGAACCGCTCCGGCTCGCGGGCGATCACGAAGCGACCGACGGACGCGCCGGTCCCGAGAAGCGCGAGGAGGGCGAGCGCTCGCGAGATCGCGAGCAGTTTCAACAGGACCGGCAGCGCCAGCGCCAGGGCCAGCGCGGCGACGACACCGGTAACGACCTCCCCGAGGGATCCGCCGTCGGCCAGATCGACGACGCCCGCCCCGGAGAGCAGGACGAAGCCGCCGACGAGGAGCGCCAGCGATCCCCACATGAACGCCGCCAGCAACCGGACCGGGCCGTCGTATCCGTTCCCGGCGTTGTCCGGAACGTCGTCGTGGACCCACGGGTTTCGCATACGGAGACTTCAGAACCAACGCTGATATAGATCGCTTCAGATCTCCGAAACGCCGGGCGTGAAACGGAAGCTACTCGCCGGGACGCGCGCCCGTCATCCACTCGCTCGCCTGCGGTTCGGCCGGGTCGGTGACGACCTCGACGAGCGCCGGCCCGTCCCGGCCCCGAGCGCGCTCAACGGCGTCGCCGACCGCGTCGCGCTCGCTGACGCGCTCGGCCGGCAGGCCCATCCCCGACGCGACCGCGACGAGGTCGAGGCCGGTCTCCGCCCAGCCGTAGGCGCCCTCGGAGAACTCGTACGAGCGCGACGCCGCCTCGCTGATAATCGCGTAGTCGTCGTTGTTGAGCGCGACGACGGTCACGTCGATCCCCGTCGCAGCGAGGGTGTGGAGCTCGTGGACGCACATCATGAGCCCGCCGTCGCCGGTGAGGGCGACCACGTCGCGGTCCGGGTTCGCCAGCTTGGCGCCGATCGCCGAGGGGAGCCCGGTCCCCATCGTCGCCCACGAGCCGGGGTTGACGTACGACCGCGGTCCCGCGGCGGGGAAGGAGACGAGCGTCCACAGCCGGAACCCGCCCGCGTCGGCGGTGACGACCGCCTCCTCCGGGACCGCGTCGCGGACCGCCGAGAGGACCTCGACGGAGCGGAGCGGGCGGGAATCGCGGTCGTCGCGGTCGTCGCGGTCGTCGCGGTCGTCGCCGCCGTCGCCGTCGGTCGACGCCGACAGGGCCGCGAACCGCTCGCGGTCGGCGGCGCGGACCGACTCCGCGCGCTCGGCGCCTGAACGGTCGCGAGACGGCGCGCGCTCGTCGGCGAATTCCTCGTCGAGCGCGCGGAGGAAACGGTCCGCGTCGGCGACGACGCCGAGGTCGGTCTCGTAGCCGAATCCCACGTCGTCGCCGTCGAGCGTGACGTGGATCAGCGTCTCCGGCATCGAGACGGACCACGAGGCGGTCGCGACCGCGTCGAGGTCGGAGCCGACGACGAGGCCGACGTCGGCGTCCGCGAGGAGGTCGCGGAGCTCCGCGCTCGCGCCGCCGCAGAGGACGCCGGCGGACAGCGGGTGCGACTCGGGGAGCGTCCCTTTTCCCTTATAAGTCGTCACGACCGGCGCGTCGAGGCCCTCCGCGACCGACCGGAGCGCGTCGCTGGCGCCCGAGCGCCTGACGCCGCCGCCGGCGAGGAGGACGGGAGCGCCCGCGTCTGCGAGCAGGTCTGCGGCCTCCGTGACCCCCTCGGCGGGCGGGGACGGCGGCGGGGACGGGTCGCGCTCGCCGACCGCCGGCTGGGGCGTGCGACCCGCGAGGACGTCCTTCGGGATCCCCACGCGGACCGGTCCCTGCGGGTGTTCGCGCGCGGTGCGGATCGCCTCGACGACGGCCGGGACCGCGCCCGCCGGCGAGTCGACGAGGACGTTCTCCTTGACGACCGTGTCGTACGTCTCGGGCGGCGTCTCGTGGATGCCGTCGCCGCCGCGGACCGACCGCTCCGTCTCGACCGCGAGGTGGAGCAGGGGGACGCAGTCGTTGAGGGCGTTCTTCAGCCCGTTCATCGCGTTCGTGTCGCCCGGGCCGGGGACGACGCAGGTGGCGGCCATTTCGCCCGGCTCGCTCGTCTCGGCGTACCCCCACGCCTGGTGCGGGACGGCGGTCTCGTGGCGGGCGACGACGAACCGCGCGTCGCGGTCGGCGAGCGCTCGGTTCAGCGGGAGGGTCTGCTTCCCGGGGATGCCGAAGACGGTGTCGACGCCGCGGTCGAGCATGGCGTCGACGACCGCCTCGGCGACGGTCGGGTGCGGGACGGCGTCCCTGTCGGTCGCGGACGAGGGCTTGTCAGCGTCCATGTCGCGAAGTCACCGGAGTGTGTGTTGAAAGCTTCGCCGGACGACGGCCGGCGGTGGGGTCCGTGCTGCCGGCGGGCGCGCGAAGGCAACGGCCGGGAGGCGCGACGACGCCCCGCGGTACATACACACTTATACTCACGTGCGTTGTCATATGGTATGGATGCGCTTACCAGAGACGCGGGACCTGTTCGCGAGGAAGCTGGAGTTTCCGGCACCCCGAAGCGAGGTGCTGGAGACGGTCGGTGACACGGAGCTGTCGCCGCCGGGCGGGGAGTCGACGACTATCCGGGCGGTCATCGACCGGTCAGAGGTCGAGACGTTCGACTCGGCGGACGACCTCTACGACACGCTGATGATGCTCGTCGGGGCCCAGTTCATCGGGCGCCGGTACTACGACGACCGCGGCGGGATGTCGGGCGACGAGGAAAACGAGGTGAGCTTCTGATGTCCGTCACGCTCGTGTCGGGGGTCAACGGCGTCGGCCTCTCCAGCGTCTGTCAGGCGGTCAGGCGCGGGCTCGGAGACGGATACAAGCTGATCAACTTCGGCGACGTGATGCTCGAACAGGCGGCGGCGATGGGAATCACGACCGAGCGGGCCCAGCTCGGCACGCTCTCGCAGACCGAGACGCGTCGCCTCCAGCGCCGCGCGGGCGAGTTCGTCGCCGAGGAGGCGGCGACGACGAACGTGATCCTCTCGACGCACCTCGCGGTCGAGGCGCAGACCGGATACGTCCAGGGGCTGCCGGTCGAAGTGCTCCAGGACGTCTCGCCCGACGCGTTCGTCTTGGTGGAGGCGGACCCGGCGACGATCCTCGAACGGCGACGGGAGAGCGACCGCGACCTCGACGGGATCACCGAACGCCAGATCGACTTCGAGCAAGACCTCAACCGGTCCGCGGCGCTCCAGTACGCGAGAGACCAGAACGCGCCCGTTCGGTTCGTCGAGAACGAGGGGGAGATCGAAGCAGCGGCCGAACGCCTGGCGGACTCGCTCTGACCGCCCGACTCGGGCCGACCCGCACCGCGGGCAGAGGGGGTCGCGTCGCGGGCTGAGGAGTCGCGTCGCGCGTCACTCCGCGACGTTCGTCTCGCGGACGCGGACGCCCTTCCGGCCGAGGTGGCGCATCTGGCGCTGGGCGAACTCCTCTTCGCTCGACCCGCGCGTCGCGAGGACGTAGACGAGCGCGGAGCCGGTCGGGCGCATCGTCCGGCCCGCGCGCTGTGACCCCTGTCGCCGGGAGCCGCCGAGGCCGCTCGCGACGACCGCGAGCTCGGCGTTCGGGAGGTCGATCCCCTCGTCGCCGACCCGGGAGACGACGAGGACGTCGAGGTCGTCGGTTTCGGTATCTTCAGCGTCGACGTCCGCCGCTCGGAACCGTCGGAACAGCTCCGCGCGCTCGCGGTGGGGCGTCTCGCCGCTGATGAACGGGGCGTCGAGCGCGTCGGCGATCTCTCGGCCGTGGTCGAGGTACTCGACGAAGACGAGCGCCTTCTTGTCGCGGTGGGCCGCGAGCAGGTAGCGGATCTCCTCGACCTTCGCGGGGTTCTCGGCCGCGAGCCGTCTGTGCTCGCGGCCGTCCGCGGCGGCGTACTCGTTGCGGGCCGTCTCGTCGCGCCACGGGACGTAGCGGATCTCGACCTCCGGCTCCTGAACGAAGCCGGCCTCGAAGAGTGAGTCCCAGTCGGCGCCGATCGGCTGACCGATCAGGGTGTAGATCTCCTCCTCGCTGCCCGTTTCGCTGACGGGGGTCGCCGAAAGCCCGAGCCGGTGTTTGCTCTGGAGCTCGGCGGTGCGGGAGTAGACGGGGGCGCTGACGTGGTGAGCCTCGTCGAAGCAGATCAGCCCCCACTCGCGGGAGTCGAAGAGGCTGCGGTGGCGGTCCATCCCGGCGATCTGGTAGGTCGCGATCGTGACGGGGCGAACGTCTTTCGTGCCCCCGTGGTACAGCCCGATGTCGGCCGGGTCGACCGTCGAGTGGTCGAGCAGTTCCTCGCGCCACTGGTCGGCGAGCTCGCGTGAGGGGACCAATATCAGCGTCTCGCCGCCGACCGCGGCGATCGTCGCGATCGCGGCGACCGTCTTCCCGGATCCGGGCGGCCCGACGTACACCCCCGACTTGCGGTCGAGGAACGTCTCGACCCACGTCGCCTGGTAGTCGCGGAGGTCCGTCGTGAGCTCGATCTCGACCGGGTCGCCGGTTTCGAGGTCGCGGTCGTCCTCGACCGGGTAGCCGGCGTCGTAGAGCGCGCGCTTCACCGCGGCGACTGCGTCCTCGTTGACCCACGCCTCGGTGTCGGAGATGGGCGCGCGGAGGTGGTCGTCGTCGAGGTGCTGGTCGGCGACGTTGCCCATCAGGCTCTCCGAGGCGGCTTCGAGGACCACGTAGCCGTCCGCGTGGGTGTACAACCGGAAGCGGTGCGCGCGGCGCCACTGGTCGCGCACCCAGTCTTCGAGGTGTTCGAAGCGTCTCGGGAGGACGGAGCGCAGCGCGTCGACGAGCGCGTCGGCGGCGTCGAACGGCGCGGCCCACACGTCCTCCTGCCGGATCCGATAGAGGTAGCCGCGCGTGCCGGGCTCCGTGCCCGTGGTGTCGACGAGGTGCGCGAACTGCGAGAGCCGTGCGCGGGTGTACTGGGTTGGCCGGTCGACGACGATCTCGCGGCGCTCCGGGAAGACGACGACGCGCTCGCGGCTCGCCAGCGCGCCCCAGTCGCGCGGGTAGAAGACGACGGGGTCGGCCTCGACGTCGAGCCGGTCCACGTCGCCGCGGTCGACGAGCGCCGCGAGGGCGTCGCGGGCCGCGGCCTGTGTGGTTCCGATTCGGCGGGCGACCTCGCTCGCGGTCGCGACCGGGCGCTCCTCGGCTTCGAGCGCCTCGTGGAAGCGATCCAAGGAGAGATTGTCGGCGTCAGAGCTGTCGGGGTCGGGAGTCGCGTCGTCGGTGAGAGCGTCGCCTCCGGAATCTTCGCCGGCGTCATCGCCGGTGTCGTCGGTCATCACCGACGCTTCGACCGCGACGCGGAAATGAATAGCGTCACCGGGTGGGCGGTCCGGTCGGCCGGCGCTCGGCACAAAGCATATAGGGCGAATTCGAAAAACGCCCGGCCCCATGCTCGACGCTGAATTCGAAGTGTGTACCGAGTGCGGCAACCTCCACATGGAGGGCGGGGCCGGTCCCCGTGATGTCGCGGAGTGCGCGGTGTGCGGCGGCCGCGTGAGCGACGTCGAACTCGACGACATCATCGGATTATAACTCTCGACGGGCGTTCGGCCGAGTCGATGGCGTGTCCGAGACGGCGGCCCGGTCAGCTGTTTATAAATAGCTGCTACCGTTGACCCGGGAAACACCGCCAAAGCCCCAGTCGGGAGGCCGGCGCAGACGACGTCAGCACCGCAGCGAGTGAGCGGAGCGAACGAGCGAGGAGCGCAACGAGTGTGCGCCGGCCTCCCGACTGCCCCTCTGAGTCCCGCCCCGCACCGCTTCGCACAGCTCCTCATACCTCCCCTGCCTCGCGGTTCGCGCTCTCCGAGCGCTCACCGCGTCCCTCGCGCGTGCTGGCTCGCGGGCCGGTGGCCCGCTCGCAGGCACGCGCCACCGCACAGCCGAGCCGTTCGCGAATCGCGTGACTACTCGGGGTCGTTTATAAATAGCGCCGCCAGCTACCGACCCGGCGACCGCTGCCGACACCGCCGCGAGGTGATCCCCTCCTTCGAGCGGAACCGGCAGCCGCAGTCGGTACAGCGCACGAACGGCTCGCCCGGCTCGGTTTCGAGCCGGTGCTGGCCCACCTCGAAGGGGCGAGTCACGGTCCGGGGGCGGATCCGGTCGGGGATCGGCGTCGACGCCGACTCGCTCAGGGCGGCGCGCACGGCGATGGTGTCGACGTCGACGCCGTCCCACCGCGAGGCTTCGAGGGCGGCCTCGCGGTCCGCGACCTCGGTCCAGCCGGTCACGACCACCGGGGAGTTCGTCTCCGTGTCGCTCACGACCACGACGAACCGGACGCCGCCCTCGACCAGCGCGAACCGCCAACCGTCGGTGCTGTTCCACCGGAGCTGTCCCTCGCGGATCGCGTCGCTCACGGTGCGCGTCGAGACGTACCGGCCCGGCTGTTCGAGCCGCTCGCGGAAGTGGTCGGTGAGCGCGTACAGGGAGGGGTCGCGCACCGGCGGGTCCTCCGGCGTCCGGGCGGCGGCCGCCCCGCCGCGGCGCGAGTCGACCGACCGATACTCCGCGCGACGGTCGAGCCGGTCGGACCGACCGGCCCGTTGTCGGCGACGCGCGGGCGACTCCGGCGGGGACCGAGGCCGGACGTCGTCCTCGCGGGTCGCGGCGGCGGTCGTGGAAGCGGTCCGACGCTCCGTCGATCCGGGTCCGAGGGGCTCCGCGTCCCCCGACCCGCCCTGTCGGGATGCCACTACGACACCGTATCGAGCGCGCTCTTAAGTGTGTTACGGCGACACAGGGAGGGCGGCCGGGGTAACCCCGAACTCGGGGATCGACTCGCACGCCTCGCCGTCGCCGTCCGCGTCGAGGTTGTGCGGGTCGTCAGGCGACCGGTCGAGGACCGCGTTCGCCTCCGCCCGCGTGTCGAAGTCGCCGCAGTCGTAGTCGCCGTCGTCCGGGAGCGGCGGGAGATCACCGTCGTCGACCTCGCTCGCCTCGGTCGGGTAGTCGGACTCGTCGAACGCCCAGAGCCCCGCCCCGCGCTCCCGCGCGTCCGCCTCGGCCGCGGCGTACGCGTCCCGCTTCGCGAACTCGGTGTCGTACAGCCGCGCGTACCCCGCCGTGAGCAGGCGCTCGTTGAAGTCCTCGCCGTCGACGTACAGCACCGCGAGGAGGCGGCCGTAGCTCCCGCGGCGGTCGCCGCCGGTGACGGCCGTGACCTCCTCGCCGGCGAGCTCCGACTCCGCGAACGCCGACGCCTCGAGGCCCCACGCCCGGAGGTGCGCCCGGCCGGCGTCGGTCTCCGGGATTCCCTCGAACTCGCCGGGCGAGGTCGACTCGGCGCTCGTCTCGGGCGTGTCGACGCCGAGGAGCCTGACGGTGTCGACCTCGCCGTTCGGGAACTCGACCTCCATCGTGTCGCCGTCGACGACGCGCACGACGGTGCCGGTCCAGGCCGTGTCGTCCGGGTCGTTCGGGTCGACGCCGTCCGGGTCGGCCGGGGGCGAGTCGAGGTCGGCAGGCGGCGAGTCGGTGCCGACGTCCGGGACCGGCGCGCCGGCGCAGCCGGCGAGCACGACGAGGAGGACGACCGCGATCGGCCGCCAGCGAACGCTCATACTCACGCGTGGCCGGGAGCCGTGAAAAGTCGGGTGGTGGCGGCCTTACCCTCACGCTCGGCCGCGATCGAGCGGTTTCGCTGACCGATACACGTGGAATCTTCCGTCCCGGTGAACGTGAAGCGTGGGATGAGGGGATCGAGGAGGCCGACTACATGAGCGAGCTATGACCTTGGCAAAGCACTACATGACGCGATGATCGACCGAGATGGGGTCGATGATGCCGTCAACGAGCATACGGAAGATTGAGTATAGGCGTTTGTTTAAGCCTATCTTGTATACGATCTTCTTTATATATGCACCCGTCGTTTGTTTCAAATTAATAATACGTGTTTATTTATCAGACGAGCAAATATCTTCTCGAAAATGGCAGCTCATAAATTGATTCCATATTGGATTCAAATCAGGGAGTCAAATAATGCGGACTCTAACTGGGATCAGACACGACTTCGTGAGTACGAGTCAAGTTTTCCATATAACAACCTCACAGACTATTTTGAGGACTTTCTGGACCAATACACTCAGGAAACACACTTAGACTGGGATCGGCAAAAGATCTTCAACGTTGCTGAATATCGTAGGGACGGAAATACAATTGAAGGACGATTCAAGGGTGGTGAGTGGGGTCGAAATGCTGATTTCTACGACGTGGAAGAAGAAACCAGATACGAAGATCGGCGTGAAGAGAGTCACGCCGAAGAAATACCGTTCTATTTCTTATTCCATATCCCAGACCGAGACACTTCACAAGCACTCTTCATTCTCAGCAAGTACAAGCGAAAAGGTATAAAAACTACATTTAAACAGCTCTTCGATCCGGCTATCCGAGAAAGTGGAATCGGTGACGCCTATATGACCATCAAACCGCATTTTTCTGATAGAGCAGCAGAGAAGATCGATGAAGCAGATAAAGTTGCTTCAGTCAAGTTCCGAGGGCAAGACACAGTTCCTGCGAGAGAAGAGTACGCAAGCCAGCAGAACATCCAACGAGTTCACGATGATATCAGCGGGATGCTCGAAGTAGACATGGAAACAAAACTGACCCCCGATGAAAATAGAGAAGGGTTCCGCGGGTTAGTTCGAGGTCTTTTACCAGAAGGCGACAGTGAGGCATTTGAGTATGGCCAGTTCACACAAGACAATTTCAGTACTTCACAAAGCCGCTTAGTTAGAACGCCTGCTTGCTGAAGGTGTGTCTACGACCCAGCAAGCAGACAGTGAACTCCACGAAG